>NZ_BAAAME010000004.1:951809-1037791 GCF_039529015.1 Aeromicrobium alkaliterrae
GGGCGCCCCAGGCCCCGCACGCGGCGTCGACGAGCTCGCGCGCACCGCCGACGTCGGCCGTGACGACCGGCGTGCCGCAGGCCAGCGCCTCGAGGACCGCCAGTCCGAAGGTCTCGCTGGGGCAGACCGACAGCGCGACGTCGGCGTCGGCCAGGCGCGCCGCGAGCTCGTCGCGTCCGGCGACGTGGCCGTGGAACACGACCGGCGCGGTCCCGGCCAGGACCTGCAGCTCGTCCAGGTGGGGCCCGGTGCCGTAGACGTCGAGGCGCAGGTCGACGCCCCGTCGGTGCAGCTCGACGGCCGTCGCGACGGCCAGGTGCGGCGACTTCTCGCGGGAGAGCCGGCCGGCCAGGACGAGACGCAGCGGTCCACCGGAGCGACGGCTGCGGGCCGGACGGAAGCGCTCGAGGTCGACCCCCAGGGGCACCGTGCGCACGGGACAGTCGACCGCAGCCGCCGCCGACGCCAGCTCGGCCCGGGCGAACTCCGACGTCACGACGACCCCGTCGAACGAGCGCACCAGCACCCGGTTCAGCAGCGCGATCGAGACCTTGGCACTGGTGTCGCGGCGGGTGCGCATCGCCATCATGTCGCTCATCCGCTCGTGCGAGAACAGCACCGCACCCACCTCACGGCGACGCGCCCAGCGCGCGACGGGCAGCAGCGTCGTCTTGTCGTGCACCTCGACCGACGTCGGCGCGAACGACTCCAGCACGTCCAGCACGCGCCACGGCTCGACGATGAGCCGGTAGTGGTCGCCGACCCGCGGCGCCCGGACCTGCACGACGTCGCCGTGCTCGGTCGACCACCGGTCGTCCCGTGGCCCGGGCAGGATCAGCAGCCGCTCGACCCCGCGATCGACGTAGCCCGACCCGATCGCCTCGACCGCCGTCTTCATGCCGCCCGACGTGGGGCCGACGAAGTTCGCGAGCTGCACGATGCGCACGTCCGACCACGTTTCCGTGCCGCGGTGAACCGACGGCGACCCACCAGTGGCCCGGCCCCGACGCTCAGGCGTCGGGCTGCACGCCCCGCACCCGGGAGCCGAGGACGCCCGCAGTCAGGCAGGCCACCGCGACGCACGCCATGAACGGCGCGAAGATCGCGTCGACGCCCCACTGCGTGGCAGCGGCTCCGGCGATGATCGTCGGCACGGCCAGGGCACTGTACGCCAGGACGTAGAACGCCGACATGACCTCGCCCCGGTGCGCTGGCGGCACGACCTGGCCGAGGTGGCGCAGGGAGCTGCCGAAGGCCAGGCCGAAGAAGAAGCCCAGCACGACGGAGACGGCGGCGAGCAGCCAGCCGTTGCCGACGTGCACCGCGAGCACGCAGCCACCGAGGCTCGCCGCGGTGCCGACGTCGCCGACCACGGCCGACCGACGGGCGTCCCACCCGCCCGAGAGCTGCTGGCTGACCGCGGCGGCGAGCGCCATGCCCCCGACCACGATCCCGCCGAAGACCAGGTTGTCGGTGTCGGCTGCCACCGTGGCGATCGTCGGGAAGAGCGAGAGGAAGACACCGAGCACCGACCACGAGGCCATCACCCCGAGCGCGGCGAACGCGAAGTCCCCGGAGATCTGCGCAGGGACCCGGGGCCGCGCGATGGCGAGCGGCACCGACCGGTCGACCGCATGGGTCTCCGGCATCAGCAGCACGGCGACGAACCCCACGGCGGCCAGCGCCGCGAGCACGGCGTACGGCACGACGAGCGGCGCCGGCCCGTACTCGGCGTCCGTCGCAGTCGCCAGGATCGTCAGGAAGATGCCGACGTTGAAGGCGATGCCGGTGCGCCGGCCCGTGGCCGCGCCGTCGCCCGGTCGCAGGTCGAGCAGCGCGGCGGTGGCGACCACGACGATCGCGCCGACCGACATGCCGTGCAGCACCCGCGCCACGATCAGGACCGGCACCGACCCCGCGACGGTGAACAGCAGCAGGCCCGCGACGAGACCGACCGACGCGACCAGCAGGATCGGGCGCCGCCCGTAGCGGTCAGAGATCGCGCCGGACACCAGCACGCTCAGGAGCGCGGCGAGCGCGTACGCGGCGAAGACGACGGTCGTCGTGATGGGCTCGAATCCCCACGTCTCGGCGTAGATCCCGTACAGCGGCGACGGCGCCGCCGAGATGCCGAGGGAGACCATCAGCAGACCGATCAGGGCCGGATAGGTCCAGCGCGACGACGCCTCGACCACCGTGACTCCTCGCCCGACTCCCACCGACCGGCTCAGCGTACGGCTCGCGCCGACGGCGGCCCCGGCGGCACCTGGTTCATGACATGCCCGTCAGGTTCGGTCGTAGGATCGGGCCATGTCCCAGCGACGCCTCCTGGTCCTGCCGACCCTCCTGATGGCCGCCCTGCTGGTCGGTTGCGGTTCGGACGACTCCGGCGGTGGCGGCTCCAGCTCGAACGAGCGCGGCAGCACCCGCACCGCCACTCCTGACGTCGAGGAGGACGAGGAGGACCGCGTCGGCACCGACGACTACACCTTCGTCCTGCCGGACGGCTGGGCCGAGACCTCCACGAGCGGCACCGCCGCCGACGTCGCCTTCGTCTCGGGCGAGGCGGTCGACGGCTTCCGGACCAACGTCAACATCATCCAGGACACCGGCCCGGAGATGTCGGTCCGCGAGTTCGAGACGCAGGCGATCGAGCGGCTCGAGTCGGAGGGCTTCACCGGCGTCGCGGCGGACGACCCGTACGAGGTCGACGGCGTCGAGTCGCCGGTCGTGCGCGCCGACGTCGTCAGCCAGGGCGTGACCTACCAGACGCGTCAGTACTACGCGCAGTACGACGGCTCGTACTACATCATCACGTTCTCGTTCGCGCCGAGCGCCTCGGAGTACGAGACCAAGGACGTCAGCCAGGACGTCATCGACACCTGGCGCTGGGAGTCCTGAGCCGCACCTGGTCGCCGTGACGCGCGTGCGGCCCGCCTAGGCTTCGCCGCATGACGTCGCGACGCCTGCTGCCCGTCCTCCTCGCGCTCGCCGCGGCCCTGCTGGTCGGCTGCGGCTCCGACGACGGCGGCGAGGAGCGGCCGGTCCCCAGCCAGAACCGCGGGTCCGACGAGCGCCCCGTCCCCGAGGGCGACCGCGTCGGCACCGACGACTTCACCTTCGCGCTGCCGGCCGGATGGGTCGAGACGAGCAGCCAGGTCCCGGAGGCCGAGCTCGCGTTCAGCGCCACGGAGCCGTCGGGCGACATCGCGAACAACATCAACGTCATGAAGAGCCGCGGCTCGGGTCTCGACGCCGAGGAAGCCACCGAGGCCGCCGTGGCCGAGCTCGAGGCGTCCTCGAGCTTCGAGGACGTCGAGGCGCTCGACCCGTACGACGTCGACGGCACCGAGGCCGGATCGATCACCTCGATCGCGACCGTCCAGGGCAAGACGTACGCCGCACGGCAGTACTTCCTCGAGCGCGGCGGCAACCGCTACGGCATCACGTTCTCCTTCGGCCTCGAGACCTCCGAGGCCGACATGGCCAAGGTCGCCGAACAGGTGCTCGACTCCTGGACCTGGGAGTGACGCTGGGCAGGCGGGCACCGCGCGCCTAGGCTCGGCGACATGGCCGAGCTGCACGAGCTGGACGCCCACGACCAGGCCGCGCTGCTGCGGACGCGGGAGGTGTCGGCCCGCGAGCTGGTCGACCACCACGCGGAGCGCATCGCGCGGCACGACGCGGACCTGCGGGCGTTCATGACCCGCACGGTCGAGTCGGCCCAGGCCGAGGCGGACCGCATCGACGTCGCGGGCACCGCGGGTGAGGGCTTCACGGGAGTCCCGACCGCGATCAAGGACCTGACCTCCACCGCGGGCGTGCGCACCACGATGGGCTCGGCGCTCATGGCCGACGCGGTGCCGGAGGTCGACGCCCACGTCGTGCGGCTCGTGCGCGACGCCGGGCTCGTCAGCCTCGGCAAGACCAACACCCCGGAGTTCGGCCTCTCCTCGTACACCGACAACGACGTGCTGGGTGCGACCTCGACGCCGTGGCGGCTCGGCCTCAACGCCGGCGGTTCCAGCGGCGGTGCCGCGGCTGCGGTCGCGGCCGGCCTCGTCCCGTGGGCCCTCGGCAGCGACGGCGGCGGGTCGATCCGCATCCCCGCCAGCTGCTGCGGCATCGTCGGCGTCAAGCCGACCCGGGGTCGGGTGAGTCCCGGGCCGCTCGGCAGCGACTGGAACGGGCTCGCGAGCGACGGGCCGCTCGCGCGCACCGTCCGCGACGCCGCAGCCCTGCTCGACGTGCTCGCCGTCCCCCAGGTCGGCGACTCGCGGTTCGTGGGCGACGTCGGGGGTTTCGCGGAGGCGGCTGGCCGCGATCCCGGTCGACTGCGGATCGCCGCGTGGGTCGACCCGTACCTGCCGGGCATCGACACCGAGCCCGAGGTCGCCGCGGTGTGGGAGGCCGGGGTGCGCCGGCTGGAGTCGCTCGGGCACGAGGTCGAGCGCATCGACAACCCGTTCCCGCCCGAGCTGGAGCCGCAGTTCAACATCGTCTGGAGCAGTGGCATGGCGGCGGCTCCCATCCCCGAGCAGGCCGTGCCGGTGCTGCGGCAGAACACGCGCTACTGGTTCGAGCGCGGCGGGCGCCATCGTGCCGCCGAGCTGGCCACGGCGATGCAGTTCCTGGAGGTCACGACCCGACAGGTCCTCACCCGGCTCGCGGGCTACGACGCCTTCCTGACACCCACGCTCGCGCGACGTCCGCAGCCGCACGCGTGGTTCACCGAGGCCGACCCGGTCGAGTCGCACCACCGCGAGCTGCTGTTCACGCCGTTCACGGCGGTCTACAACATGGCGGGCATCCCGGCCGTCAGCGTCCCGTTCGGCCAGGCCGACGGACTCCCCGTCGGCCTGATGCTCGGCGGGCACCAGGGCCACGACCGCACGCTGCTCTCGCTCGCGGCTCAGCTCGAGGCGGCCGAGGCCTGGCCCACCGCCCCCATCGACCCCAGGCCGTAGGCCCACTCCTCCAGATTTGCGCACTTGTTCGGCAGTGAGAGGCCTCCTGGGCCGAACAAGCGCGCAAATCTGGAGGGGTCAGCTGCGGGCGGTCATGATGATCGGGTCGCCGTCGGTGATGGCGATCGTGTGCTCGACGTGCGCCCCGCGCGAGCCGTCGGCGCTGCGGATCGTCCAGCCGTCGGGGTCCATCACGATCTCGTCGGTCGTGTGCAGGAACCACGGCTCGATCGCGATGACCAGGCCCGGCTTGAGCGGCACGCCGCGCCCCGGGCGACCGTCGTTGGCGATGTGGAGGTCGCCGTGCATCGTGCGGCCCACGCTGTGGCCGCCGAACTGCAGGTTGACCTTCAGCCCGTTGGCGCAGGCGACGTCGCCGATCGCGCGGCTGATGTCGCCGACCTTGTTGCCCGACCGGGCGACCGCGATGGCCGCGTCGAGCGCCTGCTGCGTGACCTCGATCAGGCGCAGGTCCTCCTCGCGCGGCTCGCCCACGACGACGCTGACCGCCGAGTCGCACACCCAGCCGTCGACGCTGACCGCGAAGTCGAAGCTCGCCAGGTCGCCGTCGCGCAGCACGTAGTCGTGCGGCAGGCCGTGGAGCACGGCGTCGTTGACCGACGTGCACAGCACCTTGCCGAACGGGCCGCGTCCGAACGAGGGCGCGTAGTCGATGTAGCAGGACTCGGCGCCGCGGTCCTTGATCATGCGGTGCGCGAGGGCGTCGAGGTCGAGCAGGTTGACGCCGACGTCCGCAGCCTCCTGGAGCGCGGTCAGCACCTCGCCGACGAAGCGACCCGCCGGCCGCATCTCGTCGACCTGGGTCGGGGTCAGGAGCTCGATCGCCATAGTGCGCCCAGCCTACGTCCGCAGACCCCGGGCCGGATCGGGTGGCGTCGGGTTGGATGGTGCCGTGACGTCGTTCGACTACTCCAACCTGAGCGGACGCCCGCCGGGGCTGTTCCTGCGCACGGCCGGTCTGGTGTCCCGCGGCGTGCGCGACGTGCAGGCCCAGGTCGCCCCGTACGCCGCCTGGTGGGAGCAGCAGAACCGCGCGGCCCTGACGACGGACGGTCCGCTGTGGGTCGTCCTGGGCGACTCGATGTCCCAGGGCATCGGGGCGTCGGCGCCGGATCGCGGCTGGGTGGGTGCCCTGCGCTCCCGACTGCCCCACCGGGTCGTCAACCTGTCGGTCTCCGGCGGGCTGATCCGCGACGTCGTCGATCGCCAGCTGCCCGCGCTGCGGTCACTGGAGGCCGTCCCTGACCTGGTGACCGTGATGATCGGGAGCAACGACCTGTTCAACCGTCGGCAGAGCCGCCTGCTCGAGGAGCACGCGGCCGAGCTCGTGCGTGTGCTGCCCGACGGTGCCGTCGTCGCCTCGCTGCCGCAGCCGCGTCGCGCCGCGCGCGCCTTCAACCTCGCGGTCGTCGACGCCGGGCGGTTCCGACTCGCCGAGTTCCGCGACCCGCGCCTGAGGTCGTGGTCCGGGCGCCTGGCCGCCGATCGGTTCCACCCCAACGACGCCGGCTACGCGGCGATGGCCGAGATCATGGCCGAGGCGGTCCAGGCCTGAGCCCTAGCGGCCGTTGGTCTCGCGAGCCTCGATGTTCAGCACGGTGGCACCGAACGCCAGGGCCACGAGCGACACGGCCCCGAGCAGGCCGGTGCCGACGATCGTGCCGTCCGGCGCCGACGTGACCGCGGAGGCCAGGCAGGCGCCGCCGATCAGCGAGGTGACCATGGCGACGATCGGGCGGGGCGACTTCGGGTCGCCGGTGCTCCACAGCTGGTACGCGATGCCGGCGATCAGGACGGCGGCGACGATCAGCAGGATGCGCAGCGGCCACACCGCTCCGCTCGGCCACTCGACCTCGAAGAGCCGGTCGGCCACGTAGACCGCTGCCACGACGACCAGCGCCGCCGTGATGATCCGAGTCCGCACGCCAGTTCCCATGCGCCGAACCCTAGCCGGGGCCGCGGGATCTTCACGTTTCCGCCACATCCACGGCGCACCCCTCCTACGATTTCCCCATGCGTCTGCTGTGTGCCGTGATCGCCGGCCTCCTGTTCCTGACCGGCTGCTCCGGTGACACGTCCGAGGCCGACCCGAAGCCGTCGAGCTCGGCGACGGACGAGCCCGTGGAGGCCACGCTCCTCTCGGCCGACGAGCTCGCCTCCGCACTCCTGACGACCGACGACCTGCCGCGCGGCTTCGAGGTCGACGACAGCGAGAGCGAGGACGGTGACGAGAGCACCGACGAGATCATCGAGGCTTCCTCCGACTCGTGCTCCGACCTCTGGGAGGAGACCGAGTCCCCGTTCGACGAGGGCGACTACCCCGAGGCCGAGGCCGCGTTCACCAACGGCGAGCTCGGACCGTTCGTCTACCAGTACCTGATCGCCGTGGACGAGGAGACCGTGGCCGACGAGTTCGCCGGCCTCCAGCTCGCGGTGGAGAGCTGCACCGACTTCGTCACGCGCGACGCCGACGGCTTCGAGACCACCTTCACGCTGACGCCGATCGAGGCGCCGGACCTCGGCGACAAGAACTTCGCCTTCCAGATGGCGCTCGTCTTCAGCGACGGCGACTTCGAGGTCGAGGGGACCATGACGGCCGTCATGACCTCGATCGGCGGCCACGTCATGATGCTGATGTCGGTGCAGTTCGACCTCGGAGAGACGATGGACGACGACGAGTTCACCGCGATCGCCGAGTCGGCCGTCGAGAAGCTGGCGGGGGCCGTCGAGGCCACCGGCGACGCTGCCTGAACCCGGCCCGGGGACCGGTCCCCACCGCACGATCGGAGGCTCGAACCTAGGCTCGAGCCATGCGCCTGCTGTGTGGAGCGATCGCCGCCGTCCTCGTCCTGCTGTCCGCCTGCTCGGAGGGTGGAGACCCTCCTCCCGAGTCCCGCAGCGAGGAGCGCGACCCCGACCGGACGCTCTCGGTGTCGGAGATCAAGGACGCGATGCTGCGACCGGCCAACCTGTCGGACGGTTTCGAGGGCGCGTTCACGAAGGGGGTCGAGACCTCGCCGGCCGGCACGTTCATCGTGGCGGCCTCCGACGCGTGCGAGGAGCTGTGGGGGCCCACCCAGGCCGAGCAGTACGGCGATCTCGAGAACGTCGAGGCACTGTTCTTCAAGTCCGACCTCGGACCGTTCCTCCACCAGCACGTGATCGCAGCGGACGAGGCCACGGTGACCGCGGAGCTCGACCGCATGGCGACGGCGATCGAGGCCTGCCCGTCGTACACGACCGAGGAGCCCGACGGCCACCGCACCGCCGTCGAGCTCCACCAGACCGTCTTCCCGGAGGTGGGCGACCGCTCGGTCACGATCGAGCGCGGGATCACCCGTTCCGACGGGACGAACCACCTCTACGGCGGCTCGACGACGGTGTTCGTCGCCATCGGTCCGCACCTGATGATCCTGACGGCGACCCACTACGTCGACCAGGAGCAGTTCGCGACCGGTGAGCTCGAGGAGATCGTGGAGACCGCCATCGACCTGCTCGAGGACGCCCGCGCCTGACCGCACCGAGATGTGGTGGCGGATCCGTCGAGTTCGCTGGTCGAAACGGCGGATTCGCCAGCACATCTGGGTGCGGCGGTCAGGACTCCAGGCTGGTGCGGAAGCGCTGCATGCCGCTGATCCAGCGGTCGCGATCGGCCGCCTTCTGCTGCTGCATGCGGTCGACCTCAGGGTGCGGCAGCGCGAGGAACCGGCCGGCCTCGTGCGCCTCGAGGGCCACCTCGGCGACCTCCCGGGCGTCGATCGGCTCACCCGCCGACACGACCGAGCGCATGCCGAGGCGGGCGTCGGGCTGCTCGCTCGTCTCCCCCTCCTCCAGCATCGCGGTCCGCACGCCCATGGGGCACACGGCCGTGACCTGCACGCCCTGGTCGCCGTACGTGGCGGCGAGCCACTCGGCGAACCCGAGGGCAGCGTGCTTGGTGGCCGAGTAGGTCGGTGACCCGAGCTGGGTCAGCAGGCCCGCCGCCGACGCGACGCTGACGAACGCGCCGCCCGGCCCTCCGGACGAGGACGCGTCGAGCCAGCCGGGCACCAGCGCCCTGGCCGCGGCGACGTGCGCGAGCACGTTGACCTGCCACGACAGCGCCCAGTCCTGGTCGGTCGCCTCCAGGCCGAAGCCGCGGAAGACCCCGGCGTTCGCGACGAACAGGTCGACCGGTCCGGGCGCGACCGCCAGCAGCTCGGCCACCCCCGCGTCGGTGCTGGAGTCGCCGGCCCAGAGGCGCACCCGGTCACCGAACTCGGCCCGCAGGCCCTCGGCGGTCGCGGCGAGCCGGTCGGCGTCGAGGTCGCCCAGCACGACGTGGGCACCGCGCTCGAGCAGCACCCGGGCGAAGGCCGCCCCGATGCCGCCCGCAGCGCCCGTGACGACGGCGTTCGCGCCGGCGACCTCGACCCTCTGGCCCGCCATGCGTCAGTGCTTCCCGAGCTCGGCCTTGGCCAGCGAGTTCTTGTGGACCTCGTCCGGACCGTCCGCGAGGCGCAGCGTGCGGATGCCGGCCCACATCTCGGCGAGCGGCGTGTCCTGGCTGACGCCCGCCGCGCCGTGCGCCTGGACGGCCTTGTCGATGATCCAGTTCACGGTGTCCGGCGTCGCGATCTTGATCGCCTGGATCTCGGTGTGAGCACCGCGGTTGCCGACCGTGTCCATGAGCCACGCGGTCTTGAGCACCAGCAGCCGGAGCTGCTCGATGCGCACGCGCGACTCCGCGATCCAGTCGCGGACGACGCCCTGGTTCGCCAGCGGCTTGCCGAAGGCGGTCCGCTCCTTGACCCGGACGCACATCAGCTCGAGCGCGCGCTCCGCGACGCCGATCGCCCGCATGCAGTGGTGGATGCGGCCGGGTCCGAGCCGCGCCTGCGCGACGGCGAAGCCCTGGCCCTCCTCGCCGATGAGGTTCGACGCGGGCACGCGGACGTCGCGGAAGACGACCTCCGCGTGGCCGCCGTGGTCGCGGTCCTGGTAGCCGTACACGTGCATGCCGCGGACGACGTCGACGCCGGGGGTGTCGCGGTCGACCAGGATCATCGACTGCTGGCGGTGGCGGTCGGCCTCGGGATCGGTCTTGCCCATCACGATGAAGACCTGGCAGTTCGGGTTCATCGCACCGGTGATGTAGAACTTGCGGCCGTTGATCACGTAGTCGCCGCCGTCGCGCACGATCGAGGTCTCGACGTTGGTGGCGTCCGAGGACGCGACGTCGGGCTCGGTCATCGCGAACGCCGAGCGGATCTCCCCCGCGAGCAGCGGTCCGAGGTACTTCTCCTTCTGCTCGGGCGTGCCGAACATGTGGAGGACCTCCATGTTGCCCGTGTCGGGCGCGGCGCAGTTGAACGCCTGGGGACCGAGCTGGATGCTGCGACCCGTCAGCTCCGCGATCGGCGCGTACTGCAGGTTCGTCAGGCCGGCGCCGTTGTACTCGGCGTGCTCACCGGGCAGGAAGAAGTTCCAGAGACCGGCGGCCTTGCCCTTCTGGCGGACGTCGGCGATCGAGGCGGGGATGTCCCACATGTCGTCGCGCGAGGCCTGCGCCAGCTCGGCGTGCAGCGCCGGCTCGGCCGGGTAGACGTGCTCGTCCATGAAGGCCGAGGCCTGGGCCAGCAGCGCGGTGGTCTTCTCGTCGTAGCCGAAGTGCATCTCAGGCTCCCGCGAAGACGTAGACGACCTCGGCGACGACGGCCGGCTTCTCGGCGCCCTCGCGCTCGACGACGAACGCGATCGTGGCCTGCGTGCCGATCGGGATGTCGGCGATCTCCTTGAGCGTCGCCGTCGCGCGCAGGCGGGAGTCGACCGGGACCGGGTTGGGGAAGCGCACCTTATTGGCGCCGTAGTTGACGCCGAACGCGAGGTTGTGGACCTCGTAGATCTGCTCCGAGAAGACCGGCAGCAGGCTCAGCGTCAGGTAGCCGTGGGCGATCGTGGTGCCGAAGGGGCCCTTGGCCGCAGCCTCCGGGTCGACGTGGATCCACTGGTGGTCGCCCGTGGCGTCGGCGAAGGTGTTGATCTGCTCCTGGGTGACGGTGACCCAGTCGCTCGTGCCGAGCTCGGTGCCGACGGCAGCCTTGAACTCGTCCAGGTTGGAGAAGACACGGGGCATAGGGGTTCCTCCCAGGGAGACGGTGGAGATTCGGTTCGATGAAGCCAGCGAGGTAAGCGCTTGCTTAGTTCGCACCCTAGTGGCCCGCGCCACTCCTGGCCACCCCCGCGGGGCCAACCTCAGGCCAAGGCCAGCGTGAGCGGAGCGACCGAGCCGAGGGCGATCGCCACCGCCAGGCCGACCGTGTCGGCCCGCGACCACGTCGCCGGCTCGGCCCACGAGCGGCGGGTCGCGGTAGCGAAACCACGGGCATCCATCGCGACCGACATCCGACTCCCCCCGCGGAGCGCGTCCGCCAGCATCGCGAACGTCATCGAGCCGACGTACCGCACGACGGTCAGCGGGTTGCGGCCCGGACCCAGTCCGCGAGCGCGCCGGGCCCTCGCCAGCTGCTGCCACGTGCCCGCGAGACCCGTGACCCGCTGCAGCGACGCGACGAACGCCGCGACGAAGCGGTCGGGGACCGGCAGGCGCTGGGCCACGTGGTCACCCAGGCGGGACGGGTCGACGAAGCCGACGACGACGGCGCCAGGCCACGCGAGCACCAGGATGCGCAGCGCCGCGACCGGCGCATGGTCGCCGTTGCCGAGTCGCCAGGCCGAGAACCCGATCAGGCCCGCGGACACACCGCACAGCGCCAGGCAGGCGAGCGGGTAGCGCCAGCTCGGCAGGAACAGGACGCCCGCGACGGCGTAGGCACTCGCAGCGACGACGGCGCTCGTCAGGTCGCGCACGGCGAACGAGCCCGCGAGCGAGGCGAAGCCGAACGACAGCAGCACCAGCGGGTTGAGCCGCTGCACCCAGCCCCTCATGCGTCCCTGCTCCGCTCGACCTGGCCGGCCGCGAGCGTCACGACGTCGTCCGCCTGCCCCACCAGGAGCGAGTCGTGCGTCGCCGTCACGGCCACGACTCCGGCGGCCGCAGCGGCCACGGCGATCCCGGCGACCGCGGCCCACGTCCGGCGGTCCTGGCCGACGGTCGGCTCGTCGAGCAGCAGCAGACCCGGGCGGTGGGCGACGGCGGTCAGAACCGACAAGCGCCGCTGCTCGCCGCCGGAGAGGCGGTAGGGGTGGGCACCGGCGAGCGGCGTGAGTCCGACGACGTCCAGCCAGGCCTCGACGTCCGCGACGGCACCGAGCCGCGCCGCGGTCAGGGCGACCTCCTCGGCCACCGTCGCCGCCAGGAAACCGTGCTCCGGCACTTGCGGCGACCAGCCCACGTGGGGCGCGAGCTCGCCGGAGCGGCGGCGACCGAACGGCGGATCGACGCCGTCGACCGAGCCGTCGTCGACCGGGACCAGGCCACCGAGCGCCGCCAACAGCGTCGACTTCCCGGCACCGCTCGGGCCGGTGAGCGCCGTCAGGCGCCCGGGCTCGACCGTCGCCCCGACCCCGGCGAGGGCTGTCGTGGTCGTGGCACCCCGCAGGGTCCGGGTGCGCAGCCGCACCGTCAGGTCGACCGCCGACAGGGCCAGCAGCGCCCGCCGTGGCCGCAGCAGCTCCGCGTCGACGCCGAGCGGCTCCGGCGACGGGAGCCCCGGCATCCACACGCCGAGGTCGCCGAGGCGGTCGCGGTGCTCCCGCACGAACCTCTCGGGGGTCGTGTCGGCCACGACCGCGCCGTCGGGTCCGAGCACCACGACCCGGTCGACCAGGTCGAGCCAGGGCTCGAGGTGGTGCTCGACGACCACGAGGGTCGAGCGCCCGGCGCCGACCGTGCGCGCCACGGCCTCGCGCACCGCGCGGGCGTGCAGCGGGTCCAGCATCGACGTCGGCTCGTCGAGCAGCACGACGTCGGGCTCGAGCGCCAGCACTCCGGCGAGGGCGAGCCGCTGGAGCTCACCGCCCGACAGCGCGGCGGTCGGGTGGTCGCGTCCCTGGGTGAGCCCCACGGCGGCGAGCGCCGCGTCGACCCGTCGCCACGTCGCGTCCCGGTCGAGCCCGATGTTCTCAGGGCCGAACGCCACGTCGCGACCGATCCGCTCGGCGACCACGGCGTCACCCGGCTGCTGCGGCACGAGACCGACCCGACCCTCGACCCGCACCGATCCGGTGAGGTCGCCGGCGAGCGTGCCGCCGAGGGCACCGACGAGCGCGTGCAGCAGCGTCGACTTCCCGGCACCGCTCGGGCCGGCGAGCAGCACGCGCTCGCCGGGCTCGAGGTGCAGGTCGAGGTCCTGGACCACCGCAGCACGGCGGCCCAGCGGACGCCAGGTCAGGCCCTCGACCCGGACCTCGCCCGGGCGGGTCACACCGCGGTGCGGTTGACCAGGTCGCGCCCCGGACCGAAGGAGTCGAGCACCCCCGCCCGGGCCAGCGCCTGGGTCAGGAACCAGCCACCCGCGCCGGCGATCACGGCGCCGGAGAGGGCGAAGAAGCCGAGGTGGGCGAGCCGGTCACCCGTGTCGAACACGCCCTCGTAGTACGCGAACCACTCGTAGACCGACTCGACCGCGCCGGCGACCGCGCCCATCAGGACCGCGACCGGCAGGCCGAAGCGGCGGTACAGCAGCACTGCGACGACGAGCTCGGCGCCGAGTCCCTGCCAGAAGCCCGAGACGAGCACGCTCATGCCCCACTCGGTGCCACCGGGCACGAGACCCGAGACCGCCGCGGCGGCGATCTCGGTCGCGAGCGCGGCACCGGGCTTGCGGATGATCAGCCCACCCAGCACGCCCGCGAGCAGCCAGGGGCCACTCAGCAGGCCGACGCTCGGCAGGTACGAGAACGCGGCCAGGGCGCTGAGGCCCGCGTACGCCTTCCCCCAGGCCCAGAACGTGACGCCGATCGCGACGGCCAGCGTCGCGATCGTGACGAGGTCGATCGTGCGGTAGCGCACGAGTCGGGTCAGTGCGGTGTCCTCCCGGACGGATGCAGAACTCACTGCGGACTCCCTTCGCCGGTGCTAACCGGGGCAGGTTCGGAGGGTCTGCGGCTGCGCCAGGTGTCTGGCCCGCACTCTCAGCGCCCCTGCCCGTAGGCCCGGCGCTCCCCTGTCTGGTGGCACCACCCTAGCCCGCCACGCGAGTCCCCCGAGGCGCACCACCACCACCGGTGGTTGAGGTGCGATGGCGCTCTGGCGCCTGAGCCTCGAAACCGTGGTCACCACGACCCGAACCGTCACCAGGGTTTCGAGGCTCGCGCCGCAGGCGGCACTCGCACCTCAACCGCCGGGGATGGCGGGGGCGCGGAGCACCGAGCTGGTCGGGACATGACAAGGCCCCGGGGGGTTTCGCTGACGCTCACGCCGCTACGCCGTGTGTCCCGGGGCTCTCTGTCTGCGCCTGAGTCTACGTTCACGGACTGACAACGCCAAGCGTGAAGAGAGGAACGTGTCTCGAGATCCCTGGAGCCTCCACCAGCTGCTGTCCCACGCTCGTATGGCTCCGTACCTCGCCCTCTCGACCGACAGCTGGGACCGAGCGGTCGAGCTCTACGACTGGAACACCTCCGTCAGTGCTGCCTTCTTCGAGTCACTTCACTACCTCGAGGTCGGGCTCCGCAATGCTCTCGATCAAGCAGCCACCGAGCACCTCACCCCTGACTGGCTCGAACGCGGACCAGGGCTTCTCTCACGACGGTCGCGCCACGTCGTCAGCCTCGCCAGGGGCCGGGCCGGTGGCCTCGGCGCATCGCACGGCAAGGTCATCGCCGAGCTGCCGTTCGGGTTCTGGTGGTCGCTTCTGGCCGACGAGTACAACCGTCGCCTGTGGGCTCCGGCCCTGCGCCACGCTTTCGCGGGTCCGGTGCGCCGGCGGACACTCCACGCCGAGCTCGACGAGCTCAGACGGCTACGCAACCGCATCGCCCATCACGAACCGGTGCATGAGCGTGACCTGGCTCGGGACGACGCCCGACTGCTGGACGTCGCTGAGCGGATCAGCCCAGAGCTCGGGCATCACATCACTCGGACCTCGCGTACGTCCCACCTGATTCGGACGCGCCCAGGCGCCCGCTGACACGACGACCTCAGGCGTCGGGGGCGCGCAGCACCGAGAACGTGCAGGAGATCGCGCCCTCGGGCACGTCCGCCTCGACCTCCACCTCGACGGTCCGGCCGCTGCCGACCCCGTCGACCTCCGCGACGCCCCGGGCCATCTCGGTCGCCGTGTCGTCGATCCAGCTCACGGACACGACGTAGCGGACCTCCTGGCCGGTCGAGTTCTTGAGCGTCGCCCGAACGCTCTGCGGACCGGCGTCGGCCTCGCAGTCCTCGAACGTCGCGTCGGTCACGGCGCCCTGGGCGCCCGGGAGGTCCGGCACGGCCGGCAGGGTGGTCGTGGCGCCATCGGGCTGGGCCACGACGTCCGGGGTCGCCGACCCCCCGTCGCTCTCCTGGGTGCAGCCGGCCTGGGTCACGGCCGACGCCACGGCGAACGTGACGAGCAGGACGGACTGACGGAGCACGGGGCGGACCTTTCCAGTCGACGAGGGCGATCCTCTTCACGGTAGCGACGCGACCCAGCCACCCCGCCTCGTCGCGGTCTCGTCCGACGCGACCGTGACGGGATCGACGTCATCTGCTCGACCCCGGTAGCCGCCCGTGAGCCAGAATGGCGGACATGAGCGTGCGCACCCCCGATCCCAATCCCGGCTGGCTCTCGGAGATCGCCCTGGACGAGACGCGATCCCGGGTCCCGATCCTCTACGTCGAGGCGGTCCCGGTGCGGGTCGACGCCCTCGGCTCGGTCGAGCACGTCGGCCTGCTGCTCGGCGGGTCGGTCACGACGGGCGTCATGACCCGCACGATCGTCTCGGGCCGCGTGATGCACGGCGAGTCGGTCCGGGACGCGCTGCTGCGCAACCTCGAGAAGGACCTGGGCCCGACCGCCTTCCCGCAGCTGCCGACGAGCGTCGCGCCGTTCACCGTCGCCGAGTACTTCCCGCTCCCGGGCGTGACCCCGCTGCACGACCCGCGCCAGCACGCGGTCTCGCTGGTCTACGTCGTGCCGGTCACGGGCGAGTGCAACCCGCGCCAGGACGCGCTGGAGCTCTCCTGGCTCACGCCCGAGGAGGTCCTGAGCCCCGCGGTGCTCGGCGACCTCGAGGGCGGGCGCGGTGCGCTCGTCAAGCAGGCGCTCGCGCACCTCGGCGCCCTCGGCTGAGGATCACCGCGTGACCGGGCTCCTCGTCCGCGAGGCGACCGCCGACGACCTGAGCGACATCCTGGCGCTGATGGTGCAGGACGCCCGCAACCCCACGACGCCGACGTCCGCCACGGCCAGCCCCCGTCAGCGTGACGCGCTCGACGAGCTGGTCGCGGACCCGTCGCACCTGGTCGTCGTCGGCGAGGTCGAGGGCGAGATCGTCGCCACTGCCCACGTCACGTGGCTGCGGATGCTGTCCGCCGACGGCGGCCTGTACTGCCAGGTCGAGAACGTGCGCACCGACGAGGCCCACCGCGGCCGCGGGCTGGGCGGCGAGCTCATGGCCTGGATCGAGTCGGCCGCGCGGGAGCGGGGCGTCGCCCGCATCCAGCTGACGACCCACCACACGCGGGTCGACGCGCACCGGTTCTACGAGCGGCTCGGGTTCACGGCGAGCCACGTCGGGATGAAGAAGTACCTGGATCACGCCGACCCCGGCCCCCCGTGACCGCGGCCACAGGCACAGACTGATCGGGTGACCACGAGCGCGACGACGCGGACGCCCAGTCCGTGGTTCATGCTCGTCGTCAGCATGGTCGCCCAGGTCGCGGGCACCGTCGCGAACAACGCCGCGCCGTTCCTGATCCCGTACCTGCACCTCGAGCAGGGCCTGAGCCTGACCCACGCGGGCCTGATCGCGGCCGCACCGCTGGCCGGCACGACGGTCTCGCTCGTCGCCTGGGGTGCCCTCGTCGACCGGCTCGGCGAGCGCCTCTCCCTGACGGTCGGCCTGGTCGGGATCACGGCCGGCGCCGTCGCCGCCGGACTCGTCGAGGGCTACGGCGCGCTCGCGGTCTGCTTCTTCTTCCTCGGCCTGTTCGCCGGGTCCAGCAACTCCGCGAGCGGACGGCTCGTGGTCGGCTGGTTCCCCGCGGAGCGCCGGGGCACCGCGATGGGCATCCGCCAGACCGGCCTGCCGATCGGCGTGGGCATCACCGCCCTGCTGGTGCCGACGCTCGCCACGGCGCAGGGCATCGGCACGACGATGCTGGTCATCGCCGCCCTGTGCGCCGCGACCACGGTGTTCACGGTGGTCTTCGTCGTCGACCCGCCCCGGCCGGACCGCGCGACCGCCCGCACGACGGGGCAGCTCGCGAGCCCGTACCGCGGCGACCGGCGCCTGGTCCGCATCCACCTGGCCTCGGCCCTGCTCGTGGTGCCCCAGTTCACGGTGTGGACGTTCATGCTCGTCTGGCTCATCGACACCAAGGACCTCGGCGCTGCCGCCGCCGGAGGCCTGGTCGCCGCGTCCCAGCTCGTCGGAGCGGCGGCGCGCATCGGCGTGGGCTGGTGGTCCGACCGGGTCGGCAGCCGCCTGCGTCCGCTGCGCCAGGTCGCGGTCGTGGCGGCGCTGACGATGCTGCTGCTCGGCGCGGTCGAGTCGACCTGGGTCGCGATCGTCGTGATCGTCGTCGCGACCGGCGTGACGGTCGCCGACAACGGCCTGGCCTTCACCGCCGTCGCCGAGATCGGCGGGCCGTACTGGGCCGGGAAGGCGATGGGCTGGCAGAACACCGGGCAGTACCTGATCGCGATGGTCGTGCCGCCCGTCGTCGGCGCGGCGGTCACGCAGCACGGGTACGCGTGGACGTTCGCCGCGGTCGGCGTCCTTCCGCTGCTGGCGATCCCCCTGGTGCCGCGCGAGCGCGTCGGCGACCCCGCCTGAGTCAGTCCTGACCGTGGTTCCACGGATCAACCACCTCGCGTGGACGGACGTGCCAGGGTGATGTGCGCGTGGCATCGCTCACGTCCCCTCGGGGTATGGCCTGCCTTAGTGCGCGGGGAACCTACTCACGAGTTAATGTCAGCGCAACTGTCAGTGTGGAGATAGGGGCCGTCATGCAGGTCATCGCCATCATCGTCTCGTTCGGTCTGACGGCCGTCGCCGTGCCGATGGTCACGCTCACGACCATGCGGATGCTCCGCGTGATCCGAGCGGGTCAACCGGCCATCGGACGCACCGATCGCCCGCTCCAGCGCGCCGTCGTGGTGCTCAAGGAGACCGCGCTCCACACCCGGATGCTCCAGTGGACCTGGGTCGGCATCCTGCACTGGTTCGCCTTCGCCGCGTTCATCCTGCTGAGCACCGCGGTCGCGCAGGCGTTCTTCCAGCTGTTCGACCCGGAGTTCGTCTGGCCGCTCATCGGCCACTTCTTCCTGTACGAGTGGGCCTCGGAGTTCATCGGCCTGTTCGGTGCGCTCGCGATCATCCCGCTGTTCGTCTACCGCCTGCGCAACCTGCCCTCCAAGAAGGGCCGCGAGAGCCGCTTCTTCGGCTCCACGATGTGGCAGGCCTTCTTCGTCGAGGCGATGGTGCTCCTGGAGAGCGCCGCGATCCTGTTCGTCCGCGGCGCCGAGTACAACCTGCTGAAGGCCCACGGCGGCGAGCACGCCGAGCACTACGCGAACGGCTTCCACTTCCCGATCGCACAGTTCTTCGGCAACCTCTACCCGACCGGCGCCGACTCGATCGGCACGCTCGAGAACATCATCTTCGGCATCGCGATGTTCAAGATCGGCTCGGCGATGATCTGGCTCATCGTCATCGCCCGCAACATCACGATGGGTGTCGCCTGGCACCGCTTCACCGCCTGGTTCAACATCTTCTTCAAGCGTGAGTCCGACGGCAGCACCGCCCTCGGCGGCCTGGTCCCGCTGTACGTCAACGGCGAGCCGTTGGACCTGGAGAAGATGGAGGACCTCGACGAGGACGACTTCAACAAGCTCGGCGTCGGCAAGGTCGAGGACTTCAGCTGGAAGGGCCTGCTCGACTTCACGACCTGCACCGAGTGCGGTCGCTGCCAGAGCCAGTGCCCCGCCTGGAACACCGAGAAGCCGCTCTCGCCCAAGCTGCTCATGATGGGCCTGCGCGAGCACGCCTACGCCAAGATCCCGCTGCTCGACATCCCCGAGGACCAGCGCACCGAGGCCCAGGTGGCTGAGCTCGAGCGTCCGCTGATCGGCGACGAGTCGATGTTCGGCGTCATCGACCCCGACGTCCTGTGGTCGTGCACCAACTGCGGCGCGTGCGTCCAGCAGTGCCCCGTCGACATCGAGCACGTCGACCACATCGACAACATGCGCCGCTACCAGGTGCTCGTGGAGTCGAACTTCCCGGCCGAGCTGAACAACATCTTCAAGGGCCTGGAGCGCAAGGGCAATCCGTGGAACATGAACCCGCGCGACCGCCTCAAGTGGACCGACGGTCTCGACTTCGAGGTCAAGCAGGTCGGCGTCGACATCGAGGACCTCGACGAGGTCGAGTGGCTGTTCTGGGTCGGCTGCGCCGGCGCCTACGAGGACCGCGCGAAGAAGACCACGCAGGCCGTGGCCGAGCTCCTGGACATGGCGGGCGTGTCGTTCGCGGTCCTGGGCGACGGCGAGACCTGCACGGGTGACTCCGCGCGCCGCTCGGGCAACGAGATCGTGTTCCAGCAGCTGGCGATGCAGAACGTCGAGACCTTCAAGGAGATGAAGGTCAAGAAGGTCGTCTCGACCTGCGCCCACTGCTTCAACACGCTGAAGAACGAGTACGCCGAGTTCGGCATCGAGCTCGAGGTCGTGCACCACACCCAGCTGCTCAACCGCCTCGTGCGCGAGAAGAAGCTGACCCCGGTCGCCGCGGCCGACGGCAACGTCGGCGGCAAGACCATCACGTACCACGACCCGTGCTTCCTGGGTCGTCACAACCAGGTCTACGAGGCGCCCCGCGAGCTGCTGAACGTCATCCCCGGCGCCACGTTCGCCGAGATGCCGCGCAACCAGGAGCGGTCCTTCTGCTGCGGCGCCGGCGGCGCGCGCATGTGGATGGAGGAGACCATCGGCTCGCGGATCAACGTGAACCGCACCGAGGAGGCCGTCGCCACGGGCGCCGACCAGATCGCGACCGGCTGCCCCTTCTGCCGGGTCATGCTGTCCGACGGCCTGACGCTCAAGCAGTCCGAGGGCGAGGCCCGCGAGGAGGTCGAGATCCTCGACGTCGCGCAGATGCTGCTGGCCTCGGTCAAGCGTGCACCGGAGCCGGAGGAGGAGGCCGAGGTCGTCGCCGAGGCCGAGGCGGCCACCGCCGCTGCCGCCACGGACACCGACACGGACACGGACACGGCTGAGGAGGCCACGGAGGCCGCGGCCGAGGTCGTCGAGGACGAGAAGCTCGACGAGCCGGCCGACGAGACGCCCGAGACCGACCAGGAGGTCGGCGCCAAGCACGACGTGCCGGTCGACGAGACGGGTGGCGGTCACGCCGACGAGTCGCCGCTGCCGGAGGAGCCGCGCAACGCCGACTCCCGCGCCGAGGACGACTCCGAGGGCGGCGAGACGCTCGCGCAGCCCGAGGGCGAGCCGGGTGACCGTGCCGGCGACAGCGGCGTGGTCGAGGACGAGGCCGACGCCGCGGAGGCCGAGGACGACTCGGCCGACGCCGTCGAGCCCGAGGTCGTCGAGGCTGCTGCCTCCGAGAAGGAGGAGGGTGCCTGGGCCAACGTCGGCGCGGTCAACACCGACCTGCTGCCGGGCGCGTCCGCGGCCAGCAGCGACGACGCGAAGCCCGCCGACGACGTCGAGGAGCCGGAGGTCAAGCCCGAGCCGGGCGACACCACCGACCCCGAGACCGAGGCCGAGCCCTCCGCCCAGCCCGACACCGACGAGCCGGCCGAGGGCGATCCCGCCCCCGCCGCCGACGAGCCGGTCGAGGAGGACGCCCGCGAGGAGGAGGCCGAGACCCTTCCCGAGGCGAAGGCCGAGGCTGACGAGGCGGAGGCCGACGACCGCGAGGCGTCCGAGAAGGAGAAGGCTGCGTGGGCGAACGTCGGCGCGGTCAACACCGACCTGCTGCCCGACGCTCCTGCAGCCGAGGCCAAGCCCGCCGACGACGTCGAGGAGCCGGAGGCCAAGCCCGAGCCGGGCGACACCACCGACCCCGAGACCGAGGCCGAGCCGTCCGCCCAGCCCGACACCGACGAGCCGGCCGAGGGCGACCCCGCCCCCGCCGCCGACGAGCCGGTCGAGGAGGACGCCCGCGAGGAGGAGGCCGAGACCCTTCCCGAGGCGAAGGCCGTCTCACCGGACGCCCCCGAGGGCATCGTCGCGGTCGAGGACGGCTCCGACCCCGAGGTCGAGTCCGACGACACCGCACCGCTGAGCGACGCCAACCCCAGTGGGGCCGACCTCTCGGCGGCAGCCACCGAGGCTGCGTCGGACGTCGACACCCAGCAGCCCGCCACCGACGGCGACCAGGTCGCCGAGTGGAAGGACGAGGGCGGCGCGCCCCCGGCCGACGGCGGCACCGAGAAGTCGGGCTAGCCACTCGCCCCAACACGCCGAACGGCGGTCACCCCACCCGGGGTGGCCGCCGTTCGCATCTGCAGGGGGTTTCGCCCTTCGAGGCTCGTTCCTCGCACCTCAGGACCCGGGGGGCGGAGGCTACCCGCCCCTTGAGGTGCGACGAGGAACGAGGAGCCTCGAAAGGGGTACCTCAACCACCGGGGGGGCGGAGGCTACCCGCCCCTTGAGGTGCGACGAGGAACGAGGAGCCTCGAAAGGGGCACCTCAACCACCGGTCGCGGTCCAGGCGCGGAGCTTGGCGGGGTTGGCCTGGATCCACACGTCCTGCACGACCTCGCGCACCACGTGGAGCGTGATGACGAACGGGTCGTCGCCGTCCTCGCGCAGCACGATCGCCGCCCGACCGTCGACGAGCTCGATGCTCGGCAGCACCTCGCGGCCCTGCCGCTCGGCCTTCTGCACGATGCCGAGCAGGAACCGGGCCACGCGCTCCGCCCCGCGCACCGGGCGCCGCGCCATCCCGGCCCGTCCGCCGCCGTCGGTCACGAGGGTCACGCTCGGGTCGAGCACGGCGACCAGGTCGTCGAGGCGTCCGGACCCGGCGGCCACGAGGAACGCCGTGACCACGCGCTCGTGCTCGGCTGGCTCCGCGTCGCGCACCTTCCGCTCGCGCAGGTCGCGGCGTGCGTCAGACGCGAGCTTGCGGCACGCCTGCGGCGAGCGACCGACGACCTCGGCGATCTCGACGAAGCTCAGCCCGAACAGGTCGTGCAGCACGAACGCCACCCGCTCGGCCGGCGTCAGCGCCTCGAGCACCACCATCAGCGCGGTCGTCACCTGGTCGCCCACGCTCGCCTGCTCGGCGGGATCGCTCGCCCGGGCCGACCCGGTCGCGACCACCCCGTCACCGGGACGCGGCTCGGGCAGCCACTCCCCCACGTACTGCTCGCGGCGAGCCCGGGCCGATCCGAGCACGTCGAGGCAGATCCGCCCGACGACGGTCGTGAACCAGGCGTCGACGTTGCGCACGGCGTCGCGCTCGGCGCGCTCCATCCGGAACCACCGGACGAAGGCCTCCTGCACGGCGTCCTCGGCGTCGGCCGTCGTGCCGAGCAGCCGGAACGCCGTGGCGACGAGGCGGCCGCGGTCGGCGTCCTCGGCCTCAGGCATCCGGGCGCCCCTGCGTGCTGAGCCACTCCTGGAAGGTCGTCGTGCCGTGGTCGGCACCGGGACCGGAGACGAGCGTGCCGTCGCGCATCGCGCGACCCAGCCGTCCGGGAAGGGGCACCGCGACGACGGGGCGCCGGTCGCCCGTGGCGCGCGCCCAGGCCCGGGAGAGGGAGCCCATCCAGTCCACTGCAGGCCCGCCCAGGTCGGCGACCCGGCCACCAGGTCCCGCCTCCACCAGCTCGACGATGCGCTCGGCAACGTCGCGAGCGGCCACGGTCTCGCTGCGCATCCGCGGCACCACGACGATCGGACCGACCGTGGTCCCCCCGTGCACCTGGGAGGCGAACTCGTGGAACTGCGTGGCCCGCAGCACGGTCCACGGGACCTGGCCCGCCGCGATCAGCTCCTCCTGGAGCACCTTGCCGGCGTAGTACCCGTGCGGCGCCTGGTCGATGCCGACGATCGAGAGCGCGAGGTGGTGCGTCACGCCCGCCTCGAGCTCTGCCTCGAGCAGGTGCCGGGTGACCGGGCCGAAGAAGTCGCGGGACTCGCCCGCGTCGAGGGTGAAGACGGACGTCACGTCGACCACGACCTCGACTCCCGCCAGCGCGGTGGCCAGCCCCTCGCCGGTCGTCAGGTCGGTGCCGGTCGACCGACTGAGGACGACGACCTCGTGCCCGGCCTCACGGGCGACCTCGACGACGTGGGAGCCGACGACTCCGGTGCCACCTGCGACGGCGATCTTCATGGGCTGATCCTCTCCGAAAGGGTGAGCCGGTGTCTCCGGCTCACCCTTTCGACGAGACAGCCCCCGCGAGTGTGAGGACGTCACCCCGCCCCTTGAGGTGCGAGCGAGGAACGAGCGAGCCTCGAAAGGGGTACCGCCACGCAGCGCTCTCAGGCGTCGCGGCGGCGCAGCGACCAGGCGGCCACCGCCGCGACGGCGGCGACCTCGGCCGCGAAGACCGCGAATCCGGTCCACGGCTCCATGAGGTTCGGGTTGAACGAGACGGCCGCCGCCATGCCCCCGCCGCTGTTGCTCGGCATGACCTTGTCGAGCCAGTCGCCGAACGCGCCCGGGACCAGCAGGACCATCGGGCCGACGACGAACAGCGTGCCCAGCAGGATCGACACGGCCGCTGCGGTGTGGCGCACGAGGAAGCCGACGGCGACGGCGAGCACGCCGAGACCGGCGAGGTAGAGGCCGCTGCCGTACATCGCCCGCAGCACGTCGCCCTCGAGCGGGAGGCCGATGCCCTGCGCGTCGAGGAACGGGTTGGCACCGGCGTAGCCGAGCAGCGCGGACGCGGTGCCGACGACGAACAGCAACGACGCGACGAGGATCGACTTCGCGAGCATGACCCGACCGCGCGACGGCACGGCGGCGAACGAGCTGCGGATCATGCCCGAGCCGTACTCCGAGGTGACGACCAGCGAGCCCAGGACGACGGCAGCGGCGGGCGCCAGCATCATCCCCCAGGTGATGAACGCGCGCGGGTCCTCGTCGGCCTCGGGGCTCGCGAGCCACTCGGCGTTCAGGCCGACGAGCAGCGTCGTGAGTCCGGCGCCCAGCAGCACGACGGCGAACAGCGTCCACCAGGTCGAGCGGACGGTCGTGAGCTTGATCCACTCCGCCCGCAGCGCCGGGGCGAGGCCGGGGCGAGACGCGGGCGCGGAGGTGGTCGGGTCGGGTGCGGGGGCGATGGCGGTCATGCCGCGACTCCTTCGGTGGCGTGGTACTCGACGGCGTCGGCCGTGAGGGTCATGAAGGCGTCCTCGAGCGAGGACCGCACGAGCGTCAGCTCGTGCAGGGTGAAGCCGGCGGCGCCGACGAGCTCGCCGACCGCAGCGGAGTCGCCGGCGTGGACGTGCAGGGAGTCTCCTGCTCGCGTCACCTCGACCCCGTGATCGGCCAGCAGGCGCACGACCTGGTCGGGCTGTGGCGTGCGGACGAGCACGTGGCTGGCGGCGTGGTGGGTCATGAAGTCGGCCATCGAGGTGTCCGCGAGGATCTGCCCGCGCCCGATCACGATCAGGTGGTCGGCCATGAGCGCCATCTCCGACATCAGGTGGCTCGAGACGAACACGGTGCGACCCTCGTCGGCCAGCTTGCGCGCCAGCACGCGGACCCACCGGATGCCCTCCGGGTCGAGGCCGTTGACGGGCTCGTCGAGCACGACGACGCCCGGGTCGCCGAGCAGAGCTGCGGCGATGCCGAGGCGCTGCCCCATGCCGAGCGAGAACTTGCCGACGCGACGGTCGGCCACCTCACCGAGGCCGACGAGGTCGAGCACCTCGTCGACGCGCGACGCGGGGATCTGGTTGCTGGCGGCCATCCAGCGCAGGTGGCCGCGGGCGGAGCGGCCGGGGTGGACGGCCCCGGCCTCGAGGAGGGCGCCGATCTCACGGAGCGGGGCGCCGGCGGTGCCGTAGGCGCGACCGTTGACGGTCACGCTCCCGGCCGTCGGGGCGTCCAGCCCGAGGATCATGCGCATGCTGGTCGACTTGCCGGCGCCGTTGGCCGAGGAACCCCGTGACGCGCCCCGGCTCGACCGTGAAGTCGATCGCGTCGACGGCGGTCTGGCCACCGAAGCGCTTCGTGAGCTGTTGTGCGTGGATCATGCGCCCAGCCTCGTGCGAGAGGCGCGCTCGCCACATCGGGGACGACCCCCGGATCGACCCTGACCCGACCCTGAGGGGCATCCGGTGGCTGAGGTGCCCCTTTCGAGGCTCGCTCGTTCCTCGCTCACACCTCAAGGGGCGGGAAGCGCGACCCCCGGTGGCTGAGGTACCCCTTTCGAGGCTCCTCGCCAGAGCTCGTCACACCTCACGGGGCGGGGACGCGACCTCGCCCACCCCCTGAGGTGCGAGGAACGAGCCTCGAAGGGGGTTCAGCAACCACCCGCGGCCTACGTGGCCGTGGCGTCGAGGACGTCGAGGAGCTGGTCGGCTGCGGCCGATCCGGGCTCGGTGGCGGAGAAGTGGCCGCCGGTGACCTCCGTCAGCGTCGCGTCGGCACCCGCCGCGGTGGCCCGGTCGACGTATCCCTCGGACTGCGAGATCGGCACGAGGTCGTCGTCGGGCGCGTGGACGCAGCGCACGGGGACGTCGAGCGGGATCCGCGCCGTGGGGTCGGCGAGGAGCCACCGATCGTCGGGCGGCCCGCCCATCAGCGAGTCGGCTGCACCGTTGCCGAGCAGCTCGTCGTGGGACGCCTGCAGGTCGAGCACGCCGGCGAGGCTGATCGCGGTCGCGACCGTCACCGCGGGCGAGGCCCAGTCGGTGCCGGTGAGCTGCGGTCGCCCGGCGGCCCACACCGCGAGGTGCCCACCGGCCGAGTGGCCCAGGGTCACGACGTCCGAGGTCCGCAGCCACGGGGCGAGGGCGTCGAGCCCGGCGGCGACGTCGTCGAACGTCTCGGGGTATCCCCCGCCACCGCCGACGCGGCGGTACTCCAGCGAGGCGACGTCCCACCCGCGTGCGGCCGCTGCCGCCGCGAACGGCTCGAGGTAGGTGAGGTCGTACTGCTCCTGCCAGAAGCCGCCGTGGATCAGCGCGACCGTCCCGCGGGGCTTGCCGGAACCCGTGCGGCGGCGCACGTCGACGAACTGCGAGGGGTGGTCGCCGTAGGTCAGGCGGTCCGCCTCGGCCGGGGGCGGGGCGGGGTCGGAGCCCCCGGGGGCGCAGGCGGCGAGGGCGAGGAGCCCCGCCGCAGCGAGCAGCTGTCGTCGGTCCACGGGCCCACCCCACCTCATGCGGGCGTGCCGCGCCACCCGAGTCTCAGGCGCACTCGACGGCGCCGAGCTGCTCCAACCCGGCGAGGTCGCCGCGTCCCCACCGTGCGGTGGTCTGGACCGGGTGCATCAGCTCGTGCTCGTCGTCGACGTGGTGCAGCCCGACCACGTGGGCCAGCTCGTGCTGGAGCACCGCGACGGTGACCTCGGTGCCCAGCTCGGCCAGGCGGGGCCCGTCCAGCGCCACGTCACCGGTGACGTACCAGTGCCGTCCGTCGATCTCGACGATCGCGCTGCCCCCGAGGCCGACGACCTCGCCGTCGAACTCCGACATCTCGTTCGCGTCGGTCCAGCCGATCAGCAGAGGCCGCCACCCGTCGGCGGTCTCCACGTCCGTTCCGGCGTACGGGACCTCGTCGCTGCCCCCGACGAGCTCGAACTGCAGACCCGTCGCGTCGGTGACGTTCGCGAGCGCGGTCGACAGGATCGCGTCGGCGTCGGCCGGAGCGGTCCGGGCGTTCACCATGACCTGGATCGGCGTGCACGGGTCGTAGGCCACGGGCTCGTCGCTGCCGTCCTGCGTCGCCATGAACCGGTAGGTCCCGCCTCCGGCGGCGTACTGCAGCTCGCCCTCGCCCACCTCGCCGGGCGACGTGTACCCCACGATGTTGGCGTTCGGGTCGTGCCAGAGGCGGAAGCCGAAGACGCTCAGCAGGACCACGACCAGGACGCCGGGCACGACCGTCTGCCACATCGTCGAGGACGGGATGCGGCGACGGGGTCGGCCGATCCGCTCCATCTCCCGCAGCATCCGGTCGACGCGCCGGCGTCGTCTCATGTCCTCGAAGGGGCCTCCCACGGGTGCCATGGTCCCAGCGGACCGGACCCGTGTCCCGGTCTGCGATGAACGTCTGGTGAACCCGGCCGCAGCCCGCTCGGGTCAGGCGCAGCGGCCCTGGCCGAGGGCCTCCAGGCCCACGAGGTCGCCTGGGCCCCACTCCGGTCCGCCGCTGCTGGGGTGCATCAGCTCGTCGGTGCTGTCGACGTGCGCGAGCCCCACGAGGTGGCCCAGCTCGTGCAGCAGGACCATCGTGGTGATCTGCGAGCCGAGCACCTCGAGGTCCTCGGCGTCGAGCACGACGTCGCCCGTGACGAACCGGCGGTGGCCGTCCTCCTCGATCCACGTGCTGCCTCCGAGTCCCGCGACGTCACCCTCGAGCTCGGGCACGGTGTCGACGTCGGTCCACGTGATCTGGACGGGGCGCCAGTCGTCGCCGTCGCGGATCTCGTCCGAGAGCGGGTCTTCGTCGGTGGTGCCGACGACGTCGAAGGCCAGGCCCGTGAGGTCGGTGACCTGCTCGAGGGCGTCGTCGAGGACGTCGTCGGCGTCGTCGGGCGCCCGGTCCTCGTTCACGACGACCCGGATCGTCTCGCACGGGTCGTAGGTGACCGGCACGTCCGTGGTGTCGGGCTGGGTGGCCATGAAGGCGTAGACGCCGCCGTCGTCCGTCGTGAGGGGCGGCGACTGGTACTCCGAGGCCGGGTCGGTCGAGAGCACCGTCTCGGTGATCTCGTCGGTCAGCAGCGAGTAGGCGCTGACACCGCCGACGAGGGTCGCGAAGACACCCACCGCCACGACAGCGCGGGTGCGGGGCGTCATGGCCGCGCGCCGCGGAGCTCGACGCAACGGCTCGCGGCGCCCACACCTCCGGCGAGCGCCTGCTGTGGATCGCGCGACTCGAGCCACGAGGCCAGGAAGCCGGCGGTGAACGCGTCGCCCGCGCCGGTCGTGTCGAGCACCGAGATGCGGGGCGCGACGACCTGCTCGCGGCGGCCCTCGCCGACGTAGGTGGCGCCGGTCGCGCCCATCGTGACGACGACGTGCGGGTAGTGCTCGGCGAGCTTGTCGTGGTCGACGAAGGGTCCCGTCGACTCGGTCAGGAACCGGGCCTCGTCGGCGTTGGGGACGACGAGGTCGACGCCCTCGGTCCAGCGCAGGAACGCCGTCGGGCCGACCTCGCGCAGGAAGGCGACCGAGCCGGGGTCGACGCTCGACGGCACGCCGCGACGGGCGGCCTCGGCGAGCAGGTCGCGGGCGACGCCCAGCGTCGCGGGGTCGAAGAAGGTGTAGCCGCTGAGGTGGAGCCAGGTCACGCCGTCCCACACCGACTCCGGCACGTCGTCGGTCGTGAGCGTCGCGTTGGCGCCGCGGTCGACGTACATCGTGCGGTCGGCCTCGGCGTCGAGGGTCAGCACGATCGTGGCGGTGGGGATGACGGGGTCGGCGGCGATGCGGGCGTCGACGCCGAAGTCGGCGAGCGCCATCGAGTGCCGCACCGCGCCGTCGGCGCCGGCGCGTCCGGTGAATCGCACGTCGGCGCCGAGGAAGCCGAGCCAGGCGGCGGTGTTGGCGGCCGAGCCGCCGGGCGACATGCGGATCTGGGCGCGGGTGTCGGTGCGGGGCGTGACGGGCTCGAGCGGGAGCACGCTGATGTCGTCGACCACGTCACCGACCACGAGCACCGTCATCGCAGGTCCTAGATCTGGTCGGCCGTCGACAGCTCGGACCAGGCCGTCGCGATGCGCAGGGCGACGCGGATGTTGTTGCGGGCGATGTCGAGGTTGACGCGCAGGCTCTCGCCGCCGGTGATCTCGACGATGCGCTGCAGCAGGAACGGCGTGACGTCCTTGCCGGAGAGGCCCTGCTGCTCGGCCTCGCCGAGCGCCTGCGTGAGCGCGGCGTCGTGCACGGTCGGGTCGAGCTGCTGCTCCAGCGGGAGCGGGTTGGCCACGACGATCCCGGCGGGCTGGCCGAGCGCGTCACGACTCGACATGACCGCGGCGACGGCGAACGCGTCCTCGACGCGCCAGTCGAGGCGGTGGCCGGAGCTCGTGAGCCAGAAGCTGGGGAACTCCTCGGTCTGGAAGCCCAGCACGATGACGCCGAGGGTCTCGAGGCGCTCCAGCGTCGCGCCGATGTCGAGGATCGACTTCACGCCCGCCGAGACCACGGTGATCGGGACGTCGCCCAGGACCGTCAGGTCGGCCGACTCGTCGAAGCTGGCCGACGCTCCGCGGTGCACGCCGCCGAGGCCGCCGGTGGCGAAGACGCGGATGCCGGCGCGGTTCGCGATCCACGAGGTCGCGGCGACCGTGGTGGCACCGCTGGCGCCCTGGGCCAGCACGACCGGCAGGTCGCGGACGCTGAGCTTGGGGACGTCCTCGGCGGCGATGCGCTCGAGCTCCGGCGCGGTCAGGCCGGCCTTGAGCTCGCCGTCGAGCACCGCGATCGTCGCGGGCACGGCGCCGCCGTCGCGCACGATCTGCTCGAACTCGCGGGCGGCCTCGAGGTTGTCGGGGCGCGGCAGGCCGTGGGAGATGATCGTCGATTCCAGCGCGACGACCGGGCGGCCGTCCGCGAGCGCCTCGGCGACCTCGGGGGACGTGCTGAGGGGAAGAGCCGGCATCAGATCTCGGTGCGGTGGAAGTTCGCGTGGGAGCGGCTGGCCGTGGGGCCGCGCTGGCCCTGGTAGCGCGATCCGTACTTCTCCGAGCCGTACGGGTTGTCGGCCGGCGACGTCAGGCGGAAGAAGCAGAGCTGGCCGATCTTCATGCCGGGGTAGAGCACGATCGGCAGCGTCGCGACGTTGGCGAGCTCGAGCGTGACGTGACCGCTGAAGCCGGGGTCGATGAAGCCTGCGGTGGAGTGGGTCAGCAGGCCGAGGCGACCGAGCGAGCTCTTGCCCTCCAGGCGGGCCGCGACGTCGTCGGGCAGCGTGACGAGCTCATAGGTCGAGCCCAGCACGAACTCACCGGGGTGCAGCACGAACGTCTCGTCCGAGGCGACCTCGACGGCGCGCGTCAGGTCGGTCTGATCGGCGGCCGGATCGATGTGCGGGTACTTATGGTTGTCGAAGACCCGGAAGAACCGGTCGAGGCGCACGTCGATGCTCGAGGGCTGGATCATGTCGCGGTCGAGGGGGTCGAGCTGGACCCGCTCGGCGTCGATCTCGGCGAGGATGTCGCGGTCGGAGAGAAGCACGTGCACAGGCTAGCCTGCGACGTGGCTAGACTCAGTCCCACATTCGCCGATGTAGCTCAGTGGTAGAGCGCTTGCTTCCCAAGCAAGATATGCGGGTTCGATTCCCGTCATCGGCTCCATCCCGCGACGAAGTCGCGCTCCTGAGCCGATGCGCCGAATCGAGTAGGCCCCTCACTCGCCGCGAAGCCGCGCACCAAGGGATCCCGTCATCGGCTCCATCCCGCGGGCGTCCATCACTGGCGGAACCTCCGCAGGACGACGGGCGGCAGGAGCAAGCGCTACGGCGCCGATGATCGCCGCGGCGGCCGGGCGCCGATGAGCGTATTGCTGCGGGCCGTGGATCGACGTCCTCCAAGCAACGAGGACCACGCCGATGAAGACCACGCCTGGTAGGTAGATCAGCATTCGTTGCTCCTCGGGATCTCTCCTGGCGATGCTGAACGACCGTGGTCGCGGACGTTACTCCCGGTTTCGCCTCCTCCCGCGCAGTCTCGATCCGAACCGTTTTGGCCAGCTCGGGGATACCGTCGTCGGCAATGCACTGACAGCGAGGACACCCCGTGAACCGACGATGGGCTGGTCTCGGCGGCGGGGCTCTCGTTGCTGCCGCCGTCGCCTTCGCGGCGCTCGCCCTCCCGTCACCTGGATCCAGCGGACCGCAGGCCCGGGACTCGCTCCTGCCGAACGATGGCAGCCACCTGACCGAGCTGGCCGTAGGCGACCCGCTCCCGACGCCGGGAAACTTCGACGGCGCGCCTAACGCTCCAACTGGGCTCCCCAGCCTGGAGCTGACCGAGGACCTGTCGAGAGGCGGCGACGATCGCGCCGCTGCCGAAGATTTCGCGGTGGCGTTCCTTCACCTCGTGGTCGACACCCGCGAGTCAATGAACGTCGACGAGATGGTGGAAGTGCTTGTCGCCGAGGACGCCGACACCACCACCGTCGACTACTTCGAGACCAGCCTCGCCATCAACAAGGGGTCCGAGGTGCGGCGAGTCTGGAGGACGGACCGCGAGTCCTACGTGAGGACACAGATCGATGACGATGCCGTGTCGGTCGAGGTTGCCTTCACGTTGGGCCTCGACGGCGACGACACCTTCCAGACATGGGTGACCCACCGGCTCGACCTTGAACGGGCTGATGATGCGTGGCTCGTCACCAGGCTCACATTCCGGACCTTGGACTACATGCCGGCCGCAGATGCGTCCATCTCCCAGGCGCTCGACGGCTCCGGTTGGCGGCTTCTCACGTCCGGCTAGCCGTGCGGTCCCTCATGGCATGACCGACCTTGCTCCCCCGGTTGGCTGAACGAACCACCAGCACTCCCCGTCACGGAGGCCCCGAAACGCCACCCGCGGATCGACAGGAGCAGATCAGTTCTCGAAGTCGAAAGATCATGGCCACGCCAGAGAGGACCTCGGGCCCAAGAATCGGATCGGGCTACTCTCCGAAGTTTCTGAAGGCGATAAGCGTGAAGAGCTTGACGCCGAGCATGTAGAGACCGAGCAGTGTGACCGGGGACGTCAGGATCAAGAAGACCTTGAACGTCCTGCGCCAGTCGATCTGCTGCGGCTCCCCGTGAGGACCCGATGCACCCTCGCCTGTCGGATCGCTCATCGAGCTTCACATCCTTTCGCCGCGTAGGCGAACGTCACTCTGCACTGGCGCTCAAGGCGCATGTGGGTCCTCGACGGCGCGCCAGCCTGCGTGGCTTGCGGCAAGCGAGGCGACGTCATGCAGGCCTGAAGAGGAAGCACGCATACACGACGTGAGCGGCAACGACGGCAACCGTTCCAACCGACCTTCCGACCACCGTGAAGCGCACGCTCTTCCCGTACCCACGGCAGATCAGGTAGCCGAACCACGTCACGACGATCAGCACTCCCAGCGTCCCCACGGAGCCGATGACAGTTGAGAAAACCTCTTCACCGTCATTGGCGTTCGAGTCACCGACCCACCACCCGCGAGCACGTCCGATCGCCTGGATTCCCGTAGCCAGGAACAGCGCGGGGAACGCCAGAGCAACGAACGCGCCGACGTAGAACATCACGAGGGCTGCGGGCGCGATCCCCGACGGCACCACCTCGTCGCGGCTCATCCGTACTCCCGTCACGCAGGTCGCGCACCCGCTTACGCCACATCCTGAAGCGGGCGGCGGGATACGGCAACGACCTGCGATCAGAGGCTGCGACGAAGTCCAGAGACTTGTCACGCACCTGACAAGTAGCGGGCAAAGGCCACCGCCAGCTCCACGTCCCGCTGGTACTAGACGCTTGGATGGATCCATGGAGCCGACCCCGATCGACCTGGACACCTGGAACCGCCGCGACCACTTCGAGCACTACCGCCGCGCGGTCGCGTGCACGTTCTCGCTCACGGCCGAGGTCGACGTCACCGCGTTCGTTGCGGCGATGGCCTCGTCACCGAGGAGCAGCTACGTGTCGCAGGTGTGGGCCCTGTCCACCGTCGTCAACCGTCACGACGAGCTCCGCATGTGCCTGCTGCCCGACGGCAGTCCGGCCGTGTGGCCGGTCGTGCATCCCGCCTTCACCGTGTTCAACGCGGAAGCCGAGACGTTCTCGGCGATCTGCGTCCCCCACAGCGAGGACTTCGACGCGTTCCACGCCAGCGCGGTCGACCTGATCGATCGGCACCGCGAGAGCACGCTCCTGTTCCCGATGGGGCCGCCGCCCGCCAACGCGTTCGACGTCTCGAGCCTGCCGTGGACGTCCTTCTCGGGCTTCAACCTGAACGTCCGGGACGGCTGGGACCACCTCGCCCCGATCGTGACCCTCGGCCGCTACCGCCGCTCCGGCGAGCGCGTCCACATGCCGGTGGCCGTGCAGATCCACCACGCGGCGGCCGACGGGTTCCACGTCGGCCGGCTGCTCGGCGAGCTCGGGGCCCTCTTCCTCGATCCCAGCTGGGCCGCCTGAAGACTCAAGACCTTCGACGCTCAGGCCGAGCCGAACGGCCGATGCCCTGGAGGCCGCGCCTTCCTAGGCTCGCAGGCATGGCATCCACCACCCGCTGGGCCCCGGTTGCGATCATCCTGGTCGCCGCGCCGTGGTTCGCGGAGATGTCGTGGGGTGGGTACCCGTTCACCGACATCCTGGTGATCCTGCTGTTCCTCGCGCCGATGTACGGCGGAGCAGCCCTGCTGATCCGCGAGGTCGCCCGCCGCACCGGCCGCGGCTGGCCGACGATCCTGCTGCTGGCCGCAGCGTTCGGGGTGTTCCAGGCGGGACTCGTCGACCAGTCCCTGTTCAACCCCGCCTACGACCGCTTCGACTTCCAGCACCCGGTGCACGTCGACGGGATCGACGTCAGCCTGTACTACCTGCTGGCCTTCGTCGCGGGGCACGTGGTGGCCAGCATCGCCGCGCCGATCATGGTGGCCGAGACCTGGTCGCGCCGGGGGTCGGAGCCGTGGTTGACCCGGCGCACGACCTGGCTCTTCGCCGGCCTCTACGCACTCGCGACCCTCGTCAACCACCTCGGCGTGAAGGCCGAGGCCGGCGACGGCTTCCAGGCCCGACCCCTGCAGTCGCTCACCGCGCTCGTCGTCGTCCTGGCGCTCGTGCTCGTCGCCATGCGCTGGCGCCGACGACCCGCGACCGACCGCCGGGTCCCACCCCCTGCGGCGCTCGCCACGCTCGGCTTCTTGGCGTACCTGCTCTACCTCCCGGGCGAGAACGCCGCTGCACTCGTCGTCGGGGCGGTGGTGGTCGCCACGGTGGTCGCGGCCGTCGGCACCTGGTCGCGCAGCAGCCGCTGGACCGGTCGACACTCCCTCGCGCTGGCACTGGGCACGATCCTGGTGGGGGTCGTGATGCCGTTCTGGACGGACCCCTACGACAACTCGGTCGGCGCGGGCGCCGAAAGACTGGCCGACGTCGTGGCGGCGTCGATCTGCCTCGCGATCGTCGTGACGACGGCCCTCCGCCACCGGACCCTCACGGCTGGCGTTCCAACCTCACGGGCTTCGGCCTGAGGCGCACTCAGGCGGAGAACAGCCCCGCTCGAGCGGCGGCGAGGGCAGCGTGGGCAGCCAGCTCGGCGTCCTTCCGCTCCGGCGCCTCGCCTCGGGTGAGCCGCCGGTAGTACAGCGGGGCCGAGACGGCGGCGACGACCGCGACCGGGTCGGTGCCCTCGGGCAGCTCCCCCCGGGCGACGGCGTCAGTGACGCAGGGCGCCCACTCGGCCAGACGCGCGTCGTAGAAGCTGCGGAGCAGGCTCGCGACGTGGTCGTCCGCGGCCGCGGCGCCGACGAACGCGGCGAACAGGGCACCCTGGCGGGGGTCCGCGAGCGTCTCGGCGACGAGGTTCGCGTTCTCGAGCAGGTCGCCCTCGATCGTGCCGGTGTCGGCCCGGGGACGGGAGGTCTCGATCATCTCGGCCACGACGTCGGCGACCAGGGCCTGCACCGAGCCCCAGCGCCGGTAGACCGTCGTCCTGCCGACCCCTGCCCGGCGCGCGACCTCGGCCAGGTCGACGCCAGCCAGACCGGCCTCGGCGAGGAGGTCGCCTGCGGCGCGCACGACCGCCTCCCGCGTGCGCGCTGTGCGCCCTCCCGGGCGGCTGGGTGACGTCATGAAACCACCTTAACGGGACGTGGGTTCCGCTAGAAAAGAATCCGGGTTACGCTATCGGGACAATTGTTCCTTTAGTGGAGGTGTGGTCATGGAGCTGCGGCGCGTGGGTCGAAGTGGGTTGGAGGTGCCGGTCCTGTCCTTCGGCGCCGGCACGTTCGGGGGCAGCGGCCCTCTCTTCGGCGCCTGGGGATCGGTGCAGGTCGACGAGGCGAGAGCCATGGTCGACCTGTGCCTGGAGGCCGGGGTCACCCTGTTCGACACGGCCGACGTCTACTCCGACGGACGCTCTGAGGAGGTCCTGGGGGCCGCACTCCGCGGCCGTCGCGACGAGGTGCTGATCTCGACCAAGGCCGGTCTGCCGACGAGCGACGCCCCAGGCTCGGGCGGGGCCTCGCGGAGCCACCTGGTCGACGCCGTGGACCGGTCTCTGCGCCGACTCGGCACCGACCACCTCGACCTGTTCCAGCTGCACGCGCACGACTCGCGCACCCCGGTGGAGGAGGTCGTGGACACGCTCGACGACCTCGTGCGCGCCGGGAAGGTCCGCTACGTCGGCGTCTCGAACTACGCGGGATGGCAGCTCGCCGACGCCCTGGCGGCCGCCGATGCCCGCAACCGCTCACGCTTCGTCGCACACCAGGTCTACTACTCGCTCCTGGGGCGCGACTACGAGTGGGACCTCATGCCGATGGCCCACGCGCACGGCGTCGGCGCCCTCGTCTGGAGCCCGCTCGCCTGGGGCCGCCTGACCGGACACATCCGTCGCGACGCGCCGATCCCCGCCTCGAGCCGACTCCACGAGACCGCGGCGGCCGGCCCGCCCGTCGACGACGAGCACCTGTACGACGTCGTCGACGCGCTGCTGCAGGTCTCGCGCGACACCGGGCACAGCGTCCCGCAGATCGCCCTGAACTGGCTGACCCGTCGTCCGACCGTGTCGTCGGTCATCATCGGCGCTCGCGACGCGGCGCAGCTCGCCGACAACCTCGGCGCCGTCGGGTGGACACTCGACCCGGAGCACGAGCGCCTGCTCGACGCCGTGAGCCACCGCCCTGCCCCCTACCCGCACTTCCCGTACGAGCGCCAGGAGGGCTTCGCGCGGGTGTCGCCGCCCCTGATCGCCTCCCGGGCACCGCAGAGCCCCTCGACGTGACAGACCGAGACCGATGTCTTGTCGCGGGAGCCAACCGCCGCCAGGATGGGAGGCCATCACCCGGAAGGGACTGGTCGCCATGGGTCACGCGTCAGCCGACGACGCCGAGTACGAGCGCCTCAGGCGACAGAACTCCGCAGCCGGCTACACCGGCTCGGGGTTCGGCCTGAACGACAACGAGGAGCTGGGCGGGATGCGCCTCCCCCAGGGTGCCGACGGCCCCTCGCCGCGGTGGTCGCGCCTGGTCGCGACCGCGCTGCTGGTCGTGGTGGGCACGGTCGTCGTCGTCCTGCTGTTCTGACGATGGAGGAGCGGTTCACCGGTACCGAGCTCGACCCGTCGCGATGGGTCGCGTCCTACCTGCCGGCGTGGAGCTCGCGTGCGGCGTCCGCCGCGACGTACGACCTCGGCAGCGACGGCCTGCGCCTCAGCATCCCGCCACAGCACCCGCTGTGGTGCCCCGACCTGCACGAGGAACCGCTGCGGGTCTCGGCCGTCCAGAGCGGCAGCTGGTCGGGGCCCGTCGGAAGCACCCACGGTCAGCAGCCCTTCCGCGACGGGCTGGTGGTCCGCGAGGCGCAGCCGACGCTCCACGGCATCGTGCCGCACCGCGGCCGCATCGAGGTCGAGTGCAGCGCGCGGGTGGGCGCGGGCTCGATGTTCTCGGCCTGGATGGTCGGGATGGAGGACGAGCCCGACCGGTGCGGCGAGATCTGCCTCGTCGAGGTGTTCGGCTCGACCGTCACCGACGGCACCGCCGAGGTGGGCCGGGGCGTCCACCCGTTCCGCGACCCTGCGCTGGTCGAGGAGTTCGCAGCTCCTCGCACGACGCTCGACGTCTCGAGCCCGCACGTCTACGCCGTCGACTGGCGGCCTGACGGCATCGACTGGACGATCGACGGCGAACTCGTCGCGTCGTCAACGCAGTCGCCCGACTACCCGATGATGCTGATCCTCGGCGTCTTCGACTTCCCCGAGGCCACGCCGCACGCCGGCGCGGACCTCGTGCCCGGGCTCGTCGTGCACCGGGTTGCGGTGACGGCGGCTGCCACTCCCTAGCTCCCGCCGACCGACATCCGACTGGCCACCGCGAACACCGCGGCCACCACGAGGATCAGCAGCACCAACCGCCAGACCCATCCCCGCACGGCGGGCCCGTCCTCGTCGTCCACGCGCCGCCCCCTGTCCGAGACCCGTCCGAGCAGGCCCGTCGCGCGCGGCCTCGAACCTCGCGGACCGAGACCGCGCGCGGGAGCCCGACTTCCAACAACAGCACGTCCGCCACCGCGGCGGGGACGTGAGCCCAGGATCCGCCGGCGCGGGCCCACTCGGCAACGCCGTGGCCCCGATCGGGAAGGTCCGGGGCGCTTCTTGTCATCCGCATGACAAGAAAAGGTCGGGTCAGTCGGTCGCGTAGCGGGTGAAGGCGATCCCGCCGGGGAACGACTTTGCATCGAGCAGTCGAAGCCTCGGCACCTCGAAGCCGTCGGGGAACAGGCGTCGGCCGCCGCCCTGCACGACCGGGTACGTGAACAGACGGACCTCGTCCACGAGCCCGGCCTCGAGCAGCGCGTGGCACAGCGTGATGCTGCCCGTCACGACGATGTCCTTCCCGGGCGCCTCCTTGAGCCGGAGCACCTCGTCGACCACGTCGCCGGACAGGACCGTGGTGCCCGCCCAGCCGGGGTCGGTGAGGGTCGACGAGACGACGTACTTCTGCACCTGGTTGAGGTAGTCGGTGATGCCTGTGGCGTCGTCGGTCTGCTGCGGCCAGTAGCCGCGCATGTCCTCGAACGTGCGGCGGCCCGTGAGGAAGGCATCGGACTCGCGGTCCTGGCGGTGCGACTCCGCCGTCAGCTCGGTGTTGTCGGCGCCGGCCGGGCCTTCCGGGTCGAACCAGTCCCCGAGCATCTCGATCGACCCGTCGAGGGTGATGTTCTGCGTGATCGCGAGCGTGCGCATGAGAGATCCCTTCGTCGCTGCTGGGTCCCTCCACCCTGCGTCAGATCGCCCCGTCGTGCAGCATCTAGCGGGTCAGCGGGCCCGGCCCTCGCCCCAGGCACCGGCGAGGGTGCGGAGCGCGACCTTCCAGGCCTCGACGACGCGATCGGTACCCAGGCGCGGCTCGAGCACGCCGGCCAGGTGCGAGCCGGTCAGCAGGTCGATCGTGAACTGCACGAGCATGGCCGCCTGCGGATGGTCGGCGCCGACGAGCAGCGTGACGCTGCGGTGCACCGCGGCGAAGATGCGCTGCTGCAGCGGCACGAGCGCCTCGCGCAGGTCGGGGTCGGTGCGGGCGGCGACCCAGAGCTCGAGCGCCGCGGTGTAGGCGGGACTGCGGAGGGCACGCCAGACGAGGTCGACCACCTCGTCCCAGGAGGCAGATTCCGACAGGTCGACGGGCAGCGAGTCGTCCAGCACCTCGAGCCGCCGCTCCACGATGTCCTCGACGACGCCAGCCATCAGCGCGCTGCGCGTCGGGAAGTGGTGCAGGAGCGTGCCGCGCGCGACACCGGCGCGGGCCTGCACGGAGCCCACGGTCGTGGCGGCGTACCCGTCCTCGAGGAGCCCCTCGAAGGTCGCCTCGAGCAGGCGCGCACGCGTCGTCAGCGCCCGCTGCTGCTGGGCGCGCTGTGTCGCCACCATGGCGGCACCCTAGTCGACCGGCGGGGCCGGGGTCGGGCTTGCGCTGGGCGACCGCCGTCCCGCATCATGGCTAAACAGTCCGATCAGACCGAACAGGTGAGTCGATGACCTCCTCCCCCGCCCGCCGCCTGGTCCGGCGCGCCCAGAGCGCCCGCGTCGTCGCGCGTGCCCTCACCCGCACCGCCGTCGACACGATCGGCGGAGCCGTCGCCGGGTCTCGCACCGAGGACGTCGGCGCCGTCGCCGTGGACCTTCCTGCCCCCGCAGGAGTGGACGGGTACGCACGCGCAGTCAGCGCCCAGCGGTTCGTCGAGGCACCGCCCGCCGCCGTCGCCGAGCTGGTGCGCGACCTGGGCCGCACCGCCGACTGGCTCTCGCTCCACGTCGCCTGGCGCGGCGAGCGTCCCGAGCGGATCGATCCCGACGTCGAGTTCGTGCAGCAGATCTCGCTGATGGACATCCCCGCGCAGGCTCGCTGGCACGCCGAGCGCGCCGACGAGTCCGGGTTCGCGCTGCGCGGGACCGGCCCCATGGGGATCACGGTCGGCCTGTGGTGCTCCCTCGCGCCGCACGCCGGCGGCACCGCCGTGCGGATGGACGGCGCGCTCGACGGGGCACCAGTGCGCGGGCCGATCGGCCTGACCGCGGTCCGCAGCGTCGAGGCGGCCCTGACCGAGTCGCTCGCGGAGCTCGCCTCCCTGCTCGAGGGCGGCGCGGCCGCCCTGCGCGTGCCCGACGAGCCGGTCGTGCACGAACGCACCGGGGCCGTGCTCGATCCGACGACCCCGGTCGTGATCGGCGTGGGCCAGGTCGTCCGCCGCAGCCCTGACCTCGACGCGCCGCAGGAGCCCGTCGCTCTGGCCGCCGAGGCGCTGCGCGCTGCCGCGGCCGACGCGGGCGCCGCGATCGACCTGCTGTCCGCGGCCGACACGGTCTACGCCGTGCCGAGTGCCTCGTGGGCCTACCCCGACCAGGCCGGGGCGGTCGCCGAGCTCGTCGGTGCGCTCGAGGCGACCACGGTGCAGACCTCGCAGTACGGCGGCGACGGCGCGCAGCTCGCGCTCAACGACGCCGCCCAGCAGGTCGTCGACGGCCGTGCGCACGTCGTGCTGGTCTCGGGTGCCGAGGCCGGGTCGACCGTCTCGGCCCTCCAGCGCCAGGGCCGCGACCCCGACTGGACCCGCCAGCCCGCGGGCACCGCGCCGGACCGGGAGATCGGCATCGACCGCCCGGCGAACACCGAGGTCGAGACCAGCGTCGGGCTCGGCGCGCCGATCTTCGTCTACGCGCTGATCGAGTCGGCGCTCCGCGGATCCGAGGGATCGGAGGCGGACGAGCACCTCGCCGCGATCGCCGACCTCTGGTCGCGCGGCAGCCAGGTCGCCGCCGAGAACCCGTACGCCTGGGACCCCACGGCGCGCACCGCCGCGGAGATCGCGACGGCGACCCCCGACAACCGGAGCATCAGCGACCCGTACACGAAGCTCATGTGCGCCAACCTGCAGGTCGACCTCACGGCCGGCGCGATCGTGACGAGCGTCGCCGCCGCCCAGGCCGCAGGGGTGCCGCAGGACCGGTGGGTCTTCCTGCACGCCGGCGCGTCCGCGACCGACGAGTGGTTCGTCAGCGAGCGCGCCGACCTCGCCGCGTCGCCCGCGATCGCCGCCGCTGCCTCGGCGGTCCTGGACCACGCCGGCATCACGGCCGACGACCTCGGGCCGGTCGACCTCTACTCGTGCTTCCCGGCTGCGGTGCAGCTGGGCGCCAAGGCGCTCGGCCTGCCGTGGTCGGACCCGGCGCGACCGCTCACCGTGACGGGCGGCCTGACCTCGGCGGGTGGGCCCGGCAACAACTACGGCCTGCACGCCGTCGCCACGATCGTCCCGGCGCTGCGTGCCCAGCCGGAGGCATTCGGCCTGTCGAGCTCGCTCGGCTGGTACGCCACGAAGCACGCGCTCGGCGTCTACTCCGCCACTCCGCCCACCACGCCGTTCGCCCATCTCAAGCCCGCGTTCGACCGCCCGCCGGCCCGGCGCGTGCTCACCGAGCTGGACGGCACGGCCGTGGTCGAGGCCGTCACGGTGCCGTTCGACCGCGACGGGGAGCCGGAGGCCGTCGTGCTCGCCGCCATCACCCCGGCGGGCGACCGCGTGCTGCTGCGGCGCGAGGACCCGGCGGACGTCGCGCTGCTGACCGGCTCGGACCCGCTGCGTCGCACGGTGCGACTCGACGGCGACCTCCTCGTCCTCGAGGGCGAGCGCGCGGCTCTGCCCGCACCGCCGCCGGCCACCGTCCGCACCGAGCGGCACGGCGACGACGGCGAGATCCTCGTCATCACGCTCGATCGACCGGCCGTGCGCAACGCCGTCGACCGGCCGATGGCCCTCGCTCTCGAGCGCGCGGTCGACGACGCCGAGGCCGACGCGTCCGTCCGTGTCATCGTGCTGACCGGCGCCGGCGGCACGTTCTGCGCCGGGATGGACCTCTCGGGCGCGCACCGCGGCGAGATCCCGGTGACCGACCGACGCGGTCCGCTGGGCCTCACGGCCGAGCCGCCGACCAAGCCGACCATCGCGGCCGTCGAGGGTCCCGCGCTCGCGGGCGGCTTCGAGCTGGTGCTGTGTGCCGATCTCGTGGTGGCAGCCGAGGACGCGACGTTCGGGCTTCCCGAGGCGAAGCGTGGGCTGCTCGCCGCGGCCGGAGGCCTGTGGCGCACGGCGGTGCGACTGCCGCGCCCGGTCGCGATGGAGCTCGCCCTCGTGGCCGACCCGCTGTCGGCCCGCCGGTTGGGCGAGCTGGGCCTGGTCAACGCCGTGGTCGAGCCGGGCACCGCGCTCGAGGCGGCCCTCGACCTCGCCCGGCGGATCGCCGCGAACGCCCCGCTGTCCGTCACGGTGGGCAAGCAGATCGTCGACGCGGCACCGACCTGGTCGCCCGAGGAGGGTTTCGAGCGGCAGAGCGAGATGGCGAGCCCGGTCATCCTGTCCGACGACTCGCGCGAGGGCGTCGCCGCGTTCGCCGAGAAGCGCACCCCGCGCTGGACCAACCGCTGACGGAAGGCTGACCAGGGTTTCGAGGCTCGCGCCGCAGGCGGCACTCGCACCTCAACCACCGGCGGTTGAGGTGCGAAGGCGCTCTAGCGCCTGAGCCTCGAAACCTTGGCTAGGGGCGGCGGGCGCGCTGCTCGTAGGCCTCGCGCTTCGCGGTGTCGGCGGCCTTGAACACCTGGTCGGCACCCATCGCCTTGGCCACCGCGTCCTGCACGCCCCGGGGAAGCGCACCCGTGACCTTCACGATCGCCTGGCTCCAGCGCGGCACCCACACCTCGGCCTTCGGCCTGCGCAGGACCTGCTCGATGACCTTCGCGACGTCGTCGGCCGTGACCGGCTTGACCCCCTTGGCCGCGGGCACGCCGACGGACAGCTCGGTCTGGACCACGGTCGGCAGCACGACGCTGACGTCGACCCCCTGCGGCCGCAGCTCGCTGCGCAACGCCTCGCTGAAGCCCACGACCGCGAACTTCGAGGCCGAGTAGGTCGCACCGTCCGCGACGGCCACGCGGCCGACGGCGGAAGCGACGTTCACGACGTGGCCGTGGCCGCGCTCGACCATGCCCGGCACGACGGCCTTCGTGCCGTGGATGACGCCGTGCAGGTTGACGTCGATGATCGTGCGCGTCACCTCGTCGGGCTCCTTGAGCAGCGAGCCGATCGGCATGACGCCGGCGTTGTTGACCAGCGCGTCGACCGGCCCGGCCGCAGCCGTGGCCTCGAGGAAGGTGCGCCAGGACTCGGCCGACGTCACGTCGAGCTCGGCCGAGAGCGCCCCGCGTCCGATCTGCTCGGCGACGGTCGCCGCGAGCGCCGCGTCGAGGTCGCCCAGGACGACCGTGCAGCCGGCGGCGGCGAGCCGCTCGGCGGTCGCGCGGCCGATCCCGCGCGCGCCTCCGGTGATGACGACGACGCGTCCGGTGAGGTGCTGGGTCATCGGTGGGCTCCTGTGGGGGTGAGGGGACGGAGGTCGACGGGCTGGCCGTCGTCCGGGAACGGCAGGGAGCCGTAGTTGAGCGGCGTCTCGTAGTCGGCGGGCACGGTCCAGCGGAACCGGCGCAGCAGCTGGTGCATGATCGTGCGCACCTCGGCCCCGGCGAAGTGCATGCCGAGACACTTGTGCACGCCGCCGCCGAACGGCTCCCACGCGTGGCGGTGCACCTTGTCCTCGCGACGGTCCTCGGCGAAGCGCCCAGGGTCGAACCGCTCGGGGTCCGGCCAGTACTCGCCCATGTGGTGCTGCAGGTGCACCATCACCGCGGTGAGCCGGCCGGCGGGGATCGGCACGCCCATGACCTCGGTGTCCTTGACGGTCCGGCGCGCGAGCACCGGCACCGGCGGCACGAGGCGCAGCGACTCCTTCATCACCAGGTCCAGCGAGGTCAGTGACGCCAGGGTGTCGAAGTCGGGGTGCTCGTCGAGCGCCATCGACTCCTCGCGGCAGCGCTCCTGCCACTCGGGGTGCTGGCCGAGGAACCGCATCATCGTCGAGACCGTGATGGTGCTCGTGTCGTGCGCGGCCATGAGCAGGAAGATCATGTGGTTGACGACGTCCTCGTCGGAGAACGAGGTGCCGTCGTCGTCGGTCAGGCGGGCGAGGACCGAGAACAGGTCGTCGCCGCCGGAGGCGCGCTTGGCCTCGACGTGCCTCCCGAGGAACTCGACCAGCAGCGCGCGACCCTTCGTCGCCCGGCCCCAGCGGGTGCCCGGCCACGGCGCGCGCACGTAGCCCGTGGCGGCCTGGACGCAGGCGATGAAGGCGCGGTTGAGGCGCTCGAGCTCCGCGTCGTCGGCGAGATCCGCGCCGCCCATGAAGATCTGCGTCGCGAGGTCGAGCGTGAGCTGCTTGAGCGCGGGGTAGACCTGGACCCCCGGGCCCGGCTGCCAGGCGTCGAGCCCGACCGAGACCGCGGGGCCGAGCCGGTCGAGATAGCCGTGGAGGCGGTCGCGGGTGAACGCCTCCTGCATCAACCGGCGGTGGCGGTGGTGCTCCTCGAAGTCCAGCAGCATCAGCCCGCGGTGGAAGAACGGGCCGACGAGGTAGTCCCACCCGAGCTCGTTGCTGAACGCCTTCTCCGGGTTGCGCAGCGCCTCGCCGCACGCGTCGGGCCCGGTCAGCACGGTCCACGTGCGGCCGAGGAACGGCATCTCCGAGACCGGGCCGAAGCGCTCGTACTGGTCGCGCATGAGGGCCAGCGGGTCGTGCACGTACGCGAGCGTCGGGCCGAGCACGGGCACGGCTCGACGGCGGGGAACACGGGGGTGGTCGAGCGGGGTCGCCGACATCGGGCCTCCATCTGACAGGACGTCCTGTCAGTTTGTGACCCGGGCCACTCGCTGTCAAGAGCGGCAGTGGCAGGATGCAGACGTGAGCACCTCCCCCGAGCCCTCGCGCCGCTACGGCGGACGCTCGGCGGACGACCGCCGCACCGAGCGGCGGGCCCGCCTCGTCGCGGCGACCGTGGACGTGCTCGGCGGGCGCGGCGAGGGTGGCACCACGATGTCGCTGATCTGCTCCGAGGCCGGGCTCACCGAGCGGTACTTCTACGAGAGCTTCCGCGGTCGCGAGGCTGCGCTGGTCGCGGCTCTCGACACCGTCTCCGACGAGATCGCCGACGTCGCGGTGCAGGCCATCGAGCGCACCGGTGGCACGGCGACGGCGCGGGTCACCGCGGCGCTGACGGCGCTCGTCACGTGGGTCGACGAGCACCCGGTCCGCGCCCGGGTCGCGCTCGTGGAGTCCAACGCGCACCCCACCCTGCGCGCGCGGCGCCGCGAGCTTCTGGGCATCTTCGCCGACCTCGTCGTCACCGAGGCGACCGAGCTCTACGGCCCGTCGGCCTGGGGTCGCGATCGCGCACGGGCGCAGGGCCTGCTCTACGTGGCGGGCCTCGCCGAGCTCGTCACGGCACGCCTGGCCGGCGAGCTCTCGCTGTCGACCGACGAGCTCGTGGAGATCGGCTCGGCCGCGTTCGAGCGGCTGGCGCGCAGCACCCTCGACGCCTAGCGCTCAGCCGCCGCCGCGTGGGCGGTGAGCCAGCAACCTGTCCGGGGTCTCGACAGGTTGCTGGCTCACCGCTCGGGGGTGGGGCGGTCGCGGAGGCCGGCGAAGGTCACGAGGAGGCCGGCGACGAGGCTGCAGGCCGCGAGCACGAGGAGCGCGAAGCCGTAGCCCGAGCCGAGGTCGACGCCGAGCCCGACGACGAGCGGACCCACCGCCATCCCGACCGTCACGAAGAGGTTCCCGACCGCGAGGATCCTGGGGAACTCGGCCGGGCCGAAGCGGTCGACGAGCAGCAGCGGCTGGATCACCTGCATGTTGCCGACGGTCAGGCCGAGCAGCACCGCGGTGACGAACAGCGCGTCGGACTCGCGCCACGACGCGATCCCGATCAGGGCGACCGCCTGCCCGGCGAGCAGCCCGACCGCCGAGCGGAGCAGACCGATGCGCCCCAGCGCCCAGCTGCCCGCGATGCGCCCCACGAGGCTCGCGAAGGTGACCGTCGAGACGGTCGCGGCAGCCAGGCCCGCGTCGCGCACGTCGGAGACCGCCGAGAAGAGGTGCGTGAGCACGCCGATCTGCGACACCATCCCGAGCGCCAGCCCGAGGGTGACCATCGCGAACCACGGCGTCCGCAGCGCCACGGCAGCCGGCACCGACACCTCCGCGTGCTGAGCCGCCTCGCCGACCTCGTCGGGCGGCACCGGAGCACCCGCGCCGGTCGTCGGCGACGGGGTCGCGCCGTGGTCTCGCGGCTCGCGCAGCAGCAGCCCCGTCGGCACCGCGACCCCCACCAGCACGACCGCGAGCCATACCGTCGCCTCGGCGAACCCCCGCGTCTCGACGAGGTGCGCGATGACCGGCGTCCCGATCACGCCGCCGATCGGCAGGCCCATGAACGCGACCGACATCGCCACGTTCCGCCGCGCGTCGGTGAACCACGCGGCGACGAGCCGCCCGGTCGGCACGACCGACATCGCGGCGAAGCCGATGCCCATCAGGGCGTAGACGACCAGGAGGGACGCCTCGTCGTCGACCCGTCCGAGCGCGGCGACCGCGCCGCCCATCACGAGCGTGCCACCGACCAGCACCGAGCGCGGACCGAAGCGCTCCATCGTGCGGGCGACGAGGATGCCGCCCAGGCCGCTGACCAGCATGAACCCGCCGGTCGCGATCGAGACCGTGACGACCGAGAACGACCGCGGCGCGTCCGTCAGGGCCGCGACGTAGATCGTCGAGCCGTAGAAACCGACGCCCGCCCCGACCGCCATGATCAGCGCGACTCCGCCGACGACGGACCACGCGGCGACGGACCCGCGGCGTGGACTCACCTGCCGACCATAGTTGACACCTGCGTCAAATGTCAGCAAGCGTGCCGATCGGACCCGCGCAGGGTTCAGACGTCGATGGCCGGGAGGCGGAACCAGGCCTCGGCGCCGCCGCCCTCGCGGGGCCGCAGGCCGATCGTGCCGCCGTGCGCCTGCACGATACGACGACACGTCGCGAGCCCGATGCCGTTGCCGGGCACCGCGTCGTCGACCCGCACCAGCGGCTCGAAGACCCGCCCGGCATCCGCCACGTCGATGCCGATCCCACGATCGGCGACGCGCACCTCCCACACGGCGCCCTCGCGGACGGCCGACAGCTCGACGCGGGGGTCCTCGCCGCCGAACTTGAGGGCGTTCGTCACCAGGTTCTGCACGACCGCGGCCAGCTGGGTCTCGTCGCCCTCCACGATCGGGAGCGGCTCGACCGACAGCCGCGGGTCGCCGGCGTCGATGCCGAGGTCGAGCCGCACCGCGGCGACGACCTGCTCCAGGTCGACCGGCTGGCGCTCGAGCGCGCCTCCCACCCGCGCGAAGGCCAGGATGTCGCGGATCATGGACTCCATCCGCTCGGTGCCGCGCTGCGCCGTCTCGACCCAGAAGTGGGTCGACTCCGGGGCGTCCTCGCCCTCGCCGAGGTGCTCCTCGAGCAGGTCGAGCGACATCGTGACGGTGCCCAGGACGCCAGAGAGGTCGTGGCTCACCTGACCCGCGAAGGCCGAGAGGTGCTCGTTCGACCGGCGCAGCTCGTCGCGCAGGCTCTCGGTGCGGCGCAGCGCGTCACGCAGCTCGACCGTGCGCCGGGCGAGCCCCAGGACGTCGACCAGCCGCGCCGCGAGCGTGTCGAGGAAGACCCGCTGGGCCTCGTCGAGCGTGCGGGGCTCCTCGTCGAACACGCAGAGGGTGCCGATGACGTCGCCGCTGGGCAGGGTGAGCGGGGTCGAGGCGTAGAACCGGACCGTCCCGAGGGCACCCGTCACGAACGGGTTGTCCGCGTAACGCGAGTCGAGGCGCGCGTCGGGCACCACGATCGCCTCGCCGGACTCGACCGTGGCGCGGCACATCGAGTCCTCGCGCCGACAGATCCCGGCGTCGAACCCGACGGCAGCGACCTGGTGCTGGGCGTCGCTGGTGAGGATGTTGATCGTGGCCATCGGCACACCGGCCATCGCTGCGGCCAGCTCCACCACCGACTGCCACTCGCTCGGCGCACCCTCCAGTAGGTGGTGCTCGGCGATCACCTGATCGATCGTCACGGGACGTGTTCCCCTCTCCCCCGCCAGGTCAAATGTACTGACCACCTGGGTCCGAAGTCCCGCGCATCCGCGTGGACCCCGCCGCACTAGCCTGATCCCGTGACGACCCGGCCCGCGCACTCCCCGCGGTCCTCGGCCGTCGGGCTCGCGCAGGTCTGCTCGGCCGGCCTGCTCTGGGGCACCGGAGGACTGGTCGTGACGGTGCTCCACGAGGAGGACGGCCTCGGCGCGATGACGACGAGCGCGTGGCGCATGCTGATCGCGGCCGCCGCCCTCGTGGCGTTCGCCGTGCTGACGCGTCGGTGGCGGACCGTGGTCGCGACGTTCCGGAAGCGCCCGGTCGTCGTGGTGCTGGCCGGCTGCCTCACGGCGATCTACCAGGGCCTGTACTTCCTGGCGGTCCTCGCCGCCGGCGTGAGCGTCGCGACCGTCGTGTCGCTCGGGCTCGCCCCCGTGCTCGCTGCGACGTGGGAGCACGCGCGCGCCAGGACCCGACCCTCGCCCCGCGAGCTCGCGGTGCTGGCCGCCGCGCTGGTCGGCCTGTTGCTCGTCTCGACGGCGTCGACCGGGCACGGCGGCGCCGGCGACCAGCCCGTGCTGGGACTGCTGCTCGCGGTCGCCTCGGGCGCGGTCTACGCCGCCACCACCGTGCTCGGGCACCACCTCGCCCGCGACGTCGACCCGGTCGCGCTCACGACCTGCGCCACCGGCGCGGGCACCGTGCTGCTCGCGCCGTTCCTGGTCGTCGCGGCCCTCGGCGACAGGCCCGTCGCGACCTCACGCCCGGAGGGTTGGCTGCTGCTGGTGTACCTCGGCGTCGCGACGATGGCCCTGTCCTACGGCCTCCTCTACGCCGGGCTCCGGACGACGTCCGGCTCGGCCGCGACCGTCGCGACGCTGGTGGAGCCGCTCAGCGCGGCCGCCCTGGCCGCCCTCCTGCTCGACGAGCGGCTGACGGCGACGGCCCTGGTCGGCGGCGCGCTCATCCTGGCCGCCGTGGTGGGCCTGAGACCTCGCGAGGTGCCGCCCACCGCGACCTGACCCGTCAGGCGATGCGGTACGCCGTCGTGCCCTGCGGCGTGGCGATCTCGACGACGTCGCCCTTGACGAGCTGGCGGCCACGCCGGGTCTCGACCTCGCCACCGACGCGGACGTCACCCGAGGCGACGATCGTCGCGGCGTCCGCGCCGGACTCGGCCACGTTCGTGTACTTGAGCAGCTGGCCGAGCCGAATCATGTCGCCCGTGATCGCGACGTCCTCGATGTCCATGCCCCCAGCCTGCCGCACGTAGGCTCGGCAGCGTGAGCGGAGCGACCCCCGACGCCGGACCGGCCAGCGTGCGACTGGACGCCTGGGTCTGGTCGGTGCGCCTGTTCGGCAGCCGCTCGGCGGCCACCACCGCCTGCAAGGGCGGGCACGTGCACCTCGGCGGCAAGCGGGCGAAGCCGTCGCAGGCCGTCCGGGTCGGCGACCGCATCGAGGCCACGACGCCCGGCGGGGTGCGGATCCTCGTCGTGAAGCGCCTGCTCACCAAGCGCGTCGGCGCGAGCGTCGCGGTCGAGTGCTACGAGGACCACTCCCCCGAGCCCGCCCCGCGCGAGGTGCGCCTCGCGATGCCCCGCCGCGAGCCCGGCGCGGGCCGCCCGACCAAGCGCGAGCGCCGTCAGATGGACCAGTTCAAGGGCCGGTAGGGCAGAGGGCGGTGGCGGGCGAACCCCCTTCGAGGCTCCTCGTTCCTCGTCGCACCTCAGGGGGCGGGTCGGCTGCCCGCCGCCCTGTCACGCCCCAGGGGGCGGGTCGGCTGCCCGCCGCCCTGTCACGCCTCAGGGGGCGGGTCGGCTGCCCGCCCCCTGAGGTGCGAGGAACGAGCCTCGAAGGGGGTTCGCCGACCACCGTGTCAGCGCACGACGTCGAGGACCTGCTTCTGGATGCCGTTGCCGTAGACCGCGTGGTCGACGACCCGCAGCTTCACCGCGTCCTGGTCGGCGTCGCTGAACAGCCGCCGGCCCGCGCCGAGCAGCAGCGGGAAGACGAGCAGGTGGTACCGGTCGACGAGCCCGGCGTCGGCCAGCGCCTTCCCGAGCGTCGCACTGCCGTGCACCGCGATGGGTCCACCCTCGGTCTCCTTCAGCGCGGCGACGTCGTCGACCGAGCGCAGGATCGTGGCGGGCCAGCGCTCGTCGTCGGACTCGAGCGTCGTGGAGACGACGTAGCGCGGCATCGCGTTGTACGCCGCGAACTCGTCCATCGTGGGCCACACCGGCGCGAACGCCTCGTAGGACGTGCGCCCCAGCAGGAGGGCCGTCGTCTCGCCCATCTCGGTGCCCTTGAGCTCGTACGCCTCCGGCACGAACTCGACGTCCTTGAACGTCCAGCCGGAGTTGCGGTAGCCCGGCTCGCCGCCCGGGGCCTCCATGACGCCGTCCAGCGAGACGAACGCGGTGACGATGATCTGGCGCACGGGGATCTCCTCCAGGGGACCCAGTGTCACCATCCTGGAGGCGGCGCTCCCCGCCTGTCGAGGGTCAGCGCTGGTCGGGAGGTGTCATCGGCGGCGCGAGGTTGACCAGGTCGGCCGCCCGGTGGCCGAAGCCGTGGCTGTTGCGCCACTTCTCACCCATCGCGGTGCGCTGCCCGTCGCCCCAGCCCATCGGCTTGCCGATCGCGAGGTTGTAGGTCGCACACGCGCCCATCAGCGCCGTCGCGATGGTGCGGCGGCGCCAGTCGGGGGCCACGTAGGCCCGGTCCATCTCGCCCGTGTCCGGGTACCAGCGGATCGAACCGATCTGCTGCTCCCCGGAGAGCCCCCTGACCGTCATCTGCGCCGTCAGGTCGAGCACCGAGCCCGGCTCGACGTCGAAGCCGGTGAACGCGATCAGGTTCAGCGCGCGCGGCGGCCCCGTCTCGGGGACCTCCGCGAACCACATCGGCGGGGCCTTCGGCGCGACGAGCGCGCTGACCTCGATCGCCGCCACCTCGCCGACCTCGCCCAGGCGGGCGCGGGTCAGCCAGGCGTCGCCGATGCGTTCGACGGCCTCGGCCTCCGGGAGCACGACGGGCGGTGGGTCCTGGCCGTCCTCCGAGAGGAGGACGGCCAGCCAGACCGGGAAGTCGTCCTCACCGAGGGCGACGACCTGGGTCAGACCCGCGGGGACGAGCCTCGGGTCAGCCGACGAGGTCACGGTCGCGGTCACCGGAGCAGGGCGTTCGTCGCGCCGACATCGACACCGAGCAGGGCGCGCGCGGGGCGCGGACGTTGACGCATGAGCCCTCCCAGGAACGACGGTGCGCGCGACTCGAGCACCGTCGCCATCATCGTCCGACGCACGGGGGGAGCACGAGCGCATCGGGCTCCCCCGCGCAGAATGATCCGAACCGACCACGAACACCTGGTCCTTTCGGACCAGGTCAGGCGTCAGGCGTCAGGCGTCAGGCGTCGAGCGTGGCGAGGAACTGCTCGAGGTGCTCGACCAGCACCTCGGGCTGCTCCTCGGGCACCCAGTGCCCGGCGTCGTCGACGACCTCCATCGACATCGTCGGGCGCACGAGGCCACCCTTGACGATGCGCGGGACGAGCACCCCGTCGCGCCGGCCGGGCAGGAACAGGATCGGGACGTGGTCGTACGGCGCCTGGTACGTGTGCTTCTGCATCGAGCGGAACTCGCGCGTCAGGAACGTCGCGTAGGTCGACCGGCCCGCGGCAGCGCGCGACGGCTCGCGGAAGCGTGCGAGGTACGGCTCGACGGCGCGGTCGGACCACGGCTTGCCGTCGCGTGAGCCGAGGGCGAAGACCCGGCGCAGGACGACCTGCCCGAGGCCGCGCTGCAGGAACGCGCCCCACGGCCCGCCGACGAGCGGCTGGTAGAGGAAGCGCCACAGGTCCTTGGCCTCGATCGTGGCCCACGGGGCGACGATCGCGGTCGCGACGACGCCGCGGGTGAGCTCGGGGTGGCGGCCGCCGATCAGCAGCGCGAGCCACGCGCCCCAGTCGTGCCCGACGACGACCGGACGGTCCAGGCCGAGCTCGCGGATGACCGCCGCGAGCTCGTCGGCGACGACCCGCTTGTCGTACGCCCGCAGGCCGCCCGCACCGCTGCCGGGCGCCGGGGCGTCGCTCCACCCCGCACCGCGGCTGTCGAGGGCCACGACGTGGTGCCGCTCGGCGAGCAGCGGGATGACCCGGTGCCAGCACCACCAGTGCTGCGGCCAGCCGTGGATCAGGACGATCGGCGGACCCCCGTTCGAGGTGCCGGCCTCCGCGACGTGGATGCGGACCCCTTCGACCTCGATCCAACGGTGCTCGACACCCTCGAGCTCGGGCATCCCGGCAGCGATCTCGGCGCTCATGGACCGAGACTAACCACCTACGCTGACTCCATGTCACTCGTCGACCTGACCGCCGACGGCGGCGTCCGCACGATCACCCTCACCGCGCCGGAGCGGCTGAACGCGCTCGACCGCCCGCTGCTGGACGAGCTGCGCTCCGCGATCGAGACCGTCGCCCGCGACCCCGAGGCGCGTGCGCTGGTCGTGACCGGCGAGGGCCGCGCGTTCTGCGCGGGTGCCGATCTCGACGGCCTGTTCGGCGACCGCACGCGCCCGACCGGCGTGCTGCGCCAGGTGCTGCTCGACGTGTACGCCTCGTTCCTGCCCCTGCGGGACCTCACGATCCCGACCGTCGCCGCGGTGCACGGACCCGCTGTCGGCGCGGGCCTCAACATCGCCCTGGCGTGCGACGTCATCGTGGCCGGCCCCGACGCGCGCTTCAACGCGACGTTCACCGCGATCGGCCTGCACCCCGGTGGCGGCTGCACGTGGATGCTGACGCAGCGCATCGGCGCCGGAAACGCGGCCTCGGTGCTCTACGCGGGGGCACCGGTCGAAGCCGACACGGCCCTGCGCCTGGGGCTCGCGCAGGAGCTCGTCGACGACCCGAAGGCGCGGGCCGCGGAGCTCGCCGCGCTCTACGCGAGCCGCAACCCGCGCCTGATGGCCGACGTCAAGGAGTCGGTCCGCGTCGCGTCGACGAGCGATCTCGCCACGACGCTCGACGTCGAGTCGTGGGCCCAGGCGTCGTCGCTCGCGAGCGAGGAGTTCGCCGCGTTCGCCGAGCGCTTCAAGCGGTAGGCGCCCCGGGCTGGGGTTTCCCCTTCGAGGCTCGCTCGTTCCTCGCTCGCACCTCAGGGGGCGGAGAGGTGTCCGCCCCCCCGGTGGTTGAGGTGCGAGGCCGCCCGCGGCCGAGCCTCGAAACCCTGGCCGGGGGCGGAGGGGTGTCCGCCCCCCGGTGGGGTCAGGCGGCGTCGGCGACGACGGACTCGAGGCGGTCGGCGGCGGCCTCGCTGATCGTCAGCATGACGTCGTCACCGAGCTGGATCTCCCCGGTCCCGTCGCCCACGACCGCGGCGCCGCTGATCGTCAGCACGTCGCCGACGCGGATCAGCGTGTAGCCCTGGCGCAGCACCTCGGCACCGTCGACCGTGAAGGTCATGTCGACCGCGAGGCCCTCGTCGCCCAGGTCGTAGCCGTCGAGCTCGCCGATGTCGATCGTCATGACGTCGACGGTCGCGGCCTGGCCGCCGACCTCGATCGTGAAGGTCGCGCACTCGGAGAACAGGTCGCGGGTCGCCTCGAGCTCCTCGGCGGCCTCGCCCTCGGCGTACAGCTCGACGGTGGAGTAGACGCTGATGCCCTCGGACTCCGACTCGAACTCGGTCGAGGCCTTCTCCTCCTCGTCGACGCCGTAGTCGTCGTCGAGGAAGGCGGCGCACGCCTCGTCGCCGTCGACGATGTCGTCGCCGGTGATCTCGCTGTCGACGACCTCGACCTCCTCGAGGTCGTCGGCCAGGTCGGCGACGTCGTCGTCGGTCAGGAGCGCGTCCTCCAGGTCGCTCTTCGAAAGGCCCTTCTCGTCGTCCTCGTCGCCCGTCGACTCGCTCGACGTGGGCTCGGGATCGGGCTCGGGGTCGTCGGAGCCACAGGCGCTGACGAGCAGCAGGGCGGACAGGACGGCGGCGGGGGCAGCGGTGCGAAGCTTCATCTCGGGGTCCTCACAGGTCGGGGTGGCGTCGATCCGATGCGCCGGGTGACGAAAAAGTTCCCGCAGGTGCTGAAACGGCTCAGCCGACCTCGTCGACGAGGTCCTGCAGCTTCTCCTCCGCCACGAGGACGAGGTCGAGGAAGGGCGCCGGGTCGCCGTCGGCCGCGACCTGGCCGCCCGCCTGCGCGACGAAGTCGCCGATCTGGATGAAGTGGTAGTACATCGTGCGGGTCGGGGCACCGTCGACCGACAGCGCGAAGGTCAGGCGCAGCCCGTCCTCGCCGATGTCCTCGAACCCGTCGAGGTCCGCGAAGTCGTCCAGCGTCGTCGTGACCTCGATCGGCTGGTCGGCGGGCGTGATCTCGAACCGGTCGCACACCGCGAAGATGTCGCGGATCGCCTCGAGCTCGTCGTCGACGTCACCGTCCTCGAAGCTGCGGATCGAGGTGTAGACGGCGGTGACGGCCACGTCGTCGCGGTACTCGTCGTCGAACCGGTCGGTCTCCTCGCCGCCGTACTCCGCCTCGAGGTACTCGCTGCACTCCTCCGGCCCGTCGGTGACGGAGTCGGCTCCCGTGACCTCGGCCTGGCGCGCGCTGGCGAAGTCGGTGCCCAGCCCGGCCGGGATGTCGTCGATGCGCAGCAGCGCGGACCGCAGGAGCTGGCCCGTGATCTCGCGCCCCTCCTGCTCCTTCGACGGCGAGGGGTCGGGGCTCGGCTCCGGGTCGGGGTCGCCCCCACCACAGGCCGCCAGGACTCCCAGCGCGAGCACCGCCGCCGCCGAGACCACCGCGTTCCGCCACGTCGTCACGAGGACTCCTCCACCTGATCGCCGACCATCACGCCTCTCATTCTCGCCTCTGCGCCCGATCGGGGCAGCCCAGGGCCCCGTGGACTTGCCAGCGGACCCCTGACCAGCGGATACTCAAGTTACTCGTAAGTAGTACGCTGGAGTAGCCGGGACGTTCGATCGCCCGGACCCATCACCAGCGAGATCCCGACAGACCCCCAGGAATGGAACGGCCATGAGCCACTACAAGAGCAACCTGCGCGACATCGAGTTCAACCTGTTCGAGCTGTTCGGCCGAGGCGACGTCTACGGCCAGGGCGAGTTCGAGGACTTCGACGTCGACACCGCCAAGAGCGTCCTCGCCGAGATCGAGCGCATCGCGCGCGAGGACCTCGCCGAGTCCTTCGACGCCTCCGACCGCACCCCGCCGGTCTACGACCCGGCGACCTACTCCGTCACGATGACCCCCGCCTTCGTCGAGAGCTACGACAAGTGGATGGCCGCCGAGTGGTGGCGCATGCAGGTCCCCGAGGAGATCGGCGGCCAGAAGGCCCCGAACTCGCTCGTCTGGTCGTCGGCGGAGTTCGTGCTCGGCGCGAACCCGCCCATCTGGATGTTCGCCTGCGGCCCGGCCTTCGCCCGCATCGTGTTCGAGAACGGCATCGAGCGCGACAAGAAGATCGCCCAGTTCATGGTCGACCGCCTCTGGGGCGCCACGATGGTGCTGACCGAGCCCGACGCGGGCTCCGACGTCGGCGCCGGCCGCACCAAGGCCTTCCCGAACGAGGACGGCACCTGGAACATCGAGGGCGTCAAGCGCTTCATCACCTCGGGCGAGCACGACATGTCCGAGAACATCATGCACCTCGTGCTGGCCCGCCCCCAGGGCGTCGAGGGCCAGGGCGGCCCCGGCACCAAGGGCCTGAGCCTGTTCCTCGTGCCGAAGCACCACTTCGACCTCGAGACCGGTGAGCTGACGGGCGAGCGCAACGGCGCCTACGTCACCAACGTCGAGAAGAAGATGGGCATCAAGGTCTCCACGACGTGCGAGGTCACCTTCGGCGACGCCTCGACCGGCGAGGGCCAGGCCGCGCGCGGGTGGCTGCTCGGCGAGGTGCACGACGGCATCAACCAGATGTTCCGCGTCATCGAGAACGCGCGCATGATGGTCGGCGCCAAGGCCATCGCGACGCTCTCGACCGGCTACCTCAACGCGCTCGAGTACGCCAAGGAGCGCGTCCAGGGTGCCGACCTGACGCAGGCGGCCGACAAGACCGCGCCGCGCGTCACGATCACGCACCACCCCGACGTGCGTCGCTCGCTGCTGACCCAGAAGGCGTTCGCCGAGGGCCTGCGCTCGCTGACGATCTACACCTCGACGTGGCAGGACGCGATCAGCCTCAAGCACGCCGCGGGCGAGGACGCCTCCGCCGAGGAGGGCATCAACGACCTGCTGCTGCCGCTCGTGAAGGGCTACGGCTCCGAGCGCTCGTGGGTGCTCCTGGGCACCGAGTCCCTGCAGACCTTCGGCGGCTCGGGCTTCCTGCAGGACTACCCGATCGAGCAGTACGTCCGCGACGCCAAGATCGACACCCTCTACGAGGGCACCACGGCGATCCAGGGCCAGGACCTGTTCTTCCGCAAGATCGTCAAGGACAAGGGCCGCGCGATCGGCTTCCTGTCCAACGAGATCAAGCAGTTCATCGCTGACGAGGCGGGCAACGGCCGCCTCAAGACCGAGCGCGACCTGCTGGCGCAGGGCATGGCCGACGTCGAGGCGATCCTCGGAGCGGTGTTCACCGACCTGATGGCGGCCAACCCGGCCGACGCCAACGGCGACATCCGCAACATCTACAAGGTCGGCCTCAACACGACGCGCCTCGTGTACGTCCTCGGCGACATCACGGTCGCGTGGCTGCTGCTGCGCGGCGCCGAGGTGGCGCTGGCCGCGCTCGACGCCGGCGCCACGGGTGCGGACAAGTCGTTCTACGAGGGCAAGATCGCCGCGGCGTCCTTCTTCGCCAAGAACACGCTGCCCAAGCTGGCCGCCGAGCGGGCGATCGCCGAGAACATCGACGACTCGGTCATGGAGCTCGACGAGGCCGCGTTCTGACGCACGCCTGACGCGACGCACGACAGCAGGGCCCGCCGGACACGTCCGGCGGGCCCTGCGGCGTCCCACCCCCGGGGAGCGGCGAGGGGTGCGAGAGTGGGGCCATGGACAGCCAGGAGATGTACGTCGGCGCGTGGAAGCAGTCAGCCGACGCGGTCGTGGAGCTCGTGCCGACGCTGAGCGCCGAGCAGCTCGCCGCACCGACCGACTGCCCCGGGTGGAGCGTGCACGACGTCGTCGCGCACCTGGCCCACCTCGAGGAGGTCTCGAACGGCGAGCCCGAGGCCCCGGCCGGGATCTCGGTCGTCGCCTCCGACTACACCGAGGCGGGGGTCGCCGCCCGCCGCGACGTCCCGACCGCCGACCTCCTCGCGGCGTTCCGCGAGCAGACCGCGACCCGGTACGCCTTCCTGTCCTCGACCCGGCTCGACCTCGCCGAGACGGCCCCGGTCACCCCCGCCGGCGTGCCCTGGTCGTGGGAGACCCTCCTGCGCAACCGCGCCGTCGACCTCTGGGTGCACGAGCAGGACATCCGACGCGCTGTGGACGTGCCGGGTGACCTCGACTCCCTCGGCGCGCAGGTCACGACCCACACGTTCGCCGCCGGGATGGGCTTCGTCCTCGGCAAGAAGGTCAAGGCACCAGCAGGCACGACCGTCCGGTGGCTCGTCACGGGCGGCGCGCCCGTAACGATCGAGCTGCAGGTCGGCGACGACGGCCGCGCCCGTCGCGCCGAGCCCGGCTCCGTCGCCGACGTGACTCTCGCGCTGACGGCCGAGGCCTTCACGGTGCTGGCGGCCGGACGCCGCGGCCCGGCCGACGTCCCGGTGGAGGTCGACGGCGACCGCGAGCTCGCCGACGCGGTGCTCGGCGCCATGACACTGACCTTCTGACCCGGCATCCGAGGCCCGATCTGAGACAGTGGGACCGTGCGCCTCACGAGTCCCCTCTGGTACCTCGCGGCCGTCGCGGTCGCGCTCGTCGGGTCGATGGCGGGCACCGCCGTCGCCGCCAGCGCCTGGGACGGGGTGCGCGAGGCGACGATCGCCCCGGCGACCGAGCCCGTCGACGCGGGCGGCAGCACGCTGGCGATCTTCACCGACCAGCCGCAGGACCGCGACATCACCTGCACGACCCGCCCCGCCGACAAGCCGGACGCCGAGGGCGACACGGTCTCCGGCGCGGCCCTCGACATCGTCGTGCCGCAGCAGGGCACCGACTGGCACCTGCTCGCCCTGCGCCCCACCGAGAAGGGCGCCGTCTCGATCTCGTGCGTGCCCGCGGACGGCGGCACGGACGCGGCCCTGTACGGCTACGCCGTGGTCGACGGGTTCGAGCGTGCGAACCGCGGCGCCACGATCGGCACGGTCTCGCTGGCGCTCGCGATCGCCTTCGCGGGCGTGGTCTTCTGGCAGCGGCGACGTTCCCGTCGCGAGCCCGAGTGACCCGCGCGACACGCCGCGGCATCGCATGACTTGGCTCACATCTGACAATTTGTCACTTCAAGTTGCAAACCTTTCAACTTCTTGGATCGTTGAGGGTTGGGAGCGTCGGCCCATGCAGAGCTGACGACAGGGCTGGGGGTTCGGATGCGTGGAGCAGGGGAGTGCCGCGCTGCCTGCCGGATGCCCCGCACCCCTCTCGCCAGCTGGCCAACCTCGACGTTGACTCGTGCGGGCCGTCGGGCTGACGATGGGTCCCAGCTCGACGTCCGGCCGACCGCCGTCCGTGCCGCTGGGAGCCTGGCACACGCGCGTTCGTTCGTCCGTGACGTCGACCTCGGACGCCGGTCCCCGACCGGCCACGTCCGTCCCCTGACCTCAATGAGCCCTGATGACGATCCACGCGTTGCCGTTACCCACCCAGACCCGACCTCGCCCTCCGGGAGCGTCGATGGGTGAAGTCGTGCCGCTTCGTCCCGCAGAGCCCGGTGGCTCGGGTCGAGGCCGCGGGATCCGTCGCGCCCTGGCCGCCCCGTCCGACACCGAGCTGCTGCAGCGCTGCCGCGCGTCCGACGCCGCGGCCTGGGACCTCCTGGTCGAGCGCTACGAACGCCTCGTGTTCTCCGTGGCCCTGCGCAACGGACTCAGCCGCGAGGACGCCGCCGACGTCACCCAGACCACCTTCGTCGCCCTCATCGACTCCCTGCACCGCCTCGAGGACGACCAGCGCCTCGCCTCCTGGCTCATGACGGTCGCCCGACGCCAGGCCTGGCGCGTCCGCTCCACCTCACGCCGCGACGTCCCCCTCGAGACGCTGGTCGAACCCGCCACCGAGGACCCCTACGAGCTCTGGGACACCCAGACCGTCGTCCACGACGCCCTCGCCACCCTCGGCGGCACCTGCCGCGAGCTCCTCCTCGCCCTCTACTTCGACCCCGCCGAGCCCAGCTACGCCGACATCGCCACCCGACTCGGCCGCTCCGTCGGCGGCATCGGACCCCTGCGCGGACGCTGCCTCGAACGCCTCCGCACCCTCATGACGGAGAACCTGGCATGACGACCCCTCCCACCTTCACGCGCCTGCTCGACTGGGTCGACGGACGCCTCGACGACGACGCGGCCGAGGCCGTGCGCGCCCACGTGGAGTCCTCCGAGACCGCGGCCGAGGCCGTCGAGTGGATCCGGTCCTTCCGCGAGGCCGGCACCGCGATGCCGCTCGAGACCCCGCCGCCGGAGGTGCGTCAGAACCTGCGCGACGCGTTCCGTCGCCACGCGAAGTTCCCCCCGGGCACCGGCCCGGTCAGCGAGCTCAGCGGCGACCCGCGCCCCCTGCGCGTCGCCGCCGGCGCTCGCTCCGCCGACGGCGAGGGCGTCGGTCACGTCGTCCTGGAGGGAAGCGGCGTCACCCTGACCCTGTCGGTCCTGCACCGCCGCGCCGACCTGGTCGACCTCCACGGACTGCTGACGTGGGACGGCAGCGACCCCCGCCCCGAGATCGTCCTCTCCTCGCCCGACCCCACGGCCCGCCGCGTCACCCGTCCCGAGGCCGACGGCGAGTTCCGGCTCACCGACGTCACCCGCGCCACCAACGAGGTCTGGGTCGTGAGCCCCAGCGCCTCACTGCACGCCCAGCTCGACCTCGGCACCGACGCCTGATGACCCGATGACCGAGACGCGACATCGCGTCGCAGGTGAGCCCGGCGTCGCTGGCCAGCGCCCTGACGACGGCACCCAGGGGTGGCTCGTGCTGCAGGAGGCCGAGCGACGACGCGAGAACGATCCCCGCTCGGCGCTGCGCCTGCTCGACAGCCTGCACTCGGCCGGCCTCCGCCACGCCGACCCGGCCACCAGTGGACGCGCGTCACTGCTGCGGGCCGAGGTGCTCGCCGACCTCGGCGAGTACGAGCGTGCAGGCGGTGCGGTCCAGGCCGCGCGGCACGACCTCCTCGCGGCCGGGCTCGTGCTCGACACGTACGCCACCGACGTCGTCCGCGCGACCCTGATCCGCGCCAACGGCGACGCCTCACGCGGGATCGACGTGCTGGAGGGGGTCCTGGAGGACCTCCCCGTCGCGACGACGCCGACGCTCGACCCCGAGAACGTCACCCGGCTCCGGGCGCACGTCCACCGCCAGCTGGGCCTGTCCCTGGCCGCCCGGGCCGAGCACGGGCGCGCCCTGCACCACTTCGACCTGGCCTGGAACCGCTTCCACTCGCTCGGCGACACGGTCCTCGCCGCTCGCACGACGTCCGAGCGCGCGGTCTCGTACCTGAGCCTCGACATGACGCACCGCGCCCTCGACGACCTCCTGCGGGCGCGTCAGGAGCTGACCCGCCTCGGCCAGACCGTCGCCGCCGCTCGCTGCGCCGTGCCGCTGTCACGGGCCTACGTCCGGCTCGACCGCGTCAGCGAGGCCGTCCACCTGCTCGACGACGTCCGCCCCCTGTTCGAGCAGCGCGGTCACCTGCCGCATCTGGCCGCGCTGGACCTGGCGATGAGCGAGGCCCTGCTCCAGGCGGGCCTGGCGCACGACGCACGGCTCGAGGCCCGCGCCGCCGGTGACCTGTTCACCCGGCTGCACCACATCGAGGGAACGGCGCAGGCCAACCTCGTGACGGGTCTTGCCGGCCACCTCATCGGCGACGACGAGTCGGCGGCCCGGGAGGTCGACCTGGCGGAGCGCCTGTCCACCTCGCTGCGACTCCAGCAGGAGATCGCGATCTTGCGGCTGAGCGAGATCCTGTCCGGACCCGACCGGGAGTCGATCGAACGGGCGCGTCGGCTCGCCGGGGTCATGCGCGCCGCCGCCCACGAGACGTCGGACGACACGCTGCTGACGATCGCCGACCTGGCCCTGGCGCTGTCGGTGCCGCAGGGTCCCGAGGCGCACCGGCACCTCGACGCGGCCCGACGCGCGATCATCACCCACGAGCTGCACGGGCTCGACGTCGCGCGGGCGGTCGTGACCGCACGGGTCCTTCAGCAGCAGCACGACCCGCGCGGCGCGGTCGACGAGATCGCCACGGCGCTCACGACGGCCAGCTCGCCCACGGCCCACGTGCAAGGCGCCTACCGGCCGCTCGCGCACCTGATGATGATCGGCGTGGCCGATCGCGCCCTGCTCGACCTGCTCCTCGAGATCGGCACCCCCGACGCCGTCACCGAGGCATGGCGGTGGGCCTCCGTCACCAAGGCGCGCAGCCTGACCGACCTCGCCTCGACCGCCAACCAGCAGCGGACCTCCGTGGACGCGCCGCTGCTCCCGGTCCACCGCGAGGCGGAGCTGGAGACCCTGTCCCACGCGCTCGACCGGCTCATCGACCCCGTCGAGCCGATCGACCTCGGCGCGATCCGCGCGACCCACGTCGCCGTGCGCCGCGACATCCGCCAGCAGATCCCCCATGCCCGCCTCCCCCTGACCCAGGACCACGCCGTCGCGCTCCCGCCGGTGCCGGAGGGTCCCGTCCTGCAGCTCCAGGAGCTGGGGCCGGACCTGGTCGCCTTCGTCATCCGGGAGGGACAGGTCTACGCCCGCCGGCTCGTGGGCGCGGCGTCCGAGGTGCAGACCGCGATCGCCGAGTGGCACGCCGAGTGCTCGCGCGTGCAGCACGTCGTGGAGCGCGGTGCCGGTTGGGCCACGCACCACAGCCTCGACACCCTCGCGACCCTGCTGCTCTGGCCGATCTCGGACCTGCTCGCCGACCTCGAGGAGATGCCGCTCGTCGTCGTCGCGCCCGGGTCACTGCAGCCCGTGCCGTTCGAGGCGCTGCCGTTCGGCGGGCGCGCCCTGGCGTCGGCCTTCTCGCTGCGCTTCGCCGCCGGGATGCACGACCTCACGTCGATGTGCGACGACGCCGACGACACCACCGCCTCGGGAGCCGAGGCACGCATGCTCGCCCTGATGGTCCCCGACGCGAACGCCCCGCGGATCTCCGACGAGACGAGCGCGCTCGCCGCGATCCACCCCGGCGCGACGATCCTGACCGGGCCGGGCGCCACGGTCGAGGCGCTCTGGCGACTCGCCCCCCAGCACGACGTCGTGCACCTGGCGTGCCACGGCCTGTACTGGCCCGAGCACCCGTCGAGCTCGGGCCTGCGCCTGGGCGACCGGTGGGTCACGGCGGGCGAGATCCTGCGGATGGACCTGAACGGCTGCCTGGTGATCCTCAACGCGTGCGCCACCGGCCGCGCGCACGACACGACGAGCGAGTCGGTCGGACTGACCTGGGCCCTGCTCGCAGCGGGCGCGCGGGGCGTCGTGGCCACCACCTGGCCCGTCGACGACTCGGTCGCGCTCGCGTTCGCCACGAGCTTCCACCAGCACCTGGTCGACGGCCTCGCTCCCGCCGAGGCCGTGCAGCAGTCGGGCATCGACGTCTCCGAGCAGTTCTCGGACCACCCGTGGGCGTGGGCCGCGCACCGCTACATCGCCGCCGGCGCCACCGTCATCCACGGGGGCTGACCGCCGCCACCGGACGCTCGGTGGTGGAGGTTCGCCCTTCGAGGCTCGTCGTTCCTCCTCGCGCCTCAGGGCCCGGAAAGGTGACCGCCCCCTGAGGTGCGAAGGCGCTCTGGCGCCTGAGCCTCGAAGGGGGCACCTCAACCACCGATGGTGGGGCGCGTCCGGTCAGTAGGCGCCGCGCGCGAGCAGGACGGCGGGCACGGTGCGGAGCAGGATCCACAGGTCGAGGCGCAGCGAGCGGTGCTCGACGTAGTGCAGGTCGAGGCCGACACCGTCGTCCCATCCCAGGGAGCTGCGACCGCTGACCTGCCACAGGCCCGTGATGCCCGGGCGCACGGCGAGCCGTTGCCGCTCCAGCTCGGTGTACGTCATGACCTCGCGGACGAGGGCGGGCCGGGGGCCTACCATCGACATCGAGCCCGCGACGACGTTCACCAGCTGCGGCAGCTCGTCGAGCGAGGTCCGGCGCAGGAACCGCCCGGCCCGGGTGACCCGCGGGTCGTCACGGACCTTGAACAGCGGACCGTCACCGGTCTCGTCGAGGTGGCGGACCGCGACGAGCGCGTCCTCGGCTCCGACCATCATCGTGCGGAACTTGAGCACCGTGATGGGCGCACCGTGCTGACCGATCCTGACCTGTCGGAACAGGACCGGTCCCCCGTCGGAGAGCCGGACCACGAGCGCGAGGACCAGCATCAGCGGTGCCAGCAGGAGCAGGAGGATCACCGCGAGCACGAGGTCGACCCCGCGCTTCACGGGGGCTTGCCGGCTCGCCGGATGTCGTTCCCGCGCGAGCCCCTGCTCGGCGCAGACTCCGGTCACGGCGTCCCGTCCTGGCCCGGCTCCCCGGACTCGTTCTCCGGCCGCGCGTCGTCGGTCAGGAACGACTCCGGGTCGTCGTCGAGCGGCGCGTCCGGCGGGAAGTGCCCACGCACGCCCTGCTCGACGAGGAAGGACCGTCGCATCGCCCGCACCAGGTGGTCGGCCTCGTCGAGCCGGTCGTCCAGCGCCTTCATCGCGCGGCGGCGGACGTCCTCGGCGTCGGCGTGGGCGCGCGTCATGATGTCGTGCGCCTCCTCCTCGGCGGCACCGAGGCGGGCCGCCGACAGCCGCACCACGGCGCTGCGCAGGCGCTGCGCCTCCCGCGTGACCGACAGCAGCAGCCGCTCGGCGTCGGCCCCGTCGCCCTCGCCGCTCTGGAGCCGGGCGACCAGCCGGTCGATGTCGGCGTGCGGGAACGACGGGGGCCAGAACGTGTGGGCGCCCGGCACACCGGTCTCGGCCGTCATCGGACGACCGCCTTGGCGCCGAGCAGGACCGCGCCGATGACCCGGATGCGCACGGCGCGCAGGTCGTCCAGCGCCCGCTCCAGCACGGGGCGCTTGACCCGGCCCGACGGCACCGTCAGCAGCAGGCCGCCGGCGATCGCCATGATGCGGGCGTCGTCGGACTCGGTCACGGCCGGGGCGTGGACCAGGATCACGTCGTGGTCGCCGTCGACCTGGTCGACGAGCTGGCGGAACCGCATCTCGAGCAGGCTCGGCGCGGCCAGGTCGATGTTGCCCAGCGGCACCACCGAGACCCCGTCGACGGGGCCGTCGCGCAGCACGTCCGGCAGCTCCGCCGTCCCGGCGAGCAGGTCGTAGAGGCCGGGCTCGCCCGCCGCGTCCAGCACCGGGTGGCGCTCGACGTCGGTGCGGTGCGCGTCGACCAGGAGGACCCGGTGACCGAGCTCGGCGAGCGAGGCGGCGAGGTTGACCTCGAGCCAGCCGCTCCACGGGTCGGTCACGACCGGGGCGACGACGAGCGAGCGCGTCGGCTCGTCGCTCGTCGCGAACTCCAGCGCCACGCGCAGGGCACGCAGGGAGGCGAACTCCCGGCTCTGGACGTCGGTCACGGCGACCCCGGCGGCGTCGTCGGGTCGGGTCACCACCCCGAGCACCCGCACGTCGGTCGCCTCGGCGACGTCCTCGGCCGTCTCGACGGTGCGCGCCACGCGGTCGTGCAGGACCGCGGCGATCACCGCGAGCACGCCGGCCAGGGCGGCACCGGCGAGCAGGGTCACGGCCACGTTGGGCGACGAGGGGGCCAGCGGGACCGAGGCGGGCTCGGTCACGGTGAACTCGACGCCACCGTTGCTCGGGTCGTTGTCCGGGAGCAGGGCGACCACGGCGTTCGCGACCTGCGCCGCGACCTCGGGGTCGGTGTCGCTGACCGAGACCTGGATCGTCAGCGTCCCGGCGACGACCGCGCTGCTGACGCTGTCCTGCAGCTGGCGGACCGAGCGGTCGCCGACCGCGTCGCTGACCTCGGCGAGGACCGGGCGGCTCTCGGCGACGCCGGCCATCGTGCTCAGCAGTGCCTCGTAGCTCGCCGGCGTCTGCTCGAGGGACGGCGACGGCGTCACGGTGACGCGGGTCGTGGCGGTGTAGGAGCGCTCGGCGAGGGCCAGGCCGATGCCGACCGTCGTGCCCACGAGCAGCACGACGAGCAGCATGATGGCGCGGCGGCGCCACAGCAGGGACCCGAGCTCACGCATCCCGGATCCGGGGTGGGGCTGGGTGGGGTGGGGGCTCGACGCCCGGTCGGGCGTCGCGGTGGTGAAAGACATGTCGGACCTTCCTGAAGTCACTGGCACGGGTGGGAGACGCCCGGGGGGACGCCGTCGGGGACGGGGTGGACGACCACGGCGCTGACGCGCGTGGTGCGGGGGGTGGGGCTGAGGAGCTGCATGTCGAGCCGGCGCTCGGTGCCCGGACCGACGCAGTAGAAGCGCCCGGAGATGACCCCGACGAGGCGGTCGTCCTCGTCGACCAGGAACGCCTGGCCCACGAGGTAGGGGCTCGGCGCTGCGACCACGTCGACGTCGACGCGCACGACCGTGTCGCCCGCAGGGTGGGTGATGGCGACGAGGCCGGTCGTGACCGGGGCCGGGTCGCCGGTCGCGGGCTCGGTCTCCGGCTCGAGGTAGGTGACGCGCACGTCGTCGACCTGCGTGACGGGGACGTCCAGGTCGGCGAACAGGCCGTACTCGCTGCCCGGCTGCAGGCCGATGACGCGACAGCACGTCGTGTTCTCGTCGCCCCTGACGCTGGCGAGCACGGCGCCGTCGGCTCCGACCGCCTCGATCAGGGTGCCCGCGTTGCGGACCACGAGGCCGGAGTCGTTCCGGATCACGACCGCGAGCTGCTGGTCGTGACCGCCCCACCTGACGACCTCCGGGCTCGCGGGGAGCTCGGTGTCGGACGTCGGCTGGGCCGACGGCGGGGGCGTCACGATCGGCGCGGGCACGATGCCCGAGTCGGGCGCGGAGCAGCCCGCCAGGACCAGGGCGAGCAGCACCAGAGCGGCAGCGGCTCGACCTGGCACCCGGCGGCACCGGCCACGAGGGTTGGGCGGGGTGGGGATCGACGGCGCTGTCATGCGCGCACCTCCTGGAAGGCGCCGGTCACGAGGTCGTGCTGGACGGCCTCGTGGCCGGCGACCATGCGGTCGGGATGGAATCGGTCGGCCACGAGCGCGGACGCGCGGGCAGCCAGGTCGTGGCGGGCGGCGGGATCGGCGAGCAGCTCGGTCAGCGCCGCACCCAGGGGGGCGACGGCGCCGGGCTCGACGAGCCGGACGGCGGAGCCGAGGGTCTCGACGACGCCACCGACGCGGGAGACCACGACGGGGACTCCGGCGCCCATGGCCTCGAGCAGGCTGATCGGCAACCCCTCCCAGTCCGTCGGCAGCACCAGGAGGTCGGCCGCCGCCAGCAGCACGTCGGCGTCGTCGCGGCTGCCGAGGAACTGGACCGAGCCGCTCGGACAGTCGCGCTCCGCGGCGGCCTGGACCGCCGCGCGGGTCGGGCCGTCGCCGGCCACGAGCAGCACGGGGGCCGGCTCGACGCCGCGATGGACGTCGGGCCAGGCGGCCACCAGCAGGTCGTGCCGCTTCTGGTCGACGAGTCGGGCCAGGCACAGCACCACGGGGGCGTCGTCCGGGACGCCGAGGGAGCGTCGCGCGTCCGCGCGGTCCGGCCGCGTCAGCGGCAGCACGGCGTTCTCCACGACCCGCACCCGCGCGGCGGGCACGCCGTGCGCGACCAGCTGCTCGGCCACGTGCGGCGAGACCGCGACGACCGCGTCGGCCACCCGCGTCAGCAGTCGTCCGGCCGTGCTCCAGGAGCCGTCGGGCACGCCGTGCACCGTGACGACGAGCGGGACCCGTCGGCCGACGGCGAGCCGCGCGACGACGGCGGCCTTGACGTTGTGCGCGTGCACGACGTCGGGGCGGGCAGCTCGCCGCTGGGCGCGCAGGGTCCGGACGGCCCGGAGGAGGTCGAGCGGTCGGCGCGAGGCCAGCGGCACCTCGAGGTGGGAGACCCCGTCGGCGACCAGACGATCGGCGCGGAAGCCACCGGCGCTGGCGAGCAGCACCTCGTGGCCGCGGGCGCGCTCGGCCTGCACGAGCGTCGCGGCGACGACCTCGGCCCCGCCGATGCCCATGACGGGCACGACGGTCCAGATCCGGCGGGTCGACGTCATGAGGCCACCCGCTCGTAGACCTCGACGAGCCGGTCGGCGCAGTGCCGCACGGTGAAGCCGTCGACCAGGCGAGCCCGGGCGCTGGCGCCCATCGTGAGGCGGGTCGCCGGATCGGCGTGCAGCGTGCTGAGGGCGTCCCGCAGCGCGTCGACGTCACCCGGCGCGACCAGGAGCCCGTCGGTCCCGTGGCGCACGACCTCCGGGATGCCGCCGACGCTGGACGCGACGACCGGGAGGCCGCTCGCCATCGCCTGGAGCACCGCGAGCGGGCACGCCTCGGCCCCCGAGGGCAGGGCCAGCACGTCGGCCCGCGCCAGCAGGGGTGCGGGGTCGTCGACGAAGCCCGCGAGCTCGACCCGGTCGGCGGTGCCGGCGCGTTCCACGGCCGCCTCGACGGCGGCGCGCTCGGGGCCGTCACCGATCAGCAGGAGACGGACGCCGGGCACCTGGGCCGCGGCGGCCACGAGGGCAGGCACCCGCTTGACGGGCTGCATGACGCCGAGCCACGCGACGGTCGTGACGTCGTCGGTCACGGCCCGGGTGGGGGTGCCGGCCGCGGCCCAGTCGGGAGCGACGCCGTTCGGGACCGCGACGACGCGGTCGGCGCGGATGCCGAGGTGGTCACGGGCGAACTCCGCGACGGCCTCGCAGGGCGTCACGACGAGGGAGCGCGGGGCGCGGGACAGCCAGCGCTCCCCGACCACGTTCGACACGTGCACGCGACGGTCGGCCGGGATCACGGCGTCGTTGCCACGGACCAGGTAGGCCATGGGGTCCGGCACGCCGTGCAGCGTGTAGACCGTGCCGGCGCCACGAGGCCGCGCGAGGGTGCGGCCGACGAGCCCAGCACGACGGTCCTGCGCGTGCAGCACGTCGGGAGCGATCGACCGGACGCGCGCAGCGACGTCGCGCGCACCCCGGAGGTCGCGCGTGCCGGCCATGTCGGCGACGTGGACCTGCACGCCGGCCGCCGCAGCGGCCGCGAGGTGCTGGCCGTCGGGCGACACGAGGTGGACGTCGTGGCCGAGCGCGGCCTGCTCGGCGGCGACGTCGACCGTGTGGTCGACGGGGCCGCCGCGGGTCTGGGTGACGAGGTGGGCGATGCGCATCGTCAGACCACCTGTCCGGACCGGCGGGCGGGCGCCTGCCAGCGGTCGAGCGACACGCCGAGCGCGATGAGCAGCCAGATCGGCAGGTAGTACTGCTCACTGAGGAACGTGGCGGCGACGAGGGTGCCGACCAGGGCGACGCACACCGCAGTGGCGAGGCCCGGGTCGGCGCCCCGCTCGGTGCTGGTGCGACCGCGCCAGGCGGCGACGGCACCCGTGCCGATGATCCCGAGGAACGCGGCCAGGCCCAGCAGGCCCAGCTCGCTCGAGACGTCGAGGTACATCTGGTGCACGACGTCCAGGTGCACGGGGTTCGAGCTGCGACCCAGGTCGTACGAGGCGAACTCGGTGCGGAACCCGCCCGGACCCGTGCCGAGGAACGGGTGGTCGACCGTCATCTCGGCGGCCAGGGTCCACGACGTGTAGCGGGACTCGACGTTGGCGTCGGCGACGAACTCCTTCTCGGCGACGCTGCGCTGCACGAGGTCGGGAGCCGAGACGACCACGACGCCCAGGGCGATCGCGACGGCGGCCACGCCGATGCCGACGTCCCGCCAGCGGACCAGGCCCAGCAGCAGCGCGACGACGAGCAGCGCGACGACGCCGAGGAGCGCTCCGCGCGAGAACGTCGCGACGATGCCGACCACGAGGACCACCACGGCGAGGGCGCCGAGCCAGCGCGGCCGGCCCCCCTCGCGCCACAGCAGGAGAGCGAACGGCAGGGCGCAGACGAGGTAGAACGCGAAGTCGTTCGCGTCGTCCATCGGGCCGTGCGCGCGTCCGCCGTCGATCAGGAAGATCACGAGACCCACGACGGCCGCCGCCGTGGAGGAGGCCAGGAAGACCATCGCGACGCGGCGAGCCGGCAGGGAGGTGCGCATCGTGTCGACCAGCACCACGAGCACCGCGAGGTAGGAGGCGTAGCGGCCCGCGACCTCGAAGCCCGCGGCGCCGTTGGGGTTCACGGTCGCCGAGGCGAGCACGACGGTCGCGAGGAGTCCGGCGCAGACCAGCGCGGGGTGGCGCAGCGCCACCGGCCGACGGTCGACCAGGATCCGCACGAGCCACGCCGCGAAGAGCAGGAGGCCGACCAGACGCACGCCGCCGGGCACGGCGGCACCGAGCAGGTCACCGAACGGCTCGACCGCGACGTAGCAGAGCACGGTCCACGGCAGGCGCACCATGAGCACGCCGACGACGAGCAGGCCGACGATGCCGGCCGCGGTCTGGGTCGGGGCAGCGACGAGGGCGATCGAGGCGACGGCCGTCACCACCGTGATGACGGTGATCGAGATCCGTCGGTGCAGGCGCGGACCCGTCAGCGGCTCGAGCCGCTGCGGCTCGAGCTCGGCCTCGGACTCGGCTCCGCGGTCGAGCATCGTGGTCTCGCGGAGCCACGGCGCCTCGAAGCGCTCGTCGGCGGAGGAGGTGCCGCTCGGGTCACGGGTCACCATCGCGGTGCCCGGTTCCGGCGGGTCCTCTCGACGAACCGCATCCAGGTGTACGCGCCGTCGAGCTGGCGCTGGAAGTCGTCAGCCCGGTCGAACGCGAACGAGCGCCGCAGGAGCAGCGGGTCCTGGGAGCGACCGTTGCGGCCACGCTCGGTCGTCACGGCGGCGAGGTAGCCGGCCCGCTCGACCTCGCCCCGGATCTGCGGCGTCACCCCGCCCATCGGGTAGGAGAACGACAGGACCGGCCGCTGGAGGAGGTCCTCCAGCTCGGCCTTGGAGCGGTGCACCTCGTCGGCGGCGTCCGCGGGGCGCAGGCCCGGCAGCCACCGGTGCGTCACGGTGTGCGCGCCGATGTCGAGCCCCTCGTCGGCCGCGTCGCGCAGGTCCGCCGCCGTCACGAGCCGGGTCAGCTCCGCGTCGGCCGCGTGGGCGTGGTCCCAGGGGAACCGGCTGACCTCGTCGAGGTATCCGCTGACCGCGTACAGGGTCGCCGGGAGGCCGCGTCGCTGCAGCTCGGGCCACGCCTGCTCGACGATGCTCGCGTAGCCGTCGTCGAAGGTCAGCACGACCGAGCGCGACGGCAGCGTGCCGTCGGCCTGGCGGCGCACGGCCTCCAGGAGCGGCAGCACCGTGGCGCCCCAGTCCTGGATCGCGTCGAGGTGACGGCGCAGGTCGTCGAACGACGTGGTCAGGCCGCCGTCGGGCACGTCGCCGATGCGGTGCCAGCCGAGCATCGTGAGCCCGCGGACGGGCGAGACGGCGCGGGCGGCGGGACTCACGATCTGTCCGGCGATCCGGGCGGTGGTCTTCATGGCTGACTCCTGAGTTCGGTGACGAGCGAGACGAAGCGGCGGCGCGAGGTCCACAGCGGGAGGGCGTAGGCGGCGACCATCAGGACGCCGACGAGGAGCAGGCCGGGCACCGAGACGACCGACCAGGGCAGCAGCGCGTGGGCGACCAGGGCCGTGGCGGTCATGGCGGCGGCGCCGAGCAGCACCGGTCGCAGGATCACGAGGATCCGGACGACGTCGATCCCGTCGATGCGGCGGCGCACGACGAACCCGGCGACGACCGCGGAGAGCAGGACCGCCACGAGCTGCGAGACCGCCACGAGCTCGACACCCCGACCGGTCAGGGTCACGAGCAGGCCCGTGAGGAGAGCGAGGTGCAGCAGGTTGAGCAGCAGGCCGTCGCGGGTGCGGGAGACGGCGTTGAGCGCCGTGATCAGCAGGTGCAGGCCCGTCAGGGCGAGGCCGTAGAGCGCGAGCCAGCGCAGGACCGGCACGCCGGGCGCCCACTGCTCGCCCAGCAGGGTCAGCTGGGGGGCGAGCAGCAGCATGCCGAGGTGGAGCGGGATCGCGATGACCGAGAGGGCCACGAGGACCTGTCCGACGGCGCGCCCGACCGCGGCGCCCTCCAGACGGCACAGGAACGCGAAGGCGGCCCCGGCGACGACCATGCCGACGACCAGGAACGGCATGTAGGCGAGGCGGAACGCCATCGAGTACACGCCGAGCGCGTCGGCACCCAGCTGGTGCGCGACGATCACGTAGTCGACGTTGAGCATCAGCAGCTGCACGATGTTGGCGCCCGCGAGGCTGCCGCCGTACGCGACGAGGCCGCTGACGTCGGACCGGCGCCAGCCGGGGACGACGGGGGGTCGCATCGCCCAGCACAGCAGCATCACCAGCACGGCCTGGACCAGCTGGCCGATCACCAGGGAGTGGACGCCGAGGCCCGAGGCGGCGAGCACGACCGACACCGTCGCGCCGACGATCGCCGAGATGATGTCGGGGAAGACGCGCCGCTTGAAGGCGAGGTCGCGGCGCAGGAGCTCCTGGCTCACGCCGGCCACGCTGAGGAACGGCAGGCAGAGCATCAGGCCACGGATCACCGACGCGCCGTCAGGGCCCGTGTTGAGCACGGAGGCCAGCGGGGGCGCGACGAACCAGACGGCGGTCGTCAGCACGAGCGAGGAGCCCAGCGCGACCGAGAGCGCGCTGCGAGCCGCACGGTCGACGTCGCCGCGCCAGTAGACGAGCGCGGTGCTGCTCCCGAGGTCGGTGATCGCGGACGTCACGTTCAGGACCAGGGCACCGATCGCGAGCACACCGAGCGCGCTCGGCGCCAGGATCGCGGCGAGGATCAGCAGGACCAGGGTCTGCGAGGCCTTGACGACGCCCGCGCCCAGGCCGAGCCAGCCGGCGCCCTTGGCCGCCTCGGCGAGCACGGGCTCGCNNNNCCGACGTCGGCACCCGCCGGCTGCACCGGGGTGTACTCCGACGTCGGCTCGGTCCGCGGGTCCTCCGCGGGACTCATCCGTCGCTCCCGGCACGGCGCAGGGCGCCGCCGTCGATCAGGCCGATGCCCGCCGACCGACCGGCCGTCACCAGCGAGACCGCCGGCGCACCGCCGAGCGCGCGGTCGTAGGCCCGCAGCAGGTGCTGGTTCTGCGCCTCGGCCGAGTGACGACCGGCCAGCGCCAGCGAGGCGTCGCGAGCCGCCGACCAGGCCGGCTCGTCGGCGAGGGCCTCGAGACGGGCGGCGAGGGCGGCGACGCCCCGCGACAGCCCGGGCAGCGCGAGGCTGTCGAGCGCCGGCTCCGAACGGATCGCGAGGGGCAGACCGAGGGTCGCCGCCTCCAGGATGCTGATGGGGGCAGCCTCCCAGGCGGCGGTGTGCACGTAGATCTGCGCGCCGGCGAGCCGGTCGAGCACCTCGGACCGGTCGATCCAGCCCGACACGTCGATCCCGATGTCGTCGAGCTCGCGCTCGCCCTCGGGGTCGCCGTCGCCGAGCCACTCCCACGTCGCGTCGAGGCCGATCTGGTCGTCCACGAAGCGCTTGAGATGGACCATGTAGCGCCAGTCCTTCTGCGCGGCGACGCGACCGACGGTCACGATCCGCAGGGGCGTCCGGAACTCCGCGCGGACCGACGGCACGAGGGTCGCCCGGTTCGGCACGTATGCGAGCGACTGGTGACCGAGGTCGGCCGCCAGGTCCATCTCGTACGGTGCCACCGCGAGGAACAGGTCCGTGCGCGAGGCCAGCGCCCGCTCGACCGTGCGGAACGCACGCCGGGCGAGCCCACTGACGTCACGGCGCTCGAAGGCGAAGCAGTGCGGGCTGTAGACGACGCCCGGACGATCGAGTCCCGCCATCCGCACGACGACGCCGGCGACGGACGAGTGCGCGTGGACCACGTCGGGAAAGGTCTCCCGCACCAGGGCGCGCAGCTCGGCGACCGCCACCAGCGGGTTGCCCGACATCGGGTGGACGCTGGCGAAGTGCCGGGCCGTGTCGATGCCCACGTCGTGCTGCTCACGGGGGCGTGCGAACAGGTGGTGGTCGATCTCAGGGGTGGCCTCGACCATCGCGGTCACGGCGGAGGTCACTCCTCCCCCGAGCGCTTCGGAGACGTGCAGGACGCGCATGGGACGTCCTGCTCCTCAGGGGTATCCCGGGTCGCGGAAGAGCGACCCGAGGGGGCGTCCGGCGGGCGGCGGGGGCAGGGTGCCCGCGCGCGGGGTCTGCGGCTCGTCGTCGTCGGTGTCGGTGTCGTCCGTGGCGGGCTCCTCGGCCGGGGCGGCAGCCTCGGTCTCGGCCTCGACGGCGACCTCGTCGGCGACCGGCTCGTCGTCGGGCTTCTCGTCGGCGGCGTCCTGGGCGGGGGCCCGGACGGGGACGGGGAGACCGATCAGCTCGAGGTCGTCGTCGACGAGACCCGAGCGGGACCAGCTCTCCGGGTCGACCGCGATGGGCGCCTGCTGCGCCGCGGCGGCGCGACCTGCCTCGGCCTGGTCGACGACCTCCTGCAGCGCCTGCAGGTGACCGTTCATGGACTCGACGAACGAGGCCATCGTGGTCGCGAACTCCTGCATCGTGCCGTGCGCGGCGTTGACGACGTCGGTCGTGCGGTTCAGCGCCTCGGCGGCATCCGCACGGTGGCGCTCCGCGTCACGGGTGCCGAGCGCGGCGGCGCGGGCGACGTAGGTCTCGGCCGAGACCCGGGCCTCCTCCATCGCGGTCGCGTGGGCGGCCTCGCGGATCTCCTCGGCCTCGCGGTGCGCGGCGTCGGCGAGGTCGGACACGACGGTCGCGATCGACTCGCGCTGGCCCGTGGCCCAGCGCTGGATCTCGGCCATCGCCTCGGCGGCGTGCGACTGCGCCTCACCCGTCAGACGAGCCGCGATCTGGCGCGCCTCGTCGATGATCGCCGCACCGGCGGTCGAGGCGCGCTCGCGCTCCTCGGTCGCCAGCGACAGCAGGCGCTGGGCCTCCTGGCGGGCGCTGCTCGTCGCGGTGAGGGCGTCGGAGTGCTGCTGCACCTCGTCGGTCACGCGGCGCAGGGCGCCTCCGCCGGACTCGCTCGCGGACCGAGCGACCTCGTCCAGGCGGCGCAGGAGGGTGTCGATGTCGACGTCCTCGCTCGACTGGCGGGCTCGCGATCGAGCCGCGCGGGGGGCGACGGGTGCCGGCTCCTCGGCCTCGGTGGCCGCGGGCTGCTCGGACCCGGTCGTGACGACCTGGTCCTCGGCGGTCTCGGCGTCCGCGGGGGGCTCGGTGGTCGAGCCCTCCGCCGGCGTCTCGTCGGTGGGGGTGTCGTGACCGGAGTCGTCGACGGGTCCGGCCGTCAGGCCGTCAGCGTGGGTGGCTCGCGACTCGTCATCGTCGGCGAGGTCGTTCTTGTCGCGCTTGAACATGCCCCTCTAGTGCAGGCAGCACGCGATCTGATCCACTCCGGTCGAAAGTTTCTCGAACTTTTTCCGCCGACTCGCGTCATCGGCCCGTTTCTCCCTGGAATGGCAGGGATCGGCGGACTCGATCGGAGATCGGTCAGGCGTCCGGCGCGGCGCGGCGCGACGCCATCGCGCCGCGCAGGCCGCGGTACGCGGCGCCCGCACGGCGCCGCAGCAGCCCGACCAGGAGGCCCGCAGCCAGCAGCGCACGGGCCGGCAGGCCGTGGGCGACCCGCAGCCGGAGCAGCTGGCGCTCGTCGGCCACGAAGGACCGCTTGTACGCCTCGTCGCCCCGGAGGAAGTCGATCTCGCCGAAGCCGTCAGCGGCCGCGTCCATGATCGCCTCGACGTCGAGCACCGTGCCGATGTGGTTGTACGCGACGTCGTCGACGACCCGGGCGGTCTGGTAGACGCACAGGCGGCCGCCGACCGCGAACAGCACCAGCACGGCGCCGGTGACGCCGTCCTTCTCGCCGACGTAGACGCGCACCTCGCCCGCGGCGGTGCCGAGCTCGACGGCGCGCAGGATGCGCGGCAGCTCGCGGGCCAGCTCGACCCGGTCGTCGCGCACCCGGTGGAGCGCGGCGAACGCCTCCATCGCGGCCGGGATCTCGGCGTCGGGGAGACGGCGGTGGACGACCTGTCCGTTGTCGAGGCGGCGCCGGTACTTGCGGCTGCTCTTCGCGAAGCTCTTGGACCGAGCGGCGAGGTAGGCCTCCGGGTCGGCCGTGAGCTTCTCGTAGGGGGCGACGTCGACCACGTCGACGCGGCCCTCGGGCGCGACCGCGATGATCGCCAGGGCGTCCTCGCGCAGCCCGTCGAGGTCGAGCACCCGGGTGCCGGGGCGACGCCACCAGCCGCGCAGCGCGGCGGTGACCTCGGCGATGCGGTCGGGGTGGGCGACGACGTCGAGGTGGTCGGGGCAGAGCTTCCCGCCGCCCTGCACGGTGTAGCGGTCGACGCCGAGCACGCGCTGGCGCCGCAGCGCCCAGCCGCCGACGAGGGCCTCGCCGTCGAGCACCAGGACGAAGTGGTCCTCGGGCGTCGCGACGCCCTCGATCCACCACGAGGTCAGGAACGGGGTCGTGAGGGGCATGGTGGCGGCCAGGGCGTCCCAGGCCGCGGCCCGGTCGCCGAGGGTCGGGACCTCGAGGAGGCGCAGGGGGCTCGTCATCGGCCCAGCACCTCGTGGCGGCGCGCGGCCCAGCGCAGCGCGGCGTCGATCCCGTCGGCCAGGCCCAGCTGGGCCTTCCAGCCCAGCAGGTCGGTGGCCCGGTCGACGTTGGCGAAGGCACCGATCGCGTCACCCGGTCGAGGCGCCGCCTCGCGCACCGGGACGCGCGACCCGTGCACGGACTCGAATGTCGAGACGAGCTCGCGCACCGTCACGCCGGCGCCGGTGCCGAGGTTGATCACGACACTGGGCTGCTCGTCGGTGACGACGTCGTCGAACCGCTCCACGGCGCGGACGTGCGCCTCGGCGAGGTCCCACACGTGCACGAAGTCGCGCACCCCGGTGCCGTCGCGCGTGGGCAGGTCGGTGCCGGTGATCGTGAAGGCGTCCAGCTCACCGCGGGCCGCCATCACGAGGCGGCCCATGACGTGCGTCGGAGCCGGCAGGTAGACGCCCGACTCGAGCTCGGGGTCGGCGCCGATCGGGTTGAAGTAGCGCAGGACCACGGCGCGCAACCCGCTCGCGGCGGCGAGGTCGGCGAGGACCTCCTCCATCATCCGCTTGCTGCGGGCGTACGGCGACGTCGGTGCGAGCGGGCTCTGCTCGTCGACCTCGAAGGTCGCGGTGGGCGCGTAGACCGACGCCGAGGACGAGAACACGACGCGGTTCAGGCCCAGCGCGGCGAGCTCGTCGAACAGCTCGAGCGAGGCCGAGACGTTGGCGCGGTAGTACGCGGCCGGCTCGGCGATCGACTCCGGGACGACGATGCGCGCGGCCATGTGGATCACGGCACCCAGGTCGGGGTGCTCGGCGACGATGCGCCGCAGGAGGGCCCGGTCGGCGACGTCGCCCTCGTAGAACGCTCGCCCGCGGACGAACGCCCGGGGCCCGCTGCGCAGCGAGTCGAGCACGACGGGGACGTGCCCGGCGCGCTCGAGTGCCTTCGCGGTGGTCGAGCCGATGTAGCCCGCACCCCCCGTGACCAGAACCTTCATGCCGGGAAACCTGGCACGCCGAACAGCCGCGCACATCGTCCGGAATCTCACGTGCTCCCGACGGATCAAACCGCCCCCGGACCGACACCGCGCGCGGAGGTGGAGGTCGCTCGCAGCGCCTCCCAGGAGCAGCGGTCCCGCTCCGCGAGACGCCAGAATCCCACGCCTCGGGACGACGGAGCTCGGGGGCTTACGGCTGCTGGAGCGACCGCGGTCCCCCGACCTTCGTCGACGCACGACAAAGGTCACGGGGTCGAGGTTGCCCGGACGACCACTAGTCCCTGACCTCCGTCGTCCGCGCGCGCTAGCGTGACGGCATGACCTGGACGACCGACGACATCGGTGACCTCTCCGGCACGCGCGCGCTGATCACGGGCGTGACCGGCGGCCTGGGCGGCGAGATCGCCCGTGAGCTCGCCCGGCACGGCGCCTCGCTCGTCGTGACGGCGCGCGACGCCGCGAAGGCCGAGACCACCGTGGCCGCCCTCCGCAGCGAGGTGCCCGGCGTGCAGGTCGACGTCGTCGAGCTCGACCTGGCCGACCTCGGCTCGGTCGCGCGAGCCGCCGACGACGTGCTCGCCCGCTGGGACCGCATCGACCTCGCGATCAACAACGCCGGCATCATGATCCCGCCGTTCCGCGAGACGGTCGACGGCTTCGAGCTGCAGATCGCGACCAACCACCTCGGCCACTTCGCGTGGAACGCCCGCCTCTGGCCCGTGCTCCGCGACTCCTCGGCACGCGTGGTCGCGGTGTCCTCGGTCGCCCACACGACGGTGCACGGCATCGACCTGCGCTCGCTGACGCCCGAGGGCTCGCCGCGCCGCTACAAGCGGTGGCAGTCGTACGGCGAGTCCAAGCTCGCGAACCTCGTGTTCTCCCAGGAGCTGCACCGGCGCGTCACCGCGGCCGGGCTCGACGTCACGAGCGTCGCCGCTCACCCCGGCGTCGCCTCGACCGAGCTGACCAAGACGGGATTCAGCGTCGGCGGCGGAGGCCCGATCGGCTTCCTGATGCACCAGGGCACCCACCTCGTCGCCCAGTCGGCCCGCGCCGGCTCGCTGCCGGTCCTGCAGGCCGCGACCGACCCCGGCCTCACCGGCGGCGAGTACCTGGGACCGCGCGGATTCCGTGGGATGCGCGGCAAGCCCGGACCCGCGTCCATGACCCGGTCGGCGCGCGATCCGGAGCTCGCGCGACTCCTGTGGGAGACCTCCGAACGCGCCGCCGGGGCCGACTTCACGATCGCGTGATCCCGCTCGCCCCGGGCCGGCTCGAGATGCGCCGAGGGCCGAGTTGACATAACGTGGAGTGCAATGAGCCAGAATCTCAGCACGAACACCACGTCCACCCCGACCCTGGAGCCGACGCTGCCCGACACGAGCGGCCCCTACGTCCGCCCCCTCGAGGCCGCCGACTTCGACGCCGTGATCGAGATCAACCAGGGCGCCCTGGAGGGCGTCGGCCCGCTCGACCGCGAGTCGCTGGCCGCCCTCGTGGCTGAGGCCGACGACGCGCTGGTCCTGGACGACGACGGCGCGATCGCCGGCTTCGTCATCACGCTGCCCCCGGGCGCCGACTACGACTCCAGCCGCTACCGCTGGTTCGAGGACCGACTGAAGGACTACGTCTACCTCGACCGCATCGTGACGGCCTCCACGCACCGCCGCCAGGGCGTCGCCTCCCGTCTGTACGACGCGATCGAGGGCGACCTGCCGATCGGCCTGGAGATCTACGAGACCAACGACGGATCGATCGCGTTCCACACGGGCCGCGGTTACCGGGAGGTGGGCCGCCTCGAGCACGAGGGCAAGGTCAACCTCATGATGCTGCGCACTCGCTGACGCAGCAGCCCCCCTACGTCGCCGCGGTACCCGTCTCCGGGACCGCGGCGACGTGTCTGCGGGTGCGGCGCCGGGCGCGCCAGATGTTCGCCAGGCCCAGCGCCCACAGCACGTACTGGGCCGACATCGCCCAGCGGAAGGCCTCCGCCGTGTAGTCGGACCCGGTCGGCGTCCGCCAGTCGAGCACCAGGCCGATCGCCACGACCAGGATCAGGCTCGCGTAGAAGCCGCCCTGGTTGATGATGCCGATCGCCGCGCCGAGGCGCGCGTCGGGATTGAACTCGCGCCCGTACTCGAAGCCGATGACCGAGGCCGGTCCCCCGATGCCGACGACCACGACGAGCATCACGAGCAGCCAGGTCGGGGCGTCGCCGGGCCAGACCAGCACGGCGGTCCACGCGGCGGCGATCGTCAGCACGATGCCCATGACGAGGTCCGAGCGGTGGTACGGCCGCCAGCTCGTGACCATCGCCAGCAGGGGTCCCGCGATCACGAGCGAGATCGTCAGCAGCGTCAGCAGGACGCCGGCCTCGTGCGGGCTGCGTCCCTCGCCCCGCACGAAGAACGGGAAGCCCCACAGCAGGGCCAGCGTCGTGGCGCTGAACTGCGTCGTGAAGTGGGTCCAGAAGCCGAGCCGCGTGCCGGGGTGGCTCCACGAGTCGCCCAGGTCGCGCCGGACCGACGCGAGCGAGATCGCGGGCCCGCGCCGACGCCAGGCCCCGGGCTCGTCGCGGATCACGACGGCGGCCATCACGGTCACGACGAGGCCCAGGCCAGCGGCGGCGAGGTAGGTCGTGGTCCAGCCGAGGTTCATGAACGCCCACGTCATCGGCAGCGCCGCCAGCACGGTGCCGACCTGGCCCGTCGCTCCGGTCAGCTGGGTGACGAGCGGGACCCGCCGCGCCGGGAACCAGGTCGCGATGAGGCGCAGGACGCACGTGAACGTCATCGCGTCGCCCGCGCCGACGAGGACCCGGGCACCGAGAGCTCCGGCGTACGAGTCGATGAACGCGAAGCTGAGCTGCCCGACGGTCATGACGACGGCGCCGATCAGCAGGAGCCGGCGCGGGCCGAAGCGGTCGAGCGCGAGGCCCACCGGGATCTGCATCCCGGCGTACACGATGAGCTGCACCGTCGTGAACGTCGCGAGCTGGGCCGCCGAGATGCCGAAGCGGTCGGCTGCCTCGAGTCCCGCGACCGCGAGCGACGACCGGTGGAAGACCGCCAGCAGGTAGGCGCTGAGCGCGACGCCCCAGATGACCAGGGCCGACCCCTGTCGATCCCGCGTCAGCCTCACCCACCCATCCTAGGTCCCCCAGATGTGCGCACTTCTTCGGCCGCCCGGCCACGAAACAGCCGAGGAAGTGCGCAGATCTGGTGGGGTCAGACGGTCAGGGCGAGGGCCGGGTCGTGGAGGAGGTCGGCGACGTCGCGCAGGAAGCGTGAGCCCTGCTCGCCGTCGACGGCGCGGTGGTCGAAGCTCAGCGCCAGCGTCGTGACCCAGCGCGGGACGACCTGGTCGTGCTCGTCGACCCAGGGCTTGCGGGTGATCGCCCCGACGGCCAGGATCCCGGTCTGTCCCGGGGGCAGGATCGGTGTGCCCGCGTCGATGCCGAACACCCCGATGTTGGTCACCGTGAACGTGCCGCCCGCCATCTGCGCGGGCTGCAGCCGGCCGCTGCGAGCGATCGCGACGAGCTCGGCGACCTGCTCCACGAGGCCGCGCAGGTCGAGGGTCTCGGCCTGCGGCACGACCGGCACGACGAGGCCACGGTCGGTCGCCGCGGCGACGCCCAGGCCGACGTGCTCGGGGATCGTGAGCGCGTCGTCGCCCCAGGAGGCGTGCAGCTCCGGGGTGCGACGCAGCGCGAGGCACACCGAGCGCAGCACGAGGTGCAGCGACGAGACGGGCACGTCGCGCCAGGCTCGGTCCGACCGCAGCCGGTCGACCAGCTCGACGGTGCGGGAGACGTCGACCTCGACCCACTCGGTCACGTGCGGCGCGGTGAACGCCGAGCTGACCATCGCGGCGGCGGTGACACGCCGGACCGCGGAGTGCGGCACCGTGCGACCACCCGCAGCGGGAGCCGCGGCCACCGGGTCCGGGGCCGCCTCGTGCGCGCGGACGAACGACTCCAGGTCGCGGCGCGTCACGACGCCGTCGCACGGGACGCGGGCCAGGTCGACCCCGAGGCGACGCGCGAGCAGACGCACCGGCGGGGCGGCGCGCGGACGATCGGGCACGAGCGCGGGGGCCGGCTCGTCCAGCACGGCCGTCGCTCCAGCCGGTGCCGCAGCCGCGGCGACGGGGCGCCGCCGACGACGTCCGCCGGAGGTCTCGTCCTTCGGGCCGTACCCGACCAGCATCTCGGGCGCGGCGTCGCCCGCCGGGGCGTCGGCCGGGGCGTCCGTCACCGACGCGTCGACGATCGTCACGATCGGCGTGCCGACCGGCACCGTGAGTCCCGGCTCGACGAGCAGCTCGGTGACGGTGCCCGCGAACGGGCTCGGCAGCTCGACGACCGACTTGGCCGTCTCGATGTCGACCAGCACGTCGTTGACGGCGACGACGTCACCGACCGCGACGTGCCAGGTCACGATCTCGGCCTCGGTCAGGCCCTCGCCCACGTCCGGGAGCTTGAAGTGCGCCATCAGAGCGTCCCCTCCTCGTCGCCCGCGGTGAAGGTCGCGTCGACGGCGTCGAGGATGCGGTCGACGTCCGGCAGGAACTCCTCCTCCACCCGGCTCGGCGGGTACGGCATGTCGTAGCCCGTGACCCGTCCGACGGGCGCCTCGAGGTGGAAGAAGCAGCGCTCGCCGATGCGCGCCGCCACCTCGGCGCCGATGCCGAGCGTCCGCTGGGCCTCGTGCACCACGACGACCCGACCCGTGCGGCGCACCGACGCGACCACCGGGTCCAGGTCGAGCGGCGAGAGCGTGCGGAGGTCGACGACCTCGATCTCGCGCCCCTCGGCCGCCGCGGTCTCGGCCGCCGCCAGGCACGTCGCGACCATCGGACCGTACGTCACGAGGGTCGCGTCCGCGCCCTCACGGCGCACGACCGACGACCACGCCGGGGTGGCGACGTCGCCGACCTCGCTGGACTCCCAGTACCGGCGCTTCGGCTCCATCAGGACGACCGGGTCGTCGGAGGCGACGGCCTGCTGCACCATCCAGAAGGCGTCGTGCGCCGTGGCCGGGGTCAGCACCTTGAGCCCGGGCGTCATGACGAACTGCGCCTCGGGGCTCTCCGAGTGGTGCTCGATCGCCCCGATGCCACCGCCGTAGGGGATGCGGATGACGATCGGCATCGACAGGGCGCCTCCGGAGCGGAAGTGCAGCCGGGCGACCTGGTTCACGATCTGGTCATAGGCCGGGTAGACGAAGCCGTCGAACTGGATCTCGACGACGGGACGGTAGCCGCGCATCGCGAGCCCCACCGCGGTGCCCATGATCGCCGACTCCGCGAGGGGGGTGTCGATCACGCGGGCCGGACCGAAGTCCTTCTGCAGGCCGTCGGTGACGCGGAAGACGCCGCCGAGCCGACCGATGTCCTCGCCCATCAGCACGACCTGTGGGTCGGACTCCAGGGCTGCGCGCAGGCCGGCGTTGAGCGCCGACGCAATGTTCATCCGGGCCATCAGACGACCTCCTCGGCGCCGAGAGCGCGCCAGGCGACCGCGGCGTCCCGCTGCTCCACCAGCTCGGGGGTGGTCTCGGCGTGCACGAGGTCGAACAGCGCCGCGAGGTCCGGCTCCGGCAGGGTGCGGCAGGCGGCGCGCAGCCGCTCGCCGAGCGCGTCGGCCTCCGCGTCGAGCTCGGCGAGCTCGCGCTCGAACGTGCCGATCGAGTCCAGCAGCGCGCGGACCCGGCTGATCGGGTCGCGCTTCTCCCAGTACTCGGTCTCCTCGCCGGCGCGGTAGCGCGACGGGTCGTCGGAGGTCGTGTGCGCGCCTCGGCGGTAGGTGACGGCCTCGATCACGGTGGGCCCGCGGCCGTCACGGGCGCGCTGCATCGCCGCCTCCATGACGGCCTGGCAGGCCAGCACGTCGTTGCCGTCGACCCGCACGCCGGGGATGCCGAAGCCGTCCGCACGGCGCACGAGCGGCACGTTCGACAACCGGCTCGTGACGGTCGAGATCGCGTACTGGTTGTTCTCGATGACGAACACGACGGGCAGCGAGAACGCCGCCGCCCACGAGAGCGCCTCGAGCGTGTCGCCCTGGGCCGTCGCACCGTCGCCGAGGTAGACAGCGACGGCTGCGTCGCGGGAGGGGTCGCCGTGGCCGACGGCGTCGTCCATCACGATCCCCATCGCGTAGCCCGACGCGTGCAGGCACTGGGCGCCGATGATGATCGACGGCAGCGCGGTGCGGTGCTCGTGCGGGTCCCAGCCGCCCAGGTCGGTGCCGCGGTACAGGCCCAGCAGCTTCTCCGGCGGCACGCCCCGCACCCACGCGACGCCGTGGTCGCGGTACGTCGGGAAGGCCATGTCCTGGGAGCGCACGGCGTGCGCGGTGCCGACCTGCGCAGCCTCCTGGCCCAGGCACGGCGGCCACAGGCCGAGCTCGCCGTGGCGCTGCAGCGCGTAGCCCTCGGTGTCGATGCGCCGCGTCAGGACCATGTCGCGGTGCAGCGCGAGCAGGTCGGCGTCGGTGCCGGACCAGCTGGCCTCGGGATGGTGGACCCGCTCGCCCTGGGGCGTCAGCAGGCGGACGAGGTCGGACTCATCGGGTGCGGTGGGCAGGGACGGGTGCATGGGATCCCCCAACGTCGGCCGCCCCCGGGGTTGCCGGTCACGGTGTCGGTGGTTCGCCGCCGTGACCGGGTGAGGTCGGGCGACGTGACCTAAGTCCCACTCACGCTAAGGGAGGAAGCCGACTTCCGGAAGGGGTGAAACCAGCTTGCAACACGAAGGTCATCCACCGGGCGCGGTCCGGCCGCCTCGCGGCCAGGCGCGGCTCAGGCGGGGTCGCGCAGCGCCTCGATCACGAGGTCGTTGGCCGAGGGGTCGCCGATCGTGACGCGCACGCCCTCGCCGGCGAAGGGTCGCACCGACACGGGCTCGCAGCGCGCCGCGACCGCCAGCGCCTGCTCGCCGACGGGCAGCCAGACGAAGTTGGCCTCGGAGACCGGGACCTGCCAGCCCGCGGCCCGCAGTGCGGCGGCGACCCGGTCGCGCTCGGCCACCACGGTCTCGACCCGGCGGCGCATCGCGTCGGTCTCGCCCAGCGACGCGATCGCGGCGACCTGGGCGACGTCGGTGACGCCGAAGGGCACCGCGACGCGCACCGACTCGACGACGTCGCGGTTCCCGATGCCGTAGCCGACCCGCAGGCCGGCGAGCCCGTGCGCCTTCGAGAACGTGCGAAGCACCAGCACGTTGGGGTGCGTGCGCAGCGCGGCCAGGCCGGAGGCCGCCAGCGGATCGCGCACGAACTCGACGTAGGCCTCGTCGACCACCACGAGCACGTGCGACGGCACGCCCGCCAGGATCCGGTCGAGCTCGGCACTCGTGAGGACCGGGCCGGTCGGGTTGTTCGGGGTGCAGACCAGCACGACCTTGGTGCGCTCGGTGACGGCCGCGAGCATCGCGTCGACGTCGTGCGTCGCGTCGGCCCGCAGCGGGACGGGCACCGCGGTGGCGCCGCTGACCGCGATCGCGAGCGGGTACGCCTCGAACGAGCGCCACGGCAGGACGACCTCGTCGCCAGGGCCGGCGAACGCCGCGATCGCGCGGTAGAGCACGTCGACCGAACCGGTGCCCGCTGCGAGCTGGTCCGTCTCGACCTCGAACGTCTCGGCCAGCGCCTCGTAGAGCGCCGTGCACCCGGCGTCGGGGTAGCGGTTCATGCGCCCGAGCAGCTGGGTGGCCGCAGCCAGGACGCCCGGCAGCGGCGCGAACGGCAGCTCGTTGCTCGACAGCTTGAGCTCGTCACTCACCGCCGGCCGGCCGGGCCGGTACGCAGGGACGGCGGCGATCGCGGGCCGGGGCACGGGAGTCGTCATGGGCTCGAGCCTAGGCCGGGGGCCCGATCGGGCCTTGCGGCCGGGCCAACTGCTCACTAGCGTCCGATCCCATGACGACCTCGCTCACGACCACCCCCTCGACGGCGCAGAAGCTCGGCGCCGAGGCGCTCGGCACGTTCTGGCTCGTGCTCGGCGGGTGCGGCACGGCGATCTTCGCCGGCGACCAGGTCGGGTACCTCGGTGTCGCGCTGGCGTTCGGGCTCACGGTCGTCACGGGCGCCTACGCGTTCGGCCCGGTCTCGGGCGGCCACTTCAACCCGGCCGTCACGGTGGGCCTGGCGGTCGCCCGTCGCTTCGCGTGGAAGGACGTCCCGGGGTACGCGGCGATCCAGGTCGTCGGCGCGAGCGCGGCAGGCGGCGTGCTCTACCTCATCGCGCGCGGCGCCGACGGCTTCTCCGCCGAGGGGGCCTTCGCGACCAACGGCTACGGCGACCGGTCGCCCGGCGGCTACGACCTCGCCTCGGTGCTGATCGCCGAGACCCTGCTGACGGCGGTCTTCCTGTTCATCATCCTCGGCGCGTCGGCCAAGCGTGCCGCCGTCGGCTTCAGCGGCCTGACGATTGGTCTCGGCCTGACCCTGATCCACCTCGTGAGCATCCCGATCAGCAACACCTCGGTGAACCCGGCCCGCTCGCTCGGCGTCGCGTGGTTCGCCGGCGGCGACGTCCTGGCCCAGCAGTGGGCCTTCGTCGTGGCTCCCCTGGTGGGGGCGGCGATCGCCGGAGCGGTGCACCACCTGATCCTCGGCCGCGACTGACGGTCACGATAGGGGGCGTGAGCACCTCCACCCGACCCCTCCTCGGGTACGCCTTCGTCCTGTCCGCGGCCGTCCTCTTCGCGGTCAACGCCGGGGTCTCCCGCATCCCGCTGCGCTCGGGCACGGACATCGAGACGTTCACCGCGGTCCGGGTCACCGGCGCGCTGCTCGTGATCGTGCTGATCGCGGCTCTCACCGAGCGCACCGCCTTCCGGCTGCCGCGCGGCCGTCAGGTGCCCCTCGTGATCGGGCTCGGTCTCGTCGGCGTCGCGGGGCTGCAGGGCTTCTACAACGTCGCGATCGACCGGCTCCCGCTCAGCATCGCGCTGCTCGTGGAGTACCTCGGCCCCGTGTGGGTCGTGCTGTGGGTCCGTTTCGCCCGCCGCGAACCGGTGCAGCCGCGCATGTGGCCCGCGCTCGGGCTGGCGCTGGTCGGCCTCGCGCTCGTCGGGCAGATCTGGTCGGGCGTCACGGTCGACGGGATCGGGCTGCTCGCCGCGTTCGCGGCCGGCCTGTGCTTCGCGGCGTACTTCCTGCTCGGCGAGCGGGACACCGGCGGCATGACGCCCCTCGCGGTGATCCTGTGGGCGTTCCTCGTGGCGACGCTCGTGCTCAACGTGGTCCAGCCGTTCTGGACCGCCGACCAGCTCGGCGCCTCGGCCTCGGTGCTCGGTCGCCTGGACCACCTCAGCGTGCCCGCCTGGGTCGCGATGACGTCAGTCGTGGTGCTCGGCACGACCGCGCCGTTCTTCCTCCTGCTGCTGGCGCTGCGCCACCTGCCAGCGATGACCGTCAGCGTCGTCGCGATGCTGGAGCCGGCCGGCGCGGTCGTCGTCGGCTGGCTGTGGTTCGCCGAGAGCCTCACCCCCGTGCAGGTCGGAGGCGTGCTGCTGGTCCTGGTCGGGATCGTCCTGGCCCAGACCTCCCGCCGCGTCCCGGCCGACTCCCTCCCCCCGACCCCGGTCTAGCCCGAAGCACCCCGGCCGGGAGGATTCCCGGTGCTG
>NZ_BAAAME010000004.1:1037817-1119610 GCF_039529015.1 Aeromicrobium alkaliterrae
AAATTTGCCGTGCCCGAGGGCCAGCTGCCGTGCCCCGTTCGAGGCTCGCTCGTCCCTCGCTCGCACCTCAAGGGGCGGAGGTACCCGCGCCCTTCTGCCAGACTTCGGGCATGGAACGTTTCCTCAGCACCTGGGTCGCCAGCTCGGTCGCGCTCGCCTTCGCCGCCTGGCTGCTGGGCGACCACATGGACATCGGCGAGCCCAGCGAGACCATGACCAACCGCGTCCTCGCGGTGCTCCTGGTCGGCCTGTTCTTCACGGTCGTCAGCATGTTCGTCGCGCCGGTCGTGAAGCTGCTGTCGCTGCCGTTCATCATCCTGTCGCTCGGCCTGGCGCTGCTCGTCATCAACGCCCTGATGCTGCTGCTGGTCGAGGCGATCAGCGACGGCTTCGGCGTGCACTTCGTCCTCGACGGGTTCTGGTGGGCCGTGCTGGCGTCGGTCGTCATCTCGATCGCGCAGGCCGTCGTCCGGGCGTTCCTGCCCGAGGGCGACTGACCGGTGGCCGACCCCTACCGGGTCACCCTGGTCTGCCTCGGCAACATCTGCCGCTCCCCCATGGCCCACGTCGTGCTGGAGGAGAAGCTGACCGAGGCCGGCCTCGGTGACCGCGTCGTCGTGACGTCCTCGGGCACGGGTGGCTGGCACACCGGTGACCCCATGGACTCGCGCGCCGCCGCGACGCTGAGCGAGGCGGGCTACGACCCGAGCCATCACGTCGCGCGGAAGTTCACGATCGACGAGTACGCCGAGAACGACCTGATCCTGGTCATGGACCACAGCAACGAGGCCGACGTGCTCGAGCTCGCGCCGACCGTCGAGGAGCAGCAGAAGGTGCGCATGTTCCGCTCGTTCGACCCCGAGTCCTCGCCTGAGGACCGGGAGGTCCCGGACCCCTGGTTCGGCGACGAGGGCGGCTTCACGCGCGTGCTCGCGATGGTCGAGCGCACGAGCGACGCGCTCACGGAGCACCTGCGGCCCACGGCCCCGTAAAGTCGACGTCATGGCACGGATGACGGGCACCGCCTCACGCGGTGAGCAGCTGCTGGGCGTCGCCGTGGTGTCGACGACCCCCGTGGCCGGGGGCAACATCTGCACGTCGACGCGTCTGCGCCTGTCCGACGGGCGCTCCGCCGTCATCAAGACCCGCCCCCAGGCGCCCGCCGGGTTCTTCGCGGCCGAGGCCCGCGGCCTGCGCTGGCTGCGCGACGCCGGCGGCGCCGCCGTGCCCGACGTCCTGGCCGTCGACGACGACTGCCTCGTGCTCGCCTGGATCGAGCCCGGCCGACCCACGGCCGAGGCCGCCGAGTCGCTCGGCCGTGCGCTCGCCGCGACGCACGCAGCCGGCGCCGACGAGTTCGGCGCGGCCCAGGACGGCTACATCGGACTCGCACCGCTGCCCAACCGCCCGCTGCCGTCGTGGCCGGAGTTCTACGCCTCGCGCCGGGTCATGCCGTACGTGCGCGCCGGCCTGCAGCGGGGTGCCCTGACGCCCGACGAGGCCGACGTCATCGAGACCGTCGTCAAGCGCATCCACACCCTCGCCGGCGACCCGGAGCCGGTCGCCCGGATCCACGGCGACCTGTGGTCCGGCAACGTCGTGTGGGGCCAGGAGGACACCGCGTGGGTCATCGACCCGGCGGCCCACGGCGGCCACCGCGAGACCGATCTCGCGATGCTCTCGCTGTTCGGCATCACGCACCTGCAGCGCATCCTCGACGCCTACAGCGAGGTCGCGCCGCTGGCCGAGGGCTGGGAGGACCGGGTGGCGCTGCACCAGCTGCACCCGCTGCTGGTGCACGCCGTGCTGTTCGGCGGCGGCTACGGCGCCCGCGCCGCCGCCGCGGCCCGCAGCCTGCTCTGACCCCCGCGCGGCCCGTTCCTCACCCGAAGAACCGCTCAATCTCAGGCGTGGCTCAGGGCCGCCGGGCAGACTAGGCCTCATGCGCATCCTCGTGGTCGACGACGATCGAGCCGTCCGTGACTCGATCCGACGGTCCCTGGAGTTCAACGGCTACACCGTCGAGGTGGCCACCGACGGCGTCGAGGCCCTCGCCCGCACGCCCCAGGTGCAGCCCGACGCGATCGTCATGGACGTCATGATGCCGCGCCTCGACGGGCTCGAGACGACCCGCGCGCTGCGCTCGGCCGGCAACGACGTGCCGATCATCGTGCTCACCGCACGCGACGCCGTGACCGACCGGGTCGACGGCCTCGACGCCGGCGCCGACGACTACCTGACCAAGCCGTTCGCGCTCGAGGAGCTCCTCGCGCGGCTGCGGGCACTGCTGCGCCGGGCCAACCTGTCGCCCGAGCTCGAGGACGAGGACCCGCTGACGTTCGCGGACCTCTCGCTCGACCCCGTGACCCGCGAGGTGCGCCGCGGCGACCGCGAGATCTCGCTGACCCGCACCGAGTTCACGCTCCTGGAGCTGTTCCTGCAGCGGCCCAAGCGCGTCCTGGAGCGCTCGTTCATCCTGCAGGAGGTCTGGGGCTTCGACTTCCCCACGACCGCCAACTCGCTCGAGGTCTACGTCGGCTACGTCCGCCGCAAGCTCGAGGCCGAGGGCGAGACCCGCCTGCTCCACACGGTCCGCGGCGTCGGGTACGTGCTGCGCGAGACCCCGCCGTGACCGACACGCAGACCCAGCGCGAGCGCCCCCGCCGTGGCGTGGTCGAGACGGTGCACCAGCGGATGCACCAGTGGACGCTCCGCGTCTCGCTGGCCGCTCGCGTCGCGACGCTGACCACGACCGCCGTCGCCCTCACGCTCAGCAGCGTCAGCGCGGGCGTCTACGTCGTCGTGCGCGCCGAGCTCGTCGACAACCTCGACGCGTCGATCCGCGTCCGCGCCGAGCAGGCCGTCGCGGCCGGCTACACGCCAGGATCGCTCAACGAGCAGGACGCCGACCTCCTCGACGTCGCCGGCATGGAGATCTACCGGGTCGAGGGCGACCGCGTCCTCGCGACCCTGACCGGCAGCACCAAGGTGCAGCTCACCGAGACCGAGGTCGCGGTCTCGCTCGGCCAGCAGACCAGCTCGGCCCGCACCGCGATCGTCGACGGCGACGCCTACCGCGTCGTCGCGGTCCAGGCGGGCCCCGCATCGGCCCTCGTGATGGTGCAGCGGATGGACTCCGTGCAGCACACCCTCGACCGCCTCGGTCTGGTCCTCGCCATCACGACGCTCGCCGGCATGGCGGTCGCCGGTGCTGCGGGCTGGGCCGTGGCCTCGAACGGCCTGCGCCCGGTCCGACGCCTCACGCGCGCCGCCGAGCACGTCGCCCGCACGCAGGAGCTGCAGCCGATCGAGGTCGTCGGCCGCGACGAGCTGGCCCGCCTCACCACCTCGTTCAACCAGATGCTCATGGCGCTGGACGCCTCGCAGGCCCAGCAGCGGCGCCTCGTCGCCGACGCCGGTCACGAGCTGCGCACGCCGCTCACGAGCCTGCGCACCAACGTCGAGCTCCTGACGCAGGCCAGCACCGCAGGTCGTCCCCTGACCGACGACCAGTCGACCGAGGTCATGGTCGACATCCGGGCGCAGGTCGAGGAGCTCACCTCCCTGATCGGCGACCTCGTCGAGCTCGCCCGCGACGAGCCGCTGCACCACGACCCCGAGCCGCTCGACCTCTCCGAGGTCGTCGAGCACGCCATCAACCGGGTCCAGCTGCGCGCGCCGTCGCTGACGTTCGCGACGACGCTCGAGCCGTGGTGGGTCGTCGGCGAGCCGCGAGCCCTCGAGCGCGCCGTCACCAACCTGCTCGACAACGCCGCCAAGTGGAGCCCCGCCGAGGGCACCGTCGAGGTCTCGCTCCAGGACGGCGTCGTGACGGTGCGGGACCACGGTCCCGGCATCGCCGAGGCCGACCTGCCGCACGTGTTCGAGCGGTTCTACCGCTCCCGCGAGGCTCGCACCCTGCCCGGGTCGGGTCTGGGCCTGTCGATCGTCCGCCGTGCCGCCGAACGCCATGGCGGTACCGTCGAGGTGGAGTCCGAACCCGGCTCCGGCGCCACGTTCCGCATGACGGTGCCCGGATCCAACCCTTCGGCCCCTCACACGCCCGTCTCAGAGCCGTCTCAGTGACCACGGAGATCCTGTCCCCATGAACGAACCGCACGATCCCTTCGCCGAGCGCGTGCCTGCGCCCCCCGTGGACGTCCCCGCGGACACGACCCCCGAGGCCCCGGGCGGCACCGCCGCCGACGAGGCGACCACCGAGCACGTCGCGACGCCGGCAGCGCCGGTCGAGCCCGAGCTGGCGGAGTCGTCCGCCGGCCGCGCCTCCGCGCCGCTGCACGACGACGAGCCGGTCGACCCGGCCAGCGCCGGCGCGCCCGCCTCCACCTCCGTGCTCCCGATGGGTGCCGTCGTGCCGCCCCCGGCCGCTGCGCCGTCCGACACGGCACCTCCGTCGTCCGGGTCCTCGGGCCTGCCCCCGTTCGTGCCCCCCGCGGCTCCGCCGACCGAGACCTCGGGAGCCGGTCCGACCGGCGGGTCCGGCCGCGGCAAGCGGGTCGCGAAGGTCGTGGGCATCGGCGCGCTGATCGCGGTCATCGCCGCCGGCGCCGGCTACGGCGGCGCGGCCCTGCAGGGCGACGGCGGCTCGAGCTCGATCCCCGACGGCACCTCGGCCCTCGACGTCCCGGCCTCCGACAACGAGGCCCCCAAGGGTGACGTCGAGACCATCGCCCGCGAGGTCATGCCGTCCGTCGTGCAGATCAACGTGCGCAGCGGCGAGGAGGGCGGTTCCGGCTCCGGCGTCGTGCTCAGCTCGGACGGCGAGATCCTCACCAACAACCACGTCGTCGAGGCTGCGGCCGAGGACGGCACGATCACGGTGGCGTTCAGCGACGGCACCAACGCCGAGGCCACGATCCTCGGGCGTGACTCGGTGACCGACCTCGCCGTGATCAAGGCCGACGGCGTCAGCGGGCTCAAGCCCGCCACGCTGGGCAGCTCGGCCGACCTGAGCGTCGGCCAGGACGTCATCGCGATCGGCTCGCCGTTCGGCCTGGAGAGCACCGTCACGACGGGCATCGTCAGCGCGCTCAACCGCCCCGTCGAGTCCAGCGACGCCTCCGGCGAGAACGCCACGGTGTTCCCCGCGGTGCAGACCGACGCGGCGATCAACCCGGGCAACTCCGGCGGCCCGCTGATCGACCTGGCCGGCAACGTCATCGGCATCAACTCCGCGATCCGCACCAACTCGAGCGCGTCCGGCTCGATCGGCCTGGGCTTCGCGATCCCGATCGACCTCGCCCGCAACGTGGCTCAGCAGCTCGTCGAGGGCAAGACCGTCGAGCACGCCAAGATCGGCGTGACGGTCACCCCGGCCACCGAGGAGGACGAGCTCACCGGCATCGGCGCCGAGATCCGCGAGATCGAGGCCGGCGGCGCGGGCGACAAGGCCGGGCTGAAGGCGGGCGACATCATCACGGCGCTGAACGGCATCCCGGTCGCGAGCTCGAGCGCGCTCGTCGCCTCGGTCCGCGGCCACCAGCCGGGCGACACCGTCGAGATCACGTACCTGCGCGACGGCAAGACCCAGACCGCCGACGTCACGCTCGACTCCGACGGCGGCCAGCTCTCCGAGGAGTAACCCCCGTCTGCGGATTCCCACGAGACCGCTCGAATCCGGAGTGGGGGCACCTCCCACGACGAAGTCGTAGGGGGACTCGTGGGAAACCGCGGCAGGAAGTCGACGGCACGGGGCCGTATCGGGCCTGTCGGCCTGTCGGTGGGAGTCACTAGCGTTCGAGCGTGGCCACCTCCCCCGCGCTTCCCCTGACCGGCCGCGACCTCTCGGTCCCCGCGCTCGCCGTCACCGTCGTCCTCTGGGCCTCGGCGTTCGTCGGCATCCGCGCCATCACCGACGTCCTCAGCCCGGGCCCGATGGCGCTGGGTCGCCTGCTCGCGGGCTTCGTGGCGCTGACGCTCGTGGTCCGCCCCTGGCGCTACCCGATCCCCCGCGGACGCACCCTCGGGCTGACGATCGTCTACGGCATCATCTGGTTCGGCGCCTACAACGTGGCCCTCAACGCCGGCGAGACCCACCTCGACGCCGGCACGGCGGCGCTCGTGGTCAACGTCGGCCCCATCCTCATCGCCCTGCTCGCCGGCTGGCTCCTCAAGGAGGGCTTCCCGAAGCCGCTGCTCGCGGGCATGGCGGTCGCGTTCGCCGGCGTCGCGCTCATCGCGGCCAGCACCGGCGGCGGCGAGGGCGTCGAGACGGCCAGCACGGTCGGCGTCGTGCTGTGCCTGGCTGCCGCCGTGTTCTACGCCGTCGGTGCGCTGACGCAGAAGCCCACCCTCGCGACCGTGCCGGCCGGCATGTCGGTGTGGATGGCGTGCGGCATCGGTGCCCTCGTCTGCCTGCCGTGCAGCCCGGGCCTGGTCGACGAGCTCGGCTCGGCCGGCACCAGCGACGTCCTCTGGCTCGTCTACCTCGGCGTCTTCCCGACCGCGATCGGGTTCACGACCTGGGCCTACGCGATGCGGCGGCTGTCGGCCGGGCAGGTCGCCTCGACCACCTACCTCGTGCCGGTCGTCGCGACCGGCATCTCGTGGCTCCTGCTCGACGAGGTACCCGCGCCGCTGGCGTTCGCCGGAGGCGCGCTGTGCCTGCTCGGCGTGGGCATCACCCGCTGGCGCCCCCGCCGGACGGTCCCCACCCCGGCCTAGCCGCCTAGCGTCCGATCAGGTCCAGCACGAGGTCGCGCAGGATCCGGAAGCCGTTCTGGGTCAGCACCGACTCGGCATGGAACTGCACGCCGCGGTAGTGCGGACCGGCGATGAGGTGGATGTCGCCCGTGGGCTCGTCCCGCTCGACCGTGACGCCCTCCGGCAGGCCCGACTCCGGCACCCGGGCGACGAACGTGTTGTAGAAGCCGACCGTCTCGGAGCGCCCCAGCACCTCCAGGCGGCTCTGCGTGCCCTGGAAGACGATGTCCTTGAACGCCAGGTCGAGCCCGATCCGGTGCGCGAGCGCCTGGTGGCCGAGGCACACCGCCAGGAACGGCCGCTCCTCGGCGAGCAGCTCGTCGACGACGCCGTGGATCACCGCGATCTTCGGGTCGGCCGTGTCGCGCGGGTCGCCGGGGCCCGGCCCCACGACGACGAGGTCGTAGCCGTCGAGCGCTCCGGGCGTGTAGGCGTCGTGGCGCACGACGTCGGTCGTCATGCCCAGCACGCCGAACACGTGGCTCAGCATGTTGACGAAGTCGTCCTCCCCGTCGAGGATCACGACCCGCTGGTCCGCGAGGCTCGGCTCCGGCGCGGCACCCGACTGGTCGGTCAACCAGAACTGGCTGAGCCGCTGGTTGCGCGCACCGAGCGCGATCAGCACGTCGTCCTCGCGCGTGAACGCGTCGTACCCCTCGGTGGCCGCGGGCGCAGCGTCGACCAGGCCGAACGCGCTGAGGATGCCGCCGGCCTTGGCCCACGTCTCGGCGGTCTCGTAGTCGGGATCGGAGTCGCGCACGAGCGTCGCACCCGCGGTGACCTTGAGGCGGCCGTCGAGGCTGACGTCGGCGGTGCGGATCAGGATGGGAGCGTCAGCCCGCTGCCCACCGTCGGCGTCGCGGCCGATCAGCGCCGCGACCGAGGCGTAATAGCCACGGCCCTCCGGCTCGTAGCGCTCGATCAGGCGGCACGCGTTCTCGACGGGGCTGCCCGTCACGGTCGCGGCGAACATCGAGTCGCGCAGCACGTCGCGCACGTCGCGGTCGGTGCGTCCGGACAGCAGGTACTCGGTGTGCACGAGGTGCGTCATCGGCTTGAGGTAGGGCCCGAGCACCAGGCCACCCTCGTGGCAGATGTCGCACATCTGCTTGAGCTCCTCGTCGACGACCATGAAGAGCTCGTAGATCTCCTTCTCGTCGCGCAGGAACTCCAGCAGCGCCGCCTTGCGCTCGGCGTGCGTCTCGAGCCCGCGCAGCCGGAACGTGCCGCTGATCGGGTTCATCCGCACCTCGCCGTGCTCCACGCTGACGTGACGCTCGGGGCTCGCGCCCACGAGGTAGCGGTCGCCCGTGAAGATGCAGAAGGTCCAGAAGGCGCCGCGCTCGCGCTCCAGCAGGCGCCGGAGGACCGTGAGCGCCTCGGCGTGGCCCCACGTGGAGAGCTGCGCGCGGTAGTGACGACCGATCACGAGGTTGGCGCCCTCGCCCTGGCCGATCTCGTCGTCGATGATCTGGCGCACGACCTGCGCGTAGTCGTCGTCGCTGGTCTCGAAGCCACCGCGGTCGGCGAACTCGACGGGCGCGTCGGGGAGCTGCTCGAGGAGCTCGGCTAGGCCGATCTCCGCCTGCAGGTCGGCGCGGATCACGCTCAGCGGCGTGCCGTCCTGGTGGGCCGCGTACCCGCGCTCGCGGACCTGGGCGAACGGCACGAGCACGAGGTGGTCCCACGTGGCGCCGCCCTCGGGAGCGCCGCTGGTGACCGGGATGTCCGCGAGCGACTCGACGTCGAGGCGCGGACCCCCGATCAGGGTCACGGTGTCGGCCTCGCGCGAGCGGATCAGTGCAAAGGCCGGCTGTACCAGGAGGTCGTCGAGCTGGGTCATGGTGGTTTCCTCACGGGGTTCGCCCGGGGCCCGGACGTGAAGAACGCCCAGCCCCGGTGCGAGGGGTCTGGGCGCGTGCGACGGCAGTCCTCCTCTAGCGGAGGGGCCACCAGCGACGCTCGGACATGGCAGCAGACTAGCGGCCCCGGTCGGCGGACCACGACGGAGTCCGTTCGCGACCCGCTGGAACACTGATGACCATGGACATCGACGTCGACCTGATCCGCCGCGACCTGGCGCAGCTCGTCAGCATCGACTCCGTCGGTGGCTCGGAGGGCGAGGTCATGGCGCAGCGGTGGAGCGCGGCGACGCTGCAGGGCCTCGGGCTCGACGTCGACCTGTGGCGGCTCGACCTCGACGAGCTCCGCGCCGACCCCGACTTCCCCGGCGAGGAGGTCGAGCGTGAGGAGGCCTGGGGCTGCGTCGGCGTCTCGGGCCCTGGCACACCCGCGCTCGTGCTGAACGGACACCTCGACGTCGTCCCTTCGGGTGACCCGGAATCGTGGACCGGCGCCGACCCGTGGCACCTTCACGAGGTCGACGGGTCGTGGTTCGGTCGCGGGGTGTGCGACATGAAGGGCGGGGTCGTCGCGATCATCGCCGCAGCGCGCGCCGTCGCCGCTCTCGACGTCCAGCTCGCGCGCCCCTTCGCGGTGCACACCGTGATCGGCGAGGAGGACGGCGGCATCGGCACGTTCGCGACGCTGCGGCGCGGGCACCTCGGCGACGCGTGCCTGATCGCCGAGCCCACCGCTCACCAGGTCGTCGCCGCGAACGCCGGGTCGCTGACGTTCCGCGTCGAGGTGCCCGGGCACTCGACGCACGGCTCGATGCGGGCGTCGGGCGTCAGCGCGATCGAGGTCTTCGAGTCGATCCACCACGCCCTGCGCGAGCTCGAGGAACGGCGCAACGCCACGCCGGCCGCGCCGTTCGTCGGTGTGCCGTGGCCGATCAGCGTCGGCATCCTGCGGGCCGGCGAGTGGGCCAGCACGGTGCCCGACCTGCTGGTGGCCGAGGGGCGCCACGGCGTGATGCCGGGTGAGTCGCTGGCCGACGCCGAGGCCGCGTTCGAGGAGGCCGTGCGCGCCGCCGACCACCCGTACCTGCGCGAGAACCCGGCGACCGTCACGTGGCCCGGCGGCCGATTCGCCGCGGGGGCGCTGCCCGACGGCGACCCGTTCCTGACCGACGTGCTGGAGGCGGTGGGCGGCGGGCCGGCCGTCGTCGGCGCGCCGTACGGGTCCGACCTGCGGCTCTACCAGGGCGCCGGGGTGCCGACGGTGCAGTTCGGTCCTGGCGACATCGAGCACGCCCACGCGGTCGACGAGCAGGTCCGCATCGACGACGTCGTCACCGCCGCCGAGGCCTACGCCCGCCTCATCCTCGCCCGCTGCACCTGACCCCGCCCGAGCGGTGAGATACGGACGAGTGCGAGGCCCGCACTCGTCTCTGTCTCACCGCTCGCGGTGGGGACTGGTCCCTCAGTCACCGCTCCTGGGGGGTTACTGGACGGTGTCGGGGCCTGGGCCGGGCTCGGGCTCGTCGGTGGGGGCGGTCGACGGGTCGGTCGGGGCCTGGTCGGCGATGAGCTGCTCGAGCGTCACGTACTCCTGCGGCGTGATGCCGCCGCCCGTGTCGATGTCGACGAGCTGGAGGCCGACCGGCACTCCGTCCTCGAACGTCACGAGCGTCATCTGCGCCTCGCGCCGCAGGCCGGTGCCGAGGGCGAAGGCGTAGATCGCGCCGCCCGTCGTGCCGGTCGTGAGCGTGACGGTGGGCTCGCCGTCGTCGCTGAGGACGACGTCGGGGCCCACCTGGCGGTGCAGGTGGCCCGACAGGATCAGGTCGACGCAGCCCGACTCCGAGAGCTCGCGCGAGGCAGCCGCGCTGTGCACCAGCGCGACCGAGACGTCCCCGTCGTCGCACGCGGCCTCGGTGAGGGCCTGGTCCTGCTCCTTGATCGCGGCGATGTTGTCGTCCTCGTCACCGGTGTAGCCCTTGGTGAGCCCGGACGAGCGCGGATCGCTGTCGCCGATGAACCGGACCCCGTCGATCGTGACCGGCTCGCCCTTGAGCAGCTGGAAGCCCTTGTCCTCCATGTGCTTCGCGATGTTGTCGCCCTGGTCGTGGTTGCCCGCGACCGCGACGATCTCGAAGTCCCGGAACTCACGCGCCAGGGAGTTGATGCTGAACTCCTCCCACGACGCGCCGTTGGAGGTGTCGTCGCCGAGGTCGAGCAGCATCGTGGCGCCGGCGTTCTCGGCGATCTGGCGGGCGGTCGGGTCGACCGCGACGTTGTCGTGGCGGTCGGTCACGACGAGCGCGACGGTCTGGCCCTCCTCGGGCTGCCGCACCTCGACGTCCTTCGCGGTCTCGGCCAGCTTGTCGAAGAACGTGCTCGACTCCTGGTACGTGCGGATCGCACCCTCGATGAGCGACTCACCGCTGCGCAGGGCCGCACCGTCGGACAGCTCGAGGCGCTCCAGGATCGGGTCGCTCGGCAGGTTCGGGAAGACCTCGCCGATCTTGACCCACGAGATGTCGCGGTCGACCGACGTCGGGTCGGCGCGCACCGCGACGACCAGTCCGGCGACCAGCACGACGCCCACCGTGCCGCCGGCGACCAGCCGCCGGGGCGCCGGGTTCCGCACACCCTGGAGGATCTCGGCACGCCGCGTCGCCCCGATGCTGAGCCAGCCGGCCGCGAGCACCGCGGCGAGGGCCGCGGACACACCGGCGCCGCGCAGCGCCGAGTCGATCCACATGCCGCGCAGCGCCGCCTCGACCGAGGCGATCTCGCCGTCGGGCTGCGACGCGATGACGGCGTCGCGCGCGAGCAGCTCGTCGAGCGAGACGACGTCGGCGTCACCGAGCTGGATCGTGGCCCCGATGTTGAACGGTGAGTCGTCGACCGGGAGCTTCGCGAGCGGCAGCAGCGGTCCGAAGTCGACGACGATCTCGCCCGAGTAGTCGGGCCGCAGGATCGCCTGGTGCGCACCGATCGAGATCGAGCGCTCCGAGGTCTCGAACGTCGTGCGAGCCACGGCCACGCCGACCGGGGCCACGACCACCAGCAGGACGACCAGCGCCAGGAGGCGCGTGAGCAGCACGCGGAGATCGGGTCGTCGGGGCTTGAGCCTCACGCAGGCTCCTCCGTCCTCCATCGGGACGTCGACCCGACAGTCGTCAGCAGCTGGGTGGCACGGGTGAGCACGACGTAGAACGTGCGCCACCCGGCCTCGGACTCACCGATCAGCACGTCGGGCTCGGCCGCGATGACGGCGTCGAACTCCAGGCCCTTGGTCTCGAGGGCGTCGAGCAGGCGCAGGCGGTCGTGCGAGGCGAGGGTCGTGGCGAGCTCGCGCTCGAGCAGCGGGCGCAGCGCCAGGGGCGCGACGACGGCGACGGAGCCCTCGACCCGGCCCAGGAGCTTCTCGGCCTCCTCGCGCACCGCGGTGGCGATGCCCGCGGCTGGCACCTCGAGGTGAGCCGGCTGCTCGCCCGTGCGACGCACCCCGTCGGCCAGGTCGGCGCCCGGGATGGCCCGGCGCGCGACGTCGGCGGCCAGGTCGTAGATCTCGGCGGAGTTGCGGTAGTTCGTGGACAGTCGGAAGCGGTGCTCCGGCTTGCCCTCGAGAGCGTCGACGCGGGCCTGCTCGGCCTCGGCCGGCACGGGCCAGGACGACTGCGCCGCGTCGCCGACGATGGTCCAGCTGGCGTGGCGGCCGCGACGGCCGACCATGCGCCACTGCATCGGCGAGAGGTCCTGCGCCTCGTCGATCAGGACGTGCGCGTAGCCGTCGTCCTCGATCGACCGGGTCGAGCGGACGTCCTCGCGCTCACGGCGCTCGAAGCTCATGAGCTGCTTGGGCACGTCGACGTCCTCGTCGACGCGCGGCGGCACCTCCCCCAGCAGGTACCGGAGCTCGTCGATCAGCGGGACGTCCTCGATGCTGGGCGGCTGGCCGTCCCACGAGGCGCGCAGGGCGTCGAGCTCCTCGCGGCGGAACGCTCCGTGCGCGATCTCCGCGATGCGCGCGGGCAGGCTGCGCCACAGGTCGACGGCGTCGCGCTCGGGCCACCACGCCTCGACGAAGTCGACGAAGCGGTGGTCGTCGACGAGCACGTCGAGGAAGCCCTCGCGGCCCTCCTCGCGGGCCCGCTCACCCCGCACCTGCTGCCACAGCGCGTCGGCGAGCACCGCAGGTGCGCGCGGCACGACGCGGTTGTAGGTGGACTGCTGGAGCAGGTGACGGCGCAGCCCGGCGAGGCGCTTCTCGTCGAGCCGGAGCACGTCGTCCTTGTAGAAGTACCGGAACGACGTGGGGGTCTCGGGCGACCCCTCGGTGGCGAGGCGGCGCAGCACGCGCACCATGCGCTGCGAGCCCTTGGCCGCGGCGGCGACCGGCTCGTCGTGGCGCGCGGCCTTGACCCCGTCGACGACCTCGCCGAGCGAGCGCAGCGTCACGCTGGTCTCGCCGAGGCTGGGCAGCACCCGCTCGATGTACGCCATGAAGACCCCGGACGGGCCCACGACGAGGACGCCGCCGGACTCGAAGCGTCGACGGTCGGTGTACAGCAGGTAGGCCGCCCGGTGCAGGGCCACGACGGTCTTGCCCGTGCCGGGGCCGCCGCCGATGATCGTGGCGCCGCGGCTGGGCGCGCGGATCGCGTCGTCCTGCTCCTTCTGGATCGTCGCGACGACCGAGTGCATGCGCGCGTCGCGGGCCCGGGACATGCTGGCCAGCAGCGCGCCCTCACCCACGACGACCATGTCGGCCGGGGCCGACTCGGCGTCGAGCAGGTCGTCCTCGATGCCGATCACGGTGCTGCCCGAGCAGCGCAGCACGCGCCGCCGCACGACGCCGGCCGGGTCGGCGGCGGTGGCCTGGTAGAACACCGAGGCGGCCGGAGCGCGCCAGTCGATGAGAAGGATCTCGCGCTCGGCGTCGCGCACGCCGATGCGGCCGATGTAACGAGGCTCGCCCGTGCCGAGGTCGAGGCGCCCGAACACCAGGCCGTCGTGGGCCGCGTTGAGCGCGGTGAGCCGGCGGGTGGCCTGGAAGACCATCGCGTCACGCTCGACCAGGCCGCCCTCGTGACCCACGTGACCGCGCTCGAAGCCCTCCTTCACGAGGGCGCGCGCGACGTCGGCGGAGGCGTCGAGCCGCTCGTACACGGTGTCGACGTAGGACTGCTCGGACGCGATCTCGCGTTGGGCAGCAGCAGGTGAGGTCACCGGTCTCCTCAGACGTTCAGGGCGAGCCATTCAGTGTAGACGCGATGACCGACAGTCGCCGCCACGTGAGGTGAACGCTCGGAGCCGTCAGTACCGCAGGTCGCGCGGGGTGATCGTGACCGGGAACGGCACCTGCGTGGACCAGGTCTCGTCAGCCGTGACGCGCGCGACCTCGACGTACTGCCCGTCGCGCAGCTCGTGGACCGTCAGCACCAGCTCCGCCGGGTCGACCAGCCAGTACCCGGCGATGCCGGCACGCTCGTAGCGCTCCTTCTTGAGCACGAGGTCGACCGATCGGGTCGACGGCGAGAGCACCTCGACCGCGAGCAGCGGCGGCCCGGGCAGGTTGAGGTCGGAGAAGTCGGCGGCCCGGGCGACGAGGACGTCGGGCTCGACCACGGTGTCGTCGGCCAGCACGACGTCGAGCGGCGCGACGTGGACCTTGAGGTGCTCGGGCGCAGCCGTGCGGAGCAGGATGGCCAGGCTCACGAGGACACCCTGGTGCGCCGGGCGAGGTGCGGCGTTCACGAGCAGCACCCCGTCGATGACCTCGTACCGCTTGCCGTCATCGGGCAGCTCGTCGCGCTGGGCCACGGTCCACGGACCCGGTACCCGCAGCGTCTCGACGGTCTCCATGACTCCCATGCTGCCCCTTTTCGTCGCACTCGACCATGCCTGCAGCCTCGGACACTCACGCCGTGCGGCGCGAACGGCCGTCCACAGGCCCCCTAGCGCGGAGGGGTGTCAGCCCTTCTTGCGGTTGAGGAACGCGAGCATCGCCTCGCGGGCCTCGTCGCTGCCGAACAGGCGGGCCGACTGCGCCGCGACGTCGTCGCCCAGGGCGTCGATGCGAGCCACGAGGTCGTGGTTGAGCAGCGCCTTGGTCTCGCGGAACCCCTGCGGGTAGCCCTTCGCCAGGTCCGCGAGCGTCTCGGCGAGCGCGACCTCGAGCTCGGCGTCCGGCACGGTCCGGGTGACGAGGCCGGCCGTCACCGCCTCGGCCGACGTGAACGTGCGGCCGGTGAGGAACAGGTCGGCCGCCGCACGCTGGCTGAACCGCTCCAGCAGCGTCAGCGAGATGACCGCCGGCGCCACGGCGAGGCGCACCTCGGTCAGCGCGAACGTGACCGACTCCCCCGCCAGGACGATGTCCGCGGCACACACGATGCCGAGCCCACCGGCCCGCACCGGCCCGGCCAGCACCACGACGACCGGCTTGACCGACGTCGCCAGCCGGCGCTGCAGGTCGACGATCGCACGGGCCCCCTCCTCCATGCTGCCCGTCGCAGCCTCCGAGAGGTCGGCGCCGGAGCAGAACACCCGGTGCGCCGACCGGATCACGACGACCTTCGCGTCGGTGTCGCCCTCGGCCGACGCCAGGTGCTCGCGCAGCTCGCCCACGAGCTGGCGGCTCAGAGCGTTGCGGTTGTGCTCGCTGTCGAGCGTGATGGTGGCGACGCCGTCGGCGACGTCGAGATGGACCAGTTCAGACATGGGAACGCTCCTGCGGTCGGTGGTGGCGGTGCCCCTTTCGAGGCTCGCTCGTTCCTCGCTCGCACCTCAAGGGGCGGAAGGGGTCAGTAAGACTTCGGGAGGCCGAGGGAGAACTGCGCCACGAAGTTGAGCGCCATCTCCTTGCTGACCGGGGCGATGTTCGACAGCCGCGACGACGCGACCGCCTGCACCAGCCCGTACTCGTTCGCCAGGCCGTTGCCACCGTGGGTCTGGATGGCCTGGTCGACGGCCTTGGCCGCCGCCTCGCCCGCCGCGACCTTGGCCATGTTGGCCGCCTCGCCAGCACCCAGCAGGTCGCCGGCGGCGTAGAGCGCGGCGGCCTTCTGCGTCAGCAGGCGGGACATCTCGACGTCGATGTGCAGGCGTGCCAGCGGGTGCGAGATCGCCTGGTGGGTGCCGATCGGCGTGCCCCAGACCTCGCGGTCCTTCGCGTACGCGACGGCCTTGCGGATCGCCCAGCGTGCGGTGCCCGTGGCCATCGAGGCGGCCATGATGCGCTCGGGGTTGAGTCCCGCGAACAGCTGCTCCAGGCCGGCGTCCTCCGACCCGATCAGCGCGTCCGCGGGGATGCGCACGTCGTCGAAGAACAGCGTGAACTGCTTCTCGGGGCTGATGACGCCCATGTCGATGACCTGGGCCGTGAAGCCCTCGGCGTCGGTGGGCACCATGAACAGCGCCGGCTTGAGCTTGCCGGTCTTGGCGTCGGAGCGCCGCGCGACGACGAGCAGGTGGCTCGCCTCGTCGACGCCCGAGATGTAGGTCTTGCGACCGTTGAGCACCCAGCTGCCGTCCTCGGCCTTCGCGGCGTTGGTGACGATGTTGTGCGAGTTCGAGCCGGCGTCGGGCTCGGTGATGCTGAAGGCGTACGTCGCGCTGCCGTCGGCCAGGCCGGGCAGGTAGCGCTCCTTCTGCTCCTGCGTGCCGTACTGCGCGATCGTGGTGCCGACGATGGCCGGGCTCACGACCATCAGCAGCAGGGGGCAGCCCGCCGTGGCGAGCTCCTCGCACACCGCGGCGAGGTCGCCGATGTCGCCGCCACCGCCGCCGAACTCCTCGGGGATCGAGACGCCCAGGTAGCCGAGCTTGCCGGCCTCCTGCCACAGCTCGGTGGTCTTGCGTCCCTCCTTGGCGGCGGCGTAGAAGTACGTCTCGCCGTACTTCGCGCCGAGCTGCGCGACGGCCTTGCGCAGCTCGCCGCGCTCCTGCGTCTCGCTGAACGCTGCCGTGGTGCTCTCAGTCATGCCTGCTCCTCTGACTCGATGACGGCCAGGACGGCGCCCGACTCGACCTGCTGACCGGCGGTCGCCGTCAGCTCGGTGACGACGCCGTCGACCGGCGCCGCGATGGTGTGCTGCATCTTCATGGCCTCCAGGACCACGATCGTGTCGCCCTTGCTGACGCTCTGGCCCTGCTCGACCGCGACGCTCATGACCGACGCGGGCATCGGCGCGAGCAGGGAGCCCTCGGCGACCACGTCGGCGGGGTCCACGAACGTGGGCACCGGCACGAGGTCGAGGGAGCCGTGCGGGCCGTCGACGTCGACCCAGTCGTCGCCGATCGCGACGTCGTAGGACTCGGTGACGCCGTCGACCTCCAGCACCACCCGGTGCGGCTCGGCGGAGACGACCTGCGCGAGCTCGGAGGCGAGCCCCCGGACCGTGGCGGTGTAGGCGGCCTCGACCTCCTCGCCCGCCACCGTGTAGCGCCGCGTGCGCGGCTGGCTCGGGACGTTGCGGAAGGCCGTGGGGATGCGACTGAGCGTCGGCGAGGTCGTCGAGGCGAGCCGGGCCTGCGCCAGCGCCGCGGCGAGCACGATCCGCTCGCGCTGCTCTGTCGTGAGCACCGGGGCGGTCCACGCCGCGATGCGCTCGGGCAGCAGCGCGGTGTGCACCCGACCCGCGACGAACTCCTCGTCGGCGAGCACGCCGCGCAGCAGGTCGCGGTTCGTCACGAGGCCGTGCAGCCGCGTGCGGCGCAGCGCGTCGTCGAGCTTGCGGATGGCCTGGTGCCGGTCGTCGCCGAACGCCACGACCTTCGCGATCATCGGGTCGTAGAAGTGCGAGACGACTGAGCCCGACTCGACGGCCGAGTCCGAGCGCACGCCCTCGGGCACCTCGAACGCCCGCAGGACGCCGGTCTGCGGCGACCAGTCGTCGGCGGCGTCCTCGGCGTAGAGACGCACCTCGACCGAGTGGCCGACCGGGCCCGTCGGCGGCGCACCGAGCTCACGCCCCTCGGCGACGGTCAGCTGGGCCGCGACCAGGTCGAGGCCGAAGACCTGCTCGGTGACCGGGTGCTCGACCTGCAGGCGCGTGTTCATCTCGAGGAAGAACGGGCGCTGCTCGATCCCGCCGTCCTGGCCCGGGACGCTGGCGACGAGGAACTCCACCGTGCCCGCGCCCACGTAGTCGACCGCCTTCGTCGCGTTGCGAGCCGCGGTGTGGAGCGCCTCGCGCGTCAGGTCGGACAGGCCCGGTGCCGGGGCCTCCTCCACGACCTTCTGGTGGCGACGCTGGATCGAGCAGTCGCGGTCGCCCAGGATCCAGATCGTGCCGTGCGTGTCGGCCATGACCTGCACCTCGACGTGGCGCGCGGTCGGCAGGTACGGCTCGACGAACACGGTGCCGTCGCCGAAGGCCGACTCGGCCTCCGCCTTCGCCGCCGCGAGCTCTCGCTCGAGGTCCGCCGGGCGCTCGACGACACGCATGCCGCGGCCACCACCGCCGGCCGACGCCTTCACGAGCAGGGGGAAGTCGGTGGCCTTCGCGGTCGCCGGGTCGACGTCGAGGATCGGCACGCCCGCGGCGGCCATGAGCTCCTTGGCGCGGATCTTGCTGCCCATCGCGTCGATCGACTCCGGCGTGGGCCCAATCCACGTCAGCCCCGCCGCGGCCACCTGGCGGGCGAAGTCGGCGTTCTCGGACAGGAAGCCGTAGCCGGGGTGGATCGCGTCGGCACCAGAGGACAGCGCGGCGGCGATCACGAGGTCGCCCCGCAGGTAGGTGTCGGTGGCGGCGTTGCCGGGCAGGCGGACCGCGACGTCGGCCTCGGCCACGAACGGCGCCTCGGCATCGGCGTCGGAGTGGACCGCGACGGTGCGGATGCCGAGCTCGCGGCACGTGCGGAACACGCGCCGGGCGATCTCGCCGCGGTTCGCGACCAGGACACTGCGAATCATGAGGACGCTCCTTGGGTCAGGGGGGAGGTTTCGAGGCTCGGCCGCGGGCGGCCTCGCACCTCAACCACCGGTGGCTGAGGTGCGAGTGCCGCCTGCGGCGCGAGCCTCGAAGCCCTCATCACGCGGCTCACAGCCGGAACACGCCGTAGCCGTCGGCGCCCTTGATCTCGGTGTTCGCGATGACGGACAGGCAGATGCCGAGGATCGCGCGGGTGTCGCGCGGGTCGATCACGCCGTCGTCGTAGCCCATGCCGGACGTGAAGTACGCGATCGACTGCTCCTCGATCTGCTGCTCGACCATCGCCTTGATCGGCTCGAAGCCCTCCGCGTCGAAGACCTGCCCCTTCGACTCGGCCGACTGGCGCGCCACGATCTCCATGACGCCGGCGAGCTGCGCCGGCCCCATCACGGCGGACTTCGCGCCGACCCAGCTGAACATGAAGCGCGGGTCGTACGCGCGCCCGCTCATGCCGTAGTGGCCGGCACCGTACGAGGCGCCCATCACGACCGACAGGTGCGGGACCTTGGAGTTGGAGACCGCGTTGATCATCTGTGCGCCGTGCTTGATGATGCCGCCCTGCTCGTACTCCGCGCCGACCATGTAGCCGGTCGTGTTGTGCAGGAACAGCAGCGGGGTGTCGACCTGGTTCGCGAGCTGGATGAACTGCGCGGCCTTCTGCGCCTCCTGGCTGAACAGCACGCCCTGCGCGTTGGCAAGGACGCCGATCGGGTGGCCGTGCAGCTGGGCGAAGCCCGTCACGAGGCTTGAGCCGTAGAGCGGCTTGAACTCGTCGAACTCGCTCCCGTCGACGAGACGCCCGATGACCTCGCGGGGGTCGAACGGGATCTTCAGGTCGGTCGGGACGATGCCGAGCAGGTCCTCGCCGTCGAGCAGCGGCTCGGCGTAGTCGGCCGCCGCGGGGCGGCCCTTCTTGCGCCAGTTGAGCCGGCGGACGATCTGGCGGCCGAGGCGGATCGCGTCGGCCTCGTCCTGAGCGAGGTAGTCGGCCAGGCCGGACGTCCTCGCATGCATCTCGGCGCCGCCGAGCGACTCGTCGTCGGACTCCTCGCCCGTGGCCATTTTGACCAGCGGCGGGCCGCCGAGGAACACCTTGGCGGCCTCCTTGACCATCACGACGTAGTCGCTCATGCCGGGGATGTACGCGCCGCCCGCGGTGGAGTTGCCGAAGACCAGCGCGACGGTGGGTCGGCGGTCCTCGCTGGCGCGGGTGATGTTGCGAAAGCTCGCGCCGCCGGGGATGAAGATGTCCTTCTGCGTCGGCAGGTCGGCACCGCCGGACTCGACCAGGTTGATCGTGGGCAGGCCGTTCTCGTGCGCGACCTGCGAGGCCCGGAAGCCCTTCTTGACCGTGACGGGGTTGGACGAGCCGCCCTTCACGGTGGGGTCGTTGGCGACGATCATGCACTCGACGCCCTCGACCACGCCGATGCCGGTGATGATTGACCCGCCGACCGTGAAGTCGGTGCCCCAGCCGGCCAGCGCCCCGAGCTCGAGGAACGGGGTGTCGGCGTCGACGAGCAGCTCGATGCGCTCGCGGGCCGTGAGCTTGCCGCGTCGGTGGTGGCGGTCGACGTACTTCTCGCCGCCGCCGGCGAGCGCCTTCGCGTGCTGCTCGGCGAGGTCGTCGACGCGCTCGAGCATCGCCGCGCGGTTCTCGACGTAGGCGGCCGAGGTCGGATCGATCACGGTCTTCACAGGTGGCCTTTCAGTAGCCCAGGAGCTTGGAGGCGAGGTCCTTCATGACCTCGGTGGCGCCGCCACCGATGCCGAGGATCCGCGCGTCGCGGTAGTGGCGGTCGATCTCGGACTCACGCATGTAGCCCATGCCGCCGTGGATCTGCACCGCCTCGTTGACGACCCACTCGACGCATGCGACGGCCTGGTTCTTGGCGACGACGGCGTCGAGGATCAGCGACATGTCGGAGCGGTCGGTCTCGAGCGCGCGCTCGACCGCGCGGCGGGTCAGCTCGCGCGCCGCAGCGGTGCGCGTGTGCATGTCGACGAGCTTGTGCCGGATGACCTGGCGGCTGATGAGCGGCTTGCCGAACGTGTCGCGCTCGCGGGCGTAGGCGACGGCGAGGTCGAGGGCGCGCTGGGCGGTGCCGTACGCCTGCACGGCCAGCCCGAGCCGCTCACCGACGAACTGCTGCATGACGAGGTAGAACCCGCCGTTCTCCTCCCCCACGAGGTTCGCGACGGGCACGCGCACGTCGTCGAAGGCCAGCTCGGCGGTGTCGGAGCAGTGCCAGCCCATCTTGCGCAGGCTGCGGCTCACCGTGAAGCCGGGCGTGTCCTTGTCGATCACGAGCAGCGAGATGCCGCCGTGGCCGTCGCCGCCCGTGCGGACCGCGGTCGTGACGAAGTCCGAGCGCACGCCGGAGGTGATGAAGGTCTTGGCGCCGTTGACCACGTAGTGGTCGCCGTCGCGCACCGCGCGGGTGCGCAGCGCGGCGACGTCGGAGCCGCCGCCGGGTTCGGTCACGCCGAGCGAGCCGATCATCTCGCCGGCCAGCGTGGGCCGGACGTAGCGGTCGATGAGGTCAGGATTCCCGGCGCCGATGATGTGCGGCACAGCGATGCTGTGCGTGAAGAGGCTCGCCTGCAGGCCGGTCGAGCCGCCCGCGGCGAGCATCGCCTCGGTCACGACACAGGCGTCGAGGATGTCGCCGCCCTCGCCGCCGACCGCCTCGTCGTAGCCGACGGCCAGGAAGCCGGCCTTCGCCGTGGTGGCGTGCAGCGAGCGCGGCAGCGCGCCGTCGTCCTCCCACTGCGGCAGGTGCGGCACGATCTCGCGGCGGGTGAAGTCCTCCACCGCGCCGCGCAGCGCCAGGCGCTCCGGGGTCTCCCACTGGCTGCTCATGCCCCCACCGCCGGGATCAGGCTCGCGGGGACCGTGACGACGCGGGCGCGCAGCCACTCACCGACCGCCTTGGCCTGTGGGTCGAGCCGGGTCGACGACGCGACACCGGCACCCAGCAGGCCGTGGACGATGACGTTGACCGCCGCGATCCGCGGCAGCGGATGGACCTCGACCTCCAGTCCCGCCGCCTCCGGCAGGAGCTCGCGCACCCGCTCGGGCGTCAGCTCGGCGGCGAGCCAGGCGTAGGCGGCCCCGCGCTGGGGGTGGTCGACCGGGATCCAGACGCCGACGTTCGCGTTGCCGCCCTTGTCGCCCGAGCGGGCGTAGGCGATCTCGCCGAGCGGGACCTGGCGGGTCTCGCCCGCATCGGCCGGAGGGGCTGCGGGCCTGGGTTCGTCGAGGCGCGCGTCAGGCGCGAACGGCGCGGTCTCGCTGGGCGGGGCGATGTCGAGCCGCGTCCCGTCCGGCAGGACGACGACGTGCGGCACGGTGTCCTGCGGGACGTAGGCCGCGCGGTACTCCCCGAACGGCTCGCCCTTCGACGGCGGGGCCATCAGGTAGAAGCCGGGGTACGAGGCGAGCGCGACCTGCACGGCCGCATCGCTGAACGAGCGACCGACCGGCTCCTGACGGCTGCTGCGGGCGTGGCAGTAGAGGATCGACGTGGCCTGCGCCTGCGTGGCGGGGTCGAAGGTGTCGGTGCGGTCGAGGTGCCAGATCACCTCGTCCGGCACGTCGGCGGCGAGCGAGGCCTCCATCTGCGCGCGGATCCACGACGCCTTGGCCGGGATGTCCAGGCCCGTGAGCTGGAACGCGACGCTGTTGCGGAAGCCGCCGAGGGCGTTGAGGCAGACCTTCGTGGTGGGCGGGGGCAGCACGCCGCGCACGCCGCTGATGCGGACGCGGTCGGGGCCCTCCTGCGCGAGCTCGATCGAGTCGAGCTGCGTCACGACGTCGGGGTTGCCGTAGGCCGGGCCCTGGATCTCGTAGACGAGCTGCGCCGTGACGGTGTCGACCGTGACCGATCCGCCGGCGCTGGCGTGCTTGGTGATGACCGTCGATCCGTCGGCGTCGATCTCGGCGATCGGGAAGCCCAGCGGGGCGCTGAGGTCGAGCTCGCGGAAGCCGCTGTAGTTGCCGCCTGTCGCCTGCGTGCCGCACTCGATGACGTGCCCGGCGACGACCGCGCCGGCGAGCGCGTCGAGGTCGCCGCGCTGCCACCCGTGGGCATGGATCGCAGGGCCGACGACGACCGACGCGTCGGTGACCCGGCCCGTCACGACGATGTCGGCACCGGCCTCCAGCGCGGCGGCGATGCCGAACGCGCCGAGGTAGGCGTTGGCGGTGAGCGCGTCGCCCAGGCCGAGCTCGTCGGTGCGGTGGCGCAGGTCGTCGCCCTCGACGTGGGCGATCGCGACCTCGACGCCCTGCTCCTGGGCGGCCTCGCGGAGCGCCTCGGCCAGGCCGGCCGGGTTCACGCCGCCGGCGTTCGCGACGATCTTGACGCCCTTCTCCTGCGCCAGCGCGAAGCAGTCGGTGACCTGGCGCAGGAACGTGCGGGCGTAGCCGCGCGACGGGTCCTTCAGCTGGTCGCGGCCGAGGATCAGCATCGTGAGCTCGGCGAGGTAGTCGCCCGTCAGGTAGTCGAGGTCGCCCCCCTCGAGCATCTCGCGCATCGCGGAGATGCGGTCGCCGTAGTACCCGGAGCAGTTGCCGATGCGAATCGTCACGCTGGCATCGTGCCCCGTCCAGAACAAACAGTCAACCCTGATTGTTTGTTCTGCCACCGGTCGAATTGCGGAGTCGGCACGGCGCGTGGCCCCGGGGCACGGCAGATTCGCCGTGCCCGAGGTCCGACTGCCGTGCCGACTCCGTAACTCGCCCTCGGGCTAGCGGTCGGCGAGGGGCTTGGGGTCGTTGCCCGGCAGGCCGGCGAAGGTCTGGACGACGTCGAGCCAGCCGTCGGCCGCGTCGCCGACCGCAGTGACGTCGACGTCACTGCGGTGGCGGCGGCGGGTCGCCAGGAGCGCGAAGTCCCAGGCGTCGCCCGTGACGCGGTTCTCGGCACCCTCGGGACCCCAGGTCCACACGTCGCCCGAGGGGCCGGTCAGCTCGACCCGGACGTCGACGTCCGGAGCCTCGAGGCCGCGCATCATGTAGGCGAACCCGCGCGTGCGGACGCCCAGGTGGCACACGTTCCGCACGCGGTCGGTGCGCGGGACCTCGATCCCCAGCGCTTCGGCGACGTCGTGGCTGTGCGCCCAGGTCTCCATGTGCCGCGCGGTCGCCATCGACGTCGCACTCATCGGCGGCCCGAACCACGCGATCTTGGTGCCGTCCGGCACCGCCCCGAGCGCGGCCTCGAGCCGCTGCCGCGAGTCACGCCAGTGGTGGAGCAGCGACTCCGCGGCGATCTCGACGAGCCGCTCGGTCTCGCTGTCGACGAACCCGGTCGGGTCCTTCTGCGCGACGCTCACGAGCAGGTCCCACTCCTGGCCGCCCGCGATCGCCGCCAGGCTCGCCCGGTCGGTCCACATCAGGTGCGCGACCTGGTGGGCGACGGTCCACCCCTCGGGCGTCGTCACCGTCTCCCAGCCCGCGTCGTCGAGGTCGGCGACCCAGCCGTCGAGCTGCTCGCTCTCCGCCACCAGGTCGGCGATCACGGGGTTGTCCATCGTCAGGTCTCCAGCTCTCGGTCGAGGGTCTCGGCCCAGGCGTCGAGGATCGACGCCCGGCGGGCACTGTCGTCGGTCAGCGAGGCGGCGAGCCCGAGCCCGCGCGCGAGGTCGAGGGTCGCCTGCACGAGCTGGCGGTTGCGTCCGCGACGCTCGTCGATGTCGAGCAGCGCGATCATGTTGGCGTGGGCGTCGCGGCCGAAGCGGCGCTCCAGCCGCACGACGGCCTCGTGCAGCGCCTCGTCCGTGCGGGCCGCGACCCACAGCTCCAGCGCCGCGAAGAACACGGGCGAGACGTACTGGGCCGCGATCAGCTCGAGAGCGGCGCGGGTGCGTCCCTGCTCCGGGAGGTCCGCCGCCGTCACACCGAGCTCGAGGCGGCGACGCTCCGTCAGGTAGTCGACCGCAGCGACGACGAGGTCCTGCTTGCTCGGGAAGTGGTGCAGCTGGGCGCCACGGCTGACCCCCGCGCGCTGGCTCACGACCGTCGTGGTCGTGCCGGTCCAGCCGACCTCGACGAGGCTCTCGACCGTGGCCTCCATCAGCCGCAGCCGCATCAGCCGCGTCCGCTCCCCCTGAGGGACGCGCGCGGCCGTGACGGGGACGGATCCGTCCGGCTCGGGGGTCGTGGACACCCCCACAGCATGGAGAGCGGCCCAGAAACAGTCAAGCGTGCCGGTTTCTGGATGCCCTACGGCCCCACGAACTTGGCTATCCTGCGGGGCAGTCGCGGCAGGCAGCTGCGGCCGGGCCGGAGCCCACCGGCCCCCGTCGCACCGTGGGGACCCCTTTCCGATGAGCACCTTGCCTCCGCCGCCCGGCACCTCGCCCGAGCCGTCATCCTCGATCGGCACCGTGCCGCCGCCCCCCGGCGCCGGCACCGCGGCGCCCGCCGGCGGATCCGGTCGCGGCGGCGTCCCGCGCGGCCTCAAGATCGGCTTCGGTGCACTCGGCCTGCTGCTGATCGCCGGCGCCGCGTTCGGCGGCTGGTACGCCTACGACAAGCTCAGCGGCGGCGGCCCGCAGCCGGCGGACGTGCTGCCGTCCAGCACCGTCGCGTACGCGCGGCTGGACCTCGACCCGTCGGCGAGCCAGAAGATCGCGCTGCTCGACCTGATCGACCGCGTGCCGGAGGTCAAGGAGGGGCTCGGGCTCGAGGACGTCGACTCCCAGGCCGACCTCCGCGAGGTCGCGTTCACGCAGTGGTTCGGCCTCGACGAGGCGTGCGGCGTCGACTACGACACCGACGTCAAGCCGTGGATCGGCGAACGCGCCGGCCTGGCGCTGGTCGGCGGCTTCGAGGTCACCGCCGACGAGGACGAGACCGCGCTCAGCATCGCCCGCAACGCCGTCCTGGTCGTGCAGGTGACCGACGAGGGCAAGGCCCGCGAGGGCCTGACCAAGCTCGCCGCCGACTGCGGCATCCTCGAGGAGCTGTCGAACGAGCTCGGCGAGGACGTCGAGGAGCCGGGCATCGTCTTCCGCGACGGGTACGCGCTCGTCACGATCGACCAGGACAGCGCCGACAAGATCGACGCCGCGGCCGACGAGGGCACCCTCGCCGGCGGCAACGACAAGTTCGCCGCCGACATGGACACGCTCGGCGAGGACGGCGTCGCCTCGGTCTGGTACGACCAGGGCGCGCTGGTCCTGAAGGCCGAGGAGGCCATCGACGAGCTCGGCGACGACGCCCCGGCCGACCTCGAGGAGTTCCTCGACTCGTACAGCGTCCTCGACACGACGGCGTTCACGATCCGCGCCAGCGACGACTCGCTCGAGGCGGCCGGCGTGTCGACCCTGACCCGCGACATCGACGTGCCCGACGCCGAGAGCCTGGCCGGCCTGCCGGAGGACACCATGATCGGCCTGTCGCTCGTGGGCGGCGGTCGCCTGGCCGACAACCTCTACGAGACGATCCTCCCGCTCGGCGACCTGTTCTTCGGCTTCAACGCCATCGACAACTGCTTCCCGACGGACGAGGACCCGGAGCAGGACTTCAGCTCGGAGGACTGTGGGAGCGGACCCACGTTCGAGGACGCTCTCGAGGACTTCGAGGACGCGACCGACCTGACCCTGCCGGAGGATCTCGAGACCCTCCTCGGCGACGAGCTCAACGTGTACCTCGGCTCGACCGGCATCGAGGACCTGCAGGACGCCGACGACCTCGAGGAGGCGATCGAGATCGCCCAGGCCGGCATCGAGATCTCCTCGCAGGGCGACGTCGTCGACGTGCTGGAGAAGCTGATCGACTTCGCCGGCATCGACCTGGAGGTCACCCCGACCGACGACGGCGCGATCGTCGCGACCAACCCGGACGCGGCCGACACGCTGGAGAGCGACGACGGACTCAGCGGCACCGAGGCGTTCCAGAGTGTCATCAACGAGCACGACCGTCCCCTGGGTGGCGCCTACGTCGAGATCAGCGCCCTGCTCGACGGCCTCAAGTCGCTCGGGATGCCGGCCGACCAGGTCGACGACCTGGCGTTCCTCAAGGCCTTCGGCCTGACGGCCTGGCTCGAGGACGACGACGTCGTGGCCTACAGCGCCAAGCTCAGCTTCACCCCCCAGGACTGACGGAGGTTCTTCCGTCGGCCCCGGTGCGAGGGCGCTCTGGCGCCGGAGCCTCGAAACCTTGGCCGGCTCGACCCGAAACCTGACCCAGGGTTTCGAGGCTCGCGCCGCAGGCGGCACTCACACCTCAACCACCGGGGGTCACCAGCGGTGGTTGAGGTGCGACGAGCTCTGCGAGGAGCCTCGAGACCTCAGGCGGCGCGGCGCCAGAACTGCCACCAGCGGCGCCGGGGCTCGGGCCTCGGGGCCTCCGGCACGACTGCGGGCGACGCCGCGTCCTCACCGACGACCTCGCCGGTGATCGGCTCGGCCGACACGTGCTCCTGGTCGGCGATCGGGGTCTCGTCGGCGACCTCCTCGCCCACCGCGAGCCGGGCGAAGCGGGCCGCGAGACGGACGGCCTCGCGGCTCTCCTCGAGCACGTCGACCACCACGGGGAACGCGTGCACCTGGCCGCGCCACAGGTGGGTCTCGACCTCGACGCCGCGCGCCGAGAGCTGGATCGCCATGGCCTCGACCTCAGGGCGCAGGATCTCGTCCTCGACCGCGACGAGGAACGTCGGCGAGTCGATCAGCTCGGCCGCGTCGAGCGGCGACTCGAAGCCCTCGATCGCGCTCTCCTCGGGGAGCCATCGACGGCGGACCGTCCCGATCCGGCGCAGCGGCAGGTAGGCGTCGTTGACCCGGCTGACCCGCTCGATGCCCTCCTTGTCGACCCGGTCGGGATCGAGGCTCAGCAGCGGCGAGAACCCGATGATCGCGGCCGGCCGCGGCAGCTCGCGCCGGGTCGCCAGCTCGGCGACCTTCATCGCGAGGTAGCCGCCCGCCGAGTCGCCGGCGACGACGAGCTTGCCCGGGTGGTCCGACTCCCCCGCCAGGGCCTCGTAGGCCCGGATGGCGTCGTCGACGGAGTCGGCCACGACACCGTGGGGAAGCTGCACGTAGTCGACCGAGATCACGGTGCCCCCGGTCTCGAGCGCGAGCCGCTCGCAGACCCGGCGGTGCGTCTCGATGCTGCCCGAGAAGAACCCGCCCCCGTGGAAGTAGAGCACCGTCATCTCGCTCGGCGGGCCGTAGCGGTGGGTCATCGACTCGACGTGGACGCCTCCGAGGCGGCGCACGTCGCGGTCGACGTGCTCGGAGCGGGGCCGCTTGGCGGAGAGCTCGTCGAGCCGCTGCACGAACGAGAGCGTGCGGTCGGTGAACGGGAGCAGGACCAGGACGGGCTTGGCCACGAGACGGAGCCCGCGCGCGAGCACGCGGGCCTTGAGGGTCGGGGTCTCGTGGACGATGGCCCGCTCGTGCACGACCTGCAGCGGACCGCGACCGCGTCGCACGACCCGCACGACGCCGTCGCGGGGGGCGTCGGTGCGGTCGAGCACGCTGCCCTGACGCCTGATGAACTCACCGAACATGTCCCCACGGTAGCCACCGGCTCCGGCGAACCACGGATACAGGGACGTATCTCACATGGGCAACCTCGGACGTTTGCGCAGGTCAGCGGCATCAATCTCACGCAGAACCTTGCGGGATACCGACGGTATCTGGGACGGTGGGGCCATGGCAGACGTGACGCAGACCACCCGCAAGCGCAAGCGCCGCACGCCCGAGCACGTCCACGACGCCGTCATCGTCGGCGCGGGATTCGGCGGGATGGGCGCCGCCATCGCGCTGCGCGAGCGTGGGCGCGAGGACCTCGTGATCCTCGAGCGCGAGGACGACCTCGGCGGCACCTGGCACGTCAACCGGTACCCGGGCATCGCGGTCGACATCCCGTCGGCGACCTACTCGTACTCGTTCGCGCCGAACCCGTACTGGTCGCGCCTGTACGCCCCTGGCGCCGAGCTCAAAAAGTACGCCGACCACGTCGCCGCGCTGTTCCAGCTGCGGCCGTACATGCGCTTCGGCGTCACGGTCGAGCAGGCGACGTGGGACGAGGCCACCTCGACCTGGGTCGTCACGCAGACCGACGGCGCCACGGTGCGCGCCCGGCTGCTGCTGACCGCGACCGGCTTCCTGTCGCAGCCCAAGCTCCCGGACATCCCCGGTGTCGACACGTTCGCCGGGAAGGTCATCCACACCGCCGCGTGGGACGCCGACCACGACCTGACCGGCGAGGACGTCGCGGTCATCGGCACGGGCGCCACGTCGGTGCAGCTCGTCCCCGAGGTCGCCCGACTCGCCCGCCACCTCACGGTCTACCAGCGCACCGCGATCTGGGTGACCCCCAAGCTCGACGGCCCCGTGCCGCGCGCGGTGCAGCGGCTGTTCGCGCGCGTGCCGCTGACCCAGCGCATCGCGCGGGGCGTCGGCAGCGCGATCCTCGAGGCGATCATGGTCACCGGCGTGCTCCGCTACGAGCGCCTCAGCGCGTTCAACCGCGCCGCCGCCACGGCGGCCACCCGCCACCTGCACCGCCAGGTCAAGGATCCCGACCTGCGTCGCCAGCTGACGCCTGACTACTCCTTCGGGTGCAAGCGGCCCACGTTCTCGAACACGTACTTCCCGACGTTCACCCAGGCCCACGTCGACCTCGAGACCACCTCGATTGACCACGTCGACGAGCGCGGCATCGTGACGACGGACGGTCGCCGCCGCGACATCGACACGCTCGTGCTCGCGACGGGCTTCGACCTGTGGGACGCGAACTTCCCCGCGTTCACCATCACGGGGACCGACGGCAAGGACCTCGGTGCGTTCTGGCGCTCCGAGCGCTTCCAGGCCTACGAGGGCATCAGCATCCCCGGCTTCCCGAACTTCTTCAGCCTCAACTCGCCCTGGTCGTACTCGGGCCTGTCGTACTTCACGACGATCGAGTCGCAGATGAAGCACATCAACCGGCTGCTCACCGAGGTCGACCGCCGCGGCGCGACGCGCTTCGAGGTGACGGAGGAGGCCAACGCCCGGTTCCTCGCGCACGTGCGCCACCAGGTGGAGTCGTCGGTCTTCGCGCACGGCAGCTGCGCGACGTCGCGCAGCTACTACTTCAACCAGCACGGCGAGGCCACCCTGCTGCGTCCGACGTCGACCCTCAACGCCTTCCGCGAGGCGGGCCGCTTCCCCCTCGACGACTACACCCTCGTCTCCTGAACGACCGCTCGCGAGTGGATTCCCGCCCCACCAGGAGTGAGTTCCCGCCCCGCGGCAAGTGAATTCTGCTGTGGACAGGAGACCTTCGGGCCGCTCGGCCATCGCGCGCCCCCTGCCAGGGGCGGAAACTCTCTGGCGAAGGGGCGGAAACCCGCTCGCCAAGGGGCGGGAATTCACTCGCGAGGGGTACGTGGCGTCGGGGCGTCGATAGGGTCGGGGCATGGTGACGCTCGCGGACCTGCAGGTGACCCGGCTCGGTGAGTGCACGGTCGCGTCACCGCTCGCGTCCTACGTCGGCGGGCGCGCCACGAACCAGTACTACGTCGGCGAGGACGACCGCATCCTGTTCGACGACACCGTCGAGCTGGTCCGTGCGCGGGGACTCTCGCTCGACGAGATGCCCTCGTTCGAGACCGGCGGTCCGCGCGCCGACATCTTCTTCGACCCCGCCACCACCCGCGTCGGCATCGTGACGTGCGGCGGCCTGTGTCCCGGGCTCAACGACGTCATCCGCGCCCTCGTGCTGGAGCTGCACGAGCACTACGGCGTCAACGACGTCACCGGGTTCCGCAACGGCTACGCCGGTCTGGTGCCGGAGCTCGGCCTGACCCCGATCCAGCTGACCCCGGAGTTCGTGCAGACGATCCACGAGCGCGGCGGCACGGTGCTCGGCACCTCCCGCGGCGCCCAGGACGTCGAGGTCATCGTCGACACCCTGCAGCGGCGCCGCATCGACATCCTGTTCGTGATCGGTGGCGACGGCTCGATGCGCGGCGCCCACCGCATCGCCCAGGAGGCCCTCCGGCGCGACGCCGGGATCGCGGTCGTCGGCGTGCCGAAGACGATCGACAACGACATCCCGCACATCGGCCAGAGCTTCGGGTTCCAGACCGCGTACTCGCGCGCCGCGCAGTCGATCAAGGCCGCCAAGATCGAGGCCGAGGCCGCGATCAACGGCGTCGGCCTGGTCAAGGTCATGGGCCGGCACGCCGGCTTCATCGCCTGCTACTCGGCGATCGCCAACCACGACGCCGACTTCGTGCTGATCCCGGAGGTCCCGTTCAGCCTCGACGGCGAGAACGGCTTGCTGGCCCACGTGCGCCGCACGATCGCGGCCCAGGGACACGCCGTGATCGTCGTGGCCGAGGGAGCCGGGCAGGAGCACCTGCCGGACGCCGACGACCACGACGCGTCGGGCAACAAGCGGCTCGCCGACATCGGCCGGCTGCTGCGCGAGCGCATCGGCGACGACTTCGCCGCGCGGGGCGAGGAGGCGCTGTTCCGCTACTTCGACCCGGGCTACTTCATCCGCTCCGTCCCGGCTGATCCCGCCGACTCCGTCTACTGCGCCCGCCTCGCGCAGACCGCGGTGCACGCCGGGATGGCCGGGCGCACCGACCTGGTCGTGGGTCGGCGCCGCCACCGCTTCGTGCACGTGCCGATCGCGTACGTCACGCACCGCACCCACGGGGTCTCCCCCGACGGAGACCTCTGGCTGAGCGTGCTCGAGTCGACGTCGCAGCCCCTCGACATGGTCTGAGGCGCCGCCCGGTCGCTGGGGAACCCCATTCGAGGCTCGTCCCGGGTCCTGAGGTGCGAGGGGCGAGCCTCGAAGGGCGCACCTCACGGGGCGGGCGGTACTCCGCCGGGTGTACGCCCACCGGCTCAGGCGGCGGTGAGACGTCGTCTCCCGGGGCGACGCGGTGGCGAGCCGGCGCCGACAGGCTCGAGCCATGTCGATCTCCCTGACCGAGCGCATCAGCTCCCACCCCCGCCGCACGCTCGCGGCCCTCGTCCTGTTCCTGGCCGTCGCCGGCTTCTTCGGGGGGTCCGTCGCGGGCGCCCTGGACAGCGACGGCGGCTTCGTTCCTGACAACGCCGAGTCGGCCGCCGCGATGGACCGCCTGACCGACGCCACCGGCACCGCCCCCGGCCCGGGCGTCGTCGTGCTGGTCGACGCCGACGCGTCGACCAGCGCCGCGGAGGTCGCCGCACAGCTGTCCGAGCTCCCCGGCGTCGCCCGCGTGGACACACCATCGGGCGCCGGTCCCGACCAGTCGACCGCTCTCGTCCTGGCGACGCTCGAGGGCGGCGCCGACACCGACACCGTCGCCGCCGACGCGGTCGAGCTGCTCGGCGACGAGACGGGCGTCGAGGTGGGCGGACCCGACGTCGCGTTCTTCCAGATCAGCGAGGCGATCGGTGAGGACCTGGCCCGCGCCGAGCTGCTGGCGCTGCCGATCCTGGTCGTGCTGTCGATCCTGTTCTTCCGCGGCCGCGCCGCCTGGCTCCCGGTCATCGTCGGTGCCACCACCGTGCTCGGCACGTTCCTGGTGCTTGCGGGGATCAACCAGGTCTACGGCCTCAGCGTCTTCGCCCTCAACCTCGTGATCGGTCTCGGCCTGGGGCTCGCGATCGACTACACGCTGTTCCTCGTCACTCGCTACCGCGAAGAGCTGGAGCGCCAGGGACCGACGCCGGGCGCCATCCGCACCACGATGCGCACGGCCGGCCGCACCGTCGTCTTCTCTGCGGCGACCGTCGCCGTCGCCCTCGCGACGCTGACCGTGTTCCCGCTCGGGTTCCTCGTGACGATGGGCATCGCCGGTGCCGCGGTGGCCGTCGTCGCCGGGGCGGCGGCCCTGCTCGTGACCCCCGCACTGCTCGCCCTGTGGGGCGCGAAGCTCGCCCGGAAGAAGCGCGCCGACGGCGTGGCCGGCGAGACCCGCTGGTACCGCTTCTCCCACGCCGTCATGCGCCGACCCGGCGGGATCGCGATCGTCACGACGCTCGTCATGCTGGCGCTCGCGCTGCCGGCGCTGCGCGTCGAGTGGACCCCGATCGACAGCACCGTCATCCCCGAGGGGCAGAGCGCCCGCACCGTCGCGGACCGCCTGGACGCCGCCGGCGACACCTCCGACCCGGTCGTCGTCGCCCTCTCGGACACCACGGCGGCAGGCGTCGAGGACTTCGCCGCGGAGGCCGCCGACCTGACGGGCGTCGATGCCGTGGCCGAGCCCGTCCAGCTCGACGACACGACCTGGCAGCTCGCGGTCACGGCCGACGGACCACCCCAGGGCGACACGGCCCAGAGCGTCGTGGCCGAGCTGCGGGACCTGCCCGCGGACGGCACCGTCGAGGTCGGTGGCGCGGCGGCGGAGTTCGTCGACCAGCAGGCCGCGATCGGCGACCGTCTGCCTCTCGCCCTCGGGATGCTCCTGGTGCTCACCGTGCTCGTGCTCTGGCTCATGACCGGGTCGGTGATCCTGCCGCTCAAGGCCGTCGTCATGAACGTGCTGACGGTCGGCACGGCGCTGGGCGCCCTGATCTTCGTCTACCAGGACGGACGGTTCACCGAGCTGCTGGGCTACACGTCGAACGGGGGCATCGAGCCCACCGACTTCCTGGTCGCCGCGGCCCTGGTCTTCGCGCTCTCGACCGACTACGGCGTGTTCCTGCTCGGCCGCATCAAGGAGGCACGCGACGCCGGGGTGCCGGAGCGGGAGGCGGTGGCCGTCGGGCTGGGCCGCACCGGCAGCGTGGTGACGGCCGCAGCCATCCTGCTGGCCGTGGCGATCGGAGCGTTCAGCACGAGCTCGATCTCGTTCATCCAGCAGATCGGCGTCGCCACTGCGGTCGGCGTGCTGGTGGACGCGTTCATCGTGCGCTCGCTGCTGGTGCCGAGCCTCATGGCGCTGATGGGTCGCTGGAACTGGTGGTCGCCGCCCGCCCTGCGCCGGCTGCACGACCGCATCGGGCTCAGCGAGGGCGAGTCGCCGGTGGTCGCGGCCCCGGCCCCGGTCGCGCTGCCCGAGCCGGCACGTACTCCCTGAGGACGATGACACCGCCCGGGCCCGGCACTACCGTCGCACCATGACGACCCGAGCCCGGGCGGTCGCCGTCGACCTGGCCCTCACGACCGCGCTCGCCACCGCGATGTTCGTCGAGGCCATCATCTCCACCAAGGTGGACGGCGGGTTGTCGCCGGTAGGGGCCGTCGCGATCGTCGCCGCCGCGGCACCGGTCATGCTCCGCCGGCGGGCCCCCGGACTGGCGTTCGCGGCCTGCCTGCTGCTGCTGTTCCCGCTGTTCGCCGCGGTCGACATCTACCAGACCATCCCCTTCCCGAGCGTCGTCACGGCCTACGCCCTGGCGCTGCGCGGGTCGCGGGTGCAGGTCCTGGCGGCCTGGGTCGCCGCGAGCGCGACCGTGGTCGCGACGATCTCGATCCACAGCGACCACGGGCTGTTCCACTTCGAGACGGTCAAGAACCTGGTCATCGTGGTCGTCCCCCTGCTCGCCGGGCTGGCCGTCAGCAACTACCGCGCGTACCTGTGCTCGCTGGAGGAGCGCGCCGCCATGGCCGACCAGAAGCGGGAGGAGGAGACGATGCGCCGCATCGGTGAGGAGCGTCTGCGCATCGCCCGCGACCTCCACGACGTCGTGACCCACTCGATGGTCGCCATCAACGTGCAGGCCGGGGTCGCGGCGCACCTGCTCGACCGCGACACGGAGCAGGCCCGCGCGAGCCTGCTCGACATCAAGCGCGTGAGTGGCGAGGCGCTCAGCGACCTCCGCTCGGCCCTCGAGGTGGTGCGCGGCGACGACCTCGACGCCCCCGTCGCTCCCACGGCCAGGCTCCCGCGCATCGACGAGCTCGCGACCGGCCTGCGGGCCGCCGGCATCCACGTCGACACGAAGGTGGAGCCCGGCGTCGAGCTGCTGCCGCCGGAGGTCGACGAGGCCGCGTTCCGCATCGTCCAGGAGGCGCTGACCAACGTGCTGCGCCATGCGCGTCCGCGGCGCACGACGGTCACGGTGCGTGCGGTCGACGACAGCGTCGAGGTCGACGTGCACGACGACGGTCGGGGATCCGTGGCCGGCCCGCACGGCAACGGCATCACCGGCATGCACGCGCGAGCTGCCGCGCTGGGCGGGTCCGTCACGGCGGGGCCCGCCGACGACGGCGGCTGGCACGTCGCCGCCCGCATCCCGGTGGGTGCCCCGTGAGGTGGGTGCGATGATCTCGGTCCTGCTCGCCGACGACCAGCACCTCGTGCGCGCCGGCTTCCGTGCCCTGCTGGACTCCGAGCCCGACCTCCACGTCGTCGGCGAGGCGGTCGACGGTCGGCAGGCCGTCGAGCTCGCGCGCGCGACGCGACCCGACGTCGTGCTGATGGACGTGCGCATGCCGGTGCTCGACGGGCTGCAGGCGACCGCCCAGATCTGTGCCGACCCCGCGCTGGCCGGCACCCGCGTGCTGGTGCTGACGACGTTCGAGCTCGACGAGTACGTGTTCGGCGCACTGCGCGCCGGGGCGTCCGGCTTCCTGCTCAAGGACGTCGAGCCCGTGGCGCTCATCGAGGCCGTTCGGCTCGTGGCCGCGGGCGAGGCGCTGCTCGCGCCGAGCGTGACGCGCACCGTGATCGAGGCGTTCGCCGCCGCACCGGTCGGGGCGCCGTCCGCCGCCCCTGCCACCCCGGGCGACGACCCCCGCATCGCGCCGCTCACGCCTCGCGAGCGCGAGATCCTCACGCTCGTCGGACGCGGGATGTCGAACTCCGAGATGGCGGCGCAGCTCGTGGTCTCGCCGCTGACCACGAAGACCCACGTCGCCCGGCTGTTCCAGAAGCTCGGCGTGCGCGACCGGGCGCAGCTCGTCGTCGTGGCCTACGAGGCCGGCCTGGTGGGTCGCGACTGAGCCCCGGCGGTCGAGCCTCGAAACCTCGGTCACGTGACCACAACCACCGATGATCACCTCGTGGGCACCGGGTCCACGATGTGGGACCTTCTCGCGCGGGCGTCAGGGCGTGCCACTGTCGAAGGCAGACCTTCCGACACCCGAGCCCTCAGGAGCACCCATGAGCGAGAACTGGTCGTTCGAGACCAAGCAGATCCACGCCGGCCAGGTGCCGGACCCCGCGACCGGCGCGCGTGCGCTGCCGATCTACCAGACGACGTCGTTCCAGTTCCGCGACACCGACCACGCGGCAGCGCTGTTCAGCCTCGCCGAGCCGGGCAACATCTACACGCGCATCATCAACCCGACCCAGACCGTCGTCGAGGAGCGCCTCGCGGCCCTCGAGGGCGGCGTCGGCGCGCTGCTGTTCGCCTCGGGCCAGGCCGCCACGACCGGCGCGCTGACCAACGTGGCCGAGGCCGGCGACCACATCGTCGCGTCGGCCAGCCTCTACGGCGGCACCGACAGCCTGCTGCGCCACACGTTCCCGAAGCTCGGCATCACCGTCACCTTCGTCGAGGACAACAACAACCCCGACGCCTGGCGCGCCGCCGCCCAGGACAACACCAAGGCCTTCTTCGGCGAGACCGTCGGCAACCCCAAGGGCGACATCCTCGACCTCGAGGCGATCTCCGCCGTCGCGAAGGAGGTCGGCGTGCCGTTCATCGTCGACAACACGGTCGCGACGCCGTACCTGCTCAACCCGCTCAAGCACGGCGTCGACACCGTGGTGCACTCGGCCACGAAGTACATCGGCGGCCACGGCACCGCGATCGCGGGCGTCGTGATCGACGGCGGCACGTTCGACTACGGCGCGCACGGCGACAAGTTCCCCGGCTTCACGACCGCCGACCCGAGCTACCACGGTCTCGTGTTCGCCGAGGCTCTCGGACCGGCCGCCTACATCGCCAAGCTGCGCGTGCAGTACCTGCGCAACGTCGGCGCGGCCATCGCCCCGTTCAACGCGTTCCTGCTGGCCCAGGGTCTCGAGACCCTGAGCCTGCGCCTGGAGCGCCACATCGAGAACACCCGCAAGGTCGCCGAGTGGCTCGAGGCCCGTGAGGACGTCTCGAAGGTCACCTGGGCGAGCCTGCCCAGCAGCCCGTACAAGGCGCTCGCCGACAAGTACACGCCCAAGGGTTCCGGCGCCGTGCTGACGTTCGAGCTCCCGGGCGGCCTGGAGGCCGGCAAGGCGTTCATCGACTCGCTCGAGCTGTTCAGCCACGTCGCCAACATCGGCGACGTGCGCAGCCTCGCGATCCACCCGGCGAGCACGACCCACTCGCAGGGCTCGCCCGAGGAGCACGCCGCCACCGGCGTGACCCCCGGCCTGATCCGCCTGGCCGTCGGCCTGGAGGGCATCGACGACATCCTGGCCGACCTCGACGCCGGATTCCGCGCCGCCAAGTGACGCCTGCTCCGACACCCCTGGATCTCCCTCCCGTCACCGGTGCGTGGCGGGAGGGAGATCCTGTCGGTTCACGTCGATTTGTCGACATTGATCGAATCGTCCTCGAGTCGGGCGACCAGCTGCCCGGGGTGCGGGTCGCCTACGAGACGTGGGGGACGTTCACGGGCGACAACGCCGTGCTCGTCGAGCACGCCCTGACCGGCGACTCCCACGTCGTCGGTCCGGTCGGCCCCGGCCACCCGTCGCCGGGCTGGTGGGACGGCCTCGTCGGCCCCGGCCTCGCGATCGACACCGACCGCTGGTTCGTCGTGGCCACCAACATCCTCGGCGGCTGCCAGGGCACGACCGGTCCGGCCAGCACCTCCCCCGACGGCACGCCGTGGGGCAGCCGGTTCCCCGCCATCACCGTGCGCGACCAGGTCACCGCCGAGATCGCCGTGGCCGACGCGCTCGGCATCGACCGCTGGCAGGCCGTGATCGGCGGGTCGGCCGGCGGCATGCGCGCACTGGAGTGGGCCATCACCGTGCCCGACCGGGTCGTGCGCCTCTTCCTGCTGGCGACCTCGCCCTGGGCGTCGGCCGAACAGATCGCCGGATCGTCGAACCAGCAGCTCGCGATCACGTCGGACCCGCACTTCCACGGCGGCGACTACTACGACCAGGCACAGGGCCCGGCAGCCGGGCTCGAGCTGGCCCGCCGCATCGCCCACGTCGCGTACCGCAGCGAGCCGGAGCTCGCCCAGCGCTTCGGGCGCGAGGTGCAGGACGACGGCCGGTTCGCGGTCACCTCCTACCTCGCGCACCACGGCGCCAAGCTCGTGCGACGCTTCGACGCCAACTCCTACCTGGCGCTCACCCGTGCGATGGACAGCCACGACGTCGGCCGCGGCCGCGGTGGCGTGGAGTCGGCCCTGGGCCGCATCTCGGCCCGCACCGTCGTGGCCGGGATCGACTCCGACCGGCTGTACCCGCTGGGACAGCAGCAGGTGCTCGCGGAGGGGATCGCGCGGAGCAAGGAGCTCGCGGTCGTCAACTCCCTCCACGGTCACGACGGCTTCCTCGTCGAGACCGCCCAGGTCGGAGCGCTCGCCGCCAAGCTCCTCCGCTGAACGGGCACCCCAGGCCCCGCTGCGGATTCCCACGATACCGTCGGAAACTTCCTGGGTTAACCCAGGAATCCCGCATCGAGCGCATGAAGTTTCGTGCGCTCGATGCGGGATTCGAGCGGTCTCGTGGGAATCCGCGCGCGGGTGGCGGTTAACCCAGGTGGTGGACCTCCTGGAGGCGGTACACCGGCGTCGGGATCTCCTCGTACCGGGCCTTGAGCTGCAGCGCGAGGTACAGCGAGTAGTGCCGCGACTGGTGCAGGTTGCCGCCGTGGAACCACAGCTGCGGTACTTGGGTGGGCTTCCACATGTTGCGCTGCTCGCCCTCCCACGGACCGGGGTCCTTCGTCGTGTCCGACCCCAGGCCCCAGACCTTGCCGACCCGGTCCGCGGTCGCCTGGTCGATCAGGTCCGCGACCCAGCCGTTCATCGAGCCGTAGCCCGTGGCGTAGACGACCAGATCGGCCTCGAGCTCGGTGCCGTCCTCGAGCACGACCGAGTGCTCGGTCAGTCGAGCGACCTGGCCGTGCGCGAGCTTGACCTTGCCGTCGGCGACGAGCTCGGCCGCGCCGACGTCGATGTAGTACCCCGAGCCGCGGCGCAGGTACTTCATGAACAGGCCCGAGCCGTCGTCGCCCCAGTCGTGGTCGAAGCCGGCCGCCTCGAGCCGCTCGTAGAACTCGGCGTCGACCTCGGCCATCTTCTCGTAGGCGGGGATCTGGAACTCGTGCATGATCCGGTACGGCAGCGACGCGAAGATCATGTCGGCCTTGTCGGTCGTGACGCCCGCCGCGAGAGCACGCTCCGAGTAGAGGTCACCGAGCCCGTGCTCCATCAGCGACGCGGACTTCACGATGTGCGTCGACGAGCGCTGCACCATCGTGACGTCGGCGTCGTTCTCCCAAAGCGCGCCGCAGATGTCGAACGCCGAGTTGTTCGACCCGATCACGACGACCTTCTTGCCGGCGTACGCCTCCGGTCCGGGGTGCTGGCTCGAGTGCTGCTGCTCCCCCACGAAGACGTCCTGGCCCTCGAAGGTCGGCACGTTCGCCTTGCCCGACATGCCGGTGGCGAACACGAGCTGGGTCGGCCGCAGCTCGACCGACTCGCCGTCGCGGTCGACCGTGACGCTCCAGACGCCGGCGGCCTCGTCGAAGGTCGCCGAGCGCACGGTCGAGCGCGACCAGTACGGCACCTCCATGACCCGGGTGTACATCTCGAGCCAGTCGCCGACCTTGTCCTTCGGTGCGAACACCGGCCAGTTCGCCGGGAAGGGCAGGTACGGCAGGTGGTCGTACCAGACCGGGTCGTGCAGGCAGAGGCTCTTGTAGCGCGAGCGCCACTGGTCGCCGGGGCGGTCGTGCTTGTCGAGCACCAGCGTCGGCACACCGAGCTGGCGCAGCCGGGCACCGAGCGCGATGCCGCCCTGGCCGCCACCGATCACCACGACGTACGGCTGGGTCCCGTAGCCCAGGTCGGCTTCCTCCGCTTCGCGCTCCTCCTTCCACGACGTGCGGCCCTTCGACAGCTCGTGGCTCACGCCCTGGGGCCGGCTGGTTCCCTGGCTCTCCTCGAAGCCGGTGAGCTCCCGGAGCGAGGTCAACAGCGTCCACGCGCCCTCGTCCTTCAGGCGCAGGTGCCCCTTGGCCGTGCCCGTCGCGGTGCGGAACTCGATCCAGGCCTCGGTCACGCCGTCGGCCTCGGTCGGCGGCTCGGTCGTGGCGAAGCCGCGCGGGTCGGCCTGCTCGAGCTGGGCGCGCAACAGGTCGGCGACCCCGTCACGCCCCTCGACCGTCGTGATGTTCCAGGTGAACGACACGAGGTCGCGCCAGTAGCTGTCGACGGCGAACAGCCCGGCGGCCGCCTCGACGTCCCTGGCGGCGAGCGCCGCCTCGAACTCGGCGAGCCACTGGTCGACCCGCTCCTGCGGGCCCTGCGTGGTGGTCTCACGCTCGATGGTCTGGGTCATGGCGACCCCTCCTTCCGGTGTGACCCACAGCACACCCCGGTGGGGGGCGAGCCCGAAAGAGTTGCACGACGTTGCAACGCCCGTGCAACCGCGGCCGGCGCACGCTGACGGCATGGACACCCGGTCGACCCACGTCGCGCGCGAGGCGGTGCTCGGCGGGTCTGGGCACGGCGGCCGCGCGACGCGACCGGTGCGCTCGGTCATCCGCGCGTCGTGGTCACGCGTGCGCCAGCTCGGCATGAGCCCGGACGGCGCGCCCGAGATCACGCCCCTGCCCTCCGACGAGCTCCTGCGGCGTCGCGAGACGAGCGGGCTCGCGCCGCTGATGCCGACGTTGCGCCAGCACCTCCTGCCGGCGTGCGACGCGGCCGGCCAGCTGCTGGTCGTGGCCGACGTCGAGGGGCGGGTGCTGTGGCGCGAGGGTCGCACGGCGGTGCTCCACCACGCCGACCGCCTGGGCTTCGTGGGCGGTTCGGCCTGGACCGAGGGCAACGTCGGCACCAACGCGGTCGGCACGTGCCTCGTGACGGAGGCGCCGGTGCACATCCACGCGGCCGAGCACTACGCCGAGACCCACGCGCCGTGGACCTGCGCCGCCGCGCCGCTGCGGGACCCGGGGACGGGCCGGATGCTCGGGGTGGTCGACCTCAGCGGGCCCGTCCAGACCGTGCACGCCGGCACGCTCTCGATGGTGGCGCTGGCCGCTCGCATCGCCGAGCTCGAGATCCGCTCCGCGACGCACGACCGGCTCGCGGTGCTCCGGGCGATCGCCGCTCCCCTGCTCGCCCGCATCGACGGGGTCGCCCTCGCGGTGACGACCGACGGTCTGGTCGCCGCCGCCACCGGGGTCGTGCCACCCGAGCGCGTCGTGCTGCCGAGCGGCTTCGGCGGTGGTGACGCCTGGGTCGCCGGCCTGGGTCTCGTGACGTGCGAGCCCGTCCCGGGAGGCTGGCTCGCTCGCGTCCAGGCCGACGCGGACGCGGGGGTGACCCGGCTCGCCCTGGACCTGTCGGCCCGCGTGCCCGTCGCGACGCTCACGGCGGCCGGCGGCACCTGGCGCCACGAGCTGTCGCCGCGCCACGGGGAGATCCTGCTCGCGCTCGCGCTCCACCCCGCCGGGCGGTCGGCGGCGGAGCTGGCCGACGACCTGTTCGGCGACCCGAGTCGGACCGTCACGGTCCGGGCCGAGGTCTCGCGGCTGCGGAAGGTGCTCGGCTCCGTGATCGCGCACCGCCCGTACCGCTTCGCGCACGACGTCACCGCGACGCTCTCGACGGGACCGACGTCAGCCCTCGACGGCTCCAGCGCCCCCGTGGTCACCCGCTGGCGCACCTCGACCACCAGTGGTTGAGGTGCCCCGTCCGCCCTTCGAGGCTCGCTCGTTCCTCGCACCTCGAGGGGCGGGGCTTCGCCCGCCGCCGGTGGTTGAGGTGCCCCTTTCGAGGCTCGTTCCTCGCACCTCAAGGGGCGGGGCTTCGCCCGCCGCCGGTGGTTGAGGTGCGAAGACGCTCTGGCGCCTGAGCCTCGAAACCCTCGTCAGAAGCCGACGGAGGTGATGAGAGCCTCGAGGTGGAGGTCGAAGAACGCGCCCGGGTCCGTGAACGTGTCCGGGCCGTACTGGTCGAAGATCTCGAACGAGACGGCTCCGACCAAGGCCGACCACAGACCGAGGCCGCGGGCGAGCGACGCCGCGGGGGCCGTGAGGCCGTACTCCTGGGCGATCGCGTCCATGTCACGCCGCACGGAGCGCGGGACGGGACCTGCAGGCGGCGTCACGGACCCCGTCTGGTGCGCCTCCTCGAGCAGGGCCATCAGCACGGCGGGGACGCGGGTGCCAGGCTCGACGGTGCGGTCAGCCGGGGCGGCGTAGCCGGGCACCGGCGTGCCGAACAGGAGGGCGAAGCGGGACGGCTCCCGCAGCGACCAGGCGCGGAACGCCTGGCACGCCACCAGCGCACGGGCGCGGGGCGAGCGCCGGGACGCAGCCGCGACGGCGTCCTCCACCGCGGCGCCCACCTCGTCGTAGGCGTCGACGATCAACAGGGTCAAGAGCTCGTCGCGGTCCTTGACGTAGCGGTAGATCGCCGACGACACGATGCCCAGCTCGCGCGCGACGGCGCGCAGCGACAGCTCGGCCGCAGTGACGGTCGCGAGCTGCTCTCGCCCGAGCCGCACGATGTCGTCCATCGTCTGGCGACGAGCGCGCTGGCGTGGGGTCTCCATCCCGACACGGTAGACGTGCGAGACCCTGCGTGCCAAATGTGAGCACTGCTCTTGCTTTCTCGACCGGAGCCGTGCACACTTCGAGGGAGAGCACTGCTCACACTTACCAGGAGAAGCCATGAAGCACCTCGTCATCGGGGCCGGTCAGATCGGCCCGCACGTCGCCCGCCAGCTCGCCGACGCCGGCGAGACCGTCACCGTCGCCACGCGGTCGGGTCGCGGACCCGCCGGGCTCACGAACGTCTCGCTCGACGCCACCGACGGCGCCGCCCTGCGCGCAGCACTCGCGGACGTCGACGTCCTGTACCTGTGCCTCCACGCCTCCGCCTACCGCGACGACGCGTGGAGGCGCGAGCTGCCGCCGCTCGAGCGCACCGTCCTCGAGGCCGCGGCCGCGACCGGCACGACCGTCGTCTTCCCCGAGAGCCTGTACGCGTTCGACGCCTCCGCACCGATCAGCGCGACCACCCGGATCGCACCCCGCAGCCCGCTCGGGCAGGTGCGCGAGCTGTTGCTCGAACAGCGTGCCGCGTCACCGGCCACGACCGTCAGCGTGGTCGCCGGCGACTTCATCGGCCCCGGCGTCGGGCAGTCCCACGTGGGCCCGCGGATGTGGGAGCCCGTGCTTGCCGGGAAGACCGTGCGCCCCATCGGCGACGTCGACGCGGTCCACTCCTGGACCTACCTGCCCGACCTCGCCGCCACGATGATCGCCGCTGGCGCCCGACCGAGCGAGCCGATCGTGATCGCCCCCGCGATCCACGCCACGCAGCGCGAGATCGTCGCGGCGTACGCGGTCGCCGGAGGGGTCGACGTTCCCCGCATCAGCCCGGTGCCCCTGGGCCTGCTGCGCCTGGTCGGCACGGTTCACCGCGAGACCCGCACGATCGCGCAGACCGGCTACCTGTTCACCGAGCCCGTCCGGATGGACTTCACGGTCACCCGCACCGCCCTCGGCATCGACGCGACCCCGCTCGACGTCGTCGCCAAGGCCACCATCACCCCCTGACCCCCGCGCGGTTTCCCACGAGACCGCTCGAATCCCGCGTCGAGCGCATGAAGTTTCGTGCGCTCGACGCGGGATTCCGACGGTCTCGTGGGAAACCGCAGAAGGTTAGACGAGGCGGCGGGCGATGCCTCGGGGCGCGTGCTTGAGCACCTGGCCCAGCGGGAGCCACGGCCAGGTGGGCACGGCCGCGTCGTCGACCTCCTTCTCGATGGCCTTGACCATCGAGCGCACACCCGTGGCGGTGTCGACCATGAGCCGCTGCTCCTGCTCGACCTGCTCGTTCATCTCCGAGGCGATGTAGCCCGGGTAGATCGTCGACACCGCGATGTCGTGGCCCTTGCGGTTGACCAGGTCCATGCGGATGCCCTCGGCCACGTGCGCGACGGCGGCCTTGGTGGCGGCGTACGAGGTCATCGAGCCGGGCATGCCCCGCAGCGCCGAGACGCTCGAGATCAGCACCAGGTGACCGGCCTTGCGCTCGTAGAAGTGCTCCATCGCCGCCTCGCACTGGGCGAGCGCCGCGATGAAGTTCGTCTCGGCGGTCTGCTTGTTGGCCTCGAACTTGCCCGTGCCGATGCGGCCACCCTTGCCCAGGCCGGCGTTGACGATGACACGGTCGAGGCCGCCGAGCTCGGTGATGGCCTCCGCGAAGACGGTGAACACCTGCTCGTGGTCGGTCACGTCGAGCGCGTGCACCGAGACGCGCACGTCCGGATGGGCGGCGAGGATCTCCTCGCGCAGCGACTCGAGCCGGTCGGTGCGGCGGGCGGTGATCGCCAGGTCGTGGCCCTTCGCGGCGAACTGCCGTGCCATCTCGGCGCCCAGACCGGAGCTCGCCCCGGTGATCAGGATGGTGCGGCGCACGTCAGACCTTCCCGCTCGTCCGGGCTGCCAGCTTCGCTGCTGCCTTGAACATCATCCGATCGTAGACGGGCCGGGCGACGCGCTTGGCGTGATACGCCATGACCGCGTCGCGGTCCGGGAGGATCAGGTAGGCGCCCCGGCGCACCTGCTTCAGCACCTCACGAGCGACGCCGTCGGCCGTGCGGCCCGAGTTGTTGATGAGCTTCGACGCCGCGCGCAGCGCCGCCTCGTCCTTGCCGCGCATCGAGTCGCCCAGGTTGGTCTTGAAGAAGGTCGGGCAGACGACGCTGACCTTGACGTCGAACGGGTTGAGCTCGTGGCGCAGCGTCTCGCTCAGGGCCACGACCGCGGCCTTGACCGCGTTGTACTCGCTCATCGCCGGCGCGTGCACCAGGCCGGCGGCCGAGGCGGTGTTGACGATGTGGCCCGAGCCCTGCTCCTTGAACAGCGGCACGAATGTCTTGCAGCCGCGCACGACGCCGAGCACGTTGATGTCGATGATCCACTGCCACTGGTCGATCTCGGAGAGCTCGATCCGGCCGCCGGCGGCGACACCGGCGTTGTTGAAGAGCACGTCGAGGCCCTCGAAGTTCTCGACGACCCAGGTGTGGGCGCGGTCCCAGTGGGCGTCCTGCGTGACGTCGAGCTGGAGGTAGGTCACGTCGGCGAGGTCCGCGAGCTCGGCCGGGGCCTCGGCGTGGACGTCGGTGGCGAGCACGCGGCAGCCGGCGTCGGCGAGCTGCTGGGCGAAGGCGAGGCCGAGGCCGGAGGAGGCGCCGGTCACGAGCACGCGAGTGCCCTGGGTCAAGGTCGTCATGTTTCAGATACTACCGGTATCTGAGTTCGCTGGCACGTGACGCTGTCCACAGGTCGCACGCTGACTCTTGCCGTCCACAGCTCGTTCAGGTGTCCTGGTGGGAGGGCCGCGCAACGCGTTGGCTCGTGGCCATGTCGACGAAGGAGACCTACCATGACGGCCATGCCCACCGAGGCCTCACCGGGACTCCCGCGCGGTCGGTCGCTCACGCGCGACGACCTGGACGCGATGCCCGATGACGGCCACCGCTACGAGCTCATCGACGGGATCCTCATCGTGAGCCCGGCACCGCGCCGCGTGCACCAGCGGGCATCCTTCCGACTCAGCGTGCTGATCGACGCCACACTCCCGAGCGACCTCGAGCTGCTGCCCGCGCCCTTCGATGTCGCGCTCACCGACGACACGGTGATGCAGCCCGACCTCGTCGTGGCCCGCGTCATCGACTTCACCGAGCGTGACCTGCCCGTCGCACCGCTGCTGGCGGTCGAGGTGCTGTCGCCGTCGACCCGCGGCATCGACCTGTTGCTCAAGAAGGAGCGGCTGGAGCGGGCCGGGTGCGCGCACTACTGGGTCGTCGACCCCGATGCTCCGTCGATCACGGCGTGGGCGCTGGAGAAGGGCAGCTACCGCGAGATCACGCGGGCGTCGGGGGACGAGGTGCTCGAGGTCGACGAGCCGGTCGCGTTCACCGCGGTGCCGGCCGACCTCGTGAGGACTAGCGGAAGCTGACGCCGTCCCGCGGCACGTGGGTGTGCTCGTTGAACGTCAGCAGGCGGGTGCCGCCGCGGCCGACCATCAGCGTCGTGACGGAGGCGTTCACCACGACCCGGTTCAGCGTGATGAACAGCGACGCGTCGCCCGTGAGCAGGTGCGAGGCGACCAGGGCGATCGGTCCGCCCGAGGTGAAGACCGCGACCTGCTGACCCGGTCCACCGTTCTCGACCGCCACGTCGAGCGCACCGAGCACGCGGCCCTGGAACTCCGCGAACGACTGCCCCGCTGCCGACCCGGTGCCGGCCACCCACGCCTCGAGCGAGGCGTCGAGCTGACGCTGGAACTCCTTCGGGTCGCTCGGGCGGTCGGACGCCGACGACGCGCCCGTCAGCGCGAGGTGGTCGTACTCGTTCCAGCCGGCGTCGACGTCGTAGAGGTCGCCGTCGATCGCGTCGATGACCCCGACCGCGGTCTGCGCGTGGCGCTTGAGCGAGCCCGCGACCGACCAGGTCGGCTCGAAGCCCGACGACTCCCACGACTGGCCGAGCCAGGACGCCTGCCGGTACCCGAGCTCGGAGAGCTGGTCGTAGTCGTCGGACTCCCACGAGGCCTGCCCGTGCCGGATCAGATGAATGGCTCCCACGGCCCGAGGCTATCGGGGGGCGTCGCGGAGTGAACCGGCCAGGGTTTCGAGGCTCGGGCGCTGGGCGCCCTCGCACCTCAACCACCGGTGGTTGAGGTGCGAACGCCGCCTGCGGCGTGAGCCTCGAAACCTTCGCGCGGTCAGGTCTTGCGGGAGTAGGCGCGCATCGTGAGCGGGCCGAAGATCGCGACGAGGACGCCGGAGATGATCAGCACCTGCAGGATCGAGCCGCCGTGCGGGTCGCCGACCATGAGGCTGCGCACCGCGTCGACCAGGATCGAGACCGGGTTGTGCTCGACCACGGGCTGGAGCCAGTCGGGCATCGTGTCGATCGGCACGAACACGTTCGACAGGAACGTGAGCGGGAACAGCACCATCATCGAGACGCCCATGACCGACTCGGGGCTGCGCAGCTTCATGCCGAGCAGGGTCCAGATCCAGCTGACGCTGAAGCAGAACAGCAGCAGCAGCGCGACCGCCGCGACGACGCCCATGACGCCGCCGGGCGGGCGGTAGCCGATCAGCATCGTGACCACGAGGATCACGACCGACGCCATCGTGTACCGGAGCGTGTCGCCGAGCAGGGCACCGACCATGAGCGACGGACGCCAGACGGGCAGCGACCGGATGCGGTCGAAGACGCCCTTCTTGATGTCGTTGTTGATCGTCATGGCCGTGTACATCGTGATCATGACGACGGTCTGCACGAGGATGCCGGGCGCGAGGTACTCGAGGTACTGGCCCGTGGAGCCCGCGATCGCGCCGCCGAAGATGTAGGTGAACATCAACGTGAACAGGATCGGGAACATCGTCACGTCGAAGAGCTGCTCGGGGACGTGCTTGATCTTGAGCAGCGCGCGGTGCGTGAAGATCAGCGACGACGTGAGCGGGCCGACCGGGTCGGGTCGGTCGGCGCTGCCCACCGCCTCGCGGACCTTGGCGTCCATCGTGGCGGTGCTGCTGGCGGTGCCGGGCGTCGTGGTCATGCCGTCACCTCCCCCTTCTCGTGAGGCAGAGCGGCGGTCTCGACGTCGGCCACGTGCTCGCCGGTGAGGGCGAGGAAGACCTCGTCGAGGCTCGGCTGGCCGAGCGAGAACTCGCTGATGTCGACACCGTGCTCGCGGACGCGCACCAGCGCGGCCGGGACGTCGCCCGGACTGCCGACGTTCAGGCTGAGCGCGTACGGGTCCTTCTCGAGGACCGGCTCGCCGCCGAGCGTCTCGGCGAGCAGCGAGGCCGCGCGTTCGCGGTCGGCCGGATCGGCGACCCGGACCCGCAGGGCGCCCGTGCCGACCGAGGCCTTGAGCTCGCCCGTGGTGCCCTCGGCGATCACCCGGCCGCGGTCGATGACCGCGATGCGGTCGGCGAGCTGGTCGGCCTCGTCGAGGTACTGGGTCGTGAGCAGGACCGTGGTGCCCGCGCCGACCAGGGCCCGGACGATGTCCCAGACCTGGTTGCGGCTGCGGGGGTCGAGCCCCGTGGTGGGCTCGTCGAGGAACATGAGGTCGGGGCGGACCACGATGCTGCCGGCGATGTCGATGCGGCGCCGCATGCCGCCGGAGTAGCTCTTGACCTGCTTCGTGCCGGCCTCGGTGAGGTCGAAGGCGTCGAGCAGCTGGTCGGCACGGTCGCGCGCGGCGCCGCCGCGGTAGCCGTAGAGCTTGGCCAGCATCACGAGGTTCTCGAGCCCCGTGAGGTCCTCGTCGAGCGAGGCGAACTGCCCCGTCATGGCGACCCGGGACCGCACGGCCGCCGCCTCCGTGACGACGTCGTGGCCGAGCACCCGGGCGGAACCCCCGTCGGGCTTGAGCAGCGTGGCGAGCATGCGGATCGTCGTGGTCTTGCCGGCGCCGTTGGGTCCCAGCACGCCGTAGACACCACCGGACGCCACCTGGAGGTCGACACCGTCGACCGCGCGGTGCTCACCGAACACCTTGACCAGGCCGGTGGTTTCGATCGCGAGATCACTCATGCCTGCAGAGTTTCACAGGGTTGGGACGAAATCCCACCCCTGACAGCGGATTTCGCAAGAACGGTCGGGTCATCACGCCCCCCGACTCGGTCACTCGGAGTTCGACTTCCGAGTAGCAACGGGCGTCCCTACGGTGGGCGCAGGAGGAGTCTTCATGAGCGATGCAGGTCTGCGGTTCCCCACCGAGAGCACGACGTCCACCGCACGCGACGTCCTGGCCGACGCGCTGCGCAAGGCCGACCCCGTCGGCGCGCGGGCGGTCGAGCAGGAGACGAACTGGCGCCGTCACTACCTGGCGCACTACCTGCGTGCGGTCGAGGCCGGCATCGGCGACGCCGCCGCAGCGCGTCGGATCGCTCACGACGGCCTGCAGTCGGCGCAGGAGCAGATGCGGTTCGGCGACGGTCCGCTGACGGCCGCGATCGACTCCGCCCCCCTCGCCCAGATGCTCAAGACCACGACGGTCCAGGGCGAGGGCGAGCCCGAGACGGAGCTGTCGGTCCCGTACCGCGGTGAGCGCCTGCGCGGCGCGGCGCTCGAGACGCAGCTCGACGAGTGGCGCGACCGCGGCATCATCACCGCGTCGTGCGTCGAGGCCGTCCGCAACGTCATGGCGAACCCGGAGTGGCTGCGGCTCGAGGGCGACACCGTCGTGGTCCTGGGTGCGGGCGCCGAGATGGGCCCGCTGCGGGCCCTGCAGCGCTGGGGCGCCGAGACCGTCGCGGTCGACCTGCCCCGCGAGGACCTGCAGGACCGTCTCGTCGAGCAGGCCCGCGAGGGCGCCGGCCGCACGCACCTGCCCGCTCGCATCGTCACGAAGTCCTCGGCCGACACCGGCGCCGACCTCCTGGTCGACCTGCCGGCGATCGCGGAGTGGCTCGACCACCTGCCGGGCCGGCTCGTGCTCGGCACGTACTGCTACGCCGACGGCGCGAAGCACGTGCTGGTCTCGATGGCCGCCGACGCCCTCGCCGACCACCTGCTGAAGGAGCGGCCCGACACCGGGCTGTCGTTCCTCGCGACCCCGACCGACGTCTACGTCGTGACCGAGGAGGAGATCCGCCAGGCCGAGGCGAAGTACCGGCGCCGATCGGTCACGTCCGCGGCCCGCACGCCGTTGCGCGTGGTCAGCGGTGGCCGTCTGCTGCAGCGCCACTACGCGCCGGGGGCCGAGATCGGGACGTGCGACGCGCTCGTGCCGCAGCAGGGCCCGAACTACGCGCTCGCCAAGCGGCTCCAGCGCTGGCGGGCTACCGACGCGATCGCGGCGGGTGCGCGCGTCTCGCTCAACGTCGCTCCCGCCACCCGGACGCGGTCGGTCGTCAAGAACAAGGCGCTCGCCGCCGCGTACGCGGGAGCCCACCGGTTCGGGGTCGAGGTCTTCGATCCCGCGACGTCGAACGTCCTGATGGCCGCGCTCCTGGTGCACGACCTGCGCGCCGACCTCCCCGCTTCCGACGAGCCGTGGCAGGACGAGCACCGCGGCGCGGCGCACGGCGGACTCTGGACCGCGGCGTACCACCCGCGCAGCGCCCTCGGCCTCGCCGCGGTGCTGGGCGTCGGCGCCCTGCGGAGCTAGGTCGGGGCGGGCGAGCCCCCTTCGAGGCTCCTCGTTCCTCGTCACACCTCAGGGGGCGGAACAGGTGACCGCACCTCAGGGGGCGGTCACGGTCCGCGCCCTGAGGTGCGAGGAACGAGCCTCGAAGGGCACACCCGCACCGCTGGTTCGCGCCGATACGCTGCGGGCGTGACCGCCGATCCCCCCGCCCAGCGCCCGCAGGCGATCGCGGTCGGAGACAGCGTCACGCTGCTCGCCGGTGCCGTGGTCGATCCTGCCGTGGCGGAGCTGACCTGGGCCGAGCGCGTGGCCGCGGATGCCGGCTGGGACCTCCGGACGTTCGCCGTCTCCGGTGCCCGCACCGCGGAGATCGTCGAGCTGGTACCGACCGAGGGGCGCTTCGACGTCGCGCTCGCGTGCGCCGGGACCAACGACTGCATCAGCCCGAAGACGTGGGACCCGGCCCGGTTCAGGTCGCACGTCGAGGATCTCGCGGGCCGGCTCGCGGTCCGGGCCGACCAGGTGGTGCTGCTCGGCCTGGCCCCCAACCTCCTGCGACTCCCGGTGCCCCTCGCCTACGGGTTCGGACGGGCTCGCCGCGTGCGGACCGCGAACGCGATCATCGCGGCGGTCGCCGACCTGCGGGGAGCGGTGTTCGTGCCGGCACCCCGCCTGCGCACCCCGGTCGAGCTCTACGGCGACCGCATCCACCCCACGACCGTCGGCAGCGCACGCCTCGCGGGCGTGGTCGCCGAGCGGCTCGGCGTGCCCCACGCGCCCGTCACGGCGCGCCCCAGCGCGGAGTTCCTGCGCGCCTCGCGCCGCAAGCTCCTGCACGACGCGATCGTGCGCCCCCCGCGCGGCGTCATGTCGAGCCTGCTCGGCCTGGTCGCACGACGCCGCGCCCGCGTCAGTCGATCTCGGGGTTGAACATGTCGTCGTACCGGTAGAGGAACGCCGAGATCTGCTCCCTCAGCACCGGCTGCGACGGACGGAACGACAGCGTGCCGTTGCCGTTGTCGTAGCCCTTCGTGATGCCGACCGAGTACGCCCAGTAGATCTCCTTGTAGAACGTGTGCGTGACCGGGACGTCGGTGAACGGTGAGACCGACGGCGCCACGAGCACCGGGCCGGTGTGGAAGCGGTAGAGGAACGCCGCCATCTGCTCGCGCAGCACCGGGTCGCTCGGGTGGAACGACACCGTGCCGTTGCCGTTGGCGTAGCCCTTCGTGATCCCCTCGGCGGCCATCCACTGGATGTGCTGCTTGAAGCGGTGGTTGTCCGCGACGTCGGTGAACCCGCTCGGCCCGGGGAACTGGTCGCCGTCGTTGCCCCACTGGTAGCGGTAGAGGAAGGCGGCCGCCTGCTCGCGCAGGACGGGGGCGCTCGGGCTGAAGTAGCGCGAGCCGTCGGGCGCCACGTAGCCCGTCGAGATGCCCTGGTAGAGCATCCAGTTGATCTCGGTGGAGAACGTGTGCGAGTACGGCACGTCGGTGAACGGCGGGCCGTCCGGCGCGATGATCTCGGCCGAGCTGGGGCCGGCGACGACCGAGCTCAGCATGCCGACGGCGAGCAGCAGGGCCGCGAGCCGGCGGACAGTGCGACGTGGTGCGGTGCGGTGGTTCATGGCAGGTCCTCGTTTCACGGAGCCGGGTCGGCCAGCATCACGCTAAGACCGATCCGCCGCAGCGTCCCGGGTTTACGACCCGGGACGGAAGGTCGAGGGAAAACCCGCTTCGGAGGGCTCCGGGGGGACCACTCGGCGGGGTCCGGAATGACTACGGATTTGCCCGGTGGCGCCGACGCTGAGGACAGATACTGACGCTCGGGCTCCTTCGGGTCGCCCACCTGCGGAACCCCCGATCCGCGGGTCCCTCTCAGCAAGGAGCTGTCATGTCAGCCTGGTCCGTCCGCCGACGTCTTGCAGGAGCAGTGATCGCGGGTCTCGCGCTCACCCTCGCCCCTGCGGTCACCACCGCCGCCTCCGCCGCCGACGCGCCCGCGGCTCCGTCCAACGTGCGCGTCGACCTTTCGACACCGCCCGCGGTCGGCACGCTCAAGATCACCTGGGACGCCTCTCCGTCTCCGGACGTGTCGGAGTACCTGATCATGGCGATCGGCGAGAACGGCATCGGCAAGCCGATCGGCTTCACGCCGGTCAGCAACCGCACGTTCACGATCACGAACGTGAACCCCGGAGAGTCGCTCGACATCTCGGTGTCCGCCGTGCGCTCCGAGCAGATCTCCGGCGCGGCCACCCTGCGCGCGACGGCGATCGACGACAACGCCCCGGCCTACCCGTTCACCGACACCGGAGCGAACACGTTCCGCTACCAGATCGCGTGGCTCAGCTCGAAGGGAATCACGACCGGTTACCTCGGCCCGAACAGCACGCGCTTCTTCTCGCCGTCGCAGCCGGTCCTGCGCGAGCAGATGGCGGCGTTCCTCTACCGCTTCGCGCAGAGCCAGGAGTCGTTCGACTACACGGCGCCGGCCACCTCGCCGTTCATCGACGTGCCCACGACGGCGACGTTCTACAAGGAGATCACCTGGCTCAACAGCCGCGGCATCACGACCGGCTACGACGAGCCGGGCGGAAAGAAGAGCTTCCGCGGCAACCAGCCGGTCCTGCGCGAGCAGACCGCCGCGTTCCTCTACCGCTACGACGGGGCCGAGTTCGCCCCCGAGGGCCAGTCGTTCCTCGACGTTCCGCCGACGGCCACGTTCTACCGCCAGATCGAGTGGCTCGCGTCGCAGGGAATCACGACGGGATACGCCGAGGGCAACAGCGTGGTGTTCCGCGGCGGTCAGGCCGTCCTGCGTGAGCAGATGGCCGCGTTCCTCTACCGCTACGAGAACGGGTTCTTCGGCGACAACACGGTCATCATCGAGGGGTGACGGGGACGGGTCCCCGTCACCTCACGCGGTGACGGGGACCCGTCGCTCCGCGGCCGAGCGGGCCTCGAGCTCCTCGGTCTCGATGTCGACCCGGCGGCGCGCGGCTGGAATCAGCAGCCCCGCGAGCCCGGCGACCAGCATGACGACCGCCAGCATCGCGAAGCCCGTCAGGTAGCCGGACTCCTCGGGGAAGCCGGTCGAGCCGGCGTGGCTCGTGACGATGGTCGACATGACGGCGGTCCCGATGGAACCACCGATCGTGCGAATGTTGGCGTTCATGCCGCTGGCGGCGCCGCTCTGGTGGGCCGGGACCGCGGCGAGGATCAGCGGGGCCAGGCTTGAGAACACGAAGCCGATGCCGAAGCCGACGACGCCGTTGATCACGAGGATCTGCCAGTGCTGGTCGTGCGCGAACACCATGGCGCCGAGGCCCGCCGATCCGACGATGCCGCCCACGACCACGACGGCCTTGGCACCCACGCGCTGGGTGATCGGTGCGGCCGCGATGCCGCAGATGAACGAAGCGATCGCGTTGGGCAGGATCAGGTAGCCGGACTCGGCGGTGCTGGCTCCGAAGCCGTACCCTGCGGACTCCGGAGTCTGCAGGAACTGCGGCAGGAAGCCGAACATCGCATACATGCAGAAGCCGACGAGCAGGGCCACGAGGTTGGCGGTCCACACACCCTTGAGCCGCATCATGCGCATGTCGATGAGCGGGACCGTCTCGTGGTTCTCGACCCAGACCCAGACGACCAGCAGGATCGCCGCGGCGGTGATGAGGCCGAGGATCTCTGGCGAGGTCCAGCCCCACTTGGGTGCCTGGCTCAGACCGAGCAGCAGAGCGACGAGCCAGCTGGCCATCAGCACGGCGGGCAGCATCGGCACGCGTCCGGGGGTGCGCACGGGTGACTCGGGCACGAACAGCCAGGCGGCGATCGCGGCCGCGACGGTCACGATGAAGGGGATCCAGAACAGCCAGCGGAACCCGAGGCCCTCGGCGATGGGTCCGGCGATGACGATCCCGGCACCGAAGCCGACGGCCATCAGCGACGAGACGAACCCGGCAGCACCGGCGACGCGGTGCGACGGGAGCTCGTCGCGGATGATGCCGAACGCGATCGGCAGCACGCCGCCGCCGACGCCGGTGAGGACGCGACCGGCGATGAGGATGCCGATCGTGGGGGCGAGTGCGGCGGTGAGGGAGCCGAGCGACAGGAACACCATCGAGATCACGAGCATGCGGTGCTTGCCGTAGGTGTCGCCGAGGCGGCCGATGATCGGGGTGAACACTGAGGCCGACAGCAGGTAGGCCGTGAGCACCCACGTGACCGTGGCCTGGTCGGTCTTGAACTCGGTCTCGATCGTCGAGAGGACCGGGACGGTCATCGACTGCATCAGCGCGAACGAGGCGACGGCGACCGACAGGATCCCGAACGTGAGCTGGTACGGGGTGCGGTTCGCGGTCTTCACGGTGCGGGGCGCCTGTCTGTCGTGGGCTCGGACTCGGTCTTCAACAAGAAGTCTCTGACCGCAACTATCATTCCCGGCCCGGGTGTGGGCTCGCTCACTCGGGCCGGTGGAGGTGCGAGGAGCCCGCGACAACCGCCACCCCGCCGGCTGAGGTGCGAGGAGCCTGCGACGAGCCTCGAAGCCTCCGACCGTCACTTCACGCGGAGCACGACGCCCAGACCGATGCACCACATGACGAACGCGACGATGTCGCCCTGATGCACCCCGTGCTGGTTCTCGACGATCGTGAAGACGACCGAGCCGCTGATGCGCGAACTTCCTGCCACGGCGTAAACGAGCAGGACGGTCAGCACGACCACCAGCACGCCCCGCAGGATCCACACTCGCATCCGCGAGACGCTATGCCATCCAGGAGTCACGAGCGAACGCAAACGCACGAACGTCGCGCAGGTCACGCACGGCTGGAGCGAGACGTCACCTCCGTGACACCTTCGCTGCCTAGCCTGAAAGGCATGAGGAAGACCTGGCGGCGACTGCGCTGCCACCTGAAGTACAAGGGCGCCTGCCCGCACCGCGAGCTGCACTACAGCTGAGCGGGGCGAAGGGAGGGAGACGTGACGACGAGGAGAACGTCGTCACGATCGGGGAGGACGTGCCGGGTTCGAGCACGCCCTGATCCAGGCCGTCGCGCGGGTCAGCTCAGCTCTCCGCCGACGCGCCCTCGTGGGGGCGGTCACACGTTTCCGATTCTCGCCTCGAGAACGCGAGAGATCCATAGGATTGACGTGTGCCCCAGTACCGGATCAAGCGCGACGACGACGTCCTTGCGCAAGGCGCGTCCCGCAACCTGCTCGAGGCGACGCGTCGAGCAATGGAAATCAAGGCCGAAGAGTCTGCTCTCGCCGACGATTACGTGATCGAAGAGCTCAAGTCAGGCGCGTGGCAGCGTCGCGTCACGGTTCATCGCGCGGCCGGCGCCAGGTAGCTGACGCGTCCTGTCAGGTTGCCGCTGCCCCAACCCCGGACACGCTCAGGCGACGGGTCCAGGCCGATCAGACGTGCTGACCGTCAGCGGATCGTGAGCTGGCGGTTCGCCAGTCCGTTGCGAGCGTTGCGCTGCTCGCCGGTCAGCGGCGTCTCGTCGGCGAGTGCCTCGTCGAGGCGTGCCTTCAGAGCGAGGACGGGCTCCTCGAGCTCGGCTCCCTCGCCCTCGGTCTCCCACACCGGCACCAGCAGCCCGTGGGCACGGAACATGCCGATCAGACGGACGTCGTCGCCGAGGTCGTCACCGCCACCCACGTGCAGTCGGGCGAAGGCGTCGAGCAGCGTGCCCTCGTCGTGGGGCTGCACCCAGCGCAGGAAGCGACGCTCCCCCATCTGGGTCCAGTAGGCGGCCTCGACCCCGTCGAGCTTGACGGTCGGGGCGATGCTCGCGTTGGTCTGCTCGAGCAGGGCTCGGGCGTCGTCACCGGCGTCGACGTCGTCGAGCCAGAAGTCGAAGCCGTCGTGGACCGTGACCTCGAAGGGCGCCGCGGTGTCGAGGAGGTCCTGGAGGCGCGGGCCGACGCCCGGGTCGGTCACCGGCACCGGCTGACCCGCCTCGAGCTCGAGGGCCGTCTCGATGATGCCCGCGTAGTCGCGGCTGATGTCGCCGTGGTTGTGCTGGACCTGCAGGCCGAGCCAGATCTGGCCGTCGGGTCGGACGAGGCCGGCGCCGTTGCCGGGCAGGAGCGAACACACGAGGATCTCGCGGCCGCCGTCGGCCAGCTTCACCGTGCCCGTGGCGGACGGCACGAACTCCCGCAGCGCCACGAGGTCGAGCTCGCCGGCCAGCCCCTCGAAGGTGCGGGCGACGTACGGCATGCGGACCTTCTTCTCGCCCTTGCGGCGCGAACTCTTACCCATGGTCCGAGCCTAGGGGGCGAAGGAGCCCTCGGTGCGATAGGGCGGGTCGGCGGTCGACGTCACACGTGAACGCCTGACGAACCACGGCCTCAGCGGAGCCGGTGAAGGCTAGTGTCTGTCCCATGAAGATCGCGGTCGTCGGCACCGGCTACGTGGGCCTCTCCAACGCCGTCATCCTGGCCCAGCACCACGAGGTCGTGGCGGTCGACATCGACGCGGCGAAGGTCGACCAGATCAACCGCCGTGAGTCGCCCATCGAGGACGTCGAGCTCGAGCAGTACCTCGTCGAGAAGCCGCTCGACCTCACCGCCACGTTGGACGCCGAGGCCGCGTACGCCGGCGCCGACTTCGTGGTCGTCGCGACGCCCACCGACTACGACACGAAGACCAACTACTTCAACACGCGGTCGGTCGAGGGTGTCGTGCGCGCCGTGGCCGCGGCGAATCCCGCCGCCGTCGTCGTCATCAAATCGACCGTTCCCGTTGGCTTCACCGCGCGGCTGCGCGAGGAGCACCCGGGCCTGACGATCATCTTCTCGCCGGAGTTCCTCCGCGAGGGTCGGGCGCTCTACGACAACCTGCACCCATCGCGCATCGTCGTCGGCTCGGAGACGGCCGAGGGCAAGACTTTCGCCGCGCTGCTGCAGGAGGGCGCGGTCGCCCAGGACATCCCCGTGCTGATCACCGGGTCGACCGAGGCCGAGGCGATCAAGCTGTTCGCCAACACCTACCTCGCCCTGCGGGTGGCCTACTTCAACGAGCTCGACACCTACGCCGCGGTGCACGGTCTCGACTCCCGTCAGATCATCGAAGGCGTAGGTCTCGACCCGCGCATCGGCAGCCACTACAACAACCCGTCGTTCGGCTACGGCGGCTACTGCCTCCCGAAGGACACCCGCCAGCTCCAGGCGAACTACGCGAACGTTCCGCAGAACCTCATCAGCGCGATCGTCGAGGCCAACACGACCCGCAAGGACTTCGTCGCCGAGGACATCCTGCGCCGTAAGCCCCGGACGGTCGGGATCTACCGCCTCGTGATGAAGGCCGGCTCCGACAACTTCCGGATGTCGAGCATCCAGGGCGTCATGAAGCGGCTGAAGGCCAAGGGAGTCGAGGTGCTCGTGTTCGAGCCACTGCTCCCCGACGAGCCGTTCTTCAACTCCGAGGTGCTGCGCGACCTCGACGAGTTCAAGCGCCGCAGCGACGTGATCGTCGTGAATCGCCGTACCGACGAGCTGGCTGACGTGACCGAGAAGGTCTACACCCGGGATCTGTTCGGATCGGACTGAGCGTGAGCATCCGGGTCGTCGACGAGGCGAGCTGGCGTGCGCTGGCCGAGACCCTGGCGCTCGACGGCGTGCTGGCCGACCACTGTGCCGTCGTCGACGCACGAGGCCGTCCAAGCTCGAACGGCCGCGACGCCGACCTCATGGAGGCCTTCGCGCGCACGTTCCTGCTGTTCGCCATCTCCGAGAGTGGTGCCGGCGCGGAACCCCAGGGACGCCGTGCGGAGGCGTGGGACAAGGTCGTCGCGACCCTGGACGAGGTCTTCGACCCCACGACCACCCGAACGTGGCCACGCCCCGAGGACAACCGCCAAGCGGCGGTCGAGGCCGCGGCCCTCGCGCTCGGCGTCCTCATGCTCGGGGAGCGTCTCACGTCGCAGCTCTCCGACTCGGCGCTGGCAGGACTGCTCTCGTGGACCTCCGCCTGCTCGGAGGTGGCCGCCGTCACCGCCAACAACTGGCGCCTGTTCGCGCTGCCCATCGCCGGCCTCCACCTGCGGCTCGGCGAGCGGCCGAGGCTCTGGCGAGTTCGGATCGACGAGGGCCTGGACGTGGTCGACAGCTGGTACGCCGGCGGTGGTTGGTACAGCGACGGCCAGGGCCGCACGTTCGACTACTACACCTCGTTCGCCTACCACTTCTATCCCCTGGTCACGGCTCACCTGCTGGGCGAGGACCCGTGGCGCGAGACGCAGGTGGACCGCCTGCTGGAGTTCCTCCCCGCGTTGCGCACGCTCGTCTCGGAGTCTGGAGCGCCGCTGCGTCACGGAAGGTCGCTCACGTATCGCGCCGCCACCGTCGCTCCGTACTCCGTGGCCCTGCTGACCGGCCATGCACCGTCGTGGGTGCAGGCACACCTCGACCTCACGATGAACCACTTCCTCGAGTCGGGCATGGTGTCGCCCAACGGGCTCGTCGAGCTCGGTGCCGCCGGCGCCGACGACGCCACGGCGCAGCCCTACTCCGGAGCTCTCGCGTCGTACTGGGTGTCCAAGGCGTTCGTGCACCTCCTCCCCTCGCGCGCCACACCCACCACCTCGCGGTCCGCGACACTCGCGATCGAGCCCGCAAACGTCTCCGTCCTCACGACTCCCGGGTTCCTCGTGGAACGCTCACCGGACCTCGTGCGCATCGCGAACCACGGCAGCTACGACCGTGTCGAGGTCGACGCCCGGCGAAGGTCGGGCAGCGCCGACTACACCCACCTCGAGTACTCGTCGGTGACCTCGCCAGCGCGGTCGCCAGAGGCCCACGCCGGATCCGTCACGGTGCAGGTGGGCCGCCGGCACTACGAACGCTCCAAACCGCTCGCGGTCGAACCGGAGGGCGAGGTCGGCGTGATCGCCTCCACCTGGCTGCTCCGGCCGATCCCGCACACGGACCGCCCGCCAGGACGAGTCGGCCGACAGCTTCGACGCGAGCGCGTCCAGCGCTACCTGGACCGTGCCCGACCACTCCTCACCACGACGACGAGCGCCGACGACGGCGCGATGAGGCACGAGCTTACGGTCTCGCGGACCCTCGGGCGGCCCTTCCGCCTGGCCTTCGCCGGACTCGCCGTGGATGCACCCGGGAGCCACGTCGAGCTCGACTCCGGGGCCGTCACCGTGCGCGGTGTCTCGTGGTCCAGCCGGATCGAGACGCGCACGAGGTTCACGCGCCTGTCGGTCGCGACCGGGCTGGGACCGACCCCTGCCGGAGGTGGAGCTGCATCCCCCTTCGCGCGCTCCCCCTGGCGGTTCTCCGGGAGCGCCACGCTCGCGACCCGGTTCGGACCGACCGTGACGGACGGGAGCCATCCCGAGAGCCCGACCCACGACGACCTGACGGCTCCCCTCGTCGCCGTCGCGACCTACCGGCGACCTGAGGGGCTCCGGTCGCTCCTGGGCTCGCTCCGGGACCAGCTCGCTGGAGGGGCTCGGGTCGTGGTCGTCGACAACGACCGAGAACCGACAGCTCGGGACCTGGTGGACGGCCTGCGCCAAGAGTGGGGAGCCGACGGCTGGCGTCTTCAGTACCTGCACGAGCCCCGACCCGGCATCGCCGCCGCGCGCAACGCGGCGCTCGAGCACCTGGCCTCGTCCGATCACGACGGCATCGTGTTCGTCGACGACGACGAGGTGGCGCGGCCCGACTGGCTGGCCGCGCTGACCCACCACGCCGGCTCGTCCAGGGCCGACGTGGTGGCGGGTTTCGTGCGCTCCACGTTCCCCCTCGACACGCCTCGATGGATTCTGGAGGCCGGCTTCATCCAGCAGAAGCCCATCACGACCGGTGATCGCGCTGTCACCGCGGCGACGAACACGACGCTGCTGCGACGCTCGACCTGGGAGGCGCAGGACCGGCCCCGCTTCGATCCCGCCTTCTCCGAGAGCGGCGGGTCGGACACCGCGTTCTTCCTCGCCCTGCACCGCGCGGGTGCCGTCATCGAGCACTGCGCCGAGGCTGTCGTGGAGGAACCGGTGGAACCCGGCAGGCTCACCCTCCGATGGCTGGCGCGTCGCGGGTTCCGCATCGGGTCCGGCAAGTCGCGGACCCTGTACCTCGGCCGCTCGAGATCGCGTCGACTGCTGCTCGGCCTGCACCAGACTGCCTCCGGCCTGCGGCGACTGGCCGGCGACGTGCCCGCCGGCCGAGGTCTGCGCGCGACGACGTTCAACACCATCACCGGCGGCATCGGTGTGGTCGCCGAGGTCCTGCACCTACGCCTGCACGAGTACCGGCGACGCTAGCCACGCGAGTCGTTCACCGAGCTGCCGTGTCGCTCCGCTCGTACTCCTCGAACGGTCGAAGCCCCGCGGCTGCCTTCCAGTAGCCGAGTGCTCGTGAGATCTCCAGGCGTCCGAGCTCGCGATGGCGCGGGACCACGAGCCCGAGGACCGCGTACCTGAACGTCGACTTGGCACCGTGATAGACGGCCCGAACCATCTGCCGGCGAGGCGTGGACTCGTGGGCCAGCAGCCGCAGCCGGACCTCGAGCTGCCCGTTGCGCAGGGCCCTCTGGCGCAACGCGTGCGGGGTCGCGCGATCGGCTGGCACGAGCTCGGTGACCGCGCTGTCCGGGGCCCACGCCACGAAGCCGCCTTGCGCGCGAAGCCGCCGGAACAGCTCCACGTCCTCACCGCCGGTGCCGTTGAACGTGGGGTCGAACCTCAGGCCCGACGGCCCCTCGAACCAGTGCGCCAGCACCAGCGTGTTGTTCGTGGCCACGGTGCCCTCGTACGGACCGTGGGCGTGGCGGAGTGTCGCGAACCGGCGCGCGACCGCGGGGGTGCGGGGCGTGCCCGGGGGGAGCACGTAGTCGACCGGTCCCGTGACCACGTCCGCCGAGAACTTCTCCTGGGCCTCGACCAGGTTCGTCAGCCATTCCGCCGGCACGATCTCGTCGTCGTCGACGAAGGCGACGGCCCACGGGTCCGCGGCCAGCGCCACCTCGATCGACCGGTTGCGGGCAGGCACGATCCCGGGCGCTTCCTCGTGCACCACCGTGACGCCGTCCCGATCGTCGGGAACCGTCGGGCGCACGCCGTTGTCGACGACCACGACGCGGAGTCGGTAACGGTCGGGGACGCGGACGGACGCGAGGCTGTCGAGCAGGGCTCGGAGCTCGTTGAGCCGCGGCAAGGCCGAGACGAGGACGACGACCAGGCGATCGGGCACGTCGCTCATGGCGCGGACGCCGAACGCCGGATCACGCGGGAACCGGGGTCCGACGGTACATCCGCTTGAGCATCGACTGGATCTCCCTGACGCGGCGCCGGGCGACCAGCCAGATGACACCGGCGTAGAGCGCCACCCCGAGAAGGACTGCCGGGATCACGAAGGTCAGCACGCTGAGAGGGGCGTCGGCCCACGGGCTGGCCGTGACGGCGAACCCGAACCCAGCGAGCACGAGCACCGCCACCGTCGGCGCGAGGAACTGCGCGAGATAGACCCGGATGTCGATGTTCGCCGTCCGTCGAATGACGTAGAGGCGCACGGGCCAGAAGGCGAACTGACGGAACGAGCGACCTGCGGCGACCGCGAGGATGCCCCACGGGAGCGTGACGGCCAGGATCACCAGGCCCAGGAGAAGCGTCACCACCGCCAGACCGAGCGTCGCGGCGGGCCGACCACGGGCGATCATCACGTTCTTGTCGAAGTAGGTGGCTGTACCCAGCATGAACATCGGCGCCAGGAGGGCCGCGATCAGCACCGTGTCGTGCCATCCGGGACCAAAGACCAGTCGCGTCAACGGATCACCGAACCCGACGAGAACGCCGTACAACGCGAATCCGAGGGTGGTGCTGACGAAGGTCAGCGCGAAGAAGAACCGCTGGAACCGCTGGTGATCGTCCTGGACGCGGGACAGCGCCGACAACGACACCTTGTCGAGCACGGCCGAGGCCACCTCGAGCACCAGCGTGAGCAGTCGCTGCGCCATGAAGTAGTAGCCCAGCACCGTCGGGTCGAAGTACGCGCCCACCACGAACTTGTCGATGTTGAAGTTGATCGAACCCACCAGCTCGGTCGCCACGACGAGCACGCTGAAGCCGAGCATGCCGCGAAGCGCTCGCCGCGAGAAGACCAGGCGCGGCCACCAACGGCCAGCGATCCAGAGCACGACGACCGCGACACCGGCGGTCACGACCGGCTGCAGCACCAGCGCCCACACCCCGCCACCGAGGACCGCCACCGTGACGGCAACCGACGAGCCGACGACGACGCCGCTCAGCTGTCGCACGGCCAGTGGGCGGAAGCGGAGGTCGCGTTCGAGAAGCGCGGCGGGCACGCTCGCGAGACCCGCCAACGGCAGCACGAGCCCCGCGATCGGAAGGATCGAGGCCAGCATCGGCTCGTCGTAGATCAGGAGGAACAGCGGGATGCTCGCGCACAGCAGTCCGTACAGCAGAAGCGAGACGGCGAGGCCGGACCAGAACGCCGTGTGGATCTCACGATCGTCCAGCTCGCGCCGCTGGACCAGGACCTGCGCCAACCCGTACTGGACGAAGATCTGCAGAATCGTCGACACCGAGACGCAGATGGCCATGAGACCGAAGTCCTCGGGCGCGAGCAGACGCGCCAGGATGCCGAACACCACCAGGCTGAGGAGGCGGGAGGCCCACTTCTCGAGCGCCACCCACGCGGCACCGGAGACGGCGCGCCGACCCACGTCCTGGTTCGACGAGGCAGTCATGGTGCCCCCGTCCGCATGGTGAAGTGCGGTCCGCCCGCACGCCCCGATTCTAAGCGGCTCAGACGATGTCGACCGACGATCGTCAGATCCGACCTCGACGTCACACCGTCGTGACCTCGATCTGCCACTGTGATGCGAGACCGTCCTTCCTGACTCTCGTTCGATATCGAGAATGGGCTGGAAGCGCCAATAGAAGAACAGGATGTCCATGAGGCACACGCTCGGAATCATCAAGCGCCGACTGAGGCGCGTCGTGACCGTCGCCGAGGCCTGGGCGATGCCCCTCCTCATCCGCGCTCTGGCCCGGGGCGTCCGACGGCACCGGTCCCCCGCGTCGACGACCACGGTCGTGGTCACACCGCATGTCTCCGGCAACAACGGCGACGTCGCCCTCATCGAAGCCTTCGTCGAGAACGCGCCCCGGCCTCTGCTCGTCGTGACCCGCGAGGTGACCGAGCTGCCGCCGTCATCCGATCCAGACGTCGAGGTGATCGCGGTGCCGCACCTGATCTACGGCAACACCCTCGCCCGCTGGAGGGCGCTCCGCGTGTTCGTCCGCCGCCTCCGAGGGGCTCGGAGCGTGTCGCTCATCGGTGCCGACGTCATGGATGGCCACTACAACCTGTCGGCCGCCGTGCGTCGTGCGGAGCTGGTTCGCCTGGGTGCCGCATCGGGGATACCGAGCCGCGTCCTCGGCTTCAGCTGGAACGGCACGCCCGAACCCCTGGCAGCTCGCGCACTCACGTCAGCAGCCCGGGCTGGCGCGCGCCTCATGGCGCGCGAGCCGGTCAGCCTCGACCGGCTCACCGCTCTCCACCTCGATGTCGAGCTGGTCACGGACCTCGTGCTGGCAGCATCCGCGACCGACGCCGACGCAGCGCAGGACCTCCTCGACGGACTCGGCATCACGGGTCCGTACGCCATCGTCAACGCGAGCGGGCTCGTGGGACGGCTCACGACCCAGGCCGAGGCCTACGTCGAGGCGATCGCCACGCTGCGGGCTCACGGACTCGAGGTCGTCCTGCTTCCTCACGTGATCCGCAAGTCCGGCGATGACCTGGCGCAGCTCACGGGGATCAAGCAGCGCATCAGCGAGGACATCGTCCTGGTCACCGAGGTACCTCCGCCGGCGGTGGTTCGTTCGCTGTGCGGCGGAGCAGACCTAGTCGTCAGCGGCCGGATGCACGTCGGGGTGATGAGCCTCTGGGCCGGCACGCCAGCGATCATCCTGTCGACGCAGGGCAAGGTCGAAGGGCTCACACGAGTGTTCGGAGTACCCGACCTGATGGTGTCCCTCGATCACGACCTCCGAGTCGAGCTGCCTCGGAAGGTCAGCGAGGCCCTGGCCAGCCGCGACGACCTCGCACGGCGAATCGCCGACCACCAGACGACGGCCCGACAGCTGGCTCATCGCAACTTCGACGGGCTCTGATCAGAGCGCCACGCTTCGGTACACCGCCGCGTACTGCTCGCCGGACTCCTCCCACGACCTAGCCGAGAAGCGCGGAGCCTCACCCGCCAGCACTGCCGGGGCTTGATCCAGGGCCTCCTCGAGGACCGCGGCATCGACCTCGCCGTCGAAGAAGCTCACCCAGCCCGGACCGACCTCGTCGGCGATCCACTCCGTGACCTCGTTGCGCGGCACCAGCACCGGACGCCCCAGGGACAACGCGAGGATCAGCATCCCCGAGTTGTGCATCCGGTGGTACGGGAGGACGACCAGCTCCGACGCCCCCATCTCCTGCGCCAGCAGCTCGTCCGCAACGAAGGAGAGGGTCAGGTCGACCCGCGGGTCGGCCGCCGCGGCCGACTGCAGGACGTCGGCGAACTCGGCATTGAGCGGCTTGCCCACCACGTGGACCGACAGAGGTTCACGCGTCATGCCGGTGACAACCGCCAGCAGGTCCTCGACTCCCTTGTATGGGCGCAGGAGACCGCAGGAGATCAGGCGTCCCGGGACGGGCATCACCTCCGCCGTCGGGAACCGGCCGACGTAGTGACTGTGGGGGATGACCACCGCGTCCACGCCGTCCGGGAGCGCCGTGAACGGGTTGAGCGCCACGTAGGTGCGCACACGCCGGTCGAGCAGGGCCAGCACGGTTCGCTCCAACCGACTGCCTGGCTCGTGCGGCGTCTCGTTGTGCACGGTGCGGACCACCGGGGTGCGCAGCACCGAGAGCCGGACTACCAGCGTCAGCAGCAGGGCTGCCTTGACCACCCTGCGCGGCGCGCTGCCCGCCCGGACCAGCAGCTCGGGCCAGTGGACGTGGAACACGTCGTACCGGCCGATCAGAGCCGTGCGCCAGCTGAAGAAGAGCTGCTCGACGTCGTCAGGCGAGCCGTCGCGCATCTGGGTCGAGAACCGCGTCGTCCCATCAGGGGCTTCCAAGCTCTGGAGGACCCGCAGTCGGCGCATCCCACCACCGTAGTCGCGCGACGGGCGAGGCCGGTCCCATTCGCTCGCCAGCACGCAATGATGCGGCTCACAGGCCATGCCATCGTGGCCGACTCCAGGACCGCCTATTCTTCAGGCAACTGGACCGAGTACCGACGTTCGACGAGGAGACCCGTGCCGCGCAGGGAGCCCGTGACATTCGTGTCCGCGACAGGACCCGAGAAGAATCTCGGCGACGCGGTGATCCGCCGCCAGGTCGTCCGATGGGCCGCCGCTGGCGGCGGCCCCCTCGTCGCGTACGTCGGCGTCTCGTCACGCGACTGGGAGCGAAGTCTCGGCCTCGACGACCGTTTCACCGTGCTCCGGAGCAAGTCGTCGATTGGGCGCTGGATCTGGCTCGTGTCCACCTCGCCACGGCGATCGCGGCTGTTCTTCGAGCCCGGCGAGGTGCCGCTCGGTGCAGGCAACGTCAAGCGCGAGCTGGTCTTCCTGCTCCTGACGATCCTCCTGCGACTTCGCGGTGGCGAGGTCGTGCGGCCTCCTCGCGCCATCCGAGTCTCCAGCCGCTCGCCCCTGGCGGTACATCGGCTCGCTTGCCGCCTCTCGACGATCGTCCTGTGGCGCGAGGCACGCTCGCGAGAGGCGGCCGGCGTCGGTGAGGTCGTGCCCGACATCGGCTTCGCCGAAGATGTTCGACCGGGGCGCCCAGCGCCGGATCGCGACACGCTCGTCATCAGCATGCGCGGTGACCGCCCCGCACCTTCCGCATCCTGGTTGGCCCACGTGAAGGAGCTGGTCGCCACCACCGGGCTCCGGGCGCTCGTCGTCTCCCAGGTCACCGACGACATCGATCGTGGATCCGAGATCGCCGCGGCCCTCGAGGCCGAACAGCAGGCGTGGGAGCCGGGAGACCTGGTGGCTCACGAAGAGCTGCTGCGCGCGACCTACGACCGTTCGGCGCTCGTGGTGTCGGACCGCTTGCACGTGCTGATCCTCGCCTCGCTCAGTGGTGCGGTCCCCATTGAGCTGGTCGACACGCCCGCCTGGAAGGTCGCAGCCAACTTCGACACCATCGGCTTCGCGCGAGTGTCGTTCGCGAGCGACGGCTCATCGGCGACCTCCCGCGCGCTCCTCGACCAGGTCGGGCGTGGCGACGAGCTTGTCGACCGCGTCGCGGCGGCCCACGCGACCCTCGCCCACCGGTGGCCGGAGCTTGACGTCCCGAGCCCGCGTGAGATCGGCGGCTCGTGAAGCTCGTCCTGGTCGCGCACACGGCCGATGGCACCACGTTCAAGGTCGGAAGCCATCACTACGCGCGCGAGCTGGCAGGGCTCGGACACGACGTGCTGCACATCTCGACGCCCCACAGTCGAGTCCTGGCCGCGCTCGGGAGAGACCAACGCGCCGAGCTCGCGGCCAGAGGACTGCATCGGGACCCAGCCGGTGTGGCTCACCTTGTGCCGACCCGTCTCCTGCCGGTACGCCTCAACCATCGCCGCCTTGATCTACGTCGCGAGATCGCCGACGCCGGGTTTGCCGACGCCGACTGGGTGATCGTGGACCAGCCAATGATGCATCGGGTGCTGAGCGCCTTCCAGCCGTCCACGCGAGTCCTGTACCGACCGACGGACCTGTACGACTCCGGGGCCTACGTCTACGGGCAGGCCATCCTCGTGGATCGTGCGGACGCAGTCGTTGCCACGTCACCGCCAGTGCTCGACGACCTCCACGTCCTCCCTGAGGTGCCGACACTGGTGCTGGAGAACGGTGTCGAGCTCGAGCCGTTCCTCCGCGCGGCCAGGGCCTCGACCGAGCGCTCGGGCGCGGTCTACATCGGGGCGCTCGACCATCGGTTCGACTGGGCAGCGCTCGACGCGATTGGAGCGGCCCTCGCTCCGCACGGTCAGACAGTCGACGTCTACGGACCGGCGAGCGATGCCCCGCCGCTCGGACCGAACGTCCACCTGCATGGACCTGTGGCCTACGCCGAGGTGCCAGCGCTCCTCTCGGCTGCCCGCATCGGCCTGATGCCGTTCACCCCGACCGACCTGAACCGCGGCCGCAGTCCCATGAAGCTCTACGAGTACCTCGCAGCCGGAGTACGTGTCGTCGGCCCCGACTTCATCGACCGGACGACTCCGGAGCTGTCGTCGCGCGTCCACACCTACGAGGACGCGACAGACATCCCCCACGCGGTGCAGGCAGCGCTCGCCGACACTCCCGATTCATTGTGGGCAGAGGCGCTCAGTCAGTTCGACTGGCGGGAGAAGGCCCGACGTCTCGAGGCCCTCCTGCACGATCCGTCCTGATCGACACTCGTCGCGATTCATGGGACGCGGCGGTGCGAGCGGCCGACGACGCCAAAACGGCAGCGATCAGGGTCGCCAGCAATAGGTAGACGAAGATCCCCTGCGGGAACAGGTAGATCCGCCAGAGCTCGGCCAGGCCGTACGACACGACCCCGGCGGCCACCACGACCAAGCCGTTGTAGCGCATCGCGTGCCCCCACACGACGCCCACCACCAGCAGAGGGATGAGAGCGAAGAGGGTCCCCAGCAGCCCGTAGTTAGTGACAACGTCGGCGAACGCAGAGTTGGTCGTGAGGCTCCTCGCCACGTCGACGTCGCCTCCGTAGCCGGCCATGCGCTCACCCACGACGTTCACGTCACCCGGCTGGAGGAAGGTCGGCACGGCGGCGAGGTAGGCGGGAGACGTGGAGCCAACGAAGTAGTCGCTTGTGAGGAGAGCGTCGCTCACGCCGATGCTGACCTGCGCGGGTGCCCCGAGGTACGCCGCGAACTGGTAGTTGTTCATCGCCGTAATGCTCGTGACGCCGTTGGCCTCGTAGAACTGGGAGTTTCGAGAGAAGTTCAAGAGACTCAGCGCGATGTAGCCGACAACGAGACCGCCGACGACCACCTTGCGGGAGACACGCAGCCCCCCGTCGATGCGGGCGGTCAGCACCACGAGCACGACGGCCGCCAGTATGAGCGAGAGGCGGCTCGAGAACGATGACGACAGCAGGAGCAGAACGACGTTGTAGGCGGCTGTTGCCCAGCTCGCGACCCCGCGACGCGCAAGGACGATCGCCACTGGTGCCGCGATCGCCGCCGTGTAGCGCAGCGTCAGGGGGCCGAGCTCGCCGCCAAGGGCCTCGTTGAGTGCGTTCCCGCCGCCGGTGGTCAGGGCGTCGACGATCGAGACCTGGCTCGCCGCCGTCACGACCGCGTATCCCACCCCCAGCGTGCTCAGGACCGTCAAGACGGCGAGGAAGCGGCGCTCGAAGACCGGCGTGTTCTCGACCTCGCTCACGCCGCGACTGGGCTCGATACTGGCACCCACCTTGCTGCCCGCCACGAAGACCGCGAGGCAAGCGACGTACCAGGTGAGCAGCACGGCGAACGAGCTGAAGGTGAGGTCGGAGCGCACGGTGAATCCCCGCAGAGCGTAGGACTCACCGCCCGGGATCGACCACACCACCAGGCTGACGAGAACCGGGCCGAGGATGAGCACCGCCGGCTTCGTCATCCAGCCGAGGTTCATCCTCTCTGCTCCCCATCTCGCTGGACCGAGCGGAGGACCTCGCTGACGCGGTCGGCGACGCTCGCCCAGTCGAACGCCGCCAACCAGTCCTCGGTCGCCTCGGCGCGACGCCCCGAGGACGCCACGTCACTCAGGGCACTCGCCCACTCTCGCGGATGCGCCTCTCCCCCCAGGCCCACCGACGCAGGATCGTTGGACGACAGCTCAGCCACGGATTCGCACTCCCGCGCGTACAGGACCGGAGTTCCGCACCGCAGCGACTCGACCACGGGAAGCCCGAAGCCCTCCCACTCGGACGTCACCAGGGTTGCCACGCCTCCACGGTAGATCGCCGCGAGCTCATCGTCGTCGATACCTGACACGGCCGTGACTCGGTCCGTCAGTCCGAGCCTCTCGGCCAGGCCACGAGCCTCGTCTGGATCGGGGACCACCATCACGAGGTCAAGATCCGTCGCCGCTACTGCCGAGATCGCCAGCTCCGGACGCTTGTGTGGCTTCAGGTTGCCGACGAACACCGCGTAGGGGCGGTCCGCCGACCTGGACGGTCCGTCGATCGTGAAGCGCGGCGAGCAACCGTTGCCGCAGTCGTGCACCGTCACCTCGTCCCCGAGCCATGCCTGAAGCTCGCGCTTCGACGTAGGGGACACGGTGATGACATGGCCCGAGCGCCGAACCAGCGGCTTCACGAGCCGCTCGTAGTACAGGGCGTGCATGCGCCCCGCGTCGTCGCGAGGATGCGTGATGTGCAGCAGATCGTGCAACGTGGGCACCTGGACGGCACGAGAGGGTCCGACAGCGAACCCGGGCGAATAGAGCACGTCCGAGCGCTTCAACTTCAGCCGCGCCCACTGCAGCACGTCCCGCTTGGCCATCGGGTCCGAGGTGGAAGCCAGGATGTCGTGCGGCACCGACAGGCGCGGGACGACCTCTCTGGCGTACCGACCGATCCCTGAGAGGTCGCGGTAACGATCGTCGACCACCAGACGCGAGGAACCAGCCGGTCGCTTCTGATCACTCGCCACTGGTCCACTCCACCACACGTGATCGGAACAGCTCGTCGGCGAAGTCCGCCGTGGCTGCACTGCCGGCCACGGACCTCAGTCCGATCGCCGTCTCGGCCGCGGCGCGGAGCTCGTCGGGATCGTCCGGGTCGCAGCTCGCTCCTGCACCGGTCGCGCTCACGCCTTCCCAGGCGCCACCCTCGCGGTTCACGACGACCGGCGCACCAGCGGTGACGGCCTCGAGCGGCATGATGCCGAAGTCCTCGACGGCGGCGAAGACGAAGAGCAAAGCCCGCCGGTACAGCTCGTGGAGGAGCCGGTCGCTGACCCTGCCGAGGAACTGCACCCGCACACCCGCCGAGTCCGCCACCGCCTGCAGCCGCTCGCGGTCGGGACCGTCGCCGGCGATGACCACGGGCACTCCCAGGGAGGAGCCCAGGTCGATCGCGGCGTCGACCCGCTTGTAGTCGACCAGCCGCGACGCACCCAGCACGAACTCTGCGGGCAGCTGCCGCGCGGCTTCTGCGTCCTGCTCTGAGAGCGGCCGCTCCATCGACTGCACGATGTTCGCCACGGCGACGGGCGGGTGGATGACACGCGCCTCGACACCCCAGGCCTCGGCCATGCGCTCAGCGACGAATGCGCTGTTGGCCGCGTACGACACCCGAGGATCGACCGACCGACGGTCGACGCGGCGCAACGCGGGCGCGACCGTCCGCACCGGGAGCGAGCGACCGCGCGGGTCGTACTCCGGTGCCCAGATGTATCGGGCAGGACTATGCACGTAAGCGAACGCCCGTATTCCCCGGCGCGCGGCCCGCGAGGCGATCGCATGGCCGAAAACGTGCGAGCTGCTCAGAACGAGGTCAGCGCCCCCCAGGTCAGCTCCGCGACCGGCTGCACGCATGAACGGCAGGGCTGCCGGCTTGCTTCGCCGCAGCGGCGAGCGGGCGAGCCAACTTTCTTCCACGCCGGGGAATCGGGTGGGGTCGTCGTTCCAGAGGCAGAAGCGTCGGGCTTCCGGGAACGCCAGGGTCATCTGCTCAAAGACGTTCTCCGAGCCTCCCGCCGCCGCGAGCCACTCGTGCGTGAGGAGGGTCGTCAAGGTCTAATAGGCCCCGTCCGGGCGGGTCACGGCGCGGATCGTGCGCCACAGAATCAGCACATCGCCCACCAAGGACCAGTTCTCGACGTAGTACGTGTCGAGCCGGACGGCGTCGTCCCAGCTCAGATCCGACCTGCCGGACACCTGCCACAGACCCGTCATGCCGGGCAGGACTCGGAGACGACGGTGCGCGGTGGCGTCATATCGCTCCACCTCGAACTGGCGCTGCGGCCGGGGGCCTACGAGGCTCATGGTGCCCCGGAGCACGTTGAACAGCTGAGGCAGCTCGTCGAGCGAGTAGCGCCGGAGCACTCGGCCTGCCCGAGTGATTCGTGGATCGTCTTCGAGCTTGGCCAACGGGCCATGCTCCTTGCCCTGCTCCGCGAGCAGCCGAGCGAGGCTTTCGTCGGCATCGACACGCATCGATCGGAATTTCATCATGTGGAAGGGCTGACCATCGAGACCAATGCGCTCTTGTCCGTATAGCACCGGGCCGCGGCTCGTGAGCTTCACGGCGAGCGCACACCCCAGGAGCACCGGCGCGAGAAGTGTGATGATCACGGCCGCACCAAGGCGGTCGAAGGCCTTCTTCGGCCACGCGGCGGCAGCGCCGTACGTCGGCTTACCGACCGTCAGGAAGGGCAGCCGCGCCACAGTTCCCAGCTGGATGCGCGAACCGGACACGTCAACCACGTTCGGGGAGAGCATCAGGTCGATGTCCAGCCCCTCCAGCTCCCAGATCAGGTCCTTCAAGCCCGCGTGGCCGAGGTGCTCCGTATCGGTGACGACCACGAGCTCTGCTCTGGTCGTCCGGAGCACGTCGTGCAGCCGCGCGTCCTCGCCGAAGACCCGGATGCTGTGTCCCTGTCGCTCGATGCGCTCCCCCTCACCGGCGGCGCGATCAGGAACCCACACGCCGGCGACCCGGATACCCGCGTTGTGGGCGCGCTCGAGATGTCCCACGATCTCCGCGGCGGACCGGATCCCTCCGACGATCAGGGTGTTGCTGACCATCTCCCCGTGACGACGCTGGCGACGCAGCCAGGCTCGCCACACCTTGCGCCCGAGGAGCAACCCAAACAGTCCCAGAGGGAAGGTGATGGCGAGGTAGAGGCGGGACGCGTCGAGCTTGAGGACCAGCGAGACGATCGCGACCCAGCCGAAGTACATGACCGACGCTCGGACGATCCTGCGGTACTCCTCGACACCCTCGCCAATGACGTATGAGTCGCGGGTGCGGTAGACCTGCAGCGCGATAACCCAACCAGCTGCGAGTGCCGTGCCAAAGCTCCAGTAACTGAGCGACAAGGGGCCGTTCGTCGTCACACTCGACTGGTCGAAGCCGAACCGCAGTCCAGCGCTGAGCAGACCAGCGGCGACCACCGCGATCACGTCCGTCAGGAACAGCGTCCGCGCGTACGTTCCGTGCCACCTGGCCCTGGTGGAAGTCACTTCAACCACTGGATCGCCTCCGTCGGGACCGGCAGACGAGGCTACGGCCTGCGAGTCCAGGGCCTGGACGGCGAATGTCTTCACGCCAGATGGCATGCCGCCTCCTCAGTCTCCCCGAACCTCGTGAGTAAGAGGCTAAGCCGACCACAACTCGGCACGCGAGCGTTCCGGAGAAATAGGTGACGCGAAACGGGCGTGACATACGACTCACTGCCGCCGTTCAATCAAAGCCGGCAGCCACGGCCTCGCCGCTCGCATACAGTGTGCTGACCCCTGACCTCGAATCGATCGTGGAGCATTCGTGGACCTGCGTGACTACATCGCCATCTTCCGGCAGCGCTGGCTGCTCATCGCGGCGACGACGCTCGGTGCTCTCGCGATCGCCGCGGGTCTCACATCGACGGCAACTCCGCAGTACGCGTCCTCGACTGGGCTCTTCGTGTCGACCTCGCAGTCGTCCGGCGAAAGCTCAGCGCTGCAGGGAAGCCAGTACTCGTTGCAGCGCATCAAGAGTTATGCCGACCTGGTGAACCAGAGCGCCATCATGACCCGCGTCGTGGATCGACTTGACCTGGACGAGACCCCGGGGCAGCTCAGCCAACGAGTCAGCGCTTCGGCACAGCTCGACACCGTCATCCTCACCATCACGGTGACCGACGAGTCACCCGAACGTGCGCAGCAAATCGCCGCGACGACCGCAGAGGTCTTCGTTGGCTACGTCGGCGAGCTGGAGACTCCACCGGGACAGGACCAGGCGACCTTGAAGGCCACCGTCGTCGACGAGGCGTCCCTGCCCGGGTCACCCGTCTCGCCCCAACCCACCCGCAACCTCGGACTTGGCCTTGTCCTCGGTCTGCTGCTGGGCGCCGGCATCGCCGTGCTCCGCCACACGCTCGACACCTCGGTCCGCAGCTCGTCCGCGGTCGAGGAGATCACGCACGCGCCCGTCATCGGATCGATCCCGTTCGACAAGAGCGCCGGTGGCGCGCCACTGCTCACGGACATCGATCCGTACTCCCCACGCAGCGAGGCGTTCCGCGTCCTGCGCACCAACCTGCAGTTCATCAACCCCGACGAGCACCACAAGGTCTTCGTCGTCACGAGCGCACTGCCGGGCGAGGGCAAGAGCAGCACGACGATCAACCTCGCGCTGGCGCTGGTCGAGAACGGCAACAAGGTCGCGGTGGTCGAGGGCGACTTGCGCCGCCCGCGCATCGCCGAGAAGCTCGGCGTCGTGGGCGCCGTGGGACTCACCACGGTCCTGGTCGGCCGCTCGAGCCTCTCCGAAGCCCTGCAGCACACCGAGCACGACCTCAGCATCCTGACGAGTGGCAGGGTGCCGCCGAACCCGGCCGAGCTCCTCCAGACGGACGCCATGTCGCGGATCATCGACCAGCTGCGTGAGAACCACGACATCGTCCTGATCGACGCGCCCCCGCTCCTGCCTGTCACTGACGCGGCGATCATCGCCAGCAAGGTCGACGGTGCGATCCTGGTTGTGCGCCACGGCTCGACCACACACGACCAGCTCAGCGGCGCGATCGAACGGCTCGCGGGCGTGGACGCACGGCTCATCGCGTCGATCGTCAACATGACGCCGACCTCGAAGAACCGGTCGGGCTACGGGTACGGGTACGGGTATGGATACGCGCCCGAGGACCCGGCGCCGTCGGTCGCGGAGGTCGCCGAGGAGGCACCCAAGCGACGTGGCCGGTCCAAGGCACCGAAGACGACGACCGTGCTGCCGGCACCTGCGCGCGCCGAGGGCGTCGACGAGCCCGACACCGTCGACGCTCCGCAGTCCGAGGCAGATCCCTCGACGGACGAGACGGAGTCCGATGACGTGCCCGAGGTGCTCGAGGCGCTCGAGCCCCCGCCGGCCGACGACCTGGTGGACGACGACGGTCGCGGCTGGCTCGACGCCTCGCAGGGACTCGACGACGAGCCGGCGCGCGCACCCCGACCCGGTCGTCGCGGCGGCCGCTAGGAGCTGCCGACGCGGCTCCTGGGGGTCGCCCCACCCCGTGATTCGCATCACACAGGCGCTTCTCAGGTGCAGTTCAGGGTCGTTTCCGACCCTCTGGTACATCCCTGACACATGAAGTTCACGAATCCCGGACAACACGCCGGAAATTTCGGGGTACGCTTTCCGGAGCCGTCACAGTCCGAACCGACGGTAACTGTCCCTCGTGAAAATTCTGGAGACCTTATGCGCAAGACACTCGTGGCACTCGCCGCAACGGTGACGGGCCTCATTGTTGCCTTCGCACCGACGGCCGCCAACGCCTACCCCGACCCGGTCCTGACCAACCTCGGAGGCAACGCTGCCGACGGTGTCGTCGCCCCGGGTGAGAACTTCACCCTGACCGGCCAGTTCGACGGCGTCGACTGCGACCCGTGGATCGCGACCTTCACCGGCGGCGCCCTGACGCCGAACTCGGGCTCCGGCACGAGCTTCTCGGTCTCCGGCACCGCCCCCACCACGGCCGGCTCGTACACGATCTCGTTCACGTGCACCTACGACGACGGCACGCCAGCCGCCACGACGGCTCCGGTCGCGTTCACGCCCGGCGCGGTCGTCCAGACCGTGACGCTCCCGTTCGCGGTCCAGGTCGTCTCGCCCGGCACCGCTGCTCCGGGTACCGGTACCGGCACCAACGCCAGCAACGGCGTCCTGCCCTCCACGGGTGGCCCGGCCCTGCTGCTGCTCGCCGCTGGTGGCGCGCTCGTCATCGCCGGTGGCGCGACGGTCGCCCTGCGTCGCCGCAACGCCTGAGCACCTGCTCGATCCTGACCGCCACCCCGGCGCCGGTCCTCCGGCGCGGGGTGGCGGTCGCACGTTAAGCACCTTTCCCCCGGCTGGCACCTCTCGTAGGGGCGCCCGGCCTCGGCCGCACCCAGGACACCCATGGCTTCACGCAAGGACCGGACCTCAGGACGCCGACGCGCGTCCTCGCCCCGGCGGTCCTCCCGGTCCTCCGCAGCCTCCAGCCGTCCTCGGCTCCTCACGGGCAGGCAGCGAACCGCACGGGAGAAGCGCGAGCGCCAGAGCCGCCGGAAGGCGATCTGGCTGACGCTCGCCGGGATCGGCGTGGTGCTCGTCGCGATCGGCGGCTGGCTCGGGTGGGAGGCCAACCAGGCCCGCACCGCCCTGGCCGAGGCCACCGACCAGGCCACCGCGCTGCAGCGCGAGATCAGCGAGGGCGACACCGAGCAGGGTGAACGCCTCCTGGCAGCGCTCCAGGTCAACACCGAGAAGGCCCGTACCCACACCGACGGCCTGCTCTGGTCGGCCGCGGCGAAGATCCCGTTCGTCGGCGACAACGCCCGGGCCGTGACGGTGGCCGCTGACGCGCTCGACGCCATCGCGCAGGACGCCCTGCCGCCGGTGGTCTCGACCGCCACGGCCCTCGACTCTGACCTGTTCAAGCCCGTCGACGGCGTCTTCCCCCTCGCCACGTTCGCGCAGCTGGTCGATCCCGTCAGCTCCGCCGCCGAGGTACTCACCGCCCAGCGCGCCCGCATCGACGCGCTCGACCCCGACGCGCTGCTCGGCCCGGTGCGCAAGCCCGTCGAGGAGCTGCAGGAGAAGGTCGGCACGGCCGAGACCGCCGCCGCCGCAGCTGCCCGCGCCATGCGCCTCGCCCCGGCGATGCTCGGCGGCGAGGGCCCTCGCACCTACCTCGTGATGTTCCAGAACAACGCCGAGAGCCGGTCGACCGGCGGCATCCCCGGATCCGTCGCCCTGGTGCGCGCCGACGGCGGCCGCCTGACGTTCGGCGACACCTACTCGTACACGGACATCGGCACGTTCGAGCAGGACGTCATCCCGCGCACCGAGGACGAGGCGCTGACCTTCAGCTCCACGATCGCCCGGGACCTGCGCGACACGACGCTGACCCCGGACTTCCCTCGCGCGGCGCAGTTCGCCAAGGGCATCATCGAGCAGCGCTTCGGCGTGCCGATCAACGGCGTGATCTCCGTGGACCCGGTCGCCCTGTCCTACGCGCTCGACGGCACCGGCCCCGTCGGCCTGCCCGACGGCACGGTGCTGACGGGCGACAACGCCGTCACGACCCTGCTGAGTAGCGTGTACGCCCGCTTCCCCGACCCACGCGAGCAGGACGAGTTCTTCAGCCTCGCGGCGCAGACCGTGTTCACGACCGTGCTGAACGGTCAGGGCGACTACCGCAAGACGCTGGAGGGGCTGACCGACGCCGTCGACGAGCACCGACTACTGATCTGGAGCGCCGACCCCGCCGAGCAGGCCGAGTTCGCCGAGACGCCGCTCGCCGGAGCCCTGCCGCAGGGCGGAACGCATCCCCGGTTCGGCGTGTACGTCAACGATGCGACGAGCTCGAAGATGCAGTTCTACCTGCGCTGGGACTCCAAGGTCGAGGCCGTCCGCTGCCTCGACGACGACCGCCAGGAGCTGGCCCTGACGGTCACCCTGACCTCGACCGCACCGGCGGACGCGGCCCTGCTGCCGTCGTACATCGTCGGCCCGGGAACGTACGCCACCCCTGGGACGCAGCAGGTCAACCTCCGCCTCGCCGCACCGTCGGGCAGCACGCTGGAGGCCCTCGAGGTCGACGGCGTCCGCACCATCATGGGTAACGGCACGCTGGGCGACCGGCCGATCGTGATCCAGCCGGCCCTCGTCGGCCCGGGTCAGGAGGTCACGCTGAGGCTCGTGGTCACCACCGGACCGAACCAGCCCGACAGCATCATCGTCGACTCGACCCCCGGCGTCGTGCCGTTCGACCAGGACCAGCGCTTCGCCTCGGCCTGCGGCTGACCCCAGGCGCTCAGCCCCGCGGGAGGGCCTCGACGACGCGCACGCCCTGCCAGACGGCGAGCGCCTCCAGCTCGGCCGTGGAGTAGGTGAGGTGCGGGTACAGAGCCGCGCCCGGACCGAACGCGCAGAACACGTCGCCCTGGTGGCACATCGAGATGGCGCGAGGAGCCACCCACGTGGGCAGCGCGACGTCCAGACCGGGGTAGAACTCCGCCCACATGCCGGCGAGCCCGCGGACCGCGGCTCCGGCCTCGACGTTCTCCGCCTGCCACAGGGTCTCCGTCGAGCCGATCACGCGTGACGGGTTGGCGAGCAGGACCACGCCGGCGACGCGGTCGCGGTGCTGGGGGTCCAGCGTCGTCAGGCCGAGCTGGACGACCATCGCACCCTGCGACGTGCCCATGAGGACGAATCGCGACGCCGGACACCGCGCGGCCTCGGCGTCGATCAGCTGCGTGAGCTTGTCGGCGCCGTCGAAGACGCTGCCGAGGAACGCCTCGTACGTCACGGAGGGGTCGTAGCTGGGGATCTGGAGAGCGCGGTACTGCACCGCGCGGTAGGCCACCGAGGCTCCGGGCCGCAGCGCGCTGATCTGCTCGTTCATCTTCGCGGCGATCACGTAGTTGTAGGAGCCGAAGCCCGTCTCGTCGGACGTGAACTCGGCCGGGCTCCCGTCGTCCGGCGACTCCGGGAACTCCCCCGACCCTCGCGCCCCGACCAGCACCACGTCGCTGCAGCCTGCGGCGACCGACGCCCGCTGGGGCTCGGCGACCAGCGGGCGGGCGGGCGGCACGAACCCGGTCCACGGATGCACCGAGACGCTCTCGCCCTCGACCGGCACGCCACGGCCGTAGGGGAACGGCCCTGACGCCGAACCCCAGTCGACGTGGCGGGCGTCGAACGCGTGGTCGGCCGAGACGCCGGTCCCGCAGTCGCGCACCTGCCCCGTGAAGCTGCCGACCACCGGGCCTGAGGCGTCGATGCACCGCGTGGACTGGCCCAGCGTGGTGGCAGTGAGCGTCACGGTGGGCGCGGCACCGACCGTGCCGACGGCGCCGATCGCGGTCGCCGCGTACGCGAGCCGAGCACTCGTCATGGCGACCACCCCCGCGGACTGCACGCTGATCCCCGCCCAGTCCTCGGCGTTCGGGGCTGTCGCGGCACCGTCGCCGTTGGTGTCACCGACCACGGCGTCGTCTCGCACGGAGGTGATGACGACGCCCTGGCCCGGGGTCCCCTCGACCGCGAGCGTCCCCACGACGGTCCACGTCCGTCCTGCCGCGACCTTGACGACCGTGCCGGGGCGCAGCGTGAGGGTGGCACCCGCCGCCACCGTGAGGTCGCCCGTGACGCGGTGGACCCGGGCGTCGTCCGGACTCCACACGGTGTCGCGCGAGATCGTGCCCGAGACGTCCACGACCGCAGGGATCGTCCCGATCCTCACCGGGTCGCTCACCTCGACAGCCGGGTCGTACCCGCTCCGGGTGCCCGTCACGCGCACGCTGATCGAGGTGCCACGGTCCGCGGCCGTGACCCGGTAGCTCGTCCCCGTCTGACCCGTCAGGGGAGCGCCGTCGCGCAACCACTGTCGCGACTGCTGGGTCGGTGTCGGGGTCCACGCCGGGACGCTGACGGTCAACGTCCCGCCGCTGACCGGCTGGCCCGCGATCGTCGGGCGGCTGGTCTGGAAGGTCCCCGACGCGACCGGAGGCGGCAGGCCGTCGCCCGCCAGCCGGAACAGGAACGCCGCCATCTGCTCGCGCAACACCGGCTGCCCCGGCCGGAACGTCGTCGCCCCACCCGGCTCCACGTACCCCGTGGAGATCTTGCGGTCCGCCAGCCACGCCATCTGCTGGTAGAACACGTGCGTCGTGGGCACGTCGGCGAACGGCGACACCGCAGGAGCCACGAACGCCGGCGACCCTTCCAACCGATACAGGAACGCCGCCATCTGCTCGCGCAGCACCGGCTGCCCCGGCCGGAACGTCGTCGCCCCACCCGGCTCCACGTACCCCGTGGAGATCTTGCGCTGCGCCAGCCACGCCATCTCCTGGTAGAACACGTGCGTCGTGGGCACATCGGCGAACGGCGACACCGCAGGAGCCACGAACTCCGGCGACCCTGCCAACCGGTAGAGGAACGCCGCCATCTGCTCGCGCAGCACCGGCTGCCCCGGCCGGAACGTCGTCGCCCCACCCGGCTCCACGTACCCCGTGGAGATCTTGCGCTGCGCCAGCCACGCCATCTGCTCATAGAACACGTGCCCCGTGGACACGTCCGCGAACGGCGACACCGGCGGCGCCTCGTACGCCCCGGCCGGTGCGGGCGCCCCGGCCCAGCAGAGCGCCAAGACCACCAGGGCGGCGACGTGACGGCGCATCCAGGGGCTCCTCGGGCAGGGCAGAACTAGCGCGATCCTAAGGAGCGCGGCCGCCGAAAATCCCCGGAACCGACAGATCCGTCACGCATCACACTCACCGACCGGGGCGACGCCCCGCGGAGGTCCTAGGGCCGCCTGAACTCCGCGCCGCCGTCGTCGCTGACGAAGACCTGCGGATCGGTGCCGACCACGCCCACCAGCACGGTGTCACTGGCGGCCACAGCCCGCGCGGGGTCGCCCACGATGCAGCTCTGGTCGGTCCACGTGGCACCGGAGTCGGACGTCACGAACAGGAACGCGGCACACCCCTCGAAGCGGGCCAGCGCGTAGCCGGTGTCGAACGTCGTGAAGGTCGCCGTGCGGATGTTGTCGAGACGCCCGAGGACGACCCACTCCGCGCCGGCGTTGCCCGTGCCGCGCACCACGCCGTCGACACAGGTAACGCGCGAGAACGTGGCGTCGATCTGGCTGATCGACGTGACGGTGCACCCCGGCTGGCTCGCGAGTCCGGTCGGGGCGACGACCGCGCGGACGTCGGTGGGCGACGGGTACCAGAGCGAGATCTCGTCGTCGGCGTCCCACGTGCGGCCACCGTCGACCGAGCGCAGCTGCACCGGCACGCAGTCCGCCTCCGTCCCCACGAGCACGAAGTCGCCCTCGGGGCTGATCGCGGCGCTCAGCACGGTCTGCAGCTGCGGGTCCACCGGAGCGGTGGTCGCGCCGAAGTCGGTGCCTGCCGCCACGGTGGCCGGCACGCCGTCGCACGACCCGCGGGTGGCCCACAGGTACGTGCCGTCGTTGGTGATGTCCAGCACCGCGGCCGACGACGGATCGAACTCGAACGCCGTCTGCTCGTTGTCGACCTGTTCGGGTGTCGGCGTCGCCTCGATCGAGATGTCGCTCGGCGGCGGGGACTGGTTGACGTGGCGGTAGACCGCGACGACGGCCACGACGTCGACGATCAGGAACAGCGCCAGCAGGGGCAGCGCTCGACGTCGTGACACGCGACGATTCTAGGGGGATCCGGCGTCGTGACGACGACCGAACCTCACAATCTCCGGTGTGACGCTGAGCGGAGGATCAGGCGCTCTGGTCGGCGTCGATCCGCAGGGCCGCGTTGACGCGGGTGCCGTCGGCCAGGTCGACCCACCAGCGGTCGGCGATCTCGCTGATGATCGAGAGCCCGCGGCCGCTCAGGGAGTCGGAGTCGAAGTCGATCGGCTGGAGCTTCGAGTCGAGCCCGGAGTCGCGAACGCTGATCTCGAGGAGATCCTTCGCGATGGTCCAGGAGACCTCGATCTTGCCGTCGTCGCTGGGCTTGCCGTGACTGACGGCGTTGGTCAGCATCTCGCTCAGCACGATCAGGGCGTCGTCGATCTGGGCCGAGGCGACCCGGTTCTCGGTCAGGAAACCCGCCAGCTTGGTGCGCGCGATGCCCGGGGTGGAGCGGGCAAACGGGAAGAGGAAGACGTCGTGCGCGCGCCGCATCGTGGTCTCCCTTCCGTCGTTCGGTACCGGATCTCCTCCTTGAGGAGGAGACGCGGACGGTGTTTCTACTAGTCCAAAGTAACCATGAAAAGGTCAAAGGGACAGTTCAGGCGCAGTGAGTTTAGCGCTCAACCAGGCAGCGTGGGGTGTCCACCCCCGCGTTCGCCCGGCTCCGCCGGGTTCCACGGCCGCCTGGATCCGTGGTCCTCACGACGGGTGGCGAGCCCCGTCGACCGCACCTGCCACTCCACGAGCGCCAGCACGACGAGGGCCGTGAACAGCGTCGTCGCGGCCGTCGCGGGGCGACCCTCGGCGCTCGCGGCGGACGTCGGGACGGCTCCTCCCGCCTCGAGCAGGAGCAGCGAGGTCGTGAAGGCGACGTGCAGCGCCACCGCGGCCTCGAGACCTCCCGTGCGCTGGGTCAGGATCCCCGCGGTCACCGCGAGCACTCCGATCTCGACCAGGCCCCACGGCCCGCGGGCGTGGCCCGCGGTGACGAACAGGGCGCTGGCGACGATGCCGATCCAGCTCACCGGAACGACCAGTGCGAGGAGCTGGGGCAGGTATCCGCGGAAGGCCAGCTCGACCGCCGTGGCCTGCAACGGCACCAGGGCCAGCGACAGCACGAATCCGTACCAGGCCGTGAGCGTGGGCACCGAGAGTGTCATGCCGACACCCGAGCCCGGCACCGCGGGCGACAACGACAGCACCATCAGCACGGTGCCGAAGCTGATCAGGCAGCAGCGCCCCCACCAGGCCCAGCGGATCCTGCCCTCGACCGACCACACCAGGTGGCGCCCCGGACTCCCGGTCAGCGCCAGGCCTCCGAGGAGCAGCGCGCCGCAGAGGGCCGCTGCCAGGAGAGCCACGGCGAGATCGACCAGCCGGTCGACCGGCGGCATGACCCCAGGACGCGCCGTCAGGTCGGGGGTGAGGGCCGATGCAGCCACGAGCACCACGAGTGCGCCGCCGAGCGCCATGACCCCCGAGACCACGAGCTGCCACCCGCGGTGATGCGGGTCGTCGCGCACCAGGAGGTGGTAGGGCGTGGGCACGACCACCATTGTGGCGTCTGCGCTGCGCGGACGACCTGTGATCGTCGGCGATGCCTGGAACGGCAGGCAGGATCACGCCCGCAGCACGACGCCGCCGCA
>NZ_BAAAME010000004.1:1119636-1202372 GCF_039529015.1 Aeromicrobium alkaliterrae
GGGGTGCGGCGGCGTCGTGGAAAAGCGGTGTTACTTGGCGGCGGCCTTGAGCTTCGAGCCGGCGCTGACCTTCACGCCGAAGCCGGCGGGGATCTCGATCGTCTCGCCCGTGGAGGGGTTGCGACCGGTGCGGGCGGCACGCTCGACGCGCTCGACCGAGAGGATGCCCGGGATGGAGACCTTGTCGCCGGCGGCGACGGCCTCGAGGAGGACGTCGGTGAACGACGACAGCACGGAGTCGGCGACCGTCTTGGTGGTGCCGGACTTCTCGGCGAGGGCCGCGACGAGGTCACTGCGGGAAATAGCCACAACTGCTCCTAGAAATGGTGGATCTGGATCGGCCTCAGTCTAGGGAGCCGCACTCTGTTGCCAACCACCGGGCCCTGCGTGTTGCCCGAATTTTCGGCGTTTTTCAGGTCCACCGACCTGGCGAGCGCCGGTCGCGGTAGCGCACGACGAGCTCGCGGTACTCCTCACGCGGCACCTCGACGACGCCCAGGGTCGCCAGGTGGTCGGTCCGCCACTGCACGTCGACCAGCCCGCCGCGCATGCGTCGGCACAGCTCGACGACCGCAGCCTTCGACGCGTCGGTCGCGTGGTGGAACATCGACTCCCCGGCGAACAGGTCGCCGATCGCCAGTCCGTAGAGGCCGCCGACGAGGCGGCCGTCGGCCCAGACCTCGACCGAGTGCGCCCAGCCCAGCTCGTGCAGGCGGACGTAGGCCTCCCGGATCGGTGCGTCGATCCACGCTCCCGGACGGCCCGGATCGGCACAGGCGTCGATGACCTGCGCAAACGCGGTGTCGACGGTCGTCGTGAAGCCGCGCAGGGACCGGCGCAGGGACCGACTGACGTGCACCTGCTCGGGCCAGAGGATCCCCCGCTCCATCGGCGACCACCACAGGGGAGCGCCGCCGTCGTCGCCCATCGGGAACATCCCGGCGCGGTACGCCGCCACGATCGTCGCCGGCGCGAGGTCGGCGCCGCCGACGACGCAGTCGACGGGCGGCAGCGTCACCTGGTCGCCGAGCTCCGGGAACTGCCACGGCGACGGGGGGAGCGGGGTGGGTCCGTCCGTCGGCTCAGTCATGCGACAGCACCCGCGTCAGGTGGTGGACCGGACCGACGCCCCACTCCGACCACTCCGCGGCCGACGCGCTGGAGAGCGCGCGCCACCACGTCAGGCAGCGGTGCACCGACTGGGTCGTCCACGTCGCCGACAGGTCGTCGGCGAGGTCGTCGGGGGTCAGGTCCCACTCCGCGGCGTACGCGGCGAGCACCGGCTCCCACCGGACGTCGCCCTCGTCGGCGTCGATCACGCCGCGCGGGACGGCCAGCACCTCGAGGGCGTGGGCCCACTGCGCGTCGCCGAAGTCGAACAGGCGCAGCCCCTCGGGAGAGGCGAACACGTTGTCGGTGTGGAGGTCACCGTGCTGCAGGGTCGACGGCAGGGGCGAGGCGACGAGCCGGGCGGCGGCCGTCTCGACACGGGGGCGCTGGTCGCGCAGGTCCGACGCCACGCCGGCGTCGAGGTGGCACGGGTGGTCGGGCTCCAGCTCGGCGAACAGCGTCACGAAGCGGTCGAACAGGTCCACCGTGCGCGACGGTCGGCAGTCGGGCAGACCGGTCGCGAGGATCGCGTCTCCGTGGCGGGCCAGCCGTTGCTGCAGACGGGCGACGCGCGCCATCAGCGACTGCCAGTCGGCGGTCGTCGCGGCCCGCTGCTCGCGCCAGGTCGGGCCGTGGTCGACGTCGAGGATCCAGCCGCGGGCGGCGTCGACGGCCACGGGGCGGGCGACGTCGTCCGGGGCCAGGTCGGCCAGGAGGGCGTGGAGTCCGGCCTCGTAGGCCGCACCCGGCGGCAGCGCCTTGAACCAGTGGCGGCCGCGCGACGTCTCGACGCGCAGCTGCGTCGACCAGGGACGGATCCGCGGCTGCTCGACCGACACGATCTCGGCTCCGTCGAGGTGCGCGGCGATCCACGACCGGGCCGCCTGGTGCCACGGCTCCTCGGCGACCTCGAGGGAGAACGCCCGGTCCATGCCCTGACGCTAGCGCCAAACCCAGCCACCGGTGGTTGAGGTGAGCGCTCCGAGGCTCGCTCGTTCCGGGTCCTGAGGTGCGAGGAACGAGCCTCGAAGGGGGCTCGCACCTCAGGGCCCGGAGAGGGTCCCGCCCTCTGAGGTGTGAGGAACGAGCCTCGAAGGGGGCACCTCAACCACCGGGCGTTGAGGCCGGTGGCTACAGCCGGCGGTCCTTGAGCTCGGTCGCGGCGTACTGGCCGACCTGTCGGGTCTGGTACGCGTCGGTGCCTCCGGCGACGACTCCGCCGACGCCGGGGATGCGGCGGGCCATCAGCGTCACGGCGCGGCGTCCGATCGTGCGAGCGACGAGCTCACCCGTGAGCTCGCTGGCGATCAGCCGGTCGAGCCCGGGGTCGTGGACCTCGGCCGTGGCGATGCCCATGGGGTACGCCGGCAGGCTGTGGCGCTTGACGAGCTCCTTGACCTTGTCGGGCCCGAGCATGCAGCCCAGGATCGCGTTGCGGACGCGGGGGTCGTCGAGGTCGTAGCCGCGCAGGTGCGCGATGCCGGCGACGAGGTGCGCCTGCAGCAGCGTCACGCCCGCGACGTTGGCCGGCACGCTGACGGGGACCGTCGCGATGCCGCCGAGGTTCGTGACGAATCCCTGCGCTCCGGCGAGGACCACGTGGGTCCGGGTCAGCGTGGCGATGGCCTGCTCGACGTCGCCGTGCGCGTCGACCATGTGGGTCGTCGCGGACTCGGCGGCCGAGCGCAGCGGACCGATCCCGTCGATCGCCTTGTCGAGGGCCTGGCGCACGAAGCTCCAGCCCACCTTCGGTGCCGCCTGTGCACCTGCGGCCGCGGCCAGCTTCTTCCCTGCTCCCATGCCGCGAGTCTAGGAGCGGGTCGGGCCCGGCGCTCGGTGGTCGCCGCCCCCGGAGCGGTGAGCCAGCAACCTCTCGGACCAGCGATGAGGTTGCCTGCTCACCGCCCGGCGGCGGGAGCGGTGAGTCAGCAACGTCTCGGACCCCGGTTGAGGTTGCCTGCTCACCGCTCTCGCGGGCCGGGCCCCGGACGGCCGACAGGCCCCCACATGCGCGAAGGGGGGCCTGTCAGGAGAGGTCCCGGCTCGGACCGTGGTCGACGCCGGTCCCTCGAACCTATGGCTTTTCTGTGCGGGCGCAACTCGAACGTGAGGCAACCCTCATGTCGTTGCCTCATGTGCAACCAGTTGCCTATGCATCGAGTTGCGTACTAAGGTGCTCGCCATGGCACTCGAGCACGCGATCCTCGTCTCGCTCGCGGAGCGGTCCGCGAGCGGCTACGAGCTGGCGCGCCGCTTCGACGCCTCGATCGGGCACTTCTGGCGGGCCAGCCACCAGCAGATCTACAAGGTGCTGGGCCGCATGGAGTCCGACAAGCTCGTCGAGTCGCACCTCGTCGCGCAGGAGAGCCGGCCCGACAAGCGGGTCTACGCCATCACCGCCGAGGGCCGCGAGGAGCTCGCCGCCTTCACGCGGACCCCGACCGGACCCGAGGTGCTGCGCAGCGACCTGGCCGTGAAGCTGCGGGCGCTGCCGTTCGGCGACCGCGACGCGATCGTCGCGTCCGTGCGCCAGCGGCGGGCTGACCACGCAGCGACCCTCGCCGGCTACGAGGCCAGCGCCGCGCGGTTCTACCCCGACCCCGCAGCCGTGCCGGCGGAACAGCTCGGTGCCTGGCTCGTGCTCAGCGGCGGCATGCGCGCCGAGCGCGGCGGCCTCGAGTGGTGCGACGAGATCCTTCAGGCGCTGGGGGAGCGGCGATGAGCCAGCAGGCTGCGCACGCCGATCACCAGCACGATCACGCCCAGCGTCATCGCGGTGCCGATCAGCACCGCGTGCACCCAGAAGAACGCCTGCGGCGCGCTCGACCACGCCTCACCGGCCCACGCGCGGTCGTCGTCGACGATCGCCTTCGCGAACCGCGGCCAGATGACCACGTTGAACACGCCCGCCACGACGAGCATCCATGCCGACAGCCTCGAGATCACGCCCCCATGAAACAGGAGCACCCCCGATGAGCGAGTACCCGCACCTGCTGAGCCCCCTCGACCTGGGGCACACGACCCTGCGCAACCGGGTCATCATGGGCTCGATCCACTCCAAGCTCGAGGACCGCGCGAAGGACGTCCCCAAGTGGGCCGCGTACTTCGCCGAGCGGGCCAAGGGGGGCGTCGCGCTGTCGATCACCGGCGGCATCTCGCCGAACCGCACCGGCTGGCTGCTGCCGTTCGGCGGCACGATGAACTCGGGCCGCATCGCCGACCGCCACCGCCCCGTGACCGACGCGGTGCACGAGCACGACGGCAAGATCGCGATGCAGGTCCTGCACGCGGGCCGCTACGGCTACCACCCCTTCGTCAAGGGGGCGTCGACCCGCAAGTCGCCGATCTCGCCCTTCAAGCCGCGCGCGCTGAGCACCAAGGAGGTCGACCAGACGGCCACCGACTTCGCGAAGGCCGCGAAGCTCGCCCGCCGGGCCGGCTACGACGGCGTCGAGATCATGGGCTCCGAGGGCTACCTGATCAACCAGATGCTCGCCGCCCGCACCAACACGCGCACCGACGCGTGGGGCGGCAGCGCGGCCAAGCGCATGCGGTTCCCCGTCGAGATCGTCAAGCGCACGCGCGAGCTCGTGGGCGACGACTTCATCGTCCTGTACCGGATGAGCCTGCTCGACCTCGTCGACGACGCCCAGTCGTGGGAGGAGACGGTCGAGCTCGCGCACCTCCTGGAGGAGGCCGGGGTCAGCATCATCAACACCGGGATCGGCTGGCACGAGGCCCGCGTGCCCACGATCGTCACGTCGGTCCCCCGCGCCGCGTTCGCGCCGCTGACCGCGCGGCTGCGCGCCGAGGTCTCGGTGCCCGTCGTCGCGTCCAACCGCATCAACACCCCCGAGATCGCCGAGCAGATCCTCGCCGACGGCCAGGCCGACCTGATCTCGATGGCGCGTCCGCTGCTCGCCGACCCCGACTTCGTGCGCAAGGCCGAGGAAGGTCGCGCCGACGAGATCATCACGTGCATCGCGTGCAACCAGGCGTGCCTCGACCACACGTTCAAGAACCAGCGCGCGACCTGCATGCTCAACCCGCGGGCGGCGTTCGAGACTGAGCTCGTGCTGCTGCCCACGCGCACCGTCGAGCGCATCGCGGTCGTCGGAGCGGGACCCGCGGGCCTCGCCGCGGCGGTCGAGCTGGCCGGCCGGGGACACGAGGTCGAGCTCTTCGAGGCCGCCCCGGAGATCGGCGGGCAGTTCAAGCTCGCGATGGAGATCCCGGGCAAGGAGGAGTTCAAGGAGACGATCCGGTACTACCGCCGCATGCTCGAGGTGCGGAACGTGAAGGTGCACCTGAGCACGCGAGCCACGGTCGCGGACCTGACGGGCTTCGACCAGGTGGTCGTCGCCAGTGGCGTCGAGCCGCGCGTCCCGACCATCCCGGGCATCGACCACCCGAGCGTCGTCACCTACCAGCAGGTCATCGGTGAGGGCGCCGCTGTGGGCGAGACCGTCGCGGTGCTGGGCGCCGGCGGCATCGGCTTCGACGTCAGTGAGTTCCTGCTGCACGATCCCGACGAGTCGGTGGAACAGTGGCAGGAGCGCTGGGGCGTCGTCGACCCGTCGCTCGAGGTCGACGGCGGCGAGCGCGGCGGCCTCGGCACCAAGCTCCTCGCCCCGCCGCGCCGGAAGGTGTACCTCCTGCAGCGCAAGACCTCCGACCTCGGCAAGGGCCTGGGCAAGACGACGGGCTGGGTGCACCGCCAGACGCTGAAGGACTCCGGCGTCGAGATGATCAAGGGCGTCACGTACGACCGCATCGACGACGAGGGACTGCACCTGACGCACGACGAGCGCGAGCTGCTGATCAAGGCCGACACGATCGTGCTCTGCACCGGTCAGGAGTCGGTGCGCGACCTCGTCGACGGGCTGGCCGAGGCCGGCGTGACCCACCACGTGATCGGTGGCGCCGACGTCGCCGCCGAGCTCGACGCGAAGCGCGCGATCAAGCAGGCCACCGAGCTCGCCGCCCGCCTCTAGCCCCCGCCGCGGCCGCGGATTCCCACGAGACCGCTCGTTTCTTGCGTCGAGCGCATGAAGTTTCGTGCGCTCGACGCGGGATTTCGACGGTCTCGTGGGAATCCGCGCCGGGGGGCGGGGGGCGGGTCAGAGCTGGGCGACCTCGTGCTCGAGGACGTCGGCGAACTTCGCCCGAGCCTTCGCGCGAAGGGTCGGCAGGTGGCCGGACGACCAGAGCTCGTCGCCCGGCTCGACGTCGCGCAGCAGCGACTTCGCGAGCGTGAACACGTGCACCTCGGTCGGGCCGTCGACCATGCCCATGACCTGGGCGTCGACGAGCATCTTCGCGAACGGCAGCTCGTTCGACATGCCGAGCGCACCGTGCAGGTGCATCGCCCGGGCGACGACCGAGTGGTAGACGTCGGGCATCGCGACCTTCACGGCCGCGATGTCGCCGCGCACCGCGCGATAGTCCTGGTGCTTGTCGATGAGCCACGCGGTGCGCAGGAGCAGCAGGCGGAACTGCTCGAGCTCGATCCAGCTGCGGGCGATCGCGTCCTGCGTGAGCTGGGAGTCGGCGAGTCGCCCGTTGCGCAGGCGGCGGGAGACCGCGCGCTCCAGCATCAGGTCGAGGGCCTTCCGCACCTGCGCGACCGTGCGCATGCCGTGGTGGATGCGTCCGCCGCCCAGGCGCGTCTGAGCGATCGCGAATCCCTCGCCCGGCTGTCCGAGCAGGTGGTCGGCCGGCACGCGCACGTCGGTGTAGCGCAGGTAGGCGTGGCTGCTCTCCTCCGGACCCTCGGTCCCGACGCCCGCGTCGCGGACGATCTCGAGGCCGGGAGTACCGGCCGGGACGATGAACATCGACATGCCGCGGTGCGGGTCCACCTCGGGGTCGGTCACGACCATGACGAGGAAGAACGCCGAGTGCCGCGCGTTCGACGAGAACCACTTCTCGCCGTTGATGACCCACTCGTCGCCGTCGCGCACCGCCCGCGTCGTGAAGAGCGTCGGGTCGGCGCCCGCGTGGGGCTCGGTCATCGAGTAGCAGGACGAGATCTTCGAGTCGAGGAGCGGCTGCAGGTACGTCGCCTTCTGCTCCGGCGTGCCGTACTTCGCGAGGATCTCGGCGTTGCCCGAGTCCGGCGCCTGCGTGCCGAACACCGTCGGCGCCCACCGCGACCGACCGAGGATCTCGTTGAGGAGCGCGAGCTGGAGCTGGCCGTAGCCCTCGCCGCCGAGCTCGGGGCGCAGGTGGCACGCCCACAGGTGCTGCGCGCGAACCTGCTCCTGCAGCGGCCCGAGGATGCGGTTGGCCACCTCGTCGGACTTGTCGTAGGGATCGCCGAGGACGAGGTCGAGCGGCTCGACCTCCTCGCGGACGAACGCGTCTGCCCAGTCCAGCTTGGCCTGGAACTCAGGATCGGTCTCAAAACTCCACATGGGTCAGCTCTCTTCGTCGGGGTCGACAGGTTCGGGGGTGTGCAGGTCGGGATCGGACAGCAGGACGACACGGGTCGGGCTACCGCGTCGTGAGGCCAGGAGGTCGTAGCCCTCCGCTGCGTCGGCCAGGGGGAGGGTCGCCGAGACCGTGCCCTCGATCGTGAGGTCGCCGCGCTGGACGTGGTCGACCAGCGCGACGAGGTCGTCACGGCCGTAGCCGTACGAGCCGACGAGCGACCACTCCTGCACGACGAAGGGCTCGAGGCGCTGGGCGAGCTCAAGGCGGCCCGGGCCCACTCCCATGACGACCGCGGTGCCGCCTCGGCGCAGCGAGCGCAGGGCCTGCTCGACGACCGGCACCGCACCGACGAACTCGAGCGAGGCGTCGACCGGACCGTGCTCGGCGCGGATCCGGGTGGCGACCCGCGGGTCGAGGCCGTCGAACACGGCCGAGGCGCCGAAGGCGAGGGCACGCTCCCGGGCCACCGGGTCGATGTCGACGCCCACGACCCGCGCGCCGTACAGCTGGCGCGCGATGATCACGGCGTGCAGGCCCAGGCCCCCGAGGCCGAAGATCGCCACCGAACCGCCGGCGCGCAGGCCACTGCGACGCAACGCCCGGAACGGACCGGCCACGGCGTCGGCGAGGACGGCTGCCTGCGCGAAGTCCAGGCTCGGCGGCACGGGCACGAGGTTGCGCCCCGGCACGACGACGTAGTCGGCCTGGGCGCCGTCGACACCGACGCCGAGGACGACGTGGTCGTCGCAGCGGTGCCAGGATCCGTCGGCGCACGCGTCGCACGCGTCGCAGCCGATGATCGGGTTGATCAGGACGCGGTCGCCCTCCACGAACCTCTCGACGCCGGCGCCGACCTCGGCGACCTCGCCCGCGGCCTCGTGCCCCAGGGTCAGGGGCAGTCGGGGCACCGCGACGTCACCGTCCAGCACGTGCAGGTCGGAGCCGCAGATGCCGCACGCCCTGACGCGCACCAGTACCTCGTCCGGCCCGGGCCGGGGCGTGGCCACGGACTCCACCACCGGCGGTTGCCCAGGAGTACGGACGCGGACGGCGCGCATCCTGTCCGTCGATTGATTCAGTCGCATTATGTGGTGGATAATACACACGCATTACTGATCTGCTAGTCTGGAGTCCTGCAGAGGAGGACGATGTACACCGACAAAGTCGTCATCGTGACCGGCGGGAGCCGGGGGCTGGGCCGCGCCATGTCGCTGGCCTTCGCGGCCCGCGGAGCCCACGTCGTGGTCGCCAGCCGCAAGATCGAGGCGTGCCAGGAGGTCTGCGACGAGATCATCGAGCTCGGCGGACCCCGGCCGCTCGCCGTCGCCGCCCATGCCGGGTCGTGGGACGACGCCGACGCGCTCGTCGCGCAGACGCTCGAGACCTTCGGGCGCCTCGACGTCCTGGTCAACAACGCCGGGTCCTCGCCGCCCTACCCCTCGCTCGAAGAGCTCTCGCGCGAGCTCGTCGACAAGACGATGGCCCTCAACCTCGTCGGTCCGCTGCGCCTGACGATCCGTGGCGCCGAGGCGATGCGGGAGACCGGGGGAGGTGCGGTGCTGAACATCAGCAGCACCGCGGCCGTCCAGCCCGAGGCCTACGACCTGCCGTACGCGATCGCCAAGGCCGGCCTGCACACCATGACCACCGGGTTGTCGCGCGCGCTCGGACCCACCGTGCGGGTCAACACGATCATGGCCGGGCCGTTCGACACCGACGTGACCTCCGCCTGGTCGCAGGACACGTGGGACCGCGTCTCCGGACAGGTCGCCCTCGGCCGTCTCGGCCGTCCCGAGGAGGTCGCCGCCGCAGCACTGCACCTCTGCAGCGACGAGGCCGCCTTCACGACCGGCGCGGTGCTCAAGATCGACGGCGGCATGGCGTGGTCGCCGGCATGAGCCCGGAACGTGACGGTGTCGTCGACCCGGCGTCCACCGGTCAACGTCTGCTCGATGCCGCCGAGGAGCTCTTCGCCCTCCACGGCAGCGAGTCCGTCAGCCTGCGCCAGATCAGTCGCCACGCAGGTGCCGGCAACGTGCTCGCGGTGCAGTACTGGTTCAGCGACCGCGACGGGCTGGTCCGTGCCGTGCTCGACCGGCACCACGACGCGATCGACGACCAGCGCCACGCCCTGATCGACGGGATCGACCCCACCCTCGGGTCCGAGGACCGCGTCCGAGCCCTGAGCCGCGCGCTCGTGGTGCCGTGGGCGGCCGAGCTCGAGACCGGCGCGCGAGGTGCGGGGTACCTGCGCCTGGTCTCGGACCTGCTGCACCGCCCCGAGCCGTCGATCGAGCCGTGGCGTGCGGACGACCCCGACAGCAGCATGGTGAGGTGGCGCGACGCGCTGGACGAGGTCCTCGACCCGCAGGTCGTCGCCCTGCACCGCCGATTCCGCGTCGCGCGATTCGTGATCAGCGAGCTGAGCCACCGGGCTGTCGCCCGCTCACGCACGCAGGACCCGCTGTTCGTGAGCCAGCTCGTCGACATCGTCGCGGGCATGCTGCAGGCACCCGTCTCCGCCGAGACCGCCGCACTCGTCGAGCGACAGGCGGACTGAGCGTGGACCTGGCCGGCCTCGACAGCGATCACCTCTCCGCTTGGCTCGAATCCGTGGGGGTCGAGGGCCAGCTGACGGACGGACGGCCCCTGAGCGGGGGCACGCAGAACCTGATGCTGGTCCTGACCGTCGGAGGCCGTCAGGTCGTGCTTCGCCACCCGCCGGTGCACCGGCGTGAGCACAGCAACCGATCCCTGGGCCGCGAGATGCGGGTGCTCGGTGCGCTCGCCGGGACCGACGTCCCGCACGCGCCGCTGATCGGCGGTGCCGAGGACTCAGCCCTCCTGGGTGGGGCCACCGCCTTCGTGACCGGGTTCGTCGAGGGGTTCAACCCCGGTGACGACGCCGGCCCGGCGGCATACGCCGACGCCGAGTGGCGAACGGCGGCCACGCTGGACGTCGCGGTCTCCTTCGCCCGGTTGGGCGACCTCGATCCCGACGCGCTCGGCCTGGCCGGGCTCGGTCGGCCTGACGGATTCCTGGAACGCCAGATCGACCTCACGGTCCGGACGTGGGACACCGTCGCCGCCGAGAGCGGGTCGACGGTCGACGTCCTGGGGATCTGCTCCTGGCTGCGCTCGACCCTGCCCCCGGCGTCCCGGCCCGGCATCACGCACGGCGACGCCCACCTCAACAACGTCCTGCTCGCCGTCGACGCGCCTCGCACGGCCGCGATCGTCGACCTCGAGATGGTCACGGTGGGCGACCCGCTCCTCGACCTCGGGTGGCTGCTGGCGTGCTGGCCGGACGAGGACGAACCGTTCACCGGCGCCGCGCTGGCCGAGCGTGGTCCCGTGGCCGAGCGCGACCGTCTCGTCGAGGTGTACGCCACCGCGAGCGACCGGGACGTCGACCACCTCGCCTGGTACACGGCCCTGGCCTCGGTCAAGCTTGCCGTCCTGCTCGAGACGACCTACGTCCGCTCGGTGCACGGGCAGGCACCGGTCGACATCGGGCAGCGGCTCCACCGGGCCGCCGCCCAGCTCCTGCAGCAGGCCGACCTGCTGCGTCGAGGCCGGCCGCCCCATCGGTGACCCACGGAGCTCACGCCTCGACGCGCACCACCACGTCCGCGGGTAGCGCACGAGACGTGCGGAACGCGTTCGCCGGATGGTCCGGATCGGCCCGGCCGAGCGAGACCGCGCAGACGACGAGCCGGTCGTCCGGCAGTCCGAGCACCTCCCGGACCGGGGTCGAGCGCATCGCGATCGCCGCCTGCGCGATCGTCGCGACGCCCTCGGCCGTCGCCGCGTTGAGCACGTTGGCCACGTAGGCACCGCAGTCCACCGCACCGTAGGTGCCCTGGGAGGAGTCCGTCGTGACGATCGCGACGTGGGGTGCCCCGAAGAAGGTGTAGTTGAGCATCGCCTGACGAGCCCGGGCCTCCCGGTCCGACCGCTCCACGCCGACGGCCTCGTAGAGCGCGAAACCGGCCTCGCGCCGCCGGTCCTGGTAGACGCCGACGTACTGCTCGGGCATCGGGAGGTCGGAGGACTCGGGGTTGTCCCGCACGTCGTCGACGAGCCGTTGCGACAAGCGATCTCGGGCGGCCCCGGAGACCAGGTGCACCTGCCAGGGCTGGGTGTTGCACCAGGACGCGGTGCGCTGGGCGACGCCGAAGATCCGGTCGAGGACCACGTCGGGTACAGGATCCGCGAGGAATCCCCGGCAGCTGTGCCGAGCCGTCAGGAGCGCGGCGAGCTCCGCCGCCGCACCCTCTCCGCGGTCAGGCATCGGTCTCGATCATCACCACGACCTGGCCCGACACCTCGCGGGCGAGCACCGCGCGCAGGCGGTCCGGGACCTCGTCCAGCGTGCAGGTGTCCGGGTCGACCTCCCGGCCGTAGTCGCCAGCGGCAACCCGTTCGAGGACCTCGCTCATGACGGCCTGCCCCTCGACCAGGTCCCGGGTGATCGCGAAGCCCAGGTCGACCCCGGTGATCCGGCGGTTGCCGATCAGCACCCGGTTGGCACCGAGCCGGGGGATCGTGCCCGAGGCGAAGCCCAGGACGAGCAGCTCCCCCCAGGGCGCCAGGAGCTTGAGCGACTCCGTCGCGAGGTCACCGCCGACCGGGTCGACCACGACGTCGACACCACCGGGCGCCAGGCGGCGAACGGCCTGGGTGAGCGTCTCGTCCGCTCCCGGGCCCACGACGACGGGCTCCGCGCCCAGCCGCTGAGCCGGCGCGAGCCGCTCGGACCTGCTGCCGACCGCCAGGACGCGCGCGCCGGAGGCGCGCGCGACGTCGACCGCGGCGGACCCGATCGCGCCGCTGGCCCCGAGGACGAGCACGACCTCGGTGCCCGACAGGGGCCGACGGCGCGTGAACGCGAAGTGCATCGTGCACCAGGCCTCCAGGACGGCCGCCGCCAGGACGTCGGTCACCGCGTCCGGCACGGGGACCAGCAACGCGGGGGCGAACTGGGCGTGGGTCGTCCAGCAGCCGCCGGAGAGCCGGGTCGTCGCGACCCGCTCGCCGCGCGAGAGTCGCCCGTCCGGGGAGTCGGCGAGCAGGACCCCGACCCCCGTCGTCCCGGGGACGAAGGGGACCGGTGGCGGGACCTGGTACTGACCGCCGGCCAGGACCGCGTTGACGTAGCTGACGACGCTGGCCCTCATGGCGACCGGGATCTCGCCCTCGACCGGCTCCGGCGCCGCGCCCGCCTCCAGGACGAGGTTCGCCAGGTCACCGAGCTCATGGGTCACGACACGCTTCACGTTTCCTCCGTTGATGATGGGGACATCGGTGTGGGGGCTGCTGCGGCGGCGCCGCAGAGATGACTCTTCTTTATCGAACGCTCGCTCTTGCTCGGCCGACTCCGCAGCGCCTACAGTTCGACGCTGTGCCGCATCCCGTGGTCGGCGTAGCATCCACGGGGCACCGCACCACCGAACCGGGAAGAAGGCGGCCATGGCAGGCAAGGCGAGAAACGGACGGGCAGCGATCCTCGACTCCGCCACTCGGCTCTTCACCAAGGTCGGCTACCACGGGACGTCGATCCGCGACATCGCCTCGGACGCGTCGCTCACGGTGCCGTCGATCTACTACCACTTCGCCTCGAAGCAGGAGATCCTGCAGCAGATCATGGTCGGGATCCTCGAGGAGGTCCACGCCGAGACCATCGAGGCGCTCGAGAAGGCCGACGACACCGCCACCGCACGGCTCGAGGCACTCGTGCGGCTCTGGATCCTGTTCCACATCCGCCGGCAGAGCCCGGCCACGGTCGGCGCGAGCGAGATCCGCAGCCTCGACGAGGAGGGGCTCACCAAGATCGTCGACCTGCGCGACCGGCAGGAGCGGTTGTTCCGCACCGTCGTCGCCGATGGCATCGAGTCCGGCGAGTTCGAGACCCCGCACCCTCTCGAGGCGGCCCGCGCGATCATCAACATGGGACGCTCGATCGTGTCGTGGTACCGGCCGAACGGTCGGACCGGCGCCGACGAGCTCGCCGACCAGTACGCCGAGCTGGCGCTCGCGATGGTGCGAGCCCGGCCGAGCCAGGACTAGTCCCGGGCCCGACCGGGCCGTGCGTCGTGTCATCTCACATGCCCAGGTAGGCCTTGCGGATCTCGTCGGACTCGCGCAGCTCGTCGGCAGGACCCTCGGCGACGATGCGGCCCCGGTCGAGCACGTACGCCGACGACGCGAGTCGCAGGGCCGCGTCGACGCGCTGCTCGATCAGCAGGACACCGGCTCCCGTCTCGTCGGCGATCATGCCCACGAGCCGCAGGACCTCGGAGCTGAGCCGCGGGCTCAGACCCAGGGAGGGCTCGTCGAGCAGGAGGTAGCGCGGACGCGAGGCGGCGGCCCGGGTGAGGGCGACCATCTGCTGCTCACCGCCCGACAGCAGCCCGGCCCGCTGGTTCCACCGCTCGCGCAGGATCGGGAAGCTGTCGAGGAGCTGGTCGACGACCTCGGTGTCCGCGTTGCGGCCACGCGCCGCCTGACGGCCCATCGCGATGTTCTCGGCGACCGTGAGCTGCCCGAACAGGCGCCGCCCCTCGGGCACGTGCACCAGGCCGGACTTCGCTCGTCGCTCCGGACGCAGCCCGTCGATCGGCGTCCCGTCGACCTCGATGCTGCCGGCGGACAGGCGCAGGAGGCCGCTGATGGCCTTGGCCAGCGTCGACTTTCCCGCGCCGTTGGCTCCCACGACCGACACGATCGTGCGCGACGGCACCTCGATGCTGACGTCCTCGAGCACCGGCATCCGCCCGTACCCGGCCGCGGCACCCACGACACGCAGGCTCATGACCCCTCCTCCACGGCGACGCCGAGATACGCCTCGACCACGGCGGGATCCGCCAGGACCTCGGCAGTGGAACCGTGCGCCAGGACGACACCGGTGTTCATGCAGGTGACCTCGTCGGAGACCTGGGTGACCAGGTCCATGTGGTGCTCGACCAGGATCAGGGACAGGCCTCGGTCACGCAGGCGGATCAACAGCTCGCCGAGCACCGACGTCTCGGAGGTGTTGAGGCCGGCGGCCGGCTCGTCGAGGATCAGGAGCTTCGGTCCGCTGGCGAGCGCCCGCGCGATCTCGAGCGCGCGCTGCTTGCCGTAGGACAGGTTGCCCGCCTCGAGGTGTCCGTGCCCCGCGAGCCCCACGAGCTCGAGCAGCTGCTCGGCGCGCTCCCGCATCTCGGCGTTGCGCCGGTACTGGCCCGGGAGCTTCAGCCAGGCGCGCCAGAACGGCATCGTGCCGGTGTCGAGGAATCCCGCGAGGACGTTCTCCTCGACCGACTCCTCGGCGAAGATCAGCGGCGTCTGGAAGGTCCGGGCGACACCGCCACGGACGATCCGGTGCGTCGGCCAACGATCGATGCGCTGACCCTCGAGGACGAGCTCGCCCTCGTTGACCGCGTAGACGCCCGTGACCAGGTTGGCCAGGGTCGTCTTGCCGGCACCGTTGGGTCCGATCAGGGCGTGCACCGTGCCACGGCGGACCGTCAGGTCGACCCCGCCGACGGCCGTCAGGCCGCCGAACCGTCGCACCGCTCCGCGCACCTCGAGGAGGTTCTCGCCCCCGCCGTCGGTCGGCACCGACAGGACGGCGTCGGCGACCGCGTCGCTGGAGCGGGCGAGCTCGGAGCCGTCGTCCGCGCCGGTCTCGACCTCGGACGGCTCCTCGGTGCCCCGGTGCGTCAGTCTCACGAGGCTCCCGACGATGCCGTGCGGCAGGAACGCCAGGGTCAGGACCAGCAGCAGGCCGATCAGGCCCGGCGTCGAGAGGTACCAGCTGTCGCTGATCGAGCGCTGGGCGTCGACGACCGGGACGAGCACGTTGGTCTGCTGCAGGATCACGATGACCGCGGCACCGATCACCGGGCCGACGACGGTGCCGCCGCCCCCGAGGATGACCGCGAGCACGATCGTGATGGACAGGAAGATGTCGAAGGTCTCGGGCTGCAGGTGCGCCATGACCTGCGCGTAGAAGACGCCGCCGAGCGCGCCGTAGACGGACGCGACGGCCATCACCACGACCTTGCGCGAGAACACGTTGACGCCGAGGTGGGCCGCGAGGTGCTCGCTCGTGCCGATGGCCCGCAGCGAACGGCCCCACGCCGAGCCGACCGCGTTGCGGTAGCCCAGGAAGACGATCGCGGCGACGAAGACGATCGCGATCACGACGGTCACGGCGGTGCCCGCGAACAGCGGCGGCTCGAGCGTGAGGCCGAAGATCTCGACGGGGTCGATCAGTCCTGAGCCGTGGTCGAGGGCGTTGGGGTAGCCGGAGAGACGACCGAGCGGACGCCACTCGACGAGGATCTGCTCGACCAGGATCGCGACGACCAGCGTGATCATCGCGAAGGCGGGGCCACGCAGGCGCATCGAGCAGACCGCCAGGACGGCGCCGATCGCACCGGCGGCGACCAGGGCGACCAGGATCGCCAGGAGCGGGCTGAGGTCGCCGTCGACCAAGAGCCACGCGCTGGCGTACGCACCGACCGCGAAGAAGGCGCCCTGGCCGAGCGAGACGAGCCGGACGTAGCCGACCAGGAGGTTGAGGCCCATAGCGGCGATCGCGATCGCGCCGAAGTAGCCGACGATCTGCAGGTTGGCCAGTGTCGGACCCTCGCCGCGGAGCGCCGTGGGCACGACGAGCGCGGCCAGGGCGAGGGCGACGATCGCCACGACGAGGTCGGTCCGCGCCTCGGCCGCGCGGGCCTGGGTGCGAAGACGGTGGATGAGAGCGTTCACAGCTTGGCCTCCATGCGACGGCCCAGGAGGCCTTCGGGGCGAACGACGAGCACGCCGATGACGAGGAGCAGGCCGATGATGCTGCCCCAGAGCGAACCGATCTCGTACGACGCGATCTGCACGACGACGGCGTAGATCGCCCCGCCGACGAGCGGACCCCAGAACGAGGTGAGGCCACCGATCACGGCGACCGCGAACGCGGAGACCAGGATCGGGAGGCCGAGGTGCGAGCTGACCCCGACCTCGGCGGCCCAGAGCACACCCGCGAGACCGGCGAGAGCCGAGGCCCCCGCGTAGGCGTAGGCGCCGACCCGCCGGGGTGAGACGCCCATGAGCGAGGCCGTCTCGGCGTCCTCGGCGACGGCCCGCATGAGCAGGCCGCTGGACGTCCACTTCGACCCGGCGACGAGCACGAGGGTCACGATGATCGCGAGGACCGTGATGAGCAGGGCCTGCGCGTTGATGTTGGCGCCCAGCAGCGTCTTCGGCTCGCTGATCCGGCCGAAGCCGAGTCGCTGCGGGTTGGCGCCGTAGGCGTTGGTGAGCAGGTTGACGAGGACGTAGGACAGGCCCACGGTGCTCAGCAACCAGCGCGTGTCGTGCTCGCCGTGCGAGAACGGCACGACGAGGAACCGGTACGTCAGTGCTCCGAGGACCCCCACCGCCAGCACGGCGATGACGATCTTGCCGGGGCCGGGGAGCCAGGTCCAGCTCCCCAGCCCGAGGCCGATGAACGCCGCCACGGCGAGGAACTCACCTGAGGCGAAGTTGATGGTGCGCGTGGTGACGAAGGTCAGCACGATGCTCTGGCCGACGAGGGTGAACAGGCCACCCAGCACCAACCCGCTGATGACGGCGTCCATCGAGGACTCTCTCTTCTCTGTCGGAGGGATCAGGCGGTCACGTCAGCTGACGAAGTCAGCCAGCGTGCCGCGGTTCTCGAGGGTTCCCGAGGCGTCGAACCCGAGCACGAACCAGCCCGAGGCCTCCTCGGGGTCGTACAGCTCGTGGTCGTCCTTGCTGAACGGGTTGGGGTACACGTCGTCCTTGACCGTGATCTCCTCCAGGCCCTCGATCGCCTCGCGGATCGCGTCGAAGTCGCGCGCGTCGCCGACCTCGGACACGGCCTGCAGGTACGCGTCGACCGCGGCGTAGACGCTGTGGACGTTGGTGGGCAGGATCGGCGGCTCGCCGTACTCGGCCTCGTACTCCTCCGAGATCGCGGTGATCGACGAGCCGGTCAGGTCGCGGGTGTCGACGAAGACCAGGTTCTCCCACTGCGCCGGGTCGGCGAGCTCGGAGAAGTCGGCCAGGATCGTCGCGTTGGTCACGACGAGCTTGGCGCCCAGGTTCTCCTGCGCCATCGCGCGCGTGACCGTCGCGGTGTCGCTGCCCGAGGTGATCGCGAGGAACACCGTGTCGACGCCGGCGGCGCGCAGGCGGGCGATGCCCGGACCGAAGTCGGTCGCGCCCGGCTGGATCGCCTCGACGGCGGCGACGTCGTAGCCGGCCGCCTCCGCCTGGGCCTCGATGGTCTCGGCGCCGCTCTGGCCGTAGCCGTCGGCGGAGTGGATCACGCCGACCGTGCCGCCGCCCGAGAAGAGCAGCTCGGTCACGACGGTCGAGAGGTCGGTGTTGCTGTAGTTGGTGCGGAAGGCCCAGTTCGGGTCGGCACCGTTCTCGATGATCTCGTCGGCGAGCGCCGGGGAGAACACGGGACGGCCGGTGCGCTGGATGACCTCGCTGACCTGGAGCGCGTTGCCCGACTGCGGCGGGCCGAAGATCACGTCGACGTCCTCGTTGTTGAGCAGGCGCTGCACGGCGATGGACGCGCCGTCGGGGGTGCCCTGGTCGTCGGCCGTGACGATCTCGACGTCGACGCCGTACTTCTCCGAGAGCTCCTTGACGGCCAGCTCGGTCGGGCGCACGAGGTCGGTGTAGAACTGCGGCGCCGCACCGGTCTCGGGACCGACCAGTCCGATCTTCACCGTCGTGCCGTCGCCGGACGAACTGGAGTCGTCGCCCCCGCTGCACGCAGCAAGGACGAGCGTGGCGGCCACTGCCACCGCAGCCAATCTCTTCATGGGATCTCCTACATTTCTCGCGTCCGGGGCGGACGTGACGTCGATCACCCTAGGGACGTCGAGCGGCGAAAGCAATACCTAACGTTCGATAAAGTTTTTTGCCATCTGACGCGCTCCTGACCTTGACCAGCAGTACTCGGCCACCTAGGGTCCCTTTACCGAACGTTCAGTCAGAATGGAGCCCGGGATGCTGTTCCCCGACCACCATGCGGATCGCCGTCCCGAGGCGCCCGCGTACGTCATCGACGGAGTCGCAGTCGACTACCGCACGATGGTCGACAACTCGATCCGCACCGCCAACCTGATGCGCGACATCGGTCTGGTCCCCGGCGACGTCGTCGCGATCCTGCTGCCGAACGTGCCGGGCCTGCTCGACATCGCGTGGAGCGCCCAGCGCTCGGGTCTGCGGTACACCTCGGTCGCGAGCCACCTCACGGCCGAGGAGATCGCGTACATCCTGACCGACAGCGGCGCCAAGGTCGTCTTCACGTGCACCGCACTGGCCGACGTGGCAGCGGCAGCCATCGCCATGGTGTCGCCGACCCCGCTCGCGGCGTTCTCGATCGACGGCGAGGCGGCCGGCCTTCCCGACCTCCGACCCGCACGCGACGCCCAGCCTGCGGTCCCGAACGGCCCGGAGTCCGAGGGCGTGGACCTGCTCTACTCCTCTGGCACCACGGGCCGGCCCAAGGGCGTCGCCGCGACCCTCGGCCAGGCACCGCTCGGCACCCTCAGCGGCACCGCGCCGTTCCTCATCAACACGTGGGGCTTCGACGAGTCGACGGTCTACCTCTCGCCCGCTCCGATGTACCACTCGGCGCCACTGCGGACCAGCATGGCCGTCCAGCGCATGGGCGGCACGGTCGTGATCATGCCGAAGTTCAAGCCCGAGCCGGCGCTCGAGCTCATCGCGAAGCACCAGGTGACCCACACGCAGATGGTGCCGACGATGTTCGTCCGCCTGCTGCAGCTCGACGACGAGGTGCGGCTCGCGCACGACGTGTCGTCCCTGCGCGCCGTGATCCACGCCGCCGCTCCCTGCCCGCCCTCGGTCAAGCAGGCCATGATCGCCTGGCTCGGGCCCATCGTCGACGAGTTCTACTCCTCGACCGAGGCGCCGCTGGTGACCCTGATCCGCTCCGAGGAGGCGCTCGCACGCCCCGGCTCGGTCGGGCGACCCGTGCTCGGCACGCCCCACATCTGCGACGACGAGGGCAACGTCCTGCCGGTCGGCACCCCGGGCACGATCTGGTCCGAGGGGGGCGTCGACTTCGAGTACCTCAACGCGCCCGAGAAGACCGCCGCGACGCGCAACGAGCTCGGCTGGCGCACCGTCGGGGACCTGGGGTACCTCGACGAGGAGGGCTTCCTCTACATCTCCGACCGGCGCGACGACCTGATCCTCGTGGGCGGCGTCAACGTGTACCCCCAGGAGATCGAGAACGTGCTGATCGAGCACGCCGCGGTGCAGGACGTCGCCGTGATCGGGGTCCCGGACCTCGAGTACGGGCAGCGCGTCGCCGCCTTCATCACGCCGAACCCCGGGCACGAGGCCTCCGACGCCCTGGCCCAGCAGATCATCGCCGACACCGCCGACCGGCTCTCGCGCGTCAAGCAGCCCCGCATCGTCGAGTTCGTCGACGAGCTGCCCCGCACCCCCACGGGCAAGCTGCTCAAGCGCGTGCTCCGCGAGGAGTACAAGGCCGAGAGCCGATGAGCACGACCGACCTGCCCGGCATCGACCTCGACGTGCTGACGTCCTACCTCGGCACGCGCGTCGACGGCGGTCTGGCGGGTCCGCTCCAGGGCGAGATCATCGCCGGTGGGCGGTCCAACCCCACCTACGCGCTCACCGACGGCGACCGCTCCTGGATCCTGCGCCGGCCCCCGCTCGGCGACGTGCCGCGCGGCGCCCACGACGTCTCGCGCGAGTTCCGCGTGCTCCGTGCCCTCGGCCCGACCGACGTGCCGGTGCCCCGCACCGTCGCGTGCGAGGCCGAGGCGGGTGTCCTCGAGGCGCCGTTCTACGTCATGGACCGGATCGCCGGACGGACCCTGCGCACGCAGGACGACACCGGGACGCTCACGGTCGCGCAGCGCCGCGGTCTTGCCGACGCGATGCTCGACACCCTGGTGACGCTGCACGAGATCGAGCCCGCCGCAGTCGGGCTCGACGGCTGGGGCCGTCCCGAGGGCTACCTCGACCGGCAGCTCGCCCGGTGGCGACGCCAGTGGCACGCGATCAAGACGCAGGACCACGCCGGCGTCGACGTGCTCTTCGACCGGCTCGACGCCGCCGTCCCGCAGACGCGGTTCGCCGGCATCGTGCACGGCGACTACAAGATCGACAACGTCCTGGTCGACCAGGACGACCCGTCCCAGATCCGGGCCCTGCTCGACTGGGAGATGGCGACGCTGGGCGACAGCCTGGCCGACCTCGGGATGCTCGTGAGCTTCTGGGACGAGCCCGACCGGTTCCACAACCCGATCACGGCGGGGGCCACCGCGCAGCCCGGGTTCCCGAGCGCGCACGACATCGTCGAGGGCTACGCGCGCCGCCGCGACATCGGTCTGGACGAGGTCGACTGGTACATCGTGTTCTCCGACCTGAAGGTCGCGGTCATCCTCGAGCAGATCCACGCACGCCACCTGCGGGGCGAGACCGTCGGCGACGGCTTCGACGGCATCGGTGCGATGGTCGCCCCCCTGATCGACCGCGCCCGTGACCGTGCCGCCGCCTCCGCGCTGCGCTCGCTCCGCGTGGGCTGACCCCCGTCCCCCACGACCACCACACCACCAGGAGTGACATGACCACCGACCCGTTCTCGGCGCTCGACCTGACGCCGTCACCTGCGGCCCAGGCGCTGCGCGACCAGCTCGTCGCGTTCATGAACGACGAGGTCTTCCCCGCCGAGGCGGAGTACCACGCGTACCGCGCGGAGCGGGGTCCGCAGGACCACACGCTCCCGCCGGTGGTCGAGCGCCTGAAGGCCAGCGCCCGCGAGCGCGGGCTGTGGAACCTGTTCCTGCCGGCCGAGTCCGGCATCTCGCAGCTCGACTACGCGGGCCTCGCCGAGATCACCGGATGGAGCCTCGAGATCGCACCCGAGGCGATCAACGGCCAGGCCCCGGACACCGGCAACATGGAGCTGCTCCACCTGTTCGGGACCCCCGCACAGAAGCAGGAGTGGCTCGAGCCGCTGCTCGACGGCACGGTGCGCTCGGCCTTCGGGATGACCGAGCCCGAGGTCGCGAGCTCCGACGCCACCAACATCCAGACCCAGATCGTGCGTGACGGCGCCGACTACGTGATCAACGGCCGCAAGTGGTGGACCAGCGGGGCGGCCGACGAGCGAGCCAGGCTGCTGATCGTCATGGGCAAGACCGACCCGGACGCCGAGCGCCACCGCCAGCAGTCGATGATCCTCGTCCCCCGCGACACCCCGGGCGTCACGATCGTCCGCGACGTCCCGGTGTTCGGTCGGCACGACCAGCACGGTCACTGCGAGGTCCTCTTCGAGGACGTCCGGGTGCCCGCGAGGAATCTGCTCGGCGAGGAGGGCTCGGGGTTCGCGCTGGCCCAGGCTCGCCTCGGACCAGGACGCATCCACCACTGCATGCGCGCCCTCGGCGCGGCCGAGCGGGCGCTGCAGCTCATGGTCCAGCGCGCTCAGCGGCGCACCGCGTTCGGGCGTCCCCTCTCGGAGCAGGGGCTCGTGCAGAGCAAGATCGCCGAGGCCCGCATTGCGATCGACCAGGCCCGCCTGCTGTGCCAGCACACCGCAGCCGTGATCGATGCCGAGGGCAACCACGCCGCGCGCACGCTGGTCTCGATGGCGAAGGTGTCGGTGCCGCGGGTCGCCCTTCAGGTGATCGACGACGCGATCCAGGTGCACGGGGGCGCCGGGGTGAGCGACGACGTGCCGCTCGCGGCGATGTACGGCTGGCACCGGGCGATGCGGATCTTCGACGGTCCGGACGAGGTGCACCTGCGCACGATCGCCGGCACCGAGCTGCGCCAGAGCCCCGTCCTCACCCCCTAGCCGGCCTCCCGCCCCGTGAGGTGTGACGAGGCACGAGGAGCCGCGAATGGGGGAACGCAACCACCGGGGGTGACGGTGACCCCTTCGAGGCTCGTTCCTCGCACCTCAGGGGTCGGGGGCGTGCACCATCCCGCCCCGTGAGGTGTGACGAGGCACGAGGAGCCTCGAAAGGGGCACCTCAACCACCGGGGGCGACGGTGACCCCTTCGAGGCTCGTTCCTCGCACCTCAGGGGTCGGGGGCGTGCACCATCCCGCCCCTTGAGGTGTGACGAGGCACGAGGAGCCTCGAAAGGGGCTCCGTCACCACCGGCGGGCCGCTGCCGGGCGGGATCGGTACCGTCGGGGACATGACCTCCTCCACCACCAGCACCCAGGTCCGTCTCGCCCGTCGTCCGGTCGGCGAGCCCGCCGACAGCGACTTCACGATCGACACCGCGGAGGTCCCGGCGCTGGGCGACGGCGACGTGCTGCTGCGCACGATCTACCTCTCGCTCGACCCGTACATGCGCGGGCGCATGAGCGACGCGAAGTCCTACGCCGCACCGGTCGAGCTGGGCGACGTGATGGTCGGGTCGACGGTCTGCGAGGTCGTGGAGTCGAACGCCGAGTCGCGTCCGGTCGGCACCTACGTGCTGGCGTTCACGGGATGGCAGTCGCACGCGGTCGTCCCCGCGCGCCAGACCCGCCGCCTCGACCCGGCCACGGCCCCCATCTCCACCGCGCTCGGCGTGCTCGGCATGCCGGGGTTCACCGCCTACGCCGGGCTCCTGCAGATCGGGAAGCCGCAGGAGGGCGAGACCGTCGTCGTCGCGGCCGCGGCCGGTCCGGTCGGCTCGGCGGTCGGGCAGATCGCACGCGCCAAGGGCGCTCGGGCGGTCGGCATCGCCGGTGGCGCCGAGAAGGTCAAGATCCTGCGCGACGTCTACGGCTTCGACGAGGCGATCGACCACCGCTCGCCCGAGTTCGCCGCCGAGCTCAAGGCCGCCACCCCCGACGGCGTGGACGTGTACTTCGAGAACGTCGCGGGCACCGTCGGCGAGGCGGTCGTGCGCCGCATGAACACCTACGGCCGCATCCCCGTCTGCGGGCTCGTGGCCGACTACAACGCGACGGAGCCGCGCGAGGGGGCCGAGCCCGGTCCCGCGCTGCTGCGCCGCGTGCTGACCAAGAGCCTCACGATCCGCGGCTTCATCCAGGACGAGTTCGTCGCCGAGCACCACGCCGACTTCCTGCGTGAGATGGGTGGCTGGGTCGGCGCCGGGACCGTGCAGTACCGCGAGGACGTCGTGGACGGCCTGGAGAACGCGGTCGACGCGTTCCGCGGGCTGCTCACGGGTCGCAACGTCGGCAAGCTGCTCGTGCAGGTCGGCGAGGACCCGAGCCGCACGTGAGCGAGTCGGCGGTGCGGATCCACCTGCTGCGCGCGGTCAACGTCGGGGGCACAAAGCTGCCGATGGCCGAGCTGCGGGAGGTCGCCGCCGAGCTGGGCGCGACCGAGGTCTCGACCTACATCGCCTCGGGCAACCTGCTGTGCGTGCCGCCGGGCGACCCGGACGCCTTCGACCGCGCGCTCGAGAAGGCCGTCGAGCAGCGGTTCGGCTTCTTCCGCGAGGTCATCAGCCGGTCACGCGGGGAGGTGGCCGACGCGCTCGCGGCCCACCCGTTCGAGGTCGTCGAGGCGAAGTACTCCTACGTCACGTTCCTGACCGCGGCGCCCACCGCGGCAGCACTGGCCGCGGCGCACGAGGTACCGACGGGCGACGACCGCTGGGAGGTCGTCGGCCGCGAGATGCACGTCCGGTACGCCGACGGTGCCGGCCGGCCGCAGATGAAGGACGCCACGATCGGACGTCGCCTCGGCGTCGCGGGGACGGCGCGCAACCTCAACACGGTGCAGAAGCTCCTCGACCTGACCGCCTGAGCCGGCGCCGGCTCGACCGGCTCAGCGATCGTCCGCGAGACCGACCCACGACGCCGCAGCGATGCCGGCGAGCATCCCGAGCCCGGCCAGCCACCACACGTCGAACAGGATCCAGGCGCTCGCGCCGACCCCGCCGCCCAGGATGATCCCCCACGCGAGCCGGTCGTCACCCGTGCCCTGCTCCTGGGCCAGGTCCTGACGCGCGTCGTCGCAGTCGCAGTCCCGGCCACAGTCCACGTCGTCCACGGTTCCCCTCCTCGGTCGACGCCTTCATCGTCGCCCGTGTGACCGCCGCGGCGCACCGGCCACGGGACCGAGATCCGCCCCCGCCGAAAGTCGCACCCCACCTCCACCAGATGTGTGCGCGAATCGACCTTCTGGCGACCCGAGACGGTGGATCTGCGCACACATCTGGAGGGCGCGGGGTGGTGTCGCGATCTACCCTGGGAGGCATGGACCTGGCGATGATGCTCGAGCGCGGCGACGTGCTGGTGCTCACCGGTGCGGGGGTCTCGACCGACTCCGGGATCCCGGACTACCGCGGTCCCGCGAGCGTCCCGCGTACGCCGATGACCTACCAGGAGTTCGTCGCGACCGACCGCGCCCAGCAGCACTACTGGGCCCGCGCCCACGTCGGCTGGTCACGCATGCGCACGGCCGAGCCGAACACGACGCACCGCGTGCTCGCCCAGCTGGAGGCCGACGGGGTGCTGACGGGCCTCGTCACGCAGAACATCGACGGCCTGCACGGCCGCGCCGGCCACCGCGAGCTGGTCGAGCTGCACGGTGCGATCGACCGCGTGATCTGCCTCGACTGCCGTGAGGTCACGCCGCGGGTCGATCTCCAGGAGCGCCTGACGCGCCTGAACCCCGGGTGGACCGATCGCGAGGCGGTGTCGGCCCCCGACGGCGACGTGCTGCTGGAGGAGACCGAGACCTTCACGGTGGCGGCCTGTTCCTCGTGCGACGGCCGCCTCAAGCCCGACGTCGTCTTCTTCGGTGAGAGCGTCCCGAAGCCGACCGTCGCTCACTGCTTCGACCTGGTCGAGCGCTCGGCCTCGCTGCTGGTGCTGGGCTCGTCGCTCCACGTCATGAGCGGCCTGCGGTTCGTGCGGGCCGCCGCCAAGCGCGGCATCCCGGTCGCGATCGTGAATCGTGGCGCGACCCGCGGCGACGCCCTCGCCACGGTCAAGCTCGACGCGGGCGTGGCCGAGACCCTCGCAGAACACCTGACGGGCGCCCCCGCCCGCGCCTAAAGTTCTGGGGTGACCGCCTTCCGCCTCCTCGGACTTGTCGTGATGGCGTCGGCCGTCGCGCTGTTCGTCGGTGGTTTCGGCCCGTGGGTGGTCGCGGACAGCGGCGAGCTCTCGGATTTCGAGGCCGGGTCTGCGTATCCCGGGACGGCGTTGCCCATCTGGGCGGGGCTCCTCGCGATGTGGTCGGTCCGGCCCGCCCACGCCCGCCGTTGGTTCCCGTGGGCGGTCGTCACGATCGCAGCACTGGCGTCGCTGACATCGACGATCGACCTCGTCCGGATCGCCGGCTCGACTCGTGGCGGTGAGGTTGTCACGGTCGGATGGGGGTTGTGGGCCACGGTGACGACCGCCCAGGTCCTACTGGTGGTCTCCACGGCCCTGGCGGTGGTCTCCCGGCGGGTCATCCCGACCGAACCGCCTCCGCGACCCGCACCCTGGGGCGCCTCACCCGGCGACCCGCTGCGGAGCGCCCTCTCCGTCGCCGCTCTCGGCACCATTCTGTCGCTCATCTCATCCTTCGGCCCGTGGGGGGCGGGCGGTGGAGACGTCGTCGCGAGCCGTGAGAGCGACCGTGTCGCGGCCATCGTCCTGATGATTCTGGTCGGCGTTCTCCTGGTGGGCTTCGCGGGCCCTCCCAGAGCGACCCCGGCCCTGCGACCCTTCGTGCTGCCTCTGGCGGCTGCGGCGTTGACGGCCTCAGTCCTGACGCTGGCCCATGCGGATGGGGCGTCCGACCTGAGCGTGTCATGGGGGGCGTGGCTGGCCGTGCTCGGCGCGGGCGTCACGTGCCTCGGCGGGATCCTGCTGCTGTTCGTACCTCTGCCCGATGCGGGGATCCGCGCGCGACCCTGGTTCCCGCTGCGCACCCCGGCACCCCAGTTCCACCGCGCCGGCCCGCCCCTGCCTCCGCCGCCGGCGGCCTGACCGCTGCCGCGGCGACCCGCTCGATCTCGAGACGGGTGGCCCCGCGTCGCCCTAGGGTTCCGGCATGCTCCCCTTCAAGCCGTTGGCGATCACCCAATTCGGCCTCTGCGGTCTCCTGCTCATCGGCAGCATCGGCCCGTGGGTCTCGGCCGGGTTCGTCTCCGCCTCCGGGATGGACGGCGACGGTGTGATCACCCTGCTGTGCGCGATCGTGATCGCTGGCCTGACCGGACTCGCCCTCGGCGTGCCGGACGTGCGTCGCTGGATCACCTGGATCGTGCTGCTCCCTGCGGCCGCGAGCCTGCTCACGACGGTCTACGACGTCATCAACATCAGCACGTCGGGCGACGAGGAGTACTTCTCGGTCAGCGTGGGCTGGGGACTCTGGTTCGCCCTGCTGGCGTCGCTCGGGGTCACCGCGGTCGCGGTGCTGCTGGGCCTGGCCTCGCGAGGATCCACGTCGGCTGCCGCACCGGTCTCCTCGCCCGGCCCGGCCTACGGCGCCTGGACTCCGCCGGCCCCGACCGCGCCTCCAGCGCCCCCAGCGCCCGCGCCCGCACCGCCGACCGCCGGTCCCGCGACACCTCCTCCGCCCCCGCCGGCTCCCTGAGCCGCGGAAGTTCCGGGGAGCGCTCCCCGTCGCGGGCACGGTCGGGCGGGCCTACCGTCGAGGCATGACACAGATCCGCCTGGCCGCAGGCCTCACGGCACTCGGCGCCCTCGTCTGGGTGCTCGGCGCCCTCGCGCCGTGGAGCAGGATCGGCGAGAACACCTACCCGGGCCTGAAGGGCTCCGAAGTCGCGTGGGTCGTCGCGGTGCTGGTCGTGCTCGTGGCCGCGACGAGCGGCGTGGCGGGACGGGCGGTCGCCGCCGCTGCGCGGTGGACCCTCCTGCCCGTCGCAGCGCTGGCTCTGCTCCTGACGGTGGTCATCATGATCGACGTCGCGACGTCGACCGCGGCCGACGTCGCGCAGAGGGTCGACGGACCGACCCTCACTCGAAAGAACGCGTGGGGAGTCTGGGTCAGCCTGCTCGGCGCCATCGTCGCGACGGCCGCCGGGATCGTCGCGATCCTGGCGCCGTCACCGCGCGCTGCGGTTCAGCCGGTCAGCTGAGCTCGCGCACCCGGATGGTCTCGGGCAGCGCGGCGAGCGCGGCCAGGACCGCCGGACCCGGGTCGCTGGCGACGTCGGTGACGGCGTAGCCCAGCTCACCACGGGTCGAGAGCTGCTGGCCCTCGATGTTGACGTGGTGCTCGCCCAGCAGCGTGTTGATGCGCGCGAGCACGCCGGGGGCGTTCTCGTGCACGTACGCCACGCGGTGCTTGTCAGGATCGGCCGGCAGGTTCATCTCCGGGAAGTTGACGCTGAGCGAGGTGCCACCGAACGCCGCGTACGACCGCAGCTTCGAGGCGACGAAGCGACCGATGTCCTGCTGCGCCTCCTCGGTCGAGCCGCCGACGTGCGGGGTCAGGATGACGTTCGGGATGCCCTGCAGCTCCGAGGCGAACGGGTCGCCCTGGCGCTTCGGTTCCACGGGGAACACGTCGAGCGCGGCACCCGCGATCTCGCCCGACTCCAGGCGCTGGCGCAGCGCGGCGGTGTCGACCGCGATGCCGCGCGACAGGTTGAGGAACAGCGCCCGCGGCTTCATCGCGGCGAACTGCTCCTCGCCGAAGAAGCCGGCGTTGCCGGGCCGGCCGTCGACGTGCAGCGACACGACGTCGGCCTCGGCGAGCAGCTCCTCGATCGTCGAGCAGCGCTTGGCGTTGCCGAGCGCGAGCTTGTCGTCGATGTCGAAGAAGATGACCTTGAGACCGAGGGCCTCGGCGACGACCGACAGCTGGCTGCCGATGTTGCCGTAGCCGATGATGCCGAGCGTGCGGCCGCGGATCTCGTGGCTTCCGGCGGCCGACTTGTTCCACACGCCGCGGTGCATGTCGGTGGACTTCTCGTGGAGGCGGCGCGCGAGCGAGATGATCTCGGCGATCGCGAGCTCGACGACCGAGCGCGTGTTGGAGTACGGCGCGTTGAAGACCGCGATGCCGGCGCGCGACGTGGCGGCGAGGTCGATCTGGTTGGTGCCGATGCAGAAGGCGCCGACGGCGAGCAGGTCCGGGGCTGCCTCGAGGACCTTGGGGGTGATGTAGGTCGTCGAGCGGATGCCGAGCAGGTGGACGCCCTGGATCGCCTCGATGAGCTCGTCCTCGCCGAGCGCACCGTCGCGCGTCTCGACCTGGTAGCCCTTGCCGCGCAGGAAGTCGCGGCCGTCGGCGTGGATGTTCTCCAGCAGCAGGACGCGCACGTCGGCGTCGTCCAGGCGGCGGGCGGGGAGTGTGGTGTCGTGAGTCATCGTCGTCATCGTCATGTAGGGGGCCTCTCGGGTCAGGGCTGACCTGGGTCAGGGGCTGACTCGTGGGCCCAGGCGAACGGTCCCGATGTCGTGAGCTGCCAGGCTCCCTGGTGGTCTCCCACCTCAACGCCAGTTGCCGGGCAGGCCCAGCCTACTCCTGCGTCATGGCCCGGTAGCGCGCGAGCGCCTCCGGTGGGACGGGCAGGTCGAGGTTGGCCAGACGCACCTGTCCCTGGGCGACGAGCTTGCCGTCCGGACCCGTCGTCTCGACGCGCCACAGCTGCTGGGTGCGGCCACGGTGGATCGGCGTCGCGACGGTCGTGATCGTGTCGCCGACCTTGGCCTGGCGGATGAAGTCGGTGCTGTTGTTCGTGCCGACCACGACGCCCTTCTCGCCGAGCCAGATCTGCCCGCCGGTGCTGGCGGTCGACTCGTGCACGGCGCAGTAGACGCCGCCGTGCGGGATGCCGAACGGCTGCAGGTGCTGCTCGCCGAGCGTGTACTGCACGACGACCTTGTCGGGGGTGAGCTCGAGGTGCTCGACCCCGAGGAGGCCGTCCAGGCCGGGAACGTCAGACATGTCGCGAGCGTACCGAGCCCGGCCGGACGGGGACCTCTCTCCCTCGCGCTGGGGCGTCGACGTCCGTACGGTCGGGTCATGAGACGTCGAGGAGCCGCGGCCGCGGCCGTGCTGGTGGTGCTGGGCCTCGGGCTGGCCGCCTGCGGCGAGGACGAGACCTGTGCAGCGTCCGACCGCGTGGGGTGTGCCCCGGACCCGGAGCCCGCGGGTGACCCGAACGACGCCGACGAGGACTACGTGCTGGAGACCGCGCTGCCGGTCAGCGAGGTGCAGAGGCTCGCCGAGCTCGCGGCGGAGGAGTCGGACGACCCGGAGGTGGTCGAGCTCGCGGAGGAGATCGCCGACGCCGCCGACGACTTCCTCGCGGAGCTGCGCGGCCGGGAGGAGCAGTGGGACCTCGAGCCGCTCGTGTACGACAGCGCGGTCGGCGCCGTGACGCTGCCGGACTACGCCGGCGACGAGGACTACGACGTGCTGCAGCGTCTCGACGGAGTCGAGTTCGACGGGTACTGGGTCAGCGTCGTCCTGGAGCGCACGCTCACGCAGCTGCGCGACTCGGGCGACCTGCTGTACCGGGGCAGCGACCCCGGGCTGCGGGCCGTCGTCGAGGACTGGGACGCGGCCAACGATGGGTGGCGCGACCGGCTCGAGGTGCTGCAGGAGGAGATCCGCTGAGTCGACTGCTGGATACCTGTAGGGGGTATGGGTTACCGTCGGCGCATGACTGCACCTCGTCACGCCATCCGTGCCCTCACCGTGGCCGCGGCCGTCACCGTGCTCGCCGCGTGCGGCTCCGGCACCCACAACGACGCCGACGTCGCCTTCGCGCAGCAGATGGTGCCGCACCACGAGCAGGCCGTCGAGATGTCGGACCTCGCCCTGGAGCCCGACCGCGGCGCGTCCACCGAGGTGCGTGAGCTCGCCGAGCAGATCGGCTCGGCCCAGCACGACGAGATCGACCTCATGAACGGCTGGCTCGAGGAGTGGGGCGAGTCTGCGGGCTCGGGCCACGGCGACGGGCACGGAGACGGCCACGGCGACCACGGCGACGGAGCCGACCACACGATGGAGGGCATGCTGACCGACGAGCAGATGTCCGACCTCGCCGCGGCGACGGGCTCGCAGTTCGACGAGCTCTGGCTGACGTTCATGATCGAGCACCACGAGGGCGCCGTCGAGATGGCCGAGACGGCCGTGGCCGAGGGCGAGGACCCCGACGTGCAGGAGCTCGCGGAGCAGGTCGTCGAGGTGCAGCGCTCGGAGATCGCCCAGATGACGGCCCTGCTCGGCTGAGGTGAGACGCGCCCCCTGAGGTGCGAAGAAGGAGCCTCGAAGGGGACACCGCAACCACCGGTGGTCACCGCACGCCCTTCGAGGCTCGTCGTTCCTCCTCGCACCTCAGGGCCCGGTCGGCTTCCGCTTGAGTTCGATACCCCCTGGGGGTATGGTGGCGACATGGCACACGAGACTCCCGGCTACTCCGACGACAAGATCGCGGTCCTCAAGCGGCTCAAGCGCATCGAGGGCCAGGTCCGCGGGCTGACCCGCATGGTCGAGGAGGACACGTACTGCATCGACGTGCTGACCCAGGTCAGCGCGACCACCAAGGCCCTCGAGGCGGTGGCGCTGAAGCTGCTCGACGAGCACCTCGCCCACTGCGTCGTCAACGCGGCCCGCGCCGGCGGGCCGGAGGCCGACATCAAGGTCAAGGAGGCGTCCGACGCCATCGCGCGCCTCGTTCGCTCCTGACCTCACCACCCGACGAAGGGACCCCACCCCATGAGCACCACCCAGACCTTCCAGGTCACCGGCATGACGTGCGGGCACTGCACCGCCGCCGTGACCGAGGAGCTGACGTCGCTCGACGGCGTCACGGGCGTCACGATCGACCTCGTCAAGGGCGGCACGTCCGCCGTGCACGTCGAGACGGCACGCGAGCTGAGCCGCGAGGAGGTGGCGGCGGCGGTCGACGAGGCGGGCTACGAGCTGGCCCGACCCGGCTCGCTCCCGCTGGCCTGATGAGCACGACCCGCCTCGACATCGGAGGCATGACCTGCACGGCGTGCGCGACCCGCGTCGAGAAGAAGCTCAACAAGCTCGAGGGCGTCGAGGCCACGGTCAACTACGCGACCGAACGCGCCACGGTGCGTGCCGAGGAAGACGTCGACGTGCAGCAGCTCATCGACGTCGTCGAGCGCACCGGCTACACGGCCCGCGTCCGCGATCCTCACGGACACGGTCCCGACCACGGGGCCGATCACGGGGGCCTGCACGGCGTCGCGTCGATGCGACGTCGCCTGGTCGTCTCGGCCGTGCTGACCGTGCCGGTCGTGCTGCTCTCGATGGTCCCGGCCCTGCAGATCGACTACTGGCAGTGGATCTGCCTCGCCCTCGCGACCCCCGTCGTGGCCTGGGGCGCGTGGCCGTTCCACCGCTCGGCACTGCTGAACGCGCGCCAGGGCGCGGCCACGATGGACACCCTCGTGAGCGTCGGCGTCAGCGCCGCCTTCCTCTGGTCGGTGTGGGCGCTCGTGCTCGGCGAGGCCGGGCACATCGGCATGACGATGCGCTGGACCTGGCTCGCGCAGGGCGCCGGCTCCCACGAGATCTACCTCGAGGTCGCCGCGGCGGTCACGGTCTTCGTGCTCGGCGGGCACTACCTCGAGGCCGCGGCGAAGGGACGCTCGAGCGCCGCGCTCCGCGCCCTGATGGAGCTGCAGCCGGCGGTCGACGTGGCCGTGGGCGAGGAGTTCACGGTCCGCCCCGGTGAGCGCGTCGCGACCGACGGCGTCGTCGTCGCGGGCGAGTCCAGCGTCGACGAGCAGATGCTCACGGGCGAGTCCGTCCCGGTCGACAAGACCGTCGGCGACGAGGTCACCGGCGCCACGGTCAACGTGTCGGGCCGGCTCGTCGTGCGAGCCACCGCCGTGGGCGAGGACACCCGCCTGGCCCAGATGGCCCGCCTCGTCGAGGAGGCCCAGGAGGGCAAGGCCGAGGTGCAGCGGCTGGCCGACCGCGTGTCCGCGTGGTTCGTGCCGGGCGTCATGGTGCTGGCCGTCGCGACGTTCGGCGCGTGGCTGCTCCTCGGCGGCACGCTGCTGCAGGCCTTCACGGCCTCCGTCGCGGTCCTGATCATCGCCTGCCCGTGCGCCCTCGGTCTCGCGACGCCGACCGCGCTCATGGTGGGCACGGGGCGCGGGGCCCAGCTGGGCATCCTCATCAAGGGTCCGCAGGTGCTGGAGTCGACGCGCCGCATCGACACCGTGGTGCTGGACAAGACCGGCACGGTCACGACCGGCGTCATGGGCGTCGTCGACGTCGCGCCGGCCGACGGAGTCGACCCCGAACGCCTGCTGCGGGTCGCCGCGACCCTCGAGGACGCCTCCGAGCACCCCGTCGGCCGCGCGATCGCGGGACAGGCGGAGCACGGCGAGCTCGTGGGATTCCAGAACCACGCGGGCCAGGGCGTCTCGGGCGTGGTCGACGGCGAGCCCGCTCGCGCAGGCCGTGCGACCTGGGTGACCGCGCCGGGCCCTGAGGTGCGAGGAACGAGCCTCGAAGGGCGCACCTCAGGGGGCGGCGAGGCGGGCACGGTCGTGGCGGTCGAGCACGGTGGCACGTTCCTCGGCACGATCACGGTGGCCGACACCGTCAAGGAGTCGTCGGCCGCCGCGATCGCCGAGCTCCGGTCCCTCGGGCTCGAGCCGGTGCTGCTGACCGGCGACAACCGGGCCGTCGCCGAGCGGGTCGCGGCCCAGGTCGGCATCGACCGGGTCGAGGCCGAGGTCACCCCGGACGACAAGCTGCGCACGATCGAGCGGCTCAAGGCCGAGGGACGCGTCGTCGCCATGATCGGCGACGGGGTCAACGACGCCGCCGCCCTGGCCGCCAGCGACCTCGGCATCGCGATGGGCACGGGCACCGACGTCGCGATCGCCGCGTCGGACCTGACCCTCGTGGAGGGTGACCTGCGCAAGGCCCCCGAGGCCGTGCGGCTCGCCCGCGCGACCCTGCGCACGATCCGGCGCAACCTCTTCTGGGCGTTCGCCTACAACGTCGCCGCGATCCCGCTGGCGATGTCGGGCTACCTCAACCCGATGGTCGCGGGCCTGGCGATGGCGTTCAGCTCGGTCTTCGTGGTCGGCAGCTCGCTGCGGCTGCGCAGCACGCGGCTGACCTGACCTTCGGCACAAGGCTGCGGCCGCGCACCTCCTCCCTCACAGGAAGGTGCGCGGCCGCAGCGGTCAGGGGGTCAGATGCCGACCGTCGTGAACGGCACCGGCCGGCGCAACGGGGTGTTGACCGGATCGAGGTGGTGCAGCACCAGGCTGGCGATGTTGGGATCGATCGCGAGCCCGAGGTGTCCGGCGGAGTCCCACGGCGCGTAGTCCTGCAGCGTGATGTTGGTGATGTTCGCGCCGGGCGCGCCCGTCAACCGGCCGTTGGTGAACGGCGTCACGACGCTGTCGAACCTGCTGACGATGCTGACGTACCGGGGCCCCGGCACCGCCACGCCACCCGCGTTGAGGTCGTTCAGGAACGGCGAGCCCTGCAGCAGCTGGCTGCAGGCGGTGCACCCACCGGCGTTGAGCACCGGCTGGAAGCCGATGGCGGAGGCGAGCGTGCCCAGGCCCAGGAGCGTCGTGCCCGAGTACACCGAGCCGAAGCCGATGACCGTGCCGACCTTCTGGTCGCCGCCGAGGAACTTCAGGTAGTACGCCGGCATGACGCTGCCCTCGGAGTGACCGACGATGTCGACCTTGGCCGTGCCCGTCGCCCCGCGCACGCGGTCGACGAAGGCCGACAGCGTGGCGGCGCTGTCCTGGATCGGCGCCAGACCGCCGACGCCCGGGTAGAACGTCTGGCCGTACGACTCCGAGAACACGCAGTAGCCGGCGCTCACGAGCTTCGGCGCGAGCGTGGCGAAGTTGAGCGCGTCCGACGCCCCGAGTCCGTGGACCAGCACCACGGGGCGTGGGTGCGCCGCGGACGGCTTGCAGCTCCAGTTGTTCCAGCCGGAGCTGACGGCCGTGGCCAGCGGCGCCGCAGCCGGGGCGACCGACGGGGGTGCTGCGGCCTGGGCGCCGGTCGGCGCGACGAGCGCGACGGTGGCGACCAGGGCGATGACGAGCCGCACGGTGTGCGGGACGGACGCTCGGACAGGTCTCATGGACGGTTCCTTCCCCCGAAGGGCCGCTCGGACGGCGGCACGCGTCGAGTGAACCACGTCACACTCATCACCGACAAGGCTTCTTTTCCGCGGCCTCGATCCAGTCCGCATCAGACGCCGAACGTCGTGAACGGCACGGCCCGGGCGAGCGGGGTCCGCTGGGGGTCGAGGTGGTGCAGGACCAGGTTCACCACGTTCGGGTCGATGGCCTGACCGAGGTGACCGACGAAGTCCCAGCGCGCGTAGTCCTGCAGGACGACGTTGGTGATGTCGGCGCCGGTCGTGGTCGTGAGCGTGCCACTCGTGTAGGGCGTCACGATCGTGTCGAGCTTGCTCATGATGCTGACGTACCGCGGACCCGCGACCGCGTTGCCACCGTCGTTCAGCCGGTTCATGAAGTCCGAGCCGGGCAGGAACTGCGAGCACGCCGTGCAGCCACCGGCGTCGAGGATCGGCTGGAACCCGATCGCGCGAGCCAGGGACCCGAGGCCCGACAGCGTCGTGCCCGCGAAGTTGGAGCCGAAGCCGACGAACGTGCCGACCTCCTGGGCGCCGCCGAGGAACTTCAGGTAGTAGGCCGGGACCGTCGTGCCCTCGGAGTGGCCGACGATGTCGACCTTGGTCGAGCCCGTCGCGGCCTGCACGCGGTCGACGAAGGTGCCCAGCTGAGCGGCGCTCTGCTCCATCGGCGCGAGGCCGCCGACGGCCGGGTAGTACGTCGTGCCGTAGGTCTGCGAGAAGACGCAGTAGCCGGCGCTGACGAGCCTCGGCGCGAGCACGGCGAAGTTGAGCACGTCGGTCGCGCCCAGGCCGTGGACCAGCACGACCGGCCGCGGGTGCGCGGCCGACGGCGTGCAGCTCCAGTTGTTCCAGCCCTTCGTGACGGGCGCGGCGGCCGCCAGGTCCGGCACCGCTGCCGCCGGTGCCGACGTGGGGGCCGGCGCGGCCTGCGCCGAGGTCGGCGCGACGAGCGCGATCCCGGCGACGACGGCCGCAGCGACGAGACGGACGGATGCTCCGATGGTTCTCATGCAGGTTCTCCTCCCGGCCCGTCCCTCCGACGAGCACGAGTGGAGTGAACCACGTCACACGACGTCAGGACAAGTTTTCTTTTCCAATACGGATCCCTGCCGTGACGGCTTGGTAGAACGCGATGAGGCGGCGCTCGAGGACCGCCGGGTCGAGGACCTCGAGCTCGTCGGACCCGGCCACCCAGTCGGCGACGATGTCGAACAGGCCACCGACGACGCCGGTCGCGATGCCGTCGGCCTGCTCCTGCGTCACCTGCGAGAGCGACCAGATCAGGGCGATCAGGTCGGCCGTGCGCCGCCGGTTCGCGCGGCGCTCCGCCTCGACCGCGAACGTCGTCGCGGTCCCACGCCCGAACAGCACCGTGGCGACGCGGGGGTCGCCGCCCATCAGGCGGGCGAAGGTCGTCAGGAGCCGGCGCTCCGCCGCGGCCACGTCGTCGAACCCCTCGGCCACGACGGCCGCCGTCATGGTCTCGAGGAGGTGCTCGGTCGTGCGGCGCATCAGGTCCAGGTAGCACTGCTCGCGCGACTCGTAGATGCCGTAGAAGCTCTTGGTGCTGACGTGCGCGGCGCGGCACAGGTCCTCGATCGGACTGGCCAGGTACCCCCGGGTCGCGAACAGCTCCAGCGCCGCGTCGAGCAGGGACTGTCGACGGGACTCGCGTCGCTCGTCGACGGCGGAAAGGGAACGGCGCTGTGTCACCTGCACAATCTACGGCCGGGAGCGGCACTCGGCTTGGATACTCTCGGGGCATGACGCAGCCGCCCGGACCTCCCGGCCCGCCCCAGCAGCCGACGCCCCAGCCCGGTCACCCGCCGATGGGCACGGTGCACCTGACGGTCCAGGGGTCGGTCATGACCTCGAACGTCATCACGCCCTCGGCGTCCATCAACGGCTACCCGGTCAAGGTCCGCTACGGCGCGAACCCGATCCCCGTGCCGGCGGGTCCCGTGCGGATCGAGCTGTCGAACTCCTGGCTGCGCACCTACGGGCAGGCCAGCATCCAGTTCACGCTCCAGCCGGGTCAGGACGTGCCCGTCTTCTACGCCGCGCCGTGGCACCAGTTCACGACCGGCTCGATCGGCTACGAGAAGGTCAAGCGCAAGGGCGGCCTCGCGTTCGCCGGCCTGCTGGTGGGCATCGTGGCGATCGTCGGGATCTTCGGCGCGCTGGCGATCCTCGGGGGCTGACCTAGGCTCGACCCCATGACCGCACTCCTCACCGTCACCGGAACGCTCGCCATCCGCGAGAAGGTCGCCTTCCCGGCCGGGGCGGTGGCCACGGTCAAGGTCGTCGACGCCGAGGGCGAGGTGCACGGCGCGTCCGCCTTCGACGTCGAGCAGGCACCGGTCGACTGGACCGTCACGATCGACCCGCAGCTCGTCCCCGACACCGACCGCCTGCTCGTGTGGGCGATCCTGCGCACGGGCGTCGGCGTGTGGGGCACGCCCGAGCTCGTCGCGGCGACCGACGCCGAGACGGTGCTCGAGCGCGTCGACGGCGACTGACGTGCGGTCCGGGCCCACCGACGGCGTCCACCACATCGACCCCGACGAGGCTCGCGACACCGAGGCCGGACCGGTGCTGGAGCGGGTCGCCCGGCTCCTGGCGCCCTATCGCACCCAGCTGGTGCTCGTGCTCGTCGCGGTCGTCGCGTCGGCGGCCCTGACCTCCCTCATCCCGTTCCTGACCAAGGCCGTCTTCGACGACGCCCTGTTCCCGACCGACGGGGGCGGGGTCCGCCTCGACGTGCTGACCTGGCTGGTCGTCGCGATGTGCGTGATCCCGCTGGTCACCGCCGTGATCTCGATCGCCCAGAACTGGCTGACCTCGACGATCGGCAACTCGGCGATGGCCGACCTGCGGGGCGAGCTGTTCGCCCACCTGCAGACGATGGAGCTCGCCTTCTTCACGGCCACCAAGACCGGCGTGATCCAGTCACGCCTCGCCAACGACGTCGCGGGCGTGCGCACCGTGCTGACCGACACGGCCACGACGATCGTGCAGAACTCCGTCACGGTGCTGGCCGCCGTCGTGTCGATGGTCGTGCTGTCCTGGCAGCTGACGGTGCTGACGCTCGTGCTGATGCCGGTCTTCATCTGGGTGCAGCTGCGGGTCGGGCGCCGGCGCCAGGTCATCGCCCGCAAGACCCAGGAGTCGCTGTCGGACATGACCGCGATCACCGAGGAGGCCCTGAGCGTCTCCGGGATCCTGCTGAGCAAGGTCTTCGACCGCGGCGAGACCGAGACGATCCGGTACCGCGACGCCAACCGCCAGCAGGTGCGGCTGCAGGTCTCGCAGGCCATGACGGGACGCACGTTCTTCGCGACGGTGCAGACGTTCTTCGCGATCACCCCGGCGCTGATCTACCTGCTCGCCGGGCTCCTCGTGACCGGCAACGTGCCGGGGGGCGCGGACGCGCTCACGGCCGGCACCCTCGTCGCGTTCACGACCCTGCAGGCACGGCTGCAGATGCCGCTGCTCCAGCTGATGCGGGTCACGCTGGACGTGCAGACCTCGCTCGCCCTGTTCCGCCGCATCTTCGAGTACCTCGACCTGCAGCCGACCATCACCGAGAAGCCCGGCGCGATCGAGCTCGAGCAGCCGCGCGGCGCCGTGGAGCTGCGCGACGTGTGGTTCCGGTACCCGGCACCGCGATCTCTGGCGGGGCGCCCGCTCGAGCCGCAGCACGAGTCGGTCCTCGACGCACGCGCCGACGCGGACGACTCCTGGGCCCTGCGCGACGTCTCGTTCCGGCTCGAGCCGGGCCAGTTCGCCGCGATCGTCGGGCCCTCGGGATCGGGCAAGACGACCGCGACCTACCTGGTGCCGCGGCTCTACGACGTGACCCGCGGTGCGGTCCTGATCGACGGGCACGACGTGCGCGACCTGTCGCTCGCCTCGCTGTCGCGGGCGGTCGGGGTCGTCACGCAGGACGCGTACCTCTTCCACGGCACGATCCACGACAACCTGGCCTACGCACGTCCGGGAGCGACCGAGGACGAAATCGTGCAGGCCGCGCGCGACGCCAACATCCACGACCGCATCATGGGCTTCCCCGACGGCTACCAGACCCTGACGGGCGAGCGCGGCTACCGGTTGTCCGGCGGCGAGAAGCAGCGCATCGCGCTGGCCCGGGTGCTGCTCAAGAACCCGCCGCTGCTGATCCTCGACGAGGCCACGAGCGCCCTCGACACCGAGACCGAGCGGGTCGTGCAGGAGGCGCTCGAGCGCGCCGCCGCCGATCGCACGACGATCGCGATCGCGCACCGCCTCTCGACCGTGCGGCGGGCCGACGTCATCCTCGGCGTCGAGCACGGCCGGCTCGTCGAGGCGGGCACGCACGAGGAGCTGCTGGCCCTCGACGGCCTCTATGCCCGCCTGCACGCCGAGCGCAGCGACCGCGCGGTCGACTGATCGGAGGACGACCCGGTTCAGGGTTAGGGTCGTGAGCATGGACAGTCTCGGGCGCACGTACCTCCTCGTCGACGGCGAGAACATCGACGCGACGCTCGGAGGATCGATCCTCGGTCGTCGGCCGCAGCCGCAGGAGCGCCCGCGCTGGGACCGCCTGCTGACCTTCGCCGAGGAGCACTGGGGGCAGCCCGTCACGCCGTTGTTCTTCCTCGCGGTGCACGGCGAGATCCCGATGCCGTTCGTGCAGGCGCTGACCTCGCTGGGCTACAAGCCCGTGCCCCTGTCGGGCACGCCTGACCAGAAGGTCGTCGACCTCGGCATCCAGCGCACGCTGGAGGAGATCGGCCGTCGCGAGGGCGACGTGGTGCTGGTCAGCAACGACGGCGACTTCATCCCCCAGCTCGCTCCGCTGATCGGCACGCGCCGCACGGGCCTCCTGGCCTTCAACGAGTTCCGCAACCTCGGGTACACCGAGCTGCAGGCCCAGGGGCTCGAGGTCTTCGACCTGGAGTACGACGTGCACGCCTTCACCGAGACGCTGCCGCGCCTGCGGGTCATCCCGATCGACGAGTTCGACCCCGCGCAGTTCCTCGGGTAGACCGCGACCAGTGGTGGCTGGGCACGGCAGCTGGTCCTCGGGCACGGCAGATTTGCCGTGCCCGAGGGCGACGTGCCGTGCTCCGTCCAGATCGCCGCGAACCCACGCCCGCGCATCCTGGTCCATGCCGCTCGTCCGGTACGTCCGCGTGGCGGGGGTGCCCCCTTCGAGGCTCCTTCGTCGCACCTCAAGGGGCGGGGTGGGTCAGATCGCCAGGCCGACGTACTTCGTCTCGAGGTACTCCTCGATGCCCTCGGTGCCGCCCTCGCGGCCGAAGCCGGAGGCCTTGACGCCACCGAACGGCGCCGCCGGGTTCGAGACGATGCCCTGGTTGATGCCGACCATGCCGGTCTCCAGGCCCTCGTAGACGCGGACGACGCGCGCGTGGTCGCGGGTGAAGGCGTAGGCGACCAGGCCGTACTCGGTGTCGTTCGCCATCGCGATGCCCTCGGCCTCCTCGCGGAAGGTGAAGATCGGCGCGACCGGGCCGAAGATCTCCTCGGTGCGGACCTGGGCGTCGTCGGGCACGTCGGTCAGGACCGTCGGCGGGTAGAACCAGCCCGGACCCTCCGGCACCTCGGCGCCGCACAGCACCGTGGCACCCTTCGCGACGGCGTCGTCGACGAGCTCGGCGACCTTGTCGCGCTGGGCCTTCTCGACGAGCGGGCCCACGTCCACCCCGTCGTCCAGGCCGGGGCCGGACGTCAGCGCCTGCATGCGCTCGGCGAGCTTGCGGGAGAACTCCTCGGCGACCGACTCGTGCACGATGAACCGGTTCGCGGCGGTGCACGCCTCGCCGATGTTGCGCATCTTGGCCAGCATCGCGCCGTCGACCGCGGCGTCGACGTCGGCGTCGTCGAAGACCAGGAACGGCGCGTTGCCGCCGAGCTCCATCGAGACCCGCAGCAGGCCCTGTGCGCTCTGCTCGACCAGGGAGCGGCCGACCTCGGTCGAGCCCGTGAACGTCAGCTTCCGCAGCCGCGGATCGGCGATCAGCGGACCCATGACCTTCCCGGTGCTCTTCGTCGTGACGACGTTCAGCACGCCGTCCGGCAGGCCCGCCTCCTGCAGCACCTGGGCGAGCCAGAGCATCGTCAGCGGCGTGAGACCGGCGGGCTTGACGACCATCGTGCAGCCGGCGGCGATGGCCGGCGCGATCTTGCGCGTGCCCATCGCGAGCGGGAAGTTCCAGGGCGTGATCGCCAGGACCGGGCCGACGGGCTGCTTCAGCGTGAGCAGACGCGTGGCGCCGTTCGGGGCCACCGAGTAGCGGCCCGCGATGCGCACGGCCTCCTCGGAGAACCAGCGCAGGAACTCGGCACCGTAGGCGATCTCGGCCTTGCTCTCCTTGAGCGGCTTGCCCATCTCGAGCGTCATGATCGCGGCGAGCTCGTCGGTGCGCGACGTGACCGCCTCGAAGGCTCGGCGCAGGATCTCGCCCCGGTCGCGGGGCGGCGTGGCGGCCCACTCCTTCTGCGCCGCCACCGCGGCGTCGAGCGCGGCAGCACCGTCCTCGACCGTCGCGTCCGCGACGCGGGCGATCTCGTCACCCGTCGCCGGGTCCTCGACCCCGAAGGTCCCCCCGCCGGTCGCGTCGCGCCAGCTTCCTGCGATGAACAGCTGCTGCGGGACCTGGGACACGACGTCGGAAGCGCTCATGGGCCGAGCCTAGGACGGTCGGCCACGGGCCGACAGTCGAGCAGCCTCGCTCAGTCGTCGAACCCGGTACGCGTGCGCTCCAGGATCGGCGCGAGGTCGAGGCCGGTCGGCAGCGTGCCGAGCGCGCCGCCCCAGTCGCGGTCCAGCCGCGAGGCGCAGAACGCGTCGGCGACCGCCGTGGGAGCGTGGCGCAGGAGCTGCGAGCCCTGGAAGACCAGGGCCATCTGCTCGACGATCCGCCGCGCCCGCAGCTGGATGTCGTCGAACGAGGTGAGCTCCTTCGCGAGCCGGTCGAGCGCGTCGTCGTAGCGGGCGTCGACGCCACGAGCCAGCTCGGCCTCGGCGAAGAACGCGTCGAGCGTGTGGGGCTCGCGTGCGAGAGCCCGCAGCGCGTCGAGAGCGGCGACGTTGCCCGAGCCCTCCCAGATCGAGAGCAGGGGCATCTCCCGGTAGATCCGTGCGAGATCGAAGTCCTCGATGTAGCCGTTGCCGCCGAGGCACTCGAGCGCCTCGCCCACGGCGATCGGCGCGCGCTTGCAGACGTAGTACTTCGTGACGGCGAGCGCGATGCGGCGCAGCGCGGCCTCGCCCTCGTCGCCACGGATCGCGCGGTCGTTGGCACCGGCGAGCCGGAACATCGCGGTCGTCGCGGCCTCGGACTCGACCTGCAGGTCGGCCAGCACGTTCTGCATCGCGGGCTGGTCGACCAGCCGCTCGCCGAAGGCGGAGCGGTGCCGCGCGTGGTGCGCCGCCTGGGCGACCGCCGTGCGCATGCCGGCCGAGGATCCGATCACGCAGTCGAGCCGCGTCATGTTGACCATCTCGACGATCGTGCGCACGCCGCGACCCTCCTCGCCGACGAGCCAGCCCGTCGCACCGTCGTACTCGATCTCCGACGACGCGTTCGAGCGGTTGCCGAGCTTTTCCTTGAGGCGCATGAAGCGCATCGCGTTGCGCTCGCCGCCCGGCAGCACCCGCGGGACGGCGAAGCACGAGATGCCGTTCTCGGTCTGCGCGAGCGTCAGGAACAGGTCGGACATCGGCGCCGAGGTGAACCACTTGTGGCCCACGAGGGTGTGCGTGCCGTCGGACTGCGGGGTGGCGGTGGTGGTGTTGGCGCGGACGTCGGAGCCGCCCTGCTTCTCCGTCATCGACATCCCCGCGACCAGCCCGCGCTTCGTGAACGGGTCGGCCAGCACCGGGTCGTACTCGCGGTTCGTCAGCAGCGGCTCGAGCCGCTCGGCGAGGGCCGGGTTGGCCCGCAGCGCGGGCACGACGGCGTACGTCATCGAGATCGGGCAGCCGTGGCCCGCGTCGACCGACCACGTCATGAACTTCGCCGCGCGGGCGACGTGCGCGCCCGGACGGTTGTCGGCCCACGGTGCGCCGTGCAGCCCGTGACCGACGGCGGTCTCCATCAGCCGGTGGTAGGCCGGCACGTACTCGACCTCGTCGACCCGGTGGCCGTACCGGTCGTGCGTGTGGAGGCGGGGCGGCACGCGCTCCGCGAGGCGGCCCCACGCCTGGGCCTCCTCGCTGCCGGCGAGCCGGCCCAGCTCGTCGATCTCGGGCAGCGCCCAGCCGGCACCTTCGCGCTCGACACCCTCCCGCAGGGCCGGGTCGGCGGCGGTGTTGTGCCCCACCAGGGGCGGGGCCTGGTTCAGGACCTCGTGCGTGCTCGTCATGACTGCTCCTCGGGGTGGTGCGGGTCGCGGGGGTTCTTGTTGGTCGAGGGACCGGCGTCGTCGAACGGGGGCCCGTCGCGCTCGGCGACGGCCTGGCGGAACCCGACCTCCATCGAGCGCTCGGCGAAGGAGTACCCCTCGCGGGTGTGGCGGGAGATGCCGTCGAACACGGTCGAGATCGTGCGGCTGTTCTGCACGCCCTGGGCCAGGAGGGCCGAGTTGAGCGCGAGCTTGACCATCATGAGCTGGTTGACGGGCATCGCCGCGATGCGCTCGAGCAGGTGCTCGGTGCGGGCGTCGAGCTCGTCGGGCTCCGGCGCCTCGATCGCCAGGCCCCACTCGAGCGCCTCGCGACCCGACAGCGAGTCGCCCGTCAGCAGCAGCCGCTTGGCGCGCTGGTCGCCGAGGCGGTGCGCCCACAGGCCGGCGCTCGGGACGCCCCACACACGGGTGGGCGGGTAGCCGATCTTGGCGTCGGCGGCGATCAGGATCTGGTCGCAGTGCAGGGCGATGTCGGTGCCGCCCGCGACGCAGAAGCCGTGGATCTTGGCGACCGTGGGCTTGTCGGCGTGCATCAGGCTCGCGTAGCCGCGGGTGAAGCGGCTCATCATCGCGTAGTCGACCATCGGGTCCCAGGTCTGGTTCGGGTCGTGGTTCGGGATGGCCTGCTCGGCGAAGGCCGCGAGGTCGTACCCGCCGCAGAAGCCCTTGCCCCGCCCGCTCACGACGATGACGTGGACGCGCGGGTCGAGGTCGGCCCGCTCCACGGCGTGCGCGAGGTCGAGCGGGGTGTCCGGGGTGATCGCGTTGCCCTGCTCGGCGCGGTCGAACGTGATGCGGGCGATCCGGCCGTCGACCTCGTAGGTCAGCGTGCGGTACTCGCGCTCGGACTGCCAGTGCTGCTCGGCCGGTCCGGGTCCGTCCTCGGCCGGACGACGCCAGGGTGCGGGATCGCTCATGCGACGGACATTACACATTCATCACCAGTTGTGTCGAGAGTTGTAACCATGGGACAGTGGCCCCGATGAGCGTCTCGGACCTGCAACCGCTGACAGCACGATCGGTCGTCCTGTCGCTGCTGCTCGGGGCCCACCCGGCCCGGCTCAGCCCCGCACAGCTGACGCGAGCCGGCGAGCACTTCGGCGTGCCCTCGGCGACGGTGCGCGTCGCGCTGACGCGGGCCGTCGCCTCGGGCGACCTCGAGCGCGTCGACGGCGACTACGTGCTCGGCGAGCGCCTCGTGGCACGACAGCGCCGCCAGGACGAGGGCGTCCTCGACGCCGAGACCTCCTGGGACGGCGACTGGGAGATGTCGGTCGTCGTGGTGACGGGGCGCACCGGGGCCGAGCGGGCGGCCCTGCGCCAGCAGCTCGTGCGCGCTCGTCTCGCCGAGCTGCGTGAGGGCATCTGGATGCGGCCGGCCAACCTGCGCCGCGAGGCACCGTGGGCCGACCCGGTCGTGCGCACGTTCCGCACCAGGCCGGACGCTCCCGCGGCCGAGCTGGCGGCGGACCTCTGGGACCTGTCGGGGCTCAGCGCGACCGGCCGCGCGCTGCTCGCGACGCTCGAGAGCACGACGGATCCCGCGGCCCGGCTGCGCGCGGCGAGCGACGTGGTGCGGCACCTCGCCGCCGACCCCCTGCTGCCGCACGAGCTGCTGCCGCCGGTCTGGCCCGGCGCGGAGCTGCGTGCGGCCTACGCCGCCTACCAGGTCGAGCTCCGCACCCTGGCGCTCGACGCCGGCTGAGGCACCCCCTTCGAGGCTCGTTCCTCGCGCCTCAGGGGGGCGGTGACGTCGCCGACCCCTGAGGTGCGACGAGGAACGAGGAGCCTCGAAGGGGGTCCCGCCACCACCGAGGGGCTCGCCTCAGGTGATGCGGCGGACGTGCGGGCTGGCCTCGATCACGTCGGGGTGCAGGACCGCCGCGATCGCCTCGACCCCGTCCACGACGCGGGGTCCCGGGCGCACGACGACCGCGTTGCCGTCGATGGCCCACACCTGGGCGTCCGGGAGGTGCTGCGCGACGACCGCGGCCTGCTCGGCGGCCCCGTCGAGTCCGTAGCCGCACGGCGCGACGAGCACGACCTCCGGGCGCTCGGCGGCCAGGTCGTCCCACGAGCTCGCACCCGAGGCGCGACCCGGGTGCATGCCGACGGGGTCGCCGCCCGCAGCGGCGACCTGGTCGGGGATCCAGTGGCCACCCGTGAACAGCGGGTCGACCCACTCGACCACGGCGGTGCGGGGCCGAGGGCGTCCTGCCACGGCGTCGGCCAGGAGGGCCAGACGACGACGCAGGTCCGTCACGACCTCGACCGCCTGCGCCGTCGCGCCCAGCGCGTCCCCGACCGTCAGGACGGAGTCGACGACGTCGGCGAGCGTCATCGGGTCGAGCGTCACGACGTCGGCGTGGCACTGCAGGTGCGTCAGCGCGGCGTCGACCTGGCCGGTGGGCACGGCGCACACGCGGCACAGGTCCTGCGTCAGGATCACGTCGGGCGCGAGGTCGGCCATCGCGCCCTCGTCGAGCGTGTAGAGGTCGCGGCCCGCCGCGAGCTCGGCGCGCACGTAGGCGTCGATCGCGGCGACGTCCATCGCCGCGGTGTCGCGGCCCGAGACGATCACGCGGTGGTCGGCCCGCGCCGTGGCCGGCTCGTCGCACTCGAAGGTCACGCCCACCAGACGGTCCTGGGCGCCGAGCGCGTAGACGATCTCGGTGGCCGAGGGCAGGAGCGAGACGACGCGCACGGGGGCCGGCCTCAGGCCGGGTCGACCGGACGGCGCCGGTCGCGCAGGCGGATCACGACGAACGCGATCACGACGACGAGCACCGCGACGATGACGACCTTTTGGAAGACGTCGGCGTACGGCTCGACCTTCTCCCAGTCCGAACCCAGTCGGTACCCGGCGATGACGAAGATCGAGTTCCAGATCAGGCTGCCGGCGGTCGTCAGCGCGAGGAACAGCCAGAAGTTCATCTTCTCGACCCCGGCGGGCAGCGAGATGACGCTGCGGAAGATCGGCACCATGCGACCGAAGAACACCGCCTTGGACCCGTGCTTCGCGAACCACGCCTCGGTGCGCTCCAGGTCGGAGACCTTGAGCAGCGGCGTCTTGTCGAAGACCCACATCGCCCGCTCGCGACCGAAGGCGCGGCCCAGCCAGTAGAGGATCACGGCGCCGATGACCGATCCGGCCGTCGTCGCGAACAGGGCGCCCTCGAGCGTGAAGATGCCCTGGCTCGCGGCGAAGCCGGCGATCGGCAGGACGATCTCGCTGGGGATCGGGGGGAAGAGGTTGTCGAGGCCGACCGCGATCGCGGCGCCGGCGAGACCCATCTTGTCCATCAGGTCGACCATGACGCCCGCGAGACCGTCGATCTCGGTCGCACCGGACACGTCGGTCGCTGCCAGATCGAGTAACGTCACGCGGATGAGCGTAACGGGGGCGCGCACACGGCAGGTCGCGATGGCGACCGCCGTGGTCCTCGTGCTCGGCTGGACGCAGGGATGCACCTCCGACGGCCCGGCCACCCCGAGCGCGAGCCCCGACGGCCCGGTCGAGGTGCGGGACCACGCCGACGACCTCACCGTCGTCGACGACGCATCGCCCGCCGACCGCTCGGTCGTGGTGTCGCGGCTCCTGGTCGAGCAGGCCGACGTCGTGCTGGTCGCGTCGACCGACGTCGCGCCCGCCGTGGCCGAGACCGCCCGTGACCACGGGCTGCCCGCGCTGGACGCCGCGGCTGTCGGCCTCGCGGACGAGGTCGAGCGGCTCGACGCCAGCACCGTGGTGCTCGTGGGCACGCCGCCGGCCGGGGCCCTCGACGGCGTGGCCGACCAGGTCGTCACGGCGACGCCCAAGGACCTGACGTCGGTGCTCGCCGAGCACGCCCCCGACGCCTCCACCGCGCAGGGCGGACGCGACACCGTGGTGCTGACCCGCGACCCGGGTGCCGACGCGCTGGCGCTGGCCACCGCGGGCGGCGCCGAGGTCGTCTCGGTGCCGAGCGGCGACCCCCGCTCCGACCCCGCCGTCGCCGACCGGCTGCGCGAGCTCGGCGAGCAGCCGACCGTCGTGCTCGGTCCGGACTGGGTCGAGCCCGCCTACACGCTCGAGGTCGTCCGCACGCAGCCCGAGCAGCCCGGCGGCGGCCACACGATCTTCCCCGGCCGGCACGTCGTCGCGCTGTACGGATCACCGGGGATCCCGGCGCTCGGCATGCTCGGCGAGCAGGACCCGGCCGCCACCGTCGCTCGCACGCAGGAGGTCGTCGCCCAGTACGCCGCGATCAGCGACCGACCGGTGGTCGGGGCGTTCGAGCTCATCGCGACGATCGCCGACGCCGACATCGGGGCCGACGGCGACTACTCGCGCGAGGTCCCGGTCGAGACGTTGCGCCCCTGGGTCGATGCCGCCCGCGAGGCAGGGCTCTACGTCATCATCGACCTCCAGCCGGGCCGCACCGACTTCCTGACCCAGGCGCAGCGCTACGCGGAGCTGCTGAAGGAACCGCACGTGGGCCTCGCGCTCGACCCGGAGTGGCGGCTCACCCCCGACCAGGTCCACCTGCGCCAGATCGGCTCGGTCACGGGCGCCGAGGTCGACGCGGTGGGTGCCTGGCTGGCTGACCTGACGCGCGAGAACGACCTGCCCCAGAAGCTGTTCGTCCTGCACCAGTTCTCGCCGCTGATGATCTCGAACCGCGAGGTCGTCCGCAGCGACCGGCCGGAGCTGCAGGTCGTGGTGCACGTCGACGGGCAGGGCTCACCGGCGGCCAAGGTCGGGACGTGGAACCAGCTGCGCGCGGGAGCGGCGCCGACGATCGCCTGGGGATGGAAGAACTTCGTCGACGAGGACCTGCCGATGCTGACGCCGGAGCAGACGTGGGGCATCGCCCCGAGGCCCGACCTCGTCACCTATCAGTGACCCCCGCGCGTAACTCGGCGTGACGGACCACGTCGCGGCGCTTGCCAGTGTCCGCGCCCGATGACAAGATCACGGCGGGGAGGGCAGGTCCGGTCCCCCCGGGACCGGCAACGAGAGGAACACCCAATGGCGAAGCTCGACCCTTCGGTCGTCGAGGCCCTGAAGTCGGTCACCGACTTCGACGACACCACGGTCAAGGCACTCGCGACGCACGGGACGCTCGTCAACGTGCCGGCGCGCTGGTCCCTCATGTGGGAGAACACCCCGGCCGACAAGGCCTACATCATCCTCGAGGGCGACGTCGTGATCCGCAAGGACAACGCCGACCTCGCCGAGCTGGGCCCCGGATCGGTCATCGGCGAGATCGCGCTGGTCAACAAGAAGCTGCGCAGCGCGTCGGTCTTCGCGCTGACGCCGCTCAAGGCGCTGCACTTCACCGACGACGCGATCGCGGCGCTCAGCAACGACAACCCGAGCTTCGGCGAGGCCCTCAAGCAGGCCGCCGCCGAGCGCCTCGCGAGTGACTGACCCCGAGTCCGACCCTGACGCGGGTCCCGGCCTGCCGGACGCCCGCGAGTTCGACCCCGCGGTCGACGCGCACGCCTTCGATCCCGCCATCCTCATCGAGGTGGCGGGTTCGTACCTGCTCGGTGGCGACGGTCCGGGCCTGACCCGGCACCAGGTCGCCGAGCAGGCGGACGTGCCGCTGGAGCAGGCGCAGGAGCTGTGGCGCGCGCTCGGGTTCGCCGAGACCGGCGACGACCAGGCGGCGTTCACCGAGGCGGACGTCGAGGCGTTGCGCCGCGTGCAGGAGCTCATCGGCCTCGACTTCCTCGACGCCTCGATGCTGCCGTCGCTGGTGCGCACCATGGGGTCGACGTTCTCGCGCATGGCCGACTGGCAGACGCGGCTGCTGCTCTCGACCATGGCGCGTGCCGACGACGACGACGTGCCGCTCGAGCTGCTGACCGAGGTCGTCCCGCTCGTCGAACAGCTGCAGTCGTACGTGTGGCGGCGCCACCTCGTCAGCGCCACGAGCCGGCTGCTGCTGCAGGGATCGACCGACCAGGCCTCGGCCCCGCTCGCGGTCGGGTTCGTCGACATCGTCGGGTACACGACGCAGAGCCGGCGCCTCAGCACGACCGAGCTCGCGACGATGGTCGAGACCTTCGAGCGCACGACGTCGGACCTCGTCGTCGAGGCCGGCGGCCAGGTCGTCAAGACGATCGGCGACGAGGTGCTCTACACGCTGAGCGACCCCGTGGCCGCGGCCGACCTCGCGCTCGCCCTCGTCGACCGCGGCGAGGCCGACGACACGTATCCGCAGGTGCGGGTGGGCTCGGCCTACGGCACCGTGCTGTCGCGGCTCGGCGACGTGTTCGGCCCGGTCGTCAACATCGCGGCCCGGCTCACGTCGGTCTCGCGGCCCGGTCGGGTGCTGCTCGACGCCGAGCTGGCCTCGCTCGTGCGCGACGTCGAGCGCTTCCGCGTCCGCCGAGCCCCCCGCGCCTCGGTCAAGGGCTACGAGCACCTCGAGCTCTGGTCGCTCAAGCACCCCAAGCCCCGCCGCTGACCCCGGGCGGTGAGCTAGTCGCCCTTGCCGCCCCGGGCGGTGAGCCAGTCGCCTTTCGTGACCTCCGATGGACGACTCACTCACCGCCCGGCGGAGTCAGGGGAGGGGGAGCGTGGGCCAGTCGGCGAGGTCGCGCAGGAGCTGGCGGTCGTGGGTCGCCACGACGACGGCCGCCCGGGTCGTGCGGATCGCAGCCGTGAGCTCGTCGACGAGCCAGGCCGCGAGGTGGTTCGTCGGCTCGTCGAGCAGGACGAGGTTCGGCCGGCCCGCGAGGTGGAGCGCCAGGTCGAGCCGGCGGCGCTGCCCCTCCGACATCCGTCCGACCGGCGTCCGCCGCGCCTCCCGGTCGAGGAGCCCCGTGGCGCCCAGACCCACCGCGTCACCCGCAGCCAGGAGTCCCTGCCTGACGAGGCGCTCGACGCGCTCGGCGTGGAGCCGTTCGGCCGTCGCGTCGCCCGGCCACGCCGCGACCTCCTGCCCGACGTGCGCGAGGCGAGCGCCGGAGAGGTGCCTCACCCCTCCGGTGTCCGGCTCGAGCTCCCCGGCCAGCACCCGCACCAGGGTCGACTTTCCGGCGCCGTTGGCCCCGGTCACGACGAGCCGGTCGCCGGCCGCGAGGTCCAGCGAGACCGGAGTCGCCAACCGCCCCTCCACCGTGACCTGCTGGCACCGCAGCAGAGGCACGCCCGGGCGCACCCGGACCTCGGGCCAACGCAGCCGTGGCGGTGGCGGTGGCACCGAGACGCGGTGCGCCTCGAGCGCCTCCTGGTCGCGGTGCAGCGCGCGCACCACGCCCGGTGCTCGCGACTGTCGCGCGTGCTTGCCGGTCCCCTTCTCCGGACGCCACCCGGTGCTGAGCCGGTCGCGGGCCTGCTGGACGGCCTCGTCGAGGCGCCGGTGCTCGGCCTCCTGCGCCGCGTGCTCGGCCTCCCACCGGGCCCGGTCGCGCCGCCGTCCGTCCTGCCAGGCGTCGTAGCCACCGGCGTAGGTCCGGACCTGTCCGTCCTCGGTCGGGTCCAGGTCCACGAACTCCCGCGCGACGTCGCGCAGCAGCGTTCGGTCGTGGCTGACGAGCACGATGCCCCCGGGGTGCGCGCGCAGCCGCTCGGTCAGGTAGGCCAGACCGTCGGCGTCGAGGTGGTTGGTGGGCTCGTCCAGCAGCCACAGGTCGTGGCTCGCGCCGAGCACGCAGGCGAGACGCACGCGATAGCGCTGGCCGACCGAGAGGGTGCCGAGCAACCGATCACGATCGGTGCACGCGCCAAGACCCTCGAGCGCGACGTCGACGCGACGGTCCGCGTCCCACGCGTCCAGGCGGGTCGCCGCGTCGAGCGCCGTCGCGTAGGCGTCGTCGGCACCTGGTGAGCCCGCCGTCAGCGCCTCCGTCGCCCGGTCGAGTGCGGCGATCGCGGCGCGCGACGCCCCCACCGCTTCGTCGACCAGCGTGCCGACCGTCTCGGTCGCCCCGACGCGCATCGCCTGGCGCGTCAGCGCGGCCGTGCCGACACGGTGCACCGTGCCGTGGTCCGGCGTGTCCTCCTCACCTCCTACCCCGGCCAGGAGGTGGAGCAGGGTCGTCTTTCCGCGGCCGTTCTCGCCGACGAGCGCGAGGCGGGACCGTGCGTCGACGGTCAGGGACAGGTCGGTGAACAGCGTCCGCGCGCCGCGGACGACCGTCAGCGACTCCGCGCGGATCTGCGCGAGGTCACCGGCGGGCAGGTGGTCGGTGTGAGAGGTGGCATCGGACGTGCCGATGGGGTCGACGAAGGACACAGGGAGCTCCCGGGCTCGTGAAGAGGGAGCCGGGCGGACCAGGCGGAGCCGCCCGGCGGAGGGCCGGAGCGGCGTGCAGGCGAAGGAGAGTCTCGGGTGCGCGCCGTCAGAGGACGGGGCGCAGGCGCATCGAGGCGGTGCCGACCATCGACACGGTTCCGGTGAACATGCGTCCAGGCTACCGGATCGGCCGGGGAGCCCTGGGCGTCAGGGGCGCTCGGTGTAGCGGTGCAGGAAGGCGGCCATCTGCTCGCGCAGCACCGGCTGCGCAGGGCGGAACGTCGCGGATCCGTCCGGCTCGACGTATCCCGTCGTGATCCCGGCCGACGCGAGCCAGGCGATGTGTCCGGCGAACACGTGAGTCGGGTCGACGTCGGTGAAGCTCGACGCCGTCGGTGCGACCGGCTCGGGGGCGCGCGTGGTGCGCTGCAGGAACGCGGCCATCTGCTCACGCAGCACCGGCTGCGCGGGGCGGAAGCTCTGGGTGCCGTCGCCGTTGTCGTAGCCCGTCGTGATGCCGGAGCGGTACAGCCACACGATCTCGCGGTAGAACACGTGCGAGGTGCTGACGTCGGTGAACGGCGACGTGGCCGGCAGGTCGGGCACGTCCGGTCGTCCGACCAGCCGATACAGGAAGGCCGCCATCTGCTCGCGCAGCACGGGCTGCTGCGGTCGGAACTCGAGGTACCGGTCGGGGCGCGTGTAGCCGGTCGTGATGCCCGTGGTGCTGAGCCACTCGATGTGCGCCGCGAAGACGTGGGTGCTGGCCACGTCGACGAACCCACCCGGGCCCGGGACCGGCTGGTCCATGTCCTTGAAGTGGATGAAGCCCGTCGGCCAGCCCGTGCCGTCGCGCGTGACCTTGCGCCAGTGGAAGTCCCCGCTCGCGCTGTCGTCGGAGACCCAGATCTCGTTCGCGGAGACGACCTTCTCGACGTACGACACGTGTCCAGCCGCCCCACCCAGACCCTGGTTGCTGTCCCACCACGCGACGGCTCCGACGGCGGGGATGCCGTCGGTGATCGCGGCGTTGTAGTGGCCCCAGGTGTAGGCGTTTCCGAAGCCCGACCACGGCTTGGTGGTCGACATGCCGTTGGTCGTGATGAGCCGGTAGGCGACGTAGTTGGTGCAGTTGTGCCCGCTGTACTGCTGCCAGTACATCTTCCCGGAGGCCGCGCCGTAGCCGAAGTCGGAGTAGCCGGCGCGGGTGCACCCGTCGTAGCCGGTGCAGAGCGTCGTGAGCCTCGCCTGCGCCGGGGCGGCGACGACGACCAGGCACAGCACGGCCACGGCCAGGGCGCTGCGCAGGAGTCTCACCGGGTCATTCTGCACCGATCGTGGGTCAGATGGGGCTGGAGTGGCGAGCTGCTCAGGACGGCCAGCCGCGCAGGAGGGCGTCGAGCGCGTCGATCGTGCGGGGCCAGGAGTCGGCCGCCGGCGGTGCGCTGTGGTCGAACGACCCGGCTGCCTCGAGGTCCAGGAAGCCGTGGATCGTCGCGCCCAGGAGCCGCACCGCGTGCACGTGGTCGCGCTCGGGGACGTCGTAGCCGCGCAGGATCGCGACCGACAGCGACGTGTGGCGCGGTCCCGCGCCCGCGAGCGCGTCCTGGCGGCCGAGGGGGCGGTGGCTCGCGGCGTAGCGACCGGGGTGGGCGAAGGCGTACGTGCGGAAGGCGGTGGCCCAGGCCTCGAGCGCGTCCCGGCCCGAACGCCCGGCCATCGCGTCAGCGGCGCGCTCGGCCATCTCCCTCAGGGCGAGCTGGGTGACGCGGCGCAGCAGGTCGTCGGCGCCGTCGAGGTGCGCGTAGACGCTCGCGGGCTTGACGCCGACCTGGCGGGCGACGGCGGAGACGGTCACCTGGTCGAGCCCGTCGCGGTCGGCCAGGGCCGCGGCCACGACGACGAGCTGGTCGGGCGTCAGTCCGGCTCGAGGCATGGCCAGAACCTACACCACTGGTCGATCTACCTACAGGGTGTAGGTTTGGGGCATGGACATCCTCGCGCAGACCGACGTGCGCCGCGCCTTCGTGAACTCCTCGCGGAGCCGCACCGCGGCGGTCACCTTCCCGCAGCAGTGGCCGCCGGCCGACGCGGCCGAGGTCGACTTCCTGGCCTGGGCCGACCCGAAGGCACCCCAGCGCGCGTACCTCGTGGTCGCCCCGCCCGTCACCGATGAGACCGTCGCGGTGGAGCTGCGCCTGGGGGAGTCGGCCGGGCCTCGGCGGGCGGCGCACTGCGACTGGTGCCACACGCAGGACGCCGCCGCGGGATCGCGCCTCGTCGTGGCGCCGCGCGCCGGCTCCCGCGGCCGCTCCGGCAACAGCGTCGGGGTCTACGTCTGCACCGACTTCGGCTGCTCGGAGCGAGCGCGGCGTCCGCTCAAGGCCCACCAGCGGTCGGTCTCGGGTGCTCCGGACCTGCGGGTCGAGGAGCTCGCCGAGCGCGTCGGCCACTTCGTCGCCCGGGTCCTGGGCGAGGCCTGAGCCCGCGACCGCCCTTTCCGTCGGCGGCACGTCGTAGCGTCGGCGCATGACCTTCGCCAACGTCGGCACCCTGGGTGCCCTCCCGGGCCGGCGCGACGAGCTCGTGCGCCACCTCACCGCCCGCAACACCACCCTGCTCGAGGTGGGCTGCCTGCTCTACGAGGTCGGCGTCAGTCCCGGCTCGCCCGACACGGTGTTCGTGATGGAGCTGTGGGAGAGCGAGTCCGCCCACCAGGGCTCCCTCCAGCTGCCGGAGGTCCAGGCGTCGATCGCCGCCGCCCGCCCTCTGCTCTCCGGCGAGTTCGGCGGGTTTCGCTTCGACGTCGTCGGGTCACCCCTGCACGACTGACGACCCCTCGCCGAGCGCCCGCAGCACCAGGGCGACGTGCGTCTGCGCCCAGTCCGCGGTGAAGGGACCCGTCCGCAGGAGCCACCGGTGGAAGATCGGGCCGAGGAGCAGCTCGGCAGCCGGACCGGGTTCGACCACGCCACCCTGGGCCAGGCGTTCCTCGATCGCAGCGATCTGCGGACGCAGAAGCCGGTCCAGCACCTCCTCGCCGAGCTCGGGCTGGCCGGGGAGCAGCGCGATGACCTCACGCATCATGACGTCGGCCGAGGGGTCGTCGAGCTCGGCGACGATGCCGTCGACGACGACGCGGAGGTCGGCTGCCAGGTCGCCCGTGTCCGGGACGTGGACTCGCCCGCGGTCGTCCTGCGATGCAGCGAGCAGCGCATCGAGCAGGACGTGCAGCGGCGAGTCCCAGGTGCGGTAGATCGTCTGCTTGCCCGCGCCGGCCCGCGCTGCGACGCCCTCCATCGTCAGGCCGGGCACCCCGACGTCTGCGACGAGCTCCAGCACGGCACGGTGCACGCGCTCCAGCGTGGACGCCCGGACGGTCATCCCTGCACCCGCTCGAGAGCCGGCGCGAACCGCGGGTCACGCCGGTAGTCCGCCAGGCGACCGGTGAGGGCGGCGGCGACCTGGTCGGGCGCGTCGTCACCCAGGAGGACGCGCAGTCGGTCGTCGTCCGGGTCGTCGACGTGCGCCAGGATCGCGGTGGCGATCTTCTCGGGCGGCGTGCCGCCACCCGTGCCTGCCGCGGGCCACGGCACCTCGGACGTCCCGAACAGGCGGGTGCGCAGACCGTCGTAGGCCGACTCCGGACGGGCGAACGCCATGCTGCCCGTGGCCCACTCGGTGTCGATGCCGCCCGGCTCGAGGATGCTGACGCGCACCCCCGCCTCGGCCACCTCGGCGGCCAGGGCCTCGGCCATCCCTTCCAGGGCCCACTTGGCGGCGTTGTAGGCGCCGAGCATCGGCATCGTGCCGACGGCCCCGGTCGTCGAGACGAACAGCAGGTGTCCCGCACCCTGCGCCCGCAGGTGAGGCAGTGCAGCGCGCGCCACCCGGGCCGATCCGAGCACGGTCGTGTCGAGGATCGCCTGCAGGTCGTCGTCGGTGCACTCCTCCAGCGCACCCACCAGGCCGTAGCCGGCGTTGTTGACGACGACGTCGATGCGCCCGTGGTCCACGACGATCCGGTCCACGGTCGTCGTGACGGCGTCGGGGTCGCGGACGTCGAGCTGGAGCGCGACCAGCCTCTTTCCCGTCGGGAGGTCGCCGAGGCGGCGTCCCGTCGCGACCACCAGGTCGCCGGCGTCGGCAGCAGCGCACGCGAGGGCGCGGCCCAGGCCGCGCGAGGCGCCCGTGATCCACCAGGTCCGTCGTGAGGAAGTCATGGATCCAGCGTACGCCAAACGAGACGCTGCGTCTCGTTAGAACCAGGTGGCGGCGACGGCTCGCAGCTCGTCGCGGCGGCCACGCTTCCCGCGACGACGAGGATCGTGACGTCCAGCAGCACGATGGCCCCGGCCGACCCGGGCCGGCCTGCTCAGAAGAAGTCGCCGGCCGCAGCCGCGCCCGCGGCCGGCTCGTTGCCGACGTCGCGCGCCATCGGGGTGAAGCGCGAGTAGTGACCCTGGAAGGTCACCGCGACCTTGACGCCGGCAGGACCCGAACGGTTCTTCGCCAGGATGATGTCGGCCTCGCCCGGACGCTCGGACTCACCGCCACCCTGCATGTCGGGGCGGTGCAGGAGCATGACCATGTCGGCGTCCTGCTCGATCGAGCCGGACTCACGCAGGTCGGAGAGCTGCGGCGTCTTGTCGGTGCGCTGCTCCGAGCCACGGTTGAGCTGGCTGATCGCGATGATCGGCACCTGGAGCTCCTTGGCCAGCAGCTTCATCTGACGGCTGAACTCCGAGACCTCGACCTGACGGTTCTCGACCCGCTTGCCCGAGGTCATGAGCTGGAGGTAGTCGATCACGACCAGGCCGAGACCGTGCTCCTTCTGGATGCGGCGAGCCTTCGAGCGGATCTCGGGCATCGTCATGTTGGGCGAGTCGTCGATGACGATGGGCGCACCCATGACGCGCGGCATCGTGCGACTGATCGCGTCCCAGTCGAACTTGTTGACGCTGCCGCCGCGCATGTGGGAGATGCTGACCTTGGCCTCGGCCGAGAGCAGACGCATCGCGATCTCGGCGGCCGTCATCTCGAGCGAGAAGATCGCGCTGGGAGTGTTGCCCTTGATCGAGGCCGCGCGCACGAAGTCGAGGCCGATCGTGGACTTGCCGACACCCGGACGGGCGGCGACGACGACCATCTGACCGGGACGGAAACCGGTCGTGTAGCTGTCGAGCTCGGGGAAGCCGGACTCGACACCGGCCATCTCGCCGTCACGGCTGGCGATGTCCTCGATCTCCTGGATCGCCTCGGGCATCAGGTCGGCCATCGAGCGGTAGTCGTCGGCACCGCTGGCGCCGTCGACGTCGAGCACTGCGGCCTGCGCCTGGTCGACGAGGTCGGCCACCTCGCCGGTCTGGTCGTAGCCGATCTGCTGGATGCGCGTGCCGACCTCGACCAACCGGCGCAGCACGGCCTTCTCGCGGACGATGGCCGCGTAGTAGTTGACGCTGGCGGCGGTGGGCACGCCCGCGACGAGCGTGTGCAGGTACGGGGCTCCGCCGACCCGCGTGAGGTCGCCCCGGCGCTGCAGCTCGGCGGCCACCGTGATGGCGTCGGCGGGCTCGCCACGGCTGTGCAGGTCGAGCACGATGTCGAAGATCGACTCGTGGGCCGGGCGGTAGAAGTCACGGCCGTCGAGCAGGTCGGTGGCCGGGTCGATCGCGTTGCGCGACAGGAGCATCGCGCCCAGCACGCTCTGCTCGGCGGCGACGTCCTGCGGGGGGACGCGTCCGGCGGCCGCGCCCTCGTCGGGCTCGGACGGGTACAGGTCGGACACGCTCACGCCGTCAGGTCCTCTCGGTCGTCGGCCAGGGTTCTGCTCCACCCAGCCAAGCTGTCGCCACCGACACAAACGAGACCGGCACGAGCGCCCACACTAGGCGCGCAGAGGGCCCAGGTCGAGCCAGGAGGGCTGATCGACGGGCTAGTTGTCCACAGGGCCTGTGGGCAACGGATCAGGCGCTGTGCAAATCGCCGTGCAGGGTGTGCACAGGGGGTGGAACAACCTGTGGACAGAATGACGGTGTGACGCAGCACACGCGCTCTGACCTGCGCAAACGCTGTCCACCCGTGTGGATCGAAGAAATATCGCGGTGGATGACGGCGCGCCGCTACCGCTGCGTAGACATGTCGACACGACACGCCCAAGGTCCCGAGAATGGCCCGAAAGGAGGGTTTTCCCCCAGGCCTGTGGACAGCTAGGCGCGGAAGCCGACGGTCGTCCAGTCGGGCACCGCGAAGCGGTGAGCCGTCAGGTTGACGACGTCCTCGCCCACCGCCAGGACGTGCGGTTCCACGACGAGCGGCACGATGACCCACGTCGCGAGGACCGCGGTGTCGAAGGCGGCCGCGGCAGCCGAGAAGGCCTCCGGATCGATCGCGCGGAGCAGCGCGTCGGCCGCCTGCGCGACCCCTGGATCGGCGAGTCCGGTGAAGTTCAACGGGCTGTCGACCGGCTGGACCCGCGCGATCGCCGACGCCGTGCGGAGGGGATCGCTCGACCACAGGAAGGTCACGAGGTCGAAGTCCAGCGGCACCACGACGTCGCTGAAGAAGGTCTCCACCGGCCGGGGCTCGATCGTGACCTCGATGCCGATGTCGGCCAGGTCGGCGGACACTGCCTCGGCGCGGGTCGCCGCGGCCTCGTTCCCCTCGGGGACGGGCAGGCGCAGCGTGAGCGGCGTGCCGTCGGGGCCGGCCCATCCGTCACCGGACTCGACGTAGCCGGCTGAGGCGATCAGGTCGCGGGCGGCCTCGGCGTCAGGCGTCAGGAGGTCGCCGACGGTATCGGTGTAGCCCGCCTCGCCCGGTACCGTCACGAAGCTGCCCGCGACCTCCGCGTCGCTGCCCGTGGCCTTCGCGAGCGCTCCCCGGTCGAGGGCCAGGGCGACCGCCTGGCGCACGGCGATCGAGGTGAGGGGTCCACGGGCGGCGTTCAGGGTCAGGTGGCTCCACTCGCGACCTGGAGCGGTCGAGACGACACCTTCCTCGACCGAGTCGGCGCCCGCGGGGGTCAGCTCGATCGCGTCGAGGTCGCCCCCGGTGAATCCCTCCGCCTGGGCCGAGCCGTCGAGGGCCCGGTACTCGACGGCCTCGAGCGCCGCGGTCTCGCCCCACCACTGGGGATTGCGCTCCAGGCGCACCAGGCCCGACTCGCGGTTGATCTCGGCCACGACGAACGGGCCGTTGCTCGGCGGCGCCACGTCGGTGAAGGCGTTGTAGACCTCGGCCGCGGTGGCCTCGGCCGGCAGGCCCGGGTAGATCAGCGCCGGCCAGTCGGCCGTGGGCCGGGTGAAGCGCACGGTGTACGACCAGGCGTCGGCGCCCGGGTCGACCCCGGCGACGACCGACCACGTGTCGACCTCGGCCGAGGCCTGGCCCGCGGATGCGATCTGGGCCGAGGCGTAGGCCTGCATGTCCGCGGTGTCGATCGTGGACCCGTCGGACCAGACCGCCTCGGGGTTGAGCGTCACGGCGATCGCGAGGGGATCGGCCGAGACGACCTCGACCGCGGTCGCGTAGCGCTCGTCGACCGACCAGGAGCCGTCGTCGGCCACCAGCACGGCACCACCGCGCGTGGGCTCGAGAACCGTCGTGGCCGTGTCGCCGATCGGCGCGGCACCGACGTTGAAGGTGGTGGGCATCGCGTCGACCGCGAGCCGCAGCGTTCCGCCGTCGCGCACCTGGGTGCGCTCGACTTCGAGCGGATCCGGGTCACCGCTGCACCCCGCCAGGAGCAGTGCGGCGACGAGCGCCAGCGTCGTGAGACGCCACGACCCGACCGACAGGTGTCGGCCGGGTCGTGACGAGATGCTCACGGTGATTACTTGGAGGCGACCACGTTGAGCTTGACGGTCGCCGTGACCTCGGCGTGCAGACGCACCGAGACCGTGTGGGCGCCGAGCGACTTGATCGGGTTGCCGACCTCGATGCGACGCTTGTCGACCGCACCGGCCTCGGCCTCGATGGCCGCAGCGATGTCGGCGACCGTGACGGCCCCGAACAGACGGCCACCGTCGCCGGCGCGGACCGGCAGGTTGACGGCGCCCGACTCGAGCTTGCCCTTGAGGGCGCGCGCGTCGTCGAGGTCGTGGATCGCCCGCGCGTCGCGGCCGGCCTGGATGGACTCGACCTGCTTGGCCGCGCCCTTGCTCCAGCGGATCGCGAAGTTGCGGGGCAGCAGGAAGTTACGGCCGTAGCCGTCCTTGACCTCGACGATGTCGCCGGGGGCTCCGAGGTTCGTGACCTCGTGCGTGAGGATGAGCTTCATGAGTTGATGTGTCCTTCTGCTCAGCGGCCGCTGGAGGTGTAGGGCAGCAGCGCCATCTCACGCGCGTTCTTGATCGCCTTGGCGATCTGACGCTGCTCCTGGACGGAGACGCCGGTGACGCGACGGGCGCGGATCTTACCGCGGTCGGAGATGAACTTCCGCAGCAGCGCGGTGTCCTTGTAGTCGATCGTGGTGACTCCGGCGACCGCGAGCGGGTTGCTCTTCTTCTTCGGCTTCCGGATGACGGGCTTGGCCATGATGCTCCTGAATGTCTTGCTAGATACGTGTGTGGTGGATCCGGGGATGCCGGATCAGAAGGGGGGCTCGGACGAGCCGCCGCCGCCCCACGGGTCGTCGGCCGGAGCAGCGTTGCCGCCGCCACCGCCGTTGCTCCCGGAAGGCTGACCGCCCCAGGCGTCGTTGCCGCCGCCGCTGGGGGCGTTGCCGCCACCGCCGCCGAAACCGCCGCCGCCGTTGCCGCCGCCACTGCGCTGCGCGCGCTGGACCTGGACGGTCGCGTTGCGCAGCGAGGGGCCGACCTCCTCGACGGTCATCTCGACGCTGGTGCCTCGACCGCCGTCGTTGCGCTCGTACTCACGGACCTTGAGCGCACCGGTGACGATGACGCGCGTGCCCTTCGTGAGCGAGCCGGCGACGTTCTCGGCCAGCTGGCGCCAGGCCGAGCAGCGGATGAACAGCGTGTCGCCGTCCTTCCACTCGCTGGTCTGACGGTCGAACGTGCGCGCGGTCGACGCGACGGTGAAGTCGGCGACGGCCGCACCCGCGGGGGTGAAGCGCAGCTCGGGATCGCGCGTCAGGTTGCCGACGAGCGTGATGGTGGTTTCGCCTGCCATGGGGATCAGCCTTTCGGACCCGTGATGGGTGGTCGAGGTCGAGTGTGACTCACCTGTCAGACAGTCCGCGAGGACCTGTCCACAGGTGGGACATCACTTGGCGTCGGGACGGATGACCTTCGTGCGGACGACGGACTCGTTGAGACCCAGCTGACGATCCAGCTCGGCAACGGCCGCGGGCGTGGCGGTGAGGTCGAGGACGGCGTAGATGCCCTCGTTCTTCTTGTCGATCTCGTACGCGAGGCGGCGCTTGCCCCACACGTCGACGTTCTCGACAGAGCCACCCTCACCACGGATGACGTTGAGGTAGGTGTCGAGGCTCGGGGCGACGGTGCGCTCGTCGAGACTCGGGTCGAGGATGACCATGACTTCGTACTGACGCAAGGACACTTGCGTCCTCCTTCGGTCTGAACGGCTACGGACGGTCCGTAGCAGGAGGTGCTGCCCGACGGGCAACCCCGTGAGTCTAGGGGACCCTGTCGTTCCGGCCAAATTCCGAGCTCGAACTCGCCGCCCGGGGCCCGGCAGCCCTGCCCGGTCCGTGGGAGGCTGGACCCGTGCCGGACGCGACCCCGATGTTTCCGCTCGCCCGCCCCCTGCTGCCGGGCATGCCGCTGCCCCTGCGGCTGTTCGAACCGCGCTACCTCGCGATGCTCGAGGTCGTCCTGACCCGCGAGCCCGCCGACTTCGGCGTGGTGCTGATCGAGCGCGGGACCGAGGCCGGCGGCGGCGAGACCCGCTTCGGCACCGGCACGATGGCGCGCGTGGCGCAGATCGCCGAGGACGGCGACACGTACGTCCTCATCGCGCACGGCACGCACCGCTTCACGGTCGACCAGTGGCTCCCGGACGATCCCTACCCGCAGGCCGAGGTCACGCCGGTGCCCGACCTGCCCTGGAACGACGAGCTCGACATCGCCCTGATGGCGGCCGAGGACGCGGTGCGATCCGACCTGCTGCGCGCCGCCGACCTGACCGACCTGGACTGGGCGCCCGACACCCCGCTCGCCGAGGACCCCGTCGAGCGCAGCTGGCAGCTCGCCGGCATCTCGCTGATGGGCGAGCTCGACCAGCTCTCGGTCCTCGGCTCGACCAGCGTCGGCGAGCTGCTCGAGCGCACGGTCGACGGATCCGCGGCGGCCCTCGAGATCCTCGAGTTCCGCCACCGCCCCCTCTGAGCCGTCAGTCCGGCAGGATCCCGCGGAGGTAGGCCGCCTGGCCGGCGTGCTCGAGGTCGTCGTCGAGCACGCTGACGAGGCGGACCCCGAGCGTGACCGGCGGGTCCCAGCGCTCGTCGACGACCCGGTCGAGCGCCTCCGGCGTGACGTCGGCGAGCAGTGCCACGGTCTGCGCGTGCACGGCCTGCAGGTACTCCATCAGCAGGGCCGCCGGGACGCGGACGGCCGCGACCTGCTCCGGCGTGTGGCCGTAGCCGGTCTCGGCGGGGTCGTGCGGGAAGCACGCCTGGAGCTGCTGCGCGAACCCCTGCGTCGTGGCGACCTGCTCGACGTCGAAGGCGCCCGCGACGTGGTCGTCCTGCACGCGGGTGAGGTGCCACACGAGCCAGGCGATCGTGTTCGCGTCGGGGGTCGGGCGGTGCGTGAGCTGCGCGTCGTCGAGCCCGTCGAGGGTGCGCTCGACGGACTCGACGACGCGGCCGAAACCGTCGGCCAGCAGGTCGGCGGTGTTCACAGGTCCGCCGATCCCTTCCAGAGGTCGACCCCGTCGACCGTGCCTGCGAGGGCGTCGATGCGTGCCAGCTCGTCGTCGGTGAAGTCGGTCTTCGCAGCCGCCTCGAGGTTCTCGTCGAGCTGCTCGACCGACGAGGCGCCGATCAGGGCCGACGTGACGCCGCCGGGACGCAGGATCCACGAGATCGCGAGCTGCGCGAGCGACTGACCGCGCTCCTCGGCGATCGCGGCGAGCCCACGCAGGCGCTCGCGGTTCTCCGGCGTCACGGCGTCGTCGGTGAACGAGCCGCGGCCGACGCGGTCGGCGGGCTCGTCGTCGAGGTACTTCGACGTCAGCAGGCCCTGGGCGAGCGGGCTGAACCCGATCGATCCCAGACCGTGCTCGCCGAGCACCGTCAGGAGGCTCTTGTCCGCCGCCCGCGGCCCGGCACCCCCGCCGTCCTCGACCCAGCGATTGAGCAGCGAGTACGACGGCTGGTGGATCACGAGCGGCGTGCCGAGCTCGCGGGCCACCGCGATCGCCTCGGCGGTGCGCTCGGGGGAGTACGACGAGATGCCGGCGTAGAGCGCCTTGCCCTGCCGCACCGCGGTGTCCAGGGCGCCGATCGTCTCGGCGACCGGGGTCTCCGGGTCGGCGCGGTGCGAGTAGAAGATGTCGACGTGGTCGACGCTCAGGCGCGCCAGCGACTCCTCGAGGCTGTTGAGCAGGTACTTGCGGCTGCCGAGCTTGCCGTACGGGCCGGGGTACATGTCCCAGCCGGCCTTGCTCGAGATGACCAGCTCGTGGCGGTACGGCTTGAAGTCGGTGCGCATCATGCGCCCGAAGTTCTCCTCCGCCGAGCCGTACGGAGGGCCGTAGTTGTTGGCCAGGTCGAAGTGGGTGATGCCCCGGTCGAAGGCGTGGCGCAGGATCTCGCGCTGCGTCGCGAACGGCCGGTCGTCGCCGAAGTTCCACCACAACCCCAGGGAGATCGGTGGCAGCAGGAGGCCGCTCGTCCCCACGCGGCGGTACTCCAGGTGCTGGTACCGGTCGGGGGCGGCGACCCACGGCTCGTGCGTCTCGGGGACTTTGTCGGCGTAATAGCGCTCCTCGCTCATAGGATCGACGCTAGCGCCGCACCCCAGCGGCCGCACGGACGGACGGACGCCCATGTCGATGCAGCACTCGTCGGCCTTCGGGTCGTGGCTGCTCGGGCCCGCCGACCAGGGGTCGCGGCGCCTGCGCGTGCGGGTGCAGGTGCTGCTGACGTTCCTGCTCGTGATCACGAACGTGATCGGTGCGGTCATCGTCGCGGCCCTGACGCTCGTGATCGTCCCGGGTGAGGACGTCAACCGGGAGTTCGGCATCGCGATGGCGATCGCCACGCCGACCTACGTGCTCGTCGCGGTGATCTTCGGCGCCACCTACGGCACCTTCAGCGCGATCCGCGGACTCCGCTGGGCGCTGAACGACGAGGAGCCCACCGACGCCGAGCGGCACGCCGCGCTGCGACTGCCCTGGCGGCTCAGCGCGATGCAGATCGTGCTCTGGGGCGTCGCCGCGGTGCTCTACCCCGTGCTGGCGATCGTCTTCCAGCCGCGCGCGGTCGTCAGCGTCGCGTTCGCGGTCGTCATCGCCGGGCTCGTCGTCAGCACGATCGCCTACCTGATCGCGGAGTTCATCCTGCGGCCCGTCGCGGCGCGTGCGCTCGACGGCAAGGAGGACCTGCGCCGCGGTCGCATGGGCGTGCAGCGGCGGATGCTGATCTTCTGGGGGCTCGGCACCGCGGCCCCCACCCTCGGGCTGGTGGTCGGCGCGATCGTCGTCCTGACCTCGCCGGAGGCGCGCACCACCCAGTTCGCGATCGTCGTGCTGGGGTTGTCCGGCGTGATCCTGGCCTTCGGCCTGCTGGTGACCGACCTGACCGCGCGATCGGTCGTCAACCCGCTGCAGTCGGTCACCGACGCGCTGAGCCGGGTGCGCGACGGCGACTACGACGTCGAGGTCGTCGTCTACGACGGCACCGAGCTCGGCACGCTGCAGTCGGGGTTCAACGACATGGCGCAGGGCCTGCTGGAGCGCGAGGTCATCCGCGACATGTTCGGTCGCCACGTCGGACGCGAGGTCGCCGAGGCGGCGGCGCGCGGCGAGGTCGAGCTCGGCGGCGAGACCCGCGTCGTCACGGTGCTGTTCGTCGACCTCGTGTCCTCCACGACCTACGCGACGGAGCACTCACCGACCGACGTCGTGGCCGTGCTGAACCGGTTCTTCGGCGTCGTGGTCGAGGAGGTCGACCGTCACCGGGGGCTGGTCAACAAGTTCATGGGTGACGCGGTGCTCGCGATCTTCGGCGCACCGGTCGCCGACGACGACCACGCGGCGCAGGGGCTCGCCGCGGCGCGGGCCATGGCGCGGCGGCTCGCCGAGGAGGTGCCCGAGGTCGGCGCCGGCATCGGCGTGGCGACGGGCGAGGTCGTGGCCGGCAACATCGGTGACGAGTCGCGGTTCGAGTACACCGTGATCGGCGACGCCGTGAACTCCGCGTCCCGTCTGACCGACCTGGCCAAGGACGTCAGCGGCAACGTTCTGGTCATGCAGGCCACCGTCGACGTTGCCACGGCGAGCGATCCGGAGGAGGGCGGCCACTGGCAGCCCTCGACGCCCGTCACGCTCCGCGGCCGCACGGCCCCCACCGACGTCGCCACCCTCACCTGAACGACCGCTCGCGAGTGGATTTCCGCCCCTCCGCGAGTGAGTTTCCGCCCCTCGGAGGGGCGGAAACTCACTCGCCGCAGGGCGGAAACTCACTCCTGACGGGGCGGGAATCCACTCGCGAGCGGTGGTCAGCGGAGGCGGGTGATCTCGACGGAGACGAAGAGCTCCGACGAGCTGCCGGCGGCGTAGATCCCGCGCAGCGGCGGGTTGTCGGAGTAGTCGCGGCCGCGGGCCACCATGACGTGCCGACCTGACGGGGCGATGTCGTTGGTCGGGTCCCAGCCGATCCACTCGCCGTCGAACCACTCGACCCACGCGTGCGACTCGCCCTCGACCGTCTCACCGACCTGCGGGTCGGACGACGGGTGCAGGTAGCCCGCGACGTAGCGCGCCGGGATGCCCGCGACCCGCAGGACACCCAGCATCAGGTGCGCGAAGTCCTGGCAGACGCCCGACCGGGACGCCCAGGCGTCGGACGCGGTCGACTCGACGGACGTCGTTCCCGGGAGGTACGCGATCGACTCGTGCAGGTACCGGCCGACGGCGCGGGCGAAGTCGGCCGGGGTCTCCGAGGAGGCGCGCAGCGGCTCGAGCTCGGCCAGGAGCTCCTCCGGCGGCGACGTCCACGGCGAGGCCATCAGGTACTCGCACCACTCGTCGGACACGGCGGCCAGGTCGCCCCAACCGGTGCGGCCCGGCTGGGCCACGGAACCCGAGGTCTCGACCGTCGACGTGGCGACGACCTCGAGCGCGTCGTGGTCCTCGTGCACCTCGAAGGCCGTGACGGTCGACCCCCAGTAGTCGCGGTACTCCAGCGTCCACGGCGTCGGGCTGATCTCGAGCCGCGAGCGCAGCAGCGTCTGGTCGCTCGTCGTGAGCGGGGTCATCCGCGCCTCGTTGTACGAGCCGCTCGAGCCGTCCGCGTAGGCGTAGCCGGTCGTGTGCCGGATCCGCAGCTGGTAACCCGTGCTCACAGGGCCGCTCCTTCGCTCCACTGCCGGGACTCCGCGAGCGAGAAGTAGCGGGTCGTGACGGCCTCGCTCGCCGCGGCGCAGCTGCGCTGCAGGCGCTCCATCTCGGTCGGCAGGTCGTAGACGATCTCGGCGAGGGGTCGGTACTCCAGCTCCGTGCGCGCCCGACCGAGCAGACGCAGGGCCTCGTCGCTGAAACCTGACCGCTGGCCCCCGGTGCGCTGGCCCCCGGCCTCGAGCGTCGTGAGCGCCTTCTCGGCCTCGACCAGCGCCGACACCACCGAGCGGGGGAACCACCGGTCGAGCAGCAGGAACTCCGCCGCCAGACGGTCGGCCTCGACGCCGCGGTAGGCGCGGATGAAGGCCTCGTAGGCACCACAGGCGCGCAGGGTCGTGGGCCACGCGAGCTGCGCCTCGGCTGCAAGCGACGCGGTCGACAGCAGACGGGCGGTCATGTCGACGCGCTCGATGCTGCGGCCCAGCATGAAGAACTGCCAGCCCTCGTCACGGGTCATCGTGGAGTCCGCGATGCCGGCGATCATCGCGGTGCGGTTGCGGACCCAGCCGAACATGTCCGTCGAGCGCATCGCGCGCGCCGACGGGAGGCCACGCCACATCATGTTGATCGCGGCCCACATGTCGGTCGAGAGGGTCTCGCGAGCACCGCGCGCGTTCTCGCGAGACGCGTCGATGACGTAGGCGATCGACGTGGGGGACTCGGGGTTGTGCGCGAGCAGGTCGAGCACGGTCCAGCGGTTCACGACCGGCGGGTGCTCCTCGACGCCCATGATCTTGAGGAGCTGCCGGCAGGACTGCTCCTCGTCGATCGTCGGGTCCTCGATCAGGACCTGCAGCTCGACGTCGAGGATGCGGGCGGTGTCGTCGGCACGCTCGAGGTAGCGACCGATCCAGAACAGCGACTCGGCGATGCGGCTCAGCATCACTCCACCTCCCCGGAGACGTGCGGTTCCGTGTACTCGGGGAAGGTCTGCGTCTGCTCCTGCAGCGACTCGCCCTGTGACTGCGACTGCGACTGTCCGACGCCGGAGCGGGCCTTGCCCGGCCGCGGCTTCTCCTTGCGGGCCAGCTCGGCCTCGTCGACCTCCGCCTCGTCGAGCGGGTTCGGGTCGACGAACGGGTCGGCCAGGACCCAGGTGTCCTTCGAGCCTCCGCCGCGGCTGGAGTTCACGATCAGCTCGCCCTCGGGCAGCGCGACCCGGGTCAGGCCGCCGGGCAGGACGTAGACCTCGTCGCCCGCGTTGACCGCGAAGGGCCGCAGGTCGACGTGGCGGGGACGGATGCCCTGCTCGACCAGGGTCGGGACGGTCGACAGCGAGATGACCGGTTGCGCGATCCACGCGCGCGGGTCGGCGTGGATCTTGCCGCGCAGCTCGTCGAGCTCGGCCGCGGTGGCCGCCGGGCCGATCACGATGCCCTTGCCGCCCGAGCCGTCGACCGGCTTGACCACGAGCTCGTCGAGGCGGTCGAGCACCTCCTCGCGCTGGTCGGCCTCGCCGAGGCGCCAGGTGTCGACGTTCTGCAGGATCGGGTCCTCCTGCAGGTAGTACCGGATCAGGTCGGGCACGTAGGTGTACAGCAGCTTGTCGTCGGCGACGCCGTTGCCGATCGCGTTCGAGATCGTGACGTTGCCCGCGCGGGCCGCCGTGATCAGGCCCGGGACGCCGAGGACCGAGTCGGGGCGGAACTGCGCCGGGTCGAGGAACTCGTCGTCGATGCGCCGGTAGATCACGTGGACGGGCTCGAGGCCGCGGGTCGTGCGCATCAGCACGCGACCGCCCTGGCACACCAGGTCGCGGGCCTCGACGAGCTCGACGCCCATCGTGCGGGCGAGCAGCGTGTGCTCGAAGTAGGCCGAGTTGTAGACGCCGGGGGTGAGCACGACGACGGTCGGGTCGCTGACGCCGGCCGGGGCCGCGGAGCGCAGCGCCTGCAGCAGGATCCGCGAGTACTGCTGCACCGGGCGGATGCGGTGGTCGGCGAAGACCTCCGGCAGCGCGCCGGAGAGGGCGCGGCGGTTGGTCATGACGTACGAGACGCCCGACGGGACGCGCACGTTGTCCTCGAGCACCCGGAAGTTGCCGTCGGCGTCACGGATCAGGTCGACGCCCGAGACGTGCACGCGGACGCCGTTCGCGGGCTCGAGGCCGGCGACGACGCGGTGGTAGTGGGGCGAGGTCATGACCGTCTCGCGCGGGACCACGCCGTCGGCGAACAGCTCGCCCGGTCCGTAGACGTCGGCGAGGAAGGCCTCGAGCGCCTTGACGCGCTGCTGCACGCCGAGGTCGACGTGCTTCCAGTCGGCCGCCTCGATGACGCGGGGCACGATGTCGAGCGGGAACGGGCGCTCCTCGCCCGCGACGCCGAACGTCACGCCCTGGTCGAGGTAGGACGAGGCGAGCGCGTCGGCGCGCACGCGGATCTCGTCGTCACCCATCGCGCGGAACGCGCCGCTGATGGCCTCGTACTCCGGCCGAACGGCGGGTCCACCGGCGGGATCGGTGAACATCTCGTCGAAGCCGACCATCGGGCCGTACTCGTCGAAGAGACTCGTTTCGCTCACGCGCGCCACCCTAGATCTGGTTCGTGTCAGTCGTGTTTCCCGCCGCTCCACGTCTACCGGACATCTCCTGACGCCGCATCCGCCCAGGCAGCCTCCACGAGGTGCCTCCGAGGGGTCGCGGCACGCGATCGCCGCGGTTACTCCCTGCAACGGCAGTCAAGTCGACACGCGAAGTTCATCCCCCTCCAGCCGATGTGCGTCTACGCTGTGCCTCGGAGAGGCACACGATGTCCGACGCACACGTGCTGGTGCTCAACGCCAGCTACGAACCGCTGCAACGCGTGTCCCTGCGTCACGCCATCAAGATGCTCGTCCGGCAGGTCGCCGTGATCGAGGAGGAGGCCGGCGGCACGTACGGTCCGTTCCCGCGGCCGAAGGTGCTGCGCCTCGTGCGCTACGTCGTGACGCGCTGGATGTACCGGCGCTCCGAGCTCTGCACGAAGTCGGCCATCAAGGCCCGCGACAAGGCGTGCGCGTACTGCGGCGGTCACGCCGACACCGTCGACCACGTCATCCCGCGCAGCCGCGGCGGGATGCTCACGTGGGACAACGCGGTGGCGGCCTGCCTGCGCTGCAACCACCGCAAGGCAGACCGCACCCCGCTGGAGGCCGGCATGCCGCTGCTGATCGTGCCGCGCCGCCCGACGTTCTTCACCCCCGAGGTCGCCTGACCGCTCGCGAGTGGATTCCCGCCCCTCCGCGAGTGAGTTCCGGCCCCTCCTCGGGGCGGAAACTCGCTCGCGAAGGGGCGGAAACTCTCTCCTCGCGGGGCGGGAATTCACTCGCGAGCGGTCGGTCGGGCTGTCAGAGGCCGACGGACTCGTAGATGTCCTCGAGCGTGTCGAGGTACTCGCCCTCGTTGGTCTCGGCCAGCGCGTACGCGGCGACGAGCTGCGGCTCGACCTTCGCGGCGACCTCGTCGTAGCGGGCCCGCCACTTCTCGGCCTCGATCTGCCAGTAGCCGCACGTGTAGAAGTCGCTCTGCGGCCAGCCGAGCTCGCGGCGCAGGCGACGGCGGACCGCGCGACTGGCCCGCGCCTCGCCGGCGAACCACACGTAGCGGCCGCCCTCGGCGTCGGCGTCCGGCAGGTCGGCGTCGAGGACGACCTTCTCGAGTGCGTCGGTCACGTCGACGTCGCGCTCGACGACGATCCACTCCAGGTCGACGTCGGCCGGGCTCGGCAGCTCCATCGCGTCGCCCGCGTCGGTCAGCACGCCGACCGCGCGAACCTTCTGGCCGGGCTCGAGGCCGCGCAGGATGCGGGCCATCGCCGGGACGCCGGTGATGTCGGCGACGAGCAGCTGCCACGCGGTTCCGGGTGCGGCGGCGTACAGGCCCTTCGGCGGCAGCAGACCGACCTCGTCGCCCGGCCTGCAGTCACGCGCCCAGGCCGCGCCCGGACCCGCCTCGTGCAGCGCGATGTCGAGATCGATCTCGGCGACGCCCTCGACGATCCGGTGGTCGGAGATCGTGTAGACGCGGGGGACCGGAGCCTCGGTGCCCTCGGGCTGGGTGATGACCCAGTCGTCGCTGATCTCCGGCAGCACGAGCGGGGCACCCGGCGGCGGGATCAGCACGCGAATGTACTCGTCCGGCACCCCGGTCGACGGGTAGTCGCCGACGACCTCGAGGGTCACGGTGACGAGGTGGGGGCTCAGGGCGCGACGTCCGGTGACGCGCGCGGAGGTGACCTGCATGACGTCCTCACGGTGGGAATTGCTCGGGTGAGGGAAACCTTACCTTCCCTCGCCGAGCATTCCCACCGCGAGCATCGTCACGTCGTGACGCAGCGCGGTGGACCGCCGGTGGTCGTCCACGCGCGACCGGGCCCCGTGCACTCGGCCTGCGTCACGCCGGGAATCAGCGTCCCGGCCGGCGGGGTCGTCGGTGTCGCCGATGGGTCCGGTGACGGTTCGGTGCAGTTCGGGTAGGTGCCCGTCTGCCCGGAGTCCTCGCACGTGATCGGCACGCAGTTGAAGCCCGTGCCGTCGAGCTTCTGCGTCGGGTCGCACACCGGGACCGGACGCGGCTCACACCCGGACTGGTCGGCGTTGAGCTGCTCGGTCGGACCACACGTCGGCGCCGGGGCCACGTAGGTCTCGCCCTTGTCGCTCTTGAGGTTGGCCGCCTTCGGGAAGGTGCCGCAGTCGGAGGAGTCGACCGCCTCGTTCATGTAGGCCTTGAAGGTCTGCGCCGGGTAGGCACCGCCGAACGCCGGCCGCAGGAACCCGTCGAGCTCGTCGTTGCCGTCGCCGCGGTTGTACATCACCGCGGTCGCGAGCTTGGGGGTGGCGCCGACGAACCAGACCGCGGAGGTCACGGTGTCGCCGTTGTCGCCCTCGGCCGTCGCCGTACCGGTCTTGCCCGCCGTCGGACACACGGTGCGACCCGCGGTGCCGGTGCCGCCCGAGGCGGTCACCCCCTGGAGCGCAGCGAGCGTGTCGGCGGCGACGTCGGCCGGGACGGCCTGGTCGACCTCGTTGGCGTGCTCGTACAGCACCGAGCCCTCGGCGCTGGAGACCTTCTGGACGACGTACCACTCGGACTTGTTGCCGCTGGCCGCGATCGTGGCGTAGGCGTTGGCCATGTCGATCGGCGCCACGCCGGCGTACCCGAGCGACGTGACCGCCACGGGGTCGATCTCGTCGACCGTGGACTGCGGGATGCCCGCCTGCACCGCCGCGTCGAGGATCTTCTGCGCCCCGACACTGACGTCACCGCCGTCGCTCATCTGCACCGTGAGGTCGATGAACGCGGTGTTGACGGACTTGGCCGTGGCTCTCTCGAGGTCGAGGGTGCCGTACGAGGCGCCGCCGGAGTCACCGGCGTTCTTCACCTGGCCCCCGCCGATCCGGTACGGGGTGTTGCCGTCGAGCTTGGTCTTGAGGCTGTACCCGTCCTCCAGCGCGGCGATCACCGCGAACATCTTGAAGGTCGACCCCGGTTGGGTCTTGGCCGTGGCCCAGTTGAACTGACTGATCAGGAAGTCCGGGCCCCCGTAGAGCGCCTTCACGGCGCCCGTCCCGGGCTCGACCGAGGCGAGTCCGGTGTTGACCCCCTCGAGGTTGGCCGGGCGCACGTCCACGACGGCGTCGACCGCCGCCTGCTGGAGCCGCGCGTCGAACGTCGTGACGATCCGCAGACCGCCGCCCTGGACCTGCGTGTCGCTGAAGTCGCGCTTGGCCATGTCGTTCTCGACCATCTTCAGCAGGTAGCCGTTGGTGCCGGCGTACCGGTTGTTGACCACGATCGGCGAGAACGCGGGCAGCACGTCGCGGTACTGGGCGACCTCCTCGGCCGTGATGGCCCCGGACTTCTCCATGCCGTCGAGCACGTAGTTGTACCGCGGCAGGAGCCGCTCGTCGCGCGCGGTGGTCTCGGTCTGGCACTCCGCGCTCGCCCCGTCGATCAGGCACGAGGGCGTGTACGGGTCGTAGTACGTCGGGCTGTTCACGACGGTCGCGAGGTACGCCGACTCCGGGACGGTCAGGTCGGCGACGTCCTTGTTGAAGTAGGTCTTCGCGGCGACCTGCACGCCGTAGGCACCGTTGCCGTAGTAGACGGTGTTGAGGTAGCCCTCGAGGATCTCGGACTTGCTGAGCTGGTTGTGGATCTTGAGCGACAGGACCGCTTCCTTGATCTTGCGCGTGTAGGTGCGCTCCTGCGTCAGGTAGAGGATCTTGACGTACTGCTGCGTGATGGTCGAGGCACCACCGGTGATCCGGCCGCTCGTGGTGTTGTCGCGCAGCGCGCGGACGATGCCCTTGAAGTCGATGCCGCGGTTCGTGTAGAACGACCGGTCCTCGGCGGCGATGATCGCGGCCTGCATCGAGGCGGGGACCTGGTCGAGGGCGACGTTCTCGCGGTCCTGCTCGGCGAACTCGCCGAGCTCGGTCGTGCCGTCGGAGTAGTAGACCTTGGTCGTCTGGGTCTGGAACTCGGCGTTCGGATCGGGGATGTCGATCGAGCGGTAGAGGATGAAGAACGCCAGGGCGCTCGTGGCGAACCCGAGGACGCCGAGGAAGGCGAACCACCGGAGGGTCTTGACCCACCAGGCCCGGCCCTCGCCGCCGATGGCCCGGAAGGCCTTGAAGATGCCGCCGCGCTTGGCGGTCCGGGACGTGCTCCGCTTCGAGCCGTTGGAGCTCCGCTTGGCGGATCGCCGCCCACCGCTGCCGTTGCTGCTCTGCGCCACGAGCGGGCACCTCCATCTGTCCGTCCGGCCGCCACCGGGGGATGCCGGCGGCCGTGATGATCCGCTCAAGTGTGCCTGTTGCACCCACGCACGCCAAACCTCCGCCCGACCGTCGGCGTGGCCCTGCCACGACGGCCACGTGGACCGGTGGCGGCCGGACGGTGGACGCCGCGTGACGACGGTGGTGGTCGCCACGAAGATTTCGATGTATCGTCTCGATATATCCATTCCACGTATCGAAGGTTGACCATGGCCAGGCGCGGCGCGGCTCTCGAGCTCGCGATCCTCGGACTGCTGCACGACTCGCCCATGCACGGGTACGAGCTGCGCAAGCAGCTCATCGCCCTGCTCGGATGGGGACGAGTCCTGTCCTACGGCACGCTCTACCCGTGCCTGAAGACGCTCGTGCGGCACGGCCTGATCGTCGCCGACGACGATCCCGAGGCGACCGCCATCCGTGGTCGCCGCAACCGGATCGCGTACCGCCTCACGGCTGAGGGCAAGGAGTACTTCGCCCAGGTCATGGAGGAGTCCGGTCCTGCGACGTGGGACGACGAGAACTTCGGTGTCCGGTTCGCGTTCTTCGCGCGCACCGATGCATCGACACGGGTCCGCATCCTCGAGGGTCGACGCAGTCGGCTCCAGGAGCGGCTCGAGAACGTCCGCGACGCCTCCCTCCGGGGACGCCGCGGTGGTGACAACTACACGCGCGAGCTCCAGCGACATGGTCTGGAGTCGGTCGAGCGCGAGGTGCAGTGGTTGACCGAGCTCATCGACCGTGAGCGAGCGGGCGGATACGCGGCCACCGGTGACGACACCGGCGACGCTGACCCGTCCACCCAGACAGCATGACCCCGATCACGGGCAACTCGAACGAAACGGCAGAAGGAGAACCCATGGGTTCGGTACGCGTGGCAATTGTGGGCGTGGGCAACTGCGCCACGTCCCTCATCGAGGGCGTCGAGTACTACAAGGACGCTGATCCGGCGGGCACCGTCCCCGGTCTGATGCACGTCCAGTTCGGCGACTACCACGTCAAGGACGTCGAGTTCGTCGCCGCGTTCGACGTCGATGCGAAGAAGGTCGGCTTCGACCTCGCGGACGCGATCCGCAGCAGCGAGAACAACACGATCAAGATCACCGACGTCCCGCCGACCGGCATCTCGGTCCAGCGTGGCCCGACGCTCGACGGCCTCGGCAAGTACTACCTCGAGACGATCGAGGAGTCCGACGCCGCTCCGGTCGACGTCGTGCAGGTCCTGAAGGACACCCAGGCCGACGTCATCGTGTCCTACCTCCCGGTGGGCTCGGAGGAGGCCGACAAGTTCTACGCGCAGTGCGCGATCGACGCGGGCGTCGCCTTCGTCAACGCCCTGCCCGTCTTCATCGCCTCCGACCCCGAGTGGGCCAAGAAGTTCGAGGACGCCGGCGTCCCGATCATCGGCGACGACATCAAGAGCCAGGTCGGCGCGACCATCACGCACCGCGTCATGGCGAAGCTGTTCGAGGACCGCGGCGTCGCGCTGGACCGCACGTACCAGCTCAACGTCGGCGGCAACATGGACTTCAAGAACATGCTCGAGCGCGAGCGCCTGGAGTCCAAGAAGGTCTCCAAGACCCAGGCCGTCACCTCGAACCTGACCGGCTCGCTGGCCGGCAAGGTCCACGACAAGAACGTGCACATCGGCCCGTCGGACTACGTCGCCTGGCTCGACGACCGCAAGTGGGCGTACGTGCGCCTCGAGGGCCGCGCGTTCGGCGACGCCCCCATCAACCTGGAGTACAAGCTCGAGGTCTGGGACTCGCCCAACTCGGCCGGCATCATCATCGACGCGATCCGCGCCGCGAAGATCGCCAAGGACCGCGGCATCGGCGGCGCGCTGCTGAGCGCCTCGTCGTACCTGATGAAGAGCCCGCCGGAGCAGCGTCCCGACGACCTCGGTCGCAAGAAGCTCGAGGCGTTCATCGCCGGCGAGGAAGAGCGCTGAGCCGCACTCGCTGACCTGACGCAGGGCCGGATCCCCACCCGGGGGTCCGGCCCTGTGGCACGTCAAGGGGTTTCGAGGCTCGTCGCTAGCGCTCCTCGCACCTCAACCACCGGGGGTCGACTCCCCGCCCCTTGAGGTGTGAGCGAGGAACGAGCGAGCCTCGAAAGGGGTACCTCAGCCCGCGACCTGACCACGGTTTCGAGGCTCAGGCGCTAGAGCGCCTTCGCACCTCGACCACCGGGCTCGTCAGTGGGGCCGGGGCTCGAGACCCAGGGCCGCGCAGGCCTGCTCGTACAGGACGACGACCTCGCGGCGGATCTCCGGACGCTCGGTGATCGACGTGCTCCACGGCACGCGCACCTCGCTGGGCACTCCGTCGAGCACGGCCGCGAACACCGCGGCGTCGCCGTCGAGGCCCGTCATCGTCGCGGACTCCGCCTCGGGCAGCCCGAACGCGCGCACGATCAGCAGGGCGTCGTCGGTGTGGTCGTCGTTCATGTGCGCGAGGACCGCGTCGACGACCTCAGGCTCGAAGGTGTGGCTCACGGGCCGCAGCCTAGTCGCGCCGTGCCCGAGCCGGTGCCGGACGGACGTCGGCGAGCAGCACGCCCACCGCGCGTGACATGGCCGCGCCCGCGTCGTCGACCGTGCGCCCGAGGTCGTCGCGCAGCAGGCTCCACGCGTTGAAGCTCGTGGCGGCCACGAGCGCGTCGAGCAGCACGGCGCGCTGCGCCCCGGACGCGACGAGCTCGGTCGCGAAGACCCGCTCGACGTCCTCCACGACCCGGCGCACGTGACCGCGACGGCTCTCGCGCAGTGCGGCGGACCGGTGCTCGAGCAGCCCCGCGGCCCGGGCGGCGGGCGCGATCGACTCGAGGCGACGCACGCGCTCGGCGCAGAACGCCGCGACCCGCACGGCGAGCGGAGCTCCCGGATCGATCTGCCGACGCAGCTGCTCGTCGTTGGCGAACCAGTAGTCGGTCGTGGCCCGGAACAGTCCCTCCATGTCGCCGAAGACGGTCCAGAGCGTGCGCACCGAGACGTGCGCGGCGTCCGCGATCTCGGCTGCCGTGGGGGTGAGGTGGCCCGCGGCCATGAGCGCGGCGTGCGCCTCGAGCACCGTGTGCCGGGTGCGCTGCCGACGGGCCACGCGCCCGTCGGTCTGGCGGCGTTCCGGACCGCCCTCGATCGTCATGACCCCAGGATGCACCCCGCCGCCAGAAAATTGCATGCCCTCTGCATATTGCTTGTGACGCGCGTCACGGCTAGCCTTCCCGAAAGTTTCCGACAGGGGGGTGGGAGCGACGTGCTGTCGGTATCGAACCTGGAAGTCGTCTACAACGACGTGATCCTCGTGCTGCGTGGGGTGAGCCTCACGGTCGAGGAGGGCACGATCGTGGCGCTGCTGGGCGCCAACGGCGCCGGCAAGACCACGTTGCTGCGCGCCGTCACCGGCCTGCTCGACGTGCACGACGGCGCGATCACCAAGGGTGAGGTCCACTTCGAGGGCCGCCCGATCCAGCGCTGGGCGCCGAGCCGCATCGTCGGCGCGGGCCTCGGGCAGGTGCTCGAGGGGCGCCGGGTCTTCGGGGAGTTCTCGGTCGAGGAGAACCTGCGCGTCGGCGGGCACACCCGCCGCGGCGGGCTCACGAGCGCGATCGACGAGGTCTACGACCTCTTCCCCGTGCTGCGCGAGCGTCGCAAGCAGACGGCGGGCTACCTCTCCGGCGGCGAGCAGCAGATGCTCGCGATGGGCCGCGCGCTGATCGCCCAGCCCCGCCTCCTCCTGCTCGACGAGCCGAGCCTCGGACTCGCGCCGCGCATCGTGGCGCAGATCAAGGACATCGTGGTCGAGATCAACCGCCGCGGCACGACCGTGCTGCTGGTCGAGCAGAACGCCGCGATGGCGCTGTCGATCGCCCACCACGGCTACGTCATGGAGCACGGCAAGGTCGTCATGGACCGGCCCGCCGCCGAGCTGCTCGCCGACGACGACATCCGCGACTTCTACCTGGGTCGCGGCGAGCTCGCGACCTCCTACCGCGACCTGAAGCACTACAAGCGCCGCAAGCGCTGGTTGTCCTGAGGAGGCCCGCATGAGCACACCCCACGATCCCGTCGTCAGTCCCCCGGTCGTCAGCCTCCGGGACGTGACACTGCGCTTCGCCGGCGTGACGGCCCTGCGCGACGTCACGTTCGACGTGCACCCCGGCGAGCTGTTCGCCGTCATCGGCCCGAACGGCGCGGGGAAGACCTCGATCTTCAACGTGCTGTCGGGCGTCTACCGACCCCAGGAGGGCGAGGTGACGTTCGCCGGCACCTCGATCCTGGGCAAGCGGCCGCACCGCATCGCGGCCCTCGGCATGGCGCGCACGTTCCAGAACATCGAGCTGTTCACCAACCTCGACGTCGTCGACAACCTGATGCTGGGCCGTCACCACCACCTCGGCTACGGCTGGCCCTCGGCCGTGGCGTGGCTCGGACGGGCCCGCCGGCAGGAAATCCTCAACCGCCGCCGCGTGGAGGAGATCATCGACTTCCTCGAGATCGAGGCCTACCGCCACCTGCCGGTCGGCATGCTCCCGTACGGCGTGCAGAAGCGCATCGAGCTGGGGCGCGCCCTCGCGATGGAGCCCACGCTGCTGCTGCTCGACGAACCCGTCGCCGGCATGAACGGCGAGGAGACCGAGGACATGGCGCGGTTCATCCTCGAGGTCAAGCACGAGCTCGGGCTGCCGATGATCCTCGTCGAGCACGACATGGGGCTCGTGATGGACCTCGCGGACCGCGTCATGGCGATGGACTTCGGCACCCCGCTGACGACCGGCACCCCGGCCGAGGTGCAGGCCCATCCTGAGGTCATCCGCGCCTACCTCGGCGCGGGCGACGAGATCGTCGTGGGAGAGGACGCCCGATGACCGAGCCGAGCACGAGCCTCGCCGCGCTGGTGCGCGACCGCGCGCGGGCGACGCCCGACCGCATCGCGATGCGCGAGAAGAACCTCGGCCTCTGGGAGGCCGTCACGTGGGGCGAGTACTGGGAGCGCGCGACGCTCGTCGGCCACGCCCTCCTGGCACTCGGCGTCCAGCCGGGCGACAGGGTCGCGGTGCACAGCGAGAACCGGCGCGAGTGGCTCTACAGCGACATCGGCATCACCGCCGTGCGCGCCGCGACGGTCGGGCTCTACCCCACCAACCCCGCGCCCGAGGTGCTGCACGTGCTGCGCGACAGCGGGGCGACGGTGCTGATCGCCGAGGACCAGGAGCAGGTCGACAAGGCGCTCGAGGTGGCCGACCAGCTCCCGCAGCTGCGGCACGTCGTGCACCTCGAGCACCGCGGCATCCGTGGGCGGTACACCGACGAGCGCTTGCTGGAGTGGGACGCGTTCCTCGACCTCGGTCGTGAGCACGCGGCGGCGAACCCGGGTGCGGTCGACAGGACGGCCGACGCGGCCGAGCCGGACGACCTCGCGACCCTCGTCTACACGTCCGGCACGACGGGTCCGCCCAAGGGCGCGATGCTCAGCCAGGCCAACATCGCGTTCGTCTGCGACGTCCTGCGGGGGGCCGACGCGTTCATCGACCCCCCGCCGAACGAGAAGGACCTCATCGTCTCGTACCTGCCGTTGTGCCACGTCGCCGAGCGCGTGTTCACGACGTGGTTCAACGCCGCGGCCGGCACGCAGGTCAACTTCGCGGAGTCGATCGACACGGTGCAGCAGAACCTGCGCGAGATCCAGCCGACGATCGTGTTCGGCGTCCCGCGCATCTGGGAGAAGATCGTGGCCGGCGTCCACATCCGCATGAGCGGGGCCTCGCGCCTCAAGCGCGCCAACTTCGCGCTGTGGATGCGGGTCTCGCGGTGGATCGGCCGCACGCTGGTCGCCCGCCAGGGCCGGCACACCGTGGCGACCCGGCTGGCCTACGCGGCGGGGTGGGTCGCCTGCTACCGCCCGCTGCGCGAGCGGATCGGGCTCTCGAAGGTGCGCTACGCCGCCTCGGGCGCCGCCCCGATCGCACCCGAGGTGCTGGAGTTCTTCATGGGCATCGGACTGCCGATGTTCGAGGTGTACGGGATGACCGAGAACAGTGCGGTCGCCACGACGAACCGTCCCGGCCGGGTCAAGCTCGGCACGGTCGGCGAGCCGCAGCCCGGCACCGAGATCCGGGTCGACGAGCAGACGGGCGAGATCCTCACCCGCCACGCCGGCACATTCGCGGGCTACTGGAACAACCCCGAGGCCACGTCGCGCACGATCGACGCCGACGGCTGGCTCCACACCGGGGACGTGGGCGAGTGGGTCGACGGCACGCACCTGCGCATCACCGACCGCATCAAGGACATCATCATCACCGCCGGCGGCAAGAACATCTCCCCGAGCGAGATCGAGAACAGCCTCAAGGCATCGCCGTACGTCAAGGAGGCGATCGTCGTCGGCGACCGCCGCAAGTTCCTGACCGCGCTGATCGGCATCGAGCTCGACACCGTGGGCGACTGGGCGCAGAAGCGCCGCATCCCCTTCACGACGTACCGCGACCTGTCCACCAAGCCCGAGGTGCTCGAGCTCGTCCGCGGCGTCATCGCGACGACCAACGAGAAGTTCGCCTCGGTCGAGACGATCAAGGACTTCCGCATGCTGCCCAAGGAGCTCGACCACGACGCCGGGGAGCTGACCGCGACGCAGAAGGTCAAGCGCTCGGTCATCACCGACACGTTCTCCGCGGAGATCGAGTCGATGTACGCCGGATCGGAGCGTTGAGATGGAGCTCCTCCAGTCGATCGTCAACGGCCTCGGCCAGGGATCGGTGTACGCGCTGCTCGCCCTCGGCTACGTCATGATCTACAAGGCCACGAAGGTCATCTCGTTCGCCCAGCCCGCGCTGATGGTCGTGGGAGGCCTGTTCACGTACCACTTCACGCGCGAGTTCGGCCTGCCGTTCTGGATCGGCATGGCGCTCGCGGTGCTGTGCGGCGCGGCCGTCGGCATGATCGTCGAACGCCTCGCGCTGCGCCCCATGATCGGCAAGCCCGTCTTCACGCTGGCGATCATCACGATCGGGATCGACATCGTGCTGCGCATCCTGGCCAACCGCTACATCGGCGTGCAGTCCAAGATCGTCACCTACCCCGACGGCACCCGCATCCACGAGGTCGGCGGCATCACGATCAGCTCGCAGCGGCTCGGGCTCATCGCCGTCACGGTCGTGACGGTCGTCGCCCTCGCCCTGTTCTTCCGGTACACGCGCTACGGGCTCGCCATGCGGGCCACCGCGATCGACCAGGAGACCGCGATGGCGCAGGGCATCCGCATCGGCATCGTGTTCGCGCTGGCCTGGGCGATCGCGGGAGGCCTCGCGGCGATCGCCGGCACGTTCGTCGCGGCGGGCACCGCGGGCATGGACCAGAACACCTGGATCATCGCCCTGAAGGCCCTGCCGGCCATCATCATCGGCGGACTCGACTCGATCCCGGGCGCGGTGGTCGGCGGTCTCATGGTGGGCGTCGTCGAGGCGGTCACCGCGACCTACCAGCCCGACGTCGCCGGCTGGCTCGGCAACAACTTCTCGCTCGTCGCGCCGTACGCGCTGATGTTGGTGGTGCTGCTCGTCAGACCCTATGGACTCTTCGGCACGAAGGAGGTCGAGCGGGTATGACGACGATCGTCCGTTCGCCGCGCCTGCGCGGCCGCGCCCTCGCCACGACGAGCTACGCGCAGGACATGGGTCTGCTGAACACGCCCGCCAAGCGCCGCTCCACGCTCGTCATGGTCGTGCTCGGCTTCCTGGTGCCGTTCCTGCTCACCGACGACCTGCTGCAGATCGCGACGCTGGGCATGATCTCGGCCGTCGGCGCGATCGGCCTCAACCTCGTGACCGGTTACGCGGGCCAGGTCTCGCTCGGCCACGCCTTCTTCATCGGCGTCGGTGCGTACACCGGCGCGGTGCTGGGCGGGTCGGAGACGTCGCTGGTGGTCGGCTACGACCTGCCGATGTGGATCTGGCTCCCCGGCGCCGGCATCGTCGCGGCGCTGGCCGGCCTGCTGGTCGGGCCGCTCGCGGTGCGCCTGCGGGGTCTGTACCTCGCGATCGTGACGCTCGGCCTGGTGTTCCTGGGCGACCACGTGTTCCGCGAGGCCCGAAGCCTCACCGGCGGACCCGGCGTCGGCCGGCGCGGGCCCGACCTGAACGTGTTCGGCATCGACCTGCGCGAGAGCGGCTCGGTGCTCGGCCTCGAGCTCGCGCGCGAGCAGCGACAGTTCCTGTTCGCGCTGCTGTTCCTCATCGTGTTCGCGGTGCTGGCCCGCAACATCGCCCGCTCCGGCGTCGGCCGTGCGTTCTCGGCCGTGCGCGACCGGGACGTCGCGGCCGCCATCATCGGCGTCGACCTCACCAAGTACAAGGTCATGGCGTTCGCGATGTCCTCGTTCTTCGCCGGCGTCACCGGCGCCCTCTACTACGCCGTGCTGGGCGTGTTCGACCCGTCGGCGTTCGGCCTGCTCATGAGCATCCAGTACCTGGCGATGATCCTGATCGGCGGCGTCGCCACGATCTCCGGATCGATCATGGGCGCGATGTTCATCGCGTTCCTCGGACGCCTGTCGGGCGAGATCGCCCACGTCGTGCCGGGCATCACGACCGGCTCGGGCGGCGGTGGCGTCCTGACCGTCTTCCAGCTCGAGGCGATCCTCTACGGCCTGCTCATCATCGTGTTCCTGATCTTCGAGCCACGAGGCCTGTTCGGCATCTGGCTGCGAATACGGAACTACTGGAAGGGCTGGCCCTTCTCCTACTAGCGCCCCATCATCACCACCCCTCGAACTCGCCGCTCATCGCGGGCGGCGTGACGGAAAGGAATCCCGCATGACGAAGAAGCGAAACCTGCTGAGGGTCGGCGCGTGCGCGATGACCGCAGCGCTCGTGCTCACCGCCTGTCGTGGCGGTGACTCCGGCTCGTCCGAGGCCGGCGGCGGCATCACCGACGAACCGTGCCCCGACGCGGTCAACCCCGACAACGGCTGCATCTACCTCGGCGCGATCTCCGACCTCACGAAGGGCCCGTTCGCGCCGCTGGCCGTCCCGATCACCGACGCGCAGGAGGCGTTCTGGGCGCAGGTCAACGAGGACGGCGGCGTCGGCGGCTACGACATCAACCTGACCGACCACATCGCCGACTCCGAGTACAACCCCGAGCTGCACAACCGCAAGTACCAGGAGATGCGTGACGACGTCGCGGCCCTGGCCCAGACGCTCGGGTCCTCGCAGACGCTCGCGATCCTCGAGGACATGAAGGCCGACGACGTCATCGGCGTGCCGGCCTCGTGGAACTCGGCCTGGGAGTTCGAGGACCAGATCCTCGAGTCGGGCGCGAGCTACTGCTTCGAGGCCATGAACGGCGTCGACTGGGCCGTCGCCGAGCGTGGCGTCGCGAACAAGGTCGTCGCGGTGGGCTACGCGGGCGACTACGGCGGAGACGCCGCCGCCGGGGTCGAGGTCGCGGCCGAGGCCAACGGTCTGGAGTACGTCGCGCTGGAGACCCCCGCGGGTCAGGAGAACCAGACGGGCGCGATCTCGCAGATCCTCGGCGAGCAGCCCGACCTCGTCTACATCTCGACCGGTCCGGCCGAGATGGCGACGATCGTCGGCGGGCTGGCGCAGAACGGCTTCACCGGCACGGTCGTCGGCTCGAGCCCGACCTGGAACCCGGCGCTCCTGCAGTCGGCGGCTGCCCCGGCACTGGAGGCGCTGTACTTCCAGGCCGGTCCGTGGGGCCCGTTCGGCACCGACACCCCGGGCCACCAGAAGATGCGCGACGCCCTCGGCGACGTCACCCCGAACGACGGCTACACGGCCGGCTGGGCGTGGAGCTACGCGCTGCTCGCCACGCTCGAGGCGGCAGCCGACCTGGACGGCGGCATCACCCGCGAGAACCTCGTGAAGGCCGCCGGTGAGCTCGAGTCGGTCGACTACGAGGGCATGCTGCCCGAGGACGCCGGCGCCACCGACGGGGACCCGAACGAGACGGCGTTCCGCCAGAGCGTCATCTCCCGGGTCGATCCGTCGGCGCCCACCGGCGTCACGATCGAGCAGGACTTCACCGCAGGTCCGACGGTGAGCGACTTCGACTTCACGGAGCCGTGCTTCTCGCTCCAGTGACGTCAGGTCGATGACGACGAGCC
>NZ_BAAAME010000004.1:1202393-1229570 GCF_039529015.1 Aeromicrobium alkaliterrae
GCTCGCGTCCGGGCCTGGAACGACGGCTTCTGCCGTGGCCCGTCCGCACGTATCATCGGGCGGTGGAGACCTACCTGTCCTTCCTGCTGTTCGCGACGGTCCTCGCCGCGGCCCCCGGACCCGACACGTTCCTGACGCTGCGCGCGAGCGTCGTCGGCGGTCGTCGGCGCGGGCTGCTGACGATGGCTGGCATCACCCTGGCCGGCGCGATCCAGGGCGTCCTCGCGGCGGCCGGGCTGGGCGCCGTGCTCGCCCACTCCGAACCGGTGTTCCTCACGATCCGGTGGGCCGGTGTCCTGTACCTGACCTGGCTCGGCGTCAACGCGCTGCGCGACGCGCTGCGACGCGACGGCAGCGTGTGGGCCGTCGCCGGTGACGGTCCGCGGGTCTCCGGTCGGGCGGCCTTCCGCCAGGGGTTCCTGTGCAACCTGACCAACCCCAAGGTGCTGGCCTTCAACATCGCGGTGCTGCCGCAGTTCGTGGGGCAGGGGCAGGGCGTCCCGGCGCTGCTCGCCTACGCGATGACGCTCGTCGTGGTCGGCTCGGTCGTGCTGCTGACCGTCGTGCAGCTCGGATCGGTCGCGGCGCGCCACCTGACCCGCCCGCGGGTGCGGCGCGGGGTCGACGGCACGACCGGCCTGGTCATGCTGGGCTTCGCGACGGCGCTCGCGGTCGAGGCCTGATCCACGTGGAACCGAGCACGGCCGCCGATCCCGCGACGATCGCCGAGTTCTGGGCCGAGGTCGACCTCCCGGGCCCGGTGCCCGAGGCGTGGGCGTTCGGCGACCACGCCGCGCTCGCCGACGAGCTGCTCGCGCTGGTGCTGTCCGGCGCCAAGACCGCGACCGCCTCGTCGCTGTGGGACGTCGAGGCCGACGGCGACCCGGTCCCGCGCGTCGGTGACGTCTCGATCCTGCTCGACGGATCGGGTGACCCGCGAGGCGTCATCCGCACGACCCAGGTCCGGATCGTCCCGTTCATCGACGTCGATGCCGAGCACGCCCGGCTCGAGGGGGAGGGCGACCTCTCCCTCTCGCACTGGCGTGAGGGCCACGAGGCGTTCTTCCGCCGCACCGCGACCGACGGGCGTGACTTCGACCCGCGCATGCCCGTCGTCTGCGAACGCTTCGAGCTCCTGCACCCCACCACCGGTGGTTGAGGAACCCCCTTCGAGGCTCGTTCCTCGCACCTCAGGGGGCGGCGGCCTCTCCGCGCCCTGAGGTGCGAGCGAGGAACGAGGAGGCGGGTCCTGAGGTGCCGCGAAGAATGAGCGGCCTCGAAGGGCGAAGGGCGCACCTCAACCACCGGGGTGGGGGTCAGCCGCGTGCCGCCCACCAGGCGCGGAGGGCCTCGGCGGCCTGCTCCTCGCCGAGCGGCCCTCGGTCCATCCGCAGGTCGAGCAGGAAGCGGTACGCCTCGCCGACCTCCCGCCCCGGGGCGAGCCCCAGGATCTCCATGATCTGGGTGCCGTCGAGGTCGGGGCGGATGGAGTCGAGCTCCTCCTGCTCGCGCAGCACCGCGATCCGCGCCTCGAGGTCGTCGTACGTGCGCTGCAGCCGCGCCGCCTTGCGCGCGTTGCGGGTCGTGCAGTCCGCGCGGGTCAGCACGTGCAGCCGGTCGAGCTGCGGGCCGGCGTCGCGCACGTACCGGCGCACCGCCGAGTCGGTCCACTCGCCCGAGCCGTAGCCGTGGAAGCGCAGGTGGAGCTCGACGAGCAGGGCGACCTGGTCGATCACGTCGTTGCTGTAGCGCAGCTCGCGCAGACGCTTGCGCGTCATCTTCGCGCCCACGACGTCGTGGTGGTGGAACGTGACGGTGCCGCCGGTGTGGAACCGGCGCGTGCGGGGCTTGCCGATGTCGTGCAGCAGGGCGGCGAGCCGGATCACCAGGTCGGGCTGGCGCTCGAGCCGCGCCTCCAGCTCGATCGCCTGCTCGAGGACGGTCAGCGAGTGCTCGAAGACGTCCTTGTGCCGGTGGTGCTCGTCGTCGGTCAGGCGCAGTGCCGGGAGCTCCGGCAGCACGCGGTCGGCCAGACCGGTCTCGACCAGCAGGCGCAGGCCCGCGACCGGGTCCGCGGCGCACAGGGTCTTGTCGAGCTCGTCGCGCACCCGTTCGGCCGAGACGATCTCGATCCGCTCGGCCTGCGCCGTCATCGCGCTGACGACGTCCGCGTCCGCGGCGAAGCCGAGCTGCGCGACGAATCGGGCGGCCCGCATCATGCGCAGCGGGTCGTCGTCGAACGACTGCTGCGCGGTGACCGGCGTCGTGAGCCGTCGCTCGACCAGTGCCGTGTGACCGTCGAACGGGTCGACGAGCTTGCCCGTCGCCAGCACGACCGCCATCGCGTTGACCGTGAAGTCGCGCCGCGACAGGTCGCCGGCGAGCGTGTCGCCGAACGCGACGACGGGCTTGCGCGACGCCGCGTCGTACTGGTCGCTGCGGTAGGTGGTGATCTCGATCTGCTCGTCGCCCTTGCGCACGCCGATCGTGCCGAACTCGCGGCCGACGTCCCAGACCGCGTCGGCCCAGCCGGACACGATCTGCTCGATCTGCTCCGGCCGCGCCGAGGTGGTCAGGTCCAGGTCGTTGACGGGGCGCCCGAGGAGGGCGTCGCGGACGGGCCCACCGACCACCGCGATCTCGTGTCCCTGCGCAGCGAACAGCTCACCGAGCGCGACGAGGAGCGGGTGCTGGTGCAGCAGGGCGGAGGGCTCGGCGGAAGTGCCGGGCCCCGAGCGGCGAGACGGCTCGGAGGGCTCGGCAGGGGTGCCGGGCCCTGGGCGGCGAGACGGTACTGACACGGTGCGTGAGTCTACGTCCCGGCCCGCGGCCGGCGCGCACCCCTAACATGGTCCGGTGAGCCGCCCCCGTCCTGTGCGACCGACGCCGCGCGTGGTCGTCGCCGTGGCGGTGTGGTTGCTGGCCCTGGTGGTCGTGCCGCTCGCGCCGGCGCAGGCCGCCGACGACCCGAACGTCCAGGTGGCGATCGACTCGTTCTCTCCCGGACGGCTCGAGCCCGGGCAGCCCGTGACGATCATCGGCACGGTCCGCAACGACAACGAGATCGCCTGGACCTCGGCCCAGGCCTACGCGTCGATCGCCCGCCAGCCCGACACCAACCGGGCCGACCTCGTCGAGACGATCGCGGAAGGCACCGGGTTCTCCGGCTCCCGCATCGTGGACCTGGAGACGATCGCCGACCTCGGCACGCTCGAGCCCGGCGAGTCCGCGTCGTTCTCGATCACCGTGCCGTGGTCCGAGCTCGGCATCACGGCCGGTTCGGGCGTGCGCACCGTCGGCGTCCAGGTGCTGGGGACCGCACCCGACGGCACCCGCTCGACGACGCCGATCGGGCGCGCCGCGACGGTCGTCCCGGTCGCGGGCCAGGACCCGCCGGTGGCGATCCCCGGAACCCTCGCGCTGACGCTCGCGTCCCCCGTCGACCTCGCGGCGGACGGCACCATGACCGGGGTCGACGACCTCGTGGAGTCGACCAGCGCCGCCGGAGCCCTGCGGCGCGTGCTGGACCTCGCGCGGAGCATGCCGGTCGGCAGTGCCTCGCTGGTCGTCGACCCGCAGCTGCCGGACACCCTGTCGCGGCTGACGGACGAGGACGACGAGTCACCGGCCGACCCCGACGACCTCGCGCTGGAGGACAGCGACGTCGAGCGCCTCACGACCTTCGCCACCGACCTGCGCTCCGCGATGTCGACGATCCCCACGGTCCTGCTCGGCTACGGAGCGCCGGACGTCACGGCACTCGCGTCGACCGCGGGTGGCACCGAGCTCACGGCGCTCGTCAGCGAGCTCACGGCGCAGGTCGTCCAGACGCAGGAGATCCCCGGCACCCCCGCGACCTGGGTCCCCACGGGCGGTCTCAGCAGCTCGGTGATCCGTCTCGTCGCCGGGCAGCCGCTCGTCGTCGACGTCAGCGACCTCCCCGACTGGGAGGAGCGCGACGGATCGGTCGTGACGGTCGCCGGCGACGACGCGGCCACCACCGCGCTCGTGCGCCGCGACCTGTCGAGCTCGCTGCCCGGCACCGCCACCGCGGCGACGATCCGTCAGGAGCTGCTGGCCGAGCGTGACTTCGCCGAGCGCGATCGTGACGAGCACGACGACTCGCGCGCCGACGCCGTCGTCGTGACCCCGGCCGGCTGGGACCCGGGCGCCGCCTGGCGGTCCGCCGACCTCGCCGGTCTGTGGAACGCGGGCCTGCTGACCCCGCGGTCGCTCGACCTGACGTCCTCACCCCTGCTCCCGGAGATCCCGGTCGGGGCCGCCGCCCCGGCCGACACCGCGGTCGTCGACGCGGTGCGGGACCTGCAGATCGCCTCGTCCCGCCTGTCGTCGATCTCGACGACCGACGCGGTCGCCCGCGACGACGCGACCCTGATCGCCGACCTCCTGGGGCTGTCGCGACGCTCCGACCCGGCGTCCGCGATCGCCACGGCCCAGGAACGGCGGGCGGCGATCGAGGTCGACCTGACCCTGCCGACGATCGAGGGACCCCCGAGCTTCCTGCTGGCCGGGCGCGAGGGCCAGGTCCCGGTCACGATCGACAACCCGACCGACCAGGCGATCCGGGTCGGCATCCGCGTCAGCTCCACCAACCCGCAGCTGCAGGTCGACGACGTCGCGCCGGTCGACGTCGCGGCCCTGTCGCGCACGACCGTGACGATCCCGCTGGACGTCGGGCAGCAGAACACGACGTCGTTGACGGCCCAGCTCGTGACCCCCGACGGCACCCCGATCGGTTCCGTCGCCCGCTTCAACGTCCGGTCGAGCAACACCAGCACGATCATCTGGATCGCGATGGGCGTCGCGGGCGGTCTGCTGGTCGTCGCCGTCGCCCGTCGGCTCTGGCGTCGCAGCCGCGGCCTCGGTGGTCCCCGAGACGTCGCCGGGCCCGGCCCCGACGCACCCGAGGACCCGCCGTTCGACCACGATCCGTCCGCCGCCCGTGAGGTCGTGGATCCCGGACCGCCCGCTGCGGAGCCGCCACCCGCCTCGGTCCCGCCCGCGGTGCGGGCGGTCGACCAGGTCCAGGACGCGTCGGGGGCTGACGTGACCCGCGCCAGCGCGTGGATGGCGCTCGGCACGCTGGTCTCGCGGATCACCGGGTTCCTGCGTGCCCTGCTGCTGATCTGGGCCATCGGCACCGGCCTGAACGGCGACATCTTCAACAACGCCAACACCGTCCCGAACGCGCTCTACATCCTCGTCGCGGGCGGCGTCTTCAACGTCGTGCTGGTGCCGCAGCTCGTGCGCACGATGCGCAACGACGAGGACGGCGGCGACGCGTACGCCAACCGCGTCATCACGCTCGGCCTGCTGGTGCTCGGCTTCGCGACACTCGTGCTGGTCCTCGCCGCACCGCTGCTGGTCCGCCTGGTGTTCGACTCGCAGCTGTTCGCCGAGGGCAACGAGGGCCCGCGCTCCTCGGCCCTGCTGCTGATGTACCTGTGCGTGCCCCAGGTCTTCTTCTACGGCGCGTTCGTGCTCGTCGGACAGATCCTCAACGCGCGCGGGCGGTTCGGCCCGATGATGTGGGCCCCGATCGTCAACAACGTCGTCGCGTGCGTCGCGCTCGTCGGGTACATGGTGATGTTCGGGCGCGAGGGCGGGTCCAACGGTTTCAGCGTCGGTGAGTCCCTGGTGCTCGGCATCGGCTCGACGCTCGGCATCGTCGTCCAGGCTGCGGTCCTCGTGCCGTACCTGCGGGCGGCGGGCTTCCACTACCGGCCGCGCTTCGACTTCCGCGGCGTCGGCCTGGGCCACACGCTCAAGCTCGGTGCCTGGACGCTGGCCTCGATCGTCGTCAACCAGATCGCCTTCATCGTCGTCAGTCGACTCGGCACGGCCGGCAACCTGACCGGCGCCGCGACCGGCGAGACCAGCAGCGGCTCCGCGGTCTACAACCTCGGCTACATCGTCAGCCAGGTGCCGCACGGCGTCGTCACGGTCTCGCTCGCGACCGCGATCATGCCGACGCTCGCCGCGCTCGCGCACGCCCGTGACTACGACCGCTTCCTGTCGACGATCGCCGAGACCACGCGCACGGCCCTGTTCCTCCTGGTGCCGGTGGCCGTGGCGATCGCGTGCCTCGGGCACGACCTCGCGCGCAGCATCTCCCTCGGAGCCGCCCGCGCCGGCGGGGAGGCGATCGGCAACACGCTCGTCGCCCTGGCGCCTGCCGTGGTGGTCTTCAGCCTGATGTTCCTGCTGATCCGGGCGTTCTACGCCGACGAGGACACGCGGGTCCCGTTCGTCGTGCAGAGCATCGTCGCGGTGACGAACATCGCCGTCGCCGTCACGTTGACGCGCCACGTGGCACCCGAGCACGTCGCACCGGCGCTCGGGGTCGCGCTCAGCACGGCCTACCTCGTCGGCACGGTCTGTGCCCTGGTGTGGGTGCGCCGTCGCTTCGGGTCGATCGTCGACGCCTCCCTCGTCGGGTTCCTGGCGCGTCTGGCCGTCACCTGCGCCGGTGCCGCCTCCGCGATGCTGCTGGCCCGCGAGGCACTGATCGCGATCGGCATCGACTCCACGCGTCCCGCCGACGCGATCGTCCGGCTGGCCGTCGCCGGCGTGATCGGCGCGGGCACCTACCTCCTGGGCAGCCGGCTCGCCGGGATGGACGAGCTGCGCCGGCTCGGATCGGTCGTGCGCGGGCGCCGCTGAGACACGGCGCCGACGCCCACGACCGGTGACCGGTGTCGCGACCCGCCCGCCGGTAGACTCACGGGCGAACGAAGGGGTGCGCGGATGGCAGGACGACGGACACTGGTCTCCGGTGACGTCATTGCTGAGCGCTACCACCTGCAGGACCTGGTGCACGAACGACTCGGATCGACGACCTGGCGGGCCCACGACGCCGTGCTGTCGCGCAACGTCGGTCTGGAGCTGCTGCCGAGCAGCGACCCGCGCGCCCAACGCTTCCTGGACGCCGCGCGTGGCTCGACCGTCGTGTCCGACCCCCGCTTCCTGCGCGTGCTGGACCTGATCACCGACGACCACGGTCACCACATGATCGTGCGCGAGTGGGCCCGCGCGTTCCCGCTCGACGCCGTCCTCGGCCAGGCCCCGCTGCCGAGCTGGCGTGCCGCCGCGATCGTGATCGAGGTCGCCGAGGCGCTCGCCAACGCCCACGAGCGCGGCCAGCACCACCGCCGCCTGACCCCGCACCAGGTGCTGCTCAAGGAGTCGGGTGCCGTCCGCGTGGTCGGGCTCGGCGTCGCCACGGCGTTGGCCCCCGTGGGTGGGGCCGAGCAGCAGCCCGACACCGCCCAGCTCGAGCGGCTCGACGTCCAGAGCCTCGGCAAGCTGCTCTACGCCTGCCTCGTCGCTCGCTGGCCCGGCGGTCACGTCGACGGCCTGCGGGCCGCGCCCACCGAGCACGGCCGCGTGCTGCGCCCCCGGCAGGTCAGGGCCGGCGTCGACCGCGAGATCGACGCGATCTGCGACCGGATCCTCGGCAACCCGCCCGTGCACGGTCGTCGCCCCATCACCACCGCGACCGACGTCGCGCACGAGCTGCGGGGCGTGCTCACCCGGCTCGACCCGCACGACACCGCCGGCGGCACCACGACGTCCCCCGACCTCGTCCGGTACGACCCGGTCGTCGAGCCGCTCGGGCCCCCGCCGGGCCTCGAGCCGCCTCGGCCGCGACCCAAGGCGTACGCGCCCAAGCCGCCGACGACCCTCGAGCGACGCAAGGCACAGGCCCGCAACCTCACCAAGGGCGAACGGGGCCTGGTCCTGCTCGGAGCCGTGGGCGTGCTGCTGATCCTGCTCGTCATCGCCTTCATGGCCGGTCGCCAGGGCCCCATCCCCGACCCGGCCCCGCCGACGGCCTCCGCGACGGGCGACGTCGGCGTGCTGGCGATCGACCGCGCCATCGACTTCGACCCACAGGGCGACGGCAGCGAGAACGCCGACACGGTGGCGCAGACGATCGATGGTGATCCCGAGACGACCTGGACCACGCAGGCCTACCGCAACCGCGCCGACCTCGGCGGTCTGAAGGACGGCGTCGGGATCATCCTCGATCTCGGTGCCACGCGCCAGGTCGACTCGGTGCGGCTCAACCTCGTGGGAGCTCCCACCAGCCTGCAGATCCTCACCTCGGCACCAGGCGCGGACGCGCCGCCGCGGTCCCTTGACGGCCTCACGTCGGTCGCCTCGGTGCAGGACGGCGGCACCGACGTGACGGTCAGCCTGCCGGCCGGTACCAGCACCCGCTACGTCGTCGTGTGGCTGACGTCGCTGCCCCAGTCGGCCGCCGGTGAGTTCCGGGGCGAGATCGCCGAGGTCCGGGTCGACGGTCGCTCCTGACTCCCCGGGCCGGGGAATGTCCGACGACTAGGCTGTGTTGGAACAGGCGTCACCAGCAGAGAGCAGACCATGAGCACTGAGTCGTCCACCAACGGCGTCCGCAACCTGATCATCATCGGGTCCGGACCCTCCGGCTACACCGCGGCCATCTACGCCGCTCGCGCGAACCTCGAACCGCTCGTGTTCGAGGGTTCGGTCACGGCCGGCGGAGCCCTGATGAACACGACCGACGTCGAGAACTTCCCCGGGTTCCCCGACGGCATCATGGGCCCGGCGCTGATGGACAACCTGCGCGCGCAGGCCGAGCGCTTCGGCGCCGAGCTGGTCGCCGACGACGTCACCGAGGTCGACCTGACCGGTCCGGTCAAGACCGTCACGCTCGGCGACGGCAGCACCCACTCGGCACTCGCCGTCGTGCTGGCCACCGGTTCGGGCTACCGCAAGCTCGACATCCCCCGCGAGGACGAGCTCTCGGGCCACGGCGTCAGCTGGTGCGCGACGTGCGACGGGTTCTTCTTCCGCGAGCAGAACATCGTCGTGGTCGGCGGCGGCGACTCCGCGCTCGAGGAGGCCACCTTCCTCACGCGCTTCGCCAGCAAGGTCACGCTGGTCCACCGCCGCGACGAGCTGCGCGCCTCCAAGATCATGCAGGACCGCGCGATCGCCAACGACAAGATCGAGTTCGCCTGGAACTCCGAGGTCGCCGAGCTCCACGGCGAGCACTCCCTGGAGTCGGTCACGCTGCGCGACACCGTCACGGGGGAGACCCGGTCCCTCGACGCGACGGGCCTGTTCATCGCGATCGGCCACGACCCGCGCTCGGAGCTGCTGCGCGGCCAGGTCGACCTCGACGACGAGGGCTACGTCCTGGTCAAGCAGGGCTCGACCGCGACTAACATCGCCGGCGTGTTCGCCGCCGGCGACCTGGTCGACCACACCTACCGCCAGGCCATCACGGCCGCCGGTACGGGCTGCGCCGCGTCGCTCGACGCCGAGCGCTACCTCGCCGACCTCGAGCACGCGGGTGCCCCGGCACCCGACGCCGCGCTCGTCGACTGACCACCGCACCCACCCCGACCCGAGCACCAGGAGAAGAAACATGGCCACCATCAACGCCGTCACCGACGCCGACTTCGACGAGATCGTCCTGAACGCTCCGGGCCCCGTGCTCGTCGACTTCTGGGCCGACTGGTGCGGTCCGTGCCGTCAGCTCGCGCCGATCCTCGAGGAGATCGCGAACGAGAAGGGCGAGGAGCTGACGATCGTCAAGATCGACGCCGACGCCAACCCGGTCACGCCGGCCAAGTACCGCGTCACCGGCCTGCCCACGATCAACCTCTACAACGGTGGCGAGCTCGTCTCGTCGATCGTCGGCGTCCGCCCCAAGAAGGCCCTGCTGGCGGAGATCGACAAGCACATCTGATCCGTCACTAGATAAACAAATCCCCTTGTCGACAAATCGACAAGGGGATTTGTTTATCCCGGATGGCCCGGGATCTCAGTCCTTCAGGCGCTTCTGCGGGTCCATCAGCTCGACGATGCGCTCGAGGTCGTCGATCGTGGCGAACTCCACCGTGATGCGACCCTTCGTGCGACCGAGGTTGATCTTGACCCGGGTGTCGAAGCGCTCGCCCAGCCGGCGGGCGACGTCGTCGACACGGGGGGCCGACAGGGTCGGCGACGAGCGACGCGTCGCGGTGCCGGGCTCGTCGTCGGTCAGCGTCACGATCTCCTCGAGGGCGCGGACCGACAGGCCCTCGGCCACGACCCGCGTCGCGAGCCGCTCCTGGATCTCGGCGTTCGCGACCGTGACCAGCGCGCGGGCGTGACCGGCCGAGAGCACGCCCGCCGCGACGCGACGCTGCACCGCCGGGGTGAGGCGCAGCAGCCGCAGCGTGTTGCTGATCTGCGGACGCGACCGACCGATCCGCGTCGCGAGCTCCTCGTGCGTGCAGCCGAAGTCGTCGAGCAGCTGCTGGTACGCAGCCGCCTCCTCGAGCGGGTTGAGCTGCGACCGGTGGAGGTTCTCCAGCAGGGCGTCGCGCAGGAGGTCCTCGTCCTGCGTGTCGCGGACGACCGCCGCGATCGTGTCGAGCCCGGCCACCTGGTGGGCGCGCCACCGGCGCTCGCCCATGATGAGCTCGTAGTGGTCCGGCGTGACCTCACGGACGACGACGGGCTGCAGCAGGCCGATCTCCTTGATGGAGTGGACCAGCTCGGCCATGGCCTCCTCGTCGAAGACCGTGCGCGGCTGACGGGGGTTGGGCTCGATCGAGGTGACGGGCAGCTCGGCGAAGCGCGCGCCCTCGACCTGCTCCAGCCCAGCGCTCTCGGCCTCGGCCGGCGTCTGGGGGATCAGGGCCTCGAGGCCGCGGCCCAGACCACGCTGACGACGTCCACTCATGCGCGAGGCTCCTTCGGGTCGGCGCGCTCGGCGATCTCGCGCGCGGCTTCGATGTACGACAGGGCACCCGACGACGCCGGGTCGTAGGTCACGACGGTCTGGTGGTAGCTCGGTGCCTCCGAGATACGCACCGAGCGGGGGATCGCCGTGTCGAGGACCTCGCCACCGAAGTGCTGACGGACCTCGTTGGCGACGCCGGACGAGAGGTTGGTGCGACCGTCGTACATCGTGAGCAGGATCGTCGTGACGGCCAGCTGGGGGTTGAGGTGGGCCTTGACCAGGTCGATGTTGCGCAGGAGCTGGCCCAGGCCCTCCAGCGCGTAGTACTCGCACTGGATCGGGATCAGGACCTCGCGTCCCGCGACCATCGCGTTGACGGTCAGCAGACCCAGCGACGGCGGGCAGTCGATGAAGACGTAGTCGTAGCGGTCGCCGGCGTCCTCGGACTCCGCCAGGTACGACTGGAGCGCCTTGTCGAGACGGGTCTCGCGGGCGACGAGGGAGACCAGCTCGATCTCGGCACCCGCCAGGTCGATCGAGGCCGGCAGCACCGAGATGCTCTCGTGCGCCGGGCACGGCTGCACGAGCGCATCGATCGACTCACCCTCGACGAGCGCCTCGTAGACACCTGCGGTGCCCTCGGAGTGGGGGATGTCGAGGGCGGTCGACGTGTTGCCCTGCGGATCCAGGTCGATGACCAGGACGCGGAGGCCCTTGACCGCCATCGCGGCAGCAAGATTGACGGTCGTGGTCGTCTTGCCCACGCCGCCCTTCTGGTTCGCGACGACGAAGATGCGGGTCGCCGCGGGCTGCGGCAGGTGCACGATCGCGTCGACCTTGCGGGCGAGAGCGACGTGCTCCTCGGCTGCGCGCGCGAGGGGCGTGGGTTCGTCGGGATGCACCATGGTCATCTCCGCCTCCTGGTTTCACGTGAAACAGCGACCGCCATCGGGTGAGGGATCACCGGGTGAGCTCGACGACGGTGGTCGGCACCGCGAGATCACCATAGGTCTCGATACGGACGTCCGACACACCCAGCCTCCTGAGCATCGGTCGAGCCGCCTCAACCTCCTCAGGAGCCGAGCGTCCCTTCATCGCCAGGAGGACGCCTCCTGGAGCGACGAGCGGCCAGCACCACGTCGTGAGCTTGTCGAGCGCGGCCACGGCGCGCGCCGTGACGACATCGAACTGGCCGGCCTGGTCCTCAGCACGCGACCGCGAGATCACGACGTTCTCCAGACCCAGGTCCGCCACGACCTCCTCCAGGAACGACACGCGGCGGAGCAACGGCTCCACGAGCGTCATCTGGATGTCCGGACGAGCGATCGCCCAGACCAGGCCGGGGAGTCCGGCGCCGGTGCCGACGTCGGCCACCGTCACGCCCTGGGGGAGTCGCGGCGTGACGACGACGCAGTTCAGCAGGTGGCGGTCCCACAGACGGGGGACCTCGCGCGGGCCGATCATCCCGCGGTCAACACCCCAGGTGCTCAGCAGGTCGGCGTAGCGCTGCGCCTGGGTCCAGGTCTCGCCGAACAGCTCGGCTGCGCCGGCGGGAGGTTCCGTTTCACGTGAAACGGCCATCACGCACCGGCGGGGAGGACCACCACGAAGCGACGGGGCTCGTCACCCTCGGACTCACTGCGCAGGCCGGCCTCGGCCACCACGTCGTGCACGATCTTGCGCTCGAACGCCGACATGGGGGCCATCTCGATGCGCTCCGATCCGTCACGCACGGCAGCGACCGCGCCCGACGCCTCTTCACGCAGGGCGACACGACGACCCTCGCGGTAGCCGGCGATGTCGAGCATCAGCCGGCTGCGCTCACCCGTCTGGCGGTACACAGCAAGACGCGTCAGCTCCTGGAGGGCGTCGAGCACCTGTCCGTCGGAGCCGACGAGGTGCGTCAGTCGGCCGCCGACGATCGACACCGCAGCACGATCGCCGTCGACGTCCATGTCGATGTCGCCGTCGAGATCGGCGATGTCCAGCAGGCCTTCGAGGAAGTCCGCGGCGATGTCGCCCTCGGCCTCCAGCTTGGTCGCATCGGTGCTCATCGAGCGCCACCCTTCTTGCGTTGGTTTCGAGTCTGCTTCTTCGGCTGCTGACGCGGCTTGGGCTTCACGATCTCGTCGACGACCGTGCTCGGGTCGTCAGCGACGTTCTTGCCCTTGGCGGCGTCGCGCTGCTGCTTGGCCTTGAAGGCCGGGGTTCCCGGGGCGGGGTTGCGGCGGATGACATAGAACTGCTGACCCATGGTCCAGAAGTTCGAGGTGACCCAGTAAAACAGCACGCCCATCGGGAAGAAGATGCCGCCGATCGCGAAGACCGGGGGAAGGATGTAGAGCAGCATCTTCTGCTGCTGCGCGTACGGACCGTTCAGCGCATCGGCCGGCATGTTCTTGGCCATCAGCTGACGCTGCGTGAGGAACTGGGTCGCGCACATCACGACCACCAGGAAGATCGCGATGATGCGCGTCTCGAGGTGCTCGGCGTTCATGAACGTGTCGGCGATCTTGCCGCCGAGGAACTCCGCGTTCCGCAGCGACTCCGCATCCGGACCCGACAGGAAGCCCTTCGCACCCTCGGCACCGTTCTTGGCCGCCTGGTCGATCGTGCGGAACAGCGCGAAGAAGATCGGCATCTGGGCCAGCAGCGGCAGGCACGAGGCGAACGGGTTGGTGCCCGTCTCCTTCCAGAGCTTCATCTGCTCCTGGGTCAGGCGCTCGCGGTCGTGGCCGTACTTCTTCTGCAGCTCCTTGATCTTGGGCTGCAGCAGCTGCATGTTCCGGCTGCTCTTGATCTGCTTGACGAACAGCGGGATCAACATCGCCCGGATCGTGATCGTCAGACCGATGATCGACAGGACCCACGTCCAGCCGTCGTTGATACCGGGCACGTGCTCCCACACCCAGTGCCAGCCCAGCAGCACGGCAGACACCGCGTAGTACAGCGGTGTCATGATCGCCGAACCGATCGCGCTGAAGATCTCCACGTTTACTCCTCAGTGGGACACCGGCGAGGTGGCCGATGTCGGGGGGACGGGGTCGTACCCGCCAGGGCTCCAGGGGTGGCACCGCAGCAAGCGTCGCAGGGCGAGCCACGAACCGCGGAACGCACCGTGCGTCTCGACGGCGCCGAGGGCATAGGCCGAACACGTCGGATGGTACCGACACACCTGTCCGTACAGGGGACTGATGGCAAAGCGGTAGGCCTTCAACAGGCCGATCAGCAGCAGGCGGAGCATCGGGGGCTCAGACCCGCGCGGCGGTGGTCCGCCGCTCCGCGCGCCGCAGGCTGCCGACCGCGTCGGCAGCCAGGTCGGTGCTGTGGGCGGCGGGCGCCAGCGCACGCACCACGACGCGCGCGCCCTGCGGCAGCGTCGCGAGCTCGTCGCGCAGTGCGTGACGGATGCGTCGCTTGACCCGGTTGCGCACGACCGCGTTGCCGACCTTCTTGCCGACGACGAGCCCGACGCGGACGTCGGGCTCGTCGGTCAGCGCGAGGTGCGTGACGAGGGTGCTGGTCGACGCCGAGGCGCCGCGACGGATCGTGCGACGGAACTCGTCGCCGTCACGCATCCGCGCCGCCTGGGGGAGCACCGATCAGGCGGAGAGCTTCGCGCGGCCCTTGCTGCGGCGCGACGCCAGGATGGCGCGGCCGGCACGCGTGCGCATGCGGAGGCGGAAGCCGTGCTTCTTGGAGCGACGACGGTTGTTCGGCTGGAAAGTGCGCTTGCTCACGGGTGTGTCCTTCTCGAGGGGAAATCAATGATCGAATCGACGATCACCGCTCACCCACGACATCGCCGGACGAATCCGCCCGGGTCGCGGGTACGCGGCCAACGGTCGCGCGACTGTCCAACGGTACGGGGGTCCTCAGACAGTGGTCAAACCGACCGTCCTACTCCTGCGCGCCGTAGCACGTCCACACGACACGCCGCACGTCCTCCGAGATTGTGCAGAACCGGCTTGTGTGGGGTCCCAACCCGCTGCTAGCGTCACCGCGGTACCAAGTTGTCCACAGTTCAAAGTGGTCCGGGCCATCTACGTGCACACCATGTGGAAAACCGTGTGGACCCAATGGAGGCCACATGTCCGACGGATCCGCGTCTACCTCGGAGGCTGATCTCTCAGCCGCCTGGCAGGCCGCCGTCGACCGCCTCTCACCCGGTGCTCGTGTGTGGGTCTTTCCCGCCGTGCCCCTGAGCTTCCACAACGACATCGTGATCGCCGCGGTGCAGAACGACCTCGCCCGCGCGCAGCTCGAGAGCCGCGTCCGTCCGGTGCTGGAGCAGGCACTCAGCCGCGAGCTCGGCACCGAGGTGCGTCTCGTCGTCACGATCGACGCCAGCATCAGCCCGCCCGAGCCGCTCGCGCTCGAGGACCCGCCGGGCCGGTACTCCGCGCTCGACGACGACGAGGACGACGACGAGGACCACTTCGTCCCGCAGTGGGGTCCGGCACCGACCCCGGTCACCGGACGTCCCGCGAACATCGCCGAGGCCCGGCTCAACCCGCGCTACCTCTTCGAGAACTTCGTCACCGGCTCGTCGAACCGCTTCGCCCACGCGGCAGCCGTCGCCACGGCGGAGGCGCCGGGCAAGGCGTACAACCCGCTGGTCATCTACGGCGACTCCGGCCTCGGCAAGACGCACCTGCTGCACGCGATCGGCCACTACGTCCTCGGCCTGTACCCGTCCTCGCGGGTGCGGTACGTCAACACCGAGGAGTTCACGAACGACGTCATCAACGCGATCGGCGAGCGGCGCACGGGCGAGCTCAAGCGCAAGTACCGCGAGATCGACGTGCTCCTGGTCGACGACATCCAGTTCATCGAGGGCAAGGAGGCGACGCAGGAGGAGTTCTTCCACACGTTCAACGCCTTGCACAACGAGAACAAGCAGATCGTCATGACCTCGGACCGCCCGCCGAAGAACCTCAAGACGCTCGAGGAGCGGCTGCGCAACCGGTTCGAGTGGGGCCTCACGACCGACGTCACCCCGCCCGAGCTCGAGACCCGCATCGCCATCCTGCGCAAGAAGGCCGCGAACGACGGCCTCACCGTGCCGGCCGACGTGCTCGAGTTCATCGCCAGCAAGGTGCAGACCAACATCCGCGAGCTCGAGGGCGCCCTCATCCGCGTCACGGCCTTCGCCAACCTCAACAAGACGCCGGTCGACATGAACCTGTCGCAGATCGTCCTGAAGGACCTGGTCAGCGCCGGCGGCGACCCCGAGGTCACGAGCGCGCTGATCATCGCCCAGACCTCGGCGTACTCGGAGTTCTCGATCGAGGAGATCTGCGGCACCAACCGGCAGCGCGACCTCGTGCTGGCCCGCCAGATCGGCATGTACCTGTGCCGCGAGCTCACCGAGATGTCGCTGCCGAAGATCGGCCAGGAGTTCGGCGGGCGCGACCACACGACCGTGATGCACGCCGTGCGCAAGATCGGTGCCCTGATGACCGAGAAGCACGCCGTCTTCAACCAGGTCACCGAGCTGACGAACCGCATCAAGCAGCAGGCCCGTCAGTCCTGAGCCGTCGTCCGGCCCTCGTCGATCGCCCGCTCTGCGCGATCGTGTCGTTCTCGTGACCCCGAAATCCCTGTGCACAGCTGGGGACAGGGTTGTGGGTAAGTCTCCACCTCAGGTGGATACAAGATGACGGCATGTGAACGCGGTGTGAACCCCCACGCGCCGTCCACACCCCCACGGGGCGGACGCCCGAGGTTGTCCCCTGCTCGTCCACCGGCCGATCTGCCACCTGACCAGCACGAATGTCATTTCTCCACAGGATCCACAGGTGCTACGACTACTACTACCGAGTTAGACATCCAAAAACTCGTCGAAGGGGTCCAGTCGCCCTGTGTGTGGACAACGGACACCGGGCTCGCCCTGGCCTAGGATCGTGCCCGGTGCCGTGGCAGGATGCAGACACCGTCACCCGCTTACGCCCGAAGCCCGAAAGGCCGCTACGTGAAGTTCAGGATCGAACGCGACACCCTCGCTGACGCTGTTGCCTGGACTGCCCGCAGCCTTCCGGTCCGTCCGAGCGTCCCGGTCCTCGCCGGTCTCCTGATCGAGGCGGGCACCGACGGCCTCACGCTCTCGGGCTTCGACTACGAGACCTCCACCCGGGCGACCCTGCCGGCCGAGGTCAGCGCCGACGGTCGCGCCCTGGTCAGCGGCCGGCTCCTCAGCGAGATCGTCAAGTCGCTCCCGGGCAAGCCGGTCGACGTCACCCTCGACGGCACCAAGGTGCGGGTCGAGTGCGGCAGCGCCCGGTTCAGCCTGCAGACCATGCCGGTCGAGGAGTACCCGCGCCTGCCGCAGATGCCCACCGCCACCGGCACCGTCAAGGCCGACTCGTTCGTCACCGCGGTCCAGCAGGCGGGCGCCGCCGCGGGTCGCGACGAGATGCTGCCCCTGCTCACGGGCGTGCGGCTCGAGCTCGAGGGCTCCACGATCTCGCTCATGGCCACCGACCGGTTCCGCGCCAGCCTGCGCGACCTGCAGTGGTTCCCCGAGGCCAGCGACCTCTCGGCCCGGGCGCTGGTGCCGGCCCGCGTGCTCGGCGAGACGGCCCGATCCTTCGCCGGCGGCAGCGACATCTCGATCGCGGTCTCGTCGGGCGAGTCCGGCGACGGCCTCATCGGCTTCGAGGGCACGGTCGGCAACGGCACCCGTCGCACCACGACCCGCCTGCTCGAGGGCGACTTCCCGCGCGTCCGCCAGCTGTTCGCGGCGACGCCCGAGACCATCGCCTACGTCGCGACGCAGGACCTCGTCGACGCGGTCAAGCGCGTTGCGCTCGTCGCCGAGCGCAACACCCCGGTGCGTCTGTCGTTCTCCGAGGGCACGCTGCTCCTCGAGGCCGGCACGGGCGACGAGGCCCAGGCCAGCGAGTCGATCGAGGCCACCGTCAACGGCGGCGACATCTCGATCGGCTTCAACCCGTCGTACCTGCTCGAGGGCCTCGGCGTGATGTCCGACCCCGTCGTGCACCTGGCCTTCACCCAGCACACGAAGCCTGCCGCGATCAGCGGTGTCGGCGAGATCGGCGCGGAGCCCGACGGCGCGTTCCGCTACCTGATCATGCCGGTTCGTCTCCAGACCTGACTTCCCCCTTTTGGAGGGCACGATGCACCTCGGACTCATCGGCTTGGGCAAGATGGGCGGCAACATGCGTGCGCGCCTGCGCGAGCACGGCGTGACCGTGACCGGTTACGACCGCGACCCGGAGGTCAGCGACGTCGCGTCGCTGGCCGAGCTGGTCGAGTCGCTGCCCAGCCCCAAGGTCGTCTGGGTCATGGTGCCCGCCGGTGACGCGACCCGCGCGACGGTCACCGAGCTCGCCGACCTCCTCGGTGAGGGCGACATCGTGGTCGACGGTGGCAACTCGCGCTGGACCGACGACATCGAGCACGCCGAGCAGCTGTCCGCGAAGGGCATCGGCTACCTCGACTGCGGCGTCAGCGGCGGAGTCTGGGGCCGCGAGAACGGCTATGCGCTGATGGTCGGTGGCGACGCCTCCGACGTCGCCACGGTGCAGCCGGTCTTCGACGCCCTGCGCCCCGACGCGGCCGAGGGTGCCGAGAAGACCGGCGGCTTCGTCCACGCCGGCAAGGTTGGCTCCGGGCACTTCGCGAAGATGGTCCACAACGGTGTCGAGTACGCCATGATGCAGGCCTACGCCGAGGGCTTCGAGCTGCTCGAGAAGACCGACCTCGTCGACGACGTCCCGGCCGTGCTCGACTCGTGGCGCGAGGGCACGGTCGTCCGCTCGTGGCTGCTCGACCTGCTGGTGCAGGCGCTCCAGGACGATCCGGGTCTGTCCAAGATCCGTGGCTACGCCGAGGACTCGGGCGAGGGCCGCTGGACCGTCGAGGCCGCGATCGAGCACGCCGTGCCGATGCACACCATCGCGGCGTCGCTGTTCGCCCGGTTCCAGTCCCGTCAGGACGAGTCGCCCGCGATGCAGGCCATCGCGGCGATGCGTCAGCAGTTCGGTGGTCACGCCGTGCGTGCCGCGGCGGAGCCCGGCACGGGTGAGCCGCCCTCGGCGAGCTGACGTGCACGTCGCCCGGCTCTCCCTGCACGACTTCCGCTCCTACGCGGACGTCGACGTCGAGCTCGCGGCCGGGCCCATCGCGTTCATCGGCGCGAACGGTCAGGGCAAGACCAACCTGGTCGAGGCGGTCGACTACCTGGCGCGGCTCGACTCGCACCGCGTCTCGACCGACACCCCGCTCGTGCGGGCGGGCACCGAGCGCGCGGTCGTGCGCGCGGAGGTCGTCCGGGGCGACCGCTCGGCGCTGATCGAGGTCGAGATCAACCCGGGCCGGAGCAACCGGGCGCGGGTCAACCGCTCCGACCTCCCGCGGGTGCGCGACCTCCTGGGCACGGTGCGCACCGTGCTCTTCTCGCCCGAGGACCTCGCACTGGTCAAGGGCGATCCGTCCGATCGCCGGCGCTTCCTCGACGACCACCTGGTCATGCAGTCGGTGCGTCTGGCCGGCGTCAAGGCCGACTACGAGCGCACGCTGCGCCAGCGGAACACGCTGTTGAAATCAGCAAGAGGTCGACAAGTAGATTTGTCGACTCTTGAGGTCTGGGACGAGAAGCTGGCCCAGCTCGGTGGGGAGATCACGGCCCGTCGGCTCGCCGTGCTCGACGAGCTGGCACCGCACCTGGCCACCCGTCACGCCGGTGTGGCCGCCTCTGCGGCCGAGGCTCGCCGCGACGTCTTCGCGACCTACGTGGCCAAGACCGGTGTGCCGCACGACGAGCACCCTCGCGACGTCGACGCGTGCCGCGAGCTCCTGCTGCGCACGATCAACGACCGCCGCCGCGACGAGCTCGACCGCGGCGTCACGCTCGTGGGTCCGCACCGCGACGACGTCGAGCTGCGCATCGGCGATCTCCCCGCCAAGGGGTACGCCAGCCACGGGGAGTCGTGGTCGCTCGCGCTCGCGCTGCGACTCGCGTCCTTCGACCACCTGCGGGCACCCGAGCACGGCGACGACGACCCGATCCTGATCCTCGACGACGTGTTCGCCGAGCTCGACACCGGCCGTCGTGACCACCTCGCCGCGATGGCCGAGGGCGTCGAGCAGGTCTTCGTCACGGCGGCCGTCCCGGGCGACGTGCCTCCGGGACTGCGGGGACGCCGCTTCCGGGTGGCCGACGGCAAGGTCCTCGATGACTGACCCGGCCGAGCCCGCCGAGCCCGTCGAGCCCGCCAAGCCGGTCGACTGCGACGACCCGCTGCGGCTGGCCCGCGAGATGGCCGAGTCGTACCGCGCGGCCGAGCCGGGTCAGGTCCCCCGTCGTCGGCCACGTCCGAAGCGGCGGCCGCAGCAGGCCGGCGGGCAGCGTCACGACCGTGACGACGCGGTGCCGCTCGCCTCGGCGCTCGGCGACCTCGTCGACCAGCAGGGCTGGACCGACCAGCTCGCCGCATCGCGTGTCTTCACCGACTGGTCCTCGATCGTCGGACCCGACATCGCCCAGCACTCGCTGGTCGACGGCTACGCCGACCAGGTCGTGTCGGTCCGCACCGACTCCACCGCCTGGCGCAAGGAGCTGCAGCTGCTCGCACCGCGCATCGTGGCGCGGCTCAACGACGAGCTCGGGCAGGGATCGGTCATCCGCATCGACGTGCGCGGACCGGAGGCCCCGTCCTGGAAGCACGGCAAGCGCGCGGTCCGCGGGGGCCGTGGCCCGAGGGACACGTACGGGTAAACAGCCGGCGGTCACGTCCCCGCCCCCTGAGGTGCGACGAGGAACGAGGAGCCTCGAAGGGGGCACCTCGACCAGGGTCGGTCAGTGGCTGGGGGAGATGCGGTCCATGATCGCGGCGGAGACCGCGGTCACGAGGGCGATGCTGCCCAGCACGACTCCCGAGGTGACGAAGGCGTCGCCGCCCCCAGAGGGGCGGACGCCGATCACGATCAGGAAGACGATCGCGGCGGCCGAGCCGAGCAGCGCCGCCACGATGCCGCCGGTCGAGCGGCGCAGGCGCCCGCCGACCAGCAGCGCCGCCAGTGCGGTCCAGGCCAGGCACACCAGCACCGCAGCGATGACGTCGGACGGACGGTGCCAGCCGGCCACGACGGTCGACGCACCCGTGAGTGCCACGGCGAAGGAACCTGCGGTGAGCACGACGGGCCGCAGCCACGTCGGGCTGACGAGGGTCAGGGCGCCGAGGGCCGCGGCAACCACGGTGGTGTGGCCGCTCGGGAGGCTGTTGTGGGCGACGATGCCGCCGACGAACTCGGAGCGCTCGAGCACCTCGCTCTTCAACAGCTGGGTCGTCAGGTTGGCGCCGCCGATGACGCCGAGCGCCGCGACCGCGAGACGCACCTCGCCGCGGACGAGGGCCAGCGCGACGGATCCGGCCGCCACGATCGCGACGGCGGCGATCGAGACGTAGCCCAGGACGCTGAGCACGGCGAGCTGCGTGTCGCGACCGGCGACGACGGTGTTCATCGAGCTCTCGTCGAGGTCCTGACCCGCGGCGGTCCACAGCGCGACGGCCGTGACGGCCAGGAATCCGAGGCCTGCGAGGACGGCGGCGGCCGCTGCCCGCGGGCGCACGCTGGTGCCCGTCACCGCAGAGCGGTCGGGAGCCGTGCCGAGGTCCGTCAGAGCCATGCGAACCACTGTGCCGCATCACGTCAAGGTCAGCAGGGGGCGACGCGGCCGGGAGCGGCCTGAACATCGGCGATCTCGATCCGGGGTCCGGATGCCGCCCTGCCAGACGCTCACAGGGGCCTTCTACGGCGTCTCAGCCGGACCTGGGGAAGTTGAGTCGAGGCCCGACACGGGGGTGTGATCGCTCAGACGCTCGTAACGGCCCTCTATACTGTGCAGGTGACCCAAACTCCAGATCCCGCTGCCCACGCACCCACGGGCTACGACGCCAGCAACATCCAGGTGCTCGAGGGACTGGAGGCGGTGCGCAAGCGTCCGGGCATGTACATCGGCTCGACGGGTGAGCGCGGTCTGCACCACCTCGTCTACGAGGTCGTCGACAACTCCGTCGACGAGGCGCTCGCGGGTCACGCCACGCGCATCGAGGTCACGCTGCAGGCCGACGGCGGCGTCAAGGTCGTCGACGACGGCCGTGGCATCCCCGTCGACGAGCACCCGATCGAGAAGATCCCCGCCGTCACGCTGGTGCTCACCTCGCTGCACGCCGGCGGCAAGTTCGGCGGCGGCGGCTACAAGGTCTCCGGTGGTCTGCACGGCGTCGGCATCTCCGTGGTCAACGCCCTGAGCACCACGATGCACACGACCGTGCGCCGCGACGGCTACACGTGGAAGCAGACCTTCCACGACGGCGTGCCCGAGGCGTACCTCGAGCGCGCCGAGCCCACCGACGAGACCGGCACGACGCAGGTCTTCTACGCGAACGAGAGCATCTTCGAGAGCACGGTCTACTCGTACGAGACGCTCAAGACGCGCTTCCGCGAGATGGCCTTCCTCAACAAGGGCCTCGAGATCTCCCTGACCGACGAGCGCGACCACGAGGGCGACGACCCCGACGGTGGCACCGCCGAGGGCGACGGCATCGAGCGCAGCGTCGAGTTCCGCTACGACCAGGGCCTCGTCGACTACGTGCAGCACATCAACATCGGCGCGAAGGCCCCGATCCACAAGGACATCATCGGCATCGAGCGCGACGACGAGGCCAACGGCCTGTCGCTCGAGCTGGCGATGCAGTGGAACGCGAGCTTCTCCGAGTCGGTGCACACCTTCGCCAACACGATCAACACCCACGAGGGCGGCACGCACGAGGAGGGCTTCCGCGCAGCGCTGACCACGACGGTCAACCGCTTCGCCGAGGCCAACAACCTCATCAAGAAGAAGGAGGACCGCCTCACGGGCGACGACATCCGTGAGGGGCTCACCGCGATCATCTCGGTCAAGCTCGCCGAGCCGCAGTTCGAGGGTCAGACCAAGACCAAGCTCGGCAACACCGAGGCCAAGGGCTTCGTGCAGCAGGTCCTCAACGAGGAGCTCGGCGCCTGGTTCGAGCAGAACCCGGCCGAGGGCAAGACCATCGTGCGCAAGTCGATCGACGCCGCGAGCGCCCGCATGGCCGCCCGCAAGGCGCGCGACCTGGCGCGCAACCGCAAGGGCTTCCTCGGCGGCGGCGGTCTGCCGGGCAAGCTGGCCGACTGCTCGAGCCGCAGCCCGGAGGAGTGCGAGGTCTTCATCGTCGAGGGCAACTCGGCCGGTGGTTCCGCCAAGGGCGGACGCGACCCGCGCACGCAGGCGATCCTCCCGCTGCGCGGCAAGATCCTGAACGTCGAGAAGGCGCGCATCGACAAGATCCTCCAGAACGCCGAGGTCCAGGCGATCATCAGCGCGCTGGGCACGGGCGTGCACGACGACTTCGACATCGCCAAGCTGCGCTATCACAAGATCGTGCTGATGGCCGATGCCGACGTCGACGGCCAGCACATCACCACGCTGCTGCTCACCCTGCTGTTCCGCTTCATGAAGCAGCTGATCGACGCGGGCCACGTGTACCTCGCGCAGCCGCCGCTCTACAAGATCAAGTGGACCAACGCGCCGCACGAGCTCGCCTACTCCGACCGTGAGCGCGACGTGCTGCTCGCCGCGGGCGAGGAGGCCGGCCGACGCCTCCCCAAGGAGGCCCCGGTGCAGCGCTACAAGGGTCTCGGCGAGATGAACGACTCCGAGCTGTGGGACACCACGATGGACCCCGAGGCCCGCGTGCTCCGCCAGGTCACCCTCGACGACGCCGCGGTCGCCGACGAGATGTTCACGATCCTCATGGGCGAGGACGTCGAGCAGCGCCGCAACTTCATCCAGCGCAACGCCAAGGACGTCAGGTTCCTGGACATCTGATGTCCCTCCGCCCCGCCTCTTCTCGCTCCACCCCTGATGAAGGAATCCTCCTGTGACTGACACCCCGATCGAGCGCGACCGGATCGAACCCGTCGAGCTGCAGGAGGAGATGCAGCGCTCGTACATCGACTACGCGATGAGCGTCATCGTGTCGCGCGCGCTGCCCGACGTGCGCGACGGCCTCAAGCCGGTGCACCGCCGCGTGCTCTACGCGATGTACGACGGCGGCTACCGCCCCGACCGCGGCTTCAGCAAGTGCAGCCGCATCGTCGGTGACGTCATGGGTCAGTACCACCCGCACGGCGACACGGCGATCTACGACACCCTCGTGCGCCTCGCGCAGCCGTGGGTCATGCGCGCGCCGATGATCCTCGGCCAGGGCAACTTCGGCTCGCCGGGCGACGACCCGGCCGCCGCGATGCGGTACACCGAGTGCAAGCTCGCGCCCATCGCGATGGAGATGGTGCGCGACATCGACGAGGAGACCGTCGACTTCAAGCCCAACTACGACGGCCGGTCGGCCGAGCCGACGGTGCTGCCGTCGCGCATCCCCAACCTGCTCGTCAACGGCTCGGCCGGCATCGCGGTCGGCATGGCCACCAACATCCCGCCGCACAACCTGCGCGAGGTCGCCGAGGGCGCCCAGTGGTCGCTGGCCCACCCGGAGGCGACGCGCGAGGAGCTGCAGGCCGCGCTCATCGAGCGCATCAAGGGCCCCGACTTCCCGTCGCACGGCCTCATCGTGGGCACCAGCGGCATCGAGGAGATGTACCGCACGGGTCGTGGCTCGGTCACGATGCGCGCGATCGTCAACATCGAGGAGGACACCAAGGGCCGCATCCAGCTCGTCGTCACCGAGCTGCCGTACCAGGTCAACCCCGATGCGCTGATGCGCAAGATCGCCGAGCTGGTCAACTCCGGTCGCCTCCAGGGCATCTCCGACCTCCGCGACGAGTCGAGCTCGCGCGTCGGTCGCCGCATCGTGGTCGAGATCCGCCGCGACGCCGTGGCCCGGGTCGTGCTGAACAACCTCTACAAGTTCACCGACCTGCAGACGAACTTCAGCGCCAACATGCTCGCGATCGTCGACGACGTCCCGCGCACGCTGAGCCTGGACGGCTTCATCTCGAACTGGATCACCCACCAGATCAGCGTGATCCGCCGGCGCACCGAGTTCCGTCTGCGCAAGGCCGAGGAGCGCGCGCACATCTTCCGCGGTCTGGCCAAGGCGCTCGACGCGCTCGACGACGTCATCGCGCTGATCCGCCGCAGCCCCACGGTCGACGAGGCGCGCACGGGTCTGATCGGCCTGCTCGAGATCGACGAGCTGCAGGCCAACGCGATCCTCGAGATGCAGCTGCGTCGCCTGGCGGCCCTCGAGCGGCAGAAGATCATGGACGAGCTCGCCGAGCTCGAGCGCCTGATCGCCGACTACCTCGACATCCTCGCGTCCGACGAGCGTCAGCGCTCGATCGTCTCGACCGAGCTGGCCGAGATCGTCGACAAGTACGGCGACGACCGCCGCACGCGCATCATCCCTGCCGACGGCGACCTCTCGGACGAGGACCTGATCCCCGACGAGGAGGTCGTCGTCACGATCACGGCCGGCGGCTACGCCAAGCGAACCAAGACCGACCTGTACCGCGTGCAGAACCGCGGCGGCAAGGGCGTTCGCGGCGCCGCGCTGCGCGACGGCGACTACGTCGAGCACCTGTTCCCGACCACGGCGCACCACTGGATCCTGTTCTTCACCACGGCGGGCCGCGTCTACCGCGCGAAGGCGTACCACCTGCCCGAGGCCGGGCGCGACGCGAAGGGCGGCCACGTCGCCGGCCTGCTGTCGTTCCAGCCGGACGAGCAGATCGCCCAGGTGCTCGCGATCCGAGACTACGAGCAGGAGCCGTACCTCGTGCTCGCGACCCGCAAGGGTCTGGTCAAGAAGACGCGCCTGGCCGACTACAACAGCCCGCGTCAGGCCGGCGTCATCGCGATCAACTTCCGCGACGAGGACGACGAGCTCATCGGCGCCGAGGTCGTCAGCGCTGACGACGACCTGCTGCTGATCTCCAAGCACGCGCAGGCGATCCGCTTCCGTGCCGACGACGAGCAGCTGCGGCCCATGGGCCGGGCCACCTCCGGCGTCACGGGCATGAAGTTCCGCGGCGACGACGAGCTGCTCTCGCTGTCGGTCATCCGCGCCCGGCACGCCGCCCTCGACGAGGAGGAGGTGCCCGAGGACGAGAAGCTCTACGTCTTCACGGTCACCGACGGCGGCTTCGCCAAGAAGACCTTCGTCGGCGAGTACCGCCTGCAGGGTCGCGGCGGCATCGGCATCAAGGCGATGCAGATCAGCGAGACGCGTGGCGAGCTCGTCGGCGGCCTGGTGCTGCGCAACACCGACGACGTCATCAGCGTCACCTCGAACGGCCAGGTCACCCGCAGCCTCGTCTCCGGCGTGAATCCGACCGGCCGTGGCACGATGGGGGTCAGCTTCGTGAAGTTCAAGGGTGACGACCGCGTCGTCACCATCGCGCGCAACGCGGAGCCGGTGGCCACGGAGGGGGACGAGGAGTCCCCCGAGTCGACGGAGGGTGAGGCAGAGGCGTGAGCGAGGACCAGGAACCCGGCCCCGTGCCCCGTCCCCCCGGCAAGGGCCCGGTGACGGCTCGTGACGAGAACCCGCCCGCGGACGACCCGCCTGCGGACGACGTGACGACCCCGGCCAAGCCCGCCGCGAAGAAGGCTTCCACGCGGACCCCGAAGAAGTCGCCGGCCAAGAAGACGGCCACGCCGACTCCGGCGGCCAAGCGTGAGGAGCCGACCAAGCGCGACGAGCCGGCGCAGGCGCCCCACCGGCCGATGACCGCGGCGGACTACGCCCGCACGGTCTCGGGCGACCCGTCGTCGACGTCCGTGTTCCCCCGCGTGACCGACGAGCCCGAGGACCGCGGCCCGTCGACGGCCACCCAGGCCGCGGTGCCGGCGGCTGCCGACTCCTCGGTGACCCGGCAGGCGCGACTCAGCCTGGTCCACGTCGACCCGTGGTCGGTCACCCAGCTCGCGTTCGTGATCTCGACGGCGCTGATGATCGTCGCGGTCGTGGCGGTCACGGTGTTCTGGGTCGTCCTGAACGTGACGGGCGTCTGGAACAGCCTCAACGACACGGTCAACTCGGTCCTCAGCAGCGAGGACGGCACCTTCGACGTCGAGAACTATCTCGGCTTCGGACGCGTCGTCGGCCTCACGCTGGTCCTGTCGGTCATCAACGTCATCCTGATGACGGCGCTCGCGGCGATCGGGGCGCGGCTCTACAACGCCGCGACCCACCTCGTCGGTGGCGTGCAGGTGACCTTCCGCGATCGGGGCTGACCCGATTCGTTCGCAGCGGTGCTCGTGGGATAGAGTTCATCGCTGTTACGGGCCCATAGCTCAGCTCGGTTAGAGCGCTTCCCTGATAAGGAAGAGGTCGCTGGTTCAAGTCCAGCTGGGCCCACCACCACACCTTCGTCTGGAGGTCGACATGAAGAAGATCCTGGCCGTCGGTTTCACCGTCGCC
>NZ_BAAAME010000005.1:0-47959 GCF_039529015.1 Aeromicrobium alkaliterrae
AGTAAGCACCTGGAGGCTCTCGGCACCTACCAGGACCGCGAATGGGGCACGGCTTAGGCATCGTTCAGGTCCGTTCAGCGTCACCTCTAGGCATCACTGATGAGGCGTCGCAAACCGGTCCGCTAGTACTGAAGAATGCACGGCAGGGCCTCGGACTCCCTACCGCTTCCGTGGGCACATTTTGGGCACACTCGCCAGTGAGATACCGGGAATCAGACAGAACCGTGTGAGCCAGAACCACTGCAAAAGCGGTCAACTCTCGCATCGTCGCACGTCACGGAAGTACCCGCGTCGAGTTCGAGTCCCACGGGCCTGCTCGCCGTCGGTGCCCGGGTCACCACTCCCAGCGGGCACCGAGTGATCCCGGGCCGAAGTCCGTCTGTCGGTAGTGAAGCCCGGTCGCACCGTCGAGCGCCGCGGGCCAGGCGTGCTGCAGGCCGTCCTCGTCGAACCACACCCATGCCCTCGCCGGCAGGCAGTCGGGGTGGAACCTGACCCAGATCATGGCCTCCTCGAGTCGCTGCTCCGCCACGAGCCCGTACTCGGTCTCCAGGTCGGGCCGACCGTCGACGACCGCCTCGCACTCGGTGACGACCGCTTCACCCTCGCTCAGCGGACGCTCGAACGTGATCGTCGTCCCGATGATCCCGTTGCCGAGACGCGTCGCGTTCTGGACCGAGCAGCCGCTGACGGCCCGCAGCACCACGTCGTTGTCCTGAGTGCCCTTGTCGGGGCCGGCGAAGATCGTGACGCCCTCGACCCCGGCTCGACGAGCGACGAAGATCTGCAGGAGGCGGGCGCGCTGGACCTCCCGCGCAGGTCCCACGTCCACGGTCATCTGGAACACCACGCGGTCGACGTCCGACTCACCGACGAGACTCTCCACGGTCGGCTCCCCCACGAGCTCGTCGAAGGGGCGCGGAAGCTGCGCGCCACCGCGGACGAGCCGGCCGCTCAAGGCTCCCTCGCCCAGGCCGAGCACCCGCTCGAGCTCGGGCACGGCCTCGAGCGAGCGCCGACGTTCCGGCTCGCGCAGACCTGCGCGCCAGTAGGACAGCGACGCCAGCGAGATCGGGTGTCCGACGGCGAGCAGCCGCTCCCGCACCTGTTGGAGCGTCATCCGCCGTCCACGGATCGCCTCGTCGAGCGCGGCCGCGAAGGTCCCCGCACCGGTGACGTCCGCCATGCACAGATTCTGTCGTTCTTTCACTTGCGCCGGGCCAGAAGTGAATTCTTCGTCCCTACCGTCCTCGCGACCCGTCCGTCAGCGAGGAGAACGACATGGCCCTGCGCACCGCACCACCCGGTCGCGCGCCCCGACGCGTGCTCGCCGCGCCGAGCGACTCCGAGCTACTCGAGCGCTGTCGCGCCGCCGACGAGGACGCGTGGAACCTCCTCGTCGCGCGGTACGAGCGCCTGGTGTTCACCGTCGCGCTGCGCAACGGCGCCAGCCGCGAGGACGCCGCCGACATCACCCAGACGACCTTCGTCGCCCTGATCGACTCGCTGCACCGGCTCGAGGACGAGAGCCGCCTCGCGTCATGGCTCATGACGGTCGCCCGGCGCCAGGCTTGGCGGGTCCGCTCCACCTCGCGCCGCGACCTCCCGCTCGAGACCGCCGCTGCGACGACCGGCGAGGACCCGTACGAGCTCTGGGACACCCAGACCGCCGTGCACGACGCCCTCGCGATGCTGGGCGGCACATGCCGCGAGCTGCTGCTCGCCCTCTACTTCGACCCCGAGGAGCCGAGCTACGCCGACATCGCCGCGGACATGGGGCGCTCGATCGGCGGCATCGGGCCACTGCGCGGCCGCTGCCTCGACCGACTTCGATCCGTCATGGCGCAGGACGGTCGGTGACGACCCCGTGTTCATCTCGACCCGGTAGGAGGGAGGCATGATCGAGGCCCTCCTGGCACAGCTGGCGACCAGCCCGTGGGCTCTGTCGATCCTGTTCGTGCTGGTGCTGGGCGACGCGTTCCTCGTCCTGATCCCGGGCGAGGCCGCCGTGGTCGCGATGGGAGCGCTGGCGAGCGCGACCGGCGTCCCACCGCTCGGGGCCGTGATCGCCGTGACTGCCGTGGCTGCCTTCCTCGGCGACGTGGGGTGCTACCTGATCGGCAGGTTGACCGGGCTCGACCGCTGGCGGTGGATGCGCGGACCTCGGATGCAGGCCGCGTTCGGATGGGCACGGGCGCGGCTGGACCAGCGCATCGGAGCGGTGCTCTTCACGGCCCGGTTCGTGCCGTTCGCGAGGCTGGCCGTCAACCTCACCGCGGGCGCCTCTCGGCTCGCGATCGGCCGCTACCTGGCCGTCGCCGCCGGGGCAGCCCTCGCCTGGGCGGCCTACCAGAGCCTCGCCGGGGCGGTCATCTCGATGCTCGTGCCCGGGGGCACCCTCGTCTCGGTGCTCACCTCGATCGTGGTCGCCCTGGCGCTCGGGCTCGCGGTCGACGCCGTGTTGTCGCGGCGCAGGAGGGATCGCCCCACCTCGTGACGGGCCGCGAGCCGGGACCATCACGAGCTCCGGGTCCACCCGGATCTCCACGACGCCCAGTGGGTCGAGCATCGCGTGAGCGGCTCCCGCACAGCACGGGATCCACGGCTGGCCCGGACCCATGACGGCGCGAAGTCGATCGAGCGTCGTGAAGGCGAGCGCGACGCGGACACCATCGGGACGGCGGGCGCAGCGGAACGAGGTGGCACAGACCGTGGTCGCGCTGACCGGGAACACCAGCGTCGTTGAGGAGGGCAGCTCCGACGTCACGACTGCATCTCCGGGGACCGCGGGCTCCGCGCCGCGAGCCGCGAGGCCTCGAGCAGGGCCAGGCTCAGGTCGTGGCACGGCCCGGCAGCACGTCCGTGCTCGCACTGGGTCCCGGCGAGGGCCTGAGCCGCAGCAGCGAGTGACCGAGACCCGTCGACGAAGGCCCGGTCGATCAGGGGCCGCACCGACGCCCGCTCGAGCGTCTCCAGCCGCCGGACCCCCACCAACCGGATCACCGCGGCCGACCTGCAGTCCCCCTCGGCCAGCAGCGGATCGGCGTGCCTGGCGATGACGGACTGGCACAGGCCCGACAGGAGCCGGTTGATGCGCGCCGCCTCGGCCAGGACGTGCAGCGGTCCGTCGACGTCGGGCGATCTCTGGGCCTGGGTCAGGGCGACCTGGATCGCCGAGCGCCTGGCCGGCGCTCCTCGCATGACGCGGCGCGCTGCGGCGGTGTCCTCGTCGAGGATCGCCAGCAGCGCGTCGTCCCACGCCGGGACGAGGTAGCCGATCGCGCGGTGCGTCGATCGAGTCGCTGCGGGAAGGGTCGAGTCGATGGTCACGCCTCCAGCCTGACCGCCACCGGGCGGGCGAGGAGCGACCTTGACGGGGCTCTGACGTGACCTTGTCGCCTTCCTGATGTCGCGGCACGGTCACTCGATTCGTCGTTCTATGTAGGGATGCCTTACCTTTGCAGTCATGCCTGACGCCTCCCCGGTCGAGCTGAGCGCCACCGGCGTGATCTCCGGCTACCGCCGCGCCACCGTCGTCCACGGCGTCGACGTGAGCCTGCGCGCGGGTCGGGTGACCGCCCTGATCGGCCCCAACGGCTCCGGCAAGTCCACCCTCCTGCGGTCGCTCGCCCACCTCCTGCCGCCGACGGACGGTCGCGTCGAGCTGCGTGACGGCACCGCGGTCGGCGACCTGTCGGGCCGCGAGCTCGCGACGCGCCTGACGCTGCTCTCGCAGTCGCGCAGCGTGCCCGGCGGCGTGTCCGTGCGCGAGGTCGTCGAGTACGGCCGCCACCCGCACCGCGGCCGCTGGGGCGGTGCCGACGTCGACGGTCCCGAGGTCGTCGACCGCGTCATGGCGATGTGCGGCGTCACCGACCTCGCGGCCCGCCCCGTCGACACCCTCTCGGGCGGGCAGCTCCAGCGCGTCTGGCTCGCGAGCTGCCTCGCCCAGGACACCCAGGTGCTCCTGCTCGACGAGCCCACGACGTTCCTCGACCTGCGCTACCAGGTCGAGCTGCTCGACACCGTGCGCGACCTGGCTGATGCTCACGGCATCGCGATCGGGGTCGTGCTGCACGACCTCGACCAGGCCGCGGCGATCGCCGACGACGTCGTCCTGCTGGTCGACGGGCGCGTCGCCGCCTCCGGCCCGCCCGCCGAGGTCCTGACCTCGGCCCGTCTCACCGCTGCCTACGGGATCCACGTCGACGTCGGCGTGGACCCGCTCACCGGTCACGTGCGCACCCGCGCCGTGGCCCGGCACCACTCCCGTGCCACCCCCTCGAAGGAGAAGATCACGTGAAGTTCATCCGCGCCCACCGCGTCGCCGCTCTCGCGGCCACGACGCTGCTGGCCACGACGCTCGCCGCCTGCGGCACGACCGAGGACGCCGCCGACGGCTCCGAGGACAACGGCCCGAAGATCACGGTGACCGACTCGCGTGACAAGAAGGTCACGCTGAACGGCCCCGCGACCCGCGTCGGCGTGACCGAGTGGAACGCCGCGGAGTACCTCGTGTCGCTCGGCGTCGACCCGGTCGGCGTCTCCGACGTCGAGGGCTTCAAGACCTGGGACAGCGCCGTCGAGCTGCCCGCCGACGTCACCGACCTCGGCACGCGCGGCGAGCCCAGCACCGACACGCTGGCGACGCTCGACCTCGACGTCCTGATCGTCACCGACAGCCTGACCGGCGACGCCGTCAAGCAGATCGAGAAGGACATCCCGGTCATCGTCATCGCCGGTGGCGAGTCGGGCGACCAGATCAACCAGATGTTCGAGAACCTCGACCTGATCGCGACCGCGACCGGCACCGAGGACAAGGCCGAGGAGCTGCGCACCGCGTTCGACGCGAAGCTCGCCGAGGCCAAGGACGCCGTCGCCGCCTCCCCGCTCGCCGGCGCGACCGTGGCCTTCAGCGACGCGTATGACACCGGAGACGCCGTGTCGGTCCGTCCGTACACGTCGGAGTCGCAGCTCGGCTCGCTGCTCGACGAGCTCGGCTTCGTCAGCGCCTGGGACGCGATCGAGGGCATCGAGCCCGACCCGGCCTACGGCCTGGCCCAGACCGACGTCGAGGGCCTGACGCAGCTGCCCGCGGACACGCACTTCTGGTACATCGCCAACGACTCCGAGACCGACCCGTACACCGAGACGCTGGCGAGCAACGCCATCTGGACGTCGCTCCCGTTCGTCACGAGCGACCGCGTCGTGCGCTTCCCCGACCGCATCTGGATGTTCGGCGGACCGGCCTCGATGACGCAGTTCCTCGACGCCGTCGTCGCCACCGTCGGCTGATCGAGCGCACCACCCGATGACGCTGACGACGGAGCGGCCCGGCACCGAGGAGCAGGTCTCCTCGGTGCCGGCCGTGCCGCCCACCTCGCCGCTGCGGGTCGCCACGGCCGCGGCAGCGCTCCTGGTGCTGATCGGCGTCGTCTCGGCCATCCACGTCATCCAGGGGACGGCCGACATCGGCGTCGGCGACCTCTGGCGCTGGATCACCGGCACGGGCTCGACCCAGGCCACGGCGGTGGTCGTCGAGTCCCGCCTGCCGCGGCTCGCAGCCGGAGCTCTGGTCGGCCTGTCGCTCGGCGTCGCCGGAGCCGTGATGCAGTCGGTGGCCCGCAACATGCTGGCCTCCCCCGACACCCTCGCGGTCAACTCCGGCGCCTACCTCGCGATCACGGTGGGCGCGACGGTCGGCCTTCCCTCGGCCCTCGGCGGCGACCTGGTGCTCGCCTTCGTCGGGGGCCTGCTCGCCGCGCTGATCGTGTTCGCCCTGGCCGGCACCGAGTACGGCACGGTCCGCCTGGTGCTGGCCGGCACCGTCATCTCGATGGGCTTCACCGCGATCTCGACGATGCTCATCATCCTCAACCCGCTGGAGTCGATCGGCCTCCAGGCGTGGGAGGCCGGCAGCCTGAGCCAGAACGGCTTCGGCACCGCCAGGCTCATGGCACCGCTCGTGGTCGTCGTGATCGCGCTCGTGATGCTCTACGCCCGCCGCCTCGACCTCCTGGGACTCGGCGACGACGAGGCCCGTTCGCTCGGCGTGCCCGTGCGCAGCACGCAGCTCACGCTGATCGTCCTGGCAGTCCTGCTGTCCGCCGCTTCGGTCACGCTCGCCGGCCCCATCGGCTTCATCGGCCTGGTCGCCCCCGCGCTCGTGCGGCTCGCCGCCTCCCGCGTCGAGGGCCTGCACCGCCACCGCGCCCTCGTGCCCCTGTCGGGCCTGGCGGGCATCGCGGTCGTGCTGCTCGCCGACGTGGTCGTGCGCGGACTCATGGGATCCCAGCGCGCCGTCCAGGTCCCGACCGGTGTCGCCACGACGCTGCTCGGCGCCGTCGTGCTGGTCGTCTTCGCCCTGCGCCTGCGGGCCTCACGGCTCGACGAGGCGGGCAACGCCCTCGACGTCCGCGGCCTCGGCGTGCGCCGTCCCGGCGCCCTGATCGTCCTCCTCCTGGCGCTGCTGGTCGTCGTCGCCGGGGCCTCGATGCTCGTCGGCGACCGCATGTTCCTCGTCGGCGACCTGCTGAACTGGGTCGTCGGGCGGGCCGGTCCCATCACGTCGAGCGTCATGGACGCACGGGCCCCCCGCATCATCGCGGCACTGCTCGCGGGCGTCGCCCTCGCGATCTCGGGTGTCCTGATCCAGGGCGTCACGCGCAACCCGCTCGCCGACCCGACCCTGCTGGGCGTCTCCGGCGGGGCCTCGGTCGGTGCCGTGATCGTGGTGACCCTCGCCCCGACGGCCACCTACTGGATGATCTCCGGTGCCGCGGTCACGGGCGCCCTCGTCGCCGCGGGACTGGTCTTCGGACTCGCCGCCCGCAGCGGCTTCGCGACCGACCGGCTGGTGCTGCTCGGCGTGGGCGTGGCGTACGCGGCCACGGCCCTCGTGACGGTCCTGATCGTCACGACCGACCCGTTCAACGCCGCCAAGGCCCTGACCTGGCTGTCGGGCTCGACCTACGGGCGCGCATACGAGCACCTGTGGCCGCTCATCGTCGCCTCGGTCGTGCTGCTGCCGCTGTCGTTCCTCGCGGCCCGCCACCTCGACCTGCTGTCGGTCGACGAGGACACGCCCCGGGTCGTCGGGATCAACCCCGCACGCGCCCGACTCGTGCTGCTCGGCAGCGGCACCCTGCTCGCCGCGTCGGCCGTGTCGGTCATCGGCGTGGTCGGCTTCGTCGGCCTGGTCGCCCCGCACGCCGCGCGAGCCCTCGTCGGTCGGCGGCACCGCCTCGTGCTGCCCGTGGCCGCTCTGCTGGGCGCGATCGTGCTGAGCCTGTCCGACCTGCTCGGCCGCACCGTCATCGCCCCGACCCAGCTCTCGGCGAGCCTGCTCACGGCCGCGATCGGCACGCCGTACTTCCTCTACCTCCTGCACCGCTCCCGCCGGGGCTGAGCGGTGCGGCTGAGGAACCCCCTTCGAGGCCGCTCGCCCCTCGCGGCACCTCAGGGGGCGGAACCCGCCGGCCTGAAGGGCGTGCGGTGACCACCGGGGAACAACGGGGGCAGCACTTCGGTTAGGGTAGGTGAAAGTTCAACCACCTAGAGGCAGGACTCCCATGCGCACCGTGCAGTTCGGCATCGACACCTTCGGCGACATCCCGGAGGACGAGAACGGCAACCTGCTCACGCCGGCCCAGGCCGTGCGCCAGGTCCTGGACGAGGCCGTCCTGGCCGACCAGGTCGGGATCGACGTGATCGCCGTCGGCGAGCACCACCGCCCCGAGTACGCGATCTCCAGCCCGGAGACCGTGCTGGCCGGCATCGCGACCCGCACCGAGAACATCACCCTGGCCTCGGGCGTCACGGTCCTGTCCTCCGACGACCCCGTGCGGGTGTTCCAGCGCTTCTCGACGGTCGACGCGCTCTCGAACGGCCGCGCCCAGGTGATCCTGGGTCGCGGCTCGTTCACGGAGTCGTTCCCGCTCTTCGGCTACGACATGGCGCAGTACGACACCCTGTTCGAGGAGAAGGTCGAGCTGTTCTCGAAGCTCCTCGACGAGACCCCGGTGACCTGGAGCGGCACGACCCGCCCCGCCCTGCAGGACGCCGACGTCCACCCCAAGACCGAGTCGGGCCACCTCGACACCTGGATCGGCGTCGGCGGCTCGCCGGAGTCGGTCGTCCGCACGGCCCGCTACGGCCTGCCCCTGATGCTCGCGATCATCGGCGGATCGCCCGCCCGGTTCGCCCCGTACGTCGACCTCTACCGCCGCGCTGCCGCGCAGTTCGGCACGACGGCCCAGCCCGTCGGCATGCACTCCCCCGGCTTCGTGGCCGAGACCGACGCCGAGGCCGCCGAGATCGTCTGGCCCCGCTACAAGGTCCTGCACGACCGGATCGGCGCCCAGCGCGGCTGGCCGCCGATCCGCCGCCGCGACTTCGAGTCCGAGATGGCCCAGGGGTCGATGTACGTCGGCTCGCCCGAGACCGTCGCCCGGCGGATCGCGGGCGCGCTCGGCCAGCTCGACGTGGGCCGGTTCGACCTGATCTACAGCCAGGGCAGCATCCCCGCGGCCGCTCGCCTGCGCGCCGTCGAGCTGTTCGGCACCGAGGTCGTCCCGCGCGTGCGCGAGCTGCTCGCCGAGAAGAGCGCGTCATGAGCACGATCGGCATCCTCGGGGCCGGCAAGGTCGGGCTGGTCCTGGCCCGCCTGGCCGTCGCCGCGGGGCACCGCGTGCTGATCGCCACCTCGCGCGAGCCCGCGAAGATCGCCCTGACGGTCGAGATCCTGGCGCCGGGCGCGGAGGTCACCGACGCCGCCACGGCCGTGGCCGACGCGGACGTCGTGATCTTGGCCCTGCCGCTCGGCAAGCACGAGCAGCTCGACGCGACCGCCCTCGCCGGACGCCTGGTGATCGACGCGATGAACTACTGGTGGGAGGTCGACGGCCTGCGCGACGACCTCCGCAGCCCCGCCACCTCGACCAGCGAGATGGTCCAAACCCACCTGGCGGGCTCGCGCGTCGTCAAGGCGTTCAACCACATGGGCTACCACGACCTCGAGGACGGGGCCCTTCCCCGCGGCGCCGCCGAGCGCAAGGCGATCGCCCTCGCCGGCGACGACCCGGCCGACGTCGCGGTCGTGGCCGCGCTGGTCGACGACCTCGGCTTCGACCCCGTCGTGCTCGCCGACCTGGCTGCCGGCAAGCACCTCGAGCCCGGCACGCCGGCCTTCGGCGCCAACGTCGACGCCGACGAGCTGCGCGCGATGATCCCGGTGGCTACGGCCGCCAGCCCTCGATGACGACGAACCAGAGCCCGGAGCCGATCAGGAACAGCAGGAAAAGCCCCGTCATGCCGCCGACGAGGGCGAGCATGAACCCCGTCTCGTCACCCGCATAGCGCTTCTCGAGGTACGTGCCAGCCAGGCCGATGACCGCGCCGATCACCAGACTCGCGACGATCACCTCGACGAACGTGCTCACCACCAGGGCCATCTCGCCGGAGGGCGATCACGGCGCAGGTACGCCCAGACCGTCAGGGCGCCGACCACGATCCAGGGAACCCCGACGACCCACAGGCTCGACTCCCCGTTCGCCGCGCCGTTCACCGTGAAGAGAGCGGCCAGGAAGATCAGGAGGGGCACGTCGCTCCACCAGCGGCGTTGGCGGGCACTTCCTCGCCCGACCCACCACGTGGAGGGTTGACGGCGTCCGCCGTCACGAAGGTCGTCATCAGGCACGTCCACCCACCTCCGTCCGCCACCGAATCTAGGACGGACGTCCCGCTCCCGCATCACGACGGCGGCTCGGCCAGTCCCGCCGGAGCCGTCACGCGCGTGAGGCCCGAGGCCACGGCGTAAACGACGGCGGCCGCACACACGGCCGCCACACCCGCGAGCGCCGTGACCGTGCCCGCGACCTCCGCCGTGGCGCCGGCGGCCAGCGCGCCGAACGGCGTGCCGCCCCAGGCCAGCATCCGGGCCGAGGTGTTGACGCGTGCCTGGAGCCGGTCCGGGGTGAGCTGCTGGCGGGTCGAGATCCCGTTGAGCACGACCAGGGTGGTGGCGAGCCCCCAGACCACGAGCGCCCCGACGGCGACGAGCCACGCCTCGGCCAGGGCGAGCACCACCAGCGCCGGCACACCCCCCGCGAGCGCCCCGACCGTCACCAGGCCCAGCCGTACCCGACGCAGCAGCCGCGGCAGACCGACGGCCGCGAGGAATCCGCCGATCGCGATCGCGGTGAGCAGGAACCCCGGGACGTCGCCGTCGGCCGACGAGCCGAGCTGCTCGACCGCCAGCACGACGACCAGCCCGGTCACGCCGCCCGCCGCGACGGAGTTCAGCGCGCCTGCCAGGGTCAGCGGGCGGATGATCGGGTGCCGCAGTACGAAGGCGAGACCCTCGACCATGTCGGCCCGCAGCCGGGTGGGCGGGCCGACGCGACGGCCCGGGCCCATCGGGGTCCCGATGCTCGCGAGCAGTGCGGCGGCTCCGAGGCAGGCGACGACGTCGATCGCCAGGGCCACCGTCGCGCCCCAGCCGGCCACGACCAGTCCCGCGAGTGCCGGGCCGCCGATGCCGACGAGCGTCGTCGCGGTCCACAGCGCGCTGTTCGCCTCGACCAGGCGGTCACGTCCGACGAGCGCCGGGAGCGCTCCGAAGGCCGCGGCGTCGAACCAGACGAACGCCGTCGGCACGACTGCGGCGACCACCAGGACGTGCGCCACCGAGGCGTCCGACCCGACGACCACCAGGCTCGCGAGCGCGACCGAGCTCACGACCTCGCCGACGACCATGAGCAGTCGCCGCGAGACCCGGTCGGCGACGGCTCCCGCGACCAGGCCGAGCAGCAGGTAGGGCAGGACCTGCAGCGCCGCGACGGCCGAGGTCAGGAGCGGAGAGCCCGAGCGCTGGTACGTCAGCACCGGCACCGCGACGGCCGTGACCGTGGCACCCGCCACCGCCAGGACCCGCGCGGCCCAGAAGAGGGCGTAGTCGCGCCCGAGCTCTCGCACCGCTCAGCCGTGCAGCGCCTCGGCGACGATGCGGGCCCCCGTGATGGCCGACAGCGTCCCGGGCTGCACGTAGGTGTTGTCGACCGCGACGAGCAGGCCGTTCCTCACGGCCGGGGTGTCGGCCAGGGTCTGCTCGAGGTAGGCACGCGTCTGTTCCTCGTGCGCGGCGTCGTTGACCGCGAAGACGAACGCGTCGGGCTGCAGGTCGACCACGACCTCCGGGTTGACCTCGGCCGCGAAGAAGTCGTCGAAGCGGGAGTCGCCGGCGAACAGGTTCTCACCGCCTCCGAGGCGCAGCACGTCGATCTCGACCGCACCACCGATCGCGTACAGCTTGCCGCCCTCGACGTACACCTGCACGGCCCGGACCGGGTCGTCGTCGCCGATGATCTCCTCGATCTCGGCCAGGTCCTGCTCCGCCTGGGTGACGAGCTCCGAGGCCCGGTCCTCGACCCCGAAGATGCGGCCGAGGTTCTCCAGGTCGGTGAACGTGTCGGCCACGGCGCCCTCCGAGCGACGGTCGATGCAGCCTGCCGTCGCGACGTACGCCGGAGCGCCGGCCTTCTCGAGGTCCTCGTACCCGGCGAAGCCCTGCTCGGCGGAGAACTCGTACTCCGTGCCGCTGATCACGAAGTCCGGCGACTGCGCGAGCAGGTCCTCGCGGGTCGGCGGCACGTCGGCACTGATCGAGGTGATCGCGTCGACCTCCGCCGCCAGCTCCGGCGACGGCTCGCCGAGCGCGTCCTGGGCCTGGGCGACGACGCGGTCACCCACGCCCAGCTGCACCAGGAGCTCGGTGAGGCTGGGGTGCATGCTGACGACCCGTTCGGGGACGCCGTCGACCGTGACGTCGCGGCCACAGCTCTCGACCGTGACGGCGTCCTCGCCGCCGCCGGACGACGCCGACGTGCTGACGGTGCCACAACCAGCGGCGAGGGCCGCGGCCGTGAGCAGAGGGGGGATGGTGCGCTTCATGATGCCTCCTGGGCAGTGGGGGAACCGTGGTCCCGCGGGGCCAGCGCGACGAGCGGCCGGCCGGTGCGCGGGTGGGTCAGCAGGTCGCACGCGACGCGGTAGGTCGCCTCGACGCGCGCCGGCGTCAGGACCTCCTCGGGGGTGCCGAGCGCCACGAGTCGGCCACCGTCGAGCAGGGCGAGCCGGTCGCAGTGGGCCGCCGCGAGCGTGAGGTCGTGCAGGGCCACGACGCACGTGACGCCCAGATCGCCGACAGCGCCGAGCAGGTCGAGCTGGTGCGTCACGTCGAGGTGGTTGGTGGGCTCGTCGAGCAGCAGCACCCGCGGGTCCTGGCAGAGCGCTCGCGCGAGCAGGACCCGCTGACGCTCCCCGCCGGACAGCGTCGGGAACGCGCGGTGGACGAGGTGGGTCGCATCGGTCCTCGCCAGCGCCTCGGAGGCCCGCCGCAGGTCGTCGTCCGCGGACCGCCGCGACGCCCCGTGCGGGATCCGGCCGAGCAGGACGACGTCGAGGACCGACAGCTCGACGTCGGTCGCGTGGTCCTGCGTCAGCACGGCGCACCGACGCGCGACGTCGCGACGCCGGGCGCTGGTCACGTCCAGGCCGTCGAGGTGCACCGTCCCGGCCGACGGACGCTGGGTGCCGTAGATCGTCCGCAGCAGCGTCGACTTGCCGCAGCCGTTCGGTCCCAGGAGGCCGAGGACCTCACCGGGGCGGACCTCGAGGCTGACGTCGTCGATCGCGAGGGTGTCACCGAGCTGGACCGAGACCCGGTCGACCACGACGGAGCTCATCGCTCGGCACCCACCGGGCGGGTCCGCAGCAGCCACAGGAAGAACGGCGCCCCCACGAGGGCCGTGACGACACCGAGCGGGATCTCCCGCGGCGAGGCAGCGGTGCGCGCCACGGTGTCGACCAGCACGACGAGCAGCGCTCCCGCGACGACCGTGAACGGCAGGAGTGCTCGGTGCCCGGCACCGACGAGCAGGCGGCAGACGTGCGGCACGACCATCCCCACGAACCCGATGCCCCCGGCCACGGCCACGACCGCGCCGGTCATCGCCGCCGTGACCACCAGCACCTCGATGCGCAGACGCGTCATGTCGACGCCGAGCGACGCCGCTGTCTCGTCGCCCGTCATGGCCGCGTCCAGGTGGCGAGCCCGGTGCAGGGCGTAGGCGGTGCCCAGGACCAGCGCCAGGGCCGGGAGCGCGAGCATCGCCCAGGTGGCCGAGCTGATGCTGCCGAGCAGGAAGAAGATCAGACCGGGCAGCCGCCCGTGGTCGGCGGTCGCCGTGATCCAGCCGGTGACGGCGCTGAACAGGTACGAGAGAGCCACGCCGGCGAGGACCATGCGCAGCGACTCGATGCGCCCGCCGCGCGAGGCGAGGACGTAGACCACCACCCCTGCGACGGCGGCTCCGGCGAACGCCGACCCCGACACGAGGAGCCCCGGAACGCTCGCGCCGAGGGCCAGGGCACCGACGGCGCCGAGCGCAGCGCCGGACGACGCGCCGAGCACGTACGGGTCGGCCAGCGGGTTGCGGACGATCGCCTGGAGCAAGGTGCCGACCACCGCGAGCGCTGCGCCGACCAGCACGGCCATCAGCACCCGCGGCAGACGGAAGGTCCAGACGATCTGGTCCTGCGCAGCCGTCCAGGTGGCGACGTGCTCACCCGGCAGGAGGTGGGCGACCAGGATCTTCGCGACCGTCGCCGGGGGGACCCCGACCGGTCCGGTGCCGATGCTCAGCACGATCGTGAGGACCAGCACGAAGGTCGTCACGAGGAGCGCGGTGCGACCCCGTCGGCGGCGGGCACGAGCCGCCGACAGCGTCGCGGGGCTCGCCGGAGTCGTCGTCATAAACGAGAACGATACTCATTAGCGTCTCGACGTCGACACTGACTCCCCTACGGCAGCGGGACGCGGATGAAGGCGGGTCGGTAGAGGAAGGGGCTTGCGGCCACCTCGGCGAGGTCGGTGTCGTTGCGGCTGTACGAGATCACGACGGTGCCGGGCTCGGGCAGGAAGTCCGGGTGCGCGAGCGGCATGTACTGCAGCGCGCCCGCCTCGAGGTCGGACGGGATCTCGGCGACGACCGGCCCCGGCGTGAACGGGCCCGTCGGTGCGGGCGCGGTCCAGATGATGACGTCGCTGCCCAGGAACTCGTCGCGCTTGCTGACCGCGTACCAGCGTCCGTCGCGCTCGAACACGCTCAGGGTCTGCGACACCCCGCCCTCGTTCTCGATCAGGACCTGTGCGGCGGCCGGGTCGGCGACCCAGTCGGAACCGTCCCAGTAGCGCCACTGCGTCGGGTCGAGGATCTCGTCGGGCCGGACGCGTGCGACCTGCAGCGAGAAACCGAAGACGAGGTCCTCCGTCGGCCCGGCGGTGCCGTAGAGGTAGACCCACCCGTCGCTCACGGCCGAGGCCGCGCCCCATGTCGGGCGGGTCGGATCGCCGGAGTCCTCGCCGATGTCGGTCACCGACACGAGCTGCGGGACCTGGCCCACGGGGGCGATGAACACCGCGACCGCCGGCCCCAGGTTCGTGAACGCCGACGGGTCGCCGGGGACCCCGTCGGCCTCGACCCGCTGCGCCCCGACCCCCACCAGGTCGTAGCCGGTGCGGTGCACGACGGCGATCGACATCGGCCAGTAGCCCACACCGTCGTCGCGGTCCGCGATCAGGGCACCGTGGTCGGCAGGGAGCACGACGTTCGCGCAGTCGCCGTCGAGCACCATCATCGAGTTGCGGACGAAGCGCTGGCCGTCGAACTCCTCCGAGCGGAGCGTGTCGCCGAACACCCACAGTCGCCTGCCGTCCTGCAGCAGGGCGTCCGCGCCGACGTCGGCGCCCTGGAACTCGGCCCCACCTCGCACCGAGTCGACCCAGGCGTTGAGGGCGTCGACGTCGGCGATCGGCGGCAGCGCGACGCACTGGGTCTCCGAGGCGAGCGCCGGCGGGTCCGCCTGCTCGGGCTGTGGCTGCGGGACGAGCGCGACGACCGCCACGACAGCGACCGCGGCCGGCGCCACGCCGAGCGCGACCCGGGCACGCCAGGACGTCCGCCACGAGATCACACCCCATTGTCGGCCCACCTAGGATCGGGCCATGTCAGGCGCTCGGCGGGTCGTCCCGCTCCTGGTGCTGGCGCTCCAGGCCGCCGTGGTGCTGACCCTCCTGCTCGCCCGGCCGACGTCCGAACCGCACGGGGCCCGCGTCGCGATCGTCGCGCCTCCCGTCGTGGCTGCCACCCTGGTCGACCGCCTCGGCGACGACACGGACGGCGACGTCCGCGCCACCGCGTCGCCCTCGACCGAGGTCGCCCTCGACGACCTCGACGACGGCCTGGTGGATGCCGTGGTCGTCGTGGACCTGACCGTCGAGCGCGACGTGCTGCACGTGTCGCCCGCCAACGGCACCCGTCTGAACGCCGCTCTCCTGCGCGAGGCCACGGCGACGACGGCCCTGTTCGGCCGGACGGTGGACGTCGTGACGGCGCAGCCGGCGCCCGTGAGCCGCGTCGTCCCGTTCCTCACGGCGGCGGCCGCCGTGGTGCTCGGGTTCGCCGTGGTGGTCGCGGCGGCGTGGCGGTCCCGGTCGCGGGTCGGTGTCGTGGCGACCTCGGGCACCGCTGTGGTCGGCGGCACCCTGCTCGGAGCGGCCGTCGCCGTCGGGTCGGGCGAGCCGTCGGCACTCGTCCCCCTCGGCCTCGCGAGCGGGCTCAGCAGCCTGACCGCCGCCGCCGTGACGCTGCTCCTGCTCCGCCTGCTCGGGGCCTGGGGTCTCGGCGTCGCGGCCGCCGTGTTCCTGCTGACCACCGCTCCCCTGATCCGCGCGACGCACCCGCTGCTCCTGGCGAGCCCGTGGCGCGAGGTCACCCCGTGGCTCCCGCACGGGGCCGCGGCCGACCTGACGAGCGACGTGCTGCTGTTCGGCAGCGCAGGCGACCCGAGGTCCTGGACCCTGCTCCTCGGCTACGTCGCCCTCGCGTTCCTGACCCTCGCCCTCGTCCGCTCCGAGGCGCCCGAGGCATGATCGACGCATGAGCGAAGACCTCACCGCCTTCTACCTCCCGGTCGACGAGCACGTGTTCGACTCGACCGAGGCCACCCAGAGCCCGTGGGACTTCTCCCTGCAGCACGGCGGCCCGCCCGCCGGCCTGCTCGCCCGCGCGGTCGACGCGGCCCGGCCCGACGACTCGATGCGCATCGCCCGCATCACGATCGACATGCTCGGTGGCATCCCCCAGGGCCGCACGCGCACCGAGGCCACGGTCGTGCGGCCGGGCCGACGCGTCGAGATGGTCGAGGCGCGGCTGTGGGTCGACGACCGGCTCGCGGTCACCGCGACGGCCTGGCGCATCCGAGTCGCTCCGGGAAGCACGACCGAGGTCGCCGCGTCCGAGGCGCCGGCCCCGCTTCCCGCCGAGCAGTCGCCGCACACGCTGACCGGGGTGGACCCGTCGTGGGGCTACGGCCGGGCCATGGAGTGGCGGTTCGTCGCGGGCGGCTACGGCACGCTCGGCCCCGCCCTGGTCTGGGGCCGGCCCCGCGTCCCGCTCGTCGCGGGCGAGACGACGTCGCACACCTCACGGCTCCTGACGATGGCGGACTCGGCCAACGGCCTGTCGGTCGAGCTGCCGATGAGCGAGTGGCTCTCGATCCCCTCCACGCTCACCGCGACGATCCAGCGCACGCCCGAGGACGAGTGGATGCTGCTCGACGCCCGCACCAGCATCGGCCCCGACGGCATCGGCCTGACCCGCGCGCAGGTGTACGACCAGCACGGGTTCAGCGCCGAGATCGCCCAGCCGCTGCTCGTCGCACGCCGCTGACGGGGACCTCTCCCCATCGCGGCAGGCGTGGCACGCACCTAGCGTCGCGCCCATGCCTGCCCAGCACCTGCGTCGCCACGAGATCGACTGGCAGGTCGTCGCGCCCTGAGGCTCAGCCCGCGAGGAAGACCGCGAGGGCGACCAGCCCGACCGCGACGATGAACACCCGCAGGGCCGTGGCCGGGAGCCTGCGCCCGTAGCGCGAGCCGATCTGGCCGCCCACCGTCGAGCCGATCGCGATCAGCAGCACGATGAGCCAGTCGACGTCGGCCACGACGACGAAGAGCAGGCCGGAGACCCCGTTGGCGACGCCCGCCAGCACGTTCTTGAGGGCGTTGAGCCGCTGCAGCTCGTCGTCGATCCCGATCCCCATGACCGCGAGCAGGATGATGCCCTGCGCGGCTCCGAAGTAGCCGCCGTAGACGCCCGTCAGGCCGACCAGGGGCTGCGTCCACCAGGCTCCCCGGTCCGGCAGGCCGCCGCGGTCGGCGTGCCGGCGTGCCACCGCCGCCGAGATGCGGGGTCCCACGACGACGAGCACGCACCCCAGCACGATCAGCACCGGGACGATGGCGCTGAACGCCTCCGACGGCAGCACCAGCAGGAGCACCGCGCCGGCGATCGCACCGATCGCCGAGGCCGGGATCAACCACAGGGCCCGCCGCTTCTGACCCGCCAGCTCGGCGCGGTAGCCGATCGCACCGGACACCGACCCCGGCACCAGGCCGATCGTGTTGGAGACGTTCGCCGTCACCGGAGGCACCCCGATCGCCAGGAGCGTCGGGAACGTGATCAGCGTGCCGGACCCGACGACGGTGTTGATCGTTCCGGCGGCGACTCCGGCCAGCACGATCGCGATGATCTCGACGGGACTCATGGCGTCCTTCCGGGCGAGATCAGGCGGGTCCGACCCGTCGACCGTACCGGCTCGGGGACTTCTCCCCCTCCGACGGGGCCCCTCGCCGCACTAGCCTCCGAGCATGTCGAGGAAAGTCCCCTACCGGCTCGCCGCCGCCGCGGCGCTGCTGAGCCTGGTGGCTTGCTCGTCCCCACCACCGGAGCCGGAGCCCGCCCTTCCCGACCCCTACGGCGGCTCGTTCCCGATCACCATGGTCTTCAGCGACAACGGCAGCGAGGCCGATGTGCAGCGCATCCGCGACATCACGACCGCACTGGAGGACGGCGCCACCGACGCGTGCCCGCTCGGCGACAGCGAAACCTTCCAGCCGCCCGGATCCCCCGACCTCGTGCCCGCCGCCGCGGTCACGACGACGGCGTCCGACACCGGCACCCTCGGCGACGTCCCGACCGCCACGTGCACCGCCGGCCTGACGGAGGTCGACGTCCACCTGGTCGAGGAGGGCACGACCGCACTCGTCGCGGCGGCGATCCTCGAGCCGACCTCGGGGATCCTGTTCTCCGAGCCCGTGCCGCTGCTCGGTGGCGAGGCCTTCGGCTACTGCGCCCCCACGGAGGACCAGCAGGTGCTCATGGCCTGCGGTGCCGTGTGGGTCCACGACGAGATCGCGATCTCCGTGCGCCCCAGCGGCTCCCCCAGCGACGCGCAGCGGGTCGCCGAGTGGTTCTCGGACGCCCTGGGACAGTGGGTCGGTGGCGACGACGGCCCGGCGCCCACCCCCTTCGGCCAGCTGCCGGCCGACCTCACCGCGTCGGGGGTGCAGCTCACGACCGGCGGCCGTTACGTCGACTTCGAGGGTTCGCCCGCCGACGCGACCATCACGGTCCACGAGCCCGTCGGCTTGACGGAGGCCGACCTCGCCGCCGTGGGACGGCTGTGCAGCGGCGGCCTCTACGACCTGACCCAGGCACTCCGCTTCTCCGACCTTCAGCTGGAGGGCGGGATCGCCCAAGCGGTCGAGATGACCGTGACGTCGCCCGACCCGAGTCGCCCGTTCCCCCTCGAGGAGCGCTACGTGTTTCCCGGCATGACCTTCACCCTCGAGCACGTCCTGCCCGGGCCGAGCGAGGCCGCGTGGACCCAGGCGTGCTCCTTCGACCGCACGCCGAGCTCGGTCAGGATCATCGGCGTCGCGGTGCTCCTACCCCCGGCCGAGGCCACCGCCGAGAACCCGGACCAGCTGGTCGCGTCGTGCCCCACCGCCCTGACGCTCACCGGGTTGCTCTCCAACCCCTCCATCACCGTCAAACCGGACACCCCCTACGGCGACTCAGGCACGGGATGGACCTTCCCCGTGCCGGCCGATTCCCTCGCAGGGCGCTGCCTGGCGTAGGCACCCGGGAACTCTCTGCATTCGCCTGAGAATGTGGGAGATCGACCTGGTGTTCGAACGTGTGTTCGAGTAAACTGGGTGCATGCCCAACGCCTCCCGCCTCGCTCACGACCTGCGTCGTGCCACGCGGGAGCGAGCCAGGGCCGAGGCGGCGGAGTGGGTGGCCACGGTCGCGTTCCGCGACGGAGCCATGAAGCGGTTGAGCCCCGACGTGACCCCGTTGCGCCGACTCACCGAGCAGTCGGCGATCCCGCTGCAGATCGCCGCCGAGACCGGGCAGTCCGAGGGGCAGGTCGTGAACCGACTCGCCTGCGCCGACCGGGCCATCGAGCACCTGCCCCAGGTCTGGGGTGCGTTCGGCAAGGGCGACGTCGACGCCGCGCAGGTCCAGGCGATCTCGCTCGCGGTCGGCAAGCTCGAGCGCGACGACTCCCGCCAGCGGCTCGACGACGAGGCCCTGGCCTACGCCCGCACCCACACGCTCGCCGAGCTGCGCCGCTGGCTCAAGCGGTTCATCGCCCGGGTCGAGGCCGACCTGTTCGCCGAGCGCGCCGAGGCCGAGCGGGCCAAGCGCCACGTGCACATCGAGCACCTCGACGACGGCATGGCCCTGCTGCAGGCGTACCTGCCCTCCCACCACGCCGCCGCGATCGGGGCCCGCCTCGAGCGGCTCGCGAAGCAGCCCGCCACCGACGACGAGGGCCAGCCCGACCGCCGCACCCGGGTCCAGCGCCAGGCTGACCTCCTGACGCATCTGCTGACCTCGGCCTCGGCCGACCACGTCCCCGGCACCCCCGGCCTCCGCTGCGACATCGCCGTCACGATCGACGCCGCCGTCCTCACGGGCGCCGTCGTCGGACAGGCCAGCGCGGCGGACGGCAGCTGGCACGTCCCGGCCACCTGGATCCTCGACTCGGCGCTCGTCGGCGAGGCGTTCTGGCACCGACTGCTCGTCGATCCCATCACCGACAACACCCTCGCCCACGACTACCGCGGCTACAGCCCACCCGACGTCCTCCGCAGAGCCGTCCAGTTCCGCGACCAGGTCTGCGTCACCCCCGGCTGCCTCGTCCCGGCAGACAGGTGCGAGCTCGACCACGACATCCCCTGGCCAGCCGGCCACACCCACGGCACCAACCTCCGTTGCCGGTGCAAACGGCACCACAACATCAAGGGGCACGGCGTCGTGCCGCATCTCGTCGACCCGCCACCGCCCTCGTTCCACGGCTTCGCCATGGACTTTGCCTTCGCCAGCTGACGCTCGGCCGTCTGGGAAGATGAGCGCGTGAACATCGTCGTCTTGTCCGGTGGGGTCGGCGGGTCCCGCTTCATCCGTGGACTGCTCGCCGCGACCACCCCCGACGACCAGGTCACGGTCGTGGCGAACACCGCCGACGACATCTGGCTGTTCGGCCTGCGCGTGTGCCCCGACCTCGACACCGTGATGTACACCCTCGGCGCGGGCATCGACACCGAGCGCGGGTGGGGTCGCACCGACGAGACCTGGAACGCCAAGGCCGAGCTCGGCGCCTACGACGTGCCGGAGGCGTGGTTCGGGCTCGGCGACCGCGACCTCGCCACCCACCTCGTGCGCACCGAGATGCTGCGCTCCGGCGCGGGCCTCGCGGCGGCCACGGAGCGACTCTGCGCCCGCTGGGCCCCGGGCACCGACCTCGAGCGCATCCGCCTGCTGCCGATGACCGAGGACGAGGTCGAGACCTGGATCTCGACGACGGTCGACGACGCCCCGGCCGAGATCCACTTCCAGGAGTTCTGGATCCGCCACCACGCAGGCGTCCCCGTGCACGCGGTCACCCAGCGCGGCATCGAGTCCTCGTCCCCCGCGCCCGGCGTGCTCCAGGCCATCGCGGACGCCGACGTCATCGTGCTGCCGCCCTCGAACCCGATCGTCTCCGTCGGTCCGATCCTGGACGTGCCGGGCATCCGCGACGCGCTCCGCTCCAGCGACGCCCCGGTCGTCGGCGTCTCCCCGGTCATCGGCGGCGGCGCCGTGCGCGGCATGGCCGACCAGCTCCTCGCGGGCCTCGGCATCGAGAACAGCGCCGCGGCCGTCGGTCTGCGGCACGGCGTGCTGGACGGCTGGCTGCTCGACACCGCCGACGCCCACCACGTCGCGCAGCTCGAGGCCGGCGGAGTCACCGCCCGGGCCGTCCCGCTCTGGATGAGCGACGACGCCACGACCCGCCAGCTCGCGGTCGACACGCTGGCCCTCGCGGCGGAGCTCTGCCGTGGCTGATCCCCTGAGCTTCACCGCGGTCGACGGCATCGGCGAGGTCGCCGCTGGCGACGACCTCGCGGCCCTGGTCGCCCCACTGGTCGACCTGGTCGACGGCGACGTCGTCGTCGTGACGTCCAAGATCGTCAGCAAGAGCCTCGGCCTCGCGACGACCCGCGACAAGGACGAGCTGCTCGCCGAGCAGACCGACCGCGTCGTCGCCCGCCGTGACGCCACCACGATCGTGCGCACCCACCACGGCCTCACGATGGCGGCGGCCGGGATCGACAACTCCAACACCGCGCCCGGCACGCTGCTGCCGCTGCCGCCCGACCCGGACGGCGAGGCCCGGAGCATTCGCGCGCGCCTGCGCGAGCTGACCGGCCGCACGGTCGGCGTCGTCGTCAGCGACACCGCCGGACGGGCGTGGCGCGTCGGGCAGACCGACATCGCGATCGGCTGCGCCGGCCTGCTCCCCGTCGAGTACTTCGCCGGGCGCGACGACACCCACGGCCAGCCGTTGGTCGTCACCGCACCGGCCGTCGCCGACGAGGTCGCCGGTGCGGCCGAGCTGGCCTCGGGCAAGCTCGGCGGCCGACCGGTCGTCGTCGTGCGTGGCCTCGCGCCCCACCTCCTGACGGTCGAGGACGGCCCCGGGGCCGCCGCGATCCTGCGCGACGAGGACGGCGACCTGTTCGGCCTGGGCTCGCGCGACGCGGTCGTGGCCGCCCTCGCCGACGCCGGCGACGTCGTGCGGGGCTTCCCGGCGACCGCAGCAACGGTCGACGACCTGGTCGAGATCGCGGACGTGCCCGAGGGTGTCGCCGTGGTCGTCGACGGCGTCGAGACCCTCACGGTCGTGGCCACACCCCGCCACGCCGTCGAGGCCGGCATGCTCGCCCAGCGGCTGGTCACCCTCGCCACGGCCCACGGCCGCGGCCTGCAGATCGGCGTCCGCATCAGCGCCTGAGGCTCAGGCGGGATGGGCAGCCAGGGCGTCGTGGGGGCGAGCGGCCTCGCGGGTGTGCGGGCCGACGCCGAGCTCCAGGGCGTCCGCGAGGTCGTCCAACGTGTCGACGTCACGGCGGACCACCAGAGGCACCTCCTCGACCCGACGCAGACCGAGCCGCTGGTGCCGGGCGGCCGAGCCGGAGCCGTACGCGGAGCGAAGGCGGCCGGCGGTCGCGGCCGACACGAGCGTGGTGCCGCCACGGGCCAGGTCCGGGACGAAGGCCCGCTCGTGGTCGCCCAGGGCGGACAGGGCCGACGCCAGGGCGAGCGGGTCGAGGCTCGGCAGGTCGGCCGGCACCACCACGACCGGGTCGCTCGGGGCGTGGGTGAAGGCCCAGCCGCGTCCGATCGTCACCGCGGTGTTGAGCCGCCCGGGGGTCCCGAGGGGCCGGTCGGCCAGGATCGCGACGTCGCGACGACGCGCCTCCGCGGCCAGCGCCGGCTCGGCCGAGACCAGGACGATCCGCCCGACGCCGTCCGTGGCAGCCACCACGTCGAGCACGTCGAGGAGGAACGCCCGAGCGAGATCGGCGCGGCGCACGGTCCGCAGCCGCGTCTTGGCCAGGTGCCAGGGCTTGGCCGGCACGACGACGGTCCAGCCGGTCATGACGCGACCAGGTGCTCGTGGAGGGTCGTGCGCTGGACGGCGGGCCGGCCGGCGAGGTGCGCCATGGCGACGAGCTCCTCGACCTCCTTGCGGCTGCCGTTGGTGGAGCCGGCCATGCGGCTGATGGTCTCCTCCATGAGGGTTCCGCCGAGGTCGTCCACGCCGCCGTTGAGCACCTGCGTGCACGTGTCCGGACCGAGCTTGACCCACGAGCACTGCACGTGGTCGATCAGACCGTGCAGGAGGATCCGCGACAGGGCGTGCACGGCGCGATTGTCACGAACAGTTGGCCCGGGACGCGCCACGCCGGCGAGGTAGATCGGGCTGCTCTGGTGCACGAACGGCAGCGGGACGAACTCGGTGAACCCACCCGTCTGCCGCTGCAGGTCGCCGATCAGACGGATGTGGTCGACCCAGTGGCCCGGATGGTCCACATGGCCGTACATCATCGTCGCGGTCGTCGGCAGGCCGACGGAGTGAGCGGTGGTGACGACGTCGATCCACTGCGCGGTCGGGAGCTTGCCCTTGGTCAGGATCCAGCGGACCTCGTCGTCGAGGATCTCGGCCGCCGTGCCCGGCAGCGAGTCGACGCCGGCCTCCTTCAGCGAGGTGAGGAACTCCGTCACCGAGAGGCCCGTGCGGGCGACACCGTTCATGACCTCCATGGGGCTGAACGCGTGCACGTGCATGTCCGGGTCGGTGGCCTTCACGGTCCGCGCGATGCGGGCGTACGTGTCGGCGGGGAGCTCGGGATCGATGCCGCCCTGGATGCAGACCTCCGTCGCACCCGCCTCACGCGCCTCGACCACCCGGGTCGCGATCTCCTCGAACGAGAGGCTGTAGGCGTCGGCATCGGTCTTGCGCTGGGCGAACGCGCAGAATCGGCAGCCGGTGTAACAGACGTTGGTGAAGTTGATGTTCCGGTTCACGACGTAGCCGACCCGGTCGCCCACCGCACTACGGCGCAGGTCGTCGGCCAATGCGCAGACCGCCTCGAGCGCCGGGCCCTCGGCCGCGGTCATCAGCGCCAGCGCCTGGTCGCGGGAGATCCCCGACGGGTCCTGCTCGGCCGCCGCGAGGGCCGCGGTGACGTCGGCGCCGAGCGCCGCGCCGAGGAGCGCGGGAGCGTTGCGGACCTTGTCGCGCAGGACCGACCAGTCGCCGTAGACCTCGTCGAAGTCACCACGCCGGTCGCCCGTGCGGCCGGTCGTGTCGATCGTGGCGTGCAGGTCGGACCGGCCCGTGGTCTCCAGGCCGCCGTCGGGCTCCTGCCACGTCATGCCGACCGGCTTAGCACCCTCGGCGAGCAGGCCATCCGGGCCGCGCAGCGCATCGACGTGGCCCCGCAGGCGTGGGTCGACCCACGGCGCATCCAGCAGCTCCGGGTGCGTCGTCAGGCGGGGCTTCAGGTCGAAGCCCGCCTCCGTGCAGACCTCACGCAGAAGGTCCAGGTCGGGCCAGGGGCGTTCGGGGTTCACGTGATCCGGCGTGACGGGGCTGATGCCGCCGAAGTCGTCCACACCTGCCGCGAGGAGGGCGCCGCACTCGTCCAGGTCGACCAGGTTCGGCGGAGCCTGCACGCGGACGCTGGGTCCGAGGACGATGCGGGCGGTGGCGACGGCGGCGAGGTACTCGTGCAGGCCGAGGTCGTCGACCGACCGCATGGCGGTGGCGTCCTTGGCGCGGAAGTTCTGGATGATGACTTCCTGGATGCTGCCGTGCTCGCGGTGGACCTGGCGGATCGCGAACAGGCTCTCGGCGCGTTCGGTCATGGTCTCGCCGATGCCGACCAGGATCCCCGTCGTGAACGGAATGCCCAGGCGGCCGGCGTCCTCCAGCACCCGCAGACGGACCGCGGGGTCCTTGTCCGGCGACCCGTAGTGGGGCTGGCCCTTCTCGGTGAACAACCGGCGGCTCGTGGTCTCGAGCATCATCCCCATGCTCGGGGCGACGGGCTTGAGCCGGTTCATCTCCGCCCAGGACATGACCCCCGGGTTCAGGTGCGGCAGCAGCCCCGTCTCCTCCAGCACCCGGATCGCCAACGCGCGCACGTACTCCAGCGTCGAGTCGTAGCCGGCCTCGGCGAGCCACTGCTTGGCCTCCGGCCAGCGATCCTCCGGACGGTCGCCGAGGGTGAACAGCGCCTCGGTGCAGCCCTGCTCAGCACCCGCACGGCAGATCTCCAGCACCTCGTCGAACGACAAGAAGAGCGACTGCCCGTCACGCTCCAGCTGCGCCGGCGTCGCGACGAACGTGCAGTAGTGACACCGGTCCCTGCACAGCCGGGTGATCGGCACGAACACCTTCGGCGAGAACGTCACCGTGCCGGGCCGCCCCACCGCCTCCAGACCCGCGTCTCGCACCCGCGCCGCGACCGCCATCAACCGCTCGAGGTGCTCGCCCCGCGCCGCCAGCAACGCCGTCACCTCGGCCAGGTCCAGCGTCTTGCCGGCCTCCGCCCGCACCACCGCACGCCGCACCTCCCGCTCGGTCGGCAGGTCGACGTCCCCCACGGGAAACGAGGGGAACGGCAGGGCGGTGGCGGTCACAGGACTACAGTCCGTGGCCGGTGATGCGGATGCCCGCATGAGTCTTGTACCGACGGTTCACCGCGATCAGGTTCGCCGTGAGCTTCTCGACCTGACCCGCGTTCGCCAGACGCCCACCGAACAGGCCCCGGACGCCCGGGATCACGTCGGCCAGCGCCTGCACCAGGTTCGTGTCGTCCCGGTCCTCACCCACCACCAGCACGTCGGTGTCGACCTCGGCCTGCGAAAGATCCGCCAGCACCACCGCCGACACGTTGTGGAAAGCGCCGATCACCCGCGAACCCGGCAGCACCGCCTGCGCCTGCTGCGCAGCGGAACCCTCCGCGACGTCCAGCGGGAAAGGCCCCGTCTTGCCGAACCCGATCGGGTTCACGCAATCGATCACGACCTTCCCGTCCAGCTCCGACGCCAACGACGCCAACAGCTCCGCGTGACCATCCCACGGGATCGCCGCCAGCACGACCGTCGCCTGCGCAGCGGTCGCAGCGTTGTCCGCACCCGACACCTGCGCGTCCGGCGTGCCCGCCTCGGCCAGCAGGTCCACGAGCTCCTTCGCCGCCACCTCAGCCCGCGCCGCGTCCCGCGACCCCAGCACCACCGGGATCCCAGCCTTCGCCCAGCGCAGCGCGAGACCGCGTCCCTGCGCACCGGTACCGCCCAGAACGCCGACGGTCACACCGTCGAGCACACCCAGATCCGTCATGTCAGTCCTCATCTCCAGGTCCAGCGTCGGGATATTTGACGTTCGCGTCAAGTATCTGTGTCACCGCTTGGGCAGCGCCCGCGGGGTCGGTGTCGAGGAATCCGTGCGTCCAGCCGGGCCGCTCGAGGATGCTCCCACTCGGCAGGTACGCCGCCGCACGCCGCGTCTGGTGGGTCAGGTCGTCGTCGAGGTTCAGGACCGTGATCGGGCGGTCGAGCCGCGCGAGGGCCGCCGGGGCGTCGTAGCGGAACGCCGCGTGATGACCCCACCAGTGGCGCGGCCCGCCTGACAGGCGCGCGAGGAAGATGCGCCCCGCGTCCTCGACGGTGTTGAACCGGCCGACGCCGAAGAAGTCGACGAACCAGCGCCACTTCGCCAGCAGGTTCTCGCCGTCCTCGGTGAAGATCGGGTCGGTGCTGTAGATCGCCAGGAAGTGGGCCAGCTCGTCGGCCGTGAAGACCGGCATCGACACCGTCACGATGCGGCGCACGAGCTCGGGGTGGCGCACCGCCAGCTCGACCGCGGTGTAGGACCCCGTGTGGTACCCCATCACGTCGACGGGCCCGCCGCCGATGGCACGGACGACCTCCGCCATGACGTCGGCGTAGTCGGCGATCTCGGGCGGCTCCGGCGTGGGATCGGACGCGCCGAACCCCGGGGTGTCCGGCGCGATGACACGGCGGGTCCGACCGATCTCGGCCATGACGTTCTCGTAGACCAGCCCCGACGCGGGGCTCATGTGCAGGCAGAGGAGGGTGGGATGCTCGCTGCGCTCGCCCGCCGCGCGCACGTGGACCTGGCCGTGCGCGACGTCGACGTACTCACGGTGGACGGTGCTCATGCCGCCCACCTCACCGCACGCGCCTGACGGCCCTGCGCCAGCAGGTGTCCGTCGGCGTCCCAGACGGTCGCGTCGTCGATGCACGTCGACCCGGACGCCCAGGACGTCGTGTGGCTGACGAACATCCACGCCGACGGGTCGACGTCCACGTCGGTGCGGAAGTGGGCCGAGAACGACAGCGTCGGCACGAAGACCGGCTTGACGTCGCGGGTGTACAGCGCCGGCGGCATGACGTCGAGCAACGTGGCCAGCACGGCTTCGCCCGAGTCGAGCGAGACGTCGGCCGGCACCTCGTTCAGACGGACCCAGGCACCGCCGGGCCGACCCTCGCGGGAGTTCTCGACGATGCGCAGGTCGAGGCGGTCGCGGAAGACGAGCTCGAGCTGCCCGTCCGCCGGGTGCGTGCCGACCGCCGGCCGCGGTGGCAGCTCACGGCGGTCGGCCCACAGGTGCGGCTCACCGGGCTGGGTGTGCTCGGCGAGGCCGTGGGCACGCGACCGGTCCTCCTGGACCAGCGCGAACCGGCTTGTGGCGGTGCGGCGACCCGCGTGGACGACCTCGAGGTCGATCTCGGCGTCGCCAGGCTTGACGGAGGCGACGAAGCAGACGGTCAGCGCAGCGAGCCGGTGCTCCACCGCCGCGACCGCGGCGTCGGCGACGCGGCCGAAGACGTGGCCACCGAAGATCCCGTCGACCCCGCTCCACCGCGGGTCGAGCCTCGTCGCCACCACGTCACGGTCCTCGGCGGACGAGCGCGTCGTCACTCGGGACCGCGGCCTGGCCACGCGCCCAGCGGGAGAGGTCGGCCGCGACGACCTCGAGCGTCGGGGACCCGCCGCCGGCGACGAGCGCCTCGCCGACCGACCACTCGGCCACGCCCGAGCCCACCAGGGCCCCAGAGGCCCCGTCCACCTGGACCGACGTGATCACGTCGGTGCACGCCTCCAGGTCCTCAGCGGCCAGGAAGTCGGCGGGACCGGCGAACCAGGCCAGCACGACACACCCCTGGGGCGAGCGCATGTCGGTGCGGAGGTACTCCGCCGGCACGACCACCAGGTCGCCACGACGGTAGGTCCCACCCTCGAGCAGGAGCTCGCCGTCGAGCACGAGCACCTCCTCCGAGGCGTGGTAGCCGCCGGGCGTGAGTCGTTCGAACCCGGCCGGGAACCGGCCGAGGATCGAGAAGTGGCCCTCGGGGGCGGCCAGCGGCACCAGCTCGATGCCGCCGTTCGAGCCGGGCATCGGCACGGACCGCCACGCCTGCGCGTCCAGGTCGGTGAGGTCGAGCTCGGTGGGGCGGGGCATCAGTGACCCGCCCGCTTCGCGAGGGCCAGGGTCCGCTGGGCGCCGACGAGGACGGCCGGGTCGACCAGGCGGCCCTGGCCGTCGAGGACGACACCGCTGCCGGCGGCCTCCGCCTCGTCGAGGAGGCGGAGCACGGTCTGCGCGTCGTCGACCTCGTCGACGCTCGGGGTGAAGACCTCGTGCACGACGGCGAGCTGGGCGGGGTGGATGCAAGCGCGACCGACGAAGCCGAGACGCTGCACGCGCTCCGTCGAGGTCCGCAGGGCCTCGGGATCGGCCGTGATGCGGGAGACGGGACCGACGGGCGGGACGATGCCGGCCGCGACACTGGCAATGACGACCATCGTGCGGGTCGTCAGCATCTCGACCTCGTCGTCGCCCGGCGTGATGCCGAGGTCGCCCGCGAGGTCGACCTCGCCGATCTGCAGCTGGTGCACGCGAGGGCCGGAGGCGATCTCGCGCACCGCGAGCACCGCGACGGCCGACTCGACCAGCGGCATCAGGAGCGACGTCTCGTCGCCCGCGGCCGACAGCTGGGCGGCCACCGCCTCGACGTCGTCACGGCTCTCGACCTTCGCCAGCGCCAGGCCGGTCAGGCCCGGCAGACCCGCCAGCGCGGCGACGTCCGCGTCGCGCAGCGGCCCGGCGTTGACCCGCACCCAGACCTGGGCCCCGAGGTCGGCCGGCAGCGACCGGATCCAGGCCACGACACCGTCACGGGCCACGTCCTTCTCCGCCAGCGGCACCGCGTCCTCGAGGTCCACGATGACGGCGTCGGCCCCGCGCCCGAGGGCACCGGCGAGCTTCGCGCCGGCGTTCCCCGGGACGTAGAGGTAGGTCCGGGGCAGGTCGCCGACCCCCGACCCCGTCATCGTGCTCGTCATCCGACGACCACGTCACCGCGCAGCAGCGACTTGGCGACCACGGTGCGGAGCACGTCGTTGGTGCCCTCGCCGATGCTCATGAGGATCGAGTCGCGGTACATCCGCTCGACCTCGAACTCGGTCGAGTAGCCGTAGCCGCCGTGGACCTTCATCGCGTCGATCGAGACCTGCAGGGCCACCTCGGAGCAGAAGATCTTCGCCATGCCGGTCTCCGCGTCGGCCCGTCCGCGGCGCACCGCGTCGGCCGACCAGTACGCCATCAGGCGCGAGGCCTGGACGCTCGTGGCCATCGAGGCGAGCTGCAGCTGGATGGCCTGGAACTCGCCGATCGTCTTGCCGAAGGCCTTGCGCTGGTTCGCGTACGAGAGCGCCTCGTCGTAGGCGCGCTGGGCGATGCCGGTCGAGCGCGCGGCCATGTTGACCCGGCCCCACTCCAGCGCCGACAGCGCCTGCTTCATGCCCACGCCCTCGACGCCGCCGAGCAGGTTCTCCTTCGGCACGCGGACGTTGTCGAGCACGATCTCGCACGACTCGGTGCCCTTGTAGCCGAGCTTCGGGATGTCCTTGGTGACCGTGAAGCCCTCGCTGGTCGAGTCGATCAGCAGGATGCTCATGCCGCGGTGGGCCGGCGAGGCGGTCGGATCGGTCTTGACCAGGACCGGCAGCGGGTTGGCGTAGCGCGCGTTGGTGATCCACATCTTCGCGCCGTTGACGACGTAGTGGTCGCCGTCGAGCTTCGCGGTGGTGCGGATGCCCTGCAGGTCGGTGCCGGCGTCCGGCTCGGTCAGGCCGACACCCGTGCGGATCTCGCCCGTGGCCAGCTTCGGCAGGTACGCCTGCTTCTGCTCCTCGGTGCCGTGCATCGCGAGCATGCGGCACGACAGCGAGTGGCTGCCCAGGATGCCGGCGATGCCCATCCAGCCGCGCGAGATCTCCTCGAAGACCAGCGCGAAGGAGACCGGGTCGAGGTCGAGTCCGCCGTACTCCTCGGGGATCGTCATGCCGAACAGGCCCATGTCGGCCATGCCCTTGACGATCTCGGTCGGGTAGCGGCCCGACTGCTCCCACTCGCGCGCGACGGGAACGATCTCCTTGTCGACGAACGTGCGGAGCAGCTTGCGGAACTGCTGGTGGTCCTCGGAGAGGTTGAAGTCCATGGTGGTGCCTTCCTCAGGTGGTGGGTCGGAAGACCGGAAGGGCCCGGCCGTCGGGGAGGTCCCACCAGGTGACCTCGACGCGATCGCCGATCGTCACCTCCTGGTGGGGGTGGATGCGGGTCAGCAGGATGGGGCCGTCGTCCAGGCGGACGCGGGCGATCGTGTACGGCGTCGGGACGTCGGCGCGCGGCGCGCGGTGCACCACGGTGAAGGAGTCGACCTCGCCGAGGCCGGAGGCGTCGACCTGGGCCAGGCCGCCGAGCGTGCTGCAGGCCAGGCAGACCGCGCGGGGCGGGTGCTGCACGGCCGCGCAGGCGCCGCAGCGCTGCACTGTCAGGCGGTGCTCCCGGGTCGCGTCCCAGAACGGGGTCGTCAGGTCGTCCCCCGCGGGGACGTCGGGCAGGTTCTCGGGCTGTGCGGTCATCGGTCGACCCCCAGGACCACCGTGGCGTGCGTGGACATGATGCCGCCCGTGCCGTGCGCGACGGCGACCTCGGCTCCCGGCACCTGGCGGGCACCGCCCTCGCCGCGCAGCTGGCGGACGGCCTCGACCAGCAGGAGCACGCCGTACTGGCCGGGGTGGCAGTACGACAGGCCACCGCCGGCCGTGTCGAGGGGCAGCGCGCCACCGGGTCGGATGCGACCGTCGGCGATGAAGTCGAGCACCTCGCCACGGCCGCAGAAGCCGAGCGCCTCGATGCTGAGCGCCGCGGTGATCGTGAAGGAGTCGTAGACCTCCAGCACGTCGACGTCGGCGGGCGTGACGCCCGCGCGGGCGAACGCGTCGGCGCCGGAGCCGACCGCGCCCGTGGTGGTGAGGTCCTGCACCGCCGTCATGGAGGTGTTCGTCGTGCGCTCGCCGTAGCCCAGCACCCGCACGGCGGGCTTCGCGAGGTCGCGCGCCCGCTCCAGGGAGGTCAGCACGACGGCGCCGCCGCCGTCGGTCACGAGGCAGCAGTCGGCGACCGTGAGCGGGCTGCTGATCATGCGCGACGACGTGACGTCCTCGGCGGTCAGCGGGCCCGCGTCGAACCGGTACGCGGCGGGGTTGAGCAGGGCCCACTCGCGGGCAGCGACGGCGATCTCGGCCAGCTGCTCGTGCGTGCCGCCGAAGCGGTGCAGGTACTGCTGGGCCGCCATCGCGTAGTACGACAGCGGGAAGAGCGGGTCGTAGGGCGTCTCGAGCTGGGCCTCGGGCGTGTGGTCCTCGGTGACGCCACCGAGCCTGCGCGAGGCAGCCGACCGCTGGTTCGAGGCGAAGCTGATGACGATCGTCTCGGCCTGGCCGGCCTCGATCGCCTGGGTCGCACGGGCGACCATCATCTCGTAGGCGGAGCCGCCGGCGAAGGTCGAGTCGGTCCAGCGGGGCTGGAGGCCGAGGTGGTCGGCGACCTGCGTGGCCGAGAAGCGGGAGACCCCCGTCGTGGCGATGCCGTCGACGTCGGCGAGCGTGAGGCCCGCGTCGGCCAGGGCCCGCGTGATCGCCTGCGTCTGCAGGGTCAGGATCGACAGGTTCGTGACGCCCAGGTCGGACTCGGCGGCGCCGACGATCGCAGCTCCGGTGGTCATGGGCGCCCCACGCCGTCGGCGCGGCCCAGGAGGACGCGGGCGCTCGCCGGCTTCACCGCGAAGCGGTCCGGACGTCCGTCGGTGCCGAGCGTCGTGACGGTCATCGTGACGTCGACGTGCGCGTCGGTCACCGCGACCACCTCGCCCTCGCACCGCACGGACTCCCCCGCGAACATCAGGTTGCGGAACGTGAAGTCGATGCTCTGAACGAAGCACTGCGGGCCCAGCCAGTCCTGCAGCATCTCGACGAGCAGCGCACCGAAGACCTGGCCGTCGACGATGGGACCGGGCAGCTTCTTGGCCGCCACGTAGTCGGGGTCGTAGTGGCTCTGGTACCAGTCCCACGTGGCACCCGCGTACGCCACCATGTCGGGCAGCCGGATCGTGCGCTCGAGCGGCGGGATCGTGTCACCGACCTGGGGCTGAGCCGTCATGACTGGCCTCCCAGGTCGATGAAGATGATCGTCTCGGTGTTCTCGGCGAGGAACTCGTCGCGCTGGTCGGTGTACGTCGCGCGCGAGGTGACGATGAGCATCGCGGCGCCGGAGCCGCTCGTCTTCTCGACCGCGTCGGTGATCTCCCACGTCGCCGTCACGACGTCCTCGGGCCGCAGGCGCCGGCCGAAGACGTAGGCGTTGCCGCCCCGGACCTCCCGGGTGTTCTCGATCTGGATGCCCCACCGGTGACCGGCGTAGCCCTCGGCGTCCATCGGCAGGCCGGAGTACTGGTTCGTCTCGCAGATCAGGGTCGGTGGCGCCGTGACCCCGGCGAGTCCCTGCTCCTGCGCGAACGCGGGGTCGCGGTACAGCGGGTTGTCGTCGCCGATCGCCAGGCCGAAGTAGCGGCCCGACGCGGCGCCGAACGGCTCCGGGGCGGTGTAGACCCGCTGCTGCCCGACCAGGGCGCGGATCTCGTCGGTCAGCACGGGTACAGCGCCATCGGGAAGACCTCCAACAGGAACTCGTCGCGCAGCAGGGCCTTGCAGATCGCCCCGGTCGAGGCCGGCCACGGCTCGGACAGCAGCTTCTCGCGCACCGGCGCGACGGCGCGGTACTCCGGGATGGCCGACTCGACGCAGTACTCGACGGTCTCCAGCAGGTCGGTGGGACCCAGGCCGGCGTGCGCCAGGAGCTCCAGGATCGAGCCGAACGTCACCTCGGCCTGGGCGCCGATGTCACCGGGGTGCAGGGCCTCCTGCGTCTCCATGTCGAGGGCCGCGAAGCCGGACATGAAGAGCGTGCGACCGGCCTTGACGCCCGGGGAGTAGGTCAGCGTGTCGTAGCGCGACCAGCCCGGGTTGACGAGCTCGAGCGGGTGGCGCGAGGCGGTGACGTCCATCGCGACCAGCACGCCCGGCGCGTGCAGGCGGCTCATGAGGATGCCGCCTGCACCTGGGTAGACGCCGGCGCCGCCCAGGCGCTCCTTGCGCACGCGGTGCGAGCGTCGGTACTCGTCGCGCGTCTCGGGCGTCGAGTAGTCGTAGGTCGTGACGGCGTTGTCGAGCGAGAGGCCGGTCTCGCGCAGCAGCGCGTCGGCGCGGTCGAGGCAGTAGGCGTACTGGCCGACGAAGTCGCCCGGCGCCACGACGTCGCCACGCTCGTCGAGCGGGACGACGGTCGGCAGGTAGACCGTGCCGTCGTGGCCCTCGCGGATCGGCGAGGCCGCCCACGTGCCGGCGTCGCGGGCCTCGCTGGCGGCGCGCAGCTCCGTGCCGCCTCCCTTGACGGCGTGCAGCTCGACCTCGAGGAACGCGGTGCGGCGCACGAGGCGCTCGACCACGACGGTGCGGACGACGGGCTCGTGCGCGCCGAAGAGCTCACGCCGGACGGACGCGGCGGCCTCGTAGTCGGCCAGGCCGGACAGCGTGACGTTCTCGGTGATGCGGGTGACGTCCTCGGGGCCGAGACCGGCGCCCGCGAGGATCGTGAGCACCTTCTCGTAGGCGATGCGTGCCTGCTGCTCCATCGTGCCGCCGACCGTCATCTTGCCGACCTCGGCGTCGAACGCCGCGGACGTGTGCCCCGAGGTCCAGACGTGGTCGCCCTCGGAGAGCCCCAGGCAGAACGTGAAGCCCTCGTAGGGGAACCACGGGAACTCTGCGGGGCGGATGGCGTTGAGCGTCATGACGGACCTCCGGTGAGGGGGTGGACAGCGGCGTGGAGAGCGGAGACGAGCGCGTCCAGGGACGGCGCGTCCTCGAGCTGGGCGACGAGGTCGGCGACGGCCTGGCCCGCGGGCCCGGTGTTGCCGAGGAACTTCTCGTGGAGCTGGGCGTCGGTGAACGGGTGGGCGGTCGTGCCGGCGCTGCCGGTCACCGAACCCACGACGTCGCGTCCGTCCTTCAGGCGGACGACGACACGGCCGGCCGCGGCGGCCGCGGCACCCACGGGCTCGGTCAGGTTCCAGGAGATCCGCGCGGCGACGTCGGAGACCTCGAGCCGGTCCAGCGACGTCGGCTCGTACGTGTCCAGGCCCACGGTGCCGTCGACCAGCATCGCCGCCGTGCTCCACGGGAGCGAGAACTTGGCCGCGTACGGCGTGCTCGGGTGCACGAGGTCGCGGCCCGGTGGGCACACGGTCGGGGCGGAGTCGGGGTGCACGTCGGCGACGATCGACACGACGTCGGCCGCGCCGAACGACTCACGCAGCGCCACCTCCCGGACCGCGTCGAGCGTGACGTGCATGAGCTGGCAGGCGGGGTAGGGCTTGATGCCGATGCGGGTCGTCTCCCACACGTCCCCGAGCCCCTCGACGACGCTGTCCGGGTCGGCCGGGACGGCCGAGAGCGCGTCGTACAGCCCGTTCGGGCCGTCGAGCACCGTGGCGGGACCGCTGGCGCCCGCTGCGGCGAGCCGCGCGGCGAGGATCCCGGAGTGCGAGGCCAGACCGGGGTGCAGCTGCTTCGTGGAGGCGCCGGTCCCGAGGAAGGCGAGCAGGCCGCCGGCCTGGCTGCCCGCGATGCCGAGCGCGTCGGTCGCGGTCGCCGCGTCCTGCCCGGTGAGCCGTGCCGTCACGAGAGCGGAGGAGAACACTCCGGCCACCATCGTCGCGTGCAGGCCGCGCGTGTGGAACCCGTGCGGGGCGGCGGCCGCGATGCGGCACACCGTCTCGTACCCGACGATCGCGGCGTCGAGCGCCTGGCGCCCGGTCGCCCCGACCTGCTGACCGACCGCGAGCACCGCCGGGAGGACGACGGCCGTCGCGTGCACGAGGCCGCCGGCGTGGGTGTCGTCGAAGTCGAGCGCGTGGACGAGCGCGCCCGTCGCGAGCGCCGCCGCCGGAGCCCCGATCCTGCGGTCGTCGCCGAGGGCTGCGGCCTCCGGCGGACCTCCGAGGCCGGCGGCGACCTCGAGCACCGGGTCGACCGTGCCCGACCGGTGGCCGGCGATCGCCGTGCCGAACCCGTCGAGCAGGTGCCGCTTCGCGGCGGCGTCGACCTCGGCGGGCACGTCCAGCGGGGACGTGCCCCAGTGGGCGAGCCTGCGCGCCGTGGTCATCGGGCAGCGGCCTCCGTCTCGGCCGTGTCGGGCTCGACGGGCTTCACGACGCCGAAGGCACCGCGGCTCCGCAGCGCCTCGACCGCGGCCGCGTCGAGCTTCAGGATCTCGGCCGCGACCTCCTCGAGGTGCTCACCGCGCTGCGGGGCCCGGCGGTACTCCGGGGTCTCCGAGCCCACGCGCACCGGCGAGCCCAGCTGCTGCAGCGTGCCGTAGTGCGGGTGCTCGGTCTCGACGATCAGGCCGCGGGCCGCGGTGTGCGGATCGGTGAGGGCTGCCTCGACGTCGTTGATCGGCCCGCACGGGATCGAGGCCGCGTAGAGCTCCGGCAGCCAGTCCGCCACGTTCCGCTCGCGGAAGATGTCCTCGAGCATGCCGATCAGCTCGGTCTGGTTCTCCCGGCGCGACGTGAACGACGCGAACGGCGAGTCCTGCTCGGCCCACTCCGGGTGTCCGACGACCTTGGCCAGCCGCTGCCAGAACTTTTCCTTGGCGCAGCCGACGACCATCCACCCGTCCTTGGCCTCGAAGGCCTGGAACGGCACGAGCGAGGGGTGGGCGGAGTGGCTCGTGCGCACCGGCTCGAAGTCGGCGTTGAGCTTCCAGGTGGCGAGGTAGGCCAGCATCGTCACGGCCGTGTCGTAGAGGCTGACGTCGCAGTCCATGCCGACGCCGTCGCGGCGAGCGGCGTGGACGCCGGCGAGCAGCGACATCGCGGCGACGAAGCCGCCGGAGTAGTCGACGAGCGACAGGCCGCTCTTGGTCGGCGGGCCCTCGGGCTCGCCCGTCAGCTCCATCCAGCCGGCCAGGCCCTGCAGGATGTAGTCGTAACCGGGCTCCTTGGAGCGCGGGCCCGTCATGCCGAAGCCCGTCAGCGAGACGCAGACGATGGCCGGGTTGAGGTGCTTGAGGTCGTCGTACATCAGGCGCATCTTCGCCGGCACGTCACCGCGCAGGTTCGAGTAGACGACGTCGGAGACCTTCACGAGCTCCTCGAAGACCTCGCGGCCCGCCTCGCTCGTGAGGTCCAGCGAGATGCTCCGCTTGTTGCGGTTGAACGTCTCGAAGAAGAGCGAGTCCTCGCCCTCGAAGTACGGCGGCACGTAGCGGCCGACGTCGCCACCGACGTTGGGGTCCTCGACCTTGATGACCTCGGCTCCGAGGTCGGCCAGGTGGACCGTGCCGAAGGGGCCGGCACCGTACTGCTCGACCGCGATGATGCGGATGTCTGCCAGCGGCTTCATCGGTGTGCTCCCGTGAACTCGGCGATCATGTCGATGATCGCGTCCTGGGCGACGCGGGTGTCCTGCGCCGCAATGCCGTGCGTGGGTGGGCTGAGCTTGATCGAGTCGGCGACGCCGTCGTAGGCGGAGACCCGCTCGACGACCTCGTCGCGCGTGCCGCTCAGGGTCAGGGCGTCGACCATCTCGTCGCCGACGACGTCGGCCAGGTAGTCGGCGCCGGTACCGGCGCGGAAGGTCTCGATGACCTTCTGCTGCGCCTCGCCGAGCCCGTGGAACTCGAACATCTCGACGTACGAGCGGACCGTGGCGTAGAAGCCGACCAGGCCCGCGGCGCGGCGGCGGGCCACCGAGCCGTCGGCGTCGATCGAGCAGCAGGCCGAGACGACGACGTCGAAGTCGGCGCGCGTCTTGCCGTCGGTCTTCTCGATGCCGGCCAGCAGGTCGGGCAGCAGGCGCTCGGACAGGTAGCCGGGCGAGCAGAGCTCGTGACTGATCCAGCCGTCACCGACCTGACCGGCGAGGCGCATCATGTAGGGCCCCATCGCGGCGAGGTAGATCGGGATCTCGGAGCGGCGGACCGGGAACGGTCGCTCGTAGCCGCGGATGTGCATGGGCTCCCAGTCGCCCTCGGTCTGCATCGTCTCGCCGGTCGTGGCGGTGGACCAGAACAGCCGGACGTTGCGGACCGTCTCGCGCATGTGCGGGACGGGCTTGCCGAACTCGACGTTGTGCCAGTCCTCGTTGAGGCGCTGCACGCCCGAGCCCAGCCCCAGCACGAAGCGGCCGTCGCTCATCTCGTCGAGATCGAGCGACTCCAGGGCCGTGACCATCGGGCTGCGCGTGAACGCGAGCAGGATCGAGGTGCCGACCTTGGCGGTGCTGGTGCCGGCAGCCAGGGCGGCCGCGGTGATCGTGGCGCTGCGGTGGAGCTCGGAGGTCCAGAGGATCTCCGCGCCGGCGGCCTCGGCGCGCCGGCCGGCGTCGACGAGCTCGGCGAGGGTCTCCCCCCAGGGCTGGTACGTGATGCGCAGGCTCATCGGCCCGAGCCGTTCCGATCGGCCTCGGACTCCAGCGACAGCGGGACCTCGGCCTCGGGGAAGATGCCCTCGAGCTGCTCGGCGCCCGTCTTGTAGACGTAGAACGTGCGCTTGAACGAGCAGACCTCGACGGCGTCCTGGTTCAGCGTGCGGGTGCGCACCGTGACGATGCCGGCGTGCGGGCGCGAGCCCGACTCGCGCTTCTCGAGCACGAGCGACTCGCTGTAGAGCGTGTCACCGGAGAAGACGGGCTTGGTCATCTTGATGTCGTCCCAGCCGAGGTTCGAGAACGCGTTCTGCGTGAGGTCGGTGACGCTCTGACCGACCGCGATCGCGAGCGTCAGGGTCGAGACGACGAGCGGCTTGCCGAACTCCGACTTCGCGGCCCACTCGGTGTTGAAGTGCATCTGCGCCGTGTTCATCGTCAGCAGCGTGAACCAGGTGTTGTCGGTCTCGGTGACGGTGCGTCCGAGCGGGTGGCGGTAGACGTCCCCGACCTCGAAGTCCTCGTAGAACCGTCCGATCCAACCCTGCTTCTGCCCCATGATCTGCCCTCTTCCGTCCGAACTGGTGCCACCAGCATAAATGTCGGACGTATGGCCGTCAAGGGTTCTCGTGCCCCGTCATACGCTGTTAATGAGCGAGAAACAGGGGTTCGTCAAATGACAGACGTTTACGAATTCGCGTCTGCCGTGCCGTCGTCCAGGTACGTCTCGCGCAGCCGCGTGAGGTGGTCGTGCATCGCCGAGGCGGCCGCGTCGGCGTCCTGGTCGGTGATGGCCTCGAGGATCGTCTCGTGGTCGTGGTCGACGCTGCGCCACACCCGCGGATCGACGTCCGGGTTGAGGAACTTGGTCTGCAGGACCCGGAACAACGGCTCCGTCATGATCTCGAGCAGCGGGTTCGCCGAGCTCTGCAGGATGATGCCGTGGAAGTTGCGGTGCTCCTGGAAGCGCAAGCCACGGCCACGCGTGAGCTTCTCGCGGTCGACGGCCTCGCGCATCGCCTCCAGGTGCTGCTCGTGGCGGCGCTCGGCCGCGAGTCGCGCCGCCGGCACCTCGAGGACCTCGCGGGCCTCGAGCATCTGCGTCACGGTGATGTCGTCCGACCCGGACATCAGACCCAGGCTCGTCTCCAGGTAGTCGCTGACCTGCCCCTGCTCGACGCGGCGGACGAACGTGCCGCCGGTCGTGCCGCGCGCGGTCTCGACCAGGTCGCGCGACGCGAGCGCACGCAGGGCCTCACGCACCGTGCTGCGACTGACCCCGAAGATCGAGGAGAGCTCGGTCTCCGACGGCAGACGGTCGCCGGCCGCGAGCGAGCCGTCCAGGATGCGCGCCAGCAGCTGGTCGGCGACCTGCTGGTAGGCAGGACGCACTCGGCTCACCGTCAGCGCCTCGGCGCTGCGGTCGTCGGCTGATCGTCGCAGCGGGACTGCTGCCGAGATCGCGTCCTTGGTCATGCTGCCTCCTGGTCGTCCCGCGTCACGGCGCGGATGCCGCGACGTGCGCGATGTGCTGGTCCCTGATGTCTCGCTTGAGAATCTTCCCACTGGGATTCCGCGGAAGTTCGTCCACGACATGCCACTCGCGCGGAACCTTGAACTTCGCGACGCCACCCTTGACGTGCTCCTCGACCCCGGCGACGTCCAGGCTGACGCCCCGGCGGGCGACCACGAAGGCGGCGATCCGCTCACCGTAGACGTCATCGGGCAACCCCACCACCGCCACGTCGTCGACGTGCGGGTGCTGCGCCACGACCTCCTCGATCTCGCGCGGGTAGATGTTGACCCCGCCGGCGATGATCATGTCCTTCTTGCGGTCGACGATCGAGATGAACCCCTCCTCGTCGCGGACCGCGATGTCGCCGACCGAGAAGAACCCGTCGGCGTCGGTGCCCTCGCGGGTCGCCTCCTCGTTCTTGAGGTAGCCCTTCATCAGCATGGGCGACTTGGCGTACAGCTCGCCCGGCTCGTTCGGGCCGACCTCCTGGCCGTCCTCGCCGACGAGGCGGACCTGCTGGAAGAACCACGGGTGGCCGACGCTGCCGGCCTTGCGCAGCGACTCCTCGGGCCGCAGCGTCGTCACGACGGCGCACTCGGTCGAGCCGTAGAGCTCGTGGATGCCGACGCCCGGGAAGGCCTCGTGGACCCACTTCTTGAGGTCGATCGGCAGCGCCGCGGCGTTGAAGTAGAGGGTCTTGAGGGCCGACAGGTCGTACTTCACCATCGGGTCCTCGACGAAGCGCCGGATCTGCTGCGCGTGCGTCGGCACCAGGAACACCGTGCTGACGCGGTCGCGCACGAGGCCCTCGAGGAACTGCTCGGGGTTCCAGGAGCGCAGCACCGCCGTGGTGCCGCCCGTCTGGGGCCCCGCGTACGCGAAGGCGAAGCCGGCGCCGTGGTACATCGGCGCGACGGCCATCGTGGAGCTCGACGGACCGAGGCCCCACTCGAGCGCCGAGAGGTAGTTGTTGATGACGCGGGCGCGGTGGGTCAGCACGACGCCCTTGGGCAGGCCCGTCGTGCCCGACGTGTACGTGATGCAGAACGCGTCGTCGTCCCTGACGTCCACGAACGGATCGACGGCGCGCGACGTGGCCAGGAAGGTCTCGTAGTCGCGACCCACCTCGCCCGTCAGCGAGACCACGGTCGACAGGCCGTCGAGCGTCCCCTCGACGCCGGCGGCGAGCGTGTCGTCGACGATGATCGCGCGGGCCTCGGAGTGGCCCAGGATGTAGGCGTTGTCCGATGCCTGGTTCTTCGGGTTCAAGGGCACCATCGGCAGGCCCGCCTTGGCCAGGCCAGCGGCGATCTCGAAGTACTCCATCCGGTTGCCCGAGAGCACCGCGACGGGCTCGCCCGGCGTGAGGCCCTGGTCCAGCAGGCCCGCCGCGAGGCGGCTCGAGCGGTCGTCGAGCCCCGCGAAGGACAGGCGCCGGTCGCCGTCGACGACGGCGTCGCGGTTCGGGCTGGACCTCCCGAACTCGCGGATGCCGGCCGCCATGTGCAGCGGAACGTTCATGTGGAGGCTCATGCACTCTCTTCCTTCGTCGTCTCGAGCAGCATCAGGACCTCGGCCACGGCGAGGGTGTCGCCCTCGCCGTCCACCGCGGTCCACGTCCAGTCCTGCAGGGTCTTGCCCGAGCTCGTCGTGCGGCTCTCGCCGGGCTCCAGTCTCACCTGCACGCTCGTTCCCGCGACGACCATCTTCCGGAACGAGACGCGGGTGACCTCGACCATCGCGATCGCGTGGTCCAGGACGCCCGACTGCTCGACGAGGCCGCCCATCAGGAGGAACAGGCCCTGCCCGGGCAGGGGGCGACCGGCATCGGTGCGCTGGAAGAGCGGGTGCGTGTAGCCGCCGGTCTCGACCAGGGTCGCGATGGTCTCCGCGGTGACCTCGACGGCCGTGGTCTCAGCGGTACGTGTCGACATCGGCGTCCCCCCAGTACGGATCGCGCTTCTCGACGAACGCCCGGAAGCCCTCACCGGCGTGCTCGTCGTGGGCGAACTTCGTGAACAGGACGATCTCGTGGTCGAGGGCACCGTCGACGCCGTACGTGCGCACCCCGTTGATGAGGCGCTTCGTGATCGCCATCGCCGGACGCGACTGGCCGACCATCGAGCCGACGAAGGAGGCGACCGCGGCGTCGAGCTCCTCGTACGGGTGGCTCTGGAGCGCGAGGCCCCACTCCACCATCTGCGGGCCGTTCAGCCAGGTCGGGGTCAGCATCAGCGCCTTGGCGCGCTGGTCGCCCAGCTTGTGGGCCGCCCGCGCGCTCGCGCCACCGCCCGAGGGGACGCCGAACGAGACGTGCACGTCGCCGACCTTGGCGTCGTCGGCCGCGATCACGATGTCGCACGCGAGGATCAGCTCGAAGCCGCCGGCCCGCGCCAGCCCGTCGACCTGCGCGATGACGGGGATGCCGAGCGCCTCGATGCGCTTGAGCGTCGCGTGGTAGCTCGTGATGAACGGCACGAACACCCCGTCGGGATCGCCGAAGCAGCTCTCGAGGAACGTGATGTCCATGCCGACGCAGAAGGCCTTGCGGCCGGCGCCGCGGATGACCACGGCGCGCAGCGAGAGGTCGGCCTCGGCGGCGTCGATCATGGCGTCGAGCTGCTCGACGGTCGTGGGCGTGAGGCTGTTCAGCGTGTCCTCGCCGTCGAGGAGCACGTGCATCACCCGGTCGCGGACCTCGTAGGTCACGTCGGTCATCAGGGGGTCACTTTCTGGCTGGAGGCGCACTCGGTCGCGAACGCGACGAGGTGGTCGGCGTAGGTCTCGGGGACGCGCAGGTGGGGCTGGCCCGGCAGTCCGGGCAGGATCTCGAGCCGCCCGTCCTGCGCCAGCTCCAGCGCCTCGGCGTCGGCGAACGCGAGCATGTCGTGCTCGGCGTCCAGGAGCAGAACGGGGCACGTGGCGGTCCGCAGCAGCTCACGGGGGTCGTGGCGGAACGCGGCCTGGTAGCCCCAGTGGTAGCGGTCCTTGACCCGCAGCAGCTGCATCGCCGCGACGTGCAGCAGCTCGGGCGTGAGCTCGGGCCAGATGCGGCGGTAGCGCTCGACGGCCCAGTCGAACTGGGCGCCCTCGGTGTCGGTCGGCACCGGCGGGGTCCAGCCGGCGATGAACTCGTCGCGCTGCTCGGGGCTGAACAGCGAGATGCCGCTCAGGACGATCCCGGCCGTGCCGGGCACCAGGTGGGCGAGCTCGACCGCGAGGGCGGCACCGGTGTGCACGCCGGCGAAGATCGGCGCCTCCATCTCGAGGGCGGCGCACGCCTCGGCGATGACCGCGGCGTAGTCACCGAGCTCGAGGCCCTCGCGTGGGGGCGGCGCCGAGGCGCCGTAGCCCGGGGTGTCGAACGCGACCACCCGGGCGCGCCCCGCGAGGGCACGGGCAACGTCGAGCCAGACCTCGGACGACAGCGGCGACTCGTGCAGCAGGCCGATCCATGGCCCACCGTCTCCCGCCGTGACGGCGTGGACCTGGCCCCAGGAGGTGTCGACGTAGGTGCGCCGGAGGACGTCGGTCATGCGGTGACCTCCCGGTCGCCCTCGAACGCGCGGTAGGCGTGCTTCTCCCGCGGGTCCGCAGAGAGTCGCGCCGACAGGAGGGTGCGCGTGTAGGCGTGCTGCGGTGAGCGGAACAGGTCGAGCGTGGGCGCGGTCTCCACGATCTCGCCGAGGTACATCACCGCGATGCGGTCGCTCACCTTCTCGACCGTGTGCATGTCGTGCGACACGAACAGGTAGGCCAGGCCGAGGTCCTGCTGGATCTCCGCGAGCAGCGCGAGGATCTGCGCGCGGATCGAGAGGTCGAGCGAGGACGTCGGCTCGTCGAGCACGACGAACCGCGGCTCGGAGATGATCGCGCGGGCCACGCCGACGCGCTGCTGCTGGCCGCCGGAGAGCTCGCCGGGCAGGCGCGACGCGGTGTTGCCGGACAGGCCGACGCGCTCGAGCGCCGCCTTGACCCGCGTGCGGATCTCGCTCGAGCCGAGCTCGCTGCGGTGGATCTGGAGCGGCTCGGCCACGATCGCGCCGATCGACATCCGGGGGTTCAGCGACTCGTACGGCTCCTGGAACACGATCTGCATGTCGGCCCGCTTGGCCCGCAGCTCCTTGGGCGACAGACCCGCGAGGTCGACGCCGTCGAGGCGCACCGCCCCGGAGTCCAGGTCGAGCAGCCGCAGCACGGCGCGACCCAGCGTGGACTTGCCGGAACCGCTCTCGCCGATGACCGCGAGCGTCTCGCCCGCCTCGACCCGCAGGCTCACGCCGCGCAGGGCGTGGACGGGGTCGCCGCCTCGCTGGCGGGACGCGAACGTCTTGCTGGCCTGGTCGACCTCAACCAATGACATCGTGGAGCTCCTCGCGCTTGGGCACCGAGCTGATCAGCTTCTGGGTGTACTCGTGCTGGGGGTCGACCATGACGTCGGTGACGGAGCCGTGCTCGACGACCTTGCCCTCGAGCATCACGACGACGCGGTCGGCGTACTGGGCGATCACGCCGAGGTCGTGGGTCACGAGGAGCACCGAGCGCTGCTCGCTGCGCACGAGACCCGAGATGAGGTCCATGATCTGCGCCTGGACCGTGACGTCGAGCCCGGTCGTGGGCTCGTCGGCGATCAGCAGCTGTGGGCTGAGGGTCGTGGCCAGCGCGATGACGACGCGCTGCGCCATGCCGCCGGAGAGCTGGTGGGCGTAGCCGTCCAGCACGCGGGCCGGGTTGACGATGCCGACCCCCGCGAGCATCCCGAGCGCGATCTCCCGCGACTCCTTCTTGCTCACCTTGGTGCCGTGGGCCTTCTGGAGCTCGTGGAACTGGCGCTCGATCGAGTAGATCGGGTTGAGCGAGCCGAACGGGTTCTGGGCGACGAAGCCGATCCGCCGGCCGCGCACGTGCCGCATCTTCTTGGCCGGCGTGCGCAGGAGGTCACCGTGGCCGGCGAGCTCGATGTGGTCGGCACCCACCGTCGAGTTCGGGCCGAGCAGGCCCAGGATGCCCTTGATGGTCGTGGACTTGCCGCAGCCGGACTCCCCCACGACGCCGAGGATCTCGCCCCGGCCGACCTGGAGGTCGATCCCGCGCACGGCGTGGACGACGCCGTCGGGCGTCGCGATGTCGACGGTCAGGCCCTTCACGTCGAGGACGGTTTCGGTCATCGGTAGCCCCTCATCGGTAGGAACGTGCGGTTCGGTCGCCGATGGCGTCGGCGATCTGGTTGAAGGCGAGCACGCACAGCAGCACGGCGACGCCGGGGAAGGCCGCGATCCACCACTGGCCGGACGACATGTTGCCGGCGCCCTCGCGGATCATCGAGCCCCAGGACGGGGTCGGAGGACTGACGCCGACGCCGAGGAACGACAGCGACGACAGGACCACGATGGAGTTGGCGATCGTCAGCGACGTCTGGACGAGGATCACGCCCCAGACGTTCGGCAGCAGGTGCCGGAAGATCAGGCGAGGGGTGGTGGCCCCCATCGCGGTGGCCGCCTCCATGAAGCGGCTCTCGCGCAGCGCCAGCACCTCGCTGCGCAGCAGCCGCATGTAGCGCGGGATGTTCTGCAGCGAGATCGCGACGACGACCATGTAGAGCTTGTTGCCCGACAGGGTCACCAGCGCGAGGGCCAGGATCAGGAGGGGGAAGGCCTGGAAGGCGTCCAGCGCACGCACGATCCGCTGGCTGCCACGCCCCTTGGTGCTGGCCGCCAGCCCCAGCGGCACGCCGATGACCAGCGCGACCGCAGCGCCCGCGAGTGCGAGCGACAGGTCGATGCGGGCGGCGTCGATCGTGCGGGAGAAGACGTCGCCGCCGATGCCGTCGGTGCCGAACCAGTGGGTCGCGTTCGGCGACTGGCGGGACGCGGACCCGTCGGTCGCGGCCGAGTCGTAGGGCAGCGGGCCGAAGAGGCTCCAGAGCACCAGGACGACGATGAAGGTCCCGCCGAGGGTCGCCGCCTTGTGCTCCTTGGCGACCCGCCAGAGCACGGCGGCGCGGGACGGGGCGAGCTGCGTGTCAGCCATGGGTGATCCTCGGGTCCAGGAGCCCGACGATGATGTCGAGCACGGTGTAGGTGATCAGGGTGATGGCACCGGAGACGAGCACCATGCCCTGGACGACCGGGATGTCGAGGCGCAGGATTCCTTGCACCGCCCACGAGCCCAGCCCGTCCCAGGCGAAGACCTGCTCGACGATCGCCTCGCCGCCGATCAGCGCCGCGAAGATGACGCCGGCGTAGGTCACGATCGTGCCGCGGGCCTCGACGAAGGAGTACCGCAGCACGGTGCGCTCCGGCAGGCCCATCGCGCGGGCGAACTGCGCCTGCTGCGAGTTGAGCGCCTTGCCCACCGTCGACCTCGACGTCTTGGCGAAGTACGCGGCGTAGACCAGGCCCAGGGTCATGACCGGCAGCACCAGGTGGCTGACGGCCGACCAGAAGGTCGCCATCTCACCGCGGAGCAGGGCATCGATCGTGACGAAGCCGGTGATCTTCTCGGGTCTCATCTCGCCGATCCCGATCTGACCGGTGGGTGCCGGGGCGAGCCCCAGCACGAAGAACACGACGTAGATCAGGATCAGGCCCAGGAAGAAGTCGGGCACCGACTGGAAGACGCTGGTGCCGAAGCGCCCGGCCTTGTCCTGCCAGCGGCCCCGGAAGTAGGCACCGGCAGAGCCGACGCCGATCCCGACCACCGCGGCGAAGGTGACCGAGAGGACGATCAGGGTCAGCGACGCCGGCAGTCGGTTGCCGATCTCGGAGGAGACCGAGAGGTTCGTGTAGTAGGAGGTGCCCAGGTCGCCCTGGAGCAGCCCCCCGATGTAGTCGCCGTAGCGGGTCAGCAGCGGCTGGTCCAGCCCCAGATCGGCGCGGATCGCGTCGATCTGGGACTGGCTCGCCACGGGTCCGGCGATGACCTGCGCGGGATCTCCGGGGGTGACGCTGACCAGGAGGAAGGACAGCGTCACCACACCGAAGAGCGCGGTCACCAGGAAGACGAGCCGAGACGCGACCAGCCGCAGTGCGCCGGTTCCGCGTCGGGGCCGGGACAGCTCCTGCGACGAGGTGGTCGTGCTCAGCGTCATCTTCTACTCCGAGGTCAGCTGGTCGAACAGGAACCCGCCGGAGACCAGCGGCTTGAAGCCACCGACCGTGTCCGACAGACCGACGAAGCTGGGCATCTCGACCAGCGAGGCGATCGGGACGTTGTCCGCGATGATCTGCAGACCCTCCTCGGTCAGGGCGTCACGCTCCGGGCCCGGCGCCGTCTTGAGGACCTCGACCGAGATCTCGTCCAGACGGGGCAGGTTGATGCCCGAGGTGTTCAGCGCCGACTTGGAGTTCAGGTACAGGTAGAGACCGAAGCCGATGTCGGGCTGCGACGGCCGCTCCGTGTACAGGAACGTCTGGTACTGCTTCTTCGACACGCCCGCCTGGAAGTCGGCGACCGAGGCCACGCCGTTGAGCGTGACGTTGACGCCGATCTCGCTGAGGTCGCTCTGGATCAGACGCGCGATGTTCTCGGCGTACGGTCCGGGGCGCTCGGCGCTGAACGCGATCTGGATGTCGAAGCCGTCGGCGTAGCCGGCCTGCTCCAGCAGGTCCTTCGCGAGCTCGGGATCGTACGTGCCGATCTCGGGCTGGTCGTCGAACAGCGTCGACGGCTGCGGGTAGAGCGCCGGCTCGGCGCGGCCCTGGTAGATCGACTCCACCAGCGCCTCACGGTCGACCGCGTGGTTCAGCGCCTGGCGGACCAGGGGGTCGCTGAGGATCGGGTCGGTCGTGTTGAACGTCCAGTTGTGACGGAAGACGTCCGGGTTGCTGACGAGCGAGGCGTTCGACGCGCCGTCGATCGTGTCGAACTGGTCGATCGGGGGCTCGGAGATCATGTCGACCTCGCCCGAGACGAGCAGCTGCGCGCGCGAGGATCCGTCCGGCACGGCGCGGATGATGATCTCGGTGTAGTCCGGCTCGTCGCCGTACCAGGTGTCGCTGGCCTCGAGGCGGACCTCGGTACCGGGCTCGAACGAGGTGATGTTGTAGGGGCCGAAGCTGGCCGAGTTCGTGGCGAGCCACTCCGCCGCCCACGGATCGGCGTCCGTCGTGTGCTTGGCGATCTCGGTCGAGTCCAGGATGCCGAGGTTCGGGTAGGCCATCAGCGAGAGGGCCTGCGCCGACGGCGCCGTCAGGTTGAGCGAGAAGGTGTAGTCGTCGATCACGGTGACCGGCTCGGCCGGGTCGACGTTGGTGGTGGGCATCGAGATGCTCGCCTGCAGCGTCGTGGCGCTCGAGGTCATGCGGTCGAACGTGTACTGGACGTCGGCGGTCGTGAGCTCGTTGCCGTACTGGCTCGTGACGCCCTCGCGGAGCTTGAACGTGTAGGTCAGGCCGTCCTCGCTGGTCTCCCACGACTCGGCCAGGCCGGGCTTGATGTCCTCGAGGCCGACGATCTCGTCCGCCGGCACGTCGAGGTCGTAGGTCGTGATCGTGCCCATGTGGGCGTGGGCGAGGTAGACGTCGGGGTTGCCGCCGTACAAGTTCTGGTCGAGCTCCGAGGGCGTGGAGGTCCACGCAATCGTGAGGGTGGAGTCGCCGCCCCCGGAACTCGAACCACCCCCGCCGCAGGCCGCCAGCGCGAGCAGCGAGAGCACGCCAGCGGCGACCCCGGCCTTCCGCGTGAAAGTCGAACGCATGATTGCTCCGATCGATGTGATGAGCGCCACAGGTGGCTTATGTCAGACATAAACATATGCAGCGAACCCGAGTCGCG
>NZ_BAAAME010000005.1:48018-87402 GCF_039529015.1 Aeromicrobium alkaliterrae
CCTCATATTGCAGTTCAGATGCGCCGGCCGCGACCACGCCCACGATGCCGGGCCATGGTTCACAGACGAAACATCAGACAATTTGTCTGAAATGTGACGCTCACACCACGCCGGCCGGCGTGAACACGCAGACCTCGCAGTCGTCGGTCGGCACGGCGACGTCGCTGCCCTCGCCCAACCACGCGTCGACGAGCGCCGTGACGGTCCCGAGACGATCGCTGGGGGTCGCCTGCGCGACGGCAGGCCCGCCCGCCGACAGCGCGACGTCGAAGGCGGCCTGCAACCCGGTGCGAGACGGCTCCAGCACGCGCAGGCCGGTGCGCTCGGTGATCTGCTCCGCGACCGACCACATGCAGGTGCAGCCGAGCAGGATCGTGTCGGTGCCGTCGGCGAGCGCGGCGTCACGGCACGCCTGGGCGAGCTGGTCGAGCAGGTCCCCCTCACCTCGGTTCATCCGTGCCTTGATGCCCGCGCCCGTCCCGACCAGGTCGAGCTCGGACTCGGCCGAGAAGTGGTGCACCCCTGCGACGAGCTCCCCGCCGGCGTGCCGCGCGATCATCTGGTCGTAGAGGTAGGCCATCGAGACGGGCCACACCGTGACGATGCTGACGGGTCGACCCTCGGCGGCCACGGTCGCCATCGCGATCTCCCCGGCACCCAGGACCGGGACGGGGGAGACGGCCCGCAGCCGCTCGAGTCCGTAGTCGCCCAGCGTGTCGATGTAGATCACGTCGCTGCCGGCGGCGATCGCCGCCTCGCCCGCGTCGACCGTCGCGATCTCGGTCACGAGGTGCTCGTACGGGGTCTTCGCCATCAACCGCACCCGCAGCTCCTGCAGCCGCAGCCGGGTCCCCTCCGGCACGCCGAGCGGGGGCTCGGCCTTCCCGTCGGAGTTGATCATCGTGACGGTCCTGATGTCCGGCATGCGCGCTCCTCGGGCTGTTGTCTGACAACCAACATATGCAGCACCGGGGATCACCCACAAGGTTTTTCATCGATGGGCTCGCGACTGTCACGACAGCGCATCTTGCTCGTCATTCGCCTGAAACAGAGAGGCCTTCGCGGAATGACACGCTGGTCAGATCATGAGGTCATGGCGCATGATCTGTTGTGTCTGACATTTAAGGAGCACGTTGATGGTCCACCCCGTCCTGACCGAGTCCGATGACCGCGTCGCCGTCCGCTCAGCCGTCGGCGAGCTGCTCCGACGGCACCTGCCACCGGAGCGCGCGCTGGAGCTGGACGCCACCGGCACGTTCGACCCCGGCGTGTGGCGAGCCCTGGGCGACGCGGGCTTCCTGGGCCTCGGCACGCCGGAGGAGCTGGGCGGTTCCGGGGGCGGCGCCGGTGACGCGCTGGTCGTCGTGGAGGAGGTCGCCCGCGCCCTGCCCAGCCTGGCGGTCGACCTGGTCCTGGCCGGGATGATCTCCCGCGTCCTGGCCGACGTGGTGCACCCCGACCGGGACGCCTGGCTCGCCGGCGCTGCGGCCGGTCGGTTCATCGCGTCGTTCGCCCTCAGCGAGCCCGGGGCGGGCACCGACCTGCTCGCCGCCACGACCTCCGCTCGCCAGGACGGTGACCGCTGGGTCCTGAACGGCCAGAAGGCGTGGATCTCGCTGGCCCTGCACGCCGACGTGATCTTCGTGCTCGCGCGCACCGACGCGGCGCCTGACGGCCGGCGCGCGTCCGGGCTCAGCCTCCTGGCGGTCGACCCCGACCAGCCCGGCGTGACGATCCGGCGCACCTCGATGGCCGGCATGCGCGCCGCCGTGAGCTGCGAGATCTTCCTGGACGACGCCGTCGCTCGACCCGCCGCGATCATCGGCGAGCGCGGCAGGGCGATGCGGCTGCTGTCCGAGACCCTCGACGTCGAGCGCCTGCTCGCCGCCGGCATCAGCCTCGGGATCTCCCGTGGAGCCCTCGACCTGCACGTCGAGCACGCCTCCCAGCGCCAGGCGTTCGGGCGTCCCATCGGCTCGCTGCAGGCGGTGCAGCACCCCGCCGCAGACTCCGCGACCGAGCTCGCTGCCGCGACCGCCCTGACCCGCGCCGCCGCCGACCGGATCGACGCCGGTGAGCGCGTGCCGACCCTGACCGCGATGGCCAAGCTGCAGGCCGGCGAGACCGCGGCCCGGATCGTCGACCGCGGCATGCGCGCGATGGGCGCCATGGGGCTCGCCTCGGAGTCGGCGATGCAGATGTACTTCCGTGACGCCCGTCTGCAGCTGTTCAGCCCGATCAGCAACGAGATGACCCGCAACGTCATCGGGGAGTCCCTCGGACTCGGACGGAGCTACTGATGGAGTTCGACGGCCTCGACCACGTCTTCCTGCCCACGTCCGACCTGGACCGCCTCACGGCGCTGTACGGGGTCGTCATGGGCTTCGCCGTGGCCCACGACGACCCGGACCCCGATCCCGCGTGGTCCGGACTGCTCGGCGTCCACGCTCCGGTCGAGCACCTGCGCGTGCTCGAGAAGCAGGGCGCCCAGGGCGGCGGGATCGTGCTCGCACGGGTGGAGGGGCTCGAGCGGCTCGGCGACCCCGGGCCGCCCGCCCGGCGTGGCCCGTACGCGCTCGACTTCTACGCCCGCGACAGCGACGACCTCGAGGCCCGCCTGCTGGCGGCCGGCTGGGCGTTCACGGCCGAGCCCGTGCACTACCCGCTGCCCGGCACCGACATCCCGGTGCGCGAGCGGATGCTGGTGCAGGACGAGTCGGGACTCCTGCACGCGATCGTCCTGCACCGCCCGATGGGGACCCGCTCGGTCGTGGGGGTCGACCCCGCCCAGGACTGCAGCGAGGTCGTCGCGGTGGTGTGCCTGACGCCGGACCTGGAGGACGCCCGCCGGTTCGCCGCCGAGTCGCTCGGGGGCCGGGAGTACTTCCGGGGCGACTTCGACGGACCGGCGATGGAGCAGATGCTCGGCATGGGGCCCGGCGAGCGCCTGGAGGCCTCGCTCTACCGCGGGCCCGCCTCACGCAATGCGCGGCTGGAGTTCGCCTGGCGCCCCGGCAGCACACCGGGTGCCCCGGCGGACGCCCCACGGGTGACCCTGGGCCTGCGCGCGGCGGGCGTCGAGGTCGCCGACGCCTGGTCCGACCACGGCACGGTCGGACCCACGTCCCCCGTGTCGCTCGGTGCTGAGCTCCTGCTCGCGCGCCGCTTCTCGACCCGCTACGACGTCGGCGTGCTGCTGCTGTCCCCCGCCGCGTGAGCCGGCCGCCTCGGGGGCTCACCGCCACGAGCCTGCTGCTCCTGGTCACGATGCTGGCGAGCTTCACGCCGACGCCGCTGTACCCGGCCTATCGCCAGGAGTGGGGGCTCGGCGACGCCGAGATCAGCTGGGTCTTCGCCGGCTACCCGCTCGGCGTCATGGTGGTCCTCGTGGCGCTCGGCGGGATGTCCGACCGCATCGGCCGCGTCCCGACCCTGCGCCTCGGCGCCGGGCTGCTGATCGCGGCCATGGCGGTCCTCGCCAGCGCACCCTCCCTCGAGGCGCTCGTCGCGGGGCGCCTCCTGCAGGGTGCGGCGACCGGCCTGGTGACCGGAGCCGGCGCCGCCGCCCTGATGGACCTGCACCCGCGTGGCACGGGCGCGGGGACCTCGCGGACCACGCTGATGCTCGCGACGGGGCTGGCGATCGGCCCGCTGCTCGCCGGACAGGCGACCGCACGCCTGCCCGGGCCGCTCGTGACTCCGTACGTCCTGACGATCGTGCTGCTGCTCGTGCCGTTCACCGCGCTCGTCGCGCTCGGCTCGTCGCGTCCGGAGCGCACGACCCCGGCCCGCCTCCTCGCCCCGATCCGCGTTCCGCGCTCGATCCTCGTGCCGGTCGGGATCGCCGCAGCCTCCGTCGCCACGACCAACGCGACCTTCGCGATGCTCGGCAGCTACGGCCCCGACGTCGTGGCCCGGGCGGCGTCGAGCTCCTCTCCCGGCGTCGCCGGCGCGTTCGTCTCGTCGATCCTCGTGCTCGTCGCGGTGGTGCAGGTCCTGGCACGGGGCCCTCGGGTCGTCCTCATGGCGGTCGGCGCGGCCACGACGGCAGCGGGGTGGGGTGCCGTGACCCTCGCGGCGGCGCTGCGCGAGCCCGCGGTGCTGGTCGCCGCGGTGCCGCTGCTCGGCGTCGGGGCCGGCCTGGGCCTGCACGCCTCCGCCGGCCACGTCGGCGCGGTCTCGCCACCGGAGCGCCGGGCCGAGATCTACTCCGCGTACCTGCTGTCGGCCTTCGTGGCCCTCGCGGCCAGCGCCTTCGGGCTCGGCGCGGTCGTCGAGGCGCAGGGGATCACCGCGGCGGCGGCGACCGCGACCGGCGTGTGCGCCGGGCTGACGGTTCTGGTCGCGCTCGGGCTCCTCCCCCGCCGCAGCCGATAGGTCTTCACTTCAGACAATTCGGTCGGTTCGTCGACGAAACACGTACAGGGTCTCGTGTTTCGCCAGATTTAACAGGGAGTCATTGCCAAGCGAGGACCCCAGCCCTAATGTCTGACGTATTAGTGAACATCGTCACACGAGAGGTTCCACCTGATGGAGATCAAGCACACGGCCGACCTTCCCTGGGAGAACGGGCTGGACGTCGTCGACTCGATGACCCCGGAGTTCCGTGATCACCTCGGTCCGATCGAGAAGGTGCGCGAGTCCTACCAGAAGTACAAGCAGAAGCGACTGTTCCACAATCCGGAGACGACCTTCCGTGGCGACCTGATCCACCTCGAGGCCGGGTACGCCGACCTCACCGACGCCTATCACGACACCTGCGAGGAGTCGCTCGTGCTCACCGGCGACAGCACCCTGACGGGCGACGGGACGTACCACGACCGCGGGTACTTCTGGCGGCCGCCGGGCATCGTGCACAGTGCCAGCACGGTGGGCGGGCACGTCTCGCTGCTCTTCCTGGAGGGCAAGAGCGAGGGCGACCTCAGCGACTACGCCTCGCGCCGCATCCGCCCCGTCGAGGAGGCCGGTCAGTGCGTGACCGAGCCCGACTGGGACAAGGCCATGGGCACCCGCGGCTGGGTCCGGCTGCAGGTCGACAACGTGCCGTGGGTCCGCGGCGTCGACTGGGCACGCACCCAGGGCGACACCTCCCTGCTCGACGTCGAGCACCTCTCGGTCAAGGTCCTCTCGCACAACTACGCCACCGGAGCGCAGTCGATCATGATCCGGCTCGAGCCCGGGTACCGGCAGCCGGGGCCCATCACGCTGGACAGCTGGATGGGTGTCTTCGTGACCTCCGGCACCATCGCGATGGGTGACGAGACCCTGCGTGAGGGCTCGTGGTTCTCCGCCGAGGGCGACGAGGTCCGTCCGGCGTGGGAGAGCGCCGACGGTGCTGAGATGTTCGCCAAGATCTCCGGCTTCCTGGGCGCGTCGGCCGCATGAGCCGCGTCCTCGTCGTGGGCCTCGGCGCGATCGGCGGCTACGCGGCCGCCGTGCTCTCCGCCGGCGGAGCCGACGTGTCGGTCCTGGCACGCGGGCGCACGCTGGAGGTCGTGCGGGCCTCCGGCCTGCGCATCGCGGGAGGCCCCGACGAGGTCACGTCCCACCCGACCGTGCTCGACTCCCTGGACGGAGCCGGCGCGTTCGACGTCGTCCTGCTCGCGACCAAGGCGCCCGACACGGCCGACGTCGTCGCGACGTTCGCGGACCACCTCGCCGAGGACGGTGTCGTCGTCGCGCTGCAGAACGGTGTCGGCCGCGGAGCCACGGTGAGCGAGCTCCTGGGGCGCGACGCCGGTCTCGACGGCGTCGTCTACCTCGAGGCCCGCATGGAGGAGCCCGGCGTCGTGACGTTCCTGAGCGGTGCCCGTCGCTTCGAGCTGGGCGACCCGAGCCGCCCCGCCGCGGAGCGGGCCGAGCCCCTCGCCCAGGCGCTGCGTGACGCCGGCCTGAACGCCGTCGCCTCCCCCGATCCGCAAACCGCCGCCTGGCGCAAGATGGTGCTCGTCGCGACCGCGAACTCGATGACCGGGGCGACCCGCGCGATGTTCGGCGACCTCATCGCCGACGAGCGGGGACGAGCCGTCGCCCGAGCGCTGCTCCGCGAGGGCGCCGCCGTCGCGGCCGCCGACGGCGCCGACCTCGGCCCCGACTTCGCCACCGAGGCCTTCGACTTCCTCGTCGACGTCGGTCCCGGACTGCGCTCCTCGATGCTGCACGACGTCGAGCGTGGCCGGCGGACCGAGGTCGACACGCTCAACGGCGAAATCGTGCGCCGTGGCGACGACCTCGGCGTGCCGACCCCGTCCCACGCCGTGATGCAGCTCGTCATCGGCGGCGTCCCCACCCGTTCCTGAACGACCCGTCCCCCTGGAGGCCCCCATGTACGTCCACCAAGCCATCGCCCGAGCCCTCGCCGACGAAGGCGTCGACACCGTGTTCGGCCTCATGGGCGACGCGAACCTGTTCCTGAGCGACAGCTACGCCCGGGGGCACGGCCGCTTCATCGCCGTCGCGCACGAGGCCGGCGCCGTGCTCGCCGCGTCGGGGTACTCACGGGCCAGCGGACGGGTGGGCGTGGCGACCGTGACCCACGGACCGGCGGTCACCAACATCGTCACGCCGCTCGTCGAGGCCGTCCGCTCGCGCACGCCGATCGTCGTCGTCGCCGGCGACACGCCCTTCACCGACCGCGACGGCCTGCAGAACATCGACCAGCGCAGCGTGACCGGTCCGAGCGGGGCCGGGTTCGAGCAGCTGCGGTCGGCAGCGACCCTCACGACCGACGTCCACCGGGCGTTCCGCCGCGCGCGCACGGAGCGCCGGCCCATCATTCTCAACGTCCCGATCGACCTGCAGTGGCAGGAGGTCGACTACGTCCCCGCGGCCCGCCTCGACGTCGTGGCGCAGCCCGGTCGCCCCGGGGAGGAGGCGCTGGACGCCGCCCTGGGCGTCATCGCCTCGGCACGGCGCCCCGTCGTGCTGGCCGGCGTCGGCGTCCGACGCTCCGGGGCCCGCGACGCCGTCCTCGCCCTGGCTCGCCGCATCGGCGCGCCGGTCGCGACGACGCTGAAGGCCCGCGGGCTCTACGCCGACGAGCCCGAGAACCTCGGCATCTTCGGCACGCTCTCGGACGAGCGCACCACCGGCGTGCTCGACCAGGCCGACTGCGTCGTCGTGCTCGGCGCGGCACTCACGAAGTGGACCACGGCCGAGGGGGCACTCCTGGACGGCCGCCGTGTCGTGCACGTCGACAGCGACGCGACGGCGTTGAACGAGCACGTCGCGGTGGACGTGCCGGTGGTCGGCGACGCGGCGACGCTGGCCGAGGAGATCGTCCGCATGCTCGACGAGGCGGAGATCGAGCCGACCGGGTTCGCCGACCGCCTCCCCCCGGTCGCCGAGGTCGTCCCGGGCCCGGTCCTCACCTCGACCGGCACGCTGCAGCTGCACCACGTGCTGCGTCGCCTGGACGCCGAGCTGCCCGACCCGCGCCACATCACGCTCGACTGCGGACGCTACTTCTTCCACGCGGCGCCGCTGGTCGACACCGGCCGCGACGGCTACTACCTGCACACCGTCGAGTTCGGCTCGATCGGTCTGGGCATGGGCACCGCCATCGGCGTCGCCGCGGTCGACCCCGGCTCGGCGTCGGTCCTGATCTGCGGCGACGGCGGCTTCATGCTCGGTGGGCTCACCGAGTTCAACACCGCGGTGCGTCACGAGCTCGACGTCGTCGTCGTGATCCTCAACGACGGCGCCTACGGCGCGGAGCACATCCAGTTCGTGGACCGCGGCATGGACCCGAGCATGTCCGAGTTCAGCTGGCCGGAGCTCGCGGACGTCGCGACGGCCCTCGGTGGCACCGGCTTCGCGGTGCACACCGACGCCGACCTGACCGCAGCGCTCGTCGGCATCGAGGAGCGCACCGGACCGGTCCTGGTCAACATCCACCTCGACCCGAACGGCATCACGTCCGCCCCGGACTAGGAGGAGCCTCAGGCGGGGAACCGGATCAGCTGACGGAGCTCCGCGCCACTCGCGAGCAGGTCCATCGCCCGGTTGACGTCCTCCAGGGCGACCGAGGAGCTGATCAGGCGCTCGACCGGCAACCGGCCGGAGCGCCACAGCTCGACGAACCGCGGGATGTCGCGCGACGGGACGGCCGAGCCCAGGTAGCTGCCGACGATCGAGCGGCCCTCCGCGACGAGCGCGAGCGGCGAGACCTCGACGACCTCCTGCGGCGTGGGCAGACCGACCGTGATGGTCTGCCCGCCCGGGGCCGTGAGGGCGAGCGCTGCGGCGAACACGGCCCCACGTCCGACCGCCTCGATCACCGCGTCGGCCTTGATGCCCCGATCGGCTGCCTCCTGCGGGGTGAACGTCTCGTGCACGCCGAGCGCGCGGGCGGCAGCGAGCTTGTGCTCCAGCATGTCGATGCCGATCACGTGCACGTCGTCGTGCGCCAGCGCCGTCATCGCGGCAGCCAGGCCGACACCGCCGAGGCCGACGACCGCGACCGACGAGCCGGGGCGAGGGCGAGCGACGTTGAGCACGGCGCCACCGCCCGTCAGGACCGCGCAGCCCAGCACGGCGGCGACGTCGGCCGGGACGTCGTCGTCGACCGGCACGAGCGAGCGGTGGTCGACCACGGCGTGCGTCGCGAAGCCCGAGACGCCCAGGTGGTGCGCGACCTCGGCCTGCCCGTCGTGCAGGCGGCTGCCTCCGGCCAGCAGCACGCCCGCGCCGTTCGCGACCGAACCGGGCTGGCAGGGTGCGAGACCGTCGGTGCCGCACCCCGCGCACTCGCCGCAGCGCGGCAGGAAGGTCATCACGACCCGCTGACCGACCGCGAGGCCGACGACGTCGGTGCCCGTCGTGACGATCCGGCCGGCGGCCTCGTGGCCGAGCAGCATCGGCACCGGACGCGGACGGTTGCCGTCGACCACCGAGAGGTCGGAGTGACACACGCCCGCGGCCTCGATCTTGACGAGCACCTCGGTCGGGCCCGGCGGAGCGAGCTCCAGGTCGACGACCCGCAGGGGACGGGACGCCTCGAAGGGCGACGGGTCTCCGATGCGGTCCAGCACGGCTCCACGGATCTGCATGAGCGCTCCCCTTCAGGAATCACGGCCCGAGCGATATGTCAGACATATCGTACAGGCCGTGACCGCCCAGGTCACGTCTCGGTGCGGAGCTCGCGCTTGAGGATCTTGCCGCTGGCGTTGGTGGGGAGGGCCGCGACGAGGCGGAACTCGGCCGGGACCTTGTAGCGCGCGAGGCGCTCGCCGCAGTGCGTGGCGAGCTCCTCGGGCGTCACGGTGGCGCCCTCGACGACCTGGACGAAGGCGCGCACGACCTCGCCCCAGTGCTCGTCGGCGACGCCGACGACGGCGCTCTGCACGACCTGCGGGTGCTCGGCGAGCGTCGACTCGATCTCGATCGGGTAGATGTTCTCACCGCCGCGGATGATCATGTCCTTCTTGCGGCCGTGCAGGTAGATGTAGCCGCTGTCGTCGACGTAGCCCATGTCGCCCGCGCGGAACCAGCCGTCGCGCAGCGCCCGCTCGGTCTCCTCCGGCATGCCGAGGTAGCCCTCGAACAGCATGTCGCTGCGGGTCGCGATCTCGCCGACCTCGCCCGGGGCGACGTCGTTCATCTCGTCGTCGACGATGCGCATCGCGACGCCGTACGACGGCTTGCCGATCGAGCCGAGCAGCTCGGGGTGGCCGGCCAGCGCCCTGCGGTGGTCCTCCGGGCTGAGCACGGCCTGCAGACCGGCCTCGGTGCCCGCGCCGAACGCGTTGAGGAAGTCGCAGCCGAAGATGTCCATCGCCCGCGCGAGCAGGGTCGGCGACATCGCCGAGGCGCCGTAGTAGATGAGCTCGAGCCGCTCGTAGTCGTGATCGGCCACGTCGGGCATCTGCATCACGGTGCTGATCATGGTCGGCACCATGAAGGCGGCCGTGATCTCGTCGGCGATCATCAGGTCGAGCACCCGGCGGGCGTCGAACTGCGGCATCAGCACCGAGGTGAAGCCGCGGGCCACGCCGGCCAGCAGGCCGCACACGCCGGAGATGTGGAACGCCGGAGCCGCGCAGTAGCGCACCTCGCCGGCCCGCATCCGGTAGTCGATGACCTGGGCGTTGACGATCGCCTTGATCATCCGCTGCGTCTGCAGCACGCCCTTCGGCAGGCCCGTCGTCCCGGAGGTGAACGCCAGGCCGAGGATGTCGGAGTCCGAGGCCACCACGAGCGGCTCGTCCTCGGTGCCCGTCGCGAGCAGGTCCTCGTAGGCGTCGCCCTCACCGTCGAGGCTCACGACGTGACGCAGCGACGCGTGCTGCTCCGCGATGCCCTCGAGCAGTGTCGCGTAGCGGTCGTCGTGGAACAGCACGACCGGCTCCGCGCGACCCACCAGGACGTCGACCTCCTGGCGGGTCAGACGGTAGTTCAGCGGCACGTAGACCGCCCCGAGCTTCGCCGCGGCCAGCACGATCTCGACGTAGCGGTGCGAGTCGAGCGCGAACACCGCAAGGCGGTCGGCCGGGCCCACCCCGGCCGACCGCAGGGCCGAGACCAGGCGGTTGACCCGCGCGTTGGTCTGGGCGAACGTGTGGCTCGACCCGTCGTCGAGCACGAAGCTCGCGACGTCCGGCGCGTTCCGTGCCGACATCGTGATGCTCTCGCCGAGGCTGATCTGCAGCCGTTGCGCGAGAGTGCGCGGGTCGGCGCCGGGGAGGACGGACACGCTCAGATCCGCTCTATGATCGTCGCGTTGGCCAGGCCGGCGCCCTCGCACATCGTCTGCAGGCCGTAGCGGCCGCCCGTGGCCTCGAGCTCGCACAAGAGGGTCGCCATGAGCTTGCTGCCCGAGGAGCCGAGCGGGTGGCCGAGCGCGATCGCGCCGCCGTTGCGGTTGACCTTCGCCAGGTCGAAGCCGAGCTCCTTCTGCCAGGCCAGGACGACCGAGGCGAAGGCCTCGTTGATCTCGACGACGTCGATGTCGTCGACCGACAGGCCCGACTTCTCGAGCACCTTGCGGGTCGCCGGGATGGGCGCCGTCAGCATCTCGATCGGGTCGGCGCCGGCGAGCGCGAAGGTGTGGAAGCGGGCGCGCGGCGTCAGACCGAGCTCGGTCGCCTTGGCCTCGGACATGATCAGCACGGCCGACGCCCCGTCGGTGATCTGCGAGCTGTTGCCCGCCGTGACGCGGCCCTCGGGCAGGAAGGCCGGCTTGAGGTTGCCGAGCTTGTCGAGCGTCGAGGCGCGGATGCCCTCGTCGGCCGTGACGAGCTCGCCGTGGTGCGTCGCGGTGCCGGTCTCGGCGTCCCACGTGCGTCGCTCGACGGGGAGGATCTCGCGGTCGAACCGGCCCGCGTCACGGGCTGCGGCGGCCCGCTCCTGGCTCTGCAGCGCGTAGGCGTCGAGGTCGTCGCGCGAGATGTCCCACCGCTCGGCGATGAGCTCGGCGCTGATGCCCTGGTTCACGAGGCCGGCGTGGCCGAAGGACTCACGGTCGGCGTAGCGCTCGTGCACCAGCGGGCCGAACGCGTGGCCGCCGACGGCGGTGGCCCCCATCGGCGTGCGGGTCATGACCTCGACGCCGGCCGCGACCACGATGTCGTACGCGCCAGCGATGACGCCCTGGGCCGCGAAGTGCGCCGCCTGCTGGCTCGAGCCGCACTGGCGGTCGATCGTCGTCGCGGGGACGCTGTCGGGCCAGCCGGCCGCGAGCACGGCCGAGCGGCCGATGTTGGTCGACTGGTCGCCGACCTGCGAGACGCAGCCCATGATGACGTCGTCGACCAGAGCCGGGTCGAGCCCGTTCCGCTCGGCGACCGCCGCGAGGACGGTGCCCGCGAGGTCGGCGGCGTGCCAGCCGCCCAGCGAGCCGTTGCGCTTGCCGCCCGGGGTGCGGATGGCGTCGACGATGACTGCGTGCGTCATGGGGATCTCGTTTCCGTAATTGACGTCAGTGTCAAATTGCTGCGTGGCTCACACTAGGCATGGCCAGCGGCCCTGTCAACGGTGCGCGCGGGACGGCCGTCGGGGTTGCCTCGGATGACCCAGCCGGGGAGGCTGGCCTGATGCGGATTGTCGTCCCGTCGGCCGCGCAGCTGACCACTGCAGCCCTGAGTTGCCCTGCCGGCACCGGACCGCCGATCGGCGAGGTCGTCGCTGAGATCGAGGCTGGCCGTATCCGGCCCGAGTGGTCCGTCCTGGCGATCGACGAGTCCGAGGTGATCGTCGGGCGAGCGATGTGGTGGGGCCGCGACACGGTCGTCCCGATCGCTCTGGAGGTGTGGGACGTCGAGGCGCAGGCGCCCGGTCACAAAAGCCTGAGCGAAGCCCTTCTCGCCGCAGGACACCAGGCCCTGTCGCGTCGAGGGGTCGCTACCCCGCTGCCACACACGATGCGGCTGCCGCGCGGCTGGCGGCAGGATGCGACGCTCGTCGCCGAGGTCGACCGGAAGACTCACGCCGCCGCAGCAGCGGGACTGACGTTGGTCAACGAGCGGCTCCAGTTCCAGTGGGACTCGGATCGACCACTGCCGCCCCGACCCGGCTCGCTGGTGTTCGCGCCAGCCAGCGACGACACCTTCCTGCGACTGCTTGCCGCCGCCACCGAGGGTTCGCTGGACGTCATGACCCGCCGCGAGCTCGAGTCCGGCGACCCCGACCAGCTGGCCCGCGCCGAGCTCGACTACTACCTCAGGTGCCCCGGCGACCGTTCCTGGTGGCGCACAGCCGCCGCCGCTGACGGCACCGTCGTCGGCATCGCCATCCCGTCAGCGACCCCGACCCACCGAAACGTGGGTTACCTCGCCGTGCTTCCTGAGCACCGGGGCCAGGGGTACGTCGACGAGATCCTCGCGTTCGTCACCCGGTTCCATGCCGAGCCTGGCGCCTCACGCGTCACCGCGACCACGGATGCCGCCAACACGCCCATGGCTGCGGCCTTTCGCCGGGCGGGCTACCGCTGCGTCGAGACGCGCATCGACCTCGAACGTCCCTGACTCACGACCTCACCGGCGGGTCAGCAGTCCCAGAGCGGCGTCCGACAGGCCCCAGCCCGCCAGGTCGTCGGCGGCGGCCGTGGCGCGCGATCGCGGGGTCGCCGGCGGGGTGCGGTCGAAGCGCGGGGCGGGGGCCGGCTGCACGACGCCGTCGACCTCGACGAAGACGTCACGCGCCGCGTTGGCCGCGGCGAACGGTGCCTCGCGGGGGTCGAGCACCGGCTCCACGCACGCGTCCGTCCCGGCGAACACCGCCGCCCAGTCGTCACGGGTGCGGGTCGCGAAGACCGCCGCGATCCTCTCGCCGAGCGCGGGCCACTGGGCCCGGTCGTCGCGGTCCGGCAGGTCCTCGTCCGACAGGCCGAGGCCCTCCAGCAGGAGCGCCCAGAACGGCGGCTCGATCGCACCGACGCTCATGTAGCGGTCGTCGGAGGTCGCGTAGCAGCGGTAGTACGGGGCACCGCCGTCGATGATGTTGTCGCCGCGCTCGCCGTCCCACGTCCCGTCCGCCAGCATCGAGTGCAGGTGGGTCGAGAGCATCGCGGCCCCGTCGACCATCGCCGCGTCCACGACCTGCCCGCGCCCCGAGTGGGAGCGCTCGACGATCGCCGCCAGCACGCCGAAGGCCAGCAGCAGACCACCGCCGCCGAAGTCACCCACCAGGTTCAGCGGCGGTGTCGGCGCCTGGCCGGCCGGACCGACCGCGCCCAGGACACCGGACAGGGCGACGTAGTTGAGGTCGTGGCCGGCGGCGTGCGCGAGCGGGCCGGTCTGGCCCCACCCCGTCATCCGTCCGTAGACCAGGCGCGGGTTGCGGGCCAGCACGACCTCCGGCCCCAGACCGAGGCGCTCCATGACGCCCGGTCGGTAGCCCTCGATCAGCACGTCGGCCCCGTCGAGCAGCTCGAGGACCGCGTCGATCGCGCCGGGCGCCTTCAGGTCGAGGTGCACGACGCTGCGGCTGCGACCCAGCAGGTCGGGCTCCCCCACCGTCGGCGTCGTCCGGTCGATCCGGACCACCTCGGCGCCGTGGTCGGCCAGCATCGTCGTGGCGAACGGCGCCGGCGCGAGGCCCGCCATCTCGACCACGCGCAGTCCGGCCAGGGGTCCGTCACTCATGGGGGTTCTCCTTCGAGGGGTGGGGGAGCGCATCGGTGTCGACGACGGCACGACCGGTCACGGTCACGGTCCCGTCGGCGAGCCGGATCTCCAGGTCCAGGTGGGCGACGTCGCCGTCCACCTCACGGACGACAGCGTGGCACGTCGGCACGTCGCCGACGTGGGTCAGGTGGACGAAGCGCACACCGAGGTCACGCACGTGCGTGGGGCCGACCCACGACTCGAGCGCCCGGCCGAGCCAGGCCATCGAGAGCATGCCGTGCGCGAACACGTCGTCGTAGCCGGCGGCGCGGGCGTGGTCGAGGTCGATGTGGATCGGGTTGTGGTCGCCCGACGCGCCCGCGAACAGCGCGAGCGTCGTGCGCGTCACCGCCGGCAGGGCGAACGGCGGCAGGGCGTCGCTCATGCGCTCTCCTCGCGTCGCAGGATCACGAGGGTCGTCGTGCCGCGGGCCACGAGCTCCCCGTCGCGACGGAACTCGCTGAGGCGCTCGACCATCAGCATCGCGCCGCCCTTCTTGGGCTGGACCGACCCGACACGGGGCTCCACGAGCAGCGTGTCGCCCGCGTGCACGTCGGCCAGGTAGGTGAAGCGCTGCTCGCCGTGCAGGATCGTCTCGTCAGGGCGCACGCCCAGGTCGGCCAGGAAGGCGAAGCCCTCCGGGTCCTCGATCTCGACGGAGTAGAAGAAGGTCGGCGGCACCAGCAGGTCGGGGTGACCCGCGGCCCGGGCGACGTCGAGGTCGTCGTGGACCGTGCCGCGCTCGCCGATGACCTGCGCGAACAGGCGGACGCGTCCGCGCTCGACCGTGAACGTGGACGGTGGGACGGTGACCGTCATCGGTGCTCGATCATCGGGGCATCTGCCCGTCGTCGACCTTCACGACCGTGCCGGTGACGGCGTCGGACGCGGGCGAGACGAGGAACAGCAGCGTGCTCTCGAGCTGGGTCGGATCGCCGAGGCGACGGCGCGGGAACCCCGCCGTGATGTCGCCCATCCGCTCGAGCATCCCGTCCATCATCTCCGAGGCGAACGCGCCGGGAGCGATCGCCGTGACGTTGACGTGGTGCCGGGCCCACTCGACCGCGAGCGCCTCGGTCATGCGGTTGATCGCGGCCTTCGTGACCGAGTACAGCGCCGCACCCTCGCCGCCGTACTGGAAGGAGCTCATGGAGGAGACGTTGACGATCCGGCCCGGCCGCTCGGCGGCGATCAGGCGGCCGGCGACCTCCGTGGCGAGCAGCCACGGCCCCCGCACGTTGGTGGCCAGGACGTCGTCGACGAGCTCGACCGTCATGCGGTGGGCGCGCTGCGCGTCGGGGATGCCGGCGTTGTTGACCAGGATCTCGACCAGGCCGAGGCTCGCCTCGACCTGCTCGACGGCCGACCTGATCGAGGCGGCGTCGCGGACGTCGAGCTGGACCGCCGTCGCGGTGCCCCCGGCGGCCTGGATCGCGGCCACGACCTCAGCAGCTCGCTCGACCCGACGGCCCGCGACGGCCACGTGGGCACCGTTCGCGGCCAGCACCTCGGCGAAGCGGCGACCCAGGCCCGAGGTGGCCCCCGTGACGAGGGCGACCTTCCCGGCCAGCACGTCGCCGCTCATCGGTGCTTGTACGACGGCGGACGCTTCTCGAGGAACGCGGCGCGCGCCTCGGGCATGTCCTCGGTCAGCGCCGTGATGACCTGCTGGCGGTTCTCCAGCTCGATCGCCGCAGCGAGCGCGGGGGTCTCGAGCGCGAGCCACATGCCCTGCTTGGTCAGGGCGACCGAGGCCGGCGGGTTCAGCATGATCTGTTCGGCCTTGGCGATCGCCGCGGCGAGCACGTCCTCGGTGATCTCGGTGACCAGGCCGATCCGCAGCGCCTCCTCGGCGTCGAACCGACGGCCCGTCAGCATCAGCTCGTGCGCACGGCCAGCACCCACCAGGCGCGGCAGCAGCCACGAGACGCCGATGTCGCACGCGGAGTAGCCGGCCCGGATGAACGAGACCGCGAAGATCGCCGACGGCGCCGCGATGCGGACGTCGCTGGCGCACACCAGGGCGAGGCCGCCGCCGGCCGCAGGTCCGTTGACCGCCGCGACGACGGGCTGCGGCAGCGTGTGGAGGCGGGTCGTCAGGTCGGCGATCTCGCGCTGGCGGTCGAGCGTCGCCAGCGGCACGCCCATCTGCTCCTCGCGCTCCGGGTCGCCGTAGCCGTTGAGGTCGAGGCCGGCGCAGAAGGCGCGCCCCTCCCCCGTCAGCACCACGACGCGCGTGTCGCGCTCGGAGGCGATCTGGTCGAGCACGGCGTGCAGCGCGCGCACGACCTGGACGTCGAGGGTGTTCAGCCGGTCGGGACGGTCGATCGTGACGACCGCGATCTCGGGCCGCGGCCGGTCGACCCGGACGGGTGCGGCGTTCACGCGGTGACTCCCGCGGACGCCTCGGAGACCTCGGCCCGTGGGCCGCCCTCCACGAGGAACCGGCGCAGCTCGCGCTTGAGGATCTTGCCGCTCGCGTTCAGGGGCATCTCGGGCACGATCAGGACCTCCTCAGGCACCTTGAACCGGGCCAGGTGCTCCCGACAGTGTGCCTGCACCGTCTCGGGATCGAGCTGCGCGCCCTCGTGCACCGTCAGGTACGCGACGACGGTCTCGCCCCAGTAGTCGTCGGGGCGTCCGACGACCGCGGTGCTCGCGACACCCGGCAGGTCCATCAGCACCGTCTCGATCTCGATCGGGTAGATGTTCTCGCCACCGCGGATGATCATGTCCTTGCTGCGGCCCGCGAGGTAGAGGAAGCCCTCCGCGTCGCGCCGGGCCAGGTCGCCGGCCCGGAACCAGCCGCCCTTGAGCGACTCCTCGGTCTTCTCCGGCATCTCGAGGTAGCACGACATCACGGCGTCGCTGCGCGTGATGATCTCGCCGACCTCCCCGACCTCGACGTCGCGGTCGTCGACGTCGACGATGCGCAGCTCGACGCCCGAGATCGGTCGACCGATCGAGCCCAGCAGATGGGCCTCGCCGGCCAGCGCCCGCACGTGGTCCTCTGACGTCAGGATGGCCTGCATCCCGCCCTCGGTCGACGCGCCGAACGCCTGGATGAACCGGCAGCCGAAGACCGCCATGGCCTCGGTGAGCAGGGTCGGCGGCATGGGGGCCGCGCCGTAGATGATCGAGCGGAAGTGCGAGTAGTCGCCCTCGCGCACGTTCGGCAGGTCGAGGATGCGGCGGATCATGGTGGGCACCAGGAAGCAGCCCGTCAGGCCGCCCTCCTGGATCCAGCGCAGGGTCGTCGCGTCGTCGAACTGCGGCAGGATCAGGGTCGTGAAGCCGCGCTTGATGTGGTCCAGCACCAGCGCCTGGCCGGCGATGTGGAACGCGGGCGACGCGGTGTAGCGGAACTCGCCCGGCAGGTACTCGTACTCGTTGTCCTGCAGCGACAGCAGGGCCTTGATCATCCCGTGCGACTGCAGGACGCCCTTGGGCAGACCCGTCGTGCCGGAGGTGAAGGCCAGGCCGACGATGTCGGTGTCGTGCACGACGACGGCGGGGTCGACGTCCTCGCCCTGGTCCACCAGGTCGGTGTACGGCTCGAAGCCGTCGGCGCCGGGGCCGTCGAGCGCGACGAGCGTGCGGACGCCGCCGACCGCCTCGGCCGCGGTGCGGGCGACCTCGGTGTACCGCTCGCTCGCGAACACGCAGGTGGGCTCGGCGCGGCCCAGCAGGGTCGTGACCTCGGCCTGCGTCAGCCGGTTGTTGAGCGGCACGTAGGTCGCGCCCAGCTTGAGCGAGGCGAGCACGACCTCGTAGTACGCGACGCTGTCGATCGCGAGGATCGCCAGGCGCGAGCCCTTCGTGACCCCCCGGGCCGCCAGGCTCGACGCGAGCCGGTTGACCCGCGCGTTCACCTCGGTGAAGGAGTGGCGGGTGCCGTCCTCGGTCACGAAGCAGTCGCGGTCGGGGAACCGCTGCGCGTTCAGGCGCAGGTAGTCCCCCACCCCGATCATGGGCTCGTAGGTGCGAGCCGTCATGAGGCGAAGACCTCCGGGTCGTCCTCCGCGAACTCGTCGGCGCCGAAGTAGGCCGCCTCGAGCGTCGAGCGGTCCTTCAGCAGGTCGGCGGCCGAGCCCGAGAGCACGACCCGGCCGTGGTTCAGCACGAGCGCGCGGTCCGAGACGCCGAGCGCGAGCTCGACGTGCTGCTCGACCAGCACGACGCCGACACCCTCGGCCTGGGCCAGGCTGCGGATCGCGGGCAGCATCTCCTGCACGATCTTCGGGGCGAGCCCGAGCGACATCTCGTCGACCAGGAGCACCTTCGGCTCGCCCAGCAGGGCGCTGCCGATCGCGAGCATCTGCTGCTCACCGCCGGAGAGCAGGCCCGCCTTGCGGGCGTCGAGCGCCGCGAGGGCGGGGAAGCTCTTGAGGATCAGCTTCTCGCGCTCGGCGTCGGGCTTGCGCCGCGAGAGCCGCAGGTGGTCGCGCACCGACAGGCCGTGGAACAGGCCACGGTCGTCGGGCACGAGGATCACGCCCTTGCGGGCCAGCAGGTGCGGCTTCTTCGAGCCGACCGGCTCGCCCAGCGCCGTGACCGTGCCCCCCATCAGGGGCAGCAGGCCGACCAGCGCCGAGAGCGTCGTGCTCTTGCCGGCGCCGTTCGGGCCGAGGATCGAGACGACCTCGCCGGGCCCGACCTCGAGGTCGAGGTCGCGGATCGCGGGGACGCCGTTGTAGCCGGCGGTCAGGCCGGAGGCGGACAGGAGCGAATCAGGCATCGGTGTTCTCCATCGGGACTCCGAGGTACGCGGCGACGACCGCCGGGTCGGTGCGGGCTTCCTCGGGCGTTCCGGCGAAGATCAGCTTGCCGAACTCGAGGACGTAGACGCGGTCGCAGACGCTCAGGACGAGCGACATGTCGTGGTCGATCAGCAGGACGCCGGGGCCACCGTCGTCGACGATGGTCCGCATGCGGTCGGCGAACTCCATGCTCTCGGAGCTGTCGAGGCCGGCGGCGGGCTCGTCGAGCAGCAGCAGCTCGCAGCGTCCGACCAGGGCGCGGGCCACGCCGACCAGCTTCTGCTGACCGAGGGCCAGGTCGCGGGCCAGCTTCTGCTCGAACCCGGCGAGACCGACCGTCTGCAGAGCCTTCGCCACGCGCGGGTCGGTCTCCTGACGACGACGCCCGAACAGGTCGCGGACGACCGTCCCGAGGCCGCCGGGGCGGGTGGCCACCACGACGTTCTGCTCGACCGTGAGGTTGCCGAACAGCTCACCGGCCTGCCAGGTGCGCGACAGGCCGCGACGGCGGCGCAGGTGAGGACGCATCGCGTCGATCCGCTCACCGGCGAGCTCCACCGTGCCCTCGGCCGGGGTGAACCCGGTGACCGCGTCGACGAACGTCGTCTTGCCGGCGCCGTTCGGGCCGATCAGCCCGACGATCTGTCCGGGCAGGACCTCGAGGTCGATGTTCTCGTTGGCGACGTTGCCGCCGTACCGGACCGTGAGGCCCGTCGTCCGCAGTCCCCCGCTGCGCGGGGTGCTCTTCTGGTCAGTGGACATCGGAAACCTCCTTGGCGGCAGCCTTCGGTGCCGGGTGGGTGGACTCGTCCTTCGGGCTGCTGCCGCCGAGCTTGTCCCGCACCCAGGCGATCTGCATGCGGGTCGCTCCGGCGATGCCGACGGGGTTGAGGATCACCGTGACGATCAGGGCGATGCCCGAGACGAGCGCGTAGTAGTCGCCGATCTCGAACAGGTCGTGGAAGATCACGTAGATGATGCCGAGCGGCCCGATCACGCCCGCGACGGCGGCGCCGCCGAAGGACGTGATGCCACCGATGTACGTGACCGCGAGGATCTGCAGCCCCACGAAGGCCGTGAAGGACTCCGCGGAGAGCTGCCCGGCGCTGTAGCCGATCAGGCAGCCCGCCATGCCGGCGATGAACGCCGACATGCCGAAGCCGATCAGCTTGGTCTGGCGCACGTCGATGCCGACCGAGGCTGCGGCACGTTCGTTCGAGCGCACGGCCAGGAACGCACGGCCCGTGTCGCCCGAGGCGATCCGGATGAACGCGAGGACCAGGATCGTCGCCACCGCGAGCACCGTGATCGAGTAGATCAACCGGCTGAGCTCGGCACCGTCACGCACCGCGAGGTTGAGCCCGAAGAAGCTCGGGTTGGCGATCGGGTTCCCCTCGGGCGGCGTGATCGAGTAGTTGTTGAACACGAATCGCTCGATCGCGAGCGAGGCGGCGATCGTCACGATCGCGAGCTGCGCACCGCGGATGCGGAAGGCCGGCAGGGCGACCGCCATGCCGAGCAGCGCCGCGACGACCGACGAGAACAGGATCGCCAGCACGAACGGCATGTCCCAGTTCATCGTGACCTTCGACAGCGTGAATCCGGCGGCGCCGGCGAACGCGGTCTGGGCCAGCGAGATCTGCCCGAGGTAGCCCGTGATGATGACGTACGAGAGCCCCATCAGCATCAGGATGATCGAGTACGTCATGCCGAAGCGGTAGCCGTCCTTGAGCCAGACGAGCAGGGCGACCGTGATGCCGAGCAGCACGAGCATCGGGATCGGACGGATCCGCGGGATGTTGACGTCCGGCAGCGGCACCGTCTGCAGCGAGCCGCGCGACGGGAGGCGGCTGCCGAAGGCCAGCAGGATCACGACGACCACGACGAACGGGAGCACCTGGTCGATGCCCGACTGCGCCCACGTGGGCCACCAGTCCTTGAGCACCAGCAGGTTCACGACCGACTGGAACATGCCGAGCACGATCGAGGCGGCGCACACGATGATGACCGACTCCATCCGCGCCACGAGCAGCACCGCGAGCGCCGGGACGACGAGGAGCGTGTAGTTCTGCGGGTTGAGGCCGGTCAGGCTGCTGGCGAGGATCACGCCGATCGTGGCGACGACCGAGGCCATGACCATCGCGAACGCCGCGAGGCGGTCGGGAGAGAACCCGCGCAGCGTGGCGCCGCGCTCGTTCTCGGAGGCGGCGCGGGTCGCGACGCCGGCGCGGGTGAAGCGGAAGTACGCCCACACCCCGACCGACAGCACCAGCATGATGCCCGTCATGACGAGCTCGCGCGACGAGACGTCGACCCCGAACAGGGTCACGTTGCCGGGCTCGATGATGGACTCGACCCGGATGTTGTTGGGGCCGAAGCGCACGACCACGAGCGCCTGGATGGTCAGCATGAGCGCGACCGAGACGACGACCTGGGCCAGCGCCGGCGCGTGTCGCACCGGGCGGAAGACGAGGTAGTGGGCGAGCAGGCCCACGAACACCGAGGTCACGAGCGCGATGATCAGCGCCGGGACGACGCCCAGCGGGCCGTCGCTCAACGAGACCGAGCCGATCGGCAGCACCATCGTGCCGTCGATCTCCAGCTGGGCGAAGACGTAGGCGCCCCACATGGCCATGGCGCCCTGGGCGAAGTTGATGATGCCGGTCGCGCGGTAGGTCAGGACCAGGCCGTTGCCGAGCGCGATGTACACCGCGCCCAGGCCGAGGCCCAGGACCATGAACTGCAGATAGGTATCCACGAGGGGGACTCCTGTGTCGGGGCCCAGGGCCCGGCAGGTGTGCCGGGCCCTGGGCGACGAGAATTACTTGGTGGGGACGAGGCTCGGGTCGAGCTCGATGTAGCCGGTCTCGGTGTCGTTGACCGGGGCCAGCGTGCCGTCGTCCTGGACCTCGAAGAAGATGGCCTGACGGCTGCAGGAGGTCGGCAGGCCGGTCCACTGCTCGCCGTCACAGGTCACGGTCGGGCCGGCGAAGGTCTCGAAGTCCACGAGGCCCTTCATCGCCTCGACGATGCTCTCCTTGGTGATGTCGCCGTCGATCGTCTCCATGACGTTGACCATGTTGATGACGCCGGCGAAGGAGTACAGCGAGCGGGCCGACAGCTCCTCGCCGTAGCCGACCTCCTCCATCGAGGACTCGAAGATGTCGAGCTGCTCGGCGATCTTGTCGGGGGCGTTGTCCTTGCTCAGCGGCACCCAGAGGCGGGGCTGGACGACGGCACCGGCCGCGTCCGTCCCGAGGGTCTCGATGAACTGCGAGCAGGAGCCGGCGAAGATCGTGCCGTCGAAGCCCTGCTGGCGAAGCGCCTGGAACAGGGCGGTGCAGCCGTCCTCCGGCAGGGAGATGACGCCGGCGGCGTCCGGGTCCTCGGAGATCTGCGAGGCGGCCACGACGTTGAAGTTGGCGCCCGTGGCCGGCGGGTACTGCACCGAGAAGTCGATGCCGAGCGAGTCGGCGATCGGCTTGACCAGGGAGTCGACGTAGGTGTGCGAGGTCGGCGCCTCGTTGACCGCGAGGGTGACCTTCTCCTTGCCGAGGTCCTCCAGGACGCTCATGCTGCCGAGCGCGCTGACCTCGGTCGGGCCCGTGAAGTAGAACGCCTGGCCGTACTCGGCCTTGTCGGCGACGCCGGAGCCGGAGAGGGTGCCGATGATCGGGATGCCGGCCGAGGCGAGGATCGGGACCGCGCCCGTGATGGCCTGGTCGTAGGCGTCGAGCACGAACGGCACGTCGTCGGAGACGTGCTTGTTGGCGCAGTTGATCGCGGTCTCGGGGCTGCCGTCACCGGCGCACAGGCTGAGCTCGATCGGCCGGCCGTTGACGCCGCCCATGACGTTGTTGACGTACCACTCGGCCGCCTCGGCGCCGTAGCCCGTCTGGGGGTAGGCGGCGGCTCCCTTGGTGGGGGCCTGGACGCCGAACACGATCGGGTCGCCGGTCGCCTTCTCGCCCTCCAGGGCGCTGTCGTCGTCGCTCGACGACCCGCACGCGGCGAGGAGGAGTGACGCGGCGGCAAGGGCCACGGCCAGCTTGTTCTTCATGAGCGTTCTTCCTGTCGGGGGGTGTAACGGACGTCTCATTTAGATGTTGACGTCAGTGTCAAATGTGACGCACGACACGCGCTGTGTCAAGGGAATTGCAGAACTCTTTCGCGGGTTGGTCTGGTTGCAGAAAAAGACTGCAATTTCAGGCAGAACTGACGGGGCCGGGGCGCGCTCGCGCGCCCCGGCCGAACCGTCGTCCGGGGCCTCAGGCGCCCGAGAGTCCCGCGGCCTTGAGCGCGAGCGCGCGCGCCCGCTCGAGGTCGTAGTTCTTGCGGGTCACGAGGCGCTGGGCGAACAGTCCGCCGCCCGACTGCAGGTTGGTCACGAAGTGCCAGCCGCCGAAGGAGTCGGCCGTCGTGTCGCGGATCGCGTGGAACAGCTTGGTCCGGTACTCGCCGCTGACCGTGCTGCCCGTGCTCATGTACTTCTCGAGGTACGGACGCAGCTCCGGGTTGTCGAAGTCCAGCATCGACGGAGCCGTCACGACCGCACCGCCGGCGATGTCGTGCAGGTGCTTGACCATCGTGTTGAACTGCGAGGCGCCCTGGTACTTCGTGACGTTGGTGTACATGTCGTCGGGGTAGAAGTAGCCCTCCGGCGTCGAGTTCGCGTGCGCGAGCGCCGCCTCGAGACCCGCGCGCAGCAGCGTCGCGTGGATCATCATCTCGTCGATCTTCTCGCGCACGTGCGAGATCTTCGCGGTGCCGTTGGCCTCCGCGATCAGCGAGGCCAGGCCCACGAGCTCGTCGGCCTGCTCGACCATGAACGACACGCCGCCGAGACGCTCCCACAGGCCCAGCGAGTGGGCGAAGACCGCGGCGTGCGCCGTCTGGCCGTCGAGGAAGATCCGCTCGGCCGGCACGAAGACGTCGTCGAAGATGACCATCGAGTCCGGGATGCTGCGGTGCGAGGAGACCGGGAAGTCGCGGGGGTCGCGGCCCGTCGGGTGGTACGTCGTGTTCGTCATGTGCACGCCGGGGCTGTTGGCCGGGATGCACGCGGCGATCGAGTAGTCCTCCTCGCCGGGCTTCATGGCCTTGGTCGGCATGACCATCAGGTCGTGACCGAAGGCGGCGGCGCTGATGTGCAGCTTGGCGCCGCGGATCACGACGCCGTCGGGGCGACGCTCCACGACGCGGACGTAGGAGTCCGGGTCCTCCTGCTTGCTCGGCGCCAGGCTGCGGTTGCCCTTGGCGTCGGTGATGCACTCGGTGATCCGGATGTCGTCCTTGCGCGCCTGCTCGACGTACGCGCGGATGCGCGGGACGACCTCGGGCACGTGGGCCTCGAGGCGGGCCGCCGCGACCGACAGCGTCATGAGCGACTGGTAGGTCGTGTTGGTGAGCAGGTCCATCTCGGTGATGACCGGGATGCGGTCGCGCAGGTCGGCGGCGCTCATCGGCGCCATCGTGACCGGGTTGATCGCGTCGGGATCGGCGTTGAAGTACTTGTCGTAGCCGCTGGCGACCTCGTTGAGCGGGGCGGCCAAGGCCGGCACCGTCTCGAGGTCCTCGATCAGCTCGCCCTGGAAGTAGACCTTGCGGCCGTCCTTGAGCGAGTCCTTGTACTGCTGTCCGGTGAGCATCGCGCTCCTCCTAGGTGGGGGTGTGGGGTGACGTCGGGGGTGGTGGTTCAGCGGCCCTTCCAGACCGGTGGGCGCTTCTCGGCGAAGGCGATCGCGCCCTCGCGGGCGTCCTCGGAGCCGGAGACGGGATCGGCCAGCACGGCCTGGCGGGCGAACGCCTCCTCGAGCGGCCAGCTGCCGCCCTCGGCGACGATCTTCTTGGTGGCCACGAGCGAGAGGGGACCGTTGGCCGCGATCCGGGCCGCGAGCTCGGCCGCGGCGCCGAGCGCCTCGCCGTCCTCGACGAGCCGGTTGACCAGGCCCCACTGCTCCATCTGCTCCGCGCCGACGGCCTCGCCGAGCAGCGAGATCTCCATCGCGCGGTGGTACGGGATCCGCGACGGCAGGCGCAGCAGTCCCCCGCCGGCGGCGACGAGGCTGCGCTTGACCTCGGGCAGGCCGAATCTCGCGCCACGACCGGCCACGACCAGGTCGCACGCGAGCACGATCTCGAAGCCGCCGGCGAGCGCGTAGCCCTCGACCGCCGCGATCAGCGGCTTGTCGCTGCCCCGCTCGACGATGCCGGCGAAGCCGCGGCCCTCGATGACGGGCAGCTCGCCCTGCACGAACGCCTTCAGGTCCATGCCGGCACAGAACGTGCCGCCCGCGCCCGTCAGGATGCCGACCCGCAGGTCGGCGTCGCTGTCGAGCCGGTCGAGCGCGGCACCGATCCCCCGGGCCACGGCCTCGGTGACGGCGTTGCGGGCCTGCGGCCGGTTGATCTGGATGACCAGCGTCCCGTCGCCGGGCGCGGTGGTCAGGACCTCGTCGGTCACGATGTCTCCTTCTACCCTCGGGGGCGCTCGCGGAACGGCTTGTCCACGTGCGGGTCGGTCTCGCGCGGCAGGCCCAGGACCCGCTCGCCGATGATGTTGCGCTGGATCTCGGACGTGCCGCCGGCGATGCTGAGGATCTTGGCCGACAGGAACTCGTGCGTCGCCTCCGCGGCGTCCGCGGTGCCGGCGACCAGGCCGAACGGGTCGATCTCGGCGCCGAGCCGGGCGACGCGCTCCTCCAGGTCGGAGTGCGCGATCTTGCGGATCGACCCCTCCGCGCCGGGCTCGCGCGTGCCGAGCTCCACGAAGGCGCGGATGGTCGTCATCTGCAGGACCTTCTCGGCCACGTGCGCCTCGACGAGGCGGTCGCGCTGGGCGGCGTCGTCCCACGCCCCGACCTCCCGGGCGCGTCGCGCCAGGGCGTCGGTCAGCGCGGGGCCCACACCGGGGCGGCCCGAGAGTCCGCTCCGCTCGGCCATCAGCGTCGTGATGCCGACCCGCCAGCCCTCGTCGACCGGGCCGAGACGGGCCGAGTCCGGCACGACGACGTCGTCGAGGAAGACCTCGTTGAACTCGGCCGCACCGTTGAGCTGCTTGAGCGGTCGGGCGTCGACGCCCGGCAGCCGCATGTCGAGCAGGAAGTAGGTGATGCCGCGGTGCTTCGGCACGTCCTGGTTCGTGCGCGCCATGAGCAGGCCGAAGTCGCTGATGTGGGCGAAGGAGCTCCAGACCTTCTGGCCCGAGATCCGCCAGCTGCCGTCCTCCTGCTGCACCGCTCGGGTCGACAGCGAGGCGAGGTCCGAGCCGGCCCCGGGCTCGCTGAAGAGCTGGCACCAGCGCTCGCGCGCCGTCGCGAGGGGGCGGAGGAACCGCTCCTTCTGCTCGTCGGTGCCCCACGCGATGATCGTGGGTCCGCCGAGGGCCACGCCCGGGAAGTCGGTCATGGGGCGGCCCGCGTCGTGGCGGGCCAGCTCGTCGGCGATCAGGGCCGCGGCGTCGGCAGCGACCCCGAGCCCACCGTGCTCGCGCGGCCAGGTCGGCGTCGCGAGGCCGGAGTCACCCAGCAGGACGTACCAGTCGGCCTCGAGCCGGGCGCGGTCCACGGGCCACCCGGAGGGCAGGTTCTCCTCGATCCACGCGCGGGCGCGGGCGGCGACTTCGGCGAGCGACGTGCTCGGGTCGATGTCGATCATGCGGACTCCGTTCCGAGGTTCGCGGCGAGCCGTTGGTGCTCGGCCGACAGCGGGCCCAGCAGGGCGGCGTCGGCCTGGGCGCGGCGCAGGTACAGGTGGGCGTCGTGCTCCCACGTGATCCCGATGCCGCCGTGGAGCTGGATCGTGTCGAAGGCGTTCTGCAGGTACGCCCGCGAGTTCCACGAGCGCGCGACGTCGGCGCCGAGGGCGGCCTCCGGACTGCCCGGGGTCTGCCACGCGGCCCAGACGGCGGCCGAGTGGGCCTGGGCCGTGCGGACCTCCATGTCGGCGAGCCGGTGCTTGACGCCCTGGAAGGTGCCGATCGGCTGGCCGAACTGGATGCGGGTGCGGGCGTACTCGGCGGTGACCGTGACGCAGGTGCGGCTGCCGCCGGCCTGCTCGGCGGCCAGGAAGATCGCCGCGTTCTCGCGGACGAACGCCAGCACCTCGTGCGCACGACCGGGCCGGCCCAGCGGCCGGGCGACGGCGCCGTCGAGGTCCACCGTCGCGACGGGGCGGGTGGGGTCGATGCCCGGGGTCGGGGTCACGGCGACGCCTTCGGCGGCGGTGTCGACGAGGTACAGCGAGGTGTGGCCGTCGGCGTCGACGGCCGAGACCACGAGCACGTCGGCGCCGGGGAGTCCGACGACGCCCTGCTTGCGTCCCGTCAGGCGGCCGTCGGTGTGCCGGGTCGTCGGCTCGGTCCAGGCGGCGGAGGTCTCGGCGACGGCGAGCGCCAGGGTCGTCGTGCCCTCGGCCACGCTGGGAAGCACGGCCTGGGCCGCGTCCTCGTCGCCGGAGCGCACGATCGCCTCGGCGGCGAGCACGACGGTCGAGAGGTAGGGGCCACCCACGAGGGCGCGGCCCATCTCCTCGCCGACGATCGCGAGCTCGACGCGTCCCGTGCCCATGCCGCCGACCGACTCGGGCAGGGTCAGGCCGGCCAGGCCGATCTCGGCCGAGAGTTCGAGCCAGCGCGCGGCGGCGCCGGTGTCCTCACCGGCCTCCAGGGCCGCGCGGGCGATCTCGGTGCCGGAGGACGTCGCGAACTTCTTGCGCAGCAGGGAGCGGATCTCCTGCTGGTCGTCGCTCCAGTCAAAGGGCGTGGTGCTCAACGGGGCGCCATCCGGATCGCGCCGTCGAGACGGATCGTCTCGCCGTTCAGCATCGGGTTCTCGATCACGTGGTGCACGAGTGCGGCGTACTCGCTCGGCTGGCCGAGTCGGCTGGGGTGCGGGACCTGCTGGCCGAGCGAGGCCTTGACGTCCTCGGGCAGCGAGCCGAGCAGCGGGGTCTCGAAGATGCCGGGCGCGATGGTGTTGACGCGGATCTTCAGCTGGGCGAGGTCGCGCGCGATCGGGAGGGTCATGCCGACGATGCCGCCCTTGGACGCCGAGTACGCGGCCTGGCCGATCTGGCCGTCGAAGGCTGCGACGCTCGCGGTGTTCACCACGACGCCCCGCTCGCCGTCCGTCGGCTCGAGCTGCGCCATCGCGGCGGCGGCCAGGCGGGTCACGTTGAACGTGCCGATCAGGTTGATCGTGACGGTGCGGACGAAGCCCTCCAGCGCGGCGGGTCCGTCCTTGCCGACGGTCTTGGCGGCCACGCCCATGCCGGCGCAGTTCACCAGGACGCGCAGCGGTCCGAGCTCGGCGGCGATCGCGACGGCGCGCTCGACCTGCTCGGTGTCGGTCACGTCGGCGGGCGCGAACGTGGCGCCCAGCTCAGCGGCGACCTGCTCGCCGGCCGAGCCCGGCAGGTCGAGGATCACGACGTGCGCACCCTCGGCGACCAGGCGGCGGGCGGTGGCGAGTCCGAGCCCGGACGATCCTCCGGTGACCAGGGCCACGGTGTCCTGCGTCTGCATGTCAGTCCTCTTCTCGACGGGCGGTGGGGCGTGTGTAGGTGGCCGGTCGCTTCTCGAGGAAGGCGCTGAAGGCCTCCTTCGCGTCGCCGGACTGCAGCGAGATGGCCTGGGCGCGCGCCTCGTCCTCCAGCGCTCCCTCGAGGGTCGTCTCGAAGGAGTGGTTGAGGAGCGCCTTCGACAGCGTGATCGCGGTCTGCGGACCGGCCGCGAGGCGGGCGGCGAGGTCGCGCGCGGTCGACCCGAGGTCCCCGGGGGCGACCACGCGGTGGACCAGGCCCAGCTCGTGGGCCTGGTCAGCGGTCAGGAAGTCGGCGAGCAGCACGAGCTCCTTGGCCTTCGCGAGGCCGACGAGACGGGGCAGCAGCCACGACCCGCCGAAGTCGACCGAGAGGGCGCGCTGGGAGAAGATCTCGCAGAAGCGGACCCGGTCGGTCGCGACGACGAAGTCGCACGCGAGCGCCAGGTTCATCCCGGCGCCCACGGCCGCGCCGTCGACGGCCGCGACGGTCGGGACGGTCAGGTGGAACATCTCGCGGCACACCTCGCCGACGATGCGCATGTTCTCCAGGTCGCTGCGGGTGTCGTCGTTGCCGGCCAGGTCGGCGCCGGCGCAGAACGTCTCGCCCGCGCCGGTGACGACGACGGCCCGGTCGGTGCGCGGGTCGATCGTGCGCAGCGCGTCACGCAGGTCGGCCCAGCCGAGCGAGGTGACCGAGTTCTTGCGGTCCGGCCGGTTCAGCGTGATCGTCACGATGCCGTCGGCGCGGTCCACGAGCAGCTCCGGCGTCGCCGTCAGGGACAGAGGGCTCGGGGCGCCGGGGTCGGACGCGGCGAGGGGGGACTTCATGTGCCCAGCATGCGATGTTTTTGACGCCGATGTCAACATCAAAATGTGGGCGCCGTCACGTGACCCCAGCGCGGCGGGGACCGGAGATGATGCATGTGGGCTGCCCGGGGTGCCGAAAAGCATCAGGCCCGGTCCGGGGAGGACCGGAGATGAGGCATTGCGGTCGCTGAGACAACCCAAATGCATCATCGCCGGTCCACGAGAGCGTGCAGCGGACTGCGAGCCGGAACCCACCACGTCCGGTCCGTGCTGCTCGTCCCGTGCCACCGGACGCGGTCGGCGAACGGGACCTCAGCCCTCGGTCAGGCCGATCGCGCGGGCCCACACCGACGTCAGCACCTCGAGGACCTCGCCGTCGGCGAACTCCTTGCCGAGCGAGAGCCAGATGTAGCAGGTCTGGTCGACCATCGCGCCGAGGACCTCCGCGGTCAGGACGGGGTCGACGGAGGTGTCGGCGACGCCCTCGCGCTGCATGTGCCGGATGCCGCTGGCGCTGCGCTCGACGAACGCCTCGCGCAGCGACAGGCGCATGTCGGCCATCTCCGGCGTGTACGTGCCGACCTGCTCGAGCAGGCCCATGAAGACCGCGTTGGGGCGGAAGGCCTCGATGAACCGGTGCAGACCGAAGCGCACCCGGTCGCGGGGCGAGCCGCTCGCGCGCTCGGCGACCAGGATCTCCAGCATCTCCCCCGTGACGCTCCGGGCGATCTCGGTGAAGACCGCCTCCTTGGAGTCGAAGTAGGTGTAGAACGTGCCCTGCGCGACCTCGGCCTTGGCGACGATGTCGGCCACCCGGGTGTCGGCGTAGCCGCGTTCCTCGAACACCTGCCGGGCGACCGTCAGGATCTCGGTCCGACGCTCGACCCCCTTGGTGGTCATCGGGCCCGCGCCGCGCCGCTGGCGCTGGCTCGCGGAGGGACCGACGACGAGCCGTCCCTTGGCACTGCCTCCACGAGGACTCATGTGCTCGCATCCTTCCGTGACGACCGGTGCGGCTCCCCCCGGAGCCGCGTACCGGATTGTAGGTTCCTGATCGCTCCCACGCCGGGAAGTTTCCCGCCGTCGGCGCGGCTCGGCGTGCTCATCGCACCTCCTGGGCGCTGCCGTGGTCCGGCATGAGGTCGACGCGCGGCACCCGCAGGGGCGAGTCCAGCAGGTCCACGACGGTGCGCGCCACGTCCGGGGCCGACATCTGCTCGGGCCCGTCGATGAACCCGCCCCGACGCCACTCGCGGTACGCCTCGCGCAGTCGGTCCTGCCCCCAGTCGGCCTGGGCCTCGGTGTCGGCGGCGCCGAGCGCCACGACGGTCACGTTGAGGTGCGGTTCCTCCTGCTGGAGGCCGTGGGCCAGGGTCTCCAGCGCCGACTTCGCCGCCGCGTACGGCACGAGCTGCGGCCACGCGCGGGCCGCCGAGCACGACGAGACCAGCACGACCCGGCCGCCGGGCGGCAGGTGTCGGGCGGCCTCGGTCGCGGCAAGCGCCGGCCCGACGAGGTTGACCTCGAGGACCTCCCGCCACAGCCGCGCGTCGCTGGCCCGCAGCCGTTCCATCGTCGGCAGCCCGGCGGCGAGCACGAGCGCGTCGATCCCGCCCAGCGCCGCCACGGCCCGGCGGACGCCGGCCTCGGGCTCCCCGTCGACCGCCAGGTCCAGCTGGTCGGCGACGACCTGCCCCGGATGCGCCCGCGCCAGCTCCTCGAGCCGGTCGAGCCGACGCGCGGCGGCCACGACCTGGCGCCCGCGGGCGGCGAGCTCGCCGACGAGGGCGTGGCCGATGCCGGACGAGGCACCGATGACGTGGACCCTGCTCGCGCTCACGTCGCGACCTCGATGTCGAGCAGGCTCCGCTTGACGACCTTGCCGCCCGCGTTGCGCGGCAGCTCGGGGAGCACCCGCACCTCGACCGGCACCTTGTAGCGCGCCAGCAGTCCGCGGCAGTGCTCGATGACGCCCTCGGCGTCGACCTGCCGTCCGCCCGACGCGGTCACGAACGCGACGACCTCCTCGCCCCAGGACGGGTGCGGACGACCGACGACGGCCGACTCGGCGACGTCGGCGTGCTGCTCGAGCACCGCCTCGACCTCGACCGGGTAGATGTTCTCGCCGCCGCGGATGATCATCTCCTTGGCCCGCCCGGCCAGGTAGACGTAGCCCTCGGCGTCCTGCCGACCGAGGTCGCCGGCGCGGAACCAGCCGCCGGCGAAGGCCTCGTCGGTCGCCTCGGCCATGTGCTCGTACCCGTCCATCAGGGTGTCGCTGCGGGTCGCGATCTCGCCGACCTCGCCGACCCCCACCTCGTTCAGGTCGGGGTCGAGGATGCTCAGCTCGACGCCGAAGCACGGCCGACCGATCGAGCCGAGCAGCTCAGGGCGCCCGGCCAGCGCCCGACGGTGGTCGGCCGAGGACAGGATCGTCTGGAGCCCCGCCTCCGTGCCCGCGCCGAACACGTTGACGAAGCCGCAGCCGAAGACCTCCATGCTCTCGCGCAGCAGCGTCGGGGTCATCGGCGCGGCGCCGTACAGGATCGAGCCGAGGCGCGAGAAGTCGGCGGTCCGCGACTCCGGCAGGTCCAGGATCATCCGCAGCATCGTCGGCACGAGGAAGGCCGAGGTCAGCCCGTCCTCCATCCATCGCATGGTCGCGCGCGGCTCGAACTGGCGCTGGATCAGCATCGGGAACCCGCGGGCCGCGCCGAGCAGCACGATCGCGATCCCGGCGACGTGGAACATCGGCGAGGCGCTGTAGCGGAACTCCTCGGCGGGATCACCGAGCTCGTACTCGATCGCAAACGTCGCGATGAGGCGCTTGAGCATCCCGTGGGTCTGCCGGACCGCCTTGGAGGTCCCGGTCGTGCCGCTCGTGAAGCACAGCGAGAGCACGTCGCCGTCGGTCACCGGCACGCTCGGCAGCGGCGGGAGGTCCCGCAGCTGCGCGACCGACGGACGCTCCCCGACCTGCTCCAACGTGACCAGCGGGATGCCCCGCGTCGCGGCCACCGCAGCCACCTCGTCGACGTAGCGCTCGGAGGCCACGACCAGGCGGGAGCCCGAGCGCTCGAGGAACGTCTCGATCTCGTGCGGCGGCAGCCGGTAGTTCAGCGGCACGATCGTGAGGCCCGCGCGGGCGCAGGCCAGGAACAGCTCGACGTACAGGTGGCAGTCGGTCGCCACGACGGCCAGGCGGTCCCCTCGCTCGAGCCCGTGGACCTCCGTCAGGCCGCGGGCGATCCCGCCGACGTGACGCGCCGCCTCGGCGAACGTGACGGTCTCCCCCGTGCCGGTGCAGCGCCACGCGTCGCGCTCCGGCGCGAGTCGTGCGGACATGTCGACCCAGTCACCCAGGTTCAGGCTGGCACCCATGGGCCACCTCCCGTTCGTGTCGGACAGATCTACCGCTACCCGACTTTGACGTCAACAACACTTGACATAGAGGTCAATATCACTTTTATTGTGACCCGCGCCACATTACGCACCCCCGCGGCGGCGTCGAAGGGATTTCTCATGCGAACAGCACGCATCTTGTCCGCACTCCTGCTCGGAGTGCTCACCCTCACCGCCTGCGGCGACAGCGACGAGTCGTCGGCCGGAGGTGAGAAGGCCACCGGCGAGCCGATCGTCGTCGGCGGCCAGGCTCCCTCCAAGGGCGCGGCGGCGTTCCCCCAGAGCGAGGACGGCCTGAAGGCCGGCGAGTGGTACGTCAACAACGTCCTCGGAGGCGTCGACGGCCGGCCGCTCGAGGTCGACGTGTGCCAGGGCGACGGCAGCCCGGAGACGGCGATCAACTGCGCCAACGGCTTCGCGTCCTCCGGCGTGCCGCTCGTCCTCGACGCGTACGACCTCAGCATCGGCGGCGCGGTGCCGATCCTCGGCGACGCGAAGATCCCGATCATCGGCACCCTGGCCGGCACCCCGGTCCCGGACGCCGCTCCGTACGGCAACGCGTTCTACTTCTCGGGCCCCACGGCCCTGAGCGCCCTCGGCTCGATGACCGTGCTCGAGAAGCTCGGCAAGGAGGACCTCGCGCTCGGCGTGACCGACGCCCCGTCGACGCACGCGTACGTCGACACCCTGATGAAGCCCATCGCGGAGGCGCTGGGCATGAACCTGGACGCGTCGTACATCTCCTCAACCGGCGCCAACTTCAACGTGGTCGCCGCCACGCAGCTCTCGGGCGATCCCGACGTCACGGGCATCATGGCGCTGCCGGAGGACGGCTGCACATCCCTGTTCCAGGCGCTGCGCCAGCAGGGCTACGACGGCACGATCTTCGCCGGCTCCTGCTCGCAGTTCATCGAGCAGATGGGCGCCGACGCCGCTGGCGCTGTCGTCCAGCCCCGCCTCTGGGTCCCGCTGACCTACGACAACGCGCCGGCCGACGTGCAGGAGGACCTCGACGCGTTCTCGAGCTCGATGGAGGAGATCGGCAAGGGCGACCAGCTCTCGGCGCGCTCGCTGTACTCGTTCGCGCTGGTCGTGAACCTGGTCAACGTGCTGGAGACGATCGACGGCGAGATCACGCCCGACACGGTCCGCACCGCGATGCAGTCGCTCGTCGACTTCCCGACGTTCGCGGGCCCCGAGGTCACCTGCGACGGCGAGCAGTGGCCCGGTCTGCCGAGCTCCTGCAGCCGTGAGGCGATCTTCTTCGAGGTGCAGGACGACGGCACGCTCGCCCCGGTCGACGAGGACGAGATCTGGACCGAGCTCGACCCGTCGGTCATCCCGAGCGCGTAGCGCGCGGCGCTCGGAGGGTCACGGTGCCCCGTGGCCCTCCGGGTGCAGCGTCGCGAACCAGATCCCCGCGAGAGCGTCGGCCAGACGTCGCTCCTCGAACTCCTTGCCGAGGGAGAACCACAGGTGGCACGTGTACTCGAGCATCGCCCCGAGCGCCTCGGCCGTGTACTCGACGTCGAGGTCGGCCGGCACCGAGCCGTCCGCCTGCATCCGCTCGATGCCCCGCCGGGTCCGCTGCACGAAGCTGTCGCGAAGGTCCAGCCGCAGCGCCCGCATCTCGACGGAGTCCAGGGCCAGCTGCTCCATCAAGGCGATGATCGCGGCATTGGGGCGGTAGGCGTGGATGAAGCGGTCGATCGCGTCGTGGACCCGCAGATCCAGCCCTGACGTCGGGACCGCAACCGCCATGTCCTCGTGCATGTCCTCGATCACGGTGCGGGCGACCTCGACGAAGATCGCCTCCTTCGTGTCGAAGTAGGTGTAGAACGTGCCGTGCGAGGCGTGCGCCTCCTTGACGATGTCAGCGACCCGGGCGTCGGTGAACCCCTGGCGCTCGAAGACCCGGCGGGCGGCGTCGAGCAGCTGCCGACGGCGCGCCGCGCCGCGGTCGGTGATCGGCCCGACGTCACGACGGGTCTGCTGCACCGCGGTGGGTTCGCGCACCGGGACCTCCTGCTTCCACGATGACGTGGTCTCGACTTCTGATGCCCGTACGACCCTAACGGCCCGCGCTCAGCGACGTGGCAGAAAGAAGTTGACATCAACGTCACATAATGCGAACGTCACATGACCGTTCCTGCGAGAGAACCCGAGAGAGCCATGCTGCAGACGCGCTTCACCGAGGCCTTCGGTGTCCCCCACCCGATCGTCCAGGGCGGCATGCAGTGGGTCGGCACCGCGCCGCTCGTCGCCGCCGTCGCCAACGCCGGAGCCCTCGGCATGCTGACCGCGCTGACCCAGCCGACGCCCGAGGCGCTCACGGCGGAGATCGCCCGCACGCGCGAGCTGACCGACCAGCCCTTCGGCGTCAACCTCACGATCATGCCGATCGTCCGCGACGTGAACTACGACGAGTACCTCCGGGTCATCGCCGAGGCCGGCATCACGATCGTCGAGACCGCCGGGCGCAACCCCGCGCCGCACATGCCGTTCTTCCACGAGCACGGCATCAAGGTCATCCACAAGTGCACGAGCGTGCGCCACGCCCTGAAGGCGGAGGCCGTGGGCGTCGACGCGGTCAGCATCGACGGCTTCGAGTGCGCCGGCCACCCCGGCGAGGACGACGTGCCGGGCCTGGTCCTGATCCCCGCCGCGACGCGCCGGCTCTCGATCCCGGTGATCGCCTCCGGTGGCATCGCGGACGCCCAGGGCCTCGTCGCGGCCCTCGCCCTCGGCGCCGACGGCGTCAACATGGGCACCCGCTTCCTGTGCACCGTCGAGGCTCCGGTCCACGACGCCGTCAAGCAGCAGATCGTCGCCGCCAGCGAGCTCGACACCGAGCTGCTCTTCCGCCCCCTGCGCAACACCTCGCGCGTCTCGTCCAACGCGGTCTCGCGCGAGGCGGTCGAGATCCTGACCGCCGGCGGCGCGTTCGAGGACGTCGTCCACCTCGTCAACGGCGAGCGCGGCCGCACCGTCTACGCGACCGGCGACCCCGAGGCGGGCGTCTGGTCGGTCGGCATGGCCCAGGGCCTGATCGACGACGTCCCGACGGTCGCGGCGCTCGTCGAGCGCATGGTGACCGAGGCGACCGCGCAGATCGCGCGGCTCGGCAGCATGACGGCCTCGGCGGTGCCCGCGTGAGCGACGACCACGTCCTCTACGACGCCGACGACCACGTCGCCGTCGTCACGCTGAACCGGCCCGACCGGCTCAACGCGTTCACCGACACGATGGAGCGCCAGCTCATCGAGGCGTTCGACCGGGCCGACGCCGACGACGACGTCCGCGCCGTCGTCATCACCGGAGCGGGCCGCGCGTTCTGCGCCGGCATGGACCTGGCCGAGGCCGAGGGCCCCGACGACACCTTCCGCGAGTGGCGCCTCAGCCCCGACGCGCCCGCCGGCACGGTCTACGACGTGCCCGGTGAGGACCTCCCGGTCCGCCGCGACGGCGGCGGGCGGGTCACGCTGCGCATCTGGGCCTCGAAGAAGCCCGTCCTGTCGGCGGTCAACGGCCACGCCGTCGGGGTCGGCACGACCCTGACCCTGCCGACCGACCTGCGCCTCGCGTCCGAGGACGCGACGTTCTGCGTGCCGTTCGTGCGTCGCGCCTTCGTGCCCGAGTCGTGCTCGTCGTGGTTCCTGCCGCGGGTCGTCCCGGTGCAGAAGGCCATGGAGTGGATGCTCACGGGCCGCCGGATCAGCGCCGCCGAGGCGCTCGACGCGGGCCTCGTGCTGAGCCTGCACCCGAAGGAGGAGGTCCTGCCGCGCACGCTCGAGCTCGCGCACGAGATCGCCGCCGCCTCGCCCGTCTCGGTGACCCTCGCCCGCCAGATGCTGTGGCGCATGCTCGGCGCGGCGCACCCCATGGACGCGCACCGCGTCGAGACCTGGGGGCTCAACCAGCGCGGCGTCAGCGCCGACGCCGGCGAGGGCATCCGCGCCTTCCTCGAGAAGCGCGACCCCGTGTTCACCGACCGCGTCAGCACCGACCTTCCCGACGTCTTCACCGAGCTCCCGCCGGAGCCGACCTACCTGCCACCCAGAGGAGACCAGCCGTGACGGCACCCGAGCGCGACCTCCGCCTCAGCGAACGAGGCGACGAGCTGCGCGACGAGCTGCTCGACTTCATGCGGACGCACGTCATGCCCGCCGAGGCCGCCTACGAGCAGCACCGGCACGCGGGAGGACCCGACGACCACTCGGTCCCGCCCGTCGTCGAGGAGCTCAAGACCGAGGCCCGCCGCCGCGGCCTCTGGAACCTGTTCCTGCCCGCCGAGAGCGGACTGTCACAGCTCGACTACGCCGCGCTGGCCGAGATCAGCGGGTGGAGCCTGCACCTGGCGCCCGAGGCCATCAACGGCCAGGCCCCCGACACGGGCAACATGGAGCTGCTGCACCTGTTCGGCACGCCCGAGCAGAAGGAGCAGTGGCTCGAGCCCTTGCTCGACGGCCGGATTCGTTCCGCGTTCGCGATGACCGAGCCCGCCGTCGCCAGCAGCGACGCGACCAACATCCAGACCACGATCGAGCGCGACGGCACCGACTACGTCATCACCGGACGCAAGTGGTGGACCAGCGGCGCCGCCGACCCGCGCTGCCGGCTCCTGATCGTCATGGGCAAGACCGACCCCGACGCGGCCACCCACCGCCAGCAGTCGATGGTGCTCGTGCCGATCGACGCGCCCGGCGTCCGGGTCGTGCGCGACCTGCCGGTCTTCGGCCGTCACGACCAGCACGGTCACGTCGAGGTCGACCTCGACCACGTCCGCGTGCCCGTCACGAACCTGCTCGGCGAGGAGGGCGGTGGCTTCGCGGCCGCCCAGGCCCGCCTCGGGCCGGGTCGCATCCACCACTGCATGCGCGCCCTCGGAGCGGCCGAGCGGGCGCTCGCGATGCTCGTGGCGCGCGCCGAGTCACGCATCGCGTTCGGCGGCCCGATCGCCGACCTCGGCGCGGTGCCGAACGAGATCGCCGAGTCGCGCATCGCGATCGACCAGGCCCGACTGCTCTGCCAGCTCGCCGCCCGCACGATCGACCTGCACGGCAACAAGGAGGCCGCGACGCTCGTCTCGATGGTCAAGGTCACGGTGCCACGGGTCGCGTGCCAGGTCATCGACCGCGCCATCCAGGTGCACGGCGGCGCTGGCATCAGCGACGACGTGCCGCTCGCGGCGATGTACGGCTGGCACCGCGCGATGCGGATCTTCGACGGGCCCGACGAGGTGCACCTGCGCACGATCGCGCGCCGCGAGCGTCGGCGTGAGCCACTGCTGACCGAGCCGGGAGCCGTCCGATGAGCGCGCGCGCCACCGAGTCCGACCTGCGCGGGCTGGACCTCGAGGCCGTCGCTGCTCACCTGCGTGAGGTCGGGGTCGAGGTGCCGGACGGGCTGACCGCCGAGCTCGTCGGCGGCGGCAAGTCGAACCTGACGTACCTGCTCGACACGGGCACGCGGCGACTCGTGCTGCGCCGCCCGCCGCTCGGCGAGCTCCAGCGCGGCGCGCACGACGTGATCCGCGAGGCCCGCGTGCAGCAGGCGCTCGACGGCTCCACGGTGCCCGTCCCGACGATCGTCACGGCCGACCCCACCGGCAGCGTTCTCGGCGTGCCGTTCTACGTCATGGATGCCGTCGACGCCGACGTCGTCCGCACGCGCGAGGACGCCGAGCCCATCGCACCGCTCGTGCGCCGCCGGCTCTCCGAGGCGCTCGTCGACCGGCTCGCCGACCTGCACGACATCGACCCGGCGTCGGTCGGCCTGGCCGACCTCGGCCGTCCCGACGGCTACCTCGAGCGCCAGGTCGCCCGCTGGCTCCGGCAGTACGAGGCCATCAAGGTCCGCGACCTGCCCCTCGTCGAGCCGATCGGGAACCGTCTCGCTGCGACGGTGCCGACCTCCTCGGCGGCCGCGATCGTGCACGGCGACTACCGGCTCGACAACGTCATGGTCAGCCGCGACGTGCCCGACCGGGTCGTCGCGGTGCTCGACTGGGAGATGGCGACGCTCGGCGATCCGCTCGCCGACCTCGCGACCCTGGTGATGTTCTGGGACGACGAGGGCGACGCCTACAACCCCATCACGGGCGGCCTCATGGCGATGTCGGGCTTCCTGACGAAGGAGGAGGTCGCCCAGCGGTACACCGCGCGCCGCGGCCTCGGCGACGTCGACCTGACCTGGTACCTCGCGTTCTCGACCTTCAAGCTCGCGGTCATCCTCGAGCAGATCCACGCCCGGCACGTCGCCGGACAGACCGTCGGCGAGGGCTTCGACGGCCTCGACCGGATGGTCGACCAGCTCCTCGCAGAGTCCGCCTCCTACCTGCGGCTCCCGGCGACCCTCTCCTGAAAGGACAGTCATGAAGCGTCATCTCTACACCCCCGACCACGAGGCGTTCCGCTCCTCGGTGCGCGAGTTCGTCGAGCGTGAGGTCGTCGGCAACGTCGAGCGGTGGGACGAGCAGCGCCTCGTCGACCGTGAGGTCTACGTCGCCGCGGCCAAGCAGGGCATCCTCGGCCTGTCGGCACCCGAGTCCTACGGCGGCGGCGGACAGGACACCGACTACCGGTACCGCAACGTCGTCCACGAGGAGCTCGCCCGCGTCTTCGCGACGTCGCTCTCGTCATGCTTCTCGCTGCACGACGACATCGTCGTGCCGTACTACGTCACCCTCGGCACGCAGGAGCAGAAGGACCGCTGGCTGCACGGTCTCGCCTCCGGCGAGCTCATCGCCGCGATCGCGATGACCGAGCCCGG
>NZ_BAAAME010000005.1:87446-112327 GCF_039529015.1 Aeromicrobium alkaliterrae
ACGGCGGCTGGGTCGTCAACGGGTCCAAGACCTTCATCAGCAGCGGCCAGCAGGCCGACCTCGTCGCGGTCGTGTGCCGCACCGACCCCGCCGGCGGGTCGAAGGGCTTCAGCCTGCTCGTCGTCGAGCGCGACATGCCCGGGTTCACCCGCGGTCGCAAGCTCGCCAAGGTCGGCCTGCACGCGCAGGACACGTCCGAGCTGTCCTTCGAGGACGTCTTCGTGCCGGACGCGAACCTGCTCGGCGAGGTCGGCGGCGGCTTCGGCCAGCTCATCAGCAAGCTGCCGCTCGAGCGGCTCTCGATCGGCGCGCAGGCGATCGCGAAGGCCGACACGATCTTCGCCTCGACGCTGGCGTACGTGCAGGAGCGCCACGCGTTCGGCAAGCCCGTCGCGGACTTCCAGAACACGCGCTTCGAGCTCGCGGCGATGTCGGCCGAGCTCGACGTGACGCGCGCCTTCATCGACCAGTGCATCGTCGCCCTCGAGGCCGGCGAGCTCACGGTCGTCGACGCTGCGAAGGCCAAGCTCTGGGCGACCGAGGTCGAGGTCCGCGTCGTCGACCGCTGCGTCCAGCTGCACGGCGGCTACGGCTTCATGCTCGAGTACCCCGTCGGCCGCGCCTACCAGGACGTCCGCGTCCAGCGCATCCACGGAGGCACGAGCGAGATCATGAAGGAGATCATCGGCCGCGACCTCGTCGGCCGCCGCTGACCCTCCCCGAACGACCGCTCGCGAGTGAATTCCCGCCCCCTCGCGAGAGACTTTCCGCCCCTCCGCGAGTGAGTTTCCGCCCCTGTCGGGGCGCGGGCTCGCTCGCGGACGGCGGGGAGGACAATGACGAGAGTGAATCGGGTCGCGTGGGGGGCGCTGCTGGCGAACTCCGTGATCGTGCAGGCCGTCACCTTCCTCCTCCGTCCGGCCAGCACCTACCAGGCCATCTCGCTCGACGTGCCCGGCGGCGCGCTAGGTGCGATCGGCGCGACGTTCGCGATCGTGCCGCTGCTGCTCGCGATCCCCGTCGGCGGACTCGTCGACCGACTGGGCGAGAAGCGGCTCATGGTCGGCGGCGCGGTGCTGATGATCGGCGCCTCGACGGTGTTCCTCACGGCGGCCGAGTCGGTCGCCGGGCTGGTGGTGGCCAACGCCCTGCTCGGCGCCGCCCACCTGGCGTGCGTGATCGGGCAGCAGTCGCTCGTCGCCAACACCGCCGCGCCCGGACAGCTCGACGCCCGCTTCGGGTATTACACGTTCATGGCCTCGCTCGGGCAGGCCGCCGGTCCCAGCCTGATCGCGGCCGTCGCCGGCACCTCGGTGCAGCCCGACACCCGCCCCATCTTCATCCTCGCCGCCGCGATGAGCAGCGCGCTGCTCGTGACGTCGCTGCTGGTCCCCCTGCACCGGCGATCGGTCGACCAGCGGGCCGAGGCGCGGGGCGGGCTCGTCGCCCTGCTGCGCACCCCCGGCCTCGGACGCGCCCTGACGACCAGCGCGATCATCCTGTCGGCGGTCGACCTGACCCTCGTCTACCTGCCGGCGCTCGGGGCGGAGCGCGAGCTGACGGCGGCGACGGTCGGTGCGCTGCTGACGGTGCGCGCGGTGTTCTCAATGGCCTCCCGACTGCTGCTCGGTCGGCTGTCGGCCTGGCTCGGGCGCACCCGGCTGATGGCGACCTCGATCGTCGTCACCGCCGGCGCCCTGCTCGTCTGCGCCGTGCCGCTGCCGCCTGCCGTCCTGTTCCTCGTCGTGGCGTTGATGGGCCTGGGGCTCGGTGTCGGCCAGCCGCTCACGATGTCGTGGTTGACCGAGCAGGCTCCCCCGGCCCAGCGCGGCACGGCGCTCTCGCTGCGCCTGGCCGGCAACCGGGTGGGCCAGGTCCTGATCCCGACGACCCTCGGTGTCGCGGCGGTCGGCACCGGCGCCCCGGGCGTCCTGGCCGCGACCGGCGTCGCCGTCGGCGCCTCCGGACTCCTCCTGCGCGGCTTCAACATCGACACCCGGCCTCCCGACCCCGACTGACCGCTCGCCGAGGGGCGGGAATCCACTCGCGGAGGGGCGGGAACTCACTCGCCGGGGGGCGGGAATTCACTCGCGAGCGGTCGTTCAGGGGGTGAGGGGGGCGGCGAAGAAGGCGCGCTCGTGCTGGGCGGAGGTGCGGAAGGCCTGCCACATGCGCTCGCGGGTCGCCGGGTCGGCGTCGCGGGCGACGCGCTCGACGATCGCGCGGGCGTGCGCGGCGGCCTCGGCGAAGGACGGGTCGCCGTACGTCACGAGCCAGTCGCGGTACGGGTGCTCGTCGGTCGCCGCAGCCGCGAGCCGCAGCCCGATGTCGGCGTACATCCAGTAGCAGGGCAGCACCGCGGCGACGCCCTCCGCGTACCCCGCCTCGACCGACGAGCGCAGGTGCGTGACGTAGGCCTCGCACGTCGGCGACACCTCGACCCGACCGCCCCCGGTCCAGGACTCGTGCAGGCGGAGCTCCTCCTCCAGGCACTCCGCCGCGCCCTTGCTCCAGAACGCCCGCTCGGCCGCGTCGGCGGCGAGGGCAGAGGCCGCGCTCAGCACCTCCGCGTAGCCGTGCAGGTACTCGGCGTCCTGCGCGAGGTACTCGGTGAAGGCCCCGCGCGGCAGCGTGCCCGCGGCGAGTCCGGTCAGGAACGGGTCGGCGTCGGTGCCGGCGCGCACCTCCGCGATCCGCTCCCACCACTCCCCCGTCACGTCGGTGCGCACACCACCGCGCGACCACAGGCCGGCGAAGTGGCTGACCGGCCCGTGCCCCTCGCCGACGCGGAGCGCGGCGCCGTGCCGCAGGCTCTCGGTCAGCCACTGCTTGGACCGGTCGACGCTCACGAACCAGTCGTCCTCGCTCGCCTGCCACGTGGCGACGGCCGACGACAGGGAGCACCCCGTCCCGTGGGTCGCGGTCGTGTCGACGCGCGGCGCCACCAGCGCTCGCACCGGTACGTCGGCCGCAGCGTCGACCAGCGCGTCGTGCACGAGGTCGCCGTCCAGGTGCCCGCCCTTGGCCAGCACCGCGACGCCCCACCCGCGCGACACCGCGAGCGCCTGCGCGACGACCGCGTCCCAGTCCCGAGCCGGCTCCTCGTCCGCGAGGACGGCCAGCTCCGGCACGTTCGGCGTGATGAGTCCGGCCGACGGGAGCAGCTCGCGCAGCGCCTGCTCGGCCTCCGGCACCAGCAGACGGTCGCCGCTCGTGGCCACCATGACCGGGTCCAGCACCACGACGCGGGGCCGCACGCGGCCGAGCCACTCGCCGACGACCTCGATCGTCGCGACGTCACCCAGCATCCCGATCTTGACCGCGTCGATCGCGACGTCGTCGCTGACGGCCTCGAGCTGCTCGCGCAGGAAGGCCGCCGGCGGCGTGTGCACCGAGCGGACGCCCTGGGTGTTCTGCGCGACCAGCGCGGTCACGACGGCCATCCCGTAGCCGCCGTTCGCCGCGATGCTCTTCAGGTCGGCCTGGATCCCCGCGCCGCCGGTCGGATCGGTGCCCGCGATCGAGAGGACCCGCGGGATGGCGCGCGTCACCGGTCCTGCTCCTGCCACGCGCTGGCGTAGGCGCGAGCCGCCGCCTCGGGGTCGGGCGCCCCGCAGATCCCGGAGACGACGGCGATGCCCGCCAGCCCCGCGCGTCCGAGGGCGCGGGCGTCCGCAACGGTCACGCCTCCGATCGCGACCGCCGGCACGGGTGACAGCGCCGCCCGCTCGCGCAGGCCCGCGAGGCCCAGCGCCTCGGGCGCGTCGGGCTTGGTCGGGGTGCCGCGCATGGCACCGATCCCGACGTGGTCGACCACGGCCGGATCCACGGCCGCCAGCTCCGCAGGAGTCGCTGCGCTCAGGCCCAGCACCGCGTCCGGACCAATCGCGGCCCGGACGTCGCTCGCCGGGTCGTCGTCCTGCCCCACGTGCACGCCGGCGACCGCGAGTCCCGCGGCGCGAGCGTCGAGGAACGCCATGACGTCGTCGTTGACGATGAGCGGCACCCCGGCCGGCAGCACCTCCGCGACCGAGCCGATCACGTCCAGCAGCTGCGCGCGCGAGGCGTTCTTCTCGCGGACCTGCACGGCCGTCACCCCGCCCGCGACCGCCGCAGCCACGACGTCCGGCAGCGCGTGCCCCGCCGCGGCCGCGACCGCCGAGTCCGTCACGAGGTACAGCGACAGGTCGGTCACGACAGAGCCGCGCGCGTGCGCAGGTCGCCGCCCGTGACCGAGGCCAGCGCGTCGAGGAAGGCGACCGCGAACGAGCCGGGGCCGGCGGCCGCCTCGGCCGCCACCTCCGCAGCGACGGTGTAGGTCGTCGCCGCGGCGACCGTCGCGACGAACGGGTCGGGCTCGACCGCCGCGAACGCCGCCATCACGGCCCCCAGGGCGCAACCGCCGCCCGTCACCTTGGTCAGCAGCACGTCGCCGTTGGCGATCCGGGCCGTGCGACGACCGTCGGTCACCAGGTCGACCGGACCCGAGACGGCCACCACGGCCCCCGAGGCCAGCGCCAGCTCCCGCGCGACGTCGGCCGCGGCGTCGACCTCGTCGAGCGCGTCGACGCCACGCCCACCGGCACCCGCGCCCGCCAGGGCGAGGATCTCGGAGGCGTTGCCGCGCACGACGGTCGGGCCGACGTCGCGCAGCCGGTGCGCGAGCTCGGTGCGCACCGGGAGCGCGCCGATCGCGACCGGGTCGAGCACCCAGGGGGTGCCGGCCTGGGCGGCGCCGGCGACGGCGGCCTCGATCGCAGCGCGCTGCTCGGCGTGCGGGGTGCCCAGGTTGACGAGGATGCCGCCCGCGACGCCCGCGAAGATCCCGGACTCCTCCGGGATGTCGACCATCGCGGGTGCTGCGCCGACGGCGAGCAACGCGTTCGCCGTGAAGTTCACGACCACGTCGTTCGTGAGGCAGTGCACGAGCGGGCCGGTGGACCTGACTCGGTCGAGCGCGTCGACGGACGCGGCGAGCAGGGCAGGGGTGGAGGTGGACGACGTCATCGAGGGACATCCCTTCGCTAGTTCGAGCTAGAGCAGGTTCTGCGGGTGTGTTCTCAGCCCCAAGGGGGCACCCCGTGTCTGCCGGTCAGGCTAACCCACGAGCACTACGGTGGATCCATGAGTGAGGTCCGGATCCCGTGGTGGCCGCTGTTCGGCGTCGTCGCGGTCGTGCACCTGGTGCTCCTCGCCGCCGACGCGTCGCCGTGGGACAGCATCACCAAGTGCCTCGCCGCGCCCCTGCTGATCGGCTGGGTCCTGACCAGCGGAGCCCCGCGCATCCTGGCGCTCGCGCTGCTCTTCTGCCTCGGCGGCGACTTCTTCCTGGAGCTCGACGGGCTGTTCCTGGCCGGCATGGGCTCGTTCGCGCTGGCCCACGTCTGCTTCATCACCTGGTTCGTGCGGCACGGGGCGGTCGAGCGGCTTCGCGCGAATCCGCTCCTCGTCGTCGGCCTCGCCGTGGCCGCCGTCGCGATCGTCGTGAGCGTGTGGAGCGGGATCGACGACCCGGTCGTCCGCGCGGTCCTGCCGTTCTACGCGCTGCTGCTCTCCGGCACGGCCGCCACGGCCCTGGTGACCGAGCGGCTCGCCGGAGTCGGCGCGGTCCTGTTCCTGGTCTCCGACGCGCTCATCGCGCTGACGGTGTTCGACCGGGTCGGGACGACCGCCGTGACCCACGTGGCGATCATGGTGCTGTACCTCGGAGCGATCGCCCTGCTGACGCTCGGCGGCGCTCGCCTCGCCCCACCGGCTCGCGCACTCGCGCCCGAGCCCGCGTGACCGCCGAGCGCCGCTCGGACCGGGTCTACCGCGTCGTCGTGCGCCTGGTCGCCGGCCTCTTCCGACTGCAGGGATACCGGTTCGACGTCAGCGGCACGGAGCACCTGCCGGCCGACGGGCCGGCGGTGCTCGCGGCGAACCACCAGAGCTTCCTCGACTTCACGCTGGTCGGCCGGGCGGTGCGACCGCGGGGACGCCTCGTGCGCTTCATGGCCAAGCGCTCGCTCTTCGGCCGCAACCCGCTGGGCTGGGCGATGCGGCGGATGGGGCACATCCCGGTCGACCGCGCGTCCGGGGCCGTGGCCTACCGCCAGGCCCGACGCTGGCTCGCCCAGGGTGACGTCGTCGGCGTCTTCCCCGAGGCGACGATCAGTCGGTCGTGGCTCATCAAGCCGCTGCGGCGCGGGGCTGCCGGCCTCGCGATCGAGGCGGGGGCGCCGCTCGTGCCGGTCGTGACCTGGGGCGGGCACCGCATCTTCACGGTGGACGGCCACCGGAGCCTGCGGCGCCGGATCCCGATCACGATCCGCGTCGGTGAGCCACTGCACCCGGGAGCCGACGAGAGCATCGAGGACCTGACCGCGCGCCTGCAGGCCGCGTTGACCGAGCTGCTCGACGCGGCGATCGCCGAGTACCCGGAGTCGCCGCGCGACGAGGACGACCGCTGGTGGCTGCCCCACGACCGCGGCGGCACCGCCCCGGACCCGGAGACGGCCCACGCGCTGGACGTCGCGGGCGTGGCCCGCACCGGTGACACGCTCGAGTAGGGCTCAGGCGCACGACGAGCGGTTGCGCCGTGCTCGCCCGCGACCGATCATGCTGCCGTGACGATCTCATCGAGGACCCGACCACTCACTCGCACCCTGGCCGGCACGGCGCTGGCCCTGGGGCTCGTCTCCTCCGGGCTCGTGTCTGCTCCCGCGCACAGCGCCCAGCAGCTCCGCGTCCACGTGACGGGCTCGACCAAGTCCGCGTGCCTGGGCCAGATCACCGCTCAGTGGCGTACGTACAGCGCCCAGGGATACACCCTCGTCGAGCACTCGGGCTGCTACCTGCCCCGCGGGAGCCGGCACTGGACCGGCTGGGTGCTCTTCAGCCGCTAGCAGCGGCGCGACGTCTCTCAGGCGGTGGCGCGGTGGCTGACCGCTGCGGCGAGCGGCCAGCCTGCCGGGTCGTCGAGCGAGCGGCCGTTGTCGATCGCCCAGCGGTTCCACCTCTCGGCCTTGGCGGCGTGCCAGCGCTGCTGCTGGGAGACGACCTGGCGTGAGGTGAGGTCGCCGAGCTGGGGGTTGCGCACCGCCTGCACCCGCGCGACCTCGAGGGCGGCGCGGGCGTCGGCCTGCGCCTCGTGCGCGTCGAGCAGCGGCACGCCGAGACGCGCGGCGACGTCGATCAGCCGGCGCTGGCCGCGACGACGCTGCGCGAGGCCCCAGTCGATCAGGTAGGGGTCGATCACGACCAGACGCCACCAGTCGGGCTCGGCGATGCCGTGGCGACGGCACTCGGCCGCGAGCATCGTGAGGTCGTAGGCCGCGTTGAACACGACGAGCGGCACGCCGCGGTCGATCAGGCGGTCGACCCACCGGGCGATCACCTCGATCGCGACGACCGAGGAGGGTGCCCCGAGCAGCGCGGCCGCGTCGAGCCCGTGCACCGAGGACGCCGCAGCGGGCACCGGGACCCCGGGATCGACCAGGCCGTCGTGGGACTCGTCGTCGGTCAGCAGGGCGAAGCTGATGACGCGGTCGTGGAGCGGGTCGACGCCGGTGGTCTCGAAGTCGAGCGCCGCGAGCGGCCCGTCGTGCCAGCGCCGCGGCGGCGCCGACGGGTCCACGAGTCCCGAACGTTCTGCGAATCCTGCTGGCTCCATTGCGCCTCCCACGTCGTGCCGCCACGCTAGCCGTCGGGACGGACAGGTTCGGGGTGCCACGCGTTCCCACGGAGGACCAAAACCAGTACGATCGTCCAAGATCAATCCGACCCCCAGGAGCTCGCGTGCGCAAGACCAGGTTCGACGGCACCGTCACCGTCATCACCGGCGCCGGCAGCGGCATCGGGCGCGCCACCGCGCTGCTCACCGCACGACGTGGAGCACGGGTCGTGCTGACCGACCTCGACGGCGCCGGCCTGGCCGAGACGGTCGCACTGCTCGCGGCCGACGGCCTGGGCACCTCCGTCGTCCACCACGAGGCGCTCGACGTGACCGATGCCGACGCCGTGCTGGCCTTCGCGGGCCGCACGCACGACCTCGTCGGGTCGGTCGACGTCGTCATGAACGTCGCCGGCATCTCGACCTGGGGCCGCATCCAGGACCTCGGCCTGGAGCACTGGCGGCGCACCGTCGAGGTCGACCTGATGGGGCCGATCCACGTCCTGCACGCGTTCGTCCCACCCATGATCGCGGCCCGTCGCGGTGGTCACGTCGTCAACGTGAGCTCGGCGGCCGGCCTGTTCGGCCTCCCGCTCCACGCGCCCTACAGCGCCGCGAAGTTCGGACTGCGCGGCGTCAGCGAGGTCCTGCGGTTCGACCTGGCCCCGTACGACATCGGCGTCACGCTGGTGTGTCCCGGCGCCGTCGCGACCCCGCTCGTCGGCACGGTCGACATCGTCGGCGTCGACCGCACCGACCCCCGCGTCGCCCAGGCGATCGGGCGGTTCGAGAAGCACGCCGTCTCGCCGGAGAAGGCTGCGGCGGCGATGGTGCGCGCCGTCGAGAAGGGCCGGCACATGGCCTTCACCTCGGGCGACATCCGCTTCGGCTGGTACGGCCAGCGCTACGTGCCGGTCGGCTACGCGGCGGTCATGCACGCCCTGAACAAGGCCGCCCGCCGCACCCTGCGCTCGGTCAAGCCCGTCGGATGACCTCGGCCAGCTCGCGCACCGCGCGGGCGTAGCCCGGGACCCCCTCGCCGACCACGACGACGTCGGCGACGTCGCTCAGGTACGAGTGGTGGCGGAAGCTCTCACGCGCATGGACGTCCGAGACGTGCACCTCGGCGAACGGCAGCGCGACCCCCGTCAGGGCGTCCCGCAGCGCGACGGAGGTGTGGGTCAGACCGCCCGGGTTGATGACGATGCCCGACGCCACGCCCCGCACCTCGTGGATCGCGTCGATCAGGACGCCCTCGTGGTTGCTCTGCAGCGCGGTGACCGTGAACCCCAGCCCGGCCGCGGTGGACTCCACCAGCGCGACGACGTCGGCGAGCGTGTCGGTGCCGTAGACCTCGGGCTCGCGCGTGCCGAGCAGGTTGAGGTTGGGTCCGTTCAGGAGCAGCAGCGAGGGCACGAGCCCACGCTACCGTCACGCGACCGCGGCGCCGAGGCGTTCGAACGCGAGGGTCAGGACCTCGGGCGTCGTGGCGTAGTTGAGGCGCGCGAAGTCCGGACCGCCGCGGCGCAGACGTCCGGCCTCGGGCAGCCCGCCGAAGGGCGAGGCCTCCCCGAGCGCGACCTGCGCCCGCTCGCGCAGCACCACCGCGGCCTCGCCCCCGAGGTCGTAGGCCGCCAGGTCGAGCCAGGCGAGGTAGGAGTGCTCGTGCATCACGACCTCGGCGCGCGGCAGGTGCACCTCGAGCAGCTCGGCCACGAGGCGGCGGTTCTCGGCCAGGTCGGCGCGGACGGCGTCGAGCCACTCGACCCCCTCGGTCCAGGCCGCCTCCTGCGTGCGGATGCCGACCTGGCTCGGGCCGTGCGAGAGCAGCTCGGGCAGCGCGCCCACCTCGTCGGCCGCTGCGTCGCCCGCGACGAGGAGGCCCGCCTTGACCCCCGCCAGGTTCCAGGCCTTCGACGCCGAGGTGACGACCAGCGCGTCCTCCGTGCCCGGCAGCGAGAGGTACGGGGCGAACGCCACCGGGTCCGCCAGCGGCGCGTGGATCTCGTCGACCACGACCCGCACGTCGTGGCGTCGCGCGAGCTCGGCGACGTGGAGCAGCTCGGCGCGGATCGGCGCGATCGACGTCGGGTTGTGCGGGTTGCACAGCAGGAACGCGGCCCGGCCGGCGTGGGCCGCGAAGGTGTCGGCCAGGGCGTCGAGGTCCAGGCCCCAGTCGGCGCCCAGCGGCACCTCGACCGCTCGCGCGCCGACCGTCGAGATCGCGTCGAAGAACGGCGGGTACACCGGCGGCGTCACGACCACGGTCGACCGGCCCGCGAGCCGCAGGCCCTCCACGACCCCCGTCATGACGTCGGCGACGGGCCGTGCGAAGCCCGGCTCCCAGGCCCAGCGACCCCGTGCGAAGGCGCCGAACGCGGCGGCGTAGCCGCGGTCGTCCGGGTAGCCGAGGTCGCCGATCGCGGCGACCTCCTCGAGCACCCGGGTCACCGCGGGCGCCAGCGACGCGTCCATCTCCGCGACCCACAGCGGCAGGACGTCGGGGCCGAACCACGACCACTTGACGCTCCTGCGGGCGCGCAGGTCCGGCAGCGTCAGCTCACGCAGGGGTCGCATGCCCACATCGTGCCGCAGCCAGGCGTGACCCGCGTCTCGGCGCGCCACCGCCCGAGGCAGCACCGGTCCCCAACCGGTAGACTGGACGTCGGATGATCACCCTTGTCGCTGCGCACCTCCTTGCCGCAGCGGCGGCCCCTGCCCTGGTTCGTCTGCTCGACCGGCGGGCCTTCCTCGTCCTGGCCCTCGTGCCGGCCGCGAGTTTCGCCTGGCTCCTGCCGAAGGTCGTCGCGGGCGACCTGGTGACGCAGGAGATCTCCTGGGTCCCGGGCCTCGGGCTCGACATCTCGCTGCGGCTCGGTGAGGTCAGCGGTCCCTTCTCGCTGCTCGTGACCGGCGTCGGAGCCCTGGTCCTCTTCTACTGCGGCTGGTACTTCAAGCCGGGCGACACCGAGCTGTGGCGGTTCAGCGCCGTGTTCACCGCGTTCGCCGGCGCGATGCTCGGCCTGGTCCTCTCCGACAACGTCTACGTGCTCTACATCTTCTGGGAGCTCACGACCGTCCTGTCGTACCTGCTCGTGGGCCACAACCCGGAGCGCCGCGCCAACCGTCGCGCCGCCATGAACGCCCTGCTGGTCACGACCTTCGGCGGCCTCGCGATGCTCGCCGGGCTCGTGATCCTGCACCTCACGTCCGGCACCCCCCTGCTCAGCGAGATCGTCGCCGCCCCGCCGGAGGCCACCGTCACGGTGCAGATCGCCGTGGCCCTCGCCCTCGTCGGCGCCGTGTCGAAGTCGGCGCTCGTCCCGTTCCACTTCTGGCTCCCGGGCGCCATGGCGGCCCCCACGCCCGTCAGCGCCTACCTGCACGCGGCGGCCATGGTGAAGGCCGGCATCTTCCTGGTCGCCGTCCTGGCGCCGGCGTACGCCGACCTGGCGTGGTGGCGGCCGACCCTCGCCACGCTCGGCATCGTCACGATGGTGATCGGCGGCCTCCGGGCGCTGCGCCAGTACGACGTCAAGCTGCTGCTCGCCTACGGCACCGTCAGCCAGCTCGGCTTCCTGACCCTGATCGCCTCGATCGGCACCCGGTCCGCCGCGATCGCCGGTCTGGCGATGGTCGTGGCGCACGCCCTGTTCAAGTCGACCCTGTTCCTGGTGGTCGGCATCATCGACCGCAGCGCCGGCACGCGCGACCTCCGCGACCTGTCGGGGCTCTGGCGGCTCCTGCCGTGGCCGTTCGCCGCGGCCGTCGTCGCCGGTGCGTCGATGGCCGGCATCCCGCCCGTCTTCGGCTTCGTCGCGAAGGAGGCCGTGCTGGCCTCGATCGAGGACCTCGGGGCCGACACCGGCGCCGGGTGGGGGGCCGTGGCCCTCGGCGGCATCGTCGTCGGCACGATCCTCACGGTCGCCTACACCGCGCGCTTCGTCTGGGGCGCCTTCGCCACCAAGGCCGACGTGCCGCCGTGCGACATCATGCGCCGCTCCTCGTGGTTCGTGGTCTCCCCCGTGCTGCTGGCGGCCGCCTCGCTCGTCGCCGGCTTCTCGGGCCCGTGGCTCACGACGATCCTCAGCCGCGCCGGGGAGGCCTACCCGGCCGGTGCCCACGAGCTCGAGCTGACCCTCTGGCACGGCGTCAACCTGCCCCTGCTGCTCTCGCTGACCACGATCGTGCTGGGCATCGCCCTCTTCGTCGCGCGTCGCGCCGTCGCCGCCACCCAGCACGCGATCACCGACCGCCTCCCGATGCCCGACGCCGAGCAGTCGTACTACGCCGTGATCCGCGGCGTCGAGCGCGTCTCGGTCGAGCTCACAGGTCGGGTCCAGCGCGGTTCGCTCCCGTTCTACCTGGGCACGATCATCGTCGTCCTGGCCCTGCTGCCCGGTTCGATGCTGATCCGCGCCTTCGTCCTCGACGAGGGCGGGCTCGACGTCGACCTCGCCGACCGGCCCGCCCAGGTCGTGATCGTGGCCCTGGCGGTCGGTGCCGCGATCGCCGCCGTCCGCTCGCGGCGCCGCCTGCGCGCCGTGCTGCTGGTGGGCCTCACGGGCTACGCCACCGCGATGCTCTTCGTGCTCCACGGGGCACCCGACCTGGCCCTCACCCAGGTGCTCGTCGAGACCTTCCTGCTGGTGACGTTCGTGCTGGTGCTGCGTCGCCTCCCCCCGTTCTTCTCGGAGCGCCCGTTCACGGCCGACCGGTGGGTCCGCATCGCCGCCGGCGTCACGGTCGGCACCGTCGTGGCCGGCCTCGCCCTGCTCACCGCTGCCTCGCGCATCGCCGACCCGATCGGCCAGGAGTTCGCCGAGCCCGCGGTCAGCTACGGCGGCGGCTACAACATCGTGAACGTCACCCTCGTCGACATCCGTGCGTGGGACACCCTCGGTGAGCTCTCCGTGCTCGTCGTGGCCGCCACCGGCGTCGCCAGCCTGATCCACCTGCTCACCGACCGCGCCGAGCGCATCAGCCGCGTCCCCGCCGGGTCCGGCTCGCAGCGCTGGCTGCAGCGCCTCGACGCCGTGCGCGCCGAGCGTCGCTCGGTCGTGTTCGAGGTCGTCACCCGCCTGGTGTTCCACGCCGTGATCGTCTACTCGATCTTCATCATGCTGATCGGCCACAACGAGCCCGGCGGCGGCTTCGCCGGCGGCCTCATCGCGGGCCTCGCCCTCATGGTGCGCTACCTCGTGGGTGGCCGGCAGGAGCTCGACGCGGCCGCGCCCGTCGACGCCGGTCTCGTGCTGGGCCTCGGCCTCGCGACCGCGGCCCTCGCGGGCCTCCTGCCCACGCTGCTCGGCGGCGGGGTGCTGCAGAGCGCCATCGTCGACATCCCCCTCGGCCCCCTCGGCGAGCTGCACCTGGTCACCTCGGTCTTCTTCGACATCGGCGTCTACCTCGTGGTGATCGGCCTCGCCCTCGACGTGCTCCGCAGCCTCGGCGGCGGCATCGACCAGCACGTCGCCGACGAGGACCAGGCGGTGGGCGTATGAGCGAGGTGACCCAGGCATGAGCGTCGACCTGACCCTGATCATCGCGATCGGCGTGCTCGTGGCGTGCGGCACGACGCTGGTGCTCGAGCGCAGCCTGACCCGCATCCTGGTCGGCTTCGTGCTGCTCGGCAACGGCGTCAACCTGTTCTTCATCGTGGCCTCCGGCCCGCCCGGTGCCGCCCCGATCGTGCGCGACAACGGCGAGCGCATGGCCGACCCGCTGCCCCAGGCCATGGCCCTGACGGCGATCGTCATCACGCTCGGCGTCACGGCGTTCGGCCTCGCGCTGGCCTACCGCACCTGGCAGCTCGAGGGGCACGACGACGTGCAGGACGACCTCGAGGACGCCCTCGTCATCCGCCGCGCCGAGCGCGACGACCTCTCGGCCAGCTTCGACGAGGTCGACGAGTCCCTCCCCGAGGAGGAGGGTGCCGACCTGCCGGCGGTCGACGACGAGGTCACCGACGAGAACGCCGAGACCGCCGACGACGAGCCCCACAACGACGGCGCTCCTGATGCAGGGGGAACCCGATGAACCACCTCGCGAGCCAGCTGGTGCTCGTGCCGGTCATCGTGCCCCTGCTCGGCGCCGGCCTCTGCCTGGCGTTCGGTCGCTCCGCGCGCGCCCAGCGCATCATCAGCATCGTCGCCCTCGCCCTGGTGGTCGCCGCCGCGGCAGCCCTGCTGTGGCGCGCCGACCAGTTCGGTCCGCAGTCCGTCAACGTCGGCGGCTGGCCCGCCGAGATCGGCATCAGCCTCGTCGCCGACCGCCTCTCGGCCCTCCTGCTGGTCGTGTCGACGATCGTCACGTTCTCGGTGCTGCTCTACTCGTTCGGCCAGGGCATCGTGGAGTTCGGTCGCGACACCCCGCTGTCGGTCTTCCACCCGACGTTCCTGGTGCTGAGCGCGGGCGTGTCCGCGGCGTTCCTCTCGGCCGACCTGTTCAACCTGTTCGTCGGCTTCGAGATCCTGCTCGCGGCGAGCTACGTGCTGATCACCCTCGGAGGCACGGAGGCCCGGGTCCGCGCGGGCACGATCTACGTCGTCGTCAGCCTCATCTCGTCGGTGCTGTTCCTCATCTCGATCGCCGCCGTGTACGCGGCCACCGGCACCGTCAACCTGGCGGCCCTGCCCGAGCGCATCGCCGCACTGCCCGAGCCGCTGCAGCTCGTGCTCCAGCTCATGCTGCTGCTGACGTTCTCGATCAAGGCGGCGATCTTCCCGCTCTCGGCCTGGCTGCCCGACTCCTACCCGACCGCGCCCGCCCCCGTGACCGCCGTGTTCGCCGGACTCCTCACGAAGGTCGGCATCTACGCGATCATCCGCGTCCAGACGATCGTGTTCCCCGACCAGCCGCTGCGCACCCTGCTGCTGACCGTCGCGATCCTGACGATGGTGGTGGGCATCCTGGGCGCCGTCGCCCAGTCCGACATCAAACGTCTGCTCTCGTTCACCCTGGTCAGCCACATCGGCTACATGCTCTTCGGCATCGCGCTGGCCAGCGAGGCCGGCTACGCCGGTGCGATCTTCTACGTCATCCACCACATCACCGTGCAGACCGCGCTGTTCCTGGTGGCGGGGTTGATCGAGTACCGCACCGGCACCACCCAGCTGGACCGGCTCGGCGGACTCGCGCGGGCCGCGCCCGTGCTCGCGGTCCTGTTCTTCGTGCCGGCCATGAACCTCGCCGGCATCCCCCCGTTCTCCGGGTTCCTCGGCAAGCTCGCCCTGATCCAGGCCGGCACCGAGGCCGGCGACTGGCTGGCGTACGCCGGCGTCGGCGCGAGCCTCGCGGTGAGCCTGCTGACCCTCTACGCCGTGGCGAAGACCTGGAACCGGGCCTTCTGGCAGCCGCGCGACGAGGACATCCAGCACGACACCCCCAAGACCGGTGCCCTGCACCCGGGTCAGGCCACCATGACCGACGACAAGGTGCTGCGCCTGCCCCGCGGCATGGCGCTGCCGACCCTGGCGCTCGTGGCGTTCTCGGTCACGCTGACCCTCGCGGCCGGGCCCCTCATCGGCGTCAGCCAGCGGGCGGCCGCCGAGCTGCAGGACCGTACGCCGTACATCGAGGCCGTGCTGGGTGATGCCGAATGATCCGCTGGACCGCCGTGCTGGGTCTGACCCTGCTGTGGCTGATGCTCTGGGGCGACGTCACGCCGCTGCTCGTGCTCGGCGGCGTCCTGGTGGCGCTCGTGGTCGTCGTGGTCTTCCCGTTCCCGAAGGCCGACTGGGACGGCTCGTTCCGACCACTGCCGTTCCTCGTCCTGGCCGGGCGGTTCGCGTTCGACCTCGTCGTCGCGAGCTTCCAGGTGGCCTGGATCGCCGTGCGTCCGAAGGAGCTGGGCGACAGCGCCGTGATCGCGGTGCAGCTGCACACACGGTCCGACCTGCTCCTGGTGCTCACCAGCGAGCTCGTCTCGCTCGTCCCCGGCAGCCTCCTGATCGAGCTCGACGCCGAGCAGGGCAAGATCTGGCTCCACGTGCTCGACGGCGGCCAGGACCTCGCGAAGGTCGAGGCCGGGGTGCTCGCCCAGGAGCGACGCCTCATCGCGGCGCTCGGCTCCCGCGAGGAGCGCGACGCCTACTGCTCGGGGGCGATCTCATGACGACCGTCGGCATCATCTGCATCGCCCTGCTGGCCGTGACCGGCACGTTGTGCCTCGTCCGGATCGTGCGCGGGCCGACGACCCTCGACCGCACCGTCGCGGCGGACGTGTTCGTCGCGGCCACGGCGGGCGCCATCGGCATCGAGGCGGCCATCGGGCGCCACACCACCACGCTGCCGATCATCGTCACGCTGTCGCTCGTCGGCTTCCTCGGGTCGGTCAGCATCTCGCGCTTCGCGGCGCGTGACGACGGGCCGTCCGAGCGCACCGCCCGCGACCGGAAGGGCCGCTCATGATCGACGTCATCGCCGGCATCTTCCTCGTGACCGGCGCGCTCCTCGCCCTGGCGGCCTCGATCGCCCTCGTCCGGTTCCCCGACGTGTTCTCCCGCATGCACGCCGCCACCAAGCCTCAGACGCTCGGGCTCATCTGCATCCTCGTGGGCCTGGCCCTGCGGCTGCAGACCACCGTCGCGACCACCACCGTGCTGCTGATCATCGCCTTCCAGCTGCTGACCGCGCCGGTCGCGTCGCACATGGTCGGTCGCGCCGGGCACCGCATCGGCCTGCTCGACCCGAAGCGGCTGTCGCGCAACGACCTCGACGACTGACCCGGCGCTACTTCACGAACTTGCTCGTCGACCGGTCCTTGAGGGGCTTGCCGTCGGTCTGGCAGGTCGGGCAGTACTGGAGCGACGAGCCGCTGAAGACGACCTCGGCGATCGTGTCGCCGCACACCGGGCACGCCTCGCCCGTGCGGCCGTGGACCCGCATGCGCGTGCGCTTGTCGTCCTTCAGCTCGGCCGGCGGCTTGCCGTGCGCCTCCTCGAGCGCCTCGGCCAGCACCTCGGTGATCGCGGTCTCGAGACGCCCGATCTCCGCGTCGTCGAGCTTCTCGGCGATCGCGAACGGCGACAGCTTCGCGGCGTGCAGGATCTCGTCGCTGTAGGCGTTGCCGATGCCGGCCAGGATCTTCTGGTCGCGCAGCAGCCGCTTGACCTGCATCCGCCGGGCCAGCAGCGGACGCAGCTCGAATCCCTCACCGAGCGGATCGGGGCCGAGTGCGGCGATGCCCGGGACGTCCGCCGGGTCGCGGACGAGGTAGACCGCCAGGCCCTTGCGGGTGCCGGCCTCGGTCAGGTCGAAGCCGCTCGTGGGACCGTCCCCGAGGTCGAGTCGCAGGCGCAGCGCGATCGGACCGTTGCCCATCTTGAGCCGCGTGGTGGCGAGCTTGTCGGACCAGCGGAGCCAGCCCGCCTTCGCCAGGTGGATCACGAGGTGCAGGCCGTCGACGTCGATGTCGATGAACTTGCCGTGGCGGTGCACGCCCGTGACCGTGAGCCCCAGGAGTGCGTCGAGCGGCGGGTCGAAGGTCTTCAGCACCGCGAACGACGCCGGCTCGACCCCCGCGACGACCGCGCCGGTCATGCGGGCGCGCAGGTCCGCGACGAGTGCGTCGACCTCCGGCATCTCGGGCACGAATCCATCATGGCACCCCGCGCGCCGGGGGTCAGTCGTGCTTGGTGAAGAAGCCCTCCATGCCGGGCCAGGTCGTGCGGATGGCCGCGCGGCCGGTCAGGACACCGAGGTGACCGCCGGGCGCCTGGAGGAGCTGGGCCGTCGGCGCACCGGTCGTGAGGTCGAGCAGGTGCTCGACGGCCGGCAGCGGCGCGAGCGTGTCGTTGAGGCCCGCGACCACCAGGACCGGCACGTCGATGTCGGCCAGTCGGACGTCGCGGTCGTTCAACCGCATCGTGCCCGTCGCGAACTCGTTGGTGCGCATCACGACGTGGTACAGCTGCCCGAACGTGCGCCCCGGGTACGCGTACATGCTGCTCATGAACCGGTCGACCGCCTCGAGCTGGGCGAGGAAGTCGCGGTCGTCGGCGTGCGTCAGCATCGAGATCGGCTTGGTCAGGTACTTGTCAGCGGCTGAGAGCTGGAAGCCCCACTTCGTCAGCGGCGCCGGGACCCCGCCCAGCGATCGGTACACCGGTCCGACGAGGCCGCCGAGCACCTTGTCGACCGGCCGCGCCAGGGCGAGCAGCGGCACCTCACGCAGGTCGAACGGGCTGGCGACCGCGGTGGCCGAGGCGATCGGCAGGTCCTGGCGGGCCGCCGCGGTGAACATCGTGAAGATGCCGCCCAGGCTCCATCCGGCCATGTGCAGGTCGGCTCCCTGCGCGTCGACCGAGGCGTACGCGAGCGCCTCCGGGAGCAGGTCGTCGACCCAGTGCTCGATGCCGAGAGCCCGGTGCCCGAAGTTCACGGGGCCGTAGTCGACGAGGTAGACCTCGCGGCCCTGGTTCACGAAGAACTCCGCGACGCTGCAGCCGCGTCGCAGGTCGAAGGCGATCGCCGGGGCTGCGAGCGGCGGCGTCAGGAACAGCGGCCGACCACGCGCGGGCACGCCCTCGGCCGGGCGGTACCGGTAGAGCGTGAACCGCTCGTTGCTCACGACCTCGTCACGCGGCATGGGGCGCAGGTCCGCGAGCGGACGGCGCCGCACCTTGTCGATCAGGTTCGTGCGGGCCGCGCCGAGGTCACGCGGGATCCGCAGGGGTGTCATCGCCACGCCGGAAGTCTCCCACGACCGCCGGGGGTCTCACCCGGTGAACGTCAGCCAGAGCAGGGCGAGGTTGAGGGCGATGACGATCCCCGCGACCACGCACGCGGCCGCCGTGACGACGCGACGGTTCACGTGCTCGCCCATCACGTCGCGGCGGGCCGTCAGCATCACGAGCGGGATCAGCGCGAACGGGATGCCCAGCGAGAGCACGACCTGGGAGACGACGAGGGCCCGGCTCGGCTCGACCCCGATCGCCAGGACCACGACCGCCGGGATCGCCGTGACGACCCGGCGGACGAGGCGCGGCAGACGGATGCCGAGCAGGCCCTGCATGACCTCGGCCCCGGCGGCGCTGCCGACCGACGTCGACGCCAGCCCCGAGCCCAGCAGCGCCACCGCGAACAGCAGCGCGACCCCGGTGCCCAGCTCGGACGTCACCACCTCGTGCACGCCGGTCAGCGTGTCGGTGCCGTCGATGCCGTACAGCGCGGAGGCCGCGAGCACGAGCAGCGACAGGTTCAGCACGCCGGCGAGCACGAGCGCTGCGGCGACGTCGACCCGCGTCGCGCGCAGGAGCGTCGTGAGCGAGAGCCCGTCTCCGCGGGTGCCGAGGCGGTCGGTCGTCAGGCTGGAGTGCAGGTAGATGACGTGGGGCATGACGGTCGCGCCGATGATCCCCGAGGCCAGCAGGACGCTCTCGGCGCCGTCGAAGCGCGGCACGAGCCCGCCGACCAGGTCGACCGGGTCGGGCGGGGCCACGAACAGACCAGCCACGAAGCCCACGGCGATCAGCGCGAGGAACGCCATGATGGTGCGCTCGAGCGCGCTCTGCCCGCGGCGGTCGCCGATCATGAGGATCAGCACCGAGACGACGACCGTGATCGCGGCGCCGACCACGAGCGGCAGGTCGAACAGGAGGTAGAGCGCGATCGCTCCGCCCACGACCTCGGCCAGGTCCGTCGCGATCGCGATCGCCTCGGCCTGCGCCCAGTAGGCGAGGCGGGGCCCGGTGGGGAGCCGCTCCCCCAGGTGGGTCGCGAGCGACCGCTGGGTCACGAGCCCGAGCTTGGCCGAGAGGTACTGCACGAGCACGGCCATGACGTTCGCGAGCACGACGACCCACACCAGCGTGTAGCCGAACGACGCCCCGGCCGTCACGTTGGTCGCGACGTTGCCCGGGTCGACGTACGCGACCGCGGCGATGAACGCCGGGCCGATCAGCACGACGCGTCGCAGTCCCGTCCTCACCAGCACGGGTCCACTATGGCCTGCCGTCGTGACCGCACGCCCGTCGAGGCTCAGGGCCCAGGATCCGACGCGCCCCTGAGGTGCGAGGAACGAGCCTCGAAGGGGGCACCGCCGCCCCGCGGGGTGGCGGTGCGATCAGCGCGAGGTGGCGCCGCGGTTGCCCGCGGGGCGACCCTGGCCGCGACCGCCCTGGCCCTGACCCTGGCTGCGCGGTCGCTGACCGCCCTGGCCCTGACCACCCGAGCCACCGCGGCCGCCGCGACGACGACCCGCACCGTGGTTTGACCGGTTGCCGGCGGCCGCCGCGGCGCGGCCGCCACCCGAACCGCCCTGGCCCGTGCCGACGCCGGGGGCGTCGCCCGGGCGACCCGTCGTGGCCAGCGACTCGACCGTGAGGGGCGAGGCGAGGTCCTGACGGCGGTGCTGGCGGGCGCTGACGCCGGCCTTGCGCTGCAGCTGGACGACGTCGCGCTGGTCCTCCGGCGTCGTCATCGTGACGACCGTGCCGGACTCACCGGCGCGGGCCGTGCGGCCCGAGCGGTGCGTGTAGGCCTTGTGCTCGGCGGGCGCATCGAAGTGCAGCACGAGCGGCACGTCGTCGACGTGGATGCCGCGAGCGGCGATGTCGGTCGCGACGATGACCTGGGCGTCGCCCGAGGAGAACCGGGCGAGGTTGCGGTCGCGCTTGCGCTGGTCGAGGTCACCGTGGAGGTCGACCGCCTCGATGCCGCCCTGGGTCAGCTGGCGCGCGACCCGCGCCGCGCCGCGACGGGTGCGGGCGAACACGATCGTGCGCGGGGTGTTGAGCAGCAGGTCGCGGACGACCTGCATCTTCTCGGTGCGGTCGGTGACGACGAGGTGGTGCGTCATCTCGCCCTCCTCGACGAGCGGCGCGGCCACGTCGTGCAGCACGTGCTCGGGCAGGTGGCGCTTGACGAGCTTGTCGACGTCGCCGTCGAGCGTGGCCGAGAGCAGCAGGCGCTGCGCCGATCGCGGCGTGCCGGTGAGCAGCGCGTCGACCGGCTTGTAGAAGCCGAGGTCGCAGAGGTGGTCGGCCTCGTCGAGGACGATGATCTCGAGCTGGTCGAGGTTCGCCGCACCGCGGGCGATGAGGTCGGTCAGGCGACCCGGCGTGGCGACGACGAGGTCGACGCCCTCGCGCAGGCGCTGGGCCTGACGGCTGATCGGCATGCCGCCGAGGATCGTCATGGTGCGCAGGTTGAGCGCGGTGGCCATCGGCGCGAGGTCGCGCTCGATCTGCGAGGCGAGCTCGCGGGTCGGCACGAGGATCAGGCCGCGCGGGGCCTTGGGGCGACGCTGGCCGCCGGCCAGGGTGTCGAGCACCGGGATGCCGAACGACAGGGTCTTGCCGGAGCCGGTGCGGGCGCGGCCCAGCACGTTGTAGCCGGCCAGGGCCGCCGGGAGGACGGCCGCCTGGATCGGGGTCGGCTCGACGATGCCCTCGCGGGCGAGCGCCTTGACGAGCGGCTTCGGCAGGCCGAGATCGGAGAATCCGGTGGACTCGGCGGGGGTGGTGGAACGGGTGGACGTGGCCGGCGCGACGCCGGCAGGCGTGGAATTCACAAGACTCTCAGACAGATCGGGCACCGACGAGATGTCGGGGCGCAGGGCGCGCGATCAGCGAGAAGTGCCAACGGCGCAGAGGGGCTCACGGGACGGAGCCACGTCTCTAGTCTACTGCCTGCGCGCCCCGGAGCCGACCACGAGCGACGTGCGTTGCCCCACGTCTGGCGAAAACCCTGTGGGCACGCTGTCACCCGTGGCATCCTGATCGCCGATCCTGGGAGGGAACCGCCGTGAAGACCACCTCGCGCGCCGCGCTGAGCATCGCCCTGCTCGCCGGCTTCTACCTCGTCGCCGTCGGCATCGTCGCCGTGACGATCGCCCTGGCCGTGCAGGCGTTCGCGCTCGGCGGCGAGGCCGTCGGCGTCAAGCTCGGCCTGCTGGCCGTCGTCGTCGGCCTCGGTGTCGGCGGTGCCGTCTGGAGCGCGAGCCGCGCGCCGGGCCGCGACCCGGGTCCGGACGTGACCCGCGCAGATGCGCCCGAGCTGTGGCAGGTCGTCGACGAGCTCGCCACGCTCGCCGAGACCCGCGGGCCCGACCGCATCGAGCTCGTGAGCGAGGTCAATGCCGCGGTGTACGAGGACGCCAGGTTCCTGGGCCTGGTCGGCGGGCCTCGCACGCTCCTGATCGGCACCCCGCTCGTGCAGGGCCTGGACGTCGCGCAGCTGCGATCGGTGCTCGCCCACGAGCTGGGTCACTACTCCGGGTCGCACACCCGACTCGCGCCCCTGACCTACCGCGGGCGCCTGGCGATCAGCCACACGCTCGCGCGGCTCGACGGGAAGCTGAGCGGCTGGCTCCTCAAGCAGTACGCCAAGCTCTACATGCTCGCGTCGCAGGGGGTCAGCCGGTCGCAGGAGCTGGAGGCCGACGCTCTCTCGGTGCGCGCCGCCGGTCGCGCCACGGCCCAGTCCGCTCTCCGCGCCCTGCCCGCCCTGGCCCGGGCGCACGACCACTACGAGAACACCTACGTGCGCACGGCGTGGGAGCTGGGCTTCGTGCCGACCCCCGCCGACTACGTGACGGGCTTCGGCGACCTGCTGCGCGAGCTCGAGCCCCAGCTTGCGGAGCTGCGCGCCGAGCCGCCGGCCGACCCCACGTCCCGCTGGGACTCGCACCCGTCGATCGCCGACCGCATCGCGGCGATCAGCGTCCTGCCCGAGAGCGACGCCACCGCCGACCCCCGTCCTGCGAGCGACCTGTTCGCCGACCTGCCGACCCTGGCCGCCCGCGAGGCGTCCGTGTGGATCGAGGGGACCGGCAAGCCGACCCGCCCGTGGCCGGAGCTCACCGCCCTCGTCGCGACCGACGACCTCCAGCGCCGGGCCGACCTCGTCTACCGCGCCGCCGCCCACCTGGACGGGACGGACGGCTCCGGCCTCGCTCACGTCACCCAGCTCGTGGCCCGCGGGGACGGACCCCGCCTCGTCGACGCCGTCGCGCACGACGCCTCGGAGGAGGAGCGTCCCGAGGTGCTGGTCGACGTCCTGGCCACGCTCCTCGGGGCCGCCGCCGTGACGGCCGGCACCGCGAGGTGGACCGACGGCTTCGACGGGCAGGACCTCGTCGCCGCCGACGGACGACCGTTCGACGCCCGTCCTGCCGCCCTCGCCCTCGCCACCGCGCAGCCGGCGGACGCCGAGCTCGCCGCCCTCGGCATCGACCTCGCGGCGGGCGTGCAGGCCAGCCGCACGGCGGACGCCCAGGGCGCCGACATCCTCGACGGTCTCGCCAACCTGCGCGTCGACGGGAAGGATCACGACCTGCTGATCCTCACGACGGGCCTGCTGCTCAAGCCCGGTCCGAAGTCGACCGACCACGGCAAGCGGCGCCTGACCGAGTGGGCCCAGTCCGCTGCCCCCTCACAGCTCGCGGCCGAGGCCTGGCACGTCGCCTACGAGGACGTCGCGAACGCCGAGGTGCACAAGATGTTCCCGTTCCGCATGACGCTGAGCCTGCGCGACGGCACGCAGCACGAGCTGCGGGGCCGGGTCACCGCGGAGATGCTGACCGACGACGTCTTCATCAACCTGCTCGGTGCCCTGGGCTTCGAGGCGGCCGACGCGGAGGCCTGATCAGGCGACGAGGTCGGTGTACTGCGGGTTCTTCTCCAGGAAGCTCCGCACGTACGGGCACAGCGGCTTGATGCGCTCGCCCCGCGACCGGATGTCGTCGAGCGCACCGGTCACGAGGACCTTCGCCAGGCCCTGGCCCGCGTAGGCGTCGTCGACCAGGGTGTGGGGCATGATCAGCACCCCGTCGCGCGGCTTGATCTCGGTGTAGCCGGCGACCGCGCCGTCGACGACGACCTCGTAGCGTCCGGCGGCGTCGTCGCGCCGCACCTCGGTGCTCATCCGATCAGCCCCACGAGGCCGACGAAGCCGGTCGCGAGCCCGAGGGACAGCGAGACGGAGATCAGCACGGCGTGCACGTTGAAGAACGTCGTGCGTCCGCCGGACTCGTCGCGCGAGCGCGGGTCGGCCATGATCCGCTTGGCGAACTGCGGCCAGATGACGAGGTTCCAGAGTCCGACGACCAGCAGCAGGATCGCGACGCCGACGGGGAGGGTCATCGGCTGACCAGCGAGGTCAGGACCGACGTGAAGAAGCCGAGGCCCTCGGTGCCGGGGCCCGTGAGCTCCTCGACCGCGTGCTCGGGGTGCGGCATGAGCCCGACCACGTTGCCGCGATCGTTGGTGATGCCGGCGATGTCGCGCAGCGAGCCGTTGGGGTTGACCCCCGCGTAGCGCACGACGACCTGGCCCTCGCCCTCGAGACGGTCGAGCGTGTCGACGTCGGCGACGAATCCGCCCTCACCGTTCTTGAGCGGCACCGTGACGGTCTGACCGACCGCGTAGTCGGAGGTCCACGCGGTGGACGCGTTCTCGACCACGAGCTGCTGGTCGCGGCACACGAACGTGCGGTGGTCGTTGCGGATCAGCGCGCCCGGCAGCAGGTGCGACTCGCACAGGATCTGGAAGCCGTTGCAGATGCCGAGCACCGGCAGGCCGCCGTTGGCGGCCTCGACGACCTCGGTCATGATCGGCGCGAACCGGGCGATCGCGCCGCAGCGCAGGTAGTCGCCGTAGGAGAAGCCGCCCGGCAGCACGATCGCGTCGACGCCCTGGAGGTCGTGGTCGCCGTGCCACAGCGCGACGGGCTCGGCGCCCGCGAGGCGCACGGCACGGCGCGCGTCGACGTCGTCGAGCGACCCGGGGAACGTGACGACCCCGACCTTGGTCACTGCTCCACCCGCACGGCGAAGTCCTCGATGACCGGGTTCGAGAGCAGCGTCTCGGCGATCTTCGCGATCTCGGCGAGCGTGGCCTCGTCGGCCGCGTCCACCTCGAGCTCGAAGCGCTTGCCCTGACGGACGTCGGTGATGCCGCTGAACCCAAGCCGCGGGAGGGCGCCGTGGACGGCCTTCCCCTGCGGGTCGAGAATCTCGGGCTTGGGCATGACGTCGACGATCACGCGAGGCATGGCCGCAGTCTATCCGCGCCCCCGCACGGCCGGGCACGCGGAGCCCGGAACGCGTCCGGGCTGGGGGCGGTGGATCCTCCACCGAAAGCGCCCGGACCTCCGCTGGGCGGTGAGTGTTCCACCTTCTGAGCGCTCATACGGTGGCTGACTCACCGCCCTTGGTGGAACACTCACCGCCCACCCCGCCCCACCCCACCGGGACGACGACGCCCCCCCGGGCCCCGGGGGG
>NZ_BAAAME010000005.1:112332-190396 GCF_039529015.1 Aeromicrobium alkaliterrae
GGCGGTCGTGCAGCGGTGTCAGGCGGTCGGGATCTGCGGACCCTCGGACGGCTGGACGATGACGAAGCCCGCGCCCTGGAACGCGACCTGGAAGGCCTCGCCCGAGCCGCGTCCGATCAGCGAGCCGGCCGTGAAGCTCGACTTGATCGACGTCTGCAGGCCGAGCGACCACGCGATCAGCGCGTTGGCGTCGGCGAACGTCGCCGCCTCGCCCGGGTTCAGCACGACGGGCTCACCGTCGGTCGTGATGGCGACCCAGCCCGTGCCGCGGAGCGTCGTGTTGAACAGGCCGCCGGCGACGATGCTGCCGCCCTTGACCCGCTCGACGTTCCAGTCCAGCGACGACGAGAACGCGAGGACCGCGTTGCCGTTGACCGAGAGGCCGCCGTTGTTGATCTTGAGGATGTGCACGTGCTTGCCGGTGTCGGCGAGGAACACGTCGCCCTGGCCGCTGACACCCATCAGCGACAGGCCCTCACCCGTGACGGCCTTCTTGAGGAACTTGGCCGCGCCGCCGCCGGAGTACTGGAAGTCGACGTTGCCCTGGTAGGCGACCATCGAGCCCTGCTTGGCCATGAACGGCTCGGCGATGCGCACGCGCAGCAGCTTGCTGTTCTGCTTCTGCGGACCGATGCCCTCGACCTCGCTGAAGGTGCCGTCGACCAGGTCGCCGGACAGGCCGGCCCACGGGTCGCCGCCCACGGCGGGCTGGGTCGTCAGGCCACCCGAGGCGGCCTGCTGCTGCGCGGGGAATCCTCCGGAAGCGGCGGCAGCGCCGGAGTCGGCCGGCGGCGCGGAGCCGAGCGGCGACACCGACTGGGTGCCCCCGTTGCTCACGTGCTCGGTCCAGACGTTGCCGTCCCAGTAGCGGTACTCGTTGCGGCCCTCGGGGTCCGGGTGCCAGCCTGCTGCGCTCATCGCTTAGCTCAACTCTCTCTTCAAGATCTTGCCGGTGGAAGTCATGGGGAGTGCGTCACGGAACTCGACGACGCGAGGGTACTTGTACGCGGCGAACTGCTCCTTGCCCCAGGCGACGAGCGTTTCCTCGGTGACGTCGTCGTGGTCCTTGTTCTTGACGACGACGGCCTTGATCTCCTCGCCGTGCGACTCGTGCGGGACACCGATCACCGCGACCAGCGAGACCGCCGGGTGCGACATCAGCACCTCCTCGATCTCGCGCGGGTACACGTTGTAGCCGCCGCGGATGATCATGTCCTTGGAGCGGTCGACGATGAAGTAGTAGCCCTCGGCGTCCTTCTTGCCGAGGTCGCCCGAGCGGAACCAGCCGTCTCGGATCGCCTCGGCCGTGGCCTCGGGGCGGTCGTAGTAGCCCTTCATGACGTTGTGGCCCTTGATCGCGATCTCGCCGATCGCCTCGGGGTCGTCGGGGACGTCCGACCAGTCGTCGTTGATGAGCTTCATCTCGACGCCCGGGATGGGCTTGCCGATCGAGCCGACCTTGGGCTCCTCGCCGAACACGCTGAACGAGGCGACCGGTGAGGTCTCCGAGAGGCCGTAGCCCTCGAGGATCGTGACGCCGAAGCGCTCCTTGAAGTTCTTGTGCACCTCGACCGGCAGCGCCGAGCCGCCGGCGGCGGCGACGCGCAGGTTGGCCGCGATCTCGGCGACCGGGTGCTCCGGCGTCAGAGCGCCCAGCAGGCCCCAGTACATCGTCGGGACGCCCGCGAAGAACGTGACCTTCTCACGCAGCATCAGGCCGATGGCCGGCTCGGCCTCGAAGCGCGGCAGCATCACGACGGTGCCGCCGAAGGCGAAGCCACCGTTCTGGATGACGGTCTGGCCGAAGGAGTGGAACAGCGGCAGCACGCACAGGTACGTGTCGGGGGTGTCCTCGTTCGCGCCGAAGAGGTCCTTGCCGGACAGCGCGTTGTCGCGCATGTTGCGGTGCCGCAGCTCGGCGCCCTTGGGCTGCCCGGTGGTGCCGGAGGTGTAGAGGATCACGGCGGTGTCGTCGTCGTCGCGCTCGACGGTCTCGAACGTCGGGGGCTGCGTACCGACCAGCGGCGCGTAGTACTCCGGGCCCTCGAGCGGCGCCGGGGCGGCCGAGTCGAGCTTGATCAGGAAGAACTCCTTGCAGGAGTCCGTGGCCTGGAAGCCCTCCCACGCGGCCTCGCCGATCGGCAGGTCCGCGGTGCCCTCGAACGCGAAGTAGGCGACCGCGTCGGAGTCGTCGAGGTGGTAGGCGACCTCGCGGGCCTTGAGCAGCACGTTGAGCGGGACGACGGTCGCGCCGGCCTTGAGGATGCCGTAGTAGATGATCGAGAAGTACGGCAGGTTGGGGCACGAGAGGGCGACCTTGTCGCCCGGCTTCACGCCTCGTTCGACGAGCAGGTTCGCGACCTGGTTCGCCGCGCCGTTGACCTGCGCGTAGTTCAGCTTGGTGTCGCCGAACACGATCGCGGTGCGATCGGCGTACGTGGCTGCCGAGTTCTCCAGCAGAGCGGACAGATTGGCCACAACGTCTCCTCGTCGATTCCGGAAGGTGATCGGCGTCTCAGCCGACGCGGTCAGCCTAGCCGCGAGGCGCTGACCGCACCGGGACGGTCAGAAAGCCTGGCCCGTCAGGCGCTCGTACGCCTCGATGTACCGGGCCCGGGTGCGCTCGAGCACCTCGGGCGGCAGGGTCGGCGGCGGGGCGTCGGAGGCCTTGTCCCAGCCCGACTCCGGCGAGAGCATCCAGTTGCGCACGATCTGCTTGTCGAAGGAGGGCTGCGGGCCGCCCAGGCGCAGGTCGTCGGCGGGCCAGAAGCGCGAGGAGTCCGGGGTCAGGACCTCGTCGGCCAGCACGATCGTGCCGTCCGCACGGGCGCCGAACTCGAGCTTGGTGTCGGCCAGGACGATGCCGCGCTCGCGGGCGATCTGCTCGGCGCGGGAGTACACCGCGAGCGTGAGGTCGCGGAGGCGCTCGGCGACCTCGAGCCCGACCGTGGCCACGACGTGGTCGAAGTCGACGTTCTCGTCGTGCTCGCCCATCTCGGCCTTCGTGGCGGGCGTGAAGATCGGCTCGGGCAGACGCGAGCCGTCGACCAGACCCTCGGGCAGGGCGACGCCGCACACGCCTCCGGTCTCGGCGTAGTCGAGCAGTCCCGAGCCCGTGAGGTAGCCGCGGGCGACGCACTCGACGGGGAACATTGCGAGGTTCTCGCACACCACGGCGCGGCCGGCGACCTGCTCGGGCACGTCGGTCGAGATGACGTGGTGCGGCACGATGTCGGCGAGCTGCTCGAACCACCACAGCGACATCCGCGTCAGGATCTCGCCCTTGTCGGGGATCCCCGGGCTGAGGACGTGGTCGAACGCGCTGATGCGGTCGGACGCGACCATCAGCAGGTTCCCGTCGGGGAGCGTGTACAGGTCGCGGACCTTGCCCGAGTGCAGGTGGGTGGCTCCGGGGATCTCAGGCGTCACGGGACCAGGCTAGTGGGCACGGGTGCCGGCACCGCAGTCGTGCCACGATGGCGGCATGGCGATCGTCCACACCGGGGCCGACATGACCCCCACCAAGCACGAGCTCCTCGCCGCCTGGCTGCCGACGCAGCCGTGGTGGCCGACCGGAGCGCAGGTCCCCGAGCCCGAGGCGAGCTTCCGGCTCGACGATCCCGCCGGCGAGGTCGGCATCGAGACGTTCCTGCTGCGGGTGGGCGGCGGCGTCGTCCAGGTGCCGGTGACGTACCGCGCTGCACCCCTGCCCGGCGGCGAGCTGATCGGCGAGACGGAGCACTCCGTCCTGGGTCACCGCTGGGTGCACCTGGCCACGAGTGATCCGGTGTACGTCGCCGAGACCACCGCCACGATCCGCGAAGGTCGGGGGCAGGCAGCGCTCCAGGAGCCCGACGGAACCTCGATCACCCGGACCACGACCGCGACCGTGCAGGGGTCCGGCGCCGGCTCGGGCCAGCTGCACGTCGCGGTGGCGATCGCGCCCGACGAGCCGGTGCCGGCCGTGGCCGGCACGCTCACCGCGACCTGGGCCGAGCAGCCCACACCTGTCGCTCTCGCCTGGCTCTCCGGCAGCTGAGACATGACCGCTCCCCTGCGCCGCCTCGGGTTTCTCACGATCGGGCTGTTCGACGAGGCCGACCCGGGGCCGGGTCACGAGGCCACGCTGCGTCTCATCGAGCTCGGTGAGCAGCTCGGGTTCGACTCGGCCTGGCTGCGACACCGCCACCTCCAGCACGGCATCTCGTCACCGGTCGCGGTGCTCGCCGCGGCGACGCAGCGGACGAGCCGGATCGAGCTGGGCACGGCCGTGACCCCGCTCGGCCTGGAGAACCCGTTCCGCCTGGCCGAGGACCTGGCGACGGTCGACGTGCTGAGCGGCGGGCGGCTGAACCCGGGCGTGAGCGTCGGTCCGCCCATGAACTACGAGCACCTCAAGGAGCACCTCTATCCCGGCACCGCCGATCTGGAGGACTTCTCCTACGCGCGGGTCGAGCGGCTGCTCGCGAACCTGCGCGGCGAGCCCGTCAGCACGTTCGAGGGCACGCAAGGCATCGAGACGTTCTCGCGGCGGATCCAGCCGCACGCCCCCGGCCTCGCGAGCCGGGTCTGGTACGGCGCCGGGAGCCTCGCCTCCGCGCGCTGGGCCGGCGAGCAGGGGCTCAACCTGCTGACCAGCAGCGTCGTGAAGGCCGAGGAGGACGACGACTTCGCCCGCATCCAGCGCGCGCAGCTCGACGCGTTCCGCGACCGGCACCCGCAGGGGGCCGCCGCCCGCGCCTCGCAGGGACTCGTCGTGATCCCCACCGACTCGGCCACCCCGGCGCAGCGGGCGAAGTACGAGGCCTACGCCGCGTCACGCCTGCCGCGCACCCGCGAGCCGCAGGGCCTGGCGCGGATGATGTTCGCGCCCGACCTGGTGGGCGAGTCGGCCGAGGTCGCCGAGCAGCTGCAGGCGCACGCCGGTTTCCAGGCGGTCGACGAGGTCGTGTTCGCCCTGCCGTTCACGTTCGAGCCCGACGACTACGTGCAGATCCTCACCGACGTCGCGACCCGCCTGGGGCCCGAGCTCGGCTGGTCCCCCGCCTGAGTCAGAGGATGGCGCCGGGGGTGTAGGCGGCGGCCTCGGGGTCGGCGTCGAGGACCTCCTGCACGCGGGCGACGACCGTGGCCACCTGGTGCGTGGCAGCGCCGGTGAAGGCGATCGGCTCGGCCACGAGCGAGGCGAGGTCGGCCTGCGTCAGACCGAGGCGATCGTCGGCGGCCAGGCGCGCGAACAGGTCGTTCTCGGCGGTGCCCTTCTCGCGCATCTCGAGCGCGACCGTGACGGCGTGCTCCTTGATCGCCTCGTGGGCGGCCTCGCGGCCGACACCGGCCCGCACCGCGGCCATCAGGACCTTGGTCGTGGCCAGGAACGGCAGGTAGCGGTCGAGCTCGCGCTGCACGACCGCCGGGAACACGCCGAACTCGTCCAGCACGGTCAGGAAGGTCTCGAACAGGCCGTCGGCCGCGTAGAACGCGTCGGGCAGGGCCACGCGGCGCACGACCGAGCACGACACGTCGCCCTCGTTCCACTGGTCGCCGGCGAGCTCGCCGATCATCGAGACGTAGCCGCGCACGATGACCGAGAGTCCGTTGACGCGCTCGCACGAGCGGGTGTTCATCTTGTGCGGCATGGCGCTGGAGCCGACCTGGCCGGGCTTGAAGCCCTCGGTCACGAGCTCGTTGCCGGCCATGAGGCGAATGGTCGTGGCCAGGTTGCTCGGGGCGGCGACGGTCTGCGCCAGCGCGGTGACGACGTCGTAGTCGAGCGAGCGCGGGTACACCTGGCCGACGCTCGTGAGCACCTGCGTGAAGCCGAGGTGCGCGGCGACGCGGTCTTCGAGCTCGGCGAGCAGCGCCACGTCGCCCCCGAGGAGGTCGAGCATGTCCTGGCCCGTGCCGACCGGGCCCTTGATGCCGCGCAGCGGGTAGCGCTCGAGGAGCGAGTCGAGGCGACCGAGCGCCACGAGCAGCTCGTCGGCGACGGTGGCGAAGCGCTTGCCCATCGTCGTGGCCTGGGCCGCGACGTTGTGGCTGCGGCCGGCCATGACGAGCTCGGCGTTCTCGCCCGCCAGGCGGCCGAGGCGCGCCAGGGCGGCGACGACGCGCCGACGCAGCAGCTCGAGCGAGGCCTTGACCTGCAGCTGCTCGACGTTCTCGGTGAGGTCGCGCGACGTCATGCCCTTGTGGATGTGCTCGGTGCCCGCCAGCGCGGCGAACTCCTCGATGCGGGCCTTCACGTCGTGGCGCGTGACCCGCTCGCGAGCCGCGATCGACGCGAGGTCGACCTGGTCGACGACGGCCTCGTAGGCCTCGATCACGCCGTCGGGCGTCTCGATGCCGAGGTCGCGCTGCGCCCGGAGCACGGCGATCCAGAGCTGGCGCTCCAGCACGATCTTGTGCTCGGGCGACCAGAGGTGGGCGAGCTCGGCGGAGGCGTAGCGCGAGGCGAGGACGTTCGGTGCGGTCACCGGCCCATTCTCGCAGCCCGCCCCGCCACCCCCGCCCCGGGCGGTGAGTTGGTCGGCCTTCACGCGTCCGAGCGGTGAGCTGGTCGGCCATGGGCGACCTTCAGAGGCGACACACCCACCGCTCATGCTGGCGAAAGGCGACCAGCTCACCGCCCACGAGTGGGGTCAGAGGACGATCTCGCCGAGCTGGGCCTTGAGCGCGATGTCGGTGCGGTGCTGGCCGCCCTCGATGATGATCGCGTCGACGCCCGCATAGGCCCGGATGCGCGCCTGCTCGAGGTCCTCGCCGACGCCGGTCACGGCGAGCACGCGCCCGCCGGCCGTGACGAGGTGGCCGTCGTCGTCGAGCCCGGTGCCGGCGTGGATCACGTCGACGCCCTCGATCGCGTTCGCGGCGTCGACCCCGAGGATGCGGTCGCCCGTGCTGCTGCTGGCGGGGTAGCCCGCCGACGACATCACGACCGCGACGGACGAGCCGCCCGTCCACTGCGGCAGGCCGACCTGCTCGAGCGTGCCGTTCGCGGCGCCGCGCAGCAGCGCCGAGATGGGCGTCCGCAGCATCGCCAGGAGCGCCTGGGTCTCGGGGTCGCCGAACCGGGCGTTGAACTCGATGACGCGGACGCCGCGCGAGGTGAGCGCGAGCCCGGCGTAGAGCAGGCCGCTGAACGGCGTGCCCCGGCGCGCCATCTCCTGCACGGTCGGCACGAGCACGCGGCGCGTGACCTCCGCGACGAGGTCGTCGGGCGCCCAGGGCAGCGGCGTGTACGCGCCCATGCCACCGGTGTTGGGGCCCTCGTCACCGTCGAGGGCGCGCTTGAAGTCCTGGGCCGGCTGGAGAGGCAGCACGGTCTGGCCGTCGGTGATCGCGAACAGCGAGACCTCGGGGCCGTCGAGGAACTCCTCGATCACGACCCGGTCGCACGAGAGCGCGTGGTCGAGCGCCTCCTGGCGGTCGTCGGTCACGACGACGCCCTTGCCGGCCGCCAGGGCGTCGTCCTTGACGACGTGCGGCGCACCGAAGGCGTCGAGGGCCGCCTCGATCTCGTCGCGGGTCGTGCACACGCGGGCCATCGCGGTGGGCACCTCGGCCGCCGCCATGACCTGCTTCGCGAACGCCTTCGAGCCCTCGAGCTGCGCGGCCTCCGCGGTGGGGCCGAAGCAGTCGATGCCGACCGCACGGACGGCGTCGGCGACGCCCGCGACGAGCGGCGCCTCCGGGCCGATGACGACGAGCTCCGCACCGATCTCGGTCGCGAGCGCCGCCACGGCGTCGCCGTCCATCGGGTCGACCTGGTGCAGCGTGGCGACCGCCGCGATCCCCGGGTTGCCTGGTGCCGCGTGCACCTCCGTCACGGCGGGGTCGCGGGACAGGGCGAGGGCGAGGGCGTGCTCACGGCCGCCGGTCCCGATCACGAGCGTCTTCACCCGGCTCACCCTAGCGAGGGCGGGACGGGTGAAGAGCCGGGCGGGTTCAGAGGCCCTGGGCTCGCAGGAAGGTCAGCGCGGCGTCGGCGGTGGCGCTCCAGCGGGAGTCGATGACCAGGGAGTGGCCCGCGTCGGGGATCTCGACGAGCTCGGTCACGCCGGGGTTGCGCGACTGGCGCTTGAAGGCCGCGTTCGCGAGGGCGAAGGGGACGATGTTGTCCTTCTCGCCGGTCACGACGAGCATCGGGCCGCGCTGCGGGTTCTTCTTGTCGGCCCGCACCACGGTCCACGGCCACACGTTGGCGGTCGCGGCCTGGAAGAGCGGGCGTCCCGCGGCCGGCACGTGCTGCGTCTCGTAGAGCTCGCGCGCCTCGGCCTCGGGCACCGCGTTGGCGAAGCCGTAGCGGAACTCCTCGAACGTCAGCAGCACGGTGCGCCCGCGGTTGGCGGGGTTGCCGAGCACGGGGAACGCGGCCCTCAGCGCGCTGAACGGAAGCGGAAGCACTCCCCGGCTCGGCGCGGGGTCGATCGCGACGGTCGCCTCGGCGAGACCGCGGCCGGCGACCATCTGCACCAGCAGCCCGCCGAAGGAGTGCCCGATCAGGATCGGCTTCTGGTCGAGGCCCTCGACGACGGCGGCGACGTGGTCGGCGACCTCGGCGACCGAGGTCCCGGCCAGGGCCTGGTCGGTCAAGGCTGCCTCGCGGTCGGCGGCGTCGCCGGGCCAGTCGACGGCGACGACGGCGTAGCCCTCGTCCTCGAAGCGAGCCTTCCAGGCGTCCCAGCTCGAGGCCAGCAGCCAGAGGCCGTGGACGAGGACGACCGGGCGGCGACCCGAGGCGTTGGCGGCGGCCACCTCGGCCGACTCGCGGGTGGACAGGACGGAGGGGGCGGGACGGGTGGTGGTCGAGCGGCTCATGATGACTCCTGAAGTAGAAAGAACGATCGTTCTTGTGTGGTTCGAGCATGGCACCGCCCCCCGCTCCTGTCAAGAACGATCGTTCTTTCTTTTTGAACCTTTTCTGTCTACCCTCGACACGTGTCCACCACCGCCGCCCCGTCCGAGCCCCGCGACCGCCTCCTGCGCACCGCGGCGCAGCTCTTCTACGCCGAGGGCATCACCGCGGTCGGGGTCGACCGGATCGTCGCCGAGGCCGGCGTCACCCGCGCCACGATGTACCGCCACTTCGCCGGCAAGGAGGGACTCGTCGTGGCCTACCTCGAGCAGGAGGACGCCACCCTCCGCGCTCTCTTCGCCGGCGCCGCCGCGCAGACGTCCGACCCGCACGAGCTCGTCGCCGCCGTGATCGACGGCATCGCCGCCGACGCGACCCAGTTGCACCGCCGCGGGTGCCCCTTCATCAACGCGAGCGCCGAGTTCCCCGACCCCACGAGCACGGTCCGGCAGGTCGTGCGCCAGCACCGGGACTGGTTCCGCGCGACGCTCGCGAGCCTGCTGCGGGGGGCTGGGCTCGACGACCCCGACCAGCGGGCGGCGTCGCTCGTGCTGCTGCGCGACGCGATGCTCGTCGGCAGCTACCTCGACGGCCAGGACGAGCCCGGCGCAGCGTCACTCGAGGCCGCCTTCCGTTCGAGCGCGGCCCGCATCCTCGCCTGAGGCGTCAGAGGAGGTCGTGCAGGACCACGGTCTCCTCGCGGTCCGGACCGACGCCGACCGCGGAGATGCGAGAGCCGCTGATGGCCTCGAGCTCACGGACGTAGGCCTGCGCGTTGGCCGGCAGGTCGCTCATCTCTCGAGCACCGGAGATGTCCTCGGTCCAGCCCGGGAAGTACTCGTAGATCGGCTTCGCGTGGTGGAAGCCGGTCTGGCTGACGGGCATCTCGTCGACCCGCTCGCCGTCGACGTCGTACGCGACGCACACCGGGATCTGCTCCCAGCCGGTCAGAACGTCGAGCTTGGTCAGGACGAAGTCCGTGACGCCGTTGATGCGGGCCGCGTAGCGCGCGATCGGCGCGTCGTACCAGCCCGTGCGGCGGGGGCGGCCCGTCGTGGTGCCGAACTCGCCACCGGCCGTGCGCAGCTTCTCGCCGTCGCCCGCCGGGTCTACGTCGCCCGTGAGCTCGGTGGGGAACGGGCCCTCACCGACGCGCGTGGCGTACGCCTTCACGATGCCGATGACGCGCGAGATCTCGGTCGGGGCGATGCCCGAGCCGGTGCAGGCGCCGCCCGTGGTGGCCGAGGACGAGGTCACGAACGGGTACGTGCCGTGGTCGACGTCGAGCAGCGTGGCCTGGCCGGCCTCGAGCAGCACGGTCTCGTCGCGGCGCAGGGCCTCGTGCAGGACGAGCGCGGTGTCGGCGACCATCGGCGACAGCCGGTCGGCGTGCACCAGCAGCTGCTCGACGATCTCGTCGACGCTGACCGCGCGGCGGTTGTAGACCTTGGTGAGGATCTGGTTCTTGAGCTCCAGCGCACCCTCGACCTTCGCGCGCAGGATCTTCTCGTCGAACAGGTCCTGCACGCGCACGCCCAGGCGGTTCATCTTGTCGGCGTACGTCGGGCCGATGCCGCGCCCCGTCGTGCCGATCTTGCGACTGCCGAGGAAGCGCTCGGTGACCTTGTCGAGCGTGCGGTTGTAGTCGGCGATCACGTGCGCGTTGGCGCTGACGAGCAGGGCGCTCGTGTCGATGCCGCGGGCCTCGAGCCCGTCGATCTCGTGGAACAGCACGTCGAGGTCGACCACGACGCCGTTGCCGATGATCGGGATGCACCCCGGGGTCAGGATGCCGCTCGGGAGCAGGTGAAGGGCGTACTTCTCGTCACCGATCACGACCGTGTGGCCGGCGTTGTTGCCGCCGTTGAACTTGACCACGTAGTCGACGCGGCTGCCGAGCAGGTCGGTCGCCTTGCCCTTGCCCTCGTCGCCCCACTGGGCACCCACGATCACGACTGCGGGCATGCAGGCCCACCCCTCACGACATGAGACAAGCCCCGCACGCGGGGCTCTTACGACCGCAGTCTAGCCGCTGGACGCCTACTGTTTCCATCGTGAACCCCACCTCGAGCCCTGACGACCAGCGGGCCGCGACTCCTTGGACGGTCGTCGTGAACTCTGCGGCAGGCAGCAGCGAGGACACGGTGGTCGACGCGGTCGTGGCCGCCTTGCAGGAGTCGGGCGAGGTCGAGGTCGCCCGCACCGAGGACCTCGACGACCTGGCCGAGGCCCTCGGGAAGGTGCCGTCCGGGGCGACCGTCGTGGCCCTCGGTGGCGACGGGAGCCTCCACGCCGTGGTCGAGACGCTCGACCGGCTGGGCCGGGCCCGCGACGTCGTGGTGGGGCTCGTCCCCCTCGGCACGGGCAACGACTTCGCGCGCACGATCGGGGTCGACGCGACCGATCCCGCTGCGGCGGCCCGCGCCCTGCGCGGCGCCACCGAGCGCGACGTCGACCTGATCCGCGTGGCCGACGGATCGGTCGTCGTGAACGCCGCCCACGTCGGCGTCGGAGCGGACGCGGCCGTCGCGGCCAAGCCGTGGAAGGAGCGCTTCGGCATCATCGGCTACGCGATCGGCACGATCTTCTCCGGCTTCTCGGCGGAGGGCTTCCGCGGCGAGGTGCGGGTCGACGGCCAGCTCGTGAAGGTCAAGGGCCGCCTCCTGCAGGTGGCCGTCGGCAACGGTCGCTTCGTCGGCGGCGGCGCGCCGCTGCTGCCCAACGCCGACCCCTTCGACGGCAGGATCGACGTCGTCGTCTCATGGGCCGACACCCCGCTGCGGCGCCTCCGCTACGCCTGGCGCCTGCGCAGCGGGCGACACACGCAGGGCGACGACGCGGAGCCGCTGCGCGGCACGAGGGTCGTGGTCACGGTCAAGGGCTCGACCGCGGAGGACGGTGGCATCCGCGGCAACAGCGACGGCGAGCTGACCGATCCCGCGACCGAGCACGCCTGGACCCTCGAGCCCGGCGCCTGGCGCCTGCTGGTGCCCTCCGCCACGTGAGCCGGGTGGAGAATACCCGCGGGACGTCCCGCCAGATCCTCGCCGTCGCCCTTCCGGCGTTCGCGGCCCTGGTGGCCGAGCCGGTCATGCTGCTGGCCGACACGGCGATGATCGGCCACCTCGGCACGCCCGAGCTGGCCGGACTCGCGGTGGCCTCGGTCGTGCTGACGACCATCGTCGGGCTGTGCGTCTTCCTGGCGTACGGCACGACCTCGGCGGTGGCGCGCAGTCACGGTGCGGGCCGCGAGGCGGAGGCCGGGGCGCAGGCGGTCGGTGGCATCTGGCTGGCGGCTGGCCTGGGCGTCGGCCTCGGCATGCTCGCGGCCCTGCTCGCCCGGCCGGTCAGCACCGCCCTGGCGAGCTCGACGGAGGTCGCCGACCACGCCTCGACCTATCTCGCCATCAGCGCAGCGGGCGTCCCCGCGATGCTCCTCGCCCTCGCGGCGACCGGCGCGCTGCGCGGCGTGCTCGACCTGAGGACTCCGCTGTACGCGACGGTCTCGGCGTGCGTCGCGAACGTCGGGCTCAACGCGGTGCTGATCTACGGTCTCGGTTGGGGTGTCGCCGGCGCCGCGCTGGGCACGGTGGTCGCGCAGTGGGGTGCGGCCGTCTGGCTCGTCACGACCGTCGTGCGGCGCGCCTCCGCCGACGGGGTCAGCTCGCGGCCACGCCTCGCCCCGGTGCTCGACGCCGCCCGGGCCGGGGTCCCGCTGCTGATCCGCACGGCCACCCTGCGCGTCGCGGTGCTGCTGGCCACGGCGGTCGCCGCGACGTTCGGCGACGCGTCCCTCGCGGCCTACCAGGTGACCGCGATCGTCGTGACGTTCTGCGCCTTCGCGCTCGACGCCATCGCGATCGCCGGCCAGACGCTGACCGGGCGCGCCCTCGGGGCGGGCGACGCCGACCTGACCCAGGCCCTGACGAGCCAGATGCTCCGGTGGGGGTGGGGCATGGGCGCGGCCATCGGCCTGGTGGTCGCTGCGCTGACGCCGTGGCTGCCCGCGGCGTTCACGACCGACCCGGCCGTGGTCGACGTCCTCGTGCCGGCCTTGCTCGCGGCCGCCCTGGTGCAGCCGTTGTCGGGCGCGGTGTTCGTGCTCGACGGGGTGCTGATCGGTGCCGGCGACGGTCGCTACCTCGCCGTGGCCGGCGCCGTGGCGCTCGTGGCCTACGCCCCGTTCGCCCTGCTGGCAGGCGTGACCGACGCCGGGCTGACCTGGCTCTGGGTCGCGTACGCGGGCTTCATCGCCGCCCGGTGGGTCACGCTGGAGCACCGGCGCCGCAGCGGCCGGTGGATCGTCCTGGGCTGAGTCCCGCCCTTCGAGGCTCCTCGTGCCTCGTCGCACCTCAGGGCGCGGATGCGTGACCGCCCCCTGAGGTGCGAGGAACGAGCCTCGAAGGGGGTTCCGGAGGATCGAGGTTCAGCTGTTCTCGCGCTTGAACACCGCAGTGCCCCACCACAGCGCGAGGACGAACAGGACGAGCGCCCAGCCCGTGCCCCACGCGACCTCCGAGCTGGCGAACTCGCCGCCGAAGACGTCGCGGGTGGCGTCGACGACGTGCCGGATCGGCATGAAGTCGCTGGCCCTGTCGAGCCAGGCCGGCCCGATCGTCATCGGCAGGAGGATGCCCGAGAGCAGGAGCACCGGCATCATCACCATGTTGATGACCGGGGCCATGACGTCCTCGCTCTTGACCGTCAGCGCGAAGGCGTTCGAGGCCGCGGCGCACGCACCACCGATCAGCAGCGTCAGCAGGACCCCGAGCAGCATGCCACCGAACGACGCGGTCATGCCCAGCGCGTAGCCGAGCACCACCAGGATGATCGCCTGCACGAACAGCTGCAGGAGGTCGCGCGTGAGCCGGCCCACGAGCAGCGCCGTGCGGCTGGCCGGCGTGACTCGTTCGGCCTCGATGACGCCCTCGCGCCACTCTCCGATCAGGCTGAAGCCCGCGAAGAACGCGCCGAAGATGCCGAGCTGGATCAGCATGCCGGGCACGAAGAACGTGTACGCGTTGGTGGCGCCGAACTGGCTGATGAGCGGCTTGAGCAGCGGCCCGAACAGCAGCAGGTACATGACCGGCTGCAGCATCCCGATGATGACCCAGGCGGGGTTGCGCAGGTTCATCCGCAGCTGGCGGCGGAAGACGATGAAGCTGTCGTGGACGAACGTGGTCATGCGAGGCTCCCCTCGGCGACGGGCTCGACATCGGTCTCGGGTGCCGCCTCGGCGTCGCGCAGCGAGCGCCCCGTGAGCGTCAGGAAGACGTCGTCGAGCGTGGGCCGGTGGACCTCGATCGCGTCGAGCACGATGCCGGCGTGGTCGAGGTCGCGCAGGAGGCCGGGGACGGCTCGACCGGCCTTTGGGATGCGGCCGCTGACCCGGTTCCCGTCGACCACGACGTCGGCCTCGGTCAGCGCGCCGAGGCGGCCCGCGGCATCCGCCACGTGGGCGGCGTCGGCGATCTCGAGGTCGACCAGGTCGCCCGAGACGGCCGCCTTGAGGTGGTCGGGCGTGTCGGAGGCGACGATCCGGCCGCGGTCGATGATGACGATGCGGTCGCTCAGCGCGTCGGCCTCGTCGAGGTAGTGCGTGGTGAGGCAGATCGTGGCCCCGTGGCGCTTGCGGAGGTCGGCGATGTGCTCCCACAGGTTCGCGCGCGCCTGCGGGTCGAGGCCCGTCGTGGGCTCGTCGAGGAAGATCAGGCTCGGGTCGTGGATCAGCCCCATCGCGATGTCGAGGCGGCGCTTCTGGCCGCCCGACATGGTCTTGGCGGTGCGCTCCCACAGCCCGTCGAGCTGCAGCTGCTCGAACAGCTCCTTGCCGCGCTTCTCGACCTCGGCCTTGGTGCGGCCGTAGAGCATCCCGTGGTCCATGACCTCCTCGCCCGCCCGGGCGAAGGTGGACACGCCGCCGGCCTGGGACACGTAGCCGATGCTGCGCCGGACGTCCTCGGACTGGGTGACCACGTCGTAGCCCGCGACCGTGGCCGTGCCCGCGGTGGGCTTGAGCAGGGTCGTGAGCATGCGCAACGTCGTGGTCTTGCCGGCCCCGTTCGGGCCGAGGAAGCCGACGACCTCGCCCTCCTCGATGTCGAGGTCGACGCCGTCGACGGCGCGCACCTCGACCTTCTGCCGGCCCTGCTTGGTCTGGAACACCTGGACGAGCCCGCGGGCCTCGATCATGCGCATGGCGCCATGCAACTACACGGCGCGGACGAAATCGAGGGTCTGGCGCCGATTCACCGGCGCAGGGCGTCAGCCCACGAGGATCGCGTACGCCTCGGGGCTCGACTCGCGCAGGAACTCGCGGCAGCGGTGGGCCTCGACCTCGTCGCCGAGGCGCTCGGAGCCGTCGGCCAGGACCGCGAGCGAGCGCAGGAAGCCGCGGTTCGGCTCGTGGCCCCACGGCACGGGGCCGTGGCCCTTCCAGCCGTTGCGGCGCAGCAGGTCGAGCGAGCGGTGGTACGACGTGCGGGCGAAGGCGTAGCCCTCGACCTCACGGCCTCCGGCCAGCGCCTCGGCCGACAGCAGGGCCCACGCGAGCGTGGACTCCGGCACCGCCGCCGCGACCTCGCGGGCCGGCTCGCCGGCCGCGATCCGCGCAGCACCCGGGTCCTCCGGCAGCAGGGTCTCCGGCGGCTCTCCCAGCAAGTTGCTCATGCCCCGACCCTAACCCGGCTCCCCCGCGCGGTTTCCCGCAGCGCGGGGTCAGTCGGCGTCGAGGTCCTGGGCGAAGGTCCGGAAGTCGCCGCGGGTCGTGTGGATCTCCCACAGCCGCTCGGCGATGACCTCGGGGTCCTTGCGCGGGTGGCCGGGCTCGATCGCGCCCGGGATGATGAGCTGCCCGACGTGGATGTCGTCGGGCGCGAGCGCCTCGTGGAACATCTGGCCGAGCGCCGACTCCGCCGCGAACGAGACCGAGGTGCCCGCGAACTTCGCGACCGGGCGCACCGCGCTGCCGCCGTTGACGAGCAGGATCGTGCCGCCGCCGAGGAAGCGCATGTGCTGGGTGACGTGGTGGATCGCCGTCAGCGGACCGTGCACCGAGAACTCGAGCGCGGGCTGCAGGTCGTCGACCGTCGTCTCCAGGACGGGGCGCAGGTACTCCTTGGCCGGCAGCGGGCTGTACTGCAGGACGTCGACCGGACCGAGGTCGGCCGAGACGGCGTCGAGCGCCTCCCGGATCGACGCCGGGTCGCGCACGTCGGCGCTGTAGCCGCGGGCCGTGATGCCCTCGGCGCCGAGGTCGTCGGCGAGGCTCGTGATGCGCTCGAGGTTCCGGGAGATCAGCCCGACCGAGAAGCCCTCCTTGGCGAAGCGCCGGGCGACCGCGGCCCCGAGGTTGGATCCTGCTCCGATGATCGCGAGGGTCGGCATGGGTGATTCCTCCAGCAACGTCGTCGAACGGGGGGTCACCTCCAGCCTGCCCCGCCGGTGGTGACCCCGCAGCCCGACCACCCGCCCCTGGGCGGTGAGCCAGGGACGTGTCGCCACCCTGGCGGTGAGCCAGAGACGTGTCGAGGGCTTGGACACGTCCCTCACTCACCGCCCGGTGGGACGACAGGTTCCTGTCTCACCGCCCGGCGGCGGGGCGGTGGCGGGCGCGGCGGGTCTTGCCGGTGTCGTCGCGCAGGGGTTCGGCCGTGGTCTCGAGGGTGCGGGGTCGCTTCTCGGGATCGAGCCGGGCGCGCACCCACGCGAGGAGCTCGTCCGGATCCGCCTGCGACTCGGCGACGACGTGGACGACCTCGCCCAGCTCGGCGTCCGGCCGCCCCACCGCGACCGACGACCGCACGTCCGGGTGCGTGTCGACGACCGCCTCCACGTCGGCCGGGTGCACGATCACGCCCCCGACCGTGATCGCGTCGTCGAGCCGGTCGGCGACGAACACGTAGCCACCGGCGTCGACCCAGCCGGCGTCGGAGAGCGAGTGCCAGCCCGGGAGCCCGCCGTCGCGCTGCATCACCAGCTCCCCGACCTCGCCCGGCGCGCAGTCCGAGCCGTCGGCCCGCACCGCCCGGAACCGCGACCCCGCGACCGGCCGCCCCACCGAGCCGGGCCGATCGAGCCACTCGTCGCCGCGGATCATCGTGATCCCCTGCGCCTCGGTGCCGGCGTAGACCTCGACGACCCGTTCCGGGCCCAGCCAGTCGATCCAGCCGCGCTTCAGCGGCTCGGGACAGCGCGCCGCCATGTGCATGACCGAGTGCAGCGACGACACGTCGGTCCGGGCCCGCTCCGGGTGCCGCCAGATCCGCGCCATCGTGGCGGGCACGAGCATCGTCCACCCGACCCGGTGACGCTCGATCGCCGCCAGCGCCTCTCCGGCGTCGAAACGCGGCAGCACGACGAGCTCGTGCCCCTTCATCAGCCCGCGCATCGCGTACGTGAACGGCGCGGCGTGGAACAGCGGCCCGGCCACGAGCTGCACGACGTCACGCGGCACGAACGGCGCCACGACGGCGTCCGGGTCGACGGTCGAGGGGTTCGGGTCGCGCAGCAGCTTCGGCACCCCGGTGCTGCCGCTCGACGTCGGCGCCTTCCACGACGCGGCGACGGCGTCCGGCAGCGGCGCGTCGTCGCGCGTGCCGATCTCGACCGGGGCATCCACGACGAGGCGGGGATCGATCGCCGTGAGCAACCGGAGCCGCTCGGCGGCCGGCAGCCGGGGCGACAGCGGCTGCGGCGTCGCACCGAGCTTCCACGCCGCGACGCACGCCAGCACGAGGTCGAGCCCGTTCGGCAGGCTCACCGTCACGAGGTCGTCGACTCCCACGCCCTCGGCCGCCCAGGTCCGCGCGAGCCGGTTGCCGAGCGACTCGAGCTCGGCCCGGGTGACGACCCGCTGCCCCACCGTGACCGCCGGACGGTCGGGCTCACGCTCGGCGAGGAGCGTGAACGCGCGACCGATCGGCACCGCGCTGCTCGAGGGGGAGGGCATCAGGCCAGCTGCGCCTCGTAGAACGCGACGTGCGCCCGAGCCGCCCGTTCCCAGGTGTAGGACCGCGCGAGCGCGCGCCCGACCTCGGGCTCCCCCGGTGTCGTGACGGCGGTGGCCAGTGCCCCCGCGATGCCGACCGGAGAGGTCGCGTACGAGACCGCCGAGCCGAACACCTCGCGCAGCACCGGCAGGTCGCGCGCCACGACGGGCACCCCGGCGGCGAGCGCCTCCATCGCCGCGAGCCCGAAGCCCTCCTTGGTCGAGACGAACGCGAGGGCCTCGGCCTGGGCCACGAGCGACGGCAGGTCGGCGTCGTCGACCACGCCGAGCATCTCGTGCACGACGTGCAGCTCGCGCGCCCGGCGATCGAACTCGCGGCGGTAGTCGCGGTAGTCGAACAACGTCTCGCCACCGGCGAACACCAGGCGCAGGTCGGGGCGCCGACGACGCAGCATCGCGTAGGCCTCGAGCAGGTCGATGCTGCCCTTGCGCGGCTCGATCCCGCCCAGCGCGAGCACGTACGGCCCGAGCTTCTCGCCCCACCGAGCCCGCCCCTCGGCGTCCGCCGCGCCCGCCTCGAAGCGCGCGGAGTCGACGCCGTTCGCGATGACGGTCGGGGCGAGGCCCCAGCCCATGCGCACCTCGGTGGCCACGGCCGACGAGACACAGATGCGGGCGACCGGCTCCACGACGGCGCGCTCGTGGCACGCCGCGAGCTCGGGCGTCGTGAACGTGTCGAGGTGGTGGATCGTGCGCACGCACGGCAGGCCCGCCGTGGTCACGGAGTTCGCCGTGATGCAGTCCTGCGCGTGCACGACGTCGTACCCGGCGTGCTCCGGCGCGAAGGCTCCCCGCAGCGTGTCGATCGACCGCAGGATCCGCGCGCCGACCTCCTCGCCGTCGATCGTCGGGAACGGCACGGCGTGCACCGTCACGGCGGGGTCGACGGGCCGGAAGAAGGCGGTGTCGCCGCCGCGCGCGAGCGTCCAGACGTGGACGTCGTGGCCCAGCGCCGCGAGCGCCTCGGCCAGCGCGAGCGTGTGCACCACCCCGCCGCGCGGCTTGGACGAGTACGTCAGCAGGGCGAGCTTCACGAGCTCTCACCCGTCCGGTAGCTGCTCGGCGTGAGCTCCTTGAGGTGGTGCAGGATGCGCCGCGAGCGGGCGATCTCGAGCGGCACGTCGACCTCGGCGACGGCCAGTGCGCCCTTCGACCAGGTCCGGGCGAGCACGTCGCCGCCCGGCCCCACGACCTTCGCCTGCCCGAGGAACCGCAGGCCGCCCATCACTCCGGTCTGGTTCGAGGACACCCAGACGACCTGGTTCTCGGCCGCCCGGGCGCTGTCGTACAGGTCGAACAGCCGCGACTGCCGGTCCTGCGGCAGGCGCGACGCCCGGTCGGTGACGCTCGCGGGCCACGCCGAGAGGCACGCGAGCACCTCCGCGCCGTCGAGCGCGAGGGTGCGTGCCGCCTCGGGAAAGGTCTTGTCGTAGTCGATCAGCATCCCCATGCGGCCCACCGGGGTGTCGAAGGCCTCGAAGGAGTCGCCCGCGGCGTAGACCAGCGACTCCCCCGCCGGCTGGTGCACCTTGCGGTGGCGCCCGAGGATCCCGTCGCCCGTCACGCACAGGGCCGCGTTGTGGTGCCGCAGCTCGCCGCCGTCGAACGTCTCCTCGGTGTAGCCGAAGCAGACCACCATGTCGCGCGCCATCGCGACGACCCGACCGACCTCGAAGGAGTCCTCGGCGAACGCCGGCGGCAGGGCGTTCGGGTCGGGGCTGCGCAGGTCGGCGAGGTAGCCGCCGAGGGTCGCGTCGGGCAGCACCAGCAGGTCGACCCCCGACTCCCGGGCGTCGCCGATGATGCCCTCGACCTTGTCGAGGGCCCGCGGGACGTCGCGCCCGAAGTGGGCCGCGACGGCGCCGATGCGCACGGCCTACAGCTCGACCGCGGCGGGCTGTCGAGCACCGACGATGCTGCGGAAGACGTGCTCCGCGTCGCGGGCGATGCCGTTGAACCGGCCCGACCCCCACGTGTGCATCCACGGCAGGCCCAGGAAGTACAGCCCGGGGACCGAGGTGACCCCGCGGGTCTGCGTCGGCGCGGCCGCACCGTCGAACACGCCGACCTTGACCCAGCGGTAGTCCGGTCGGTAGCCGATGCCCCACACGATCGAGGTGATGCCGGCCTCCGCCAGGTCGAGCATGCGCGGCTCGTGGTCGGGCGACCAGACCGCCTCGTAGTGCTCGCCGGCCGGGGCGTCGATGCCCTCGCGCTCGATGAACGCGTCGATGTCGCGACAGATGGAGTTGTAGACCGCGTCGGCGGAGTCGAGCGCGGCGGTCATGGTGGGCTCGAACGACAGCCGGGTGCCCTCCGCGCCGGACATGAGGCCGTAGAGGCGCATGCCCTCGGCGGCGAACTGGCGCAGGTCGATGTCGCGCCCGCCGTCGCGGCCCGTCACGTAGTGGTTGGTCTTCTCGCGCGCCGCCCGGCCTCCGGGGTACTGCTGCACGGGCGTGTCGTACAGACCCATGTCGGCGAGCCACGTCATGCAGTCGCGGCCGCGGTAGAAGCGGGCCACGCGCGGGGCGTCGCCCAGCGCGAGGTGGACCTTCCGCCCTTCGAGGTGCAGGTCCTCGGCGATCTGCGCGCCCGACTGCCCCGATCCGACGACCAGCACGTCGCCGTCGGGCAGCTGCGCGGCGTTGCGGTAGTCGGCCGAGTGCACCTGGGTGATCGACGGGTCGATCGCCGCGGCGAACGGCGGCACGATCGGCAGGTGGTAGCCGCCCGTGGCCAGCACGACCTGCTCGGCCTCGAGCACCTCCTCGCCGTCGGGGCCCGCGAGCGTCAGCACGAAGCCGCCGCCCTCGCGCTGGGTCATCAGCGTCACGGCGGTGTGCTCGCGCACCGGCGGGTCGAAGCTGGCCGCGTACCCGGCGAGCCACGCCGCGACCTGCTCGCGGTTCATGAAGCCGTCGGGGTCGTCGCCCTCGTAGACGTACCCCGGGAGGCGGCAGTGCCAGTTGGGCGTGACCAGGGTGAAGTTGTCCCACCGGCGGTCGGTCCACTCGTGGGCCGTGGTGGAGGCCTCGAGCAGCACGTGCTCGACCCCCTCCTGGGTCAGGAACCAGCTGACCGAGAGCCCGGCCTGGCCGGCTCCCACGATCGCGACGGGAACGGTCATGACGACTCCTTCGGAAGGTCCGGATGCATCGTGAGCACCTCGACGACGCCGCGGTCCGAGTGGCGTCCGGCGGTGCTGACGATGCGGTCGAGCGAGGCTGCCGACGCGGTGCAGGCGAAGCCGTACTTCGCCCGGACGCGGTCGCTGGCGATGCCAAGCGCCGTGCGACAGCGGTCGACGAACTCGGGGACCGCGTACGTGCCGCCGACGTCCAGGTGGTCGTGCACGACGAGCGACGGCGAGTAGCAGTCCTCGACCGCACCGTCGGGCCAGCGCACCGTGAAGGTCATCTCAGGCATGGACCGGCGCCTCCGTGACGTAGGTGTCGGGGCGGCGGTCGCGCAGGTGGAACATCGACCGGCGGGCGGTCGCGAGCGCGTCGTCGAGGTCGACGCCGGCGATCGCGAGTCCCGCCTCGGTGCCGGTCGTCGCCAGCACGTCGCCGCCGGGACCGACGATCTTGGCGTTGGCGACGAACCGCATCGAGCCGAACGTGCCGACCTGGTTCGCCGCGACCCAGACGATCTGGTTCTCGAGCGCGCGTGCCTGGTCGAACAGGTTGAACCGCTTGGTCCAGCGGTCCTCCGCGATGTCGCTGGCACCCGCGGTGCGCGAGGAGGGCCAGGCCGAGATGCAGGCGACGACCTGGGCGCCGTCGAGCGCCAGCGCACGGGCCGCCTCGGGGAAGGCCTTGTCGTAGCAGATCAGCATGCCGAGGCGCCCGATCGGCGTCTCGAAGGTCTCGTAGACGCTGCCGGCCTCGTAGTAGAGGTTCTCGCCGAGCGGCTGGTGCACCTTGCGGTGCACGCCGATCACGCCGTCGCCGGTGAGCGCGGCGGCCGAGTTGTAGCGCGTGCCGCCGTCGGCCTCGCAGAAGCCGAGCACCACCGTCATGTCGCCCGCGATCTCGGCGACGCGACGCAGCTCCGGTCCGTCGAGGTCGATGATCGGCGGCAGCGAGTCAGGACCGTCGCCGTCGGTGTGCAGCGTCGAGAGGTAGCCACCGAGCGCCGCCTCGGGCAGCGCCAGGAGCTTCACGTCGCGGGTGCGGGCCTCGGCGACGAGGCGGGTGATCTGGGCGTAGGCCTCGTCGAGGTCGCGTCCGAAGTTGGCCGACGCGGCGGCCAGGTGGGTCAGCGTCATGAGGGGTCCTTGGTCTGGGAGGTTCCGAGTCCGGTCACGCCGTCGGCGACCGCCGACGTCACGAGTCCGTCGGGCCAGCGCAGGTCGACGCCGTGCCCCTGGGTCAGCCGTCCGCAGACGGCGGTGTCGACGAGTGGCGGGAGCGTGTCCGTCAGCACGGCGCGGCTGGGGGTGCGCTCGGCCGTGACCATCGCGAACCCGGGGAAGCACGTGAGCCAGTCGCCGGCGCTCGCCTGGGCCGGCATCGGGACGTCGGCGACGTCGAGCACGGCCTTGCAGCCGCTGGCCTCGGCGAGCATCCCCGTGGTGCCGATGACGCCGGTCATGCTGACGTCCTTGGCGGCGGTGGGCTGCAGGGCCGGCACCACGCCGGCCAGGGCACGCAGCTCGTCGGCCCGGCGGTGGGACGAGGAGTCCCACTGCGACCCGGTGTAGCCCGGCCGCCAGGCGCCGCCGAGGTCCGCGGTGAGCCGCAGGGACTCGCCGGGACGGCCTCCGCCCCCGGGGACCGGCGCATCGGCGCGGCCCAGTGCGGTGACGCTGAGCGAGGCCGGCACACCGAGCTGCGTGTGACCGCCGAGCACCGGCACGCCCCACGCCTCGGAGGCGGCGCGCAGTCCACGGAGGATGCGACGGGCGAACGAGGCGTCGCGAGCGCCGACCGCGTCGAGCAGACCCACGGGCGCGGCCCCCATCGCCGAGATGTCGTTGAGGTTGACCAGCACGGCGCACCAGCCCGCCCACTCCGGGTCGCGCTCGACCATCGACGGCAGGATCGCGTCGCACGCGGCGAGCAGGTCGGAGCCGGGCACGGGAGCGGCGTCGTCGCCGACGAACCCGGCGGGCGCGTCCAGTCCGTCGAGCAGGGCGCCGAGCGCCGCCTTCGTGGCGCGGGCCAGGCGCTCGACGCGGTCGATCGGCCACAGCATGTGGACGTGCGGGCGCCCGTGGACGTCGAGCGAGCGGAGCGTGGTCCAGCCGAGCCGGACGAACAGCGGCTCGTTCTGTGCCTGCACCGTGGCGTCGAAGCGCAGCGCGCCCTCGGCCTCCGCCCGGGCGCAGGCGGCACGCACCAGGGCTCCACCGATGCCCGCGTGGGTGCGGGCCGCGGCGCTCACCGCGAGGCGGCTGCCGGCCCACCAGCCGATGTCGCGACCCTCGACCGCCGGTGCGATCCGCACCCCGCCGAGGAGCGAGCCGTCCGGGGTGCGGGCCACGAGCACGATCGTGCGCGGGTCGTCGTCGACCCGGTCGGCGTCGTCGCCGGCGAAGATGCCCTGCTCGGCCACGAACACCTCGCGGCGCAGCGCCCGGTAGGCGTCGAGCTCCGCCCGGGTCTGCGCCTGCTCGACCAGGAAGGTCGGGGCGGGCGACGGGCGGGTGCCGGTGAGGATGCCGCGATCGAGGTCGACATAGGCCACGGGGATCACGCCCCCTCGGACTGCAGCACGCTGCAGGCGCCACAGGCCGCGCAACCGGCGGCCTGGTCGGAGCCGTGCATGCCGGCCTCCATCAGGGCGTGAGCCACGCGACGCGTGACGTCCTGCAGCACCTCCGCCGGGGGCGGGGGCACCTGGTCGACATCGGTCGCGAGCGTGCCGGCGAGGGGCCGGAACGGCACGACGAACGGGTAGACACCCATGTCGACGAGCTCCTGCGCGGCCTCGACCATCTCGTCGGGGTCCTCGCCGAGCCCCACGAGGAGGTACGTCGAGACCTGGTTGTGGCCGAACACGCGCACCGCCTCGCGCCACGCGGCGCGGTACTCGTCGAGCGGCACCGACGACTTGCCCGGCATCCACCGCCGGCGCACGTCCTCGTCCATCGACTCGACGTGGATGCCGATCGAGCGGGCCCCCGCCTCGTACAGGTCGGTGATCGTCCGCAGGTCGGCCGGCGGCTCGCACTGCACCTGGATCGCGAGGTCGGGCAGCACCTCGCGCACGGCCCGCACGCAGCGGGCCAGGTGGGTCGCGCCCCGGTCGCGTCCGTTCGACGTGCCGGTGGTCATGACCATCTGCGTGATGCCGTCGAGGTCGTGCGCGGCCTTGGCCACCTCGGCGATCTGCGCGGGCGTCTTGACCGCGATCGTCGAGCCCGCCTCGAGCGACTTCTCGATCGCGCAGAACCGGCACCGCTCGGCCTCGTCGTACCGCACGCACGTCTGCACGACGGTCGTGGCGAGCACGTTGGCCGAGTGCAGGCGGGCGATCTTCTCGTACGAGACGCCGTCGGCGGTCTCGAGGTCGTAGAACCTCGGACGGCGCACCGGCTCCACGCCGAGGCCGGTGTCGGCCCCGTCGAGGAGCAGGCGCCCCCGGTTGATCGTGAACGGGCTGTCGGGGTTGATCGGGATCGCGGTCCCGATCCCCCCGAGCAGCACGTGACCGTCGTCGCTCGGTCCCGCGCCCGACTGCCGGCTGACCGGCGCATCGAGCAGTCGGATGCCCGAGATGGCGACGTCGACTCGAGTGCTGGTGCGGGTGGCCGTGGCTCCGCAGCTGGGCGCGTTCACGGGATCAGAGGTTGTAGACGGAGTTGATGATCGCGCCCTTGCGGGCGTAGTGGATGATCGCGTCCTGCACGTCGAGCGGGTGCGCCGGGATGACGCCCTCGATCAGGTCCTCCTCGCGGATGCCGTGCAGCGCCAGGCCGAAGCGGCACGCGAACACGGTGCCACCCTCGGAGATGTACGTCTCGAGCGAGCCGTTCATGTTGAGCTCGCCCGGGAAGCCCGCGTCGCCCGTGGTCGGGAAGCCACGGTTGGCCGAGACGGCCAGCGTGCCGGGGCCGTAGAAGTAGATCGCGGTCTCGAAGCCCTTCCGCAGCGCGCGGGTGGCCTGCAGGATCGCGACGAAGCTGACCGAGGACTCGTGCGGGATGCCGTGGATCAGGGTGAAGTACGACTGCCCCTCCTCGGCCTGGTAGTCGGGGAAGATCTTCGTGGAGCCGTAGAGGTTGGTGCCCTTCGGCAGCGACGGGTGCGCGATCTCGCCGAGCGAGGCCTCGATGTTGGCGGCGATCTGGTCGTCGATGTCGGTCATCAGTTCTCCTGGTGTGCTGCGGTGGGTGTCGGGTCGAGCCGGGTCGTGCAGCTGGCGTCGCGCCGTTGCGGGCCAGGGGCTGGTGGTCGAGGTCAGGTGCCGTAGAGCGCCTCGAAGTTGCGACGGAAGAAGTGGTCGGCGAGCTCGCCGTCGCCCGCGGCGGCCGCGAGGCGCGCGTGCTCGCCGGCGAAGTCGCCCCAGGGGGCGTCGGTCGCGAAGAGGATCCGGTCGTGGCCCACGCCGCGCTTCTCGATCTCGCTGACGAGCCAGAGCGGGGCGAAGCCGATCGTCCAGCTCGTGTCGGTGTAGACCTGCTTGCCGGCCTCGATCCAGTCGAAGAGCCGGCCGCCGATGAGCTTCATGTGGCCGCTCATGCCGCCGCCGAGGTGGACGAGGTGGATCTTGGTGTCGTCGCCGTACTTCTCGACGAGGTGGCCGATCTGGTCGACGTCGCTCGCGGCGCCCGGCGAGGTGTGCACGTGGACCACGAGGTCGTGGGCGGCGGCCGTGGTGAAAATCCGGTCGATCTGCTCGGCGCAGTCGGGGTCGGTCGGGGAACCACCGAGGAGGAAGCTCGTCTTGAGCGCCTTCACGCCGTGCTCGGTCGCGAGGGCCAGGGCGCCGTCGTTGCGCTCGGCGTCGGACGCCTTGGGCGAGACCCAGAGGCCGCAGCTGACGCGGTCGTCCTTCTGGGCCGCCTCGATCGCGAGCGGGTTCAGGTCGAACGCGGCATCGGGGATCGGCACGCCGTAGTTCGGCAGCACCAGCGCCCGCTCGGTGCCCTCCTCGTCGAGGGTCGCGATGAACTCGGCGACGGTGGCCTTGGCGGTGACGTCGGCCTGGATCGGCGGGCCGCCGTAGAACGCGAACTCCGGCAGCCGCCCGATGTGGCGGTGTGCGTCGAGGTGGCCCGTGGTCATGGCTCAAGTCCACGGCCCCGTCGTTTCGGACTGGTTTCGCTCGGAACAAGACCGTGTGAGGTCGCGTGTCCTCCACGTTTCCCCGCCGCGGTTTCCCACGAGACCGCTCGAATCCTGCATCGAGCGTACGAAACTTCGTGCGCTCGATGCAGGATTACTGGGATCACCCAGGAATCCGCGCGCGGGGCTGTGGGTAGCCGTTCGACCCGTCGGCGGCGGGCACCGATGCTCGGTCCATGCACCCGGACCTCGACCACCTCGTGCGCGACCGCGGTTTCATCACCCGCCCCGACGTGCTGGCGCGCGGCATCGACGACCGCGTGCTGTCGCACGCCGTGCGCGACGGCACGCTCCTGCGCATCGGCGTGGGCCTCTACGCCGGACCAGAGTTCGCGCGCCTGCGCCCGGAGGAGCAGCACGCGCTGCGCTGCCACGCGATCGCCACCCGGTTCGACGGCGCGGTGGCCTTCTCCCACCAGTCGGCGGCGATCCTGCACGGCGCCGCGACGTGGGGCGTCGACCTCGCCCACGTCCACGTCACGCGGCTCGACGACGGCCGGGGCCGCCACCAGGCCGGAGTCGCCCACCACGTCGCGCGCCTCGACGACAGCGACGTGATCGAGGTCGACGGACTGCTGGTCACGACGCCCGCCCGCACCGCGTGGGACGTCGCGGTGCGCGAGACCACCGAGTCCGGGCTCGTGATCGTCGACTCGCTGCAGCACCTCGGGCTGACCGACGAGGACCAGCTGCTGCGCGAGGCACGCTCCCACTCCGACTGGCGCCGGGCCCGCCACGCCAAGCTCGCGCTGACCTTGAGCGACGAGCGGGCGGAGTCGGCCGGCGAGTCGCGAGCGCGCTACCTGATGTGGGAGTTCAAGCTGCCGCGACCCCAGCTGCAGGTCGAGGTGCGCGACGAGGACGGCGAGCTCGTCGGCAAGTCGGACTTCGGCTGGTGGGAGTACCGCCACCTGGCCGAGTTCGACGGGATGCTGAAGTACCAGACCGGCCGGGACCTGGCGCACGAGAAAGTGCGGGAGGACGGCGTCCGACGGCTGATGTGGGGCATGAGCCGGATGATCTGGGGCGATCTCGAGGGTGGTCGCCGCCGCGGCACCGCGGTCGGCCTGCTCGCCGCGATGGAGCAGTCACGTCGCCTGTATGGCGGCCGAGCAGCGTGAGGATTCCTGGGCCCACCCAGGAATCCCGCGTCGAGCGTACGAAGTTTCGTGCGCTCGACGCGGGATTCGAGCGGTCTCGTGGGAAACCGCGGAGGGGTCAGAGCTTGGTGCCGGTGCTGCGGAGCTCGGTGCAGGCCTGGACGATGCGGGCGGCCATGCCGGCCTCGGCGGCCTTGCCCCACGCGCGCGGGTCGTACTGCTTCTTGTTGCCGACCTCGCCGTCGACCTTCAGGACCCCGTCGTAGTTCGCGAGCATGTGGCCCGCGACCGGACGCGTGAACGCGTACTGGGTGTCGGTGTCGACGTTCATCTTGACGACGCCGTAGTCGACGGCCGCCGAGATCTCCTCGGGCAGCGAACCCGAGCCACCGTGGAAGACGAGGTCGAACGGGGCGTCCTTGCCGTACTGCGCGGCGACGGCCTCCTGGGCGGCCTTGAGGATCTCCGGACGCAGCGTCACGTTGCCCGGCTTGTAGACGCCGTGCACGTTGCCGAACGTCAGCGCGGTCAGGTAGCGCCCCTTCTCGCCGACACCGAGCGCGGCGGCCGTGGCCAGCGCGTCCTCGGGGGTCGTGTACAGGTGCTCGCCCATGCCGCCCTCGACGCCGTCCTCCTCGCCGCCGACGATGCCGATCTCGACCTCGAGGATGATCTTGGCGGCCGCGGCACGGGCCAGCAGCTCCTGCGCGATCTCGAGGTTCTCCTCGAGCGGCACGGCCGACCCGTCCCACATGTGCGACTGGAAGTACGGCAGCCCGCCGCTCTTGACGCGCTCCTCCGAGGCGGCGATCAGCGGCCGCACGAAGCCGTCGAGCTTGTCCTTGGGGCAGTGGTCGGTGTGCAGGGCGACGTTGACCGGGTACTTCTTGGCCGCCTCCTGCGCGAACGCGGCGAACGCCAGCGAGCCGGACACCATGTCCTTGACGGTGGGGCCCGAGAGGTACTCGGCGCCGCCGGTCGAGATCTGGATGATGCCGTCGCTCTCGGCCTCGGCGAACCCGGCGAGCGCCGCGTTCAGGGTCTGCGAGCTCGAGACGTTGATGGCCGGGTAGGCGAACGACTCGCGCTTGGCCTTGTCGAGCATCTCGGCGTAGATCTCGGGAGTGGCGACGGGCATGGGGGCTCCTGGGTCACGGACGACTGACCCCGCCAGTATTCCAGCCCCGGCGGCCTCAGGAGTCGAGGGCCTTGACCGCAGCCCGCGCGGCGACCTGGATCGGGCTCCACACCGACGCGAACGGCGGCGCGTAGGCCAGGTCGAGCATCACCACGTCGTCGACCGTCATGCCCGCCGTGATCGCGGTCGCCGCGGCGTCGACCCGCAGTCCGGCGTTCTCGGAGCCGACGACCTGCACGCCCAGCAGTCGGCGCGTCTGGCGGTCGGCGACGAGCAGCACCGTCATCTCCCCCGGCTCGGGCATGTAGCCCGCCCGGTCGCTGGTCTGGATCGAGACGACGACCGGGTCGAACGCCGCGTCCTTCGCCTGCTGCTCGCCCAGGCCCGTGCGGGAGATCTCGAGCGCGCAGAACTTCGTGATGGCGGTCTGCACGACTCCCGGGAAGGTCAGCCGGTTCGGTTCCCCCAGCAGCGTCGCCGCGACGTCGTCGGCGACGACCATCCCCTGCTTGTTGGCGTGCGTGCCGAGCGGCAGGTGGATCGGCAGGTCGGTCGTGCGGTCGCGCGTCTCGACGCAGTCGCCCGCCGCCCAGACGCGATCGGCCCCGGCGACGCGCTGGCGGGCATCGGTCACGATGCCGCCCTTCACGCCGGTCGGAAGGCCCGCCGCGGCGGCGAGGTCGGACCTCGCCCGCACCCCGAGCCCCAGCACGACGAGGTCAGCCGGGATCGTCTCGCCGTCCACCACCACGCCGCGCACGTGGCCGTCGTCGTCGAGCTCGAATCCCTCGACCGCGGCGTCGGTCAGCAGCTCGATGCCCCGGCCGCGCATCGCCTCGGCCACCTTCTCGCCCAGGCTCGGCTCGATGATCGAGAGGGGCACCGGAGCCTTCTCGACGACGGTCGTGCCGATGCCACGCGCGACGAACGCCTCGGCCATCTCGAGACCGACGTAGCCGCTGCCCACGACCACCACGTTCTTCGGCTTCTGCTCGAGCGCGTCGATGACGGCCTGGCCGTCGCCGAGCGACTGGACGCCGAGGACGCCCTCGCCGTCGATGCCGGGCAGGTCCGGCCGCAGGGGCTCGGCGCCCGTCGCGACGATCAGGACGTCGAACGCCAGACGCTCGCCCGCGTCGGTCTCCACCTCGCGCGCCTCGAGGTCGATCGCGACCGCGGCGGTGCCCGTGCGCAGGTCGATGCCGTTCTTGCGGTGCTGCTCCGGGGAGCGGGCCACCAGGTCGTCGGCCTCGGCGACGTCGCCCGCGACCCAGTACGGGATGCCGCAGGCCGAGTAGGAGGTCCACGCGTCGCGCTCCAGCACGACGACCTCGTAGGCGTCCGGCAGACGACGACGCAGGGCCGCCGCGGCGCTCATGCCGGCGGCGTCACCCCCGATCACGAGCACGCGAGTCATGCCTTCGACCCTAGGTCCTGACCCGCGACGCCGCTGGACGACACCGCGCGTTCATCCGGGCTCCCTAGCGTCCGCGCCGTGACCACCTCGACCCGCGACCTCACGGCCACGGCCGCCTGGGTCGCCGCCGGCGCCCTGCTGCTGCTCTACCCCGCCCTGCGGCCGTGGGAGGACGAGACGACGCTGGCCGGCGTCGTGGCCTGGGACTCCACGGCCTGGGTCGTGTCGCACACCGCCGCGATGCTCGGCCTCGTCCTCCTGGTGGCGGCCGCGAGCCTCGACGCGGCCGTGGGTCGACTGCGTGTCGCCGTGCCGGTCCTGCTCGCACTCGGCACCGCGCTCGTGCTGCCGTACTACGGCGCGGAGGCCTACGGCCTGCCGATGGTCGGCGAGCTCGCCCGCGACACCGGCGACGCCTCGCTCGTCGAGCTCGGTGACGGATTCCGCTACGCGCTGGCCCCGGTCACGCTGTTCTCGGTGGGCCTGCTGCTCCTGGCCGTCGCCGGGGTCCTGCTGGTCCTGCGGGCGCGCCGCTCGGCCCTGCCCGCCGGTCCGATCCTGCTCGGCGTCTGGCTCGTGGCCTTCCTGCCGCAGTTCTTCGGCCCGGCCCCGGTCCGCATCGCCCACGGCGTCGTGGCCCTCGCAGCCGGTCTGCTGCTCGCCCTCGCGATCAGGCGCGAGTCACGGGTCTAGGCGCTTCTCGAACCACAGCCCGGCGTACGGGTTGTCGTTGTACCGCGGCACGTCGCGGTAGCCGTTGGCGCGGTAGAGCGCGATCGCGGCAGCCAGGTCGGGGTGGGTGTCGAGCCGGACGACGGGGCGCCCGCTCGCGAGCGCCGTCGCCTCGAGCTGCTGCAGCAGCCGCCTGGCGAGTCCGAGGCCGCGACGTGAGGGGTCGACCCACATCCGCTTGATCTCGGCAGTGTCATCGGAGAGCCAGCGCAGAGCACCGCAGCCCACCACGTCGTCGTCGACGCGGGCGACCAGGAACCGGCCGCGCTCACCGGTGAACTCGACCTCGTCGTGCGCCGCCTGCTCGGGGTCGAACCCGGTGGCGAAGCGCTCGTCGAGCTCGCGCAGGTACGCCGAGACGGCCGCCCGCGCGTCCGGGTCGTCGGGCTCGACGATGTCGATCTGCACGTCGCTCATGCGGTTCCCTCCATGTGCTCGCGGACCCAGGCGTGCATCGCGATCGCGGCGGCCGCGCCGACGTTGATCGAGCGCGTGGACCCGAACTGGCTGATCGAGAGCGTCGCGCCGCACGCCGCGAGGAGGTCCGGCGACAGGCCCGGTCCCTCCTGCCCCAGCACGAGGGCGACCGTGCGTGGCAGCGTGGCGGTCTCGATCGGCACCGAGCCCGGCCCGTTCTCGATGCCGACCAGCGGCACGCCCTCCGCGGCCGCCCAGGCGGTCAGGTCGGCGACGTCCGGGTGGTGGCGCACGTGCAGGTAGCGGTCGGTGACCATCGCGCCGCGGCGGTTCCAGCGGCGCCGGCCGACGACGTGCACCTCGGCGACGTTGAACGCGTTGGCGGTGCGGACGACCGAGCCGATGTTGAAGTCGTGCTGCAGGTTCTCGATCACGACGTGCAGCGGATGGCGACGGGTGTCGAGATCGGCCACGATCGCGTCGTGGAGCCAGTACCGGTACCGGTCGACCACGTTGCGGCGGTCGCCGTCGGCCAGCAGCTCCGGGTCCCAGTGGTCACCCTCGGGCAGCGGGCCTTCCCACGGGCCGACGCCGACCTCGAGCCGCTCCGGCTCGTCGGTCATACCCCGTAGGTGCTGCGGTACGCGCGGACGGCGTCGAGGTGCTCGGCGTGATGGCCGGTCTCGACCAGGTACGCGATGAGCAGGTCCAGGTTGACGATCGTGTCGACGCCGATCCCGAGGTCGCGCTCGACCTCGCCGATCGCCGACAGCTCGCCCTGGCCCCGTTCCTGCCGGTCGACCGCGACCGTGACACCGACCAGCTCGGCACCGGCACCCTCGACCAGCGCGGCGACCTCGCGGATCGCGGTGCCCGCCGTGATGACGTCGTCGATGACCATGACCCGACCCTCGAGCGGGGCGCCCACGATCGTGCCGCCCTCGCCGTGCGCCTTGGCCTCCTTGCGGTTGAAGCACCACGGGACGTCGCGCCCGTGCTGCTCGACCAGCTGCACGGCCGTGGCGGCCGCGATGGGGATGCCCTTGTAGGCGGGGCCGAGCAGGACGTCGAACTCGCGGTCTGCGGCCACGATCGCATCGGCGTAGAAGCGGCCGAGCCCGGCCAGGGCCGCGCCCGTGCGGAACCCGCCGAAGTTGAAGAAGTACGGCGAGGTGCGTCCGGACTTCAGCGTGAACTCGCCGAACCGCAGCACCCCGAGGTCGAGCGCGAGCTCGACGAAGGCGCGCTGGTAGTCCTGGATCGGCGCGGTCGCCTGACCGCTCACGGGGCGGGAGCGGCCTGGGCGGCCGGCTTCTCCACGACGTCGACGAGCTCGCCGATCACGACACGACGGTTGTCGGTGTGGAACATCTCGGCGCACGTGATCATCGTCATGAGCGGCTCGGTCGGCACCTGGCCGCGCGCGTTCGGGTCGGGCACCGGGAACAGCGGCCAGCCGGTCGAGTAGTCGACCTTGATCTCGTCGCCGTTCATGCGCAGCTTGTAGGTGTACAGGTGCGTGCGGGTCTCGATCTCGACCTCGTCGCCGGCGCGCAGCTCGGGGAGGCGCTTGAACACGGCGCCGCGACCACTGCGGTGACCTGCGATCACGAAGTTGCCGACCTCGCCGGGGCCGACGCCCTTCTCGTACCAGCCGACACCGCTGGCGAGGGCCGCGCGGCCCTTCGAGTCGAGCAGGTCGCTGCCGGGGATGATCGGCATCTCGTAGTCGCTGCCCCAGCGGGGGACGCGGAGCAGGCCGATCGCGTTGGAGTCGATGTTGTTCGCCCAGTCCTCGGCGATCTGCTCCTTGACCGCTTCCTGCTTCTGCCCGGCGATGATGTTGGTGCCGTAGAGCTCCCACCCGACGTAGGCGATGAAGCCGACACCGGTCAGCACGAGGGCGAGGCCGAGGATCGTCAGAAGACGACTGCGGCGCCGCGGCTTGCGGCGGCGCGGCGGGGGCGAGGAGGGCTGCTCGGGAGCCTCGATGACGGCCATGGTGATCAGATCCTCCCACACGGGTCCCGGATCGTGGGAGTAAGAAAAGCGGATCGCCTCTCTCAGCATGCAAAAAGTTGTTGACGGTTGTACCGCTGATGTGCGTACACTGGACACAGCCCCGCCGTTTCACCCCCCGAGAACGGCGGGGTCTTTACATGTCCGGACCCGTCTCGGGCGGCGTTAGGCTCGCGGGCATGGTTCGCCCCAGCAGCCGCATCGACGGCTTCGGCACGACGATCTTCGCCGAGATGAGCGCCCTCGCGGCGCGCACGGGGGCGGTCAACCTCGGGCAGGGCTTCCCTGACACGAGCGGGCCTCCCGAGCTGCTCGAGCGGGCGCGCGCCGCAATCGCCAGCGGTGACAACCAGTACGCACCCGGCCTCGGCACGCCCGAGCTGCGAGCCGCGATCGTGCGCCACCAGGCGCGCCACCACGGCGTCGAGCTCGACGCGGACACCCAGGTCGTCGTCACGACCGGCGCTACTGAGGCCATCGCGGCCGCCGTGCTCGGCCTCGTGGACGCGGGCGACGAGGTCGTCGTGATCGAGCCGTTCTACGACTCCTACGTCGCGATGATCCGCATGGCCGGCGCCGTCCCCGTTCCCGTCACGCTGCGCGCGCCCGACTTCCGGCTCCCGGTCGAGGACCTGCAGGCCGTGATCGGTCCGCGCACCCGCGCGATCATGGTCAACACCCCGCACAACCCGACGGGGGCGGTGCTGTCCGACGAGGAGCTCACGGCGCTCGCGGAGCTGGCCGAGCGGCACGACCTCACCGTCATCAGCGACGAGGTCTACGAGCACCTCACGTTCGACGGCGTGCGTCACCGGCCGGTCGCGACCGTGCCGGGCCTGGCCGACCGCACCGTGACGATCTCGAGCGCCGGCAAGTCGTTCTCCGTGACGGGCTGGAAGATCGGGTGGGCCACCGGGCCGGCCCACCTCGTCGAGGCCGTCATGGCGGCCAAGCAGTGGCTGAGCTACACCTCGGGCACGCCGTTCCAGGGTGCCGTGGCGTGGGCCCTCGATCACGCGGACGACTTCGTGGCCGACCTGGCTCGCCAGCTGCAGGACCAGCGCGACCGACTGTGCGACGGCCTCGAGGCCGTGGGCTTCGGCGTGATCCGCCCCCAAGCGACCTACTTCGCGACGACCGACATCCGTCCGCTCGGCTTCGACGACGGGCTCGACTTCTGCCGCCGGCTGCCCGAGCTGGCCGGCGTCGTCGCGGTCCCCCACCAGGTCCTGCATCTCGATCCCGAGCCCGGCCGGCCGTTCGTGCGCTGGGCCTTCTGCAAGCGACCCGAGGTCATCGACGAGGCGCTGACCCGGCTGCGACGTCTGTCACCTGCGTAACCGGCGCACGGCTGCCTCGTTGAACCCTTCAGAACCTCGACGCAAGGGAGAACATCGTGGACCAGTGGCTCGGACTCATCCTCGCGACGCTCGTCCTGCTCGAGGGCTTCCTCCTGGCGGTCGCGCTCTACCCGCTGATCTTCGAGCGCAAGAGCAGCGCGAGCTGACCGCCCTCCCTCACACCTCACGTGACAGGACCCCGGCCACCCGGCCGGGGTCCTGCCGCGTCGGGGGGTCAGTCACGGGCATGGTCACGCTTCCCGCCCCCTGAGGTGCGAGCGAGGCACGAGTGAGCCTCGAAGGGGGTAAGCCCACCAACGACAGGACCCCGGCACGGGGCCGGGGTCCTGATCGTGGAGCCGCCTGTCGGAATCGAACCGACGACCTTCTCATGACGAGTGAGACGCTCTGCCGGGTCGAGCTGAGGCACCAACGACAGAACCCCGGCACGGGGCCGGGGTCCTGATCGTGGAGCCGCCTGTCGGAATCGAACCGACGACCTTCTCATTACGAGTGAGACGCTCTGCCGACTGAGCTAAGGCGGCGGAGTCCGCCAGGGATCGCCCGTCGGACCGAGAACCGATGCTACCCACCTGCGGGCGGCGAGGCGAATCCGGGTCGGGGCTCTCCTAGAATCGACCCGTGAGCGACGACAGCGTGACCGAGGAGCTCGGTCGAATCCGGTCCAGCATCGACAACATCGACGCGGCGCTGGTGCACCTGCTCGCGGAACGGTTCAAGCACACCCAGCGGGTCGGCCGGCTCAAGGCGACGCACGACCTGCCGCCGTCGGACCCGGCCCGCGAGGCCCGTCAGATCGAGCGCCTGCGCGCCCTGGCGATCGACGCCGACCTGGATCCGACGTTCGCCGAGAAGTTCCTGACGTTCATCATCGACGAGGTCATCCGGCACCACGAGGCCGCCCGCCAATAAGCAGGGTCAGCCTCGCGGCTCGGATCCATGGCCGAGCGCAGCGAGGGAGAGGGGCCCGGTGCGAGCTCTAGCGAGCGCCGGGAGTGAGCGCGACGAAGGAGCGCGGCCCCTCAGCACTCGGGGTCCTTCTCGGGGACCGTGCCGTCGACGAGGTAGGCGTCGACCGCGTCGGTGATGCAGCGGTTGCCCGACTGGTAGGCCGTGTGGCCGTCGCCGTCGCGCGAGATCAGGACGCCGGAGTCGAGGATGTCGGCCAGCTCGACGGCCTGCTCGTACGGGGTGGCGGGGTCGCGGGTCGTGCCGAGCACCAGGATCGGCGGCGCACCCTTGGCCGAGAAGTCGACCGGCTCCGCGTCGGACTCGAACGGCCACGCCGAGCAGCCGGCCGCGCCGAGGCCGAGGGCTCGGCCGAAGACCGGCGAGACCTCCTCGAACTGCGCGAGGTCGGCCTCCATGTCGGCGAAGGTCGGACGCTCGGTGGCGTCGAGGCAGTTGACGGCGGTGATGACCTGGCCGATGTTCGAGCTGTAGGAGCCGTTGGGGCTGCGCTCGAAGTACAGGTCCGAGAGCATCTGCAGGCCAGAGCCGTCGCCGTCGCCGACGGCCGCGTCGAGCGCCTTGGTCAGCTCAGGCCACAGCGACTCGCTGTACAGCGGCAGGGCGACGCCGAAGAACGCCTCACCCTCCGTGAGCGGTCGGTCGGCGTTGCCCGTGGGCATCGGCTGGGCGTCGATCTGCGCCAGGAGGTCGGCGAGCCGCTGCTCGCCCGCCACGGGGTCGGTGCCGAGCGGGCAGTCCGACTCGGTCGCGCAGTCGGCGATGTACGCCTCGAGCGCGCGCTGGAACCCGGTGGTCTGCCCCAGGGCGGACTCGACCGGACCGAGCTCGGGATTGATCGCGCCGTCGAGCACCATCCGGCCGACCTTCTCGGGGAACAGCGCCGCGTACGTGGCGCCGAGGTAGGTGCCGTAGGAGGCGCCGAACCAGTTGAACTCCGAGTCGCCGACGAGCGCGCGGGCGATGTCCATGTCGCGCGCGACCTCGACGGTGGAGACGTGGGCGGCGAGCTCGCCGGAGTTGGCCTCGCAGGCCTCGGCCATGCCGGACAGCTGGTCCTGGGCCGCCTGGACCTCGGCCGGGTCGTCGGGCGTGGGGTCGGTGTCGACGTACGCGTCGAACTGCTCGTCGTCGTAGCACTCCAGCGGCGAGCTGATGCCGACGCCGCGGGGGTCGACACCCACGACGGCGTACTCGTCGAGCACGTCGTCGCCCAGGGCGTATGACATCGACACGGCGTAGTCGATCGCCGAGCCGCCCGGGCCACCCGGGTTGACGAAGAGATGCTTCTCGGCGTCGTCGTCACCGATCACGCGCATCTCGATCTCGGTGGTCTCGCCGTCAGGCTCGGCGTAGTCGATCGGCACCGTGATCGTGGCGCAGCGGTCGGTGCCGCAGTCGCGCCAGTCGAGCTCCTGCGAGTAGTACTGCTCGAGCCCCTCGGGGACGTCGCTCTCGCTGGTGGGCTCGGGATCGGCCCGCTGGTCGTCGTCGCCGGTGAGCAGCAGGACCGCGGTGATCGTGCCAGCCACGACCAGCGCGATCACGACCCCGCCGATGATCCACAGCTTCTTCATCGTCCATCCCCCATTGGTCGGTCAGGTGCTCGGTGTGCGGCTCGCGGGCACGAAGCTCGACATGAGCCGTTCCAGCGCCAACAGCGGCGCAGCGTTGGCCTCGAGGGCCGCCCGGCACTCCACGATGGCATCGATCGCGCCCAACGTCGTCTCGACCGTCCACAGGCGGGCCTGGTCGGCGATCGACTCGGCGACGTCGGCGTTGACGAGACCCGCGGTGGCCGAGGCCGCGCCGAGCTGCACCGCGACGACATCGCGGCAGAACGACAGCAGGTCCAGCAGCACGCCGTCGATCGCGTCGCGGGCGAGGCGCTTGCGGCGTCGCTCCTGCTCCTTGGTCAGGCTCGACAGGGCGCCCGCGTAGCCGGCGGGCCGCTTGCCGCGGTCCTCGACGCCCCAGGAGGCCTTGATGTCGTCGAGCTCGCGGGCGTCGGCGACGTCGCAGAACGCCGCAGCGCGGGCCGTGGCCTCGGTGTCGACCTGGGTGGCCGCGACGAGCGCGTCGCCCAGGTGGCCGACCCGCTGCGGGATCGAGAGGATCTCGCGGCGGCGCTCGCGCGACGCGGGGTCGCGGGCCAGACCCCGGGCCCGACCGATGTGACCCTGCGAGGCCGCGGCGACGGCCGCGGCCAGCTCGGGCTCGACGCCGTCGCGGCGCACGAGCAGCTCGGCGATCGCGGCGGCCGGCGGCGTGCGGAGCACGACCGAGCGGCAGCGCGAGCGGATCGTGACGATGACGTCCTCGGCCGCCGGGGCGCACAGCATCCAGATCGTGTGTCGCGAGGGCTCCTCGAGCGACTTCAGCAGCGCGTTGGCGGCCTGGTCCGTCAACCGGTCGGCGTCCTCGACGACGAGGACCTGCCAGCGCCCGAGCGACGGGTGCAGGGCCGAGCGGCGCACGGCGTCACGCGCCAGGTCGACGCCGATCGAGAGCCCGTCGGTGCGGACGACCTGGACGTCGGGATGGGAACCGGCCGCGGCCATGCGGCACGACTCGCAGGCGCCACAGCCCCCCGTGTCGCACTGCAGCGCGGCCGCGAAGGCCAGGGCAGCGGTGGAGCGGCCCGAGCCGGGCGGACCCGTGAACAGCCAGGCGTGGGTGGAGCCGCGCGGGTCTCCGACGACGTCCTGCAGCGCGCTCACGACCGGCTCCTGGCCGACCAGCTCGTCCCACACCGTCATCCGGGGCCCACCTGCGACAACCGCGCCTCGAGGGCTGCACGGATCTCGGCGTGCACGACGGCCGGGTCGCGGTCGGCGTCGACGACGAGGTACTCATCGGGCCGCGCCGCCGCGAGGTCGAGGAAGTGCTGACGCACCCGGCGGTGGAACTCCAGCGGCTCGGCCTCGATGCGGTCGTGCCCGTCGCCCGCCCGACCGGCGCGGACCAGGCCGACCTCGGGGTCGACGTCGAGCACGACGGTCAGGTGCGGACGCAGGTCGTCGGTGGCCCACGCGGCGACGCGGGCCAGCTCGTCGGCGTCGATCGCGCGGCCTGCGCCCTGGTAGGCCAGCGTGGAGTCGACGTAGCGGTCGCACACGACGACCTCGCCGCGCTCGAGCGCCGGTGAGATCACGGTGGCCACGTGCTCGGCCTTGTCGGCCGCGTAGACCAGCGACTCGGTGCGCGGGTCGAGCGTGCCGGTCTCGGGCGACAGCAGGATCTCGCGCAGGCGGAGGCCGACCGGCGTGCCGCCCGGCTGACGGGTCTGCACGACGGTGCGCCCGGCCGCGCGGAGCCACTCGACCGCGCGTGCGGCCTGGGTGGACTTGCCGCCGCCCTCGCCGCCCTCGAGCACGAGGAAGAAGCCGGAGCCGAGGTCAGAGGGCATGCGGGGAGCCTAGTCCGTCGGACCGACGTCAGACCGACACGACCTCGAGGGTGATGCCCAACCGGCTCGCCGTGGTCTCGACCGCGGACAGGTCGACGCCCTCGGCGGCCGGGACGGAGACCCGCAACCGGGGCTGGGTCTGGTGCAGGTCGCGCTTCAGGTCGTAGGCCGGGACGACGGCGACCTGGGCCAGGGCGTCCAGCACCTCACGCCCGTCGCCCAGCCAGTCGCAGTCCTCCGCCTCGGTCAGTCCGACCTTGGTGGACTCGCCCGTCGGCAGGATCCCCTCGACCGAGAAGCCCTCGAGCAGCTCGGTGAGCTGGTCGTCCGCGCAGACCGCGGAGGCGAACGCGAGGGCGTCGGACTGCGTCGACACCGTCGTGAGCCTCACGAACGCCTCGACCGACGTCTCGCCCGAGCCGAGGGCGGCGAGCGCCCGCGCCCGGTCGAGCCGCTCGGCGATGTCGTCACGTAGGCGGTCCTCGTCGGGGGCCGGACCCGGCACCCGGAAGGCGAACTCGGTGCGGGCCGGGCCACCGTCGGCGTTCTCCGCGGCTACACCGACCTGCAGGTCGTAGCCGATCTGGTTGTCGACCTCGTGGGCCGTGATCTCCCAGACCGCCTCGACGAGGTCCGCGTCGCTCAGGTCGTCCGCGAGCGTGACCGAGACGCTCGCCGTGCCCGACCAGGGGAGGTTGTTCGAGGCCGAGATCGACGACTCGACCACGGCCTCCTGGTCGTCGAGGAACCGCTGGAACTCGGCGGCGAAGGCGGTTCCCTTGTTGACCGCGCCGCAGCCCACCAGCGCCGTGACGACCAGCGCCGCCACGATGACCCCCGTCGTCCTCCGCATGTCCCCGACCCTAGGCGACCAGCGACCAGCAGCCGAGGGGACGACTCCCCTAGCGAGCCGCGACCGCGTCGATCTCGGCCAGCAGGGCGGCCTTCGCGGCGTCGCCGGCGAACGAGAACCGCACCGACTGACGGACCAGGTCAACCACGCCGTCGGCGTCGAGCCGGAGGAGGTCGGCGGCGACGGCGTACTCCTGCAGCAGGGTCGTGGAGAACATCGGCGGGTCGTCGGACGAGATCGTGACCGGCACGCCGGCCGCGACGAGCTGCGGGAGCGGGTGGTCGGCCAGGCTCGGCACGGCGCCCGTGCAGACGTTGGACGTCGGGCAGACCTCGAGCGCGATCTGCCGCTCGGCCAGGTGGGCCATCAGGGCGGGGTCCTGCGCGGCAGCGATGCCGTGGCCGATGCGCTCGGCGCCGAGGTGCTCCAGCGCGTCCCAGATCGTCTGAGGTCCGGTCGTCTCGCCCGCGTGCGGGACGCTGCGCAGGCCGGCGGCGCGGGCGGCCGCGAAGTGCGGGGCGAACTGCGGGCGCGGGACGCCGACCTCGGGGCCCCCGAGCCCGAAGCCCACGAGGCCGTCGGGGCGCTGGGCCAGGGCGATCTCGAGCGTCGCGTCGGCTGCGGGCACGCCCGACTCGCCGGGCACGTCGAAGATCCAGCGCAGCTCGGTGCCGTGGTCACGGGCCACCCGGTGCCGCGCGTCCTCGATCGCCTCGCAGAACGCCTCGGGCGCGATCCCGCGGATCACCGAGGTGTACGGGGTGACCGTGAGCTCGGCGTACCGGACGTTCTGACGGGCCAGGTCGGCGCCGATGTCGTAGGTCAGGGTCGCGACGTCGTCGGGGGTGCGGATCAGGTCGACGACCGAGAGGTAGACCTCGATGAAGTGGGCGAAGTCGGTGAAGGTGAAGTAGTCCGCCAGCCGGGCGGGATCGGTGGGCACCGGCGTCGACCCCTCGTGCCGCGCGGCGAGCCGCCCGACGGTCTCGGGGCTGGCGGAGCCCACGTGGTGCACGTGCAGCTCGGCCTTCGGCAGGGCGGCGATCAGGTCGGTCAGGTCGGACGTCTGGGGTGCCATGGTGGCCTCCTCGGAATCGGAGGCGCCCTTGCGTCGTGCGGGTGGCCGAGCGTGGCGGGCCCACACCGTCGAACGAGCCCGTCGCAGCGCCTCTCGGCGACCGTGGTCGTCAGGCTACGCCAGCGGACGCGACCCGCGCCAGGATCGCCTCGGCGGCGGCCTGGGGCGCCTGGGTCGGGATCCAGTGCGTCACGTCGGGCAGCACGCGCAGCTCGTACGGGGCGTCGACGAAGCGGGCGCTGCCCTCGACGGAGTCGCGGCCGACGTACAGGTCGCGGTCGCTCCAGACCATCGTCGTCGGCACCGTGACCCGCGTTTCCGCGGAGCGGTCGAGGAACGGCAGGGCTCGGTACCAGGCGATGCCGCCGGGCAGGGCGCCGTAGTCGACGATGTCGCGGTTGAACCGGCTGATCGCGGCGTCGTCCATCCCGCCGGTGCGCATCCACCGCTCGATCGGACCGCCCCTCCAGCCCGCGAGGAGCTCGGGGAGCGCAGGGAGCTGGAAGGCCGCCATGTACCAGGACTTGAGGCCCTGCGTCGTGCGCGTCATCGCGTGGAGGAACGAGGTGGGGTGCGGCACCGACAACGCCGTCAGCGTGCGGACGAGGTCGGGCCGGGCGATCGCGAGCGACCAGGCGACCATCGCGCCCCAGTCGTGACCGACGACGTGCGCCCGCCCGCCGGCCTGCTCGACCAGCGCGGCGACGTCGCCGACGAGCAGGTCGATGCGGTAGGCCCGGCGCCCCTTCGGCCGGGCTCCGGGCGAGTAGCCGCGCTGGTCCGGCGCGAGCGTCCGGTAGCCCTCGGCGTGCAGCCGGGCGGCCACCTGCTCCCACGACGACGCGCGCTCGGGGAAGCCGTGCAGCAGCACGACCACGTCACCGTCGATCGGGCCCTCGTCGATGACGTCGAACGTCAGTCCGTCGTGGACGTAGGTCGTGAGGCGAGTGGTCATACCGAGAGTATGGACCGAGCCGAGCGCACCCCACCACCCTCAACCCCTCGCCCTCCCCCAGATGTGCGCGCTTGCGCGGCAGTTCCGGGGCTCCGACGCCGAGTTAGCGCGCACATCTGGGGGACGACGATCAGGCGCGCTGGGCAGGAGCCACGCCGGGTGGTCCAGGCCGCTCGTCCGTCACCACCGGACTTGGGCAGCGACTACTCGGTCTTCTTGGCGGTCTTCGTGGACGTGCCCGTCTTCTTCGCCGTGGTCTTCTTCGCCGTGGTCTTCTTGGCCGCCGTCTTCTTCGCGGCGGTCTTCTTGGCGGGCGCCTTCTTGGCCGTCGCCTTCTTCGCCGTCTTCTTGGCGCCCTTCTTGGCCGGGGCCTTGGCACGGCGCTCCGCGAGCAGCTCGTGGGCGCGCTCGGGGGTGATCGTGGCGACGTCGTCGTCCTTGCGCAGGCTCGCGTTGTGCTCGCCGTCGGTGACGTACGGGCCGAAGCGGCCGTCCTTCACCACGATCGGCTTCTCGCTGACCGGGTCGTTGCCGAGCTCCTTGAGCGGGGAAGCGGCAGCGCGGCGGCCGTAGGTCTTCGGCTGGGAGTAGATCGCCCGCGCCTGCTCCTCGGTCAGGGTCAGCAGCTGCTCCTCGGTCTCGAGCGAGCGGGAGTCGGTGCCCTTCTTGAGGTACGGGCCGTAGCGACCGTTCTGCGCCGTGATCTCCTCGCCGTCCTCACCCGTGCCGACCACGCGCGGCAGCGTCAGCAGCTTGACGGCGTCGTCGAGCGAGAGGGCGTCGAGCTCCATCGACTTGAACAGGCTGGACGTGCGCGGCTTGGCCGTCTTGGGCGAGCCGTCGGGCAGCGACTCCACGACGTACGGGCCGTAGCGGCCGTTGCGGGCCACGACGTCCAGGCCGGTCTCGGGGTGCGTGCCGAGGTGCTTCTCCTGGCCCGCCGGGTTGCGCAGCAGCTCGCGGGCGGCCTCGAGGGTCAGCTCGTCCGGCGGCAGGTCCTCCGGCACGTTGGCGCGGGTGGGGACCTCGGAGCCACCGTCACCGGGCACCATCGGCGGGCCCTCGACGTATGGGCCGTAGCGGCCGACGCGCACCGCGACACCCTCGCCGAGCTCGAACGTGGCCAGGCCGCGGGCGTCGATGTCGGGCAGGTTCTCGACGAGCCGCTTGAGGCCCGTGTCGCCCTCGCCGCCGCCGGTCCAGAAGCCCTCGAGCACGCGCAGACGGTCCTCGCGACCGTGCGCGACCTCGTCGAGGACGTCCTCGAGCTGGGCCGTGAAGGAGTAGTCGACGAGTCGGCTGAAGTGCTGCTCCAGGAGCCGGACGACGCTGAAGGCGATCCACGCCGGGACGAGCGCGGTGCCCTTCTTGTAGACGTAGCCTCGGTTCTGGATCGTGTTGATGATCGAGGCGTAGGTCGACGGGCGACCGATCTCGCGCTCCTCGAGCTCCTTGATCAGGCTGGCCTCGGTGTAGCGCGCCGGCGGCTTGGTCTCGTGGCCGCTGGGCACGAGCTCGTGCGCGAGCACGGTGTCGCCCTCGGCGAGGTTGGGGAGCTTGGTCTGCTGGTCGTCGCCCTGCGCCGTGGGGTCCTCGTGCGTCTCGACGTACGCCTTGAGGAAGCCGTGGAACGTGATCGTGCGGCCCGAGGCCGTGAACTCGACCGCGCGACCGTCGGCGGCGTCGCCGGCGAGCTTGATCGAGAGCTGCTCGCCCTGCGCGTCCTTCATCTGCGAGGCGATCGTGCGCTTCCAGATGAGCTCGTAGAGCTTGCCCTCGTCGCCGCCGACGCCCGCCTGCTGCGGCGTGCGGAACCGCTCGCCCGACGGACGGATGGCCTCGTGGGCCTCCTGCGCGTTCTTGGACTTGCCGGCGTAGACGCGCGGCTTCTCCGGCAGGTACGCGGCGCCGTAGAGCTCCTTGACCTGGGCGCGGGCCGCGGTCAGGGCGGTCTGGCTCAGCGTCGCCGAGTCGGTGCGCATGTAGGTGATGTAGCCGCCCTCGTAGAGCCGCTGCGCGACCTGCATCGTGCGGGCCGCGCCCCAGCCGAACTTGCGGGACGCCTCCTGCTGCATCGTCGTGGTGCGGAACGGGGCGTAGGGCTTGCGCGTGTAGGGCTTGGCCTCGACCGAGGCGACGCGGAGCGGGCGACCCCGCAGGCCGTCGGCGAGCGCCGTGACGGCGGCCTCGTCGAGCTGCACGACCTCGGGGTTCTTGAGCTGGCCGTCGGCACCGAACGCCGAACCGGTCGCGATGCGCTTGCCCTCGACCGTCATGAGGCGGGCCGGGAAGTACTGCGGGTCGTGCTTCTCGTCGGCGTCGAACGTCGCGTCGAGGTCCCAGTAGGAGGCGGAGCGGAACGCCATGCGCTCGCGCTCGCGCTCGACCACGAGGCGGGTCGCGACCGACTGCACGCGGCCGGCCGACAGACCGCTCATGACCTTCTTCCACAGGACCGGGCTGACCTCGTAGCCGTACAGGCGGTCGAGGATGCGCCGGGTCTCCTGCGCGTCGACGAGGTCCATGTCGACGTCACGCGGGTTGGCGATCGCGCGCTGGATCGCCTCCTTGGTGATCTCGTTGAAGACGATGCGCTTGACCGGGACCTTGGGCTTGAGCTCGTCAAGGAGGTGCCACGCGATGGCCTCGCCCTCGCGGTCCTCATCCGTCGCGAGCACGAGCTCGTCGGCGTCCTTCAGCAGCTTCTTGAGCTTGGTGATCTGCGACTTCTTGCCGGCGGACACGACGTAGACGGGCTCGAACCCGTTGTCGATGTCGACGCCGAGGCGCGCCCACGGCTGGCCCTTGAACTGGGCCGGGACCTCGTCGGCACCCTGCGGCAGGTCACGGATGTGACCCACGGAGGCGTCCACGACGTAGCCGTCGCCGAGGTAGCCCGCGATGCTGCGGACCTTGTTCGGAGACTCGACGATGACGAGGCTGGTCACGGGGGGATCCTTTCTTTCGCCGGGAAGATCAGCAACCCGGCGGGCACACCGTAGCGCGTTCGCTCAACCGGACGGCACGCACGAGGTCCGGAGCGCCCCGTGTCGACCCGGGGTCAGGCCGGGCGGAGGAAGCCGTCGGCGACGAGCTCGGCGACCTCGGAGCGACGCTCGGAGCGGACCGTCTCGGGGTCGAGGTCGAGCAGCGTGCCGATCGCGCCGAGCACCTGCCCGGCCGTCAGGTCGCCGTCGCACGCCGACAGCAGACCGGCCGTGATCGTGTCGACGCGGCGCTCCCGGCGCAGGCCCTCCTGGAGCCGCACCGTGATCACGGCGGGGTCCTCCGCGCCGGGCTCGCCCCACGTGTGCTGGACGAGGTCGGGGGCCACGACCCACGCGTGGTCGAGGACGTCGCCGGGCACGTCGAGCGCCTCCGCCCACTGCAGGGTGACGGGACCGACGGGGCCGGAGACCTGGCCGTCCCAGGCCTCGACCCGCACCGACGGGACCTCGCGGCCGGCGCGACGCAGCGTGATCCAGCCGAATCCCATCGCCCCGATGCGCTGCTCGTCGAACCAGGTCAGCCAGCGGTCGTACGCCTCGGTGTAGCCGGGGCGTCCGCGGTGGCCGGAGTCGGCGAGCCACATCTCGGTGTAGGTCGGCAGGTCGACCTCCTCGCGCTCCAGGACCCAGGCGTCGAGGCCGGTGGGGGCGATCCAGGAGGCGAGACGGTCCTGCCAGTCGCCGTCGGCGGGGTGCACCCACGCGGCGAGGAGGTGGCACAGGCCGTCCTCGGCGAGGTGGTCGGCGGCGCCGCTGACGAGCCGGCGCACCACCTCGTCGCCGGCGAATCCCGTCTCGCGGTAGACCAGGCGGTCGCCGTCGGGCGGCGAGACCACGAACGGCGGGTTGGAGGCGATCAGGTCGAACCGCTCCCCCGCGACGGGCTCGTAGAGGCTGCCGTCGCGCACGTCGATCGCGATGCCGTTGAGCCGGCCCGTGAGACGAGCCATCGCCAGGGCGCGGGCGTTCACGTCGGTCGCGACGACCTCGCCGGCGTGCTGGGCGAGGTGCAGCGCCTGCACCCCGCAGCCCGTGCCGACGTCGAGGGCTCGAGCGACCGGTCGGCGGGCGACCAGCCGGGCGAGCGACGACGACGCCTCACTGATGCCGAGCACGTGCTCCGGCCCGACCTCGACCGGCATCGCGTCCTGCCCGGGCGTCAGGTCGCAGACGACCCACCAGTCGTGGACCTCGTCGCCGTAGGGGCGGACGTCGACGAGCGCGCGGACCTCGCTGCCGGAGGACGCGAGGAGTCCGTGGGCCGCGAGCGGCTCGACGAGCCGCGGGAGGGCCCGGTCCGCGGCTGCGCGGTCGACCGGGTGCTGCAGCGTGAACAGTCGCACCAGCGTCGCCAGCGTCGAGCCGTCAGCCGTGGCTCGCGTCGCCGGCGTGGTCTCGTTGCGTCCGAGGGCCGCGTGCGCGAGGGGACCGAGCAGGTCGTGGACCGCCCCGGCCGTGAACGGGGCCGAGCGCAGCGCGTCGGCCAGCCGGTCGACGACGTCAGCGGGAGGGGCGAGGTCGCTCACGCGTGGGAGGCGACGGCAGCGTCCACGCTGTCGTGCAGACCGAAGACCTTGTCGAGGCCCGTGATCTGGAAGATCTTGAGCAGCCGCTCGTGCGTGCACACGATGTCGAGCGTGCCGTCGTCGGCCCGCACCCGCTTGAGGGCGCCGACCAGGACCCCGAGCCCGGTCGAGTCGAGGAAGTCGACCCGCTGGACGTCGATGATGAGCCGCAGCTTGCCGGCCTCGATCGCCTCGACGACGGCCTCGCGCAGGCGCGGTGCCGTGTAGACGTCGATCTCGCCACCGATCTCGAGCACCTCGAACGGCGGCAGCGATCGTGTGTCGACCGTGAGCTCCATGGACTCCCCTCCCAGTTGGCCGACATTCTGGCACGGTCCGGCCGGTTGCGAACGTCGACGCCGTGACGCTCGCCGAGCGGGACGCCACCTGCGGTCTGGGACACTCGTGCCGTGCGGCCGGAAGATCTCGTTGCGCGCCACGGGGCGCGGGTCACGCACGTCGAGGAGCAGCCGGCGCGCGAGGCCGTCGTCGAGCCGTGGCCCGACTGGGTTCCCGCCGCGGTGCGCTCGGGGTTCGCCGCGCAGGGCGTGACTCACCTGTGGGCGCACCAGCGCGAGGCGATCGACCACGTGCACGCCGGACGCAACGTCGTGGTGACGACCGGCACCGCCTCGGGCAAGTCGCTGGCCTTCCAGGCTCCGGCCCTCACGGCCCTGTCGGCCGGCCGTGGCGGCGAGGCGCTGCAGGGATCGCGCCTGCCGTCGGTGCTCTACCTCGCGCCGACCAAGGCCCTGGCGGCCGACCAGCTGCGCCGCGTGCGCGAGCTGGACCCGCTCGTGCGCGCGGCGACCGTCGACGGCGACAACAGCCGCGAGGAGCGGCAGTGGGCGCGCGACCACGCCGCCTGGGTGCTGACCAACCCGGACACGCTGCACCACGTGATCCTGCCGTCGCACCAGCGGTGGTCGCGGCTGCTGCGCGGCCTGAGGCTGATCGTGGTCGACGAGTGCCACCACTACAGGGGCGTCTTCGGTGCGCACGTCGCGCTCGTGCTGCGCCGCCTGCTCCGGCTCTGCGAGCACGTCGGCGCGACACCCGTCGTGGTCTGCTCGTCGGCCACCGTGGCCGACCCGGAGGCGTTCGCCCGGCGGCTCACGGGGCTCGACACCGTGGCCGTGACCGACGACGCCTCACCGCGGGGCGCCCGCACCGTCGCACTGTGGGAGCCGCCCCTCCTCGACGCTGACGACGCGCCCACGGGCGCGCGGCGATCGACCTCGTCGGAGGCGGCCGACCTGCTGGCCGACCTTGCTGCGGCCCACGTCCAGACGGTCTGCTTCGTGCGATCGCGCCGCGGCGCCGAGCACGTGACCTCCCGGGCCCAGCAGCGTCTCGCGGAGGTCGACCCGGAGCTCGTCGACCGCGTGGCCACCTACCGCGGCGGGTACCTGCCGGAGGAGCGTCGGGCGTTGGAGGCCCGGCTGCGCGCCAAGGACCTGCTGGGCCTGACGTCGACCTCGGCCCTCGAGCTCGGCATCGACGTGTCCGGCCTCGACGCCGTCGTCAGCGTCGGGTTCCCGGGCACACGCGCGTCGCTGTTCCAGCAGTGGGGGCGGGCGGGCCGTGGCGGCCAGGAGTCGCTGGGGGTGCTGATCGCGCGCACCGACCCGATCGACACGTACCTGGTGCACCACCCCGAGGCGATCTTCTCGGCGCCGCTGGAGTCGACGGTCTTCGACACCGACAACCCGTACGTGCTGGGCCCGCACCTCGCGGCCGCCGCGCACGAGCTGCCCCTGACCGAGGCCGACCTCGACCGCTTCGGCCCGCGCGCCCGGGAGGGGGTCGACGCCCTGACCGAGGCGGGGTGGCTGCGACACCGCTCGACCGGCTGGTTCTGGACCCGGCGCGAGCGGGCCAGCGACCTCGCCGACCTGCGGGGCAGCGGCGGCAAGCCGGTGCAGATCGTCGACGCCGAGACCGGCCGGCTCGTGGGCACGGTCGACGCGGGGTCGGCCGACGCCGCGGTGCACGAGGCCGCGGTCTACGTGCACCAGGGCGACACCTACGTGGTCGAGGAGTACTCCCCCGAGGACGCGACCGCCGTCGTGCGGCGTGACGACCCGGGGTGGACGACCCAGGCGAAGTCCTCGACCCGGGTCGACGTCGTGGAGACGGCGCGCACCACGGGGTGGGGCCACGCGACGATCTCGAGCGGCACGGTCGACGTGACCAGCCAGGTGACCTCCTACCTGCGGCGCTCGAACCGCGGCGGCGGCAACCTCGGCGAGGAGCCGCTGGACCTGCCGGAGCGCAGCCTGCGCACCTCGGCCGTGTGGTGGACCCTGGAGCCGGAGCAGGTCGAGGCCTGCCTCGACGCGATCGACGTGCCGGGCGCGGCGCACGCCGCGGAGCACGCCTCGATCGGCCTGCTGCCGCTGCTGGCGACGTGCGACCGCTGGGACCTCGGCGGCCTGTCGACCGCCTACCACCCCGACACGGGTCGGCTCACGGTCTTCGTGCACGACGGCCACCCGGGCGGGGCCGGCTTCGCCGAGCGCGGCTACACGATGGCGGCCACCTGGCTGCGCTTCACGCGCGACACGATCGCGGCCTGCCCGTGCCCGACGGGCTGCCCGGGGTGCGTGCAGTCGCCCAAGTGCGGCAACGGCAACGAGCCGCTGGACAAGGCCGGTGCCGTGCGCCTGCTCGACGCCGTGCTGCGCGAGGCCCACGACCCGCTCGACTGACGTCACGGCTCCTCCAGGTAGGTGGCCGGGGCTGCCCGGGCGGTCTGTCGCGACGTCCAGGCGCGACCCCACCACCGCGGCGACCGGACCTCGGTGGTGACGGTGGCGACCGCGACGTCGAGGCGGCACGAGACGACCCGGGCACCGTTGCGTCGCGCCACGTCCTCGGCGGCCGCGCACCCGTCGTCACCCGACTCGACCGCCCGCGAGCCCGCCAGAGCGGCGAGGTCGGCGGCCGAGGCGGCGGCGTGCTTGACCCGCACGGCGGCACCGAGCTCGACCGCTCCACCGGCGACCACGAGCAGCAGGACGCCGAGTCCGATCGCCAGCGAGGAGACGGCGCCCTGGTCGGGCCGCCGCGTCATCATGACTCCGCCGCCGCGACGGCCACGGCGGTGAGGTCGCGCCCGACCGCGCGGTCGAACCACTCACCGGGCAGCGTCGACCGGACCGAGACCGTGACGACCACGAGGCCGTCGTCCTGCTCGACGTCGACGGCGGCCCCGGGCGGCGACTGGTCGAGGGCGAGCTGCTCGGCGACCTCGACCGGGTCGCCCCGGGCCACCATCCGGGCGGCCTCGCGGGCCGCGTCGGTGAGCTGCACCTGCGCGAAGGCCAGGGACCCGACCCACAGCAGGAGGGTGCCGAGCGCGACCAGCAGCGGGGTGATGACGGCGAGCTCGGCGGTGGCCATGCCGGCGTCGGGGTGGCGCCGGGGGCGAGGGAGTGACATCGGGACCTCCTGCGGTCCGTCGGTGGGGCCGGGACGCCCGCGGCGCCCCGGCCCCGGTCGGTCAGAGGAACCCGAGCGTGGGGATCTTGTCGAAGACGCTCTGGATCATGTTGTTGAACCACTCGCTCTGCGCGATCTGCACCAGCACGCCTCCGACGGTGCACGCGCCGATCGTGCCGACGGCGTACTCCGAGGTGGTCATGCCGCTCTCGTCGCGACGGGTGGGACGGCGGGGAAGGAATCGACTCATGGGAGTCCTTTCGTGGTGGGTTGACGCCGGGAAGATGGGCCGGGGCGGGGACGATCTGCGGTCGGATCCCGTCGCTGTGGACCCCGCGGGGCTGGGGACGAGTAGGGTCGGGGCTCTCCCGCGGATCCTCGAACGGCGGCCACCATGCACGGTTTGAGCCTCGGGATGCCCGGAGTCGGACCCCTCAGCCCCGGAACGCACTTCTGCGCGCTCTACTCCGGACCGGACGAGCGTGACCGGCTCCTGTTCCCCTTCCTCGACGAAGGGCTGCGACACGGCGACATGGCGTGGTGCCTGGTCGACGACATCGAGCCGTCGCTGGTTCGCGACCGCGCGGTGGGACGGGACCACCCCGGGCCTCGCCCGGCGGGGCGGCTCGACGTCGCGCGGGCGACGGACGTCTGCCTCCGGTCGGGGGAGGTCGACGTCGACCACACGATCCAGGTCCTGAGCGACCGCGTGGACGCCGCCGAGGCGGCCGGCTTCGAGCTGTTCAGAGCCGTCGGCGAGATGTCGTGGGTGCTGCCTCGCCCTCGCGGTGGCGACGACCTCCTGCTCCACGAGTCGGCTCTCAACCGCTTCGTCGACCACGCCCCCGCGGTCGTCATGTGCCTCTACGACCTGAGGAAGTTCGGCGCCGACAGGCTCGTCGACGTGCTCCGCACGCACGCCAAGGTCCTGCTGGACGGCGCGATGGTCGACAACCCCTTCCACGTCGACCCGGCCGGGGCACAAGCGGCCGCGTGCGACGACGCGACTGCCCCCCAGCGGCTCGTCACGGCGGACGAGGACGTCAGCCCAGGGTGGGGCTCGCTCACCCTCGCCGAGCGGCGAGTCGCCTCTCACGTCTCACGCGGGACGACGAACCGCACCATCGCCGCGGACCTCCAGGTGTCGCGCCACACCGTGGACGCCCACTTGAAGCACATCTACCTCAAGCTCCGCATCCACTCCCGGGTCGAGCTCACCGTCCTGGTCCTGCAGCACCGGCTCGCCCTCGACCCGCCCCGCGAGGTCCGCCCGCCCCGCACCTGAGGACGCCCAGAGCGGGTTGCGGCGGTCAAGAGCACCTGTTCACGGGATGCAGGGGGGCCGAGATCCCGACCACCATGGGCGTTCACCGGTGTTCGGGACGGCGTCCCCCAGACGGCCCTCCAGCCGGCGCGCCTCCCGGACCGAAGGAGTCCGACCATGCTGACGAAAGCACTTCTCGTGCGTCTCGACGCACTGCCCGGCAAGGAGGAGGAGCTCGCGGAGTTCCTCGTCGGAGCGCGGTCGATCGTGATGGCAGAGCCTGGCACCGTCGCCTGGTTCGCCCTGCAGCTCGGACCGTCGACCTTCGGCGTGTTCGACGTGTTCCCCGACGACGAGGCCCGAGACGCCCATCTCGCCGGTGGGGTGGGCCAGGCTCTCGGTCCCAGCACCGGCGTTCTCTTCTCGGAACCGCAGATCGAGAAGATCGACCTGCTGGCCGACAAGATCCCCGGCTAGGCACCCCTGCCCGATGCCCTGCCGCTCGGTGGTCAGCCGAAGACCGAGCCGACCAGCCCCAGGAGCGTCGGGGCGATGCCGATCAGGAAGAAGGCTGGCAGGAAGCACAGCCCCAGCGGCAGGGCCGTCGCCACGCCTCCGGCGCGCGTGCGGCGCAGGCGCTCGGACTGACGGCGACGCCGCAGGTCGTCGGCGACGTTCGCGACCACGGCGGCAGGGGCCGACCCGGACCGTTCGGCGCGCAGCACCGCCCGGGCGAGCTCGGCCAGGCCAGGTCGGGTGGCGACGTCGCGCCACACCTCGCTCGGATCGGCCACCGTGACGAGCCGAGCCGCCACCGCGTCGAGTTCGGCGCCGACCTGACCTCCCAGCGCACGGGCGGCTGCCGCGACGGCGACGCCGGGAGGGCGCCCCGCGGCGAGGGCCGCTGCGACCAGGTCGAGGGCCACCGGCAGCTCCGCCGCCACCGTTCCGGGACCACTGCGGCCGGCTCGCGCCACCCGGGCCCGCACGAGCGGTGCGGCCGCGCCGGCCGCGAGGGTGCCCCACGGCCAGCCACCCACGAGGGTGCCGAGCAGGACGACCCCTGCGGCGACGACCAGACCACCGTCGACCTCGCGTCGCTCGGCCGCGGGACCCAGGACGCGCCGGGCTCCACGCCCGGGAGCGGGGCCGAGGAGGAGTGCGACCGCGCACGCCGCCAGCGCCGCTGCCGCCAGGGTCATCCGCGCTCCGCTCGATCGGCCGTGGTCTCGATCCAGCGCACGCCCGTGCAGGCCAGGACGGTCCCGAGGACCAGGCACGCCGCCCCGGGGAGGGTCGTGGTCAACACCTCGACGGGGTCCGCCCCCAGCCCGGCCCCCAGCAGCAGACCGAGCAGCGGGAGCACGGCGAGCAGGCGCCCCGTGGCGCGCGCCGGCTCGACCGTCGAGCGGATCTCGTCGGCGAGCTCGGACTCGAAGCGCAGACCTCGCCCGACCTGGTCGAGCACGTCGGCCAGCGGAGCGCCGCACGTCTCGCTGAGCCGCCACGCGCCTGCGACAGCCGCCATGCCCTGGCACCCGGGGCGGTCGACCAGCAGCCGCAGCGCGGCAGCCACGTCGCCGCCGAGCCGAGCGACCCGGGCCGCCGGCGCCACGAGCTCGTGGTCGACCGCAGCCGTCGCCAGCGCCTGCTCCGGGAGCGTGCCCGCGCGCAGCTCGGCTGCCAGCAGGTCGACGAGCGCGGTGACCTCCTGGAGCGCGGCGCGAGCCGCGTCACGGCGAGTCGCCCGCCGCACCTCGCGCCCCACGAACGCCGCAACGGCGGCGCCCGTCACGAGCACCAGGACCGGTGCCACGCCGCCGACGGAGGGCAGCACCGCGGCGACGGCCGGGACGGCGACGAGGATCAGCAGGAGCCGAGGCCAGCGCGCGGGCCCGGCGAGGTCCAGCCGGTGCGCGGCCGCCCAGTCCGGGTCGGGCCACCGCAGCAGCACCGCGCAGCCGGCCGCCACGGCTGCCCAGGTCGTCAGCGGCAGCAGGCTCACGGCCGCGGACCCCGGTCGAGCACCGTCAGGAGGTCGGCGTGCCCCGGCCCCTCGCGCAGCCCCTCGGGGGTGAGGAACAACGCCGGGACGCAGTCCACGACGCGGTCGGCACCGGCTCGGAGCACGCCCACGTGGTCGACGACCCGGCGCCCGTCCCGCGACCGGTCCAGGTGCACGACCAGGTCCAGACCTGCCGCGAGCTGGGCGTGCACGGCCGCTCGCGGCAGGCCGGCGGGCAGCGCGAGCGCCTCGAAGCGAGCCGGCACGTCCGCCGCGGAGTTCGCGTGGATCGTGCCGCACCCGCCCTCGTGACCGGTGTTGAGCGCCGCCAGCAGATCGACGACCTCGGCCCCTCGCACCTCACCGACCACGAGACGGTCGGGTCGCATCCGCAGCGCCTGGCGGACCAGGTCGCGCAGCTCCACGGCACCGCGGCCCTCGACGTTCGCGGGGCGGGCCTCCATCGTCACGACGTGCGGATGGCGGGGTCGCAGCTCGGCGGAGTCCTCCACGACGACGAGCCGCTCGCCGGCCGGCACCTCCGCGAGCAGCGCCGCGAGCAGGGTGGTCTTGCCGGTACCGGTGCCGCCGGAGATCACGAACGCCGACCGCGCCGCCACGACGCGGCGCAGGACGGCGGCTCCGGCCGGGCTCGTCGCCCCGGCCGCCACCAGGTCGTCGAGGCTGAAGGTCTGGCGCGCCGGCACCCGCAGGCTCAGGACGGTGCCGGGGTGTGCCACCGGAGCGAGCACCGCGTGCAGCCGGGTGCCGTCCGGGAGCCGCGCGTCGACCCAGGGGCTCGCGTCGTCGAGGCGACGACCGGCCAGCGAGGCCAGCCGCTGGGCGAGCCGGCGCACCTCCGCCTCGTCGTGGAAGCGCACGTCGGCGGGCTCGAGCCCGTCGCCGCGATCGAGGTACACCCCGGTGGCCCCGTTGACGAGCACGTCGGTGACCCCGGGGACCGTCAGCAACGGCTCGAGAACCCCGGCCCCGGCCGTGTCGCGGCGCACCTGGTCGAGGACGGCGAGCACCGTGCCCGGGCCCATCACGCCCGGCTCGGCCCGCAGCGCCCGGGCGACGTTCTCGGCCGTCGGCGCCTCGGCGTCGGCCGCGAGCCGGCGGCGCACCCGCTCGACGAGCCCTTCGGAGGCAGGCGTCACCGTGGTCTCCTCACGGTGTGCCGCCCAGGCCGACGAGACCGAGGACGGTGCGTGCGACCCGGTCGAGCGCGCGGCCGGGACCGCGACCCGCAGCCACGTCGCGACGCACCGAGCCGCGGTGCGCGACCCGGGCCACGACCGGGACGGCGAGGTGCTGCGCCAGGCCGCTCCGTCCGAGCCCTCCGGGCAGGCCGCGACCGACCACGACGACGGTGCCCGCGACCTGGCGCAGGTCGTCGAGGAGGTGACGCGCGGCCGCGACGCTGCGGACGTCCTCGGGCACCACGACGACCGTGAGCTCGGCGCACCCGAGCACCCCGTGGGCCGCCGGGTGGCGCGGCACGTCGAGCACGACGAGGTCGCCGGCCCGTCTCACGGCCGTGACGACCTCCGCCGGCTCGGTCGAGGTCGTCGCTCCCCCGCGCGAGCGGGTCAGCAGGGCGACGTCGTGGTGACGGGGCAGCACGTCGACGAGCGCTCCGGCGGGCAGCGGTCCGCCCGTGGCGTCGAGGGTGTCCCAGCGCGCGCCCGGCACCGACTCCGCCCCGAGCACGAGGTCGAGCCCACCGGCCGGGTCGAGGTCGACCAGCACCGCGCGCCAACTGCGACGGGCCGCCGACAGGGCCAGGCCCGCCGCGAGCACCGAGGCGCCCGCGCCCCCGACCGCGCCGACCACGGCGATGACGCAGGCCTCGCCCCGCCCCTCGAGCGCCGACGACATGAGCTCGAGCACGGCGGTCTGCGACCCAGGATCGGGCCGGCACACCAGCGCGGCCCCGAGCGTGATCGCGGTCCGCCAGAGCTCCTCGCCGTGGCCGACCTCCGGGTCGACCACCACGACGTGCGGCCGGCGCGGGGTGCCTGCCTGGACCAGCCGGCGCGCCATCGCCGCGTCGACCAGGACCGCCGAGGCGCCGGACCAGTGCCGCCGCGCCCCGGCCGCGGTGTCGGTCAGCTCGACGGCGGCACCGAGGGCCGCCGCCCACCGCGAGGCCGCGGCGCGGGTCTGCGGATCGGTGGCCGCGACGACGACGGCGGGAGCGTCCATGGCTCGACCCTGCGCGCCGACGGACCGGGGCGCGAGCACCCGATCGACGCCTGTGGACGAGCGGGTGACCCCCGCGGCCTGGGGACGAACCGCGGCCGGGCGGTGGATCCTCCACCGAAAGCCCCACCTGCCGGGGTGGGCGGTGGATCCTCCACCGTTTGAGCGTCCGTACGGTGGAAGATCCACCGCCCCTCCGGGCCACGGCGCCATTCGGTGGAGGACTCACCGCCCCACCCCGGGGAGAGGCTTGCGACCTGCCAACCGCGGCCGGGAGCCTATGCTGAGGCCATGGACCACCCGGTCGACGGCCGCGGAGCAGCCTTCTTCGACCTCGACAAGACGATCATCGCCAAGTCGAGCACGCTCGCGTTCAGCCGCCCGTTCTTCGCCGAGGGCCTGCTGAACCGGCGCACGGTCCTGCGCAGCGCCTACGCGCAGTTCATGTTCGCCGTGAGCGGGGCCGACCACGACCAGCTCGAGAAGATGCGCGCCTACCTGACCCAGATGGTCACCGGCTGGGAGGTCGCGACGGTGCGCCAGGCGGTCGCCGAGACGCTGCACTCGATCATCGAGCCGCTGGTCTACGACGAGGCCGTGGCCCTGATCGCCGAGCACCGCGCGGCCGGTCGCGACATCGTCATCGTGTCGGCGTCCGGCTCGGAGGTCGTCGAGCCGATCGGCGCCCTGCTCGGCGCGGACGTGGTGGTGGCCACGACCCTCGTGGTCGAGGACGGCCGGTACACCGGCGAGATCGACCGGTACGCCTACGGGCCGCACAAGGCCGAGGCGATGGTCGAGCTCGCCGCCGAGCGCGGCTACGACCTGGCCGCGAGCTTCGCGTACTCCGACTCCGCGACCGACGTCCCGATGCTCGAGGCCGTGGGCCACCCGTTCGCGGTCAACCCGGACAAGGCGCTGCGCCGCGCGTCCGAGGAGAACGACTGGCCGGTCCTGGAGTTCCGCCGGCCCGTCGCCCTGACCTCGCCGCTCAGCCTGGAGACCCCCACGGGCAAGATCATCGCCGCGGCGGGCGGGGGNNGCCGCGCTGTACGTGGCGGGCCGCCGCACCCGCACCACCGGCTGACTGGAAGAAAACCGCCCGCAGGGGTTGTGTGACTCACATCACATGAGGCACTGTGGAGCCCAGAGAACTTCACAGCCGGCCCAGCAAGAATTGGTACCCACGCGCCGATCACCCGTCCCACAGGGCAGTCGCTCACGGCAATCTGCGGACCTCACGGTCGCGGACCGAGACGACGATGACGACGATGAGCACGCTTGGTAGCCGATGAGCTGGACCCCGACGGCGTCATCGCCTCCCAGACGGAGCAGCGGTGGCGCCGTCCCCTTGTGCCCGCAGGGCTGCCGCCTCGTGCCGGGCGTCGGCACGGTCGGCACCGTCGGCGGCCTCCTGAGCCTGCTCCGCCTCGTCCTCGGTCTCGCGGCGCAGCGGCAGCAGGAAGGGCAGCGCGAGCACGCACCACACGTACCGGTCCCAGATGATCGTCGTCAGCGCGCCGATCATGACGTAGCCGAAGCAGGGCAGCACGAGCAGCATGAACCGCCGGTCGATCGAGAAGCAGCGCAGCAGCACCGAGCCCAGCATCGCGACGAAGAACGTCAGGCCGATGATGCCGATCGCTGCGGCGATCTGCAGGTAGATGTTGTGGGCCGCGAGCACGTCGGCCAGGCCGACGCCGAGGATCGGGTGGTCGTGGAACTGGCCGCGCGCGACCTCGGCGATCATCTCGCGCTCCAGGTCGGAGCCCTGGGCCGAGCCGCCGCCGAGCAGGCGACCGAAGGCGTTGTCCGAGACGTTCTCGCCGGACAGGATCGTGCGGGCCGCGATGAAGATCACCGGGAGCGAGGCCCCGAACAGGGCCACCGCCGTGACGATCGAGCGGCTGATGACGGGGTACAGCGCGACCATCGCGGCCGCCGCGACGAGCGCCGCTCGGCTGCCGCTGACCCACACGCTGCCGAGGCACAGCACGCCGCACATCAGGGCGTAGACCCCATAGCGGCGCGGCAGCACCTCCCACAGCACGATCGCGATGCCGACCGCGAGCATCGCGCACAGGCCCATGATGTTGGGGTGCGTCGAGAAGCCGATGCGACGGCCGCCGTCACCCACGCCCTGCGTGAACGAGGCCGCGAAGTTCGCGACGTTGCCGAGCAGGTAGGACCACGCGAACAGCAGCAGGATCGTGGGGCCCGGTCGCCAGATCATGAAGGCCAGCGGCAGGAGCATCGCGCCGACCACGAGACGCAGCACGCTGTTGAGGCTCGCGCCGGGCTCGTCGGCCAGGGCCGAGGAGATCAGGGCCGTGCCGGTCAGGCCCGCGACCGCGACCATGAAGAACGGGTCGAGCGTCCACCGCTTGCTGAAGACGATCGGCAGCAGGCAGCCGATCCCGACGAGCAGGAACACGTCCGCCAGCGACACGAAGGAGATCGCACCGACCGGACGCAAGTTGTCCATCGGCGAGAGCGCGACGCCCAGCACGAGCGCGCCGATCGCGGTGCCCTCGAAGCCGACGACGCCGATCGAGGTCACCCCGACGATCAGCGCGATCGCCGCGAGGCCGCCGATCAGCGACCCCGTCGCGAGCGGGATCAGGGCCAGCAGGCAGACCACCATGACGACGGACGGCAGCAGCCAGGCACCCCAGCGCCGGAGCGTCTGCCGCACGGTGTCGTCGCGAGCCCACATGGTCGAGGACCTCAGCGCGAGGCGCGGCGGCCCCCGCTCTCGCGCCGAGCCTCCTTGGCCAGGGCGCGAGCCGCCTTCCGGTCAGCCTTCTGGTTCTCGGCGTCGGGCCCGTAGCCGTAGCCGTACCCGTAGCCGTAGCCGTACGTGTCGCCGGAGCGACGCGGCGTGCGGTTGAGCACCGTGCCGATCAGGCGGCCACCGACACCCTCGAGCCGCGTGATCGCGAGACGCAGCTGCTCGCGCGTCGTGCTGCCGTAGCGCGTCAGCAGCAGCGCGCCGTCGACCTCGGTCACCAGGATCGAGGCGTCGGCCACGGGCAGCATCGGCGGGGCGTCGATGATGACGAGGTCGAACTGCTGCGAGGCGTCCCGCAGGAGCTGGCGCATCGCCTGGGTGCCGAGGAGCTCGGCCGGGTTCGGCGGCTTCGGGCCCGTGCCCAGGAAGCTGATGCCGTTGGAGTGCGGCTGGATCGCGCCCTCGAGCGTCGTGCGGCCCAGGAGGACCGAGACGACGCCGACCGAGTTCTCCAGACCCAGGCGGGTCGCGACGTTCGGGTTGCGCATGTCGGCGTCGATCAGCAGGACCGACTTGCCGACCTGCACCATCGAGAGCGCGAGGTTGGTCGCGACGAGGGTCTTGCCCTCGTTCGGGACGGCGCTCGAGACGAGGATCGAGCGGACCGACTCGTCCAGGCTCGCGAACTGCAGGTTGGTGCGCAGCACGCGGAAGGCCTCGGCCAGCGACACGTCGGTGTCGCTCGCGACGGGGTTCTTCTTGACCTGCGGCTCGAACGGCAGCGTCGCGAGGGCCGGGGTGCCGGTCAGCTTCTCGATGTCGTCGCGCGACTTGACGGTGCGGTCGAGCAGGTGGCGCAGCAGGGCGCCGGCGATCGCGAGGAACAGGCTCACCAGGACGCCCAGACCGATGCTGAGCGGCACGTTGGGCGCGACGGGATCGTCGCTGAAGCTCGGGTCCGCAGCGACACGAGCGGTGATGGCCGCGGCCTCGTTCCCGGCGGCCGGCTTCTCGAGGCGCTGGACGAGGGCGACGAGCTGGGTCGCCTCCTCCTCCGCGATCTGCTGCGCGAGCTCGGGGGTGTCGGCCTTGACGTTGATCTGGATCGTCTGGGTCGACGTGACGACCTCGGCCGAGATCTTGCCGCTGAGCTCCTCGAAGGTCATGTCGAGGCCGAGCTCGTCGATGACGTCCTGCAGCAGCGACGGATCCTTCGCCAGGTCGGCGTAGGACGCGACGCGCTGGGTCACGATGAAGGCCGCGCCGTACTCGGCCTGACCGCCGGTCGGGGTCGAGACGAACATCTTGACGCTGGAGCCGTACTGCGGGGTCATCGTGAACACAATCGCGATCGTGGCGATGGTGCCGGCCACGAAGGTCAGGAGGCTGAAGCGCCAACGCGTCCGCAATGCGGTGAGGAACTGCCGCAGATCCACCAGTACACCCTTCGTCGTCCCGCCGAGCCGGTCAGGCAGGGACGAGTGTATGCGAGGCGGCCCGTCAATACCGTCGGACCCGACGGCCGCGTCACAGATCACGCCGACGTGCCCTCACGACGCGATCGATTGACCTAGACTCGCGCTGTTCCTCCACCCCTCATCGGAAGGTCCTCATCTCTCATGACCATCGTCGTCACCGGAGCCGGTGGATTCATCGGCGGGCACCTCGTCGCCGACCTGCTCGGGCAGGGCAAGTCAGTGCGCGCGGTCGACGTCAAGCCGCAGGACGAGTGGTACCAGGTCCACGACGCCGCCGAGAACGTCGTCGGCGACTGCTCGGACGCCCGCGCCGCCCACACCTTCGCCGAGGGCAGCGAGGAGATCTACAACCTCGCCGCCGACATGGGCGGAATGGGCTTCATCGAGAACAACAAGGCCGAGTGCATGCTCTCGGTCCTGACCAGCACCAACATGCTCGTGGCCGCCCGCGCCGCCGGCACGAAGCGCTTCTTCTACAGCAGCTCCGCCTGCGTGTACGCCGGGGACAAGCAGACCGACCCCAACGTCACCGCCCTCAAGGAGGAGGACGCCTACCCGGGTGACCCCGAGGACGGCTACGGCTGGGAGAAGCTGTTCAGCGAGCGCATGGCGCGCCACTTCCGCGAGGACTTCGGCCTGGAGACGCGCGTCGCCCGCTACCACAACGTCTACGGGCCTGAGGGCACGTTCGAGGGCGGTCGCGAGAAGGCGCCCGCCGCGCTGTCGCGCAAGCTGGCCTGGGCCAAGCTCACGGGCGACCACTCGATCGAGATCTGGGGCGACGGCGAGCAGAGCCGCAGCTTCATGTACATCGACGACTGCGTGCGTGGCTCGCAGGAGATCCTGGCCGGCGAGAACGTCGAGCCGGTCAACCTCGGCTCGTCCGAGCTCGTGACGATCAACCAGATGGTCGACATCCTCGAGGACATCGCGGGCATCAAGCTCGACCGCACCTACAAGCTCGACGCGCCCCAGGGCGTGCGCGGTCGCAACAGCGACAACACGATGTTCCACCGCATCTACGGCTGGGAGCCGTCGATCTCGCTGCGTGACGGTCTCGAGAAGACCTACGGCTGGATCTACGACAACCTGGCGCCCCGCGTGAGCGCCTGAACCAGCACCACGTCACGACGCCCGCCTCCGGACCTCCGGGGGCGGGCGTCGTACGTCCCCACCCGGTCGGGCGGTGAGCCTGGGACGTGTCCCGCCGGCCAGCGGTGAGCCTGGGACGTGTCCGAGGCCTCGACACGTCGCTAGCTCACCGCCCGTCCCGGGGACACGTCCCTAGCTCACCGCCCGGGGTGGGGTCAGCGGAGGCCGCGGGCGACCGGGGAGGCCTCGGCGCCGCGGCTGAAGGCCTGGGCCGCGTACTGCAGCCACTGCTGGGTGCCCGCCGAGGTCGCGCGGCCGTAGGCGGCCAGGGCGGCGCGGTAGCCGTCGGGCTCGGCCGCGTGGCCGGCCTCCGGCACCGTCACCGAGGCCGGGTCGACACCCGTGACGACCAGCACGAGGCGCTCCGCGGCCCGGGCGACCACGCCGTTGTGGGAGCCGAACGCTCCGGCCGTGACGATCTCGGCGTGCACCAGCGCGGCGACGACGAGGCCGGGGGCCGCCGTGGGGCGTCCGAGGACCTGCGTCAGGTTGCCCAGCCGGGCGACGCCGGCGGGATTCACCGGGCGGCCGGCGTCGGGGCTGACGCCCGCGGTCGCGACGGCGTGCATGCGCGCGAGCGCCTGGACGGGTGAGCGGCTCCACGTCGGCACGAGCCCGAGGAGCTCGCTCGACAGTCGCAGCGCACCGCGTGCGGTGGGGTCGCCCTCGCCGCCGGCGAGCTCGTCGGCCGTGACGGGCGAGCCCTCCAGGGTCGCGCTGGCCGCGGCACCCCCGAGCAGCGAGGTCGCGGTGTCCTCCGGCGTGGTGCGACGCAGGCCGCGATCGCGCAGGATCGTGTCGATGCCGTCCCGCGTGCCGGCGTACAACGAGGGCAGGCCCTCGAGGGCGGCAGCGGAACCGAACGGATCGGCGGGGGAAGACTCGGGGCCGGACACGCCCCGCAGCGTACCCGTGGGCGGCGGCGGGGCCTGTACCGTCCGGAGGGTGGGTGAGGTTCGCGGCTCCGGACGACGTGTGGTCGACCACGACGACGCGTCAGCGCGCATGGCCAAGTGGCTGGCCGGCGACCGTCTCGCGTGCGTCCTGCACCTGGGCGACGGCACGATCGCGTACCACCTGGCCGACCAGGGTCACGAGGTCGTCGTGGCCGGCGACGACGTGCGCAGCCGCCGCCACCGTGACGTCCTGTACGTCCGCGCCTCAGGTGACCGGCTCCCGTTCGCCGAGAGCTCCTTCGACGCCGTCGTCGCGCCACACCTCAGCGAGGCGCCCACGGCGCTGGCCGACATCGCCCGCGTGCTCCGACCCGGCGGCGTCGTGTCGACGATCGAGCGCTCGCACGACGACTCGCTGCCCTGGGTCCGGCGTCTGCGCGAGATCGTCGGGGAGCCCGGCCACGCCGAGCGGCCCGCGATCGACAGCCTCGGCGGCACGGGCCTGTTCGGCGAGATCGAGTCCACCGACCTGGCGCAGTGGCAGACCCTCGACCTCGCCGGGCTGCTGCGGCTCGCCAGCGAGATCGGCCGGCAGCCGGTCTCCGAGGCCACGCTCGCGCGAGTCAAGGACGCCTTCAGCGAGGTCACGCCGCACACCGGCCACCTGCGACTGCGTCACCGGACGCGCTGCCTGCGCGCCACGGTGCTGAAGACCGACGAGCCCAGCGCGCCGCCGCCCGCCGAGACGCTCCTGTTCGACCTGCGCTGACCTGCACCCCGGGTCAGGCGTCGAGGCGCTCGCGCAGGAGGCGGTCGACCGTCGCGACGACGCGGGCCGGGTCGATCTCGATGTCGGCCAGGATCGCGTTCATCGGCGAGCCCGGACCGTAGCGGCTCGTGTCGCCGTCGATCAGGTACTCGTAGTGCGCGTCCGGTATCGACCGCGAGATCGACCAGTAGCACTGGTTGACGTACGGAGCCGTGAAGATCTCGAGCACCGTCACCCCGGCGGGCGCGAACAGCACGTTCGTCAGGGCGGCGCCGTGCGGCCCGACGATCATCTCGGCGGCCGAGAACACGTCGATCTGCTCCTGCGGCGAGAGCGAGCCGGGCTCGACCTTCTCGAAGCCGCGCTCCTCGAGCCGGGCCCAGAGCTCGTCCTCGCGGACGATGCGCCGGCTGTTCGGCTGGGTGCCGCGCGTGACGTAGAGGCGTCGCGGCCGCGGGTCGGCACCGGCCGACGGGCGCAGGTGCTCGCGGACCCACTCGACCATCGAGCGGGGCGCGTTCTCGACCACGTTGGGGATCGAGGGCACGAACAGCCGATCGGCCCGCACCGCCAGGTCGGGGGCGTCGTCGATGCGGGGCAGGTCGCCGTAGCCCGCGATCTCGAGCAGCGTGCGCTGCCACCCGCGCGACTGCGGCACGAGGATGGTCGGCGCGGGGTCGGCGTCCGGCACCGCGTCGGCGTACACGCCCAGGCGCGGCAGGACGTCGGTCAGGAAGTGGTAGTAGTTCGCGCTGCCCCGCGTGGCCAGCACGACGACGTCGCCCTCGACGTGACGCACCTCGGGCAGACGACCCTTCAGGTACAGCGGGTGCTCGCGCCAGGTCGGCGTGCCGAAGTACGGGCTGGTGGCCGCGTCGAGCAGACCTGTGCGGCTGACGACCGCACCGGTGTCGCCGACGACCGTGCCGCCGGGGATCTCGAGGCAGAACGACGGCGGCTGGACCTCGCGGTCGGCCCGCGCGAAGACCCAGTGCCCGGCAGGCTCGCCGAGCGGAGGCACCCGGTCGAGGGGCACCGCGGGGGCCAGCCCGTGCACCGTGACACCCGCGGCCGGGATCGCCGCCCAGCCCTCGACCGTCGCGACGGCGCCGCGCGGGACGCCCCGCTCACCCAGGAGGGGTCGCAGGACGCGCGCGGCGACGCCGACAGCGAACGTCAGGAAGCGGTGCGCCCGCTTGGCGTAGGGCCACAGCGGCTGCAGCCGCGGCGGGAGCTTGCTCACGACGGCGGACGGATCCGGGTCGTCAGCGGGCGGCGGGGCCGGCCGAGGCCTCGCGCGAGAGCCAGGCCAGGCCGAGGCCGTCGGCGTAGGGCTTGCGGTCGGCGACCGTCAGGCCCGCGCGGCCGAAGAACTCCTCGAGCTCGTCCCACGAGTGACCCGGGAGGTTGTGGTACTCGAGCACGACCTTGCTGACGCCGGACCAGTCGGCCGGGTCCGAGCCGAGCACCATGTCGTACTCGCCGCCCTCGGTGTCGATCTTGACGACGTCGGCGGAGCGACCGCTCACGGTCAGCGCCTCGCGCATCGACACGGCGGGGACGGTGACCCGCGGGACGTCGGCCTCGTCGAGGTGGAGCACGCCGTTGTGGCCGCTGGCCGCGCCGTAGTCGGCGATCTCGAGCGTGCCGGCCTCGGCGCGCACCGCGAGGTTGTTGCCGTGGACCCGGTCGGTCTGGCCGTTGAGCTCGATGTTGCGGGTCAGGTAGCCCGAGGTGGTCGGGGACGCCTCGTAGGAGTCGACCCGCGCCTGCGGCAGGCGGTGCGCGGCGGCGACGGAGAAGCAGCCGACGTGGGCGCCGATGTCCAGCACGTTCGCGTCGGGACGCAGGCCCTCGGTGAGCCAGTCGAGACGGTACTCGTCCTCGACCAGGATCTCGTAGACCGGGACGCGTGCGCCCGGCTCGTTGGGGATGACGACGTTGACGCCGCCCTTGATCTTGTACTCGATCTCGGCCGGACGACCCGTGACCGCGTGACGAGCGATCGCGCTCAGCACACCCACGCCGTTGGAGAAGCTCCCCACGGTCTGTCGCACTCGACGCGCGACCAGCTGCGTGCCTCTCGCCATGTCCCCACACCTCACAGATCGGTCGCGGCCCACAGCCGCGAGACAGGCGTCACGAGGGCCCGGACGCCGGTTCGAACTATATCGCCGCCGGACGGTTTCGGTGGCGACACGCACACTTCGTGGGACCCGTCACAGCCCCGCGCCTCACAGGTAGTCGGCCGACTCCTCCACGCCCGTCCCGAGACGGCGCAGATCGGTCTCGACCATGCCCTTGACGAGGGTCTCGAAGTCGACGAGCGGGTGCCAGTCGAGCCGCTCGCGGGCCCGGGTCGAGTCGCCCAGCAGGCTCGAGGCCTGGATCGTGCTCCACATCGCGGGCTGCAGGTCGACGTGGTCGAGCGCGTCGTCGCGCCCCACCGCCGCGAAGGCGACGCGCAGCATGTCGCGCAGCGTGTGGCTCTCCCCCGTCGCGACGACGTAGTCGGACGGGGTGTCGTGGTCGAGGGCCGCCACGAGGGCCGCGGCGACGTCGCTCGCGGCACCCCAGTCGCGCTCGACGTCGAGCGCGCCCAGGGTCAGCCGGGTCGGCAGGCCCTGCGCGACCTCCGCCGCCAGGCGCGCGATCCGTCCGGCGATGAACTGGCGACCACGGAAGGGGCTCTCGTGGTTGAACATGATGACGCCGCAGCCGAACACCTCGTGCCGGTCGCGGTAGGCGTTGACGGCGTAGTGGGCGGCGCTCTTGGAGACCGCGTACGGCGTGCGGGGGTCGTGGGCGACGCCCTCGGTCAGCATCCCGTAGGTCTCCGGGCCGAACATCTCGGCGCTGGAGGCCTGCACGAAGCGCGGCGCGAAGCCGGCCTCGTCGCGGAAGCGGACGACCTCCTCGAGCATCTCGACGACCGCGACGCTGTTGGTCAGCATGACCTCGGTCGCGGCCTTCCAGCTCGCCTGCACCGCGCTGAAGCCGGCGAGGTTGTAGATCGAGCGGGGACGGAACCGGCGCAGGATCGCCGCGAAGCCCTCGACGTCGCGCTGGTCGTGCTCGACGACCTCGACCCCGGCGAGGTACGGCCGCATCCGGTCGACGCTGCGCGAGCCGGGCCGGATCGTGCCGACGACCCGCCAGCCGCGCTGCAGCAGGAGCCGGGAGACGAACATGCCGTCCTGACCGGCGACGCCGGTCACGAGCGCGACGGGCACGTCGCCGGGCGACTCGGGATCGAAGGTCTGCACAGGAGGCATGGTGTCAAGAACGAGCGGCGCCTGTCCGCGTGACGCCCCGATCGTCACGAAACCGTCACCCGCGCGGCGCGCGTCGGACCGTCAGGCGTGCGGCGCGCTCGTGCGCCCGACGACCGTCGTGCCCGGCGCGACGTCGTGCAGCACCAGCGTGTGCGCACCCACGACCGCACCCGCCCCGACCGTGACGCCGCCGAGCACGGTCGAGCGGGCGCCGAGGATCGCGCCGTCGCCGATCGTCGGGAAGTCGTCCGGTGCCGCGACGTCGGAGTGCCGCACGCCGAGGGTCACGCCCTGCGCGACCGTGACGCCCGCGCCGATCACGACGCCGTTGCCGATCACGATGCCGACGGGGTGCTCGAACCAGACGCCGGGCCCGATCCGGGCGCCGGCGGCGACGTCGATGCCGACCCACCACAGTCCGAGGCCGCGCAGCATCTCGGCGGCCCGGCGGCTCCCGCGGGCGTGCAGACGCTGCTGGGCGCGGACCACGAGCGTCGCCCACAGCCCGGGCCGGCCCAGGCCGCGCGGGATCGCGGTCCACCACGGACCCGTCCGCCCGGTGTAGCGCACGAGGTCGGAGGCGACGAGCTCGCCGAAGGTCAGGTCGTCCGCAGGGGCCATGGCCGCATCGTAGTGCCGTCTGGCGGAGCTCCTGCGCGACCGCGGTCGGGTGCGGAATACTGAGCCGACTCGTCATCCCTCGACCGAGAGCAGGTCCGCCGGTGTCCCTCCCCCCGCTGCCCGTTCCCCTGCGGGTCCTCGTCAAGGGCGCCTCCACCGTGACCTGGACGTCGACGCGGACGCCGAAGCGCACCGACCTGATCTACGCGCGGGTCGTCGAGGAGCAGCTGCTCGCCGCCGGTCAGGCGACCGAGGTCACGATCGACGCCCTCTCGGCCGATCGGACCGCCCCCATCCTGCGCACGTGGGAGCGCGAGGTCTCCAACCTCACGCCGGACGTGATCGTGCTGCACTACGGCCACATGGAGTGCATCCATGCGGTGATCCCGCGCTGGGTCGAGCGACACGCGCGCAACATGCACGACCGGCCCGGGCCGGTCCGGGAGCGGTACCGCCGCTGGTTCGTGCGCCCGGTGTGGAAGATCCTGGTCAACGGCCAGCAGCAGATCGACCACCTGCTGCCGCTGTCCGCCTTCCGTCACCGGCCGCGCCGCGTGACCGCACTCCTCGAGCGGTACGTCCGCCACGTGAGCCGGTTCCGGCGCCCGCTCGTCGTGGTCATGGGCCTCACGGCCCCCGCCGACGTGTGGAAGCCCTGGTTCCCGGGCCTCGAGGGACGCCTCGACGCCATGAACGGCGCCCTGCGCGAGCTCGTCGCGCGCCTGGACGACCCCGACGTCCGCTTCGTCGAGGTGTGGGACGACGCCGAGCAGTGGCGTGCGCGGGGCGAGGAGCCGTGCTCGGACGGTGGCCACTACACCCCCGAGTTCCACCGGCACGTCGGCACGAAGGTGACCGCCGTGGTCCAGGACTGGCTGGTCCGCGCCGAGTCGCCCGTCAGGGTCTGAGCGGCCTCAGTCGCGCGCGGGGCCGAGGTGGGGCTGGGTCTCGGCCCAGACGAGGATCTCGGTCGCCAGCGACTCACCGACGGCCCGGTGGATCGCCGGCGAGTAGTGGAAGCCGTCCGGCGTGGCCGCGACGGCGTCGCTCCCGACCGCTGCGGTGACGACCGGCGTGACGTCGAAGTAGCGGACGGTCTCGCGGTCGACGCGGGCCACCATCGCGCGCATCGCGTCGTTGACGGCGTGCACGCGCGCGGTCATGCCGGGGAACCAGTCGGCTGCCTTCGACGCCGGCGGGAGGATCTCGAAGCAGAACACCAGGGGGCTCGCCGCCGTCTGCACCTGGCGGACGTAGGCCTCGACCTCCGCCGCCACCTTCCGGGGCATGCGCCGACGGAACCGGTGTCCGAGGCGGGCGTCGACAGCCGCCTGGAGGCGCACCAAGAGCTTCCAGGCCGGCCGCAGGAAGAGCCGGCGGTACGCCTGACGGACCCGACCGGGACGTGCCTTGAGGCTGTTGACGTGCCGCTCCAGCACCCGCGGGGCGAACAGGTGGATCGTCTCGGCGTGCCCGTAGACCAGGACGATGACGTCCGGCGAGAAGTCGAGCACCTCGCGCTGCCAGCTCGGCAGGAGGGTCTTGGCCCGCTCGGCCGCCATCGTCACCTGACGCACCTCGCACGCCACGCCGGCGGCGAGGAGCTGCTCCTCGATGACGCGCGGGAAGGTGAAGTCGGTGCGCGGACCGCCCATCCACGAGGTGAAGTTGACCGTGGACGCGCCCTTGACCAGGACGCGCAGGGGCACCGGGGTCGTCACGAGGGCCTCCGGAACTCGACCAGGACGTGGTCCCGCGAGGAGGCCCAGATCGGCGGGTTGTCCGACGGGGAGCGGCGCAGGCGCCGCAGCAGCGACTGCGGCAGCAGGAGGAAGGCCAGGTTGTGCGCGGCCTCCACCAGGACGCGGCGGCGCACGGGGTTGCGGGCGAACTTCTGGATGCGCACGACCTCCAGGCCCAGGGAGGCGGCGGCGCGGTGCGCCCACCGCGGACTGATGAACGCGATGTGCTCGGGGTACCAGCAGTACCAGTAGCGACCCCGCTCGAACCGCCACGTCGGTGCGTCGACGTTGCCCGTGCCGACGATGACCGAGCCACCCGGCGCAGTCGCCTCGATGAGGGAGGCGACGAGCTCGCGCGGGTCGTGGACGTGCTCGATCAGGTCGAACGCGACGACGGCGTCGAAGGTCCGCTCCAGGTTCCCGAGGTCGGCGAAGTCGTCGGCCACCATCTCCACGCCGTGGTGCTCTGCGGCGTGCCGGGCCGCCTCGCGGTGGATCTCGACCCCGAACGGGCGCAGGCCCGTCGGCAGGCGCTCGGCGAAGCCGCCGTCGAAGCAGCCCACGTCCAGGACGTCGGCCCGGGGGTTCGACTCCGCGACCCAGGCGGCCGCCAGGTCCCAGTCGGGACGCGGACCGGCCGAGGCGGGCGACCAGTTCTCGGTCGTCCCCGCGCGGTACAGCGCGTCGAGCTCGGCCTTGTCCATGAGGGGCCACCGGAAGGCCAGCAGGCACTCCTGACAGCGGCACAGGTCGGTCGGCGCGAAGGGCTCGTCCAGGAGCCGACCGGCGAACTCCGAGGACTGCGGGATCGCACCGATGCGGCGCACTCCCCTGGCCCCACAGGACGGGCAGACGGCATCGGCGGACACGGGCAGCCGGCGGTTGCTCACGCCATCGACACTACGTGCGCATCGGGTCAGGCGCAGTTGGAGCGCAGCGGCGCCCGTGCCAGGGCGGCCCGGGTCCGCAGGAGGATCAGCGCTTGAGGACCTTGGCCGGGATCCCGGCGACCGTCGCGCCCGGAGGGACGTCCTTGAAGACCACGCTGTAGGCGCCGACGAGCGCCCCGTCGCCGACCGTCACGGCGCCGTAGACGGCCGACCGCGACCCGAGCACGACGTCGTCGCCGATCACGGGATACGGCATGTCGCCCCGGGCCCGCGGGTCCTTCACGCCGACGTCGACGCCCTGGTGGATCGTGACACCGGAGCCGACGACGACCAGCGGGCCGATCGTGACGCCGCCCGGGTGCTCGATCATCAGGCCGGGCCCGAAGCGGGCGCCCGCGGAGATGTCGATGCCGAGCAGCACGATCCCGATGCCGCGCAGCATCCCGCCGACCTGGCGGTGTCCGCGCTCGGTCAGCCGCTGCTGTGACCGGATGAACAGCGAGGCCCAGAGCCCCGGCCGCTGGAAGCCGCGGTGGAAGGCCTTCCACCACGGATCCATCGATCCGGTGAAGCGTTCCATGTCCGACGAGACGAGGTGGGCGAACGTGTACGTGTCGGGCGTGGGGGTCACCGTCATGCGCCACATCGTAGGTCAGTCGTCGTCGCGCGCGGCGGCGATGGGCACACCTCGTGCGTGGCGTCCGACACGCCGCGAGGGCGCCGTCCGGACGACCGCGACCCCGAGCGCGAGCACCGCACAGACCGCGACCGCGAACATCGCGATGCCGGCTCCGACCGGCTCGCCCATCCGCGCGGCGACCACGATCCCGAGGACGACGACGGGCGTGAGCGCGAGCTCGATCCACGACGCCGAGCCGCCGCGCTGACGTCCCTGCAGGACCGCGATGAGGATCCGCCGGTACCCGAGCAGGGCGGAGGCCGCGATGAGCCAGTACGCGATCGGCACCGCGGCGGCGAACTCCTGGCCGAAGGCTATCTCGATGACGGGCTTGGCGATCGCGGCGACGAGCAGGCCGACGACCGCCAGCATCAGGGCCGTGGCCCCCAGCCAGCGCACGACGAGCCGGTGCTCGGCGGCCGGGTCGCGCTGCGCACCGGCGATGCGGGGCAGCAGCACGGCCGCCATGCCCGAGGCGAGGGTCGAGGTCAGCGCGGCCAGCGCGATCGCCGCCGCGTACAGGCCGAGCGCGGCGGTGCCGAGCATCGCGCCGATCAGGGCCCGGTCGAGCGAGAGCCCGTCGATCGGGCCGATGCTGCTGACGTAGGTCGACCGGGTCATGCGCCACAGCTTGCGGCCCTCGACGCGGTCGGTCTCGTCGTCCTTCGGGAGCCGCGCCGGCCGCAGGAGCAGGACGGAGACGATCAGGCCGATGGCCAACGAGGTGGCCATGACGACCGTCACGACCAGTGCGGTGGACTCGCGCACCGCGACGAACAGGATGACCAGGGTCGTGGTCGACAGCGCCTGGGGCAGCAGCGTCGCCACCGCGACGCGGTTCATCGGGGCGCTCTCGCCGAGCAGCGCGTTGGTCACGAGGCGGAAGCCCATGCCCTGCAGCGCCATCATCACGACCATGAACCCGAGCCACCAGACGTAGGTGGCGCCCGGGTCGCCGTGCAGGAAGATGAAGAGCACGCCGAACGGGACGGACCCGGCGACGCCGAGACCGACCCAGGTCGGCACGAGGTGCCGGAGCCCGTCGCGGGCGCGGACGCCGCGGTCGGCCAGGCTGACGGCGACGGAGTTCGCCAGGCTGCCACCCAGGGTCAGCTGCGTCGCCATGCCGCCGAGGGCGATCACGAGCGCGACCTCACCGCGACCCTCGACGCCGAGCAGCCGCGCCGAGACGATGCCACTGATCGTGACGAGCCCCTGGATGATGAAGCCGGCGCCGATGACGAAGAGACCGGCGAGCTTCTGGCCCACGGGTCAGTCCTGTCGAGCCGCGAGCGCGGCCGCGGGGTGGGGCACGCCGTCGGCGCGGACGTCGAGCAGGCGGCGGCAGTACTCCTCGACCGCGGCCCACTGCTCGTTGCGGCCCGTGCGGATCTCGACCTCGCCGGCCAGCACCGCACGCATGGCCTCGCCGAGCGCGGGGACCGTCAGGTCGCACGCGACGCCGCCGCCGGTGAACCGGACCTCGCGGGCACGCACCTTCGAGCCGGCGGTCACGACCGCGACGCCCGCCGCCTCGGCCTTGCCCATGATGCCGCTCGGGCCGTTGTTGGTCAGCGCCAGCGGCACGACGTCGACCGCCGCGACGAGCCGGTCCAGCACCTCGTTGGTCAGGTACTCGTCGCGCACGATGACGCGCTCACGGCTCGCCGGAGGCAGCGCCTCGACCCAGTCCCGCACGCCGTCGGAGAGCTTGCCGGCGAGCAGCAGGTCGGCGTCGACCCCGGCCTGCTCGAGCGCCTCGAGCAGCATCGGGGCGTTCTTGCGCTCGTAGATCACGCCGAAGATCCCGGCGATCCGACGGTCGGCGGGCAGGCCGTACTCGGCGCGCCACTGGTCGCGGTCGCGGGAGTGGGCGGCGCAGAACTCCGGGTCCTGCACGCGCTTGACGATCCATCCGCGCGCCGTGTCGTCGCGACCGACGTAGCCGACGACGCGGTGCAGCGTGCCGGTCAGTCGCCCCGCGACCGAGAGGATCGCCTTGGGGATCTTGAGCTTCCAGCCCGTCAGGTCGCCGAGCGGCACCCGCGCCGGGTACCGGGTCAGCATGAAGTGCACGCGCGGACGCACGGCGAGCGTGCGCAGCGGGCCGCGCGCGACGAGCCACCACCGCTTGAGCGCCTGGTCGCCGTCCATGTGGAGCACCAGACCCACCGGCGTCGACGGGTCGGTCGCGCGGGCCCGGGTGACGACCTGCTCGACGAGCTCGGTCGTGGGTGGGTTGTTGGTGTCGAAGACCTCGTGCACCTCGACGCGCCCGGCAGCGACGTCGTCGCCCAGGTACTCGCGGAAGGCCGGGTCGTCGGCCGCGCCGCGACCCGTGAGCAGCACGACAGGACCCCACCGCACGGCCTCCTGCGTGACCCACGACACCGACTGCATGTGGTGCCCCGCGTAGTCGGGGTCGACGACGAGCGTCGTGATCGACGCAGACTTCATGAACGCTCCCGACGGCTCGGTGAATCGGGCGACAGCGTACGCGAGATCCGACCGCTCACGGGCGCTAGGCTGCCGCCGTGGCCTCGCTCAACTCGCTCGTCATCTCATCGCTCGCGAAGCGTGGCTTCGTGGTCCGGCGCCATCCCGCGACCCGCCGCCAGCGCCTGCTGGCCTCGCACCGGGTCGACCTCGTGCTCGACGTGGGCGCGGCCCGCGGCGGGTACGCGACCGAGCTGCGCGAGTTCGGGTACACCGGCCGCATCGTCTCGTTCGAGCCCCTGGCCGCCGCGCACGCCGGCCTGGCGCAGGCCGCGGCGGGCGACTCGACCTGGACCACGCGCAACGTCGCCCTCGGCGACACGTCCGGGCCCCAGACGATCAACGTCGCCTCGAACAGCGACAGCAGCTCGCTGCTGCCGATGGCCGACCAGCACCGCGACGCCAGTCCCGACATCGACTACGTCGGCACCGAGACCATCGAGGTCGCGCGGCTCGACGACCTCGCCCCGGAGCTGCTCGGCTCGGACGACCGCCCGTTCCTCAAGATCGACACCCAGGGCTTCGAGCGGGCGGTGCTGACCGGGGCCGCCGGCACGCTCGACCGGCTCGTCGGCCTCCAGCTCGAGCTGTCCTTCGTCGAGCTCTACGAGGGCGGGATGCTGGCCGACGAGGCCATCGCGTTCTGCTACGACCACGGCTTCTCGCTGGTCGGCCTGGACCAGGGCTTCAGCGACCCGGGCGGTGCCGTGCTGCAGGCCGACGGCGTGTTCCTGCGCACCCCCGGTGGGAAGTCATGACGTCGGCCGTCGCGGCCGGTTAGGGTTCACGCGTGAACCCCCGCCTGCGCGCCTTCGTCAAGCCGGTCGCCCGCCCCGTCGTCCTGGCCGCCAACACCCCGATCGCCCGTCGCCGGGCGCTGCGTGAGCTCGAGTCGCATCCGCGTCCGCTCAAGCTCGAGATCGGCGGCAACGCCCCCCGAGCCGGCTGGTTCGTCACGAACGTCGGCCCCTTCACCAAGCACTACCTCGACGCCACGGCCCCGTGGCCCATCGAGGACGGCGCGGTCGAGCTGATCTACTCCGACAACGTCATCGAGCACATCCCGCTCGTCCCGGCCCGCACGCTGTTCGCCGAGGCGTACCGGACCCTGCAGCCCGGCGGCGCGATCCGCTTCGTGACGCCCGACCTGCGCGCCCACGTCGACCGCTACCTGGCCGGCGTCGCCCCCAAGGGCGACCCGGAGGCGGCCGTCTACGAGGAGTCGGGCCTGACCGTCGAGCACCCGCTCGACTGGGTCCGCATCCCGATCGCGTCGTTCGAGCACCACCTCGGCTACGTCTACGACTTCGACACGCTCAAGCTCGAGCTCGAGCGCGCCGGGTTCACCCAGGTCAAGCGTCACGAGCTCAACGAGAGCGACCACCCGGGGCTCGCGGGCCTGGACCTGCGCGCGGCCGAGGGCGGCGCGCAGATGGCCGTCGAGGCCACGCGCTGACCTGACCGATGCGCGTCGCGATCCTCGCCACCGGCTGGGCCGGCTTCAACGACGCTGCGTGCCGTGAGCTCGCGGCGCGCGGCGTCGAGCTGCTGATCGTCACCGAGAGCCAGACGGCCGACACGGCCTACGACGGCCTTGGCCTGACCGAGTACGCCCAGGTGCACCTGTGGCACGGCGCCCCGGCCGACGGCGAGGTCGCCGCGGCGGTCACGGCGTTCGCGCCCGACGCGGTGCTGATGCACTCGTGGCACTACGCGCCGTACCGCGAGGCGATCAAGGCCGTGCCGGCCGGCACCCTGCGGGTCCTCTGGATGGACAACGTGTGGCGCAACGTGCCGAAGCAGTGGGTCGGTCGCGCCGTGGCCCCGTGGTGGGTCCAGTCGATCTTCGACGCCGTCATGGTGCCGAGCGACCGCACCGAGTTCTTCGCGCACCGCCTGGGCTTCGGCGAGGGTGACGTGATCCGCGGGTCGCTCACGGCCGACACGAGCCTGTTCGGGTCCGATCCCCGCACGGGTGCCGAGATCGCCGGCCGGCGCACGTTCCTCGCGTGCCAGCGCCTCGTGCACCACAAGGGCGCCGACGTGCTGGCGGACGCCTACCGCCGCTACCGCGCCGGGACCGACGACCCGTGGGACCTCACGATCGCCGGGCTCGGCCCGATGGCCGACGACTTCGCCGGGATCGACGGCGTCCGCCTGCTCGGCTTCCAGCAGCCCGCCGACGTCGCTGAGCTCATGCGGACCAGCTCGGCCTTCGTGTTCCCGTCCCGCATCGACCCGTACGGCGTGGCCCTGCACGAGGCGGCGCTGAGCGGTCTGCCGCTCGTCACGACCTACCAGGTGGGTGCGGCACCGTTCTTCGTCCAGGACGGCCAGAACGGCTGGACCGTCGCGAGCGGCGACGCGGCGGCCCTGGCCGCGGCGATGGCCCGCCTCTCGCAGGCCTCGCCGGAGCGGCTCGAGGCGATGTCGCTCGTCAGCCGCAACCTGGGCGGGCGGCTCACGTCGGCCGGGTGGGCGGCGAACCTCGAGGAGCAGCTGACCTGGCGCCTGGCCGCCCTCCGCGGCTGAGGGGCCGTGCGGCTGAGCGTCAGCCGGCGAGCCGGTCGACCAGCTCGCGCCGCGCGGTGATCGCGGCCGTGCGTCGCTCGTCGAAGCGGGCCGCGGCCGACGCGCTGGGCTCGAGTCCTCCGCCGCGCACCAGGTCGAGCACGACCTGCGCGAGGTCGGCGTCGACCGGCACGACGTGGTCGACCGGCAGCACGTCGCCGAGGCAGCCGACGGGGTGGGCGACGGCCGGGACCCCGTGGCGCAGGGCGTCCAGCACGACGAGCGGCTCCGCCTCGTTGACGTAGGTGCTGGGGAAGACGAACAGGTCGATCGAGCGGTAGAACGCCTCGACCTGCGGGGCGTCCAGCCGGCCGAGCCACTCCAGGCGCCCCCCGAGCTCGGCGACCGCCGCCGTCACGAGCGCCTCGACGTCGTCGCCGACGCAGGGGCCGGCGAGGACGAGCCGGGCGTCGACGCCCGCGTCCAGCAGGCGGCGCAGGGTGTCGATCGCCGTGTGGACGCCCTTCTCGCGGGTCAGGTTGCTGAGGTGGCCGAGCACGACCGGGCCCTCGGCCGCCACCGGCGCACGCCCCGTGGGTGCGGCCTCGGTCATGAGGCCCGCGTTCGAGCACACGTGCACCGTGCGGGCTCCGGCGTACCGGGCCTGCAGGCGACGACCCATGTCGGGCGAGAGGACGACGTGCTCGAGGCCCGGACCGCCGAACCGGACGATCGCGGCCATCGCGCGCAGGTGCCGGGTCAGGTAGCTCGAGTTGTGGTGGTGGAACACCGTGCGGTGCCCCGCCAGACGCGCGAGCAGCACGACCATCGCCTGGTACCAGAGCAGCTCGCCGCCCGCCCCGCCCAGGTAGACGGCGTCGCGACGTCGCAGGACGAGGCGCGGGACGAACCGCAGCAGCCCGCCGAGCAGCGCGAGAAGACGCCGCGGGAGTCCGGCACCGTCGCCGATGTCGACCGTGACGACGTCGATCTCCTGGCGCTCGCGCAGCGCACCCACCATGCGGTCGGTGACCGCCGAGGCGCCGTGCACCGGCGGGGGCAGCGGTCCGAGGACTCGGACGACGCGGCGGTGGGAGGACACCGGCGTCAGGCCTGCTGGGCTCGCGGTGCGGACGGCCCGGGCGAGACCGCGCGGACCTGCTCGACGGCCGCCAGCACCTCGTCGAGGTCGGACGAGCGGATCTTGCGGGCGAAGTACCCGCCGGACTCGACGATCTCCTCGGCGTAGCTGCCGTCGAGCCACACGCCCAGCGTCGGGTGGATGTACGAGAAGTTCGGGAACTCGCTCGGCCACTTGCCGTCGCGCGGCTCCACGCCGAACTCGGTGCGGGTCGACCACGTCGGGTGCGAGTGCACGAGGGTCGCGAAGTACATCTCGAGCGGGGTCTGCGTGCGGCGGAACAGCGCCTGGACCTTCGGGTCGTGCGCCTGCGGGAGGATGTCGAGCAGGCAGTCGCGGCTCAGCATCGTCCACGTGCTGCCCCACACGGGCACGAGCGGCTCGAAGGCCGACGGCTTCACGCGCGGCAGCAGCGTCGACAGGCCGCGACGGGTCGCGCCGCGGCGCTTGGCCGAGAAGCCCGAGCCGCCGACCGGGGCGGCGTCGTAGAAGTGCCGGCGCCGGACCTTGTTCTCCATGTACGGGGTGCCGTCGAGGACCGGGATGGCGCGCACGTGCTCGGACCACGGCACGGACTCGGCGTAGGCGAAGAACTCCTCGAGCGGTCGCACCGGGAAGTCGGCACCCGAGAGCAGCGCGATGCTGGAGCCCGGCGCGTCACCCAGCTCCTCGAGGCAGTCGCGGTAGACCCGCAGGACGGCCTCGACCTCGGAGAACCCGCCCCAGCGGACGTCGACCCGGTCCTCGACCAGGCGCACGCCCGGGATGTCGCGGAAGGGCGTGATGTCGGTCGTCGCGTCGACGTGCAGCACGACGGGGTGTCCGGCCAGCGCGGCGGCGAGCCGCCTGGTCATCTCGGGGTCCTGGTGCGCCAGCACCCCGAACGCGATCTCAGGCATGGGGCGCGGCACCTTTTCCTCGTCGAGTCGTCACGGCCGGGGGCCGCAGTCGGCGTCCGGACTCTAACATCCGGGACCGGCCTCCCGGTGGCCTTCGGACGACCTCCCGGCGGCTGTGGAGCGAGGTCTGCGTCACCCCCGGACCTAGACTGAGCGGGTGGAGTTCCTCAACGGCCTGCAGCCCTCGCACGACCTGACCTACAACGACGTCTTCATGGTGCCGCGACGCTCCGACGTCGTCAGCCGCTTCGACGTCGACCTGGCCACGGCCGACGGCACGGGCACGACGCTGCCGCTCGTCGTGTCCAACATGACGGCGATCTCCGGACGCCGCATGGCCGAGACGATCGCGCGCCGCGGCGGCATCGCGATCATCCCGCAGGACATCCCGATCGACGTGGTCGCCTCGACGGTGCGCCGGGTCAAGGCCGCGCACACGATCTACGACACGCCCGTCACGGTGCCGTCGTCGATGACGGTCGGCGAGGCGCTGAGCCTGATCCCGAAGCGCGCGCACGGGGCCGCCGTCGTGGTCGACGACGGCAAGCCGCTCGGCGTGGTCACCGAGCGCGACGGCGCCGAGGTCGACCGCTTCGCGCAGGTGCACGAGGTCATGGACACCGACATGTTCACGCTCGACGCCGGGCTCGAGCCACGTGCGTACTTCGAGGCGCTCGCGAGCCAGCACCGCCCGCTCGCCCCCGTGCTCGACGGCGACTCGCTGGTCGGTGTCGTGACCCGCAAGGGCGCGCTGCGCTCCAGCATCTACACCCCGGCCACCGACCCCGACGGGCACCTCGTGATCGGCGCGGCCGTCGGCATCAACGGCGACGTGCGCGCGAAGGCGCGGGCGCTGCTCGAGTCGGGCATCGACGTGATCGTGGTCGACACCGCGCACGGCCACCAGGTCAAGATGGCCGACGCCCTGCCGGTCGTCCGCGAGGAGCGCGACGCGTTCGAGACCCGCTCGGGTCGTCGCATCCCCATCGCCGCGGGCAACATCGTCTCGGCGGACGGCACGCTCGAGCTCGTCGAGGCCGGCGCCGACATCGTGAAGGTCGGCGTGGGCCCGGGCGCGATGTGCACGACCCGCATGATGACCGGCGTCGGCCGGCCCCAGTTCTCGGCGGTGCTCGAGTGCGCGGCGGCCGCCCGCTCGGTCGGCGCGCACGTGTGGGCCGACGGCGGCGTGCGGTACCCGCGCGACGTCGCGCTCGCCCTGGCCGGCGGCGCCGCGAGCGTCATGATCGGCTCGTGGTTCGCGGGCACGCACGAGAGCCCGGGCGACCTGAAGTTCGGGCCGGACGGGCGGCCGTACAAGGAGTCCTTCGGCATGGCCTCCTCGCGCGCCGTCGCGAACCGCACCCGCGACGCGGCGGGCTTCGAGAAGGCCCGCATGGCGCTGTTCGAGGAGGGCATCTCGACCTCGCGCATGTTCCTCGACCCGGAGAACCCGGGCGTCGAGGACCTCGTCGACCAGATCACGGCCGGCGTCCGCTCGAGCTTCACCTACGCGGGCGCCCGCTCGCTGCCCGAGTTCGCCGACCGCGCCGTCGTGGGCCTGCAGTCCTCCGCCGGCTACGACGAGGGCCGCCCCCTCCACGCGAGCTGGTAACCCCGCGCGGTTTCCCACGAGACCGTCGGAATCCCGCGTCGAGCGCACGAAACTTCATGCGCTCGACGC
>NZ_BAAAME010000005.1:190408-207309 GCF_039529015.1 Aeromicrobium alkaliterrae
TGGGTTCACCCACGAATCCGCCATCTGCGGGCGCTCCACCGCGCGGATTCCTGGGTTCACCCAGGAATCCGGCCTCAGGCGTACGAAACTTCGTACGCTCGATGCAGGATTCGAGCGGTCTCGTGGGAATCCGTCAGCGGAGGATGAGGGCGAGGCCGCGGGCGAAGGAGCCGTCGAGGTCGGGATCGAGGGCGATCGCGCCGACCGCGGCGGCCTGGCGGTGGAGCTGGGTCGACTGGGTGTGCCCGACGACGTAGATCAGCAGCGTGCGGGCGAGGTCGAGTCCGACCCGCTCGGCCAGCGCCTCCTCGAACGTCGACACCTCGAGCCGGAAGGCCGACGCCGTCGCGACGACCTCCGCACCGTCGCGCACCGCGAGCATCGCCGCCCGGAGCTGGTGCAGCGAGCCCGCGACGTCGTCGCTCACCTCGACGTCCGCGACGATCCGTGCAGCCATCAGCGACAGGAGCGTCTGCTTGTTCGCGACGTGGTGGTAGAGCGCGCTGGGCTGCACCCCGAGCGACCCGGCGACCCGCCGCATCGAGCAGAACTCCAGGCCGAACTCGTCGAGCACGCCCAGGGCGCCGGAGACGACGTCGTCGAGCGTGTTCGCCATGGAGCCTCCGACCGGGTGCGCGTGGACCCCGAACGGGATCGTGTGCCACACTACCGAACACCGTTCAGGTGAACACCGTTCAGGAGCCTTGATGACCACCTCGTCCCCCACCCCCGCCCCCGCCGCGCCGCTCAAGCGCCGCAGCTCGCCCGCGACCGACCTCGCTCTCGTCACGACCTTCGCGGCCGTGATCGGCGTCTGCGCGATCCTTCCGGCGATCAACGGCGTCGCCAGCGTGCCCTTCACGCTGCAGATGTTCGGCGTCTTCCTGGCCGGAGCGGTGCTCGGCGCCAAGCGCGGCTTCCTCGCGGTGGCGCTCTACCTGGCCGTCGCGACCGCCGGCGTCCCGATCTTCACCCAGGGCCAGGCCGGCCCGGGCGTCTGGGGCGGCGCCTCGGGCGGCTACCTCGTGGCGTTCCCGATCGCGGCGTTCCTCGTGGGTCTCGTCGCGACGCTGACGGTCCGCCGTGGCCCCGCGGTCTTCACCGTCGCCGTCGCCGCCGCGGCAGCCGTCGTGACGGTCGCCGTCGTGGGCACCCTCGGCACGCTCGGCATGGCCCGCGCGCTCGACGTCTCGTGGGGCGTCGCCTGGGGCTACGCGACGCCGTTCTTCCCGGCCGACATCGCCAAGGGCGTCATCGCCGCGATCGTCGCCGCCGCGGTGCACCGCGCGTTCCCGCGCCTCACGCGCGGGTAGGTTCGCCCCATGATCGAGCTGCGGGAGGCGACCGTCGTGGTCGACTCCCCCACCGGCCCGGTCACCCTGCTGGAACCGACGACCCTCGCTCTCGGCGAGCACCGGATCGGGGTCATCGGCGCGAACGGCTCGGGCAAGTCGACCCTCGCCCGCCTGCTCAACGGCCTCGCACTCCCGGCGGCCGGGCGCGTGCTGGTCGACGGCCTCGACGTCGACAGCGACGGCCGCGAGGTGCGACGCCGCGTCGGCTTCGTCTTCACCCATCCCGACGCCCAGCTCGTCATGCCGACCCCGCTCGAGGACGTGACGCTCTCGCTGCGCCGCAGCGTCCCGGACAAGGCGGAGCGGAAGCGCCGCGCCCGCGAGGTGCTGGACGCGATCGGTCTCAGCGACCGGGCGGACGTGCCGGTCCACTCGCTCTCCGGCGGGCAGAAGCAGCTCCTGGCGCTCGCCGGGGTGCTCGCGACCGAGCCCGAGGTCGTGGTGGCCGACGAGCCGACGACGCTGCTGGACCTGCGCAACACGCGCTCGGTCGCGGATCGGTTGTTCGGCCTGCGGCAGCAGCTCGTGCTGGTGACCCACGACCTCGACCTGGCCCGGCGCTGCGACCGCGTGCTGGTGGTCGACGCCGCTCGCGTCGTGTTCGACGGGCCCGCGGACGACGCGGTCGCACACTACCGAGCGCTGGCCGACGCCGATGTCTGAGCTCCTGGGCGCCTACCGCCCGGGCACGACGCTGCTGCACCGCATGCCGGTGGGTCCCAAGCTCGCGGTGCTCGCGGCCTGGTCGATCCTGGTCGTCGCGACGCGTGGACCGGTGGCCTCCCCGGCCTTCGCCGTCGTCGCGGTCGGCGTCGCCGTCTGGTCGGGGCTCGCCCTGCGGCGCACGCTCCGCACGATGCGCGGCTTCCTGCTGCTGATGGTGCTCGTGGCCGCGTTCCAGACCTGGCAGCGCGGACCCGAGGTGGCCGTCACGGTCGTCAGCAGCCTGCTCGCGCTGCTCCTGGTCGGCCTGGCGTTCACCGCCACGACCGCCGTCGACGACCTGCTCGGCACCGTGGAGCGGACCACCTCGCCGCTGCGGTTCGTCGGGGTCCGGCCCGAACGGATCGCCCTGGCGTTCGCCCTCGTGCTTCGCGCACTGCCGGCGGTCCTGGAGGTGGCGAACCAGACCCGGGACGCAGCGAGGGCCCGCGGTCTCGAGAGGAGTCCACGGGCCCTGCTGGTGCCGTTCGCGATCAGGGTCGTCGCCCACGCCTATGCCACGGGCGACGCCCTCGCCGCCCGCGGCCTGGATGACTAGCCGAGGGTGGCGAGGACCTCGTTGAGGGTGGCGGACGGGCGCATGACCTTGGCCGCCTTCTCGACGTCGGGCTGGAAGTAGCCGCCGATGTCGGCCGGGGAGCCCTGCACCGCGAGGAGCTCGTCGACGATCTTCTGCTCGTTGTCGGCCAGCGAGCCGGCGACCGCGCCGAAGGCCTCGGCCAGGGCCGCGTCCTCGGTCTGCTTGGCCAGCTCCTGCGCCCAGTACAGGCCCAGGTAGAAGTGGCTGCCGCGGTTGTCGATCGTGCCGAGCTTGCGGCCGGGCGAGCGGTCCTCGTCGAGGAACGTGCCGGTCGCGCGGTCGAGCGTGTCGGCCAGGACCTGCGCGCGGGCGTTGTCCGTGGTCTGGGCGAGGTGCTCCAGGCTCACGGCCAGCGCGAGGAACTCACCGAGCGAGTCCCAGCGCAGGTAGTTCTCCTCGACGAGCTGCTGCACGTGCTTGGGAGCGGAGCCACCGGCGCCGGTCTCGAACAGGCCGCCACCGTTGATCAGCGGCACGACCGACAGCATCTTGGCGCTGGTGCCGAGCTCGAGGATCGGGAACAGGTCGGTGTTGTAGTCGCGCAGCACGTTGCCCGTGACCGAGATCGTGTTCTCGCCCTTGCGGATGCGCTCGACCGACAGCTTCGTCGCCTCGATGGGCGAGAGGATGCGGATGTCGAGGCCGTCGGTGTCGTGCTCGGGCAGGTACGCGTTGACCTTGGCGATCAGGTTGGCGTCGTGCGCACGCGACTCGTCGAGCCAGAACACGGCCGGGTCGCCGGTGGCGCGGGCGCGCGTGACGGCGAGCTTGACCCAGTCGCGGATCGGGACGTCCTTGGTCTGGCAGGCGCGCCAGATGTCACCCTGGGCGACGACGTGCTCGAGGATCGCGTCGCCGGCCGAGTTCACGACCCGGACGGTGCCGGTGGTCGGGATCTCGAACGTCTTGTCGTGGCTGCCGTACTCCTCGGCCTTCTGCGCCATGAGGCCCACGTTCGGGACCGTGCCCATCGTGGCCGGGTCGTAGGCACCGTTGGCCTTGCAGTCGTCGACGACGACCTGGTAGACGCCGGCGTAGCTCGAGTCGGGGATGACCGCGAGCGTGTCGGCCTCGCCGCCGTCCGGGCCCCACATGTGGCCCGAGGTGCGGATCATGGCCGGCATCGAGGCGTCGACGATGACGTCGCTCGGCACGTGCAGGTTCGTGATGCCCTTGTCGGAGTTGACCATCGCCAGCTCCGGGCCCTCGGCCAGCTCGGCGTCGAAGGACGCCTTGATCTCGGCGCCGTTGGAGAGCGCGTCGAGGCCGGCGAGGATGCCGCCGAGGCCGTCGTTGGGGCTGAGGCCCGCGGAGGCGAGGTCGGCACCGAAGGCGGCGAACGTCTTCGGGAAGAAGGCGCGCACGACGTGGCCGAAGATGATCGGGTCGGAGACCTTCATCATCGTGGCCTTGAGGTGCACCGAGAACAGCACGCCGTCGGCCTTGGCCTTGGCGATCTGCTCCGTCAGGAACTCGCGCAGCGCGGCGACGTCGAGGTACGTGGCGTCGACGACCTCACCGGCGATGACGGGGAGCGACTCCTTGAGCACGGTGGTCGAGCCGTCGTCGCCGACGAGCTCGATGCGCAGGGTGTCGTCGGCCTCGATCACGACGGACTTCTCGTTGGAGCGGAAGTCGCGGACGCCCATCGTGGCGACGTCGGTCTTGGAGTCGGCCGACCAGGCACCCATGCGGTGCGGGTGCTTCTTGGCGTAGCTCTTCACCGACGCGGGGGCGCGACGGTCGGAGTTGCCCTCGCGCAGGACCGGGTTCACGGCGGAGCCCATGACCTTGCCGTAGCGGGCGCGGATCTCCTTCTCCTCGTCGGTCTGCGGGTTCTCCGGGTACGCGGGGAGCGCGTAGCCCTGGTCCTGCAGCTCGGCGATCGCGGCCTTGAGCTGCGGCACGGAGGCGGAGATGTTGGGGAGCTTGATGATGTTCGCCTCGGGGCGCAGCGCGAGCTCGCCGAGCTCGGCGAGGGCGTCAGCGATGCGCTGGCCCTCCTCGAGGTGCTCGGGGAACTGGCTGATGATGCGGCCGGCCAGCGAGATGTCGCGGGTCTCGACCTGCACGCCCGCCGTCGAGGCGTAGGCCTCGATGAACGGCAGGAACGAGTGCGTCGCCAGTGCGGGCGCCTCATCGGTGTGGGTGTAGATGATCGTCGGGTCGGCCACGGGGTCTCCGTTTCGCACGCAAGAATAGTTTGACGTCAAGATATCTCATCGCGAGACGACTCCACCGTGGCACCCGAGTCCGACGGTGTCGAGCCGGGGCGGTGACCTGCGCGCCAAACCCCGCACGGGCGGTGACCTACGCGCCGAACTCGACCCGAATTCGGCACGTAGGTCACCGCCCAGCGGCGGGGGTGGCGGGGTAGCGTCCCGGGCATGGAGGTCGTGGGCGGTGCGGTGCTCGGGGCGGCCGTCGTGCTGCTCGGGCTCGCGGGCTGGCGCCGGGCCGTGCGGCAGCGCGACGAGTCGCTCGGCAGCCCGGACGACCTGGCCACCTACGCGACGCTGCACACCGCCTCGCTCGCGGCACCGGCGCTGCGCGCGGGTCTGGACACCGAGGGCGCTGCCCGGGCGCTGCCCTACCTGCGCGCCCTGCTGGGCGACGCCCCCGCCGCGCTGACCGACGGCGCCGGGGTGGTCGCGTCCTCGGGTGACGTCGCGGCGGAGCAGGCCGTGCCGCTCGTCGAGGCCGTGCTGGCGGAGGGCCGCACCCAGGCGTCCGACCGCCTGGTCGTGGCCCCGCTCGCGGTGGAGGACCGCGTCGTCGGCACGCTCGTCGTCGGCACCGACCACCCCTCGGCCAGCCTCGTGCGGGCCACGACCGAGGTCGCCCGCTGGATCTCGAGCCAGCTCGAGCTGGGCGAGCTCGCGGCCTCGCGCACGGCCCTCATGGAGGCCGAGCTGCGGGCGCTGCGGGCGCAGATCTCGCCGCACTTCATCTACAACTCGCTCGGCGCGATCGCCTCGTACGTGCGCACCGACCCCGAGCGTGCGCGCTCCCTGCTGCTCGAGTTCGCCGACTTCACCCGCTACTCCTTCCGCCGCCACGGCGACTTCACGACCCTGGCCGACGAGCTGCTCTCGATCGAGCGGTACCTCGTGCTCGAGAAGGCCCGGTTCGGCGACCGCCTGCGCGTCACCTCGAGCGTCGCGCCCGAGGTGCTGCACGTGACGCTGCCGTTCCTCGCGGTGCAGCCGCTCGTGGAGAACGCGGTGCGCCACGGCATCGAGCCGAAGGACGGCCCGGGCCACATCACGGTCGTGGCCCGCGACGCCGGGGCCGCGTGCGTCATCGAGATCGAGGACGACGGCGTGGGCAGCGACCCCGAGGTCGTGCGCGAGGCCCTTGCCGGGCGCGCCAGCAGCGGCTCGATCGGCCTGGCCAACGTCGACGAGCGCCTGCGCGCGGTCTACGGCGACGACCACGGCATCGTCGTCGAGACGGCCCCCGGGCTCGGCACCAAGGTCTCGTTGCGCGTGCCGAAGTTCAATCCCCGCGATCCCTCCTGAACCACCTGCCCCGACCCCGAGGTGACCGCCGTCACGCGGCCGTAGACTCACGCGGGTGAACGAGCCGTCGACCGCCGCGGGCCTGCGGGTCCTCGTCGTCGACGACGAGCGCCCCGTGCTCGACGAGCTGGTCTGGCTGCTCGCGCGCGACGACCGCATCGGGCACGTCCGCACGGCCTCGTCCGGCACCGAGGCACTGCGGGTCCTCGAGGGCGGCGACGTCGACCTCGCCTTCCTCGACATCGCGATGCCGGGCCTCAGCGGCCTCGAGATCGCCCGGCTGCTCAGTCGCTTCGCCCACCCGCCGCAGGTCGTGTTCGTGACGGCCCACGACGCCCACGCGATCGAGGCGTTCGAGATGAACGCGGTCGACTACCTGCTCAAGCCCGTCCGCGAGGAGCGGCTGGCCGAGAGCATCCGCCGCGCGGTCGACGCGGGCGAGCGGACCGCACCGGTCGTCGACGAGCGGATCGCGGTCGAGCTCGGCGGTGTCACCCGGTTCGTCGTGCGGTCGACCATCACCGACGTCGAGGCGCAGGGCGACTACGTCCGCCTCCACACGATCGACGGCACGTCGCACCTCGTGCGGATGACCCTGAGCCACGTCGCCGAGACCTGGTCGGAGCACGAGTTCGTGCGGGTGCACCGCAGCCACGTCGTCAACCGCCGCCACATCCGCGAGGTCCGCCAGTCCTCGGGCCGGACGACGATCGTCCTGCCCAGCGGCGACGCGACGCTGGAGGTCGAGGTCTCACGGCGCCACCACCGCGACCTGCGCGAGCTGCTCCGTGACTCCTGAGCCGCAGCAGCCGTACCGCGAGCGCGTGCGGGTCACCAGTCCCCTCGTGCACGCGCCCGCCCCGCAGCGCCGCAGCGCCCGCCAGGAGATCGCCGAGCAGTCGACGGTCGGCGCGGTCTACGTGCGCTCCCTCGTGCGCGCGCAGCGCCGGGCCGCGATCGCCACCACCCTCGTCGCCGCCGTCTCGATCGGCGTGCTGCCCGTGCTGTTCTGGTCGGACCTGCCGGTGCGCACGTGGACGATCGGCGGCGTCCCCGCGGTCTGGATCGTCCTCGGCGTGCTGGTCTACCCGTGGGTCTGGTGGCTCGGCCGGGCCTACGTCTGGCGGGCCGAGCGCAACGAGACGACCTTCGTCGCGCTGATGGAGTCGCCCACCGACCCGGCCGCCGAGGCTCTGTGAACACCTCGGCCGGCATCGCCGCGATCGTGCTCGTCGTGCTCGCGACGCTCACGATCGGTGCGCTCGCGATGCGCTGGAGCCGCACGACGAGCGACTTCTACGTCGCCTCCCGCAGCGTCGGGCCGTGGCTCAACGCGTCCGCGATCGGCGGCGAGTACCTCTCGGCGGCCTCGTTCCTCGGCGTCGCCGGGCTCGTGCTCGTGGCGGGCGCCGACGTGCTCTGGTACCCCATCGGCTGGACCACCGGATACCTCCTGCTGCTGGTCGTCGTGGCGGCACCGCTGCGCCGGTCCGGCGCATACACGATCCCCGACTTCGCCGGCTGGCGGTTGCGGTCGGCGGCGGTGCGCCACGTCTGCACCCTGCTGGTCGTGGCGGTCGGCTGGCTCTACCTGATGCCGCAGTTCCAGGGTGCGGGCCTGACGATGCAGGCCGTCACGGGCGCGCCGGTGTGGAGCGGGATCGCCGTCGTGGCCGTCGTCGTCGCGACGCTCGTGGCCTCGGGAGGGATGCGCTCGATCACGTTCGTCCAGGCGTTCCAGTACTGGCTCAAGCTCACGGCGCTGCTCGTCCCCCTGGTCTTCCTGGTGATCGCCTGGCGCGGCGACGGGGCCCCGCTCCCGGAGGCCACCGGCGGCTGGGCCCTGCCCGACGCCGACCTCGGTGCCGAGCGCCTCTACACGGCGTACGCGGTGCTGACCGCGACGTGCCTGGGCACGATGGGTCTGCCGCACGTCGTGGTGCGCTTCTACACGAACCGCGACGGCGTCGCGGCCCGCCGGACGACGTTGATCGTGCTCGGACTGTTGGGGGTGTTCTACCTCCTGCCGACCGCCTACGGGGCGCTCGGCCGGGTGTACGCGGGCGACCTCAGCGACGCGGGACGCGCCGACACGGTGATCCTGGAGCTCCCCGAACGCATGCTCACGACGGGTGCCGACGCCCTCGGCGCGCTGCTGCTCGCCGGAGCCTTCGCCGCCTTCCTGTCGACGTCGTCCGGGCTCACGATGGCCACCGCCGGCGTCGTGGGCCAGGAGATCGACCGCCGGCGGTGGTTCGGCGGCCGCCTCGCCGGCGTCGCGTCGGTGCGGGTCGCCGCCGTGACGTGCGTGCTCCCGCCGCTCGCGCTGGCCCTGACCGCCGACAACATCCCGATCGCGACCTCGGTGACCTTCGCGTTCGCGTTGGCCGCCTCGACGTTCTGCCCCCTGCTCGTGCTGGGGATCTGGTGGCCGCGTCTGACCCGCCAGGGTGCCGTCGCGGGGCTCGTGGGCGGTGGCCTCGCGGCCGGCATCGCCCCGCTCGTGACCCTGGGCCTGGACCCCGACGGGTGGGTCGGGCTCGTCCTCGCCCAGCCGGCGGTGTGGACCGTGCCGCTCGGCTTCGGCCTGATGATCGCCGTCTCGCTGCTGACCCGCCCCGCCCGCCCCGAGGACGTCGACCGGGTCTTCGCGAAGCTCCACACCCCCGAGCGCGCCTGACCCGTCCGCCCCCGGTGGTAGAGGTGTCACCGGTGGTTCCCTGGCCCTGAGGTGCGAGGAGGAACGACGAGCCTCGAAGGGCAGGTGCTCACCACACGTGGCTGACGTGCCCCCTTCGAGGCTCCTTCGTCGCACCTCAGGGGGCGGTCAGCCTCCGCCCCGCCCCTTGAGGTGCGAGCGAGGAACGAGCGAGCCTCGAAAGGGGTGCCACAACCCACCCGGCCGGAGGAGTTGTCCACAGCGCCAGAGCTGACCGTTGACGAGTACCCCCGTCCCGCAGTAATGATACCTATGAGTATCGGGGGATGCGGCCGCGACCGGCGTCCGGACCTCGGGCTCGCATCGGGGAAGGACGTACGCAATGTCAGTGATCGACCTGCCGAACACCGCCTCGGCCCACGCCTACACGTGGTCGAGCAACGCGGTGCACCGGGCTCGCGTGAAGATCGAGGACGGGCTGGTCCGCTACGACGGATGGTTCCTCGTCTTCACGGCCGTGATCCTGGGCCTGGGCGCCAGCATCACCGCCGGCATCGCGATCTGGTGCGTCGTGAAGCAGAAGAAGAAGTTCACCGGCGAGTGGGGCTTCAAGGACTTCGGTCTGAAGGTCCGCTTCGAGTGCAAGTAGGTGCAACCCCCGGCGGAGCCGGCCGTGCCCCCGCACTGGCCGGTTCCGCCACCCCCTCGACCCGCAGAGGACGCCACGATGACGATGCTCGACGCACGATCGGTCCACTACTCCTACGAGCACGGGGTGCAGGTGCTCGACGACGTCGACCTGCGCGCCGACTCCGGTGAGGTCGTCGGCCTGATCGGCCCGAACGGCTCCGGCAAGTCGACCCTGATCCAGGTCGTGTTCGACCTCCTGGCCCACCAGTCCGGCACCCTCACGATCGGCGGGCACCCCCACACGGGCGCGGCGGCCAAGCACGCCTCCCTCTACCTGCCGAGCGACGACTACCTGCCGCAGTTCCTGACGGGTCGCGAGTACCTGGAGATGGTCGGCCACCTGTACGGGATCGACCTGCCCGACCCGACCGAGCTGTTCACCCGGTTCGGCATGCAGGGGCGCCTGGACGACCTCGTCGAGGACTACTCCCACGGCATGCGCAAGAAGACCCAGCTGATCTCCGCACTGACGACCCGCCGACCCCTGACCGTGATCGACGAGACGCTCAACGGCATCGACGTCGGCTCGTTGCGCCTGTGCGAGAACGAGATCGGGCGCCTGCGCGACGAGGGCGGCGCGGTGGTGCTGTGCACCCACGACTTCGCCCTGCTCGAGCGCCTCGCCGACCGCATCGTCTTCCTGGACCTGGGCCGCGTCGTCGTCGACGCGCCCGTCCGCGCCCTGGTCGACCGGCACGGCTCGCTGGCGACGCTGGTCTTCGACCACCTCGACTCGGCGGCACGCTGAGGTGCGGTGGTCGCGCGCGCTCACCCTGGCCCACCTGCTGCTGCGCTACTTCGGGCGCCGGGTCATGCGCACCGGCGTCCTGGCCTCGCGCCCGCTGCGCGTCGCCGCGCTCGCCCTCGCGACCGGGCTCGGCGCTGCCGCGGTCGCCGCTGCGGTGGCCTTCCTCGATCCGCTCCGGTCCGAGCCCGGGGCGTGGGGGCTGCTCCTCGACGCGATGAGCATCTCGACGGTGCAGTGGTGCCTCGTCGCGGTGCTGCTGACCAAGACGTTGTTCCTGAACGCGGAAGGCATGCTCGCGATGACGTTCGCCCTGCCGGTCACCAACCGCGAGCGCGCCGCCGCGTTCGTGCTCTACGAGGGTGCGATGGCCGGCATCGTCGTCGCGGTCGGGATCGGGGCGCTCGCCGTCGCGTCGCTCGTGATCCGCGGACCGTCGATCCTGGTCCCCCTGGCCGAGTCGGTCGTGCTGCCCGCGCTGCTGACCTACGTCGCGGTCGGGCTCGGCTACCAGCTGCTCACCCGCCTCCTCAGCGCCTCCGGCCTGCGCCGAGCGCAGCCGCCGACGCTCCTGCTCGTCCTCTTCGCCCTGGCCGCAGCCTTCGCCGCCACCGTCCCGGGCCTGACGGCCTCCGTCAGCACCGCCTACCTCGCGGGCACCGACGACCGCCCCTGGACGGCGGCCGTCGCGTCCCTGTCGGACCGGTGGGGCCCGGTGCCGTCGCTCGCGGCGGCCACGGCGGCCGTCGCCCTGCTTGCCTGGGCGACCGTGCTCCTGACCCCCAACCGCCACCTCGCCCAGTCGCGCTACCTGCCCTGGAGGGCCGGCCCGCTGACCCGACGACTCCTCACCCCGTACGACTGGTGCGCGGTCCGGAGCCTGCAGACCTGGCTCCCGGCCGTCCTGGCGGTGGCGGTCTTCATCGCCCTGTCGCTGCGGCCCCTGGCCCACCCGCTGTGGGCCCTCTCCCTGCTCTCGATGGGGGCGCTCTACCAGTTCGCCGCGACCGAGCCGCTGCGCCTGCTGCGCGGGGGCCGGCAGTCGCCCTGGGGCGTCTACGGCCGGCTCGTCCGCGCCCAGCTCGTCGTGTGGACGGCGTTCGCCGTCCCGCTCACGATCGCTGCCGTCGTCATCGAGGGTTCTGCTGCCGCCGTCGTGCTCCCGCTGCTCGGCAGCCTCGCGTCGACCGTCCTGGCCCTGGCGGTCGGCATCGTCTTCCCGGCGGTCGACGACAACCCGTTCTCGCTCTTCATCGGCATGTCCCTGGCCGTCGTCATCGTGACGACCGTGGGCCTGGCCGTCGGCCTGCTGAACCTGCCGCCCCGGGTCTCGACGACCGTCGTCGCGGCCACCCTCGCCCTCGCCGTCGTCTACAGCGTCGTCGGCATCACCACCTTCGAGTCAAGGAGACGCCATGAAGAAGTCGCTCGTCGTCATCAACGCCCTGGCGGGGGCAGCCCTGCTGACCCTCGTGACCGCAGCGGTGATCCTGCTGGTCCTCATGTTCTCGACCGACGGTGACGTCGAGACCGACCGTCGCGCGTTCTTCGGGTCCTTGATGTTCCAGACCGTCGAGCAGTCCGACGGCTCGACCGCGATCACTGCCGGCGTCGACGACCCGATCCCCCTGATCGCCCTGTTCGTGTTCCTCGCCGTCGTGCTGGCCTTCATCCAGGTGGCCTACCGGCTGCTGAAGATCCACCGCCAGCGGCTCCTCGAGGAGCGCGGCCTGGCCTGATCGATGCAGCGCCGCGCCACGGTCGTCGGGCTCGCCGCCGCGACGACCGCGCAGGTCTGGCCGCTCCTCGCCCTGCTGGCCTCGTTCACGGCCGGGGGCACCTGGTGGTGGGCCTCCAGCGGCGACCCCGCGCTGGCCAGGATCGCCGGGATGCTGCTCCTGTGGGGCGTGGCCGGGCTGACCGCCTCGTTCGTGCTGCACGAGGCCGCCCACCTGCTGGGCCTGCGCCGCATCCCGACCGTCGCGTCGGTGCGGCTCGAGCGCACCGTCTGGCGGCTGTCGCTGATCCCGGCGGGCACGCTGACCTCGCGGCAGCTCGTGGCGGTGGCCCTCGCGGGCCCCGGCTCGTGCGTCGCGGTGGGCCTGCTGCTCGCGCTCGCGGTGCCCGGTCTCTGGCTGCACCCGTGGTACCTCGCCCATGCGGTCTTCGTGCTGCCGTGCTTCGGTGACGGCCGAGCGATCCTGCGCGCCGCGACGGCCGGCAGGAGCCGCCACGCGCCCTGACCGCTCGTCGCCCCAGAGGGACCGCTCGTCGCGTCCTGACGACCGGCGAACGCACGGCCACCGGTCTTCACCGCTGCACCCGTCCTGTGACCTGGCCCACAGGGCTCCGTCTTCCTAGCGTGAGCCACGACACATCCGTGTCCAGCGGTCCCTGCTCCCCCGCGGGCCGTCACGAGACAGAAGAAGGTGATCGACGTGGCCGAGAAGGTCAGTCCCGAGGTGCAGGCGGAGTACGCCCGCATCCACGCCACCCCGGAGTTCGCGGCGCTCAAGGCCGCCTACCGCAAGTTCGTCCTGCCCATGACGATCGCGTTCATGGTCTGGTACCTGACCTACGTCCTGTGCTCGAACTACGCGGGCGACTTCATGGGCCAGCAGGTCTTCGGCAACATCAACGTCGCCCTGCTGTTCGGCCTCCTCCAGTTCGTCACGACCTTCGCGATCGCCTACGCCTACGCCCGCTACTCGCTGGCGAAGATGGACCCGATCTCCGACGAGCTCCGGGCCCAGTTCGAGCGAGAGGTCGACTGATGAGCATCCTCCACACCGCGCTGGCCGACGACCGCGTGATCCTGGCGGCCGAGGGCAGCACGAGCGACAACCGCGTCCTGACCGCCTCGCTGTTCGGCTTCGTCGTCCTGCTGACGGTCGGCATCACCTTCTGGGCCAGCCGCAACACCAAGACCGCGGCCGACTACTACGCCGGCGGACGCTCCTTCTCCGGCATGCAGAACGGCTTCGCGATCGGCGGCGACTACATGTCGGCCGCCTCGTTCCTCGGCATCTCCGGCGCGATCGCGCTGTCGGGGTACGACGGGTTCCTGTACTCGATCGGCTTCCTCGTCGCGTGGCTCGTGGCGCTGCTGCTGATCGCCGAGCTGCTGCGCAACTCCGGCCGGTTCACGATGGCCGACCAGCTCGCGTACCGCATGGAGCAGCGGCCCGTCCGCACCGCGGCAGCCACCTCGACGATCGTCGTGTCGATCTTCTACCTGCTCGCCCAGATGGTCGGCGCCGGCGCGCTCGTGTCGCTCCTGCTCGGCATCAGCAGCGAGGCCGCGAAGAACATCACGATCGCGGCGGTCGGCCTGCTCATGGTCTTCTACGTCGTCCTCGGCGGCATGAAGGGCACGACCTGGGTGCAGATCGTCAAGGCCGTGCTGCTGATGTTCGGCACCCTGCTCATCAGCGTCCTGGTGCTCGCGAAGTTCGGCTTCAACCTGTCGGACCTGCTCGGCACTGCGGCACAGGAGAGCGGTCAGGGCAAGGCGTTCCTGGAACCGGGCCTGAAGTACGGCGGGTCGACGACGAGCAAGATCGACTTCATCTCGCTCGGCATCGCGCTCGTGCTCGGCACGGCCGGCCTGCCGCACATCCTGGTGCGCTTCTACACCGTGCCCACGGCCAAGGCCGCGCGCGTGTCGGTGCTGTGGGCCATCGGCCTGATCGGCACGTTCTACCTCATGACGCTGATCCTCGGCTTCGGCGCCGCGGCCCTCGTCACGGGCGACCAGAAGCAGCAGATCATCGACTCCGGCGGCAACCTCGCCTCGCCACTCCTGGCGCAAGCCGTCGGCGGTGGTCCGGGCACGACCGGTGGCGCGATCCTGCTGGCCCTCATCGCCGCCGTCGCGTTCGCCACGATCCTCGCGGTCGTCGCCGGGCTGACGCTCACCTCGGCCTCCTCCGTGGCGCACGACCTGTACGCCAACGTGTGGAAGAAGGGCACCGCGTCGGAGAAGGACGAGGTCAAGATGGCCCGCATGGCGGCCTTCGTGATCGGTGGCGTCGCGATCGCCCTGGCGATCCCGGGCAAGAACCTCAACGTGGCGTTCCTCGTCGCGCTGGCGTTCGCGGTGGCGGCCTCGGCCAACCTGCCGGCCCTGCTGTTCAACCTGTTCTGGAAGCGCTTCAACACCCGCGGCGCCGTCTGGAGCATCTACGGCGGCCTGATCTCGTCGGTGGGACTGGTGCTCTTCAGCCCGATCGTGTCGGGCAAGGGCGTCGACGCGACCGGCAAGAACCTGTCGCTGCTGCCGGAGAACATCGACATCAGCTGGTTCCCGCTGGAGAACCCGGGCATCGTCTCGATCCCGCTCGGCTTCTTCCTCGGCTGGCTCGGCACCGTCACGACCCGCAGCCGGGTCAGCGAGGAGCGGTTCCCCGAGCTCGAGGTCCGCTCCTTCACCGGAGCCGGCGCGGAAAAGTGAGCCGCTAGCGGGTCGGGGGCGCGGGCGCAGTCCGCGCCCCCGACCTGCAACTTCCGAGCAACACGCCGCGCGGCAGACTGTGGCGTGGGACACCATGAACTTCGACAGCCCCTCGACCAGGAGACACCTGTGACCGACGAGACCATCAGCAACCTCGCCCACGAGGACCGCACCTTCGAGCCGCCGGCCGACCTGGCCGCGAACGCCAACTTCACGCAGGCGACCTACGAGGCCGCCGCGAAGGACCGGCTCGGCTTCTGGGGCGATCAGGCCGAGCGCCTGACCTGGGACACCCCGTTCACCGAGGTCCTCGACTGGACCGACCCGCCCTTCGCGAAGTGGTTCGTGGGCGGCAAGCTCAACGTGGCCTACAACTGCGTCGACCGGCACGTCGAGAACGGGAACGGCGAGAAGGTCGCGTTCCACTTCGTGGGCGAGCCCGGTGACACCCGCACCATCACGTACAGCCAGCTCAAGGACGAGGTCAGCCAGGCTGCCAACGCGATCACCGAGCTCGGCATCGAGACCGGCGACCGGGTCGCGATCTACATGCCGATGATCCCCGAGGCCGTCATCGCGATGCTGGCCTGCGCCCGCCTCGGCGCACCGCACACCGTGGTGTTCGGCGGCTTCAGCTCCGACGCCCTCGCCTCCCGCGTCGACGACTGCGGCGCGAAGCTCGTCATCACCGCCGACGGCGGCTACCGCCGCGGCAACCCCTCGGCGCTCAAGCCCGCCGTCGACGAGGCGCTCGCCAAGCTCGGCGACGACAGCCCCGTCGAGAACGTGCTGGTCGTCAAGCGCACGGGCCAGGACGTCGCCTGGAACGGCGACATCGACGTCTGGTGGGACGAGGTCGTGGGCGAGTCCTCGACCGACCACACGCCGGAGGCCTTCGACGCCGAGCACCCGCTGTACGTCATGTACACCTCGGGCACCACCGGCAAGCCCAAGGGCATCCTGCACACCTCGGGCGGCTACCTCACCCAGGCGGCGGCGACGTTCCACGGCACGTTCGACCACAAGCCCGAGACCGACGTGTACTGGTGCACCGCCGACATCGGCTGGGTCACCGGCCACTCCTACATCGTCTACGGCCCGACCGCCGAGGGTGCCACGCAGGTGCTCTACGAGGGCACCCCCGACACCCCGCACAAGGGCCGCTGGTGGGAGATCATCGCCGAGTACGGCGTGACGCTCTTCTACACCGCGCCCACCGCGGTGCGCACGTTCATGAAGTGGGGCCGCCAGATCCCCGCCGAGCACGACCTCACGTCGCTGCGCATCCTGGGCTCGGTCGGTGAGTCGATCAACCCCGAGGCCTACGTCTGGTACCGCGACAACGTCGGCGGTGGGCGCACCCCGATCGTCGACACGTGGTGGCAGACCGAGACCGGCGCGCACATGATCACCCCGCTGCCGGGCGTCACGAAGGCCAAGCCCGGCTCGGCCATGATCGGCTTCCCCGGCGTCAGCATCGACGTCGTCGACGACGCCGGCGTGCCGGTGCCGAACGGCGGTGGCGGCTACCTCGTCGTCACCGAGCCGTGGCCCTCGATGCTCCGCACGATCTGGGGCGACGAGGAGCGCTACAAGGAGACGTACTGGTCGCGCTTCGAGAAGCAGGGCTACTACTTCGCCGGCGACGGCGCCAAGAAGGACGACGACGGCGCGATCTGGCTCCTCGGCCGTGTCGACGACGTCATGAACGTCTCCGGTCACCGGCTCTCCACGACCGAGATCGAGTCGGCCCTCGTGTCGCACCCCTCGGTCGCGGAGGCCGCCGTGGTGGGCGCCGCCGACGAGACGACCGGCCAGGCCGTCGTGGCGTTCGTGATCCTGCGCGAGTCCGCCGGCGACGAGGGCGGCACCGACGACGCGATCGCGGCGCTGCGCAACCACGTCGCCAAGGAGATCGGCCCGATCGCCAAGCCGCGCCAGATCATGGTCGTGCCCGAGCTGCCGAAGACCCGCTCCGGCAAGATCATGCGCCGCCTCCTGCGCGACGTCGCCGAGAACCGCGAGGTCGGCGACGCCACGACGCTGGCCGACTCCTCGGTCATGGACCTCATCACCCAGGGCCTCAAGACGTCCAGCAGCGACGACTGACCCCCGGGTCCCGGTCCTCCTGACCGAGGCGTCGGGGCTCGTCGCCGGGCTCCTCGCACCTCAGCC
>NZ_BAAAME010000005.1:207353-296199 GCF_039529015.1 Aeromicrobium alkaliterrae
TGGTTGAGGTGCGAGGCCGTTCGCGGCCGAGCCACGCAGCCTTGCTAGTGCGGTCAGGCCCGACGCTTGTAGGCTCACGCCCATGGCCACCAGCGTGAAGTCTCCGTCCGACGCCGCGACCGAGCAGGTCGAGGAGCCGACGATCGGTCGCCTCGTCGCCGACGCGAGCCGCGACCTGTCGGCTCTGGTCCAGCACGAGATCGCCCTCGCCAAGGCCGAGATGCGCTTCAGCGTCAAGGCCGGCCTGCTCGGCTCGCTGCTGTTCCTCGTCGCGGGCTTCCTCGGGATCCTCATCGTGATCCTGCTGTCGTTCGCCTTCGCGTACTTCCTGACGATGACCGGGCTGCACCCCGCGTGGGCGTTCCTGATCGTCTCGGGCGCCTACCTGCTGCTCGCGGTCCTGCTGGTCGTCGTCGGCATCGGCCGGATCAAGAAGATCAAGGCCCCGGAGGCCACGATCGAGACGGCCAAGCAGATCCCGGCGGCCCTCAAGGGCCAGCGATCGGCTCCCGACGCCGGCTGACCGCCGTCACGATCACCACCACCACACCGATCGCCAGCACGGCGGCGGACCCCAGCGCAGCGCGCCCGAGCAGTCCGTCGTAGGACTCGCGCGCGACGTCGAGCAGGGCCGACACGACCTGGTCCCCGGCGCCCGCACCTGCCGTGACGTCCGAGGCGGACGCCATCCGCGCCCCGACGTACGAGAGTCCGACGCCGAGCAGACCCCCGAGGCCGAGCCAGACCAGCGCGGCGCCGCGGCTGCGCGCCAGCAGCACGGCGCTCAACGCGCCGACGATCGCGACGAGACCGGCCGTCACGGCCAGCATGGGGCTCGCGCCGATCAGCTGCACGGCCCGGCGCGACGCCGTGCTGTCGTCCTCGATCGGAAAGCTCGTCGGCACCGCGAGGTCGACCCCTGCCTGCACCGCCACGGCGTTCACGAGCGGACCCAGCTCGACGACGAAGCCGCTGCCGTCCTGCCGGAACATGTCACGGTGGGCCGCACGCTGCGACTCCCCCCACGCGTCGACGACGGCCTCGCTCGCCAGGCCCTGGCCGACGAAGCCCTCGACGCCGGCGAGGGTCTGGTCGATCAGCGACTGCGGCACGCCCAGGTCGACGAGACGCTGCCGGGTCTGGCCGCCGAGCTCGTCGGAGACGGCCGAGACGACCGCGTCGCGGGTGCCCGCGTCCTCGAGCACCCCGCGGCTGAGGTCGACGTAGCCGTCCTCGTCGGCGATGTTCGCCGTGACCCAGGCCGTCGGCAGCAGCACCGCGAAGGCCACCACGGCGAACAGGCCCGCCAGGAACGCACCGAAGCCCCTCATGCGCAGCCCCCCGTGCCGACCTCGCGCGTGGAGGTGCGGCCTTGCTCGGCGGCATCGGCGACCTGGGAGGCCGTCAGCGCGTACCCCGTGTTGCTGTCGGTGACCGAGGCCGCGAAGATCACGCCGAGGACCTGCCCGTCGGCCGACACCAGCGGACCCCCGGAGTTGCCGGACCGGACGAGGCTACGGATCGAGAACGACTCGCGCACGTGCTGGCCGTCGTTGTATATGTCGGGGCTCTTGAGCCGGATCTGCTCGCGGATGCGGGCCGCCTGCGCGTCGAACGGACCGTTGCCGGGGTAGCCGAGCACCGCGGCGTCCTGGCCGGCCCGCCCCGCGGTGTCGAAGGCGAGGGCCGGCAGGTCCAGGTCGACCGCGAGCACCGCGACGTCGAGCGTCGGGTCGAAGACGACGACCTCGGCGTCGAACGAGCCCTCGGTCGTGACGACGCTGGGCCGGGAGACCCCGGCCACGACGTGGGCGTTGGTCATGACCCGGTTCTCGGCGTAGACGAAACCGGTGCCCTCGATGCCCCGGTCGCACGACGCCTCGCCGAGGATCTTCACGACCGAGGCCGACGCCTGCTCGACGCCGGGCAGCAGCAGCGTCGCGGGATCCGGCGGGCCGACCCGGACGATGTCCTCGCTGTCGAACGGGTCGAGGTAGCGCGGGAAGAGGTTGGCGTCGATGACGTCGCTGAAGGCGTGCAGCACGCCCGCGGCCTGCGACGGCATGGCGTCGTCGACCGCACCGAGGATCGTGGAGTCGCGCGCCGCGGTGGACAGGTAGGGCACCGTCGTGCCGCTGACGGCGTAGCCGAGGGCCCAGGAGACCACCAGGACCGACACGACGCTCAGCACGCCGCCGCCGGCCGCGTCGAACCAGCGGCCCGTGGGCGTGCGCACCGTGCGGCGCAGGTCGGTGCCGACGACGGTGCCCATGATCTGACCGCCGGCGGCGACCGCCACGACGATGCCGAGGGCCGTGAGCGACGACGCGAGGCTGGGCTCGTCGGGCGAGATGACCAGCGGCACGATCAGCACCGCCAGGAGACCGCCGGCGAGCAGCCCCAGCGTCGCGGCGAGGTTCGCCAGGAATCCCTGCACGACGCCGGACACGGCGAAGGCCAGCGCGACGAGGACGATGCAGAGATCGAGGGAGTTCATGGCAGGGCCGGCAGCTCTCGCTCGTCGGAGACGTCCCACGGACGCTCCCAGCCGATGACCTCGAACAGGCGCGAGATGATGCCCGCCGTGAACCCCCAGAGCGGGATCGTCGTGCCCACGTCGAACGCCGGGCCGCGCCACCCCATCGGGTGCACCACGGTGAAGCGACGATCGGGGTCGAGCAGCTCCGCGATGGGCTGGTGCAGGACCGTCCGCACCTCCTCCGGCGACGCGGCCCCCAGCACCTCGGGGGCACGCCAGTAGGCCAGCACGGGCGCGACCGCGAAGTTGCTCGGCGGCAGCCACAGCGTCGGCAGCACGCCGAACACCTCGACGCCGGCCGGGTCGAGGCCGACCTCCTCCTGCGCCTCGCGCAGCGCCGCGGCCACGAAGCCGTCGGTGCCCTCCCCGTCGCCGGGGTCGACCCGACCGCCGGGGAAGGACACCTGCCCCGCGTGCTGGCGCATCGTCGTGGCGCGCTCGGTCAGCAGCAGCTCGGGACCGTCGGCACCGTCGGAGAACAGGAGCAGCACCGCGGCCGGGCGAGCGTCGGCGGGCGGGTGCGGGAAGCGGGGCGAGAGCAGCTCGGGCTGGACCGACCCGGCGATCTCCGCCAGGGGGCGCAGCCAGGGCGGCAGGGCAGAGGTGTGACCACTCACTGCTCGACCTCCAGGTGCTCGGCGATGTCCGCGACGAGCACACCGTAGTCGTCGTAGGGCGTCGGCTGGGAGCCCACGACCTCGCCGTCGACCAGGAAGGAGGTCGTGGGCAGGCCGCGGAGCGACAGGACCGTGCGCAGCGAGCTCGTCGGGTCGGCGACCTGCGGGTAGGTGACGCCGGAGTCGCGGGCGAGCGAGATCGCGGCGCGCGGGTCTTGGTCGGCGAACAGGACGCCGACGAAGGTGACCTTCCCGGCGTACTCCTGCGCAGCCCGTGCCAGCAGGGGGAGCTCCTCACGGCACGGCTCGCACCAGTTCGCCCAGACGTTCACCACGACGGGGCCGTCGAAGGCCGCCAGGTCGACCGGTGCACCGCTCGCGACGCAGACCAGCTCGATGCCGGCCAGGCGCGAGTCGGCCGCCTCGCCCTCGCTCCTGCTCGGGCACCCGGCGATGCCCGCGTCCTGCGCGGCGGTGGTGACCGCGGTGTCGACCGGGGCGCCGTTGGTCTCGGCGTCGCCCGCTCGGTCGGGAGCGCACGCGACGGCGGTCAGGGTCGTGACGAGCACGACCGCTGCCGTCGACCACCGACGCACGACGGTGCTGAGCGGGCCGTTCATGCGCGACCTTGCGTCGTCACGAGCGCCTCGGCGAGCACCGGGTCGGTCGGCCCGAGACCCCGCGAGGGGCACCACCGCGCCACGGGGCACGCACCGCAGGCGGGCGTGCGTGCGTGACAGCGGCGGCGACCGTGCCAGATCAGGCGGTGGCTCAGCATCGTCCAGTCGCGCCGCGGGAACAGCGCCCCGACGGCGTGCTCGGTGCGGACCGGGTCGGCGACCGTGTGCGCATCGGCCCAGCCGAGCCGCTCGACCAGGCGCAGGACGTGGGTGTCGACGGGCAGTCCCGGGACGTCGAAGGCGTTGCCGAGCACCACGTTCGCGGTCTTGCGACCGACGCCGGGCAGCGTCACGAGGTCGGCCATCCGCGGCGGGACGTCGCCGCCGAAGCGCTCCACGATCGCCGCCGACAGTCCCAGCACGTGCCCGGCCTTGGCGCGGAAGAAGCCGGTCGGGCGGATGATCTCCTCCAGCTCGGCACGGTCGGCACCGGCCATCGCGGCAGCGTCGGGCCACCGCTCGAACACCACCGGGGTGACCGCGTTGACCCGGCGGTCGGTGGTCTGCGCCGAGAGCACGGTCGCGACCAGCAGCTCGAACGGCGTACGGAAGTCGAGCTCGCACCGGGCGTCCGGATACGTCTCGGCCAGCACCCGGTGGATGCGGCGCGCGCGGCGCACGAGGGCCGTGCGGGAGACGTCGTGGGCGGTGGGATCGCCGCTGGACGGCTCCCCGATGCCTCGGCCGGAGCCACGAACACTCTCCGGTCGCGCCACGAACCCAGCGTAGTTGGCCCGTCAATCTGCCGTTCGCGCGCCAGAGTGTGACAGAATTTGACGGTACGTGTGAAACACCACATTGAGAGAAGGCCCACGTGTCCGAGGAAGTGCTCCGCCAGGCCCCGCTCTTCGCCGGTCTCGGCGAGGATGCAGCGGCGACGCTCGAGGCGTCGATGACGGCGGTGAGCCTGCGGCGCGGCGAGGTCCTGTTCAACGAGGGCGACGACGGCGACCAGCTCTACGTCGTGGTCGACGGGAAGATCAAGCTCGGCCGAACCTCCCCCGACGGCCGCGAGAACCTTCTCGCGATCCTCGGTCCGGGACAGATGTTCGGCGAGCTGTCGTTCTTCGATCCCGGTCCGCGCTCGGCCACCGCCACGGCGGTCACCGACGTCGACATGCGCAGTCTCGGTCACGAGGCCCTGAGCCCCGTCCTCGAGGCGCACCCCGGCGTCGCCAACGCGCTGCTCCACCAGCTCGCCGGCCGCCTGCGCCGCACGAACGAGGTGGTCGGCGACCTGGTGTTCTCCGACGTCCCCGGCCGTGTCGCCAAGGCGCTCCTCGACCTCGCGAGCCGGTTCGGCCGCGGCGCCGACGACGGCGTCCACGTCAACCACGACCTCACGCAGGAGGAGCTGGCGCAGCTCGTCGGCGCGTCGCGCGAGACGGTCAACAAGGCGCTCGCCGACTTCGCCTCGCGCGGCTGGCTGCGTCTCGAGCCGCGGTCGGTCATCATCCTGGACCTCGACCGGCTCCAGCGCCGCGCGCGCTGATCCGATCCCACGCTGGAAGGAAGCCCCCGCCCCTCGGGCGGGGGCTTCCTGCGTGCGGTGGGGCGGAAACTCACTCGCCGCGGGGCGGGAATCCACTCGCGGCGGGGCGGGAATTCACTCGCGAGCGGTCAGGTACTCCAGCTGGGCCTCGACGGAGCGCTCGGCGGCGGGCCACAGCGACTCGTCGACCTCGGCGTACACGCGCTCGACGACCTCGCGCGCGGTGACGGCGCCGTCGGCGACCGCAGCACGCACCTGCTCGAGCCGCTCCAGGCGGTGCGCGCGGTAGAACTCCACGACGCCGTGCGCGTCCGGCAGGACCGGGCCGTGGGCCGGGTAGAAGCGCGAGGCGCGGCCCGCGGAGACGACCTCTCCGATCCGGTCGAGCGAGTCCAGGTACGACCCGAGCGCTCCGTCGGGGTGGGCGATGATCGTCGTGCCCCGCCCCAGGATCGTGTCGCCCGTCAGCAGTGCGGCGTCGTCCTCGACCAGCAGGCAGATCGAGTCCTGCGTGTGACCCGAGGTGTGCACGACCTCGACCCGCAGGCCGTCGACCTCGACGACCTCGCCGTCGGCCAGCGGCTCGGCGTCACGGCACCAGGCGGCGTCGCGCGCCCGCGCCGGAGCGCCCGTGCGCGCCACCATCGTGTCGATCGCGTCGGTGTGGTCGCCGTGCCAGTGCGTGTAGAGCACGAGGGCGACGTCGCCGGCCTCCGCCAGCACGGCGTCGAGGTGCGTGACGTCGTCGGGGCCGGGGTCCACGACGATGCTGCGGGCCGCGCCCGGAGCGCGCAGGATCCACGTGTTGGTGCCGTCGAGCGTCATGATGCCCGCGTTGTCGGCCCGCACCACGGTGGCGAGGTCGCTGACCCGCACCGCCACGTCGGTCGGCCCGGCGGTGACGTCCGGGATCTCGGGAATCTCAGCGCTCATGACGACTCCCCCACGGTGTTGACGATGTACCAGGCGTCGCCTGTGCGCTCGAGGTACGGCTCGACCGTCTCGATGACCCGCTCCGCCGAGAGCCGGACGACGTCGGTGGCCTTCAGCCCCACGAGGTCCTGGCACACGGCGATGGTCGGCGGCATCAGCGCGACGCCTCCACTGGCGGCGGAGTCGAGCGCGTCCTGCGGGGCGATCCACGCCGCACGGTCGGCCTCGCCCGGGAGCGAGCCGACGCGCTGTCCCTCCGGCACGGCGGCCACGAAGAAGCGGGTGTCGAACCGGCGCGGCTCGAACGTCGGCGTGATCCAGTGCGCCCACGCGCCGAGGAGGTCGGTGCGCAGCACCCATCCCCGCTCGTCCAGGACGTCCGCGAGGCTGCGGCGGGCGGCATCGAGGTCGAGCCGCACCTGGGTGATCTCGTCGGTGTCGAGCTCGGTCGCGGTCGCGTGCTCGTCGGGGCCGGCGAGCAGGATGCCGGACTCCTCGAACGTCTCGCGCACGGCGGCGACCACCAAGGCCCGGGCGACCTCGGGCGTGCAGCGGAGCCGCTCGGCCCACGCGTCGGGCGACGGCCCGACCCAGCCGATCGGCTCGTCGTCGCCGGCCTGCGTGGAGCCGCCGGGGAAGACCGACATGCCCGCGGCGAAGGCCATCGTCGGCTGGCGGCGCAGGAGGTAGGTCTGCGAGCCGGACGGGGTGTCGCGCAGGAGTGCGACGGTCGCGGCGTCGCGCGGCGCCACGGGTGGAGCGTCCTTCGGCTCCCAGCCGTCGGGAAGTCGGGTCCTCATGCGCGCCTCCTCCTCACTGCCGTCGCCTCAGAGGCGGACGGCGACCTGCAGCTCGACCTCGACCGGGGAGCCGAGCGGGAGCTCCGCGACGCCGACGGCGCTGCGGGCGTGCTGACCAGCGTCACCGAAGGCGCCGGCGAACAGCTCGCTGGCGCCGTTCGCGACGGCCGGCTGGCCCGTGAAGCCGGGCGCGCTGGCGACGAAAACGCCGACCTTCACGACCTGGACGACCGACTCGAGATCGACGACGCTCGCCACGGCGGCGATCGCGTTCAGCGCGGCGACCTGCGCGAGCGCGGCCGCCTCCTCGGTGCTGATCTCGGCGCCGACCTTCCCGGTCGCCAGGAGCACACCGGAGTCGAACGGGAGCTGGCCGGAGGTGAACACGAACCCGCCGTGCGCGACCGCGGGCACGTAGGCCGCGACCGGGGCGGCGACGGGCGGGACCGTCAGGCCGAGCGCGGCGAGCCGGTCGAGGACGGCCGGCACGTCAGGCCGCCGGGCGCTTGAAGTACGCCACGAGGTTCTCGGGGTTCAGCCCCGGGACGATCTGGACGAGCTCCCAGCCGTCGCGGCCGAAGTTGTCGAGGATCGCCTTGGTGTTGTGCACGAGCACGGGGGCGGTCAGGTACTCCCAGGTGGTCATGGGCCGACTCTAGCGGCGCGCCACCGCTGCGTCCTCGGGGCGGTACCTCAGCCACCTTTGGGCTGGCTCCCCGGATGGGCGGTAGGTCAGCCACCGTTCACGGGGTCGAGAGGTGGCTCACCTACCGCCCATCCGGGGACGGTGTCAGGCGGCGTCGACGAGGGCGCGCAGGAGCTCCTCGGCCAGGGCGAGCTCGGCGGCGGCGTCCAGGTCGCTGCCCGGAGTGAGGTTCACGGTGTAGAGCACGCCACCGGACAGTGCCGCGCCCGCGGTCTGGCTGAATCCCTGCAGCTCACCGGTCACGATCCGCGCCTGCTCGCCGACGTCCGGCGCGCTCTCGTCCTCCACCGTGATCCCGCTCGACAGGGCGTCGAGGTAGACCTCCGCACCGCCGCCGAGCTCGGACTCGAGCTGGGCGCCGAGGCTGAACGAGGTCGCACGCGGGTCCTCCTGGCCGTATTCGCAGATGTCGAACGGTCCCTCCTCCGCCGTCAGCGTCAGGCCGGAGACCGCACCGGCGTCGGCGGCTGGGAAGATCTCGCAGACGTTGGGGGCCTCGGCCGGGGCGTCGTCCTCGGACGCCTCGCTGCTGGAGTCCCCACCGCTCCCCGTGTCCGAGCCGGTGCCTGCGTCGTCGTCACCACCACAGGCCGAGAGCAGGGCGAGCGGCAGGAGGACGGTCGAGACGAGACGGAGACGACGCACGAGAGGCTCCCGGGGGTGGAGACGGATGGTCCCGCCACGCTAACGCGGGTCGACCGGCAGAGAGGCGGGGGTTTTCCCTCGGCCCGTCCCGTCGTTCCGACGAGCGGGCGACCCGGATCTCGCTAGGCTGCGAGCGTGTCGTCCACCGCCCTCCACGTCGTGACCGGCAAGGGCGGCACGGGCAAGACCACCGTCGCCGTCGCCCTCGCCCTCGCCCTCGCCGGCCGAGGTCAGCGCGTGCTCGTGTGCGAGGTCGAGGGCCGGCAGGGCATCGCGCAGCTGCTCGACGTCGCTCCCCTGCCGTACGAGGAGCGCCGCGTCGCCTCGGGCCTGGACGGCGGCGAGGTGTTCGCGCTCGCGATCGACGCCGAGTCCGCGCTGCTGGAGTACCTCGACATGTTCTACCGGCTCGGCCGCGCCGGGAAGGCGCTCGACAAGTTCGGGGTCATCGACTTCGCCACGACGATCGCCCCCGGTGTCCGCGACGTCCTGCTGACGGGCAAGGTCTACGAGATCGCCCGGCGCCGCGGCGAGAAGAAGGACACCGGTCCGCAGTACGACGCGATCGTCATCGACGCGCCGCCGACCGGTCGCATCACCCGCTTCCTCAACGTCAGCACCGAGGTCGCCGGCCTGGCGAAGGTCGGCCCGATCCGCCGTCAGTCCGACGCGGTCACCGCGATGATGCGGTCAGGCTCGACCCGCGTGCACCTCGTGACGGTCCTCGAGGAGATGCCGGTGCAGGAGACCCTCGACGGGATCGCCGACCTGGAGTCGGCCGAGCTCCCGGTCGGGCACGTGATCGTCAACCTGGTCCGTGGCGGGCTGCTCGACGCCGCGACGGCCGCGGCGGTCACCGACGGGACGCTCGACGCGGCCGCCGTCGGCGCCGTCCTGGAGTCGGCCGGGCTCGACGCGACCGCGGGCGCCACGCTCGTCGCCGAGGGCCAGGGCCACCTGGAGCGCCAGGCGCTGCAGGCCGCCCAGCGCGCCCTCCTGACCGACTCGCCGGCGCAGACGGCCGAGCTGCCGCTGCTCGACGGCGTCGACCTCGGCAGCCTGCTCGACCTCGCCGGTCGCCTCCGCGAGCAGGGGGTCGCATGAACGAGCGCCAGCGAGTGACGATCCAGGACTTCAGGCCGGTGCCGGCATGACGAACAAGTCCCGCACGGCGCCGGCGTCCGGCCGCCCCCGTTCCCAGGCTCGCGTGGTCGCCTCGCGCGACGCCGCGGGCAACCTCGACGTCGACGCGCTGATCGCCGACCGCTCGGTGCGCATCATCGTGTGCTGCGGCTCGGGCGGCGTCGGCAAGACGACGACCTCGGCCGCGCTCGCGATGCGTGCGGCCGACGCGGGCCGACGCGTGTGCGTCCTGACGATCGACCCGGCCCGCCGCCTGGCCCAGTCGATGGGCCTGACCGAGCTCGACAACACCCCGCGCGCCGTCGACGGCGCGGGGGCCGACGGCGGCTCGCTCGACGCGATGATGCTCGACATGAAGCGGACCTTCGACGAGGTCGTCGAGAGCCACGCGACGCCCGAGAAGGCCGCGCAGATCCTCGGCAACCCCTTCTACCAAGCGCTCTCCAGCTCGTTCGCGGGCACGCAGGAGTACATGGCGATGGAGAAGCTGGGCCAGCTCCACGCGCAGGACGAGTGGGACCTGATCGTGGTCGACACCCCGCCGTCGCGCTCGGCCCTGGACTTCCTCGACGCCCCTGAGCGGCTGTCGTCGATGCTCGACGGCCGCTTCATCAAGCTCCTGCTCGCGCCCGCGAAGGGCCCGGCCCGGCTGCTGAGCGCCGGCTTCGGCATGGTCACGGGCGCGATCAACAAGGTCCTCGGCGCCCAGGTGCTGAGCGACGTGCAGACGTTCGTCGCCGCGTTCGACACGCTCTTCGGCGGCTTCCGGCAGCGCGCCGAGGCGACCTACGCCTTGCTGCAGGCCCCCGGCACGGCCTTCCTGGTGGTGGCCTCGCCCGAGCCCGCGGCGATGCGCGAGGCCTCCTACTTCGTCGAGCGGCTGGCGGGCGACCGCATGCCGCTGGCGGGCCTGGTGGTCAACCGCGTGCACGACGACGTCACCGACGCGATCGAGCTCGACGACGCCCGTGCGGTCGCGCGACGCCTCCGCGAGGCCGGTGGGCCCGAGTCACAGGTAGCCGAGCTGCTCGACGTGCACGTCGAGCGCCTTCTCACCGCAGCACGCGAGCAGCGCGAGCGCGACGGGTTCGCCCGGGCGCACCCCGGCGTCCCGCAGGTGCCGGTGACCGCCCTGTCCACCGACGTCCACGACCTGAAGGGCCTCCGCAAGGTAGGGACCCTCCTGGCGAGGTGACCTCAGCCAGTCGGCTGGAGCACGCGACGCCACTGCGTCACGTTGGGGCGACGGCGCAGGAGCGCACGGCGCTCACGCTCGGTCATCCCGCCCCAGACACCCCACTCGATGCGGTTGTCCAGAGCCTCCGCGAGGCACTCCGCCGTGACGGGGCATCCGCCGCACATCACCTTGGCGCGATTCTGCTCCGCGCCCTTGACGAAGAGCTCTTCGGTCTTGCCACGACAGGCGGCGTTCGCCGACCAGTTCGCGTTCCACGTCATGATGAACCTCCCGAGAGTGGTCCCGACCCGACGGGACCTAAGGTGTCTGAGACGACCGTATGAAAAACCTGAGGACCTGCGGCAGGGCCATGGTGAGGTGTTTCGCATAGTCCTTTTGGGCCATACGTCCCGTTTTCGCCCCCGCGGCGGCCGATCCGAGCGCGGCCCGCGGCGACGCGGCGGCTCCCCGGCGCGTGCGTGACCGGCCCGGCCGGGTGGCGTCACGTATCGTGTGCGCATGGACTGGGATCGTGCTGCGACACGTCTCCGACGCCGCGTGCGCGATGAACCCCGCCCGCCCTCGGCGGGCGCTGCTGCCTTCTCGGTGCTGCGCCTGGCCGCGATCGGCGGACTGCTGCTGGCGGGCATCATCGCCCCGGCGGCGGCGCTGGGCACCTACACGTTCACGCGCGCTGCTGACGACATCATGTCGCTCCCGCTGACGCTGCCCGACTCGAGCAACCCGCAGACGAGCCGCGTGCTCGCGGCCGACGGCCAGCTCATCGCGTACTTCTTCGAGGAGAACCGCCAGGACGTCCCGCTCGAGCAGATCGCGCCGGTCATGCAGGACGCGATCCTCGCGATCGAGGACCACCGCTTCTACGAGCACGGCGCCCTCGACGTCGAGGGCACGATCCGCGCCCTCGTCAACAACTCCGCCACCGGCTCGACCCAGGGCGGCTCCACGATCACCCAGCAGCTCGTCAAGATGACCCTCCTGCAGCAGGCGGGCACCGACGAGGAGAAGCAGGCCGCCACCGAGGAGACGATCGCGCGCAAGGTGCGCGAGCTGCGCCTCGCGATCGACATGGAGCAGGAGTTCTCGAAGGACGAGATCCTCCAGCAGTACCTCAACATCGCGTACTTCGGTGACGGTGCCTACGGCATCTACTCGGCCGCGTCGCACTACTTCTCGGTCACGCCCGACCAGCTCACCGCCCAGCAGGCCGCGATGCTCGCCGGCCTGGTGAAGAACCCCGTCGGCTTCGACCCGAACGTCTACCCGGAGAAGGCCCTGCAGCGCCGCAACACGGTCCTGGCCGTCATGGGCCAGCAGGGCAAGCTCTCGGAGAAGGAGTCCACGGACCTGCAGGCGACCGACCTCGGTCTCAACGTCACGGAGTACCCCAACGGGTGCGTCACGTCCTCGGCCGCCTTCTCGTGCGACTACGTCACGCAGTACCTGCTGCAGGAGCCGGCGCTCGGCAACACCGTCGACGAGCGTCGCGAGATGCTCAAGCGCGGCGGCCTGACGATCAAGTCCAACATCGACCTGAACATGCAGGGCGCGATCAACGCTGCCGTGGCCGACCACGTCGCGCCCACCGACAGCGCGATCGGCGCCATGGCGCTCGTCGAGCCCGGCACGGGCAAGGTGCGCGGCGTCGCGCAGTCGCGGCCCATGGGCACCGACCGCGGTGCGGGCCAGTCCTACATCAACTTCGCGGTCTCGAAGCCCTTCACCGAGTCGAACGGCTTCCAGGCCGGCTCGACGTTCAAGATGTTCACGCTCGCCGCGGCGCTCGAGCAGGGCCTGCCGGTCTCCACGGGCTTCAACTCCCCGGCCCGCATGACCATCCCGCCGGGCACGTACTTCGACTGCCAGGACCGCGGCACCAGCAAGTTCGACGTCCGCAACTCCACGACGTCGGGCTACACCAACATGTACACGGGCATGCGCCTGTCGGTGAACACCTACTTCGCCCAGCTCGAGGCCAAGGTCGGGCTCTGCCCCACCGTGACGATGGCCCGCTCGATGGGCATCACGGTGCCGGAGAACCAGGAAGTCCCGTCGTTCACGCTCGGCGTCACCGACACCAGCGTCCTCGACATGGCCGCCGCGTACGCCACCGCCGCCTCGGGCGGGCTGTACTGCAAGCCGCAGCCCGTCAGCGAGATCGTCGGACCCGACGGCGAGCCGGTCAAGACCTACCAGCCGGAGTGCACCCGCGTGCTCACCGAGGAGGTCTCGGCGCAGATCAACGACATCACGCGCGGCCTGCAGGAGCCCGGCGGCTTCGGCTACTCGCGCGGCACGGGCCTCTCGGTCCCCTCGGCCGCCAAGACCGGCACGACCACCTCGGCCAAGGCCGTCTGGTACGTCGGCTACACGCCCGAGCTGGCCGCCGCGGCCATGATCGCCGGAGCCGACGCCGACGGCGTGCCGATCGCCCTGCGCGGCGGCAACGCGGCCGGCAGCTCGGTCGCGGGCCCGATGTGGGCCGACGCGATGCACGTCATCGACGACTTCCTGAGCCCGATCGAGTTCGCGCGCCCGCCGCAGGGCAGGCCGTCCAACCCGGCACCGCCCCAGCCGACCCAGGCCCCGGCCGCACCGCCCGCGGACCCGGCCGCACCCCCGCCCGCCCCCTGACCTCAGTCCGCCAGATGTGTGCGCTCGCGGGGGGCCCGCTGCACGATGTGTGCGCTGCGGGGGCGGTCTCAGGTGCCCCGAGCCCCGGGAGCGCACACATCTGGTGGCAGGCCGGGCGGGTGCGGGTCAGGCGCCGAGCTGGCGCTTGACCTCGGCGGCGACGGCGCCCCCGTCGGCCCGGCCCTTGACCTGCGGCTGGACGAGGCCCATGACCTTGCCCATCGCCTTCATGCCCTCGCCGGCCGCGCCGGTCTGCTCGATCGCGGCGGTCACGATCGCCGCGACCTCGGCGTCGCTCAGCCCGGCGGGCAGGTAGGCGGCGAGGATCTCGGCCTCGTCGCGCTCCTTCTGCGCCATCTCGGGCCGGCCCCCGTCGTCGAAGGCCGTCGCCGACTCGCGGCGCTTCTTGGCCTCCTTGACGACGATGTCGAGGACCTCCTCGTCGTTCAGCTCGCGGGCCTGCGTGCCGGCGACCTCGGCGGTGCTGATCGCCGCCAGGACGAGGCGGATCGTCGAGGCGGTCAGCGCCTCGCGAGCCTTGAGCGCGGTCGTGAGGTCGGAGCGCAGACGTTCCTTGAGAGCGGACATGGGGCCATTGTCGCGCACGGGTCGCGACCGCGGTCCGAGGTACGACCGTGTGCGAGGCTGGTCGCATGCGCGCTCGTGACGCCCTCCTGTGGTCGACCCTCCTCGGTGCGGGGGCCTTGGCCTGGGGTACCGCCGTCGAGGTGCGCGCCTTCACGCTGCGCCGGGTCACCGTCCCGGTGCTCGCGCCGGGCTCGCGCCCGCTGCGGGTCCTGCACCTGTCCGACGCCCACATGACGCCGTCGCAGGGACGCAAGCAGGAGTGGCTCCGCGGCCTGGCCGCGCTCGAGCCCGACCTGGTGGTCAACACCGGCGACAACCTCTCGCACGTCGACGCCCTGCCCGCCGTGCTCGACGCCTACGGCCCGCTGCTGGACGTGCCGGGCGTGTTCGTCTTCGGCTCGAACGACTACTTCTCGCCGCAGCCCAAGAACCCGTTCCGCTACCTCGTGGGCGGCTCGGGCGTCGCGGCCGGCGGTTCGTGGGAGCGCCAGCGCGACCTGCCGTTCGAACAGATGCGTGAGGCGTTCACGGCGCGCGGCTGGGTCGACCTGTCGAACCGGGAGGACAAGCTCGTGGTCGACGGTCGGCGGCTGTCGTTCACGGGCGTCGACGACCCGCACCTGGAGTACGACGTCCTGAAGGACGTGCCGGCCGACCCCGCGGCGGACCTCGCGATCGGTGTGGCCCACGCCCCGTACCTGCGGGTCCTCGACCACTGGAACCAGCTCGGGTACCCGCTGATCCTGGCGGGCCACACCCACGGCGGGCAGCTGTGCGTCCCGTTTTACGGCGCGCTCACGACCAACTGCGACCTCGACACGAAGCGCGCGAAGGGCCTGCACACGCACCAGGTGGGCGAGCACGAGCCGTCGTGGATGCACGTCTCCGCAGGGCTCGGCACCTCCCGCTACGCGCAGGTGCGCTTCGCGTGCCGCCCCGAGGCGACATTGCTGACCCTCACTGGGTAGACTCTCCGAGGTCGCTCACCGCAGTGACGGCCGGGGTGTGGCGCAGCTTGGTAGCGCGCGTCGTTCGGGACGACGAGGCCGCAGGTTCAAATCCTGTCACCCCGACCAATACGAAGAGGGTCCGCCGACGAAGTCGGTGGGCCCTCTTCGTATTGGTCGAGCCACCAGATGTGCGCACTTCTCCAGATGTGCGCACTTCTTCGGCACTTCGCGGTCGAATCGGCCGAGGAAGTGCGCAGATCTGGTGGGGTCAGGGGAGGGCGGCGCCGGCGAGCGTTGCGGTGACCAGGTGCTGGGTGCCGGGCCAGAGGTCGGCGCTCTCGAGCCCTGTCGGGCTGAACCACTGCACGTCGGTGCCCTCACCGCCTGTGCGGGTCGTGAGCTCCGCGCCGAGGTCGAGGGCGAAGCACAGGCTGAGTGCGTGCTTGCGGGGATCGTCGCCGTAGGTGGGTCCGCGGCGCAGGTCGCCGGGGAACCACTGCATGACGTGGTGCGGCTGCGGGTCGGTGCCGAGGTCGGTCAGCTCGTCGGGTAGCACGAAGGTCTCGCGCAGGTGGCGGGCCAGGGCCTCGTCGGTCGTCTCGCCGTGCTGCACACGACCGCCGACGTGGCACCAGACCTCGTCGGCGGTGTCGGCGAACGTGCGCCGGATCAGGCCGACCTCGAGCCCGGTCTCGCCGCGACGGAACGGCACGACGTCGACGCACAGGATCGGGACCGACTCCTGCACCCGGGCCCAGAGCTCGGCGTCGAGCGGACCGCTCACTCGCGCAGCCGGTCCGCGTTCTCGAGGTACCAGGCGTAGGTCGAGCGCAGACCGTCCTCCAGGCTGATCTGTGCCGTCCACCCCGCCGTGGCGAGGTTCGAGACGTCGAGGACCTTCTGCGGCGTGCCGTCGGGCTTGGACGTGTCCCACGCGGTGTCGCCCTCGAAGCCCGTGACACCGGCGATCGTGGCCGCGATCTCGGCGATCGTCACGTCGGAGCCCGTGCCCACGTTCACCTGCTGCGGCCCGTCGTGGTGCTCGAGCAGGTGCAGGACGGCGGCGGCGAGGTCGTCGACGTGCAGGAACTCGCGACGCGGGGTGCCCGTGCCCCAGTTCGTGACCGACGCGTCACCCGCGCGGGCGGCCTCGTCGTAGCGACGGATCAGGGCCGGGAGCACGTGAGATCCCTGCGGGCTGAAGTTGTCGTTCGGCCCGTAGAGGTTGGTCGGCATCGCGCTGATCCACGGCTTGCCGTACTGACGGCGCACGGCCTGGACGTGCATGATGCCGGCGATCTTGGCGATCGCGTACGCGTCGTTGGTCGGCTCGAGGTAACCCGTGAGCAGCGCGTCCTCGGTGATCGGCTGCGGCGCGAACTTGGGGTAGATGCACGACGAGCCGAGGAAGATCAGGCGCTCGACGTCGTGCTCGAGCGCCGCGTCCAGGACGTTGACCTGGATGCGCATGTTCTCGGACAGGAAGTCGACCGGGTACGTGCTGTTGGCGAGGATGCCGCCGACCTTGGCGGCCGCCAGGGCCACGTACCGCGGCTTGGTCTCGGCGAAGTAGGCGAAGACCGCGTCGCGGTCCTTGAGGTCGAGCTCGGACGACGACTGGCCGACGACGTCGGTGAAGCCCTCGGCCTCGAGCTTGCGGACGATGGCCGAGCCGACCATCCCGCGGTGCCCCGCGACGTAGAAGCGGGACTCGCGCTCGAGCGGACCGGGCGTGAAGTCGACCCCGTCGGTGGGCAGCTCGCTCATGCGGTGCCCCAGGACGCGAGCTTCACCTCGTCGTGCCACGGCCGCCCGGCGTGGGTCAGGGCCTCGACGTCGGCGTCGACCATGAGCTTCGCGAGCTCGCGGCCGTCGATCGTCGGGACCCAGCCCAGCTTGGCCTCGGCCTTGGAGCGGTCGCCGATCAGCGCGTCGACCTCGGTCGGGCGCAGGTACCGCTCGTCGAAGCGCACGTGCTCCTCCCAGTCGAGCCCGGCGCGCTCGAAGGAGATCTGCACGAACTCGCGCACCGTGATGCCCACACCGGTCGCGAGCACGAAGTCCTCCGGCTCGTCGACCTGCAGCATGCGCCACATGCCCTCGACGTACTCGGCGGCGTAGCCCCAGTCGCGGACCGCGTCGAGGTTGCCGAGCCACAGGTGCTCCTGCGTGCCCGCCTTGATCGCGGCGACGGCCCGGGTGATCTTGCGCGTCACGAACGTCTCGCCGCGCCGCGGGGACTCGTGGTTGAAGAGGATCCCGTTCACGGCGAACAGCCCGTAGGCCTCGCGGTAGTTCTTGGTGATCCAGTAGCTGTAGAGCTTCGCCGCGGCGTACGGGGACCGCGGGTAGAACGGGGTGTTCTCGTCCTGCGGCGGCGGGGTCGCGCCGTACAGCTCCGAGCTCGAGGCCTGGTAGAACTTCGGCTTGATGCCCGACTGGCGCACGGCCTCCAGCAGGCGGACCGTGCCGGTGCCGGTGGTGTCGGCGGTGTGCTCGGGCTCGTCGAACGAGACGCGCACGTGCGACTGCGCCGCGAGGTTGTAGACCTCGTCGGGCTGGATCTCGTACATCAGGGTCACGAGGCGAGCGCCGTCGGACTGGTCGCCGTAGTGCAGGAACAGCTTCGCGTCCGTCTCGTGCGGGTCCTGGTACAGGTGGTCGATCCGCGAGGTGTTGAACGTCGACGCGCGACGGATCAACCCGTGGACCTCGTAGCCCTTGGCGAGCAGGAGCTCGGCCAGGTACGAGCCGTCCTGACCCGTGATTCCGGTGATCAACGCCGTCTTGCTCATCGCACCTCGCGAGTCGTGGGGTCGGAGGGCCGTCGCGGCCCAGCGCGAGTCTAGGTGAGTCGCGCCTGTGGGCTCCAGGGAACGCGCGTACCGGGCCGAGACGGTCGTCACGACCGATAGACTGCCCCCACGCACCAGACCCTGGGAGGCCGCGGTGGACGTCCACGACCTCGACCAGTTCCTGCTGATCGGGTCCGCGGTGCTGATCGTCGCCGTGCTGGCCGTTCGCCTGTCCGTCTCGGCGGGTCTGCCGTCGCTGCTGATGTACCTCGGTCTGGGCCTGCTGCTCGGCACGAACGGGCTCGGCATCGAGTTCGACGACGCCGACCTGGCGCTCTCGCTGGGCTTCGCCGCGCTGATGCTGATCCTCGCCGAGGGTGGCATCACGACGAACTGGGCCCACGTGCGGCCGTCGATCGGGTTCGGTCTGCTGCTCGCGACCCTCGGGTCCGTCGTCAGCGTCCTGGTCGTGGCGGTCTGCGTGCACGCGTTCCTGGGGCTCGACTGGACGCTGTCGGTGCTGCTCGCGGCGGTCCTGACGCCCACCGACGCGGCGGCGGTGTTCTCGGTCCTGCGCACCGTCAACCTCAAGCACCGTGTCAGCGGCACCCTCGAGGCCGAGTCCGGCCTCAACGACGCACCGATCGTGGTCCTGGTCGTCGCGATCAGCACCGGCGAGCTGGTCGAGAACGGGATCTGGGCGTTCGTCGCGCTGATCCTGTACGAGATCGTGGTCGGCGTCGGGATCGGCCTGGCGGTGGGCGCGCTCGGCGGCTCGCTGCTGCGGCGCGTCGCTCTGCCCGCCTCGGGCCTGTACCCGCTCGTGGTCCTGGCGTTCACGATCCTCGCTTACGCCTCGTCGGCCGCGATCCACGCCTCGGGCTTCGCGGCGATCTACGTCGCAGCCCTGGTGCTCGGCAACACCGAGCTGCCGCACCGCACCGCGACCCGGTCGTTCGTCGAGGGGGTCGGCTGGCTGGCGCAGATCGCCCTGTTCGTGATGCTCGGCCTGCTCGCCAACCCCGACGAGTTCTCCGCCTGGCACGTGTGGATGGGCCTGGCGGCCGGCGCGATCCTCACCTTCGTCGCCCGCCCGCTGTCGATCGCGGTGTGCGCGGCGTGGTTCGGCATCAACTGGCGAGAACAGCTGTTCATCGGCTGGGCCGGCCTGCGCGGCGCGGTGCCCATCATCCTGGCCACGATCCCGCTCGCGAGCGGCGTCGAGGGCTCACGCGACCTGTTCAACATCGTGTTCGTCGCGGTGGTCGTCTACACGCTGGCCCAGGCCGCGCCGCTCGGCGCGCTGGCCTCGTGGTGCGGCGTGCTGGGCGAGGTGCGCGAGCTCGAGGTCGAGTCGGCGCCCCTGGAGCGGGTCTCGGCCGACCTCCTGCAGGTCCGTGTCAGCCCGGAGTCACGCTTGTCCGGCATCGAGGTCGGCGAGCTGCGGCTACCCGAGGGGGCCATGGTCTCGCTGCTGGTCCGCGGGGAGCGCACGATCGTGCCGACCACCAGCACGCGCATCATGGCCGGCGACGAGATGCTGATCGTCAGCTCGCGTCAGGTGCGCGAGCAGGTCGACCGTCGCCTGAGCCAGGTGGCGCGCCACGGCCGGCTTGCCGGCTGGGGCGACTGAGCCGCGGGCGACTCAGAGCTCGACGAGCGGCACGCAGACGCTGACGTCGCGGGACGCGGCGATCTCCGTCGGCGGCGTCAGGTTCAGGTCCGTGTAGCTCGGGCCCACGACGACCGTCACGCCCTTGTCGTCGATCGGGATGTCGGGTGCCACGATCTGCGGCGGCACCTGGAACTGCAGCGCCACGAGCTGGACCATGGGGTCGTCGGGATCGTTCGTGAAGATCGCGACGTGGTCGACCGGGATCTCGCTCGTCGCGTTGTCGATCGTGCCCGCCAGGAAGCCGTAGCGCTGCAGGTTGATGCTGACCCGGTTCGCCAGGCCGCTGCGACCGGACACGTTGAGCACGTTGACCTGGACGAGGTTCGGCGTCAGCGCCTCCCCCGCCGCGACGTTGCGCTCGGTGCAGGTGGGTCCGGCCTCGGTGTCGGCCTTGGCCGTCAGGAGGTTCCAGCCCACCAGGGCGCCGGCGACGAACACCGCGACGGCGACGAGCGACGTCAGCAGGTTCCAGGTCCGCGTCATCAGCGGGCTCCCATCGTGTAGACCCGAGCGTGCAGCATGTGCCGCTGCTGGAGCGCGGTGCGGACGGCGCGGTGCAGCCCGTCCTCGAGGTACAGCCGACCCTGCCAGCTCACGACGTGGGCGAACAGGTCGCCGTAGTACGTCGAGTCCTCGTCGAGCAGCAGCGCGAGGTCGAGCTTGCTCTTGGTCGTCGTGAGGTCGTCGAGCCGGACCTGGCTGGGCGAGATCTCGGCCCACCCGGAGGCGCTGAGGCCGTGGTCGGGGTACGGCCGCCCCTCGGACACCTCCCGGAAGATCATCCCGCCAGTCTAGGAGACGACGGCCCGGGCGCGGTTAGGCTCGGCCCCATGGCGAGTGGCGAGGCCTCCGAGGCCCTGGGCGACGTCCGGACGACCGTGCGCGAGGGCTACGCCTTCGCCGGCGATGCCATCGAGCTGGGGGTGCTGGTCGACGGGGAGGCCGTCCCCGACGTGCCCGTGCGCATCCCGGTCGCGATGTTCAACCGGCACGGGCTGGTCGCGGGCGCGACCGGCACGGGCAAGACCCGTACCCTCCAGCTCCTCGCCGAACAGCTCAGCACGCTGGGCGTGCCGGTCTTCGCGCCCGACCTGAAGGGCGACCTGTCGGGCATGGCGGTCGCCGGCGTGGCCGACGAACGCCTCACGGCCCGCACGCAGGACATCGGTCAGGACTGGCAGCCGGCGGCCTGCTCCGTCACCCCGTTCGCCTTGGGCGGCGTGGGCACGGGCGTCCCGATCCGCGCCTCCGTGGCCGACTTCGGCCCCGTGATGCTCGCCAAGGTCCTCGGGCTCAACGAGACCCAGGAGTCCTCGCTCGCCCTGGTGTTCCACCACGCCGAGCGCGCCGGGCGACCGCTCGTGACGCTCGACGACCTGCGACAGGTCGTGCACCACCTGACCAGCGCCGAGGGCAAGGCCGACCTCGAGGACCTCGGCGGCCTGTCGAAGGCCACGGCCGGCGTCATCCTGCGGGAGCTCATCGTGTTCGCCGACGCCGGTGCCGACGTGTTCTTCGGCGAGCCCTCGTTCCAGGTCACCGACCTGCTCGCCACGGCCGCCGACGACCGCGGACAGGTCTCGCTGCTGGAGCTGCCCGGTGTGCAGGACCGGCCCGTGCTGTTCTCGACGTTCCTGATGTACCTGCTGCGGCGCCTGTTCGCCGAGCTGCCCGAGGTCGGCGACCTGCCCCGGCCCAAGCTCGTGTTCTTCCTCGACGAGGCGCACCTGCTGTTCGCGGACGCCTCGAAGGACTTCCTCGAGGTCGTGACGCAGACCGTGCGCCTGATCCGCTCCAAGGGCGTCGGCATCGTCTTCGTGACGCAGAGCCCCGGCGACCTCCCGGACGCCGTGCTGGCCCAGCTCGGCTCGCGGGTGCAGCACCAGCTCCGCGCCCACACCCCCGCCGACGCCAAGGCGCTCAAGGCCGCCGTGTCGACATATCCCCATTCGGGCTACGACCTCGCGGCGGTGCTGACCCAGCTCGCGACGGGCGAGGCGATCGTGACCGTGATGAGCGAGAAGGGTGCACCCACCCCCGTGGCGTGGACGCGCCTGCGTGCACCCCAGGCCTCGATGGCCCCGGCACCGGCCGACGTGCTGGAGGGCCTGGCCACGAGCTCGCCGCTCGCGGCGAAGTACGCGCCCGCCCCGGCGGCACCCGCACCGGACGCCGCGCCGGCTCCGCGCGTGGATCCGGAGGCTGCCGGGCGCGACGACCGCCTCGCCCGCGAGGCCGACCGGCTCGAGGACGAGCTGGCCGACAGCGCCCCCGAACCCGCGCCCCGCCGCGCCCCGCGGAGCCGCTCCCGCAGCCGAGCGCCCCGGCGCACGAGGAGCCGCCAGTCGCCGCTGGACCGCGTCGCCGACGAGGCCGGCCGGACACTCGGTCGGGAAGTCGCGCGCATCCTGTTCGGCAAGCGGCGAAGGTGAACGTAGAGTTGACCCATGCCCCGCCCGTCGCTCTACCTGACGCTCCTCCACCGCAACCTCGGTGAGGGACATTCCTGGGTCGATGCCTCGGAGCGGGCACTGTCGGGCGTGGCCCACGCGTACGACCTCGTCAAGCAGGCCGTGATCGGTCCCCCGGCCCTGCGCGCCGGATCCTCCAAGGCCGCAGATCAGACCCCCGCGCCTCCGCGCGACGTCCCCGACACCGACGAGACGTCGGACGCCGACGACGTCTCGGACGAGGACGACGTCGAGACCACCACCGCCTGACCGTGTCGGCGGAACCGCGCGAGCACGCGTACCTCGGCTCGAACCGCGAGGACACCGTCTGGACCTACGTCCTCCTGGGCGGCGGGGGCGTGCTGGTGCTGGTGCTGGCCCCGCTGCTCGCCGCGTGGCTGGCCGACGTCCCGTTCATCCCGTTCAGCGAGCCGCTGCGCTGGGTCGGTGACTTCGACGAGCCGTGGCAGTGGGCCGTCCGCGGGATCGTCGGCCTCGTCGCCGGCCTCGTGCTCGCCGCCGTGACGCTGGAGTCGGAGTACCGGCTCGAGGTGCACGACGACCGGGTCGTGGTCGTCCACGGCAAGGACCGTCGCACCCTGACCCGCGACCAGGTCGTGGGCGTGCACCGCGACCGCAAGAAGGTCGTGATCGACGGCACCCAGGGCCGCCGGCTCTTCGAGGAGACCGTCGAGGCCAAGCGCGACGCCGTGCGCGCCGCGTTCGTCGACCGCGGCTGGCCCTACGAGTCGGAGTAGCCCCCGCGCGGTGGTTGCGGTACCCGGGGCGTGACCGAGGTTTCGAGGCTCAGGCGCCAGAGCGCCTTCGCACCTCAACCACCGGTGACGGCCGCTTTTCCGCCCCTTGAGGTGTGAGCGAGGAACGAGCGAGCCTCGAAAGGGGCACCACAACCACCGGGGGCGGCGGTCAGGCGCTCGTGGCCTCGCTGACCGGGTCGACCAGGATCTTGGCGTGCGACTCCGGGTCGCCGAGCTGGTCGAAGGCGGTCGCCACGCCGTCGAGGCCCACGGTGCCGGTGTGCAGGGGCGACGGGTCGACCGTGCCGTCCGCGAGCCACATCAGCACCTGCCGGAACTCGGCCGGGTCGTAGCAGAACGCGAAGCGGAGCTCGTGCTCCTTGTTGATCGCCATGACGGGACGGAACGTGTCGGGCTCCATGCACACGCCGACCACGACGATGCGACTCTGCAGCGGCGCCGCGGTGCTGATCTGCTCGAGGATGCCCGGCACGCCGACGCATTCGAAGACCACGGGGCCGGTCGGCAGCGCACCGAGCTTCTCGGCCACCTGGAACGCCCGCCACCACGGGGTGCGCGGAAGGAATCGGAGCTTCTCCATCGTCGACATGCCGAGCTCCATGAAGCTCGGGGCGTCGGTGACGTAGCGCTTGCTGGCCACGAACCGGTCCCACGGCGACTCGACGGACGGATCGACGACCACGTCCGCCCCGCACTGCCGGGCCAGCTCGCGGCGGCCCGCGGAGAAGTCGCTCGCGACGACGTTCTTCACGCCGGAGGCCTTGAGCATCAGGATCACGGCCAGGCCGATCGGGCCGCAGCCGATCACGACGGCGGTGTCCTTGCGGCCGACGCGGCCCTTGCGCACGGCGTGCCAGGCGACGGCGAGCGGCTCGGTCATCGCGGCGTGGTCGACCGGGACCTTCGCCGGCACCTCCATCGTGACGGCCTCGGAGACCAGCACGTGCTCGGCGTAGCCGCCACCGGCCCGCGGGGTCAGGCCCGTCATCTGCAGGCCGTGCTCGGTGCGCACGAGCGGGAGCGAGACGACCCGGGTGCCGACGGGCCAGCGGCCGTGGGTCTTGGGCCCGTAGGCCACGACCTCGCCGACGAACTCGTGGCCCATGACGACCCGGTCGTCGGGGGTCATGAAGTCGTCGTACCCGACCTCGGCGACCGTGTCGTGCGTGACCTGCGAGTGGTGACGGGCGTGCAGGTCCGACCCGCAGATCCCGGCTCGCAGGACCTTGAGCAGGATCTGCCCCCGGCCCGGCACGAGGTCCGGGACGTCCTCGACGGTGAGCTCGCTCTGGTGACACACGACTGCGCGCATGGGCGTCCTCTCGACTCGAGCGTGAGCCTAGCGCCGGGTATGACGCAGGTCACGCGTTCCAGTACACGAATGTATCCGACCGACGACGAGGCAGACTGGACGGCATGGATCCCGCCCTCGCCCAGCTCGCGCACACCGTGCGCTTCGAGTGGGGCACTGCCGGTGCGGCCGCCGTGGCCGACGGGGTCGACGTCGCCGTCGTGGTCGACGTGCTGCACGCGACGACCGCCGTGGCGCACGGCCTCGACGCCGGGTCGCCCGTGTGGGCGATCGACCCCGCCGACCCCACGGGCCGCCTGGCCCACGAGCTGTCGTCGCGGGTCACGACGGTGGTGGCCGGATCGCTGCACAACGCGCGGGCCGTCGCCGACTGGCTGGCCCGCGAGCACGACGAGGACGAGCAGACGATCGCGGTCATCGCGGCCGGCGACCTCTGGCCCGACGGCTCGCTCCGCCCCGCGGTGGAGGACCTCTGGGGGGCCGGCGCGATACTCGCGGCGCTCGAGGACCACGACTGGCGCGGCCTGTCCCCCGAGGCCGCCTGGGCCGCCGACTCCTACCGCCTCATCGCCGGCCGCGAGGAGTCGCACCTCGTCGCCTGCGCGGGCGGCCAGCTCTGCATCGCGGCCGGCGAGCACGACGCCCTGCACCGCGCGGCGGACCTCGACGGCTCGCTGACCGTCCCCCTTCTCGGCTCCCAAGGCTTCGTCCCGGCGCCGTAGGTCCCCGCCACCGGTGGTCGAGGTGCCCCCTTCGAGGCTCGTTCCTCGCACCTCAGGGGGCGGGCACGTCTTCGCGCCCTGAGGTGCGACGAGGAACGAGGAGCCTCGAAGGGCACACCGTCACCGCCGCAGTCCGGCGCTACTCCGCGCGGGGGGAGCGGATCGTGCGGGTGGCGAGGTCGCGCATCACACCGACGACCTGCTCGCGGGCGCGCGCGGGGTCGTCAACGTCGGAGGCGAGGGTGGCCTGCTGGAGCACCAGGATCGCGAGCCACGCCTCGGCCGCGGCACCGACGTCGCCGGTCGGGAGCCCTTGGCGATCGGTGAGCGCGTCGGCCAGGGCCACGTGGACGTCGCCGAGCCACTCCAGGAGGCGCGCACGGACCCGGCTGCTCTCCTCCATGATGCCGCCGAAGATGCGCGCCTCGTCGGGCGTCGAGGCCACCAGGCCGATGAAGTTGAGCAACGCCTGCCCCATCGCGACCTCGGCGGGCTCGTCGGCCGGCCGCGCCCGCAGGGCGTCGGCCATCAGGCTGGGGTCGCCCAGGTAGGCCGTGGCGAGCTGCTCCTTCGTGGGGAAGTAGCGGTAGAGCGTCGAGAGGCCGATCTCGGCGCCGCGCGCGACGTCCTCCATCGTCGTGGCGTCGTACCCACGCTCGCCGAACTCGCGCATCGCCGCCGAGGCGATGTGCTGGCGCGTCCGCGCGGCGTTCTGCTCTCGCAGTCCCATGGATGCAGTTTATATCACAGTTGAAGTTCCTCCCAAGATGGGATTTACTTCCATATTGGGAGTCCGCACTCGGCGGACCGAGGGAGAAGAGAGGGTCGTCGTGGCCTGGTACCTGTACAAGCTGGGACGCTGGAGCTTCCGTCGCCGCTTCGCGGTGATCGGGCTGTGGATCGCCCTGCTCCTCGGTGGCGGCGTCGCCGCACTGACGCTCTCCGGACCCACGAGCGACTCGTTCGAGCTCCCCGACATCGAGTCCAGCCAGGCCGCCGACCTGGTCAAGGACCGCACCGGCGTCTCGACCGACGGTGCCGTCGCCCGCATCGTCGTGCAGGCCCCCGACGGCCAGGCCCTGAGCGACAGCCAGCCCGAGGTCGCCGCCGCGGTCGAGGCCGCCACGACCGACCACGTGGTCTCCGCCGAGGACCCCTTCACGGCGGGCACGCTGTCGCAGGACGGCTCGACGGGCTACGTCACGGTCACCTACGACCGCCAGGCCTCCGAGCTCGACGAGGCGGACCTGTCCGCCCTCGACGACGCCGTCGCCGACCTGCGCGACGCCGACCTGACCGCTCTCGTCAGTGGCGACGCGGTCTCCGTCACCGAGCTCTCGCACACCGCCGAGGCCATCGGCATCGCGATCGCGCTCGTGGTCCTCGCGATCACCTTCGGCTCGCTCGTCGCCGCCGGCATGCCCCTCGTGACCGCCGTCGTCGGAGTGGGCATCGGCATCCTGGGGGTCACGACGCTGTCGGGCTTCATGGAGCTCTCGTCAGTCACGCCGGCGCTCGCCTCGATGCTGGGGCTCGCCGTCGGCATCGACTACGCCCTGTTCATCATGTCGCGGTTCAAGCACGAGGTGCACGAGGGCCGCGACCACGAGCAGGCTGCCGCGATCGCCGTCGGCACCGCCGGCTCGGCGGTCGTGTTCGCCGGGCTCACCGTCGTCATCGCCCTGGCCGGCCTGTCGATCACGGGCATCTCGTTCCTGACCCAGATGGGCCTCGCGGGCGCCGCCACCGTGGCCGTCGCCGTGCTCGTCTCGCTGACCCTGCTGCCCGCGCTGCTGGCACTGACCGGCAGGCGGGTCGTCGGGGGTCGCATCCCCGGACTGAAGAACCGCGACCCCGAGGCCGAGGGCGTCGTCACGACGGGGCGCCGCTGGGTCGAGCTCGTCGCGAGGTTCCGCTGGCCGGCGCTGCTGCTCGGCCTGGGCTTCGCCGTGTTCGCGTCGCTGCCCGTGCTCCAGATGGAGCTCGCCCTGCCCGACGACGGGTCCAAGCCGTCCAGCAACGAGGCGCGCCAGTCCTACGACCTGATCGCCGACACCTTCGGCCCGGGCGCGAACGGTCCGCTGACGGTCATCATCGACACCGCCGGCGCCGACGACCCGGCCGCCGCGGTCGACGAGGCCCTGGCCGAGGTCTCCACCGTCGACCAGGACGTCGCCGCGGTCGTGCCACCCGTGACCGACCCGACCGACCCGGCAGCGGTGCAGATGTTCGCGGCCCAGCTGCAGCAGACGCAGTTCGCGGCGATCACGGTCGTGCCCGAGAGCGGGCCGTCCGATCAGGCGACGAAGGACCTCGTGGCCGACGTGCGCCAGGCCCTCTCCGGCCTGGAGGGCGAGACCGGCGCCGTGCCGTACGTGACGGGCCAGACCGCCGCCGGCGTCGACATCTCGGAGAGCCTCGCCGAGGCGTTCCCGAAGTACCTCGTCGTCGTGATCGGCCTGGCCTTCATCCTGCTGGTGCTGGTGTTCCGCTCGATCCTCGTGCCGCTCAAGGCGACCCTCGGCTTCCTCGCCTCGGTCGGCATCTCGCTCGGCGCGACCGTCGCGGTGTTCCAGTGGGGCTGGCTCCAGGGGCTCATCGGGCTCGACGCCGAGGCACCCGTGATGTTCATCCTCCCGCTGCTGCTGACGGGCATCCTGTTCGGCCTGGCGATGGACTACGAGGTCTTCCTGGTCTCGCGGATGCGCGAGGAGTTCGTGCACGGTCGCGAGGCCCGCGACGCCGTGGTGCACGGATTCGCGCACAGCGCCCGCGTCGTGACGGCTGCCGCGCTGATCATGATGGGCGTGTTCGGCGGCTTCGCCGGCGGCAGCGACATCATCATCAAGACGATCGGCTTCGCCCTGGCGGTCGGCGTCCTGGCCGACGCGTTCCTCGTGCGGATGCTGATCGTTCCGGCCGTCATGTCGATCGTCGGCAAGCACATGTGGTGGCTCCCCCGTTGGCTCGACCGGGCCATGCCTGACCTCGACGTCGAGGGCGAGTCGCTGGCCCGCCGGCTCGAGGCGGAGTCCGGCGCGCCGAGGCACGTCGCCGACACGACCGAGCCGCCGACCGGCCCCGACGACGCGAAGCACCTCGCGGGCAAGCACGCCGACTCCTGAGCTGGCGAAGCGAGCGAGCCGACGGGGCGGTCGGGTTCCCGCCCCGTGAGGTGCGAGCGAGGAACGAGCGAGCCTCGAAGGGGGTGCCCCGGCCCAGCGACACCGGCGGCGGCTTCGAGGCTCCCTCGCAGAGCTCGGTCACACCTCAGCCAACGGGACGCCCGGCTCTCCGCCCCCTGAGGTGCGAGCGAGGAACGAGCGAGCCTCGAAGGGGGGTGCCCCCGCCCAGCGACACCGGCGGCGGCTTCGAGGCTCCCTCGCAGAGCTCGGTCACACCTCAGCCAACGGGAAGCCCGGCTCTCCGCCCCCTGAGGTGCGAGCGAGGAACGAGCGAGCCTCGAAGGGGGGTGCCCCCGCCCAGCGACACCCACCGGCGGCTTCGAGGCTCGTCGCTAGCGCTCCTCACACCTCAGCCAACGGGCGCGTCGGGTTCGTCGCCACAGCATTGCCACAGGTCCCGCACACGGAAGCGTGCGGGACCTTGGTGCCGCTGCTAGATTCAGCGCATCCACCGACGACTCCAGTGAGGGAGCCAGTGCCCGGTCAAAGTCCGAGATCCGGTCCGTATCAAGCCAGTAGAGACTCTCTCCTGACGGGCCGGATGTCATGACCATCGTGTTGTCCCTGCTCCTCGGCGTGGTCGTGGTCTTCGTGATCACGCTCGCCACCGGCTACTTCGTGGCCCAGGAGTTCGCCTACATGGCCGTCGACCGGTCCCGCCTGAGGGCGCGCGCCGAGGCCGGAGACGCCTCCGCCCAGCGCACGCTCAAGGTCACCGGTCGCACGTCCTTCATGCTGTCGGGCGCCCAGCTCGGCATCACCGTGACCGGCCTGCTCGTCGGCTACGTCGCCGAGCCGCTGATCGGGTCCGCCTTCGGCGACATGCTCTCCGGCACCGGGGTCTCCACGGCCACCGGCGTCGCGATCGGCACCGTGCTGGCCCTGGCGTTCGCGACCGTCGTGCAGATGATCTTCGGCGAGCTCGTGCCGAAGAACCTCGCGATCTCCAGACCGGAGCCTGTCGCCCGCTGGCTGGCGCGCTCGACCCTGGCCTACCTCGCGGTGACCGGGTGGCTCATCTGGTTCTTCGACCAGGCGTCCAACCTGCTGCTCAAGGCCCTGCGCATCGAGCCCGTGCACGACGTCGAGTCGTCGGCCACCCCGCGCGACCTGCGCCACATCGTGGCCGAGTCGCGCGCTGCGGGCGACCTGACCGACGAGATGTCGCTCCTGCTCGACCGCATGCTCGACTTCCCGCGACGCGACGTCGACCACGCGCTCGTGCCTCGCTCCCGGGTCGACACCGTCGACGCCGACACGATCGTGGGCGAGGTGCGACGCATGATGAGCACCGAGCACTCCCGCTACCCCGTGATCGACGACGACGACCGCATCCTCGGCGTCGTCCACCTGACCGACCTGCTGCTGCCGGACGATCTCCCGGACGTCGACCAGGACGACACGCGTCCGGTCACCACCGTCATGCGCACCCCGGTCGTGGTGCCGGAGATGATGCTCCTGCCCGAGGCCCTCGCCCAGATCGTGGCGGCGGACGACCAGCTCGCCTGCGTCGTCGACGAGTACGGCGGACTGGCCGGCATCATCACGATCGAGGACCTCGTCGAGGAGATCGTCGGCGACCTGCAGGACGAGCACGACGAGACCGAGGAGCCGCTGCTGGTTCCCGACGGCGACGGCTGGATCGTGCGCGGCGACGCCCCGCTGGACGAGGTCGAGCGCGAGCTCGTGCTGATGCTGCCCCGCGGCGACTTCGAGACGATCGCGGGCCTCGTGATCGCCGAGAACGGCACCCTGCCCGACCCGGGCGAGACCGTGAACGTCCGCCTGCCCGACGACCCGGGCGACCTCGCCCACGAGGACGAGCCGATCGTGCGCCACCTCGTGGTCGACGTGCTCGAGGTCGACCAGTACGTGCCGTCGTCGGTCCGCCTGAGCGTCGTCGAGGGCGGCGACGCCGTCGACGAGCTCGCACCGCAGGGAGAGGAGGGCACTCATGGATGACCCGTGGATCGTGCTCGTCGCCACCGTCGTGATCATCGCGGCCAGCGCCTTCTTCGTCGCGATCGAGTTCGCCCTGATCGCCGCCAAGCGGCACCGCCTGGAGGAGGTCGCGGCCACCAGCCGCGGCGGCCGAGCGGCCCTCCGCAGCGCGTCCGAGCTGTCGGTCCTCCTGGCCGGCGCCCAGCTCGGCATCACGCTGTGCGTCCTCGCGCTCGGCGCGATCACCAAGCCGGCCGTCCACTACTGGCTGACCCCGGCGTTCGAGGACCTGGGTCTGCCCTACTGGGGTGCCGACGTGATCGGCTTCGCCCTGGCCCTGGTGGTCGTGACGTTCCTGCACCTCGTCGTCGGCGAGATGGCGCCGAAGTCCTGGGCCATCGCGCACCCCGAGCGCTCGGCGACGCTGCTGGCGCTGCCGATGCGCGGCTTCATGTGGCTGACGCGCCCACTGCTCCACCTGCTCAACAACATCGCGAACTGGATCCTCAAGCGTGTCGGGGTCGACGCCGTCGACTCGCTCGCGACGGGTCAGAACTCCGACGACCTGCGGGCGCTCGTGAAGCACTCGTCCTCGGTCGGCGTGCTGGACGCGTCGTTCTCCGAGCAGCTCTCGGGCGCGCTCGACCTCGGACGGCTCACGCTGGCCGACGTGGTCCGCCCGTCGGTGCCCGTGGCCGTCGATGCCGACGCCACGGTGGCTGACGTGCAGCGGGCCAGCCGGGACTCCGGCCACCTGCGCATCCTGGTGCGCACGGGCGACGAGACGATGGACGTCGTGCACGTGCGCGACACCATCACGCTGCCGGGCAGCACGCCGGTCACCGGCCTGCTGCGCGACTGCCAGGTGCTCGATGCGGGCATGACGGTGCTCGCGGCGCTGGCGCGGATGCGCGAGACCAGCACCCAGCTGAGCCTCGTGCGCCGCACGACGGGCGACCTGGGCGTCGTGACGATCGCGGACATGATGCAGGGCCTCGTGCCCAGCGGCACGAGCGGAGCGCCGGCGGGCGCATGAGTCCGCTCGTCCGCTTCCCGCAGCACCTCCACCTCCAGCCGGAGGCGGAGGTGCCGCTCGGGGTCGACGCCGCCGAGCTCGAGGAGTGGGGCGACCGCGTGTGCGGCCTGGCGTGCCTGCGGACGGTGCTGACGTTCCACGACCTGCCGGTGCCGCGGCTGTGGGACCTGGTCGAGGCAGCCCGTGAGCTCGAGGCGTACGTGCCGCAGGGCATCGTGCACGCGCGCCTCGTCGACGTCGCCCGCCGCCACGGCCTCGACGGCGCGGCGGTGGAGCTGCCCGGGATCGACGACGTCGTGCGGGTCGGCGACGCCGGGTTCCCGGTGATCGTGTCCGTCGGCCCGACCCTGCCGGACGACGGCTCGCGCGGCGGGCACCTCATCACGGTCGGCGGATCGACCCCGGACGGGCAGGTGGCCATCGCCGACCCGGGCCGCTGGGGCGCCTCGCGCGACCGCGTGCCGGCCGACCGCTTCTCGTCCTACACCGGGCGTGCGATCGTGCCGTGGCCGCCGGCGCAGTCCGATCGGGCGAGGGCGCTGCTCGAGTCGTCGACCTCACGGCCCACCTCGGGCGGGCGGTGAGCTGGCAACCTCATCGAGTTCGGAAGGGTTGCTGACTCACCGCCCCCGGGGGCGTCAGGCGGTCAGGCCTTGTCCTGCATGCTCGACCGCGCCGTGTTGCCCTGCTCGTCGGCCTTGGGGTCGGTCTCGTCGGCCTTCGCGCGCACGCCCTCCTCGATCTTGGCGCCGATGTCGCCGTCGACGTTGCGCCAGTACTCGAAGGCGCGCTGCAGGACCGGCTCGCTGACCCCGTTCAGCAGGTGCCCCACGACGTTGTCGACCAGGCGCCCACGAGCGGCTTCGTCCATGACCTCGCGCACCAGCGCCCCGGCCTGGCTCCAGTCGTCGTCGTCCTCGCGCAGCGTGTACGCCGTGCGCACCATGTCGCCGTCGGCGTGCCAGCGACCGCCGTCGTCGGTGCGGGCCGGGTCCGCCGCGGGCCCGCCGTACGAGTTCGGCGCGTAGACCGGCGAGGTGGCGTTCTGCACCCGCATCGCGCCGTCCTTCTGGTAGTTGTTCGTCGGCGAGGTCGGGGCGTTGACCGGGATCTGCTTGTAGTTCACGCCCAACCTGGCGCGGTGCGCGTCGGCGTAGCTGAAGCCGCGGGCGAGCAGCATCTTGTCGGGCGAGAGCCCGGTGCCCGGGACCGTGTTGTTCGGTTCGAACGCGGCCTGCTCGATCTCGGTGTGGTAGTCGGTCACGTTGCGGTTCAGCGTCAGCCGGCCGACCTCCTGCAGCGGGTAGTCGGCGTGCGGCCACACCTTCGTGAGGTCGAAGGGGTTGAGGCGGTAGGTCTTGGCGTCCTCGAAGGGCATGACCTGCACGTGCAGCGTCCAGCTCGGGTGCTCCCCGCTCTCGATGTGCTCGAACAGGTCGCGCTGGTGGTAGTCGGTGTCGGCCGACGCCATCTGGTCGGCCTCGTCCTGCGTGAAGGTCTCGATGCCCTGGTCGGTCTTGAAGTGGTACTTGACCCAGAAGTGCTCGCCGGCCTCGTTGATCCACGAGTACGTGTGGCTCGAGTAGCCGTTCATGTGCCGCCAGGTGCGCGGGATGCCGCGGTCACCCATGAGCCAGGTGACCTGGTGCGCCGACTCCGGGACGAGGGTCCAGAAGTCCCACTGCATGTCGTGGTCGCGCAGGTTGTTGTCGAGGCGTCGCTTCTGCGAGCGGATGAAGTGCTGGAACTTCATGGGGTCGCGGATGAAGAAGACCGGCGTGTTGTTGCCGACCATGTCCCAGTTGCCCTCGCTCGTGTAGAACTTCAGCGAGAACCCGCGCGGATCACGCCACGTGTCCGGGCTGCCGCGCTCGCCCGCGACGGTCGAGAAGCGGGCGAGGACGTCGGTCGTCGTGTCGGGAGCGAACACCGCGGCGCGGGTGAAGGCCGTGACGTCGTGCGTCACCTCGAAGCTGCCGAACGCGCCGCCGCCCTTGGCGTGGGGCTGGCGCTCCGGGATGCGCTCCCGGTTGAAGTTGGCCATCTGCTCGATCAGGTAGTGGTCCTGGAGCAGCAGCGGGCCGTCCGCGCCGACGGACAGCGAGTGCTCGTCGCTCGCGACGGGGATCCCGGCGTCGGTGGTCGTGGCGGGCCGTTCCTGGTCAGTCATGGGGGCTCCTCGAAGATCGGATGTCCCCGGTGGCGTACCCGCTCGTCGCGACTCCAACCGCAAGGGTCGCCTCACCTCACGAGCGGCTCGGACGGGGACGGGCCCGACACCGAGATGGTGTCGGGCCCGTCCGTGGACGTCAGGTCAGTCGACCTGGATGACCTCGCCGCTGGGCACGAACGCCAGCGTCTCGGCCGACCAGACGCCGGACTCGAAGCCGCTCAGACCCGTCAGCTTCTCCGGCGTGCTGATCCAGGAGATGCCCTCCAGGAACATGGGCGAGGAGTAGTCGAGGTTGCGCGCCGCCTCGATCAGGCTGGCCCGGGTCAGGCCGTCCTCGGAGTCCGCCGCCTGCTCGATCGTGGCGATCAGCATGTCGGCCATGGCCCACCCGGCCGCGGTCACGGCGTCGGCCTGCGACGCGATGCCCTCGGTCTGCTTCATGTACTCCTGGACCGCGGGGTCGGAGTCGGCACCCGGGTCGTTGGGGTTGCGCAGGAACAGCGGCACGACCGCGCCCTCACCGGCCTCGCCGACCGCGGTCCACTCCGCCTTGTTGGCGCAGTTGGCCGGCAGGATCACGAACTCCGGCTCGAGGCCGACCCGTGCCATCGCGTTGTTGAGCGGGGCGCAGGTGCCCGTCAGGCCCACGTGGTAGACGACGTCGACGCCGGCCTCCTTGAGCTGCGTGGCGGCGACGGTCGGGTCCGTGGCCGGGACCTCGACCGCGATGTCCACCCCGGCCGCCTCGGCGACCTCGTTGAAGCTCTCGGCGTTGATCTCGCCGCTCGCGGTCTGGTTGACGGCCAGGCCGAGCGTGAAGTCCTTGTCGCCCATCTTGCTCTGGATCGCCTGCAGCACGAACTCGGCCTCACGGCTCGACTCGGCCAGGAACTGCACCGTCCACGGGTAGTCGTCGATGACGTAGGTGTCGGGGTTCGACGCGCTGGGGTAGAGCATCGGCACGCAGTTGGCGTTCTGGTCGTCGGCCATCGCGGCGACCTGGCCACCACCGAAGGTCGAGAGCACGTGGACCTGGTCGTTCTGGATGAAGTCGACCGTGTTGGCCTTGGCCTTGTCCGGCGCGAAGGCGTCGTCCTTGTAGATGACCTCGATCTTCTGGCCGTCGAGGCCACCGGCGTCGTTGTACGCCTTGATGCGGGCGTCGTACCCGACGGTGCTGATCGCGGCGGGGCCGGCGACGGGACCGGACAGCGGGACGCTGTAGCCGACCTTGATGTCGCCCGTGATCTCCTCGGTCGCCGCGGCCGGGTCGATGCAGTCGTCGACGGAGTAGAAGCCGTCGGCGCTGCTGCCGGAGTCGTCGTCGGTCGACCCCTGCGAGCAGGCGCTCAGCGTCAGGACGGCGGCGACGATCCCGGCCGGGAGCGCCCGGCGGAAGCGACGGTTCGTGGTCATGGTGTACCTCTCGGGGGGACGGGTTGCGTGATGTGAGTCACTACAACTAACGGTGGGACTCTATGAAACAGAGTGACTCCCGTCAAGCCCTTCCGGCGATTGCGTCGCGTCGCGGCCCGATTACTTCACTTAACGAAGTGACTCCGCTACAGTCCGACGCGACCCGGGTCGTGGTTGCGCCCCGAGACCTCAGCGAACGGAGCCCGAGATGACCGACGAGACCCGCCACCCGCACGTCCAGCTGCTCGACCGCATCATCGCGGCCGCCCAGGCCGGCGACGCGTCCGACCTGTACGACATCTACGCCGAGGACGCGGTGATCTGGCACAACCACGACAACGCGGAGCAGACCGTCGCCGAGAACGCCCGCCTGCTCGAGAAGATGCCCGAGTGGGTGCGCGACCGCTCCTACGACGACCGCCGCATCCAGCTGTTCGACGGAGGCGTCGTCCAGCAGCACGTCCTGCGCGGGGTGCACATCCGCACCGGCGAGCCCGTCGAGCTGCACGCGTGCGTCGTCGTGCAGGTCGACGACCAGGGCCGCATCAGCCGCCTGGACGAGTACCTGGACTCCAAGCAGGCCGCCAGCCTCCGCCCCTGAGGCAGCGCGTGGCCGAGGGCCCGGACCTGACCAGGTCCGGGCCCTCGGCCGTCCACGCTCAGTCGCGGGTGACGACGAAGCTCACGGTCGTGGCGGTGCTGCCGCCGAAGTTGAGCGTCGCGAACGTCTCGGCGCCCTCGACCTGGTACTCGCCGGCGGTGCCGCTGACCTGCTTGCCCGCGTCGAGGAGCATGCGCACGCCGCTGGCCCCCACCGGGTGGCCGCCGCCCATCAGGCCACCGCTGGGGTTGATCGGGAGCGTGCCGCCGATCTCGGTCTCACCGTTCTCGATCGCCTTCCAGGACGCGCCCGGCTCGGTCAGGCCGATGTGGTCGATCGCGAGGTACTCGCTCGCCGAGAAGCAGTCGTGGGTCTCCAGGCCGTCGACGCCGTCGAGGTCGGTGCCCGCGCGGTCGAAGGCCTCGAGCACCGCCTGACGCAGGTGCGGCATGAGGTAGTCCTCGCCGGCCGTGCGCTCGATCTTGCGGTCCAGGCCGATCCCGGCCGAACGGTGGCCCCAGCCGGCCAGTCGACCGATCGGCCGCACGTGCGGGTGGCGCTCGAGGTACGCGTCGGTCACGAGCACGACGCCCGCACCGCCGTCGGTGATCTGGCTGCAGTCGAAGCGACGCAGCACGCCCTCGACCGGCGGATTCACGGCGTCGTCGGTCCCGCTGACACGCAGGTCCGGGACGTCCCAGCCGCGCGTCTGGGCGTTCGGGTTCGCCTTGGCGTTCGCGAAGTTCTTCGCGCCGATCGCGTGCAGGTGCGTCAGGTCGAGGCCGTAGCGGTGGTCGTACTCCTCGGCGATCCGGGAGAACATGTGCGGCCACATGAACGTGGCGTCCTGGCCCTCGTGACCGATCCAGGCCGCGGCGCCGAGGTACTCGGCCGCCTTGTCGCCCGGCACGGTCTTCTGCAGCTCGACGCCGACCACCAGGGCGGCGTCGTAGTGACCGGCCTGGAGGTCGGACATCGCGCTCAGGACGGCGATGCTGCCCGAGGCGCAGGCGGCCTCGTGGCGCGAGGACGGCAGGCCCCACAGCTCCTCGCGCACCGTCGCAGGCATCGTGCCGAGGTGGCCCTGACCGGCGAACAGCTGGCCGAAGGCGTTGCCGACGTGGACCACGCCGATCGTGGTCGGATCGACGCCCGAGGCCTCGAGCGTGCCGTCGACGACCTCGGAGGTCAGGTCGGCGAAGTCCAGACCCTCCCGCACCAGGTTGCGCGAGAAGTCGGTCTGGTGACCGCCGAGGATCCAGATGTTCGTGCCGGCCATGGGGACCTCCAGGTCGTGATGATCATGCTACAGATATCAGAGTAAGTCGGGACGTCGCCGCGGGCAACCCTCGGTCACGACCAGGCGGGCGTGGCGAGGGGCCGCACCTGGACGCCCGGCGGGGCCGCGACGACGTGCGGCAGCGTGTTGACCACCGAGGCCCCCACGGCGTACGGCTCGGCGGGCATGCGGCTCGTGTCGTCCGGGTGCTTCTCCAGCTCGACGTCGATGCGCACGCCGGGGTGACCCGTCAGGTGGACCTGCCACAGCGGCGGGTCGTCCCGGTCGAGGTGCGCGGTCTCGAGGTACCAGTGGATCGAGACGGTCAGACGACGCTCGCCCGCGACGAGCCCGTGCCACCGCCAGTTGAAGTGGCTCACGGTGCCCGCGCGGACCGTGCCGGCCTTGACCTCCAGGTCGGAGGCGGCCAGGTGCTGCACGTGGTCGGGCTCGATCGCGTCGAGTCTGAGACCGAGGTGGTGCGCCGTGGCGTCGAGCACCTCGGTGAACATGCCCTCGAGCGCCGCACCGGGCCCCTCCACCCGCGACCCCAGCTCGGCGAGCGTCTGGCCGAAGCCGAGGGTGTCGAAGAGGTAGCCCGGGTCGCGCACGGCCCTGCTGTCGGCGTGCTCCACGATCTCGACGTGGTCGAGCCGACCCACGAGCCCGCTCGCGACGACCGCCAGCTGCTCCCCGGCGAAGCCCGGGTTGAGCCCTGCAGCCATGAGCGTGGACCCGCCCCGCTCGGCCGCAGCCTGCAGCGCGTCCAGGCGTGGTCCGGGTCGCGAGGCCGGGTGGCTGTAGCCGTTGATCGAGATGACGTTGGCGCCGCTCTCGAGCAGGGCGATGATGTCGTCGTCGTGGCTCCCGTAGGTGCCGATGCGCCCCGCGTGGACCACGACGTCGGCGTCGAGGTCGAGGATCGCCTGGCGGTCACTCGTCGACCGGACGCCGGTCGGCCCGCGGCCGGCCATCTCACCGACGTCCTGGCCCGCCTTGGCCTCGCTGTAGACGTGGACGCCGACGACGTCGACCCTCGGGTGGTCCAGCAGCATGCGCAGGCACGCCGTGCCCATCGCACCGGTCGCCCACTGGACGACCCGGTAGCGGCGCGCCTCGGGCGCGGTCATGCCGCAGCCCCCAGACCCTCGATCACGATCGCGGTCGCCACACCGAGCGCGCCCGGGATGACCAGGAGCCCGTACCCGCCGCCGCGGCGACCGAGGAGCTCGGTCGCGTGCGCCAGCAGCATGCCGCCGCTCGCCCCGAGCGGGTGCCCGACCGCGACCGCACCGCCCTGGACGTTCACGACGTCGTCGTCCAGGTCGAGCTCGCGCGCCAGGAGCAGCGGGGTCGTCGCGAACGACTCGTTGAGCTCGGCGACCGCGAGGTCACCCGCCGTGATGCCGGCCCGCGTCAGCGCCGTGCGGGCGGCGGCGACGGTGCCGTCGAGGCTCGGCGAGCGGACCGCGACGTGCGCCCATCCCGCGACGCGGGCGAGCGGTGCCCGGCCCAGCGTCTCCGCAGCCTGCGCCGAGCCGATCACCGCCGCGCTGGCCCCGTCGCACATCTGCGGCGCCGTGGCCACGGTGTGCAGGCCGGTCGCGGGTCGCTCGAAACCGGGGAGGCGGCGCTCGACCCGCTCCCAGAGAGGATCGGTGGAGAACAGCGCGGGCAGCTGCGCCAGCGACTCCGTCGTGACGTCGGGACGCGCACCCTCGTCGCGGTCGAGCAGGTGGCCGTCGACCTCGATCGGCACGACGCACGCCCACTCGGCGGCCGCGGCCCGCACGTGCGACCGCACCGCGAAGGCGTCGAGCTCGGCACGGCCGAAGCCGTGCTTGACCGCGGTCGCGTCGGCCGCGACGCCGATCGTCACGAAGCCGGTCGACTCCCCCAGCTCGTCCTGCAGCGCGAAGGCCGGCTGGTCGCTCATCATCGGCGTGCGCGACATCGACTCCGCGCCACCCACCACGACGACGTCGGCCATCCCCGAGCGCACCTGGCCGGCGCCGCTCGCGATCGCGTCCAGTCCCGAGCAGCACAACCGCGACACGACCCCGGCAGGTGTCTCGTCAGGCCATGCGGCCCGCATGACGGCGACCCGCGCGAGGTCGCCGGCCTGCTCACCGACCGTGGTGCTGACGCCGATCACGACGTCGTCGACGACCTCGGGCGGGAGGCCACGGTGAGCCAGCTCGCGCAGCAGGTGCGCCAGCAGGTCGTAGGACGGGACGCCCGCGAGGGTCCCGCCGTCACGGCGCACGCGGGCCCGCGGCGTGCGGATCGCGTCGTAGACGAACGCCTCCCCCACCGCTCAGTCCTCGCTGCCGCGGCGCGCGACGGGGGCGGCGTCAGGGGCGGAGGGCAGGACCTGCCCCGCGCCAGCGGGGCGCTGCGCCTCGACGCGGACGAACCGCCGCACCAGGCGCCTGATGCCACCGGCGATGCCGTCGGGAGCCACGAACACCACGGCGATCAGGACGATCGCGAACAGCACGGCCGAGGCCTGGCCGCCGCCGATGTCGGAGGTGTAGTACGGCAGGAACACCACGACCAGGCCGCCGATGATCGGGCCGGCCATCGTGCGCTCGCCGCCGACGACCAGGCCGATCAGGAGCGTGATGCCGGCGAGCACCGTGAACGAGCCCTCCGCGAACAGGCTGCCGATGTACATCGCGAACAGGCTGCCCGCCAGGCCCGTGATGGCGCCCGACACCGCGAAGCTGAACAGCTTGACCGCGGCGATGTTGACGCCGGAGGCCGCCGCGGCGATCTCGTTCTGACGGACCGCGTTCATCGCCATGCCGTAGCGGCCCTTGATGATGTTGCGCAGCACGACGAAGGCCAGCACGAGGCACACGATCGTGAGCCAGTAGAGCCACTGGTCCTTCTCGCCGAGCGTGAAGCCGGACCACTCCGGCGGACGCAGCAGCGTGCGCCGGATCGTCAGTCCCTCCGCTCCCCCGGTGAGGCCGCCCAGGCGAGCCACGATCTCCGGGAACGCGACGCCCAGCGCCAGGGTGACGATCGCGAGGTACAGGCCCCGGATGCGCAGGGCGGGGATGCCGACCAGCAGACCCACGACGAAGCAGATCGCCATCGCGACCGGGATCGTCGAGAGCGCGGTCTGGTTGTAGTTCACGACCAGGACGCCGGTCGTGTAGGCACCGAGGCCGAGGAAGGCCGAGTGGCCGACCGACAGCAGGCCCACGTAGCCCGTCGTGAAGTTCAGGCCCAGGATCGCGATCGCGAAGATCGCGGCGCGGGTCAGCTGACCCTGCTCGAACGGTTGCAGCGTGCCGCCCCAGAACACCACGATCGCGGCCACGGCGAGGCCGGCGGCGATGATCGCGCGGTGGGTGCTGCTGCCGCGCAGGATGATCCGCGGACCCCGACGCCCCTCGCTCGGGCCGCTGTCCTGGCTCGGGGCGGCCGTGTTCTTGTCGATCAGGGTGCTCATCACACACGCTCCAGACGCTTGCTGCCGAACAGTCCGCTGGGTCGCAGACCCAGGACCGCGACGACGACCACCAGGGCCACCGTCAGGGAGATCGACCCGCCGAGGGCCGAGCCGTAGCCGTTGATCATCGCCAGGCCCACGCCGAGCGACAGGCCGCCGACGACCGCACCCTTGATGCTGTCGAGGCCACCCAGGATCGCGGCGACCGTGCCGAAGATCAGCATGTGGAACATGCCCGGCAGCCCGAGCTGGCCGGGCGGCAGGATCGGCACGAGGATCGCCGCGGCGACCGCACCGATGGCGCCCGCCAGGCCCCAGCTGATCATGAACACGCGTCCGACCTTGATGCCGCAGAGCCCGGCCGACTCCTGGTTGGTCGCGACGGCGCGCATCTGCAGGCCCAGGTTCGTCCGGCTCATCAGGAGCGAGAGTCCGCCGACGATCACGACCAGCGCGCCCATCACGAACAGGGAGTCGTAGAACAGGCGCGCGCCGGCGATGTCGAGGAAGGAGTCGATCGAGACGGGCACGAGGCGGGGGTAGACCTTGTCGTCCGAGCCCCAGATCGTGCCCGAGAGGCCGTTGAGCCCGGTGAAGAGCGCCAGGCCGACGATCAGCACGGCCGCCTCGTCACGGCGGCGCACCGGCCGGACCAGGAAGCGCTCGGCCGCGGCGCACAGCACGAAGCCGATGATCACGGCGGGGATCAGCGTGACCCAGATGTTCCAGCCGCGCTCGGAGAGCCACCAGGAGATGTAGGTCGTGAACAGGGCGAACTCGCCCTGCGCGAAGTTGATCGTCGCCGAGCTGCGGAACACGATGACCAGCGTCAGCGCGATCATCGCGTAGATCGAGCCGGCCGTCATGCCCGCGAACAGGCGGGTCAGGAAGATGTCCATGGGAGTCGGGGGTCCCTTTCAGTAGCCGAGGTAGACGCGGCGGATGCTGTCGCTCTGCTCGAACTCGCGAGCGTCGCCGTGCTGCACGACCTCACCGACCTCGAGCAGGTAGACGTAGGAGGCGACCTTCATCGCGAGGGCGGCGTTCTGCTCGACGAGCAGCAGCGCGGTCCCCATCTCGACGTTGATCTGCGCGATCGTCTCGAAGAGCTCCTGGACGATCCGGGGTGCGAGGCCGAGGCTGATCTCGTCGCACAGCAGCAGCCGCGGGCGGCTCATCAGCGCGCGAGCGATCGCGAGCATCTGCTGCTCGCCGCCCGACAGCGTGCCGGCGGCCTGGTCACGACGCTCCGCCAGGCGGGGGAACGTCGTGAACCAGCGGTCGACGTCCTCCTCGACCCCGGCCTTGTCGCGACGGCTGACCGCGCCGGCGCGCAGGTTGTCGTGCACCGACAGCGCCGACATCGTGCCGCGACCCTGTGGCACGAGGCTGATGCCGCGACCGACCATGCGGTCGGGTCGGACGGCACCGACCTTCTGACCGTCGACCAGCAGGTCGCCGCTGAACGGCAGGAGGCCGGCCAGCGAGCGCATCAGCGTGGTCTTGCCGGCACCGTTGGCGCCCAGCACCACTGCGACCTGCCCCGGCCCGACGGCCAGGTCGACGTCACGGAGCACGAGCGACTGCCCGTACCCGGCCGAGAGTCCGCGGGTCTCGAGCAGGGGCGTCGCCTCGGGCGCGGCGGCCGAGGCGCTCGCCTGGGACAGGACGTCGCCGCTCATGCGGCGGTCCCCAGGTAGGCCGAGACGACGGCAGGGTCGCGCTTCACGTCGTCGGGCAGGCCGTCGGCGATCGTGCGGCCGAAGTCCATCGCGACCACGTGGTCGCAGATGCGCATGACCATGCCCATGTGGTGCTCGACCAGCAGCGCGCTGAACCCGAGCTCGCGACGCAGCTCGAGGATCAGGTCGCCCAGCTCGTCGACCTCCGCGTGGGTCAGGCCGCCGGCCGGCTCGTCGAGCAGGAGCAGGGTCGGGCGGCTGATCAGCGCGCGGGCCAGCTCGACCCGCTTGAGCGTGCCGAACGGCAGGCCCGCCGCCGGGTGCGAGGCCAGGTCGGTCAGGCCCAGGAGCTCGAGCAGGTCCCACGCGTCGCGCTCGACCTGCTTCGCGGCCTTGCGCGAGGCCGGCCAGCCGACCGCGGACGCGAGCAGGCCCGGCGTCGAGGAGCTGTGGGCGCCGATGATCGTGTTCTCCAGGACGCTCTGCTGCGGCCAGAGGGCGAGGTTCTGGAAGGTGCGGGCGATGCCCTCGCGCACGATCTTGTGACGAGGGACCGTCAGCAGGTCGGTGTCGCCGTAGGTGATCGAGCCCGAGTCCGGCTGGTAGATCCGCGTGATGCAGTTGAAGATCGACGTCTTCCCGGCACCGTTCGGTCCGATGAGGCCACAGATCTCGTCGGTCGCGACCGTGAAGCCGACCGAGTCGAGGGCGCGGATACCTCCGAACGAGAGCGCCACGTCAGAGACATTGAGCATGGGTGGGGGATCCGTTCCTGAGTCCGGGGACGCGGGTCTCACGCAGCGTGAGCCCGGTCACTACAACTAATAGTGTGACCCTAGGGATCCGCGGTCACTACGTCAAGCAGAGTCTCTCGCGGCCGCGTCACCTCGCGACGTCCCCGGCCGTGGCACGCGGCGGACTATCCTGCCCGGGTGGACGACCAGCCCGGAGCCGACGACGGCGTGCTCGACCCGGAGCGCCCCAACGCTCTCGGCCACGGCTTCGGGGTCATCGGCGACGAGTGGACGCTGCTGATCCTGCGCGCCACCTTCGACGGCGCCCGCAAGTACGGGGAGATCGGGGCGGCCTTCCCCATCTCGCACGCCGTGCTCACCGCGCGCCTCGACTCGCTCGTGGCCGAGGACGTGCTCCGCAAGGAGGTCTACCAGCGCAACCCGGTGCGATCGGAGTACCTGCTGACCGAGAAGGGTCGCGGACTCTGGCCCGTGCTGACCGCCCTGTGGCGGTGGGAACGCACCTGGGCCCCGCGCGACCAGGGCGTCACGCCGACCATGGTCCACGCGACCTGCGGCCAGGAGTTCGTCCCGGCCTTCTGCTGCAGTGCGTGCGCCGAGCCCGTCGTGGCCCAGGACGTCGACAGCGGTTGGGGTCCGAGCGGCGGGTGGCGGCGATCGGTGCCCCACGTGCAGACCCGCCGACGCTCGGGCAACCGTCGCCAGCAGGAGTACTTCTACCCCGACACCATGGCGGTCTTCGGCAACCGCTGGTCCTCGGCGATCGTCGGCGCCGCCTTCATGGGCCTGACCCGGTTCAACGACTTCCACGACAAGCTCAAGGTGCCGCCGACGCTGCTCGCCGCGCGGCTCACCTCGCTCTGCGAGAGCGGGATCCTGCACCAGGTCGTGCTGCCGGACCGTCCCGACTGGTCGGAGTACAAGCTGACCCCGAAGGGCCTGGACTTCTTCCCCGTCATCGGCACGACCGCTGCGTGGGCCGAGCACTGGTACCACGAGGAGGCCGGCGACGTCCTGTCGTGGTCGCACCGCTCGTGCGGGCAGGCGTTCACCGGGGTGTTCCACTGCGACCAGTGCCACGAGGTCCTGCGCGGTGGCGACCTCCGCCAGGGCGGGGCCTGACCACCGCGCAGGACCGCGGTCACCGGACGTCGAGGCTCAGGCGGCGCCCATGCCGCGCAGCAGCGTGGCGCGGTCGTAGTACTCCAGCCACTCGGTGACGAGCCCGTCCTCCCACGACAGGATGCCGACGACCGGCACCTCGCCGTGGTGCTCGGCGTAGTCGAAGACGTCGACGCGCTCGACGAACACGCGACCACCGATCACGCCGATCGACTTGACCTGCAGGTCGACGTCGTGGGCGTTCTCGCGGAACGGCTGCAGGTGCGCGTCGATGGTCGCGCGGCCCACGACGGGCTCCTTCATGACGCTGTGCAGCACGCCGTCCTCGGCGAACATCGCCGCCACGGCGTCCCAGTCGCACGCGTCCCAGGCCTTCAGCATCTCGTGCGTCCGGGCGATCTTCTCGTCATCGGTCATGGTGACTCCTCTTCTGGGGTGGTCCGGTGTGCTCCGGGTCAGTGCAGTCGGAGCAGGACGCCGCCGACGGTCAGGGAGGTCGGGGCGTCCACGCCCTCGACGGTGCGCAGGTCGACCGCGCTGAGCATGCGCCGGCTGCCCTGCACGAAGTGCACGGTGCGCGTGCCGAGCTGGATCGACGGGACGTCGCCCGCCTCGACGGCGACGCCGAACACGGCGGCCCAGCGGACCGCCTGCGCCTGCGGGTCGGACGACTCGACGTCGACGCCCAGCACGTCGTCGACGACGGGGTGCTCCGGGGCGTCGGTCGCGATGTCGTCCCAGAACCACTGCTCGGGCTCGGGGATCTCGTCGAGCTCGACCAGCAGGCCCATGTCACCGGGGTGCAGCTGCACGATGCGGCGGCCGTAGGCCTCCAGGTCCGCCACGGTGCGGACGCCTGCGGCCTCCGCGTTCGCCACCAGGGTCGCCGCGTCAGGCACCTGCACCGACAGCGCGTAGCCGCCCCCGCCACCGACCTTTGCGAGCCAGGCGTTGATCGACGCCGACTCCACGAGGGGCGCGACGATCTCGAGGTGCGCCTCACGGCCGACGCGGATCGTCTCGTCGGCGAGGCCGATGTCCTCGAGCAGCGGGTCGGCGAATCCGGCGCTCAGGCCCAGACCCTCCCGCAGCTCCTTGCTCGTGGTCTCGAGGTCCTCGGCCCCGAGGACCACCTGTCGGATGATCGCCCAGCTCATGCGTTGCTCCTGTCGTGTCCGGCCCAGTAGGGCGCGCGAAGGTCGCGCTTCAGCACCTTGCCCGTAGCGGTACGGGGAAGGGAGTCGATGACCTCGATGGCGGTGGGCCGCCGGTCGGGCTCGAGGTGCTCGCCGGCGAAGGCGAACAGGTCGTCGACCGAGACGCCGCTGCCGTGCTCGACGACGACGAACGCCACGGGGGTCTCGCCGCGGCGCTCGTCCGGGGCGCCGATCACGGCGACCTCCCGCACACCCGGGTGCGCCATCAGCACGTCCTCGACCTCGGCCGCCTCGATGTGCTCGGTGCCCGACATCAGCAGGTCGTGCTGGTCGGCCGAGACCACCAGCACGTCACCGCCGGACAGCGGCTGCCCGCACTGGTCGCACATCAGGATCGCCGTGAGCGGGTTGCCGCAGACGCCGTGGGTGACCTCCAGGGCAGCACCCTCCGGGGCGTGGAACCACTGCTCGGCCCACTGCAGGGCCAGGGCCACGACGGGGAAGAAGGCGCGCCCCTTCGCCGTCAGGCGGTACTGCATCCAGTCCGAGCGGCCGAGGTTGTCGATGGGCTCGAGCACCCCGATCGCGCCGAAGACCTTGAGCCGGTCGGCGATCAGCGTCGGCGGGGCACCGAGGCTCGTCTCGAACTCCGAGAAGCGCGTGAGCCCGCGGAAGGCGGCACCGATCAGGGCCGACGACCACCGGTTGCCGAAGATCGCCATGGTGTCGGGGAACAGGCCCGACTGGCCGCTGCCGCCCTCGGTGTCCGAGCGACGCCGCGTCACGGCCGCCGGCACCGAGCGGGGCCAGCTGCCGCTCGGACCCCAGTCGGCCTGCGCGTCGCGGGGGTGGAGCACCTCGCCGCACGCGCGACAGCCGAGCACGGGTGCGAAGTCGGAGCCGCAGACCGCGTGCCGCATGGCCGGCAGGCCCTCCGCGTGGTCGGGCACCCACTGGCGCTCCCACTCCCAGATCGCGAGCAGCACGGGCCACAGGGAGCGCGACCGCGCCGTCGGACGGTACTCGGCCCGCGGCGGGTTGGGCTGGTAGACGCGGCGCTCCAGGAGTCCCTCGTCGGTCAGCAGGCGCAGGCGCGAGGTCAGGACCGCGTTCGAGATCGGGATCGCGGCCATGAACTGGCCGTACCGGCGCACGCCCCACAGCGAGTGCTGCAGGATCAGCAGGGTCCACTCGTCGCCGAGCAGGCCGAGCATCCGGCCGATCGCGTTGGTTCCTCCCGGCTCGAGCTCGGCCGGTTCCTCGGTCATCGTGTGCCGCTGCCCGTTACAGGCCGACCGCGCTCGCGGCGGTGTCGGCGGTCTGCCAGCGCCGCAGCTCCGACCCGGCGGCCCACGTGGAGTGGGTGCCGGACGAGATCCGCTCGGGGAGCTTGAGCTTGCACACCGGCCCGTCCCCCACGCGCGACGCGTCGAGCACGACCGCGAACGAGGCGTCCTGGTTCATGTCGGTCGTCAGGGTGATGAGGTAGCCGTCGTCCTCGGCGGTCGACCCGACGCGGGGCGCCATCGCGGTCTCGCTGCCGTAGACGCCATCACCGAAGCTGAAGTGCTCCTCGGAGCCCGTCTGCAGGTCGTGCTTCATCAGACCGTCGAACAGGAACCAGCCGGGCTTGCCCGTCGCGGCGTACGCGTAGCGGTACTTCCCGCCCGTGTAGTCGCCGTTCATCATGCCGAACTCGGTGATCGAGTCGCTGCGCTGCTCCTCCGTCACCAGGCCGGTCGTGAGGTTGAGGCGCCAGCGGTGCAGGCGGGCCTGCATGCGGTCGAGGGCCAGGAAGCGGAAGGAGCGCTCCCACTTGTTGCCCATGCCGTTGTCGGCGGGCTCGGGGTCGCCCTGGAAGAAGCCGTCGAGGACGATCTCGTCGCCCTCCTCGTAGGCGTTGACGAAGTGCAGGACGTAGGTCGACTCGGCCTCGAACCAGCGGATGTCGGAGCTCTGGCCGCGGCGCGGGATGACCGCGAAGCGGGAGGGCATGTCGCGGTGCCAGCGCGAGATGTGCGCGTCGCTCTTGAGTGCCTCCGGGTCCCAGAAGACCGGGAAGTCGTTGAGGATCGCGTAGTTCTCGGTGAACGCCATGTCGTGCGGCAGGCGCGGCCCGGGCAGCGGGATGTCGACGTAGTGCGCGAGGTCGTTGTTGGCGTCGACGACGCCGTACTTCATGTACGGCGCCTCCTTGCTGTAGTTGAAGAACAGCATCTCGCCGGTCTTGTCGTCGATCTTGGGGTGCGCCGAGACGCCCCACTCGAACGGGAACTTGCCGTTGAAGCCCTCCTTGCCGAGGGTCTCGGCGCTGTACGGGTCGACCCGGTACAGGTCGCCGCACTGGTAGAAGCTCGTGAGCGCGGTGCCGCGGTGCACGACGACGTCGGTGCTCGAGGCGTCCTTCATGCGGCGGCGCGCGCCCCAGCCGTCCTCGCGCAGCGCCAGGCTGGGGCGCTCGGCGATGCCGGCCCACAGGGCCTGCCCGGCCTCCTGCTCCTCGACGAACCCGTCGGTGCGGATGAAGCGGTTGCGGTAGAAGGCCGTGCCGTCACGGAAGCCCACGACGTGGAGCATGCCGTCGCCGTCGAACGGGTGGTAGTTCTTCAGCGAGGGGTGGACCGGGTTCTCGGTGTTGCGCAGGTAGACGCCGTCGAGATCGGTCGGGATCTCGCCCTCGACGACCTCGAGGTCGTCGGCCTGCCACTCGGTGGTCTGCGGCTGCCAGGGGCCCGTGCGGTACGGGTGGTCGTCGTCCGCGGGAAGGGTCGACAGGATCCGACCGACGACGTCGACGTCCATGGGGCTACCTCGGTTTCTCTCTCGCCACGCCGGTGGGCGGGCAGGGCTTGTCATCTGCGTCACACCGTACTACTACTATCAGAGTAACTCCACCGGGGACGCAGAAAAAAGTTGTCCTGCGCAACGCCCTGGTGGCCCGCCTTGGAGAGGACCCCCGCGTGACCACCCCCCAGAAATCCCTGCCCTTGCAGGGCCAGGTCGCTGTCGTGACCGGCGGTGGCAAGGGCCTCGGCCGCGCCTTCGCCCTGCACCTGGCCGAGCGCGGTGCCGCCGTCGTGGTCAACAACCGCAACCGCACGGTGGACGCGGACGGCCGCGGACCGGCCGACCACGTCGTGGCCGAGATCGAGGCCGCCGGCGGGCGGGCGGTCGCGAACTACGGCGACGTCGCCGTGACCGCCACCGCGACCGCACTCGTCCAGGACGCCCTGACCCACTTCGGCCGCCTGGACGTGCTGGTGACCAGCGCCGCGATCACCGGGCTCGAGATGTTCCACAAGACCACCGAGGCGAGCTTCCGCACCGTCCTGGACGTCAACGTCGTCGGCACGGCACTCGTCGCCGCCGCCGCCTCGGCCGTCATGCGCGAGGCCGGGCACGGTCGCGTCGTCATGATCGCCTCGACCGCCGGGCTGCACGGCGAGCTCGCGGCCGCGGCCTACGCCGCGAGCAAGGGCGCCGTCATCGCGCTGGCCCGCACCGCGGCCCACGAAGGAGCCTCGAAGGGGGTCCTGACCAACGTCCTGCTGCCCTACGCGACGACCCAGATGACCGAGCAGGGCATGGACCCGCAGCACGCCGACCGCATGCGCTCCGAGCTCGTCGCGCCGGTCGTGGGCGCGCTCGCCGACCCCGCGTGCACCCTCAACGGCCAGGTCGTCGTCGCCGCGGGTTCCGGCCTGCGCGTCGCCGACGCGGTCGAAGGCGGCACCGTCACGTTCCCGCCCGGCCCGCTCTCGCCCGCCGCGCTCACCGACCTCCTCGCCCGCAGCCGCGCGGGCGAGCCCCACACCTACACCCACGCCCGGGCCGCCTTCCAGAGCCTGGCCACCGACCTGAAGGAACTCTCGTGAACTCCCCCATCTCCTGGAGCGACCTCGCCCTCAACCTGGGCCTCGGCGTCGCCGCCTCCGTCGTGTTCTTCGGCGTCATCATGGCCGTCGCGACCGCGGTCAAGAACCACTCGATCATCGACATCGGCTGGGGCCCCGGCTTCGCCGTCGTCGCCCTGGTCTCGTTCCTGGCCTCGGCCGGCGACGGCGGCGACGACACGCGACGCGTGGTCGTCCTGGCCCTGACCGCGGTCTGGGGCCTGCGCCTCGGCTTCCACATCGGCAAGCGCAACCTCGGTCACGGCGAGGACCCCCGCTACACGCGCCTGCTCGCCTCGCGCAAGAGCGGCAGCCTGGTGGCGTTCCTGGTCAAGCAGATCTACGGCCTGCAGGCGTTCCTGCTCTTCGTCGTCTCGCTGCCCGTGCAGTTCGCGATGTACCAGAGCGCACCGCTCGGCGTGATCGGCTGGATCGGCGTCGCCCTGTGGACGATCGGCTTCGTGTTCGAGGCCGTCGGCGACTGGCAGCTCGCGCGGTTCAAGGCCGACCCGGCCAACGAGGGTCGCATCATGGACCGCGGACTGTGGGCCTGGACGCGTCACCCCAACTACTTCGGCGACGCGTGCGTGTGGGTGGGCCTGTTCGTCCTGGCGCTCGGCCACTGGTCCGGGATCGTCACCGTGGTCGCGCCGATCGTCATGGTCAAGCTCCTGGTGTCCTACAGCGGCAAGAAGCTGCTCGAGAAGGGGATGCGGCGCAAGCGCGGCGAGGCCTACGAGCACTACATCGCGACGACGAGCGGCTTCTTCCCGCGTCCGCCGAGGCGTCGTCCCGCACCCTCGGCGACCGCGGACCGATGAGCCTGTCGGAGGTCTTCCGCCTCGACCAGGTCGGCACCGACACCTGGGTCGGCGCCGACGACGGCCTGCGGCTGCCGCAGCTGTTCGGCGGGCACCTCGTCGGGCAGTCGATCGTCGCCGCCGGACGCTCGGTGCCGGACGGCAGCCTGCCGCACTCGGTGCACACGACGTTCCTGCGCGGGGGCCTCTCGGGGACGCCCGTCACGTACCGGGTCGACCGGCTCCGCGACGGGCGTCAGGTCGCGACCCGCGAGGTCAGCGCCTGGCAGGGCGATCGGCTCGTCTGCCGGTCGACGATCTCGTGCACCACGATCGACGACGGGCTGAGCCACTCGCGGCCGCGACCCGCATCGGTCGGACCGGACGCGGCGGTCGACCTGCGGGTGCTGGCCGAGCCGGACGGCGGCCTGGGCCGCTTCTGGGACGACTTCACCGCGATCGAGATCCGTGTCGAGCCGGAGGACCCGCCGGGGCCGGCCGGTGCCTGGGCGTCCCCACCGCAGAACATCTGGATGCGATCGGTCGAGCGGCTCGGCGACGACCCGCTGCTGCACCGCGCCGCGATCGCGTACGCGAGCGACCTCATGCTGATGTCGACCGCCGTGACGCCTCACGGGCACACGACGGGAGCCGAGACGACGCTCGCGGAGCAGTGGTGGGCCGTCTCGCTGGACCACACGATGTGGTTCCACCGCGACGTGCGCGCCGACGACTGGCTCCTGTACGAGCACGCGACGACCGCGGCGCACGACTCGCGCGCGCTGATCGACGCCGCGGTGTTCGGCCCGGACGGGACCCAGGCGTGCCGCATCACCCAAGAGGCGCTGATCCGCCCCCTCGCCCCCACCTGACCCCCGGGCGGTGACTTACGCGCCAAACCGTGAGCTGGGCGGTGACTTACGCGCCAATTGACAGCGACGATTGGCGCGCCACTCACCGCCCGGGCGCTTGTTTGGCGCCTACCTCACCGCCCCCCGGGGGCCCGGAACGTCAGAGGCTGCGGAGGCGGTCGAGGGCCTGGCCGTACTCGGCCGCGAGCCGTTCGACGACGGCCGCGGCGGGCTCGACCGCGGTGACGGCACCGAGGCCCTGCCCCGCGGCCCAGACGTCCTTCCATCGCTTCGCGGGCGACTGCGTCGCGTCGTAGCTGCGCTCGGCCGGCCCGACGAGACGATCCGGATCGAGCCCGTTGGCGACGAGGCTCGGCCGCAGCCACGAGGCAGGCGTCCCGGTGACGCCGTCGCTCACGACGAGGTCGTCGACCCCGTGGTCCACGACCATCTGCTTGTACTCCGGCACCGCGAGGCTCTCCTGCGTCGCGAGGAACCGCGTGCCCATGTACACGAGGTCGGCCCCGGCGGCGATCGCCCCCGCGACGCCGTGGCCGTCGCTGATGCCGCCCCCGATCGTGACGAGCCCGTCGAACTCGCGCCGCACGGCCGACACGAAGGCGAACGGCGACAGGAAGCCCGTGTGGCCCCCGGCTCCCGCCGAGACGCAGGCCAGCCCGTCGACCCCGGCGTCGATCGCCTTGCGCGCCAGGGCGAGGGTCACCACGTCGGCGATGACGATGCCGCCGTAGCCGCGCACCGTCTCCATGACGGGCCGAGGCGAGCCGAGGGCCGTGATGACGATCGGCGGCCGGTGCTGCGCGACGAGCCGCAGGTCGTCCTCGAGCCGCGCGTTGGTGCGGTGCGTCACCAGGTTCAGGGCCCACGGCTCCTCGTCGAGCTCGTCGTCGATGCGCCCCATCCACGCGTCGAGCTCGTCGAGGGTCCGGCAGTTCGGCGCGGGGAAGGAGCCGACCGCGCCGGCGCGGCTCGCGGCGACCACGAGGTCAGGACCCGAGACGAGGAACATCGGGGCGGCGACCACCGGCACCGCGAGGCGCTCGATCCAGGACGTGTCGGTCACGTGCTCGTCTCCTCGAACTCACGGCGCAGGACGTCCTTGCGCACCTTCAGGCTGGCGTTGCGCGGCAGCTCGGGCAGCACCCGCACCCGCGTCGGCTTCTTGTAGCCGGCCAGACGCTCGCGGACGAAGCCGTCGAGCGCGGCCAGGTCGACGCTCGCGCCGGGGGCGGCGACCACGGCGGCCGCCACGGTCTCGCCCCAGCGCTCGTCGGCGACGGCGAACACCGCGACGTCGGCCACCCCCTCCGCCTGGGCGAGCACCCGCTCGACCTCCGCCGGGTAGACGTTCATGCCCCCGGTGACGATCATGTCCTTGCTCCGGCCGCGCACGTAGAGATGGCCCGCGCCGTCGAGGCTGCCGAGGTCGCCCGTGTGCAGGCGTCGCTCGCCCGACGGTCCGAGGCGCACCGCGTCGGCGGTCTGGGCCGGATCGTCGAGGTAGCCCGCGAACAGGGTCTCGCTCTCGACCACGACCTCACCGACCTCGCCGGCAGCCAGCTCGGCGCCACGCTCGTCGAGCACCAGGACGCGCGCGATCGACGTCGCGCGCCCCGCCGAGGAGAACGGGTCGTCGGCCTCGGCGCCCTCCCGCCAGTCGTCGGGCACGGTCGCCGTGACCGGCGCACCAGTCTCGGTCATGCCGTACGTCTCCACGTACCGGTGGCCGACCGCGTCGACCAGGTCCGCGGTCGCCTCCCGCGTGGCCAGCGAGCCGGAGTGCAGCACGCCGTCGAGGTGGTCCAGCACCTCTGGGCGGCGACGCACCTCGGCCGCGAACGCCCCCATCAGGGGCGTCGGGGCGTACGTGAACGAAGTGCGCTCACGCACCATGCGGTCGACCCACTCCTCCGGCGGCAGCCCGGCCATCCAGGACAGCTCGCCGCCGACGTAGAGGTGCGGCAGGACCACGCCCCAGATGCCCGCCGCGAACGCGAGCGTGCCGGTGAACCCGCAGCGGCTCCCCCACCGGAGGCCGTCGTGGGCCGGCATGTGGCGGATGATCCGCGCGAGGTTCTCGTGGGTGTGCACCACGCCCTTGGGCCGCCCGGTGGTACCGCTCGTGAAGCCGACGATGGCGGGCGTCCCGGCGGGCACCGCGACCTGCAGGAGCTCGGTCGAGCCGCTTCCGACGGCCTGCTGGGCGTCGAGGTCGAGACGACCGACCCCACCGAGTCCGACCACGACGGCACCGGAACCCCGCAGCAGCGGCTCGAGCCGCTCGGCGTGCGCCGGCGTGTGGACGACCGCTCGGGGCGCGACCCGGTCGAGGATCTCGGCGATCTCGGCCGCGTGGAGCCGGTCGTTGACCTGCACCGCAGTGGCGCCGGTCAGGCCGACCGCCAGGTACGCCTCGACGGCGTCGGCCCCGACGTCCACGACCAGGGCGACCCGGTCGCCCGCTCCGACGCCGCGCTCGGCCAGGGCGTGGGCGAGGCGAGCGACCCGGGTCAGCGACTCCCGGTGCGTGCGCACCCCGTCGGGGTCGCGGAACGCGACGCGGTCGCCGGCCCGTGCCATCGCCGCCGTGACGACCGACGCCCAGGTCGGTCCGAGTGCGGCGGGATCGGTCACGCCGGCGTCCCCTGGCGCAGCTCGCGCTTGAGGATCTTGCCGACCGGGTTGCGGGGCAGCTCGTCCATCACCGCGAGCCGCTCGGGCAGCTTGTACGAGGCGATCTTGCGGCTCGTCAGGTAGGCCACGAGGTCCGCGAGCTCCATCGTCGCGCCGGCGCGCAGGGTCACGACCGCCGCGACCCGCTCGCCCAGGACCTCGTCGGGGTCGCCGATCACGGCGACGTCGACGACGTCCGGGTGGTCGCCGATCAGGCCCTCGAGCTCGGCCGGGGCGATGTTCATCCCGCCACGGATCACGAGGTCCTTGGCACGGTCGAGGTAGCGCAGGAACTGGTGGCGGTCGCCCGCGATCTCGAAGATGTCGCCCGTGCGCAGGTGGCCGTGCTCGTCGAACGGGTTGGCCCGGGTCTCGGGGTTCAGGTAACCCGAGAACACCGTGGAGCCGCCGAGACGCAGCTCGCCCGGCACGCCCGGCTCGGTGATCTCCTCGTCGGTCGTGGGATCGACCAGGCGCACGAGGACCTGCTCGGCGACCCGCGAGGACCAGGTCACCCCCGGGGCGCCGTACCGGGGGAAGTACTGCGCACGGTCGTCCGGGTCGGGGAAGTCCTCCACGCTCGACAGCAGGCCGATGCCCTCGTTGGACCCGAAGAAGTTGATGACGCCGATGCCGAACTTCTGCTGCCAGCCGCGCACCATCGCGGGCTGCAGCGGGACCGAGCCCGAGCCCAGACGGGTCAGGCTCGACAGGTCGGCCTTGGCCAGGAGCTCCTCGTTGTGCAGCAGCATCCACAGCAGCGCGGGCGGGGCGACGGTGTAGGTCACGCGCTCGACGGCGATCTGCTGCAGGAAGGTCGGCAGGTCGAACGGGTGGTGCTGCACCAGGACGCACCCGGTCCGCAGCCACGGCAGGAACATGCCGTTGATGCCGGCCATGTTGACCATCGGGAACGGGTTGAGCAGGACGTCCTCGGCCACCATGCGCGGAGCGTCGACCGTGGCCCAGCTGATCGCGAGCCACTCCAGGTGCGCGCGCGGCACGCCCTTGGGTTCGCTCTCGGTGCCCGAGGTCCAGCAGACGGTCAGGCAGTCGTTGGCGTCGTTGGGGTCGCTCGCACGGCGGGCGTCGACCGCCTCGCGCTCGGCGTCGCTCGCGACCGAGGGCACCCACACGTCGGCACCGTCAGGGACGTCGACGTGCTCGGCGGCGTCGCCGTAGACCACCACGGCGCGCAGGCTCGCGACGCGCTCGCGCGCCGCCAGCACGTCGGCGACCGGCGAGCGTCCGCCGAAGCGTGCGCTGGTGACGTACGCGGCGAACTCGGCCTGGTTGGCCATCCCGAGGATCTCGTGCTCGCGGTACTGCATCGGCAGCGGCGAGACGACGATGCCGAGCGACCAGGCCGCGAGGTACACCTCCACGAGCTCGATCGCGTTGGGCAGCTGGACACCCAGCACGTCACCCCGCTGCAGCCCGAGCGCGTCGAGCCGGGCCGCGAGCGACACGACCTCGGCCTCGAGCTCGCGCCAGGTGAGCCGGCGCGGCGCCGAGCCCAGGAGCGCGGCGCGGTTCGCCGGGTCGACGACGGCGAGCTCGTCGGGACGCTCGGCCACCTGCCGGTCGAACAGCTCGTCGACGGTCTCCTCGGACCACCAGCCGCGGGCCTGGTAGTCGGCCACCTTCTCGGCTGCGTGCAGCCCTCGCGCGATCGCCATCGGTTCCTCACCCTCTTCGTCGCCACACCGAGGTCCCGGGCCCAGACTGAGCCCGTGACACTTCAGCTATCAGTGTGATAGAGATTACTACACCAACCAGAGTGATTATCAAACCCGCGACAGCAAGGACAAGCATGAGCATGCGAGGAGCGAGCGTGGCCGGAGCCACGATCGTCGTGACCGGCGCGAACCGGGGCATCGGCCTGGCCTTCGTGACCGAGGCCCTGGCCCGCGGAGCCGCGAAGGTCTACGCCGGCGTCCGCGACACCTCCACCGTGACTCCCGAGCTCGCCGCGTCGGGGGCCGAGATCGTGCAGCTCGAGGTGACCTCCGCCGACGACGTCGCCGCGGCCGCCCGCACCTGCGCCGACGCCACCGTGCTGATCAACAACGCCGGCCTGCACGCCCAGGACCGCCTCGTGAAGTGCTCCGACGTGGACGCCGCGCGCCGCGAGATGGAGGTCAACTACTTCGCGCCGCTCCTGGCGACCCGCGCGTTCGCGCCGGTCATCGCGGCCAACGGGGGCGGCTCGATCGTCAACGTCCTGTCCGTCGCCGCCATCGCGCCGACCGCGTTCATGGGCGGCTACTCCCCCTCCAAGGCCGCGGCCCTGTACCTGGGCGGCATCGCCCGCGCCGAGCTGGAGCCCGACGGCATCACGGTCACCTCGCTGATCGTCGGCTCGGTCGACACCCAGATGGCCGCCCACGTCGACGGTCACAAGGAGGACCCGCGCACGATCGCGGTCGCCGGGCTGAGGGCGATGCAGCGCGGCGACTGGACCACCGACACCGACCGCATGGCGTTCGAGTCACGGGCCCGTCTGGCGCTGGACCCGGTCCGCTACGAGCGCGGGCTCGGCAAGCTGCTGTTCGTCGACTCCCTGAGCACGAAGGCGTGACCGTCATGGGCACGAGCGCGCACACCGCACCGTTCATGGTGCCGACGCCGCCGGAGTACACCGACCCCGAGTACGCGCTGCACCCCGACGGCACGCGCGTGGAGCGCATCGAGGACATCGTCCGCCGGCGCGCCGCCGCGACCCCCGACCTCCCCGCCGTCGTGGAACCGGATCGCGTCACGACCTTCGCCGGACTCGACCAGGCCTCCAACCGGGTCGCCCAGGCGCTTCTGCGCGACGGCGTGCAGGTCGGCGACCGCGTCTCCTACGTCGGCGAGAACGCTCCGTCGTTCCTCGCGGTGCTGTTCGGCGCCTCCAAGATGGGCGCGATCCCGACGGCCGTGAACTTCCGCCTGACGCCGCCCGAGGTCGAGTACATCCTGGGCCACAGCAGCCCGGCCGTGGTGGTGCTCGGTCGAGGGCAGGAGCGCCTCGCCGCGGTCGCCGCCGCCCAGCCCGGCGTGAAGCGGGTCGTGACGGTCGAGGCCGGCGAGCACTCCACGGGGTACGACGAGTGGCTGGGCCAGACCGACGTCGAGGACCCCGGGTTCGCCCGCGACCCCCACGACACGGCGCTGATGTTCTACTCCTCCGGCACGACCGGCCGTCCCAAGGGCATCGAGCTGACCGGCGCCAACCTGGGTCAGGCCATCGCCGCGATGCACTACCTGCTCGAGCTCGACACCACCGCCGTGGCCCTCGCGCCGATCCCGTTCTTCCACGTCAGCGGCTTCGGCCTGGCGATCATCGCCGTCGTGAACGGGGCCGCACTCCTGCTCCGCAACCCGGAGTCGCCGCAGCACCTGCTCGAGATCCTGCAGGAGCACGCCGTGACCCACGCGGTGGCCGTGCCGACCGTGATCCAGTTCCTGCTGAACCTGCCCGAGGCCCGCCAGGGCGACTGGTCGGCCCTGCGCTACATGATCTACGGCTCGTCGCCGATGCCCGAGCCGGTGCTCCGCGAGGCGACCGAGGTCTTCGGGTGCAAGTTCCTGCAGAGCTACGGGCTCACCGAGTCGACCGGCGGCGTCACGATGCTGTCGCCGGAGGACCACCTGCCGACGCCGGAGACGGCCCACCGCCTGCGCTCGGTCGGCCGTCCGATGCCCAACGTGCCGGTCCGCGTGGTCGACCCGGTCACCCTCGCGGACCTGCCCTTCGGGGAGCGCGGTGAGGTGCTGATCGGTGGCGGCCACGTCATGAAGGGCTACTGGGAGAACCCCGACGCGACCGCCGCGGCGATGACGCCGGACGGCTGGCTCCGCACGGGCGACGGCGGCTCGATGGACGCCGACGGCTACCTCTACCTCCACGACCGGCTGAAGGACATGATCGTGTCCGGCGGCGAGAACGTGTACCCCGCCGAGATCGAGAGCGTGCTGACCGGCCACCCGGGCGTCGCGCACGTCGCGGTCATCGGCATCCCGTCGGAGAAGTGGGGCGAGTCCCCCATGGCGGTCGTCGTGCGGGCCGCGGGCCCCGCGGGCGAGTCGCTCGACGCGCCCGGCCTGATCGCGTGGTCGCGCGAGCGCCTCGCGGGCTTCAAGACACCCGTCGACGTCGCCTTCGTCGACGCCCTGCCGCTCAACGCCAGCGGCAAGCTCCTCAAGACCGCCCTGCGGTCGACGTACGCCTGAACCAGCGAGAGACGGACGGTCCAGACCATGGCTGCATCCACCACCACGACCCCGGCGCCCGACCTGAGCCGGCTCGACTTCCTGACCACCGTGCGTCGGGCATCGAGCCTGGCCGACCTGCTCCGGACGACGGCGACCGCGACGCCGGACGCTCCCGTCGTCGTCGGCGACGGTCGGGGGCGCACGCACGGTGAGCTCCACGCGCGCTCGAGCCGCATCGCCGCAGGACTCGTCTCCGCCGGACTCGCTCCGGGCGACCGCGTAGCGATGCTGGCGCGCAACGCGACCGAGTACTGGGAGCTGTTCTTCGCCGCCTCGAAGGCCGGCCTGGTGATCGTGCCGGTCAACTTCCGCCTCGCGCCGGCCGAGGTCGAGTACATCGTCGGCGACGTCGCGCCGCGCGCCCTGATCGTCGAGGACGTGCTCCTGGCCAGCGTGACCGACGCCGCCTCCGCGGTCGTCGACGGTCCCCGCCTGGTCTTCAGCCAGGAGTCGGACCGCCCCGAGGCGCCGGCCGGCTGGGCGAGGTTCGAGGAGTTCGTCGCCGCTGCGGACGAGGCCGATCCGCACCGCGACAGCCGTGGCGAGGACGTCGCGTTCGTCATGTACTCCTCGGGCACGACGGGCCGACCCAAGGGCGTCCTGACGACCGTCGCCGCGTTCCTCTGGGCGGTCGAGCACTTCGGCGCGAGCTTCGAGGTCTCACCCCGTTCGGTCAGCCTCGTGCCGACGCCGTACTACCACATCGCCGCCGGGGGTTGGTCGCTCATCGCGATCGCCGCGGGCGGTCGGATCGTGCAGTTCACCGAGGTCACGCCGCACGCGATGGTCTCGCACATGGTCGAGCACCAGACGACCCACGTCATCATGGTGCCGACCGTGATCCAGGCCTTCATCTCGAACCCCGAGGTCGCCGCGATCGACTTCTCGTGCGTCGAGTGGCTCGTGTACGGCGGATCGCCCATCTCGGAGTCCGTCATGGTCAAGGCGCAGGAGGTCTTCGGGGCCAGGCTCGCCCAGACGTACGGCCTGACCGAGACCGTCGGCGTCGCGACCCTGCTGGGTCCGGAGAGCCACACCTCGGCCACGAGCGCCCTCCTCCGGTCGGCGGGCAAGGCGGTCGACGGCATGGAGCTCGACGTCCGCGACACCGAGACGGGCGCGAGGTGCGCCGTGGGCGAGACCGGCGAGGTGCTCATCCGCGGCGGCTGCGTCACGGTCGGGTACTGGCGCAACGAGGCGGCCACGGCCGAGGCGTTCGCCGAGGACGGCTGGTTCCGCACCGGCGACGCCGGCTACCTGGACGCCGACGGCCACCTGTTCCTGCGCGACCGCATCAAGGACCTCGTGACCTCCGGCGGGGAGAACATCTACCCCGCCGAAGTCGAGAACGCGATCATGTCCCACCCCGACGTGCTCGAGGTCGCCGTGATCGGCGTGCCGTCGGAGAAGTGGGGCGAGTCGCCGCACGCCGTCGTCGTCCCTCGCCCCGGACGGACGCTGACGGAGGCCGACGTGATCGAGCACGCCCGCAGCCGGATCGCCCGGTACAAGTGCCCCACGTCGGTCGACGTCGTCGAGATCCTGCCCCGGAACCCGTCCGGCAAGGTGCTCAAGCGCGAGCTGCGCCGCCCGTACTGGGAGGGGCACGAGCGCGACATCTCCTGATCTCGGCTCACGCAGCGAGACCGGGCCGGTCCCGCTTGCCCGGCTGACGGACGATGGAGCCGTGCGCATGCTCCTCGTCCGCCACGGTCAGACGACGGCCAACGTCGACGGACTTCTCGACACCGGCGTCCCCGGACCGACTCTGACCGACCTCGGACGCCGTCAGGCCGCCGCGATCCCCGCCGCGCTGCGGGACCGCCGGATCGACGCCGTCGTGACGTCGCCCCTGCGTCGGACCGCGGCGACGGCGCGCCCGCTGCTCGACGCGCGTGGGCTGATCGAGCGCAAGCTCGCCGGGATCCGCGAGGTCGACGCCGGGGACCTCGAGAGGCGCGGCGACCACGCGGCGCACGTCGACTACCTGGCAGCGGTGTTCGCCTGGCCCCAGGGCGACCTGGACCGTGCCGTGCCGGGCGGCCCCGACGGGCACGCCTTCCTCGGCCGCTACGACGACGCGCTCGCGACCGTGGACTCCTGGGGACTCGACACCGTGGTCGTCGTCAGCCACGGCGCCGCGATGCGGTGCTGGAGCGCCTCGCGCGTCCGGGGCGTCGACGTCGACGCGATGTCTCGCACCCCGATCGACAACACCGGGCTGATCGAGATCGACGGCTCGGCGAGCGGCGGGTGGGACCTCGTCCAGCTCGTCAGCCACCCGCTCGGCGGAGCGGACCTCGCCGCTCCGCCACGGGCCGAGGACCCGACGGGCGAACCCGTCCCGCCGTCGGCGCGATGACCTGCGCCTGACCCGCGCCGTCAGAGGCCGGTGTAGCCGCGGCTGCGGTGCCCGACCGCGATCGACTCGCCGCTGACCGCGCCCGCCAGCGGCGACAGCAGGAAGGCGACGAGGCTGGCCGTGTCGGCGGGCCGCGACTCGCCGCTGCCGCCGTGCGCGACCTCCGCGCCGGGCGTCTCGGTCACGAGACCCGGCGAGACGACGTTGACCGTGACACCGGTGCCGGCCGCCTGGTCCGCGAGGTGCTTCGCCGCGACGATCAGCGCGGCGTTGCGCACCGAGCCGGCGATGTTGCCGGTCGCGAAGGCACCCTGGCCGCTGATGCCGACGATGCTGCCGTGCCCCTGCTGCAGCATCGGCTCGAGCGCCGCGTTGGCGAGACGCAGGAACGTCAAGGTCTTGCCGGCGAACGCCTCGGCGACCTGCGCGGGCTCGCTGTTGCGCGTCGGGTCGAGGGTGCGGGCACTCGGCGCTGCGGTGACGACCAGCCCGTCGAGCCGTCCGTGCTCGCGCATGACTGCCGCGAACCCCTCGGCGACGGACGCGTCGTCGGCCGCGTCGAGCGCGAGTCCGTCAGGCGCGGTGCGTGACGCCGGCACCACCGTGGCGCCCTCGTCGCGCAACCGCTCGACGACGGCGCGACCCACGAGTCCGTGGCCACCCACGACGAGCACGACCTTGCCGGCGAGCTGGAGATCCACGTCCGCAGCCTAGGACCTCGCGGGCATCCGGTCAGCCGCGTCTCACGCCGCGAGGCGTGCCGGAGTCGTGCCGAGGACCCGGCGGAAGTGGCGGGTCAGGTGCGACTGGTCGTGGAAGCCTGCGCCCACCGCGGCCTCGGCCACGCTGCTGCCGCCGAGCAGCAGACGGCGGGCGCGCTGCACCCGGCGGCCCACGACGTACTGGTGCGGGGCGATGCCGTAGGCCAGCGTGAAGGATCGGGTCAGGTGGCTCGCGTTGACCCCGAGCTCCGCTGCGGCCGCAGCGACCGTGAAGGGCTCGGTCAACCGGTCGTCGAGCATCGTCCTGAGGCGGCGCGCGAGCGGGTTGTCGCGCACCGGGCCGGACGTCTGGCCGAGGTGGTCGAGCAGACGGTCGCGCAGACCGAGCAGCTCGCCCTCGACCGCCATCACCTCGCGGTGGTCGCGGGCCGCCTCGTGCAGGCGCTCGAGAACGGCTCGGGCCGCCGGGTCGAGCACCTCGCTGCGGTCCACCGCGGCGCCGACGGCGCGGTCCGGGAGCCACTCGTCAGCGAGGTAGAGCACGCGCTTGCTGAAGGTGCCGCCGGCGTCGGCGGGCTGGCCGTCGTGCGGGACGCCGGGCGGCAGCACCGTGAGCGTCGTCGACGTCGTGTGGCGCGAGCTGCGGTCGAGGTCGTAGGCCACGGTGCCCTCGTCGACGACCAGCACGGTCCACTCGTCGTGCGTGTGACGGGGGTAGGCGTGGTCGGTCGCCGTCGCGTAGAGCACCTCGCGCAGACCCGGGACGCCCGGGTCCCACGCCTGGAGGGAGCCACCCATGCACAGAACGTACAAGACCTCCGCGCGCGCTCGGGCCACGATCGAGGGGTGACGACACCCGAGAACATCCCGCCCGTCCGCTTCGACACCAAGGTCGCGATCGTGCTGCGCGACGACCTCCTGCCGTGGCAGGAGCTCAACGTCACGGCGTTCCTCATGAGCGGCGTCGCGACGAGCGCCCCCGACCTCGTCGGGGAGCCCTACCGCGACGCCGACGGCCACGAGTACCTCCCGATGCTGCGCCAGCCGGTCGTGGTGCTGACGGCGAGCGCCGAGGTCCTCGCCTCGGCCCGGGCCAGGGCCGAGCAGCGCGGGGTCGTGGCCGCGATCTACACCGCCGACCTCTTCGCGACCGGTCACGACGAGGCGAACCGGGCTGCGGTCGCAGCGGTCGCGGCCGACGGGCTCGACCTGGTCGGCCTCGGGGTGCGGGCACCGCGCAACGCCGTGGACAAGATCGTGAAGGGCGCCCGGATGCACGTCTGAACCGTTCGGCCCTCGACTGTTCGATCGTTTTTCGATAGATTGTATCGAGCAACGACAAGAGGAGGGGCCATGAGCGCCTGGGTCATCACGGTTCTCCGCGGGGTGATCGCCCTCGCGCTGGTGGGGTCGGTCGCCGTGCAGGCGGGTCTGGTCGCGGCACTGTGGCTCGGCACCACGGCCGCGCCCACCGGCACCGACGTCGCGCTGACGGTGATCGGGGTCGCGGGCGTGGCGACGCTGCAGGTCGTCGCCGTCGGCATCTGGCGGCTGCTGACGATGGTGCGACGCGGCACGGTCTTCTCGCACGCCGCGTTCCGCTACGTCGACCTCGTGATCGGCGCCCTCGGCACCGCCTCGGTCCTGGTCCTGGCGATCGCGGTGGTCGCCCGCTTCGCCAACCACGCGACGCCCGGGGACGAGGTCGCTCCCGGCCTGGTCGGGCTGGTCTGCGGCTTCGCCCTCGTGGTCGCGGGCGTGGCCCTGGTGGTCTACGTGATGCGGACCCTGCTGGTGCAGGCCGTCGCCCTCGACTCCCAGGCGAAGCACCTGCAGTCCGAGCTCGACGAGGTCATCTGATGCCGATCGTCGTGGACGTCGACGTCATGCTGGCCCGCCGCAAGATGTCGGTCGGCACGCTCGCCGACCTGGTCGGCATCACCCCGGCCAACCTCGCGGTCCTGAAGAACGGTCGCGCCAAGGCCGTCCGCTTCAGCACCCTCGCCGCTCTGTGCGAGGTGCTCGACTGCCAGCCCGGCGACCTCCTGCGGTGGGAGCCCGACGAGGGCGGCGACGGCGACCGCCCGGTCGCCGCGACGCCCGAGCGGTGATTCGATGACGAGGTGCGACTCCTCAACGGCCCCCAGGGATATGGGTCCGTCACGGTCCTGCTCCACTGGCTGACGGTCGGGCTGCTCACCCTCCAGCTCGTCCTCGGCTACGGGATGGAGGCGTTCTCGGAGGCCCTCTTCGAGCAGGACTCCTCCGGCGGCTCCGGCGGCGACCGCGTGCGCGCCGGCGACGACCAGCTGGTCTTCCTGCACGCGGGGCTCGGCGTCCTGATCCTCGCGGTGGCGACGATCCGACTCCTGTGGCGCCTGGCCACACCGCTGCCGCCGTGGTCGGAGCGGCTCGGACCCGTGGCCAGGACGATCGAGAGCTGGACCGAGCGCGTGCTGTACGCGACCCTGTTCGTGATCCCGCTCAGTGGCCTCGCCCTGCTGTTCCTCTCGGGCGAGGAGCGCGAGCTGGAGGACCGACGGGAGTGGCTCCCACCGCTCGACGTCGTCAGCGACGACCTCATGGTCGGGCTGCACGTGGGCGGCCACCTCACCCTTTACGTCGCCCTGGCGGTGCACGTCGGGCTCGCGATCCGCCGTCGCACGCTCAGCCGCATGCTCTGAGGACCACGTCCACCGGCGCCGCCCGCCGCTCGCACCTACCGTGAGGGGATGGACCACCGCGCACGCCTCCTCCTCGCCGCCGTCACGGTCCCGCCGCTCCTCACGGCCGCCGTCGGCCTGACGCACCCGCCGAGGCTGACCTTCGAGGCCGCGCACCACTGGCAGATGATGCACACGGTCCTGCTGCCGGTCTTCCCGCTGCTGGCCCTCGGACCCTGGCTGCTCGCCCGCCGCTCGAGCCGCGCGGCCGGGGTCGTCGTCGGGGTGCTGGCCTTCGTCTACGCGTGCTTCTACACGAGCCTGGACGTCGTCGCGGGCATCACGGCAGGAGCACTCAAGCACGCCCGCTCCGAGGACCTGGGCGTCGTGTTCGGGGTGGCCACGGACCTCGGCGACGTCGGCAGCTACGCCTACCTCGCGGCGTCGGTCCTCGCGATCGCCGCGGTCGCCCGCGCCTCCGGCGTGCTGCGGACGGTGCCCGGCGCCGTGCTGGTGCTGGTGGGCGGGGTCATGTTCTGGCAGGAGCACGTCTACCGACCGTGGGGCGTGCTGGCGATGGTGCTGCTCGCCGCCGGGTGGGGCTGGCTCGCCCTGGCCAGGCCCGCCGACGACCGGGAGAGGGCCTAGACCGTGGCGCCGTGCGGCGCCACGACGGCGCGGCCGCTGAGCTCGCCGGCCTCGAGCGCGCGATACGCCTCCAGCGCGTCGTCGAGGGCGTAGACCGACACCTGCGGCGTGATCTGGCCCGCGCGGTAGAGGTCGACGACCTCGTGCAGCTCCTCGACGGTTCCCCAGTACGTGCTGGTCAGCTCGACCTCGTACGGGACGGCGTAGAAGTTCCACTCGAAGGTGCCGTTCGCGATGCCGACGACGGTCACCCGACCGCGCAGCGCCACGACGCCCATCGCCAGGGCGATCGTCGGTCCGGCGCCGACGAAGTCGAACACGGCGTCGACCCCCTTGCCGCCCGTCAGCTCGCGGATCGCGTCAGCCTGGCCGGGGCCGCCCGGCACGGTGACGGCGCCGTTCGCGGCCGCACGCTCCATCGCGTCCTGCTTGGTGTCGGTCGCGATGACCGTGGCACCCGTGAGCGCGGTGAGGATCTGCACGGCGATCTGCCCGAGGCCGCCCAGACCGATGACCAGGGCGCTCTTGCCACCACCCGCGAGGGCCGGGAGCGACGTCTTGATCGCGTGGTACGGGGTCAGGCCCGCGTCGGACAGCGGCGCGGCGGCGACCGGGTCGGCATCGCCGAGCGGCACGAGGTTGCGGACCGGCACCGAGACGTACTCGGCCATGCCGCCGTCACGCCCGAGGCCCGTGGCGAGGTGCGGCATCGTCGCCGCGTTCTCGCAGTACGTGTCCTGGCCGCGCGAGCAGGCGCGGCAGTGGCCGCAGCCCATCGGCCCGTAGACGAGGAACGCGTCGCCGAGGGTGATGCCCTCGACCCCGTCACCGAGCTCCTCGGCCCAGCCGGAGCTCTCGTGGCCGAGGATGAACGACGGCTTGAGCTGCGCCGGGCCGAACGACTCGTCGAACTCGCGGAAGACCGCGATGTCGGAGTGGCAGGCGCCCGCACCGGCGACCTTCAGGAGGACCTCGCCGGGCCCGGGGCGCGGCTTGTCGACCTCCTTCAGGCTCGGCGTGGTCTTGTACTGGTCGAAGACGACAGCCTTCATGGCCGGTCCTTCTCTCTGGAGTCGCAGCCGCGGGATCGCCGCGACCTGCATCATTGAAACTTGTACTACCAGTTCTACCCCACAGCCCCGCCCGTGCCCACCGCGGGCAGGACGCCTGCGTCAGCTCGCGCGGAGGGCGGCGAAGATCTGCTCGTAGCGCTCCGTCGGGTCGAGGGTCAGGCCGCTCTTGACGAAGGTCGCCCACTCGTCGGCGACGACCTCGACCCGACCCGACTCGACGGCGTCCAGGCCGGCAGACGCGAGGGCCGCCGGGGAGATCTTCGGGGCGTCGACGCCCTGCGCCATGTCGGTGTCGACCAGACCCATGTGGACACCCACGACGTGGGTGCCCTGGGCCGCGAGCTCGAGCCGCGTGCTGTCGGTGAGGCTCCAGGCCGCGGCCTTCGACGCGGCGTACGCACCCGCGCCGGGCACGGTGAACCACGACAGTGCCGAGACCACGTTGACCACCGCACCGCCACCGTTGGCGGCCAGCACGGGGGCGAAGGCACGGGTCGTCTGCAGCGGGCCGAAGAAGTTCGTCTCCATCTCGCGCCGAATGGCGGCCAGGTCGCCGCTGACGAGCGACGTGCCGGTGGAGATGCCGGCGTTGTTGACCAGGAGCTGGACGTCGCCCGCCGCCGCGGCAGCGGCACGGACCTGCTCGGGGTCGGTGACGTCGAGCTCCAGCGCCTCGACCCCGGCGGCCGTGATGGTGCTCGCATCGCGGGCAGCGGCGTAGATCTTCGCCGCACCCCGCGCCTGCAGCTGCGCGACGAACTCGGCGCCGATGCCCCGGTTGGCTCCGGTGACCAGCACCACGGCGTTCTCGATCTTCATCTTCGCTCTTTCTGTAGTGATCGTTATGGAATGAGGTCGACGGTAGCACATTTCATAACGATCACTACGGTATGCTGGCCCCATGGCCGGACGACCCCGCAGCTTCGACCGCGACGCCGCGCTCGCGGCCGCCGTCGAGCAGTTCTGGCGCACCGGGTACGAGGAGACCTCGATCGCGATGCTGACCCGGGCCATGGGCATCACCCCGCCCAGCCTCTACGCAGCGTTCGGCGACAAGGACCGCCTGTTCGAGGAGGCGTCCGAGGCCTACTTCGCGCGCACCTGCGAGGGGGTCGACCGGGCGGTCGCGCGCACCGACGTCCACGAGGCGATCGCCGAGATGCTCGACGGCACCGCCCGCGCCCACACCGCGGCCGGCACCCCGCCGGGGTGCCTCATGCTGACCGAGCCGCGACTCGCGGGTCAGCGGGCGGTCGTGCAGCAGCGCGTTCAGGAGCGGCTCGAGCAGGGCGTGGCCGACGGCGACCTCCCGCCGGACACCTCGACCGAGCAGCTCGCCGCGTTCCTGCTCGCGGTGATGCGCGGCATGTCGGGCAGCGCCCGCGACGGCGGCACGGCCGAGGAGATCCTCGCCATCGCGTCGACCGCGCTGACCGCACTGCCGCCCCGCAGCACCTGATCCTGTCGGAGGGTGCCGATTGACCCCGGACCACGGCATCATGGGACCGGGAGACCTGCTGGTGGGACCGGCCCCGAGCTCGTGCAGCGGCACGACTCGAACCACACCAGCGGGACGAGGGCACAGGGTGCGGGCGCGCCGTCGGGGATGTGCGGAGCAGAGGGATCTCGCATGTCAACGACAGGAAACGGATCGTGGCAGTCGTCGTGGCCACACGAGGTGTACGCGGTCGGCATCATCGGCCTGGACCGCAACGGCGTCGTCCGCCAGTGGAACCGCGGCGCGGAGCTCATCAAGGGCTACACGGCCGAGGAGGTCCTGGGCACCTCGTTCGAGCGCTTCTACCGTGAGGTCGACCGTGAGCTGGGGCTGCCGGAGCTGCTGCTGCGCACCGCCGAGCGCGAGGACCACGTCGAGAACTCCGGATGGCGCGTGCGGGCCGACGGGTCGCTGTTCTGGGCCGACGTCGTCATCATGGCCCGCCGCGGCGCCGACGGCGAGGTCGACGGCTACATGAAGATCGTCCGCGACGAGTCGGCCGAGCACGCCGCCGCCGAGGACCACCGCGCGTTCCTCGAGGCGATGGCGCACGACCTGGTCTCGCCGCTGGCGAGCCTGCGCTGGACGCTGGAGGGGATGGAGGCCGGCACCGTGACCGGCCAGCAGATCGCGCAGGTCGAGGCGTCGGTCGAGCACCTGCTGACGATGGTCGACGACCTCCGGACCCACGTGAAGAACTCGTTCGTCGACCAGCTCGTCCTGCCGCTGCAGGACTACAACCTGCGCGACGGCGTCGCCGTCGCGGTCAACGTCGTCGGGCACGGCGAGGCGCTGCGCCGCGTCGAGATCATCGAGCCCACCTCCGTGGTCGCCCAGGCGCACCCGCCGACCCTCATCCGCGCGCTGGCCAACCTCCTCGACAACGCGCTGCGGTACAGCAACGGCCCCGTGCAGGTCGAGGTCGCGCGTGACCCGGTCCCGACCGTCCTCGTCCGTGACACGGGTCGTGGCATCGACCCCGCCGACCTCGCCGCGATCTTCGAGCCGCGCCGTCGCGGCCGGTTCGCCGTCGAGGGCGACGGCGGGTCGGGTCTCGGGCTGTCCAGCGCGCGGCGCCTGCTCCAGCGCCAGGGTGGCCGGGTCGACCTCCGCAGCGAGCTCGGCGTCGGCACCGAGGCGACGGTCCTCCTGCGCCCGGCGGTCGGCACCTGAGGGAGCCGTCGACGGCCGGCGGTCAGACGACGCCGGCGGCCAGGGACTCCAGCGTGAGGTCGGGATGCGCCCGAGCGATGCGCTGCATGCGCCAGCGATCGGTGAAGACGGCCAGCAGGGTGCCGTCCGTGCGCTCCAGCACCTCGGCGCCGGCCGAGGAGTTGACGGTGTCCGCGCCGGCGCGGTCGACCTGCAGGGCCAGCTGGTAGTCGAGGTGGTCGAGGCTGACCTCGGTGGAGAACTCGCGCTTCAGGCGGTCGACCACGACCTCGAACTGCATCGGACCGACCGCGGCGAGCACGGGCGCCTGGTCGCCGCGCAGGTTCGAGCGCAGCACCTGCACGACGCCCTCGCGGTCGAGCTGCTCGATGCCGCGGCGGAACTGCTTGTACCGGCCCGTGTCGCGCGCCCTGATGACGGCGAAGTGCTCCGGCGCGAAGCTCGGGATCGGCGGGAACTGCACCGGCGAGTCGGCGAAGAGCGTGTCGCCGATGGCGAGCTGGGAGGCGTTGACCAGGCCGATCACGTCACCGGGAAACGCGATCTCGGCGGTCTCGCGCTCACGGCCGAACAGGCTCTGGGCGTACTTGGTCGCGAACGGTCGCCCGCTCTGCGCGTGGGTCAGCACGTCGCCCCGACGGAAGACGCCCGAGCAGATGCGGGCGAAGGCCACGTGGTCGCGGTGGGCGGTGTTCATGCCGGCCTGGATCTTGAACACGAACGCGCTGAAGTCGGCGTCGACCGGTCGCAGCTGCCCGTCGGCACCCGGGCGCGGGGCCGGCGCGGGCGCCACCGTGAGCATGGTCTCCAGGAGCTGGCCGATGCCGAAGTTGAGGGCGGCGGCGGCGAAGAGCACCGGGGTCGACGTCCCGGCGAGGAACGTCTCGGGGTCGTAGGTGCTGTCGGAGGCGTCGAGCAGGTCGACCTCCTCGCGGGCGGCGCTCCAGACCTCCCCGAACAGCTCGGACGCCTCGTCGGGGGTGTGGATCGCCTGCGGGGCGATCGTGGCGCCGCCGGCGGTACGGAGGTACTCGATGCAGGTGTCGTCGCGACGGTCGATCACGCCGCGGAAGTCGCCGGCGATCCCGACCGGCCACGTCAGGGGCGTCGGGTGCAGGTCGATCTCGGTCTGGATCTGGTCCATCAGCTCGAGCGCGTCCAGGCCCGGCCGGTCCCACTTGTTGACGAGGGTGATGACCGGGATGCCGCTGCGGCGACACACGTCGAACAGCTTCAGGGTCTGCGGCTCCAGGCCCTTGCCGCCGTCCAGGAGCATCACGGCGAAGTCCACCGCCGAGAGCACGCGGTAGGTGTCCTCGGAGAAGTCGGCGTGCCCCGGGGTGTCGACGAGGTTGAACACGGTGTCCTCGTACTCGAACTGCAGCGCGGTCGACGAGATCGAGATGCCGCGCGCCTGCTCCATCTCCATCCAGTCCGAGACGGTGGCCTTGCGACCCGCCTTGCCGTGCGTGGCGCCGGCCGCGGTGATCGCGTGGGCGTGGAGGGCGAGCGCCTCGGTGAGCGTCGACTTGCCGGCGTCCGGGTGGGAGATGACCGCGAACGTGCGCCGGCGGGCGGCCTGCGCGAGGACGGCGGCCGGCTGGTTCGACGTCGCTGCAGCGGGAGGGGTCACGGGCCGGGGGTCTTCGCGGGAGTCACCCCCTGACGGTATCGGCACGGTCCACCTCGTCGACCCGTGACGCCGCGAACCTGACCCCTTTCGGGGGTCAATTCCTCAGGGCGCCGACGCTGCGAGCACGACGAGCCGGTCGCGCCGCTGATCGATCTTCGAGTCGTACGGTCCCGAGCAGGTGATGAGCGCGAGCGACGCACCCTGGGCCTCGGCGTCGGCGTACAGCGACGCCATCGTGTCCTCCACGGGGTGCGTCTCGGCGCTCGTGATCGTGTAGCTCTCGACGCTCCCGTCACCGAGCTCGATCGTGATCTCGTCACCCGCCTCGACGTCGACCAGGTGGTCGAAGATCCCGCCGACGTACTTGCCGGTCTGGTGGCCCACCACGATGCTCAGCCCCTCGGTCCCGGGACGTGCGGCGTCGACGAACCATCCCGCGACGTGCAGGTTGCTCGGTGCCGCGATCCGGTCCTCCCGGTCGACCCCGACCTTCTGCATGCACCCGGTGACGTCGATCGAGGCGACCGAGAACCGCTTCGGGTCGTCGTCGGCGTAGTCGCTGAGACACGCAGGATCCGGCGGCGTCTCGTCGGGGTCACCGGTCTGTGTCACCACGCCGTCGTCGATCACTGCCGGATCGCCGTGGGTGGCGTCGAACCGCTGCACCAGACCGACCACGGCCACCGCGACCAGACCAGCCCCGAGCACCAGGCAGACCACCACGGTCAGGCGACGCGGACGACGCCGCGCACGGCGACGGGCAGCCCGACGTGCAGCCACGACCCCTCCTGATGCTCTCCGGATGTCGCAGCATCGTAGGAGCAACCCACGCCCCTGCGGATGGCCCTCGGGGGCCGCGCAGCCCGCCCCGCCCCGATTGACCCCCGAACGGAGGTCAATTGCGGAGCGGACCGTGGCAGATCCCTCCCGATGAGGGACGCCGCCGCACGCCTGGTGCAGCCTGTCGCGCAAGAACCACGACCGAGAGCGAGGTGACCATGGCCGTGCCCGAGGTCGAGGACGCACACCACGACTGCGCGGAGGCGTTCGCCCGGTACCGCCGCGCCGCGTCGGACGAGGACCGACGCGAGGCTCTGCGCACGTACGACCGAGCCCTCCACTCGCTGCACGCGGCACTGGTCGACGGGTCACGCTGACGACCTCCGAAAGGGGGTCAATTCGCTGCGCGGAAGCCGCTTTCCGTGGAGTTCGGGCGCGAGAACGCCGCATCACCCCCGAATCTTGTGGCGACTGGGGCCACAGGTCCCGCAAAGCCAGGGCCTTTCGCCTCATCCTCACCCTCTTGGGAGCCCCCGTGAAGAACCGTTCCGCCCGCGCCACCGCCCTCGGAGCCTCCGTGCTCGTGCTGGGGGCCACCCTGCTGACCGGCTCGGGCGCCACCGCCGCCGCCGGCAACCCCGGAGTGCCGGCCGACCCGACCGTCCTCCTGAGCGAGGGCTTCGACACCGGCGTCCAGCCGGGATCGCTGACCCAGCTCGAGGACTACGTGCCGACGTTCCCCACGACGTACTCGGCCGACGCGCCCTGGCTCAACCCGGTCGCCGGCAACGGCCTGATCATCGACGGCACGACGCCGGACTCAGCGTTCACCGCCGTCGGCTACCTCGGTGTCGCGCCGGGCGTCGGCAGCGAGAACATGCGCGAGCTCGCCACGGTCCTCGGGAACACGGCCGGCAAGTCGCAGGGGGCCGCGAACTTCGCGGTCACCGCCTACACGGACGCCAACCCCGGCGCGAACGCCATCGAGTTCACCACCGAGGCCCCGCTCAACCTCGATGCCGGCGGCCGGTTCCTGACCGTCTCGGCCAACGTCGCCGCGGTCAACTGTGCGCGTGCTCTTGCTCCGGCTCTCGTCTTCTACCTGGTCGACGGCACCACCGAGACGCGCGTGAACAACACCGCGCTGAACCCGTGCACCACGGCCCCTGCGGGCTCGGACGACGCCTACGCGACGACCCTGCTCGGCGGCAACGCGGCGCTCTTCACGGGCGATGCCGTCGGCATCGTCCTGCGCAACGAGCAGGGCAGCGGCGGCGGCAACGACCACGCCTACGACGACATCACCCTGCTGGACGTCACCCCGCAGCTCGACAAGAAGTTCACCGACGAGGGCAAGACCCTGGCCCCCGGCACGGTCACGAACCTCGTGCTCACGGTGACCAACACGTCCGAGCTCAGCGTCAAGGACGGCTGGAGCTTCACCGACAACCTGCCGGCCGGCCTCACCGTCGCCGGCGACGTCGTCAGCACCTGCGACGCGACCGTCACCGCCCCGGTGGGCGCGGCGTCCGTCGTGCTGAACGACGGCCTCCTGGACGCCGGCGAGGTCGCCTGCGAGCTCACCGTTCCCGTGAAGGCCACGGCGACCGGCACCTACACGAACTCGGCGGCCAACGTCTCGGCCGTCGGTCTCAACCTGCCGGGCAGCTCGGCCGTCTCGTACGCCGCCCCGGCGGCCCCGGCCGGCCCGGGCGCCCCGCTCACGGGTCTCGACGAGCAGTCCGTGTGGCCGCTCGTCGGCGCCGGCGCGCTCGGCGTGGTGCTGCTCGGCGGAGTGGCCGTGCAGGCTCGTCGCCGTCACGCCGCGTGAGGACGTGACACGACCGGGCTGACACCCGGACGACCCGGAGGGTGCCACCGCATCGGTGGCACCCTCCGGCGCGTTCCGGCCCGCTCACGGCATCCGCCGAACGGCGTCGAGCACCCCGCGAACGGTGATACCTTCCGGCGCGTGAGTCGTCTGGATCCTGCCCGCGTGACGAGCTTCGCCCGCAGGCGCGCTCGCGACATCCTGCTCGGCGCACCGCCTGCGAAGGGCTGGGCCGGGTCGAGCCTCGACCGGTCGCTGGAGCGCACCCTCGTGCTGGGCGCCGTCCTCTGGCAGGCCGTCATGATCTGGTCGGTCCTCGGCTCCGACCTCCGTCTCCCGGCTCCGCTCCTGATCGGTTCGAGCCTCGTGGTCGCCGCCTGCGGACTGCTCGTCCTGAGGGGGCACCTGCACCCCGGTGTCCTGGCCGTGGTCACCTACGCCGGCGTGCTGGTCGCCTGGTTCGGTGCCGACAGCGTGACCGGCGCCCTGTGCTTCGCGGGGGCCTGGCAGCACAACCTCCTCGCCGCCGCAGTCCCGCTCGCGTCCCGACACCGCACGACGGTCATCGGCCCGACGCTGATGGCCGCCATCACCCCCGTCTTCCTGCTCACCGTCCACGACGACTGGCAGGCGCTGGCCTCGTCCAGCATCGTGACGACCCTGTCGATCGTGATCGGCGCAAAGCTCGCCGTGCCGTTCCTGCGCCGGTTCGCCGATGCCGCCGACGACGCCTCCCTGACCTCCGCCGTCGAGCAGGAGCGACTGGTCGTGGCGCAGACCGCGACGACCGAGGCCGCCGAGGACGCCCGGACCCTGCACGACACGGTGATCAACACGTTCGCCGCCATCGCGGCCGGAGGCGCGGCCGTCGACGACCCGCAGCTCGTGCGTGACCGCTGCCGCCGTGACGTGCCCGTGATCGAGGGGCTGCTCGAGGGCCGCGCCTCCCGCGAGGACCTCGGGATCCGTGCGGTCGGTGCGTCGCAGGCCGTCACCCTCGACTGGACCGGTGCTTCGGCGGCCGAGACGTCGATGCTCGAGGCCGAGCTGACGACCGCCGTGAGGCGTTCGCTGACCGGCTCCGTGCGCGAGGCCCTGCTGAACGTCGCCAAGCACTCCGGGACCCATCGGGCCACCATCGACGTCCGCGTCGAGGCCTCGGACCTGGTCGTGACCGTGAGCGACGACGGTGCCGGGTTCGACGGCGTCACCCCCGCCGGACGCGGCCTCGCCGAGTCCGTCCTCCGTCGGTCCGCGGACGCGGGCATCAAGGCCTCGATCCGTACCGACCCCGGACGGGGCACGCAGATCACGCTCCGTGCTCCGGCGGCCGCGAGCACGGAGACCCGACCAGTCCTCGTCCCGGGGCACGACTTCGCCACCGTGCTCTCGAGCTTGCGCGACCGGGGCAGCTGGGCCTGGGCCGCCACGGTCATCGGCGTCGGTTTCACCATCGCCCCGCTGAACACGCCGCCCGAGCCCGCCTTCGCGATGCTGGGTCTGCTGATCGCCCTCACCGTGACGGCCTGGCTGACGACCCGGCACCGCGCGCACCTGCCGGTCGTGGTCTCGGCCGTGATCGTCGCCGCGATCCCGGTCGTGTTCGTCCTGTCCTTCGCGTCGGTCGACTACGGGCGGGTCGACATCATCCGGTGGCAGGCGATCGCGGTGACCGCGCTCCCGGTGATCCTCCTCGTCCACGCGCGGACCCGGGCCGAGCGCCTCGCAGGCGTGCTCGCGCACCTGGTCACCGTCGCTGTCCTCGCCGGGGAGCGGCTCGACACCGAGCCGGAGATCGCCGCCGTGGTGGCCGTGGCGGGCGTCCCGGCGCTGGCGATCGTGGCCGCCTGGACCGTCTTCCTGCGCACCATCGACGACATCGCCGCGCGGGCCGTCGACGAGCAGCGTTCGGCCGACGACTCCCGCCTCGAGTCCTCCCTGGTCGCCGCGGTCGCCGACGCGCGGGTGAGGTGGACCACCGCCGGTCTCCAGGCATCGCTCCGCCTGCTGCGCGATCTCGCCGACGGCAGCGCCGACGCGGCCGACCCGGCCGTGCGCGCGGCGTGCGCGACCGAGGAGGCCCACCTGCGCCAGCTCACCCTCCTCAGCCCCCGTGCGGTGCACATGGGGCCCTGGTTCGCCCAGGCCCTGGCCGACGCCCGCACCCAGGGGGTCGAGCTCGTGGTGCGGACCGGCGACCTCGACGTCGACGACCGCGACGAGGCCGAGGCCCTCGGATCCCTGGTGGTCGAGGCCGTCGGCCAGGCCACACCGGGCGAACGGGTGACCGTCGGTCTGTTCGTCGACGGCTCGGCACCACAGCTGACGGTTCTCGGCCCCGACCGGTGGCTGGCCGAGCTCGCCGACTCGACGACGCTCCCCGAGCGGTGGACCGCTGAGGTCTCGCCCTTCGGTGACACCGACCTCGTCATCGTCCGCCGCCACGAATCGAGGAGCAACGCGTGACCACTCCAGCCGGCCGAGACTCCACTGCGGACTACTGGCGCATCGCGATCGTCGAGGACCACCTGCTCCAGCGACGGCGCACCGAGCAGCTGCTCCACGCCCAGGAGGGTCTGCGCATCGTCTGGTCCGGCGAGACCTTCCCGCTCCTCCTGCAGTGGATCCGCACCCAGAGTCCTGCCACGCGCCCCCACCTCGTCGTGCTCGACCTCGTCGTCGAGCGGGGCCCGAACGTCGACCCCGACGCGCTCCGGGACCTCATCGACTCGGGGGTTCGCGTCCTCGTCCTCTCGGCCATGGCCTCCCCCGCTCTGGTCCGCCGTGTCCTGCAGGCCGGGGTCGGCAGCATCGTGGGCAAGCGCGACAGCGAGGCCGACATCATCGAGGCGACCTGGGCCGTTCTGCAGCGCGGCACCTGGGTCACCCCGGAGCTCGCCAGCGTCATCGCCGGCGACGGGTCCCGCCCTGCCCTGAGCGACCAGGAGCAGCGTGCTCTCGTGCTCTACGCCTCGGGGGTCGGCCTCGACGCCGTCGCCGCCACCCTCAACGTGCGGCCCGACACCGCCAAGAAGTACCTCGCCCGCGTGAAGGCGAAGTACGCCGAGGCCGGGCGCGAGGCGCGCACCAAGATCGACCTCCGCCGCGAGGCGATCCGCGACGGGCTGATCGACCCCGAGGTCTGAGCGCGGCACGGGCCGAGCCCGTGGCCCGCGGACCTAGCTGACGGGTGCGACCGCCTCGTGGGCCCGGTCCAGGTCGATCCCGCGCTCGGCGACCAGCTGGCGCACGGCGGGGATGACGTGACGGCCGGCGTCGATCGAGTCGTCGAGGTGGCCGAGCGTGGGCAGCGAGATGATGTCCGCACCCAGCTCGACGTACTTCACGAGGGTCTTCGCGATCGTGTCCGGCGACCCCACGACGAACGACGAGGCGCCTCCCCCGCCGGCGATCGCCTTCGGGGTCCAGATCGTGCCGTCCTCGTGGAGCTCGGCACGCTCGGCGATCTCGCGCAGCCGCACCGATCCGACGTTGGTCGAGAGCGCCTGGCCGCCGTTGCCGTAGAGGCGGGCCGCGTCGTCCAGCAGCCGCGCGGCCTTCTGCTGGGCGAGGTCGTCGGTCTCGGCGACGACGGGTCGGAAGGTGACCCAGAACCGGATCCGATCGGTGCGTCCGGCCCGTCGCGCCTCGTCGCGCACGCGGTCGATCTGCTCCTTGGTCTCGCGCAGGGGCTCGCCCCAGAGCGCGAAGATGTCGGCTTCCTGCCCGCCGGCGACGTAGGCGTGGTCGGACGACCCGCCGAGCGAGACCGGCAGCGCACCACCGTCGTGCGTCTCCAGGGCGGGACCGAAGTCGTCGAAGTCGTAGTAGGGACCGTGGTGCGAGAAGGCCTCCTTCCTCGTCCACACCTCCCGCAGCACCTGGATGAACTCCGTCGAGCGCTCGTACCGCTGCTCCTTCGAGAGGTAGTCGCCCTGGCGCTGCTGCTCGGCGTCGCTGCTGCCGGAGATGACGTGCACGGCCGTGCGCCCCTGGCCGAGCTGGTCGAGGGTGGAGAGCGCCTGCGCCGCCACGGTCGGGAAGGACGTGTTGGGGCGCACCGCGACCATCGTCTTGAGCCGCTCGGTGGCCGCCAGGATCGTCGCCGAGATCGCGTACTGGTCGGGGCCGGCCGAGCCGTAGGGCACCAGCGTGTAGTCGAAGCCGAACTCGTCGATCGTCCGGGCGAACCGACGCAGCCACGCCGGGTCGATCGCCGCGCGGAAGAAGTGGTCGAACGCGGACCCCTCCGACGACGGCGGCTTGGTGCTGATGGCGTTGACGAACTCCACGGTCATGACGACGTGCCTCTCTGGCGGGTCCGACCCACCGACGGGCGGGCGTCCTCCGACCCTATGAACGGCCTGGACCCGCGGTCCAATGACGAACGGCCATGGGCACTCATCGCGGGGACCGATGGATCGTCCGCGGCGGCACCGTCACAGGAGCTTCCCGGGGTTGAGGATGCCGTGCGGGTCGAAGACGGAGCGGATCCGCTCGGCCAGCGCCGTGGCCTCGGGTCCCAGCTGACGCCGGGCCCACTCGCCCTTGAGCAGCCCCACGCCGTGCTCGCCGCTGACCGATCCCCCCAGCTCCAGAGCCAGGCCGAACACGGCGTCGGCGGCGGTGACGACCGCAGGCGGCAGCGGGTCACGCGGTCCGGCGTCGGTGAGCACGATGGGGTGCAGGTTGCCGTCGCCGGCGTGCGCCAGCACGAAGATCGGCACGGTGTGCTCCGCCGCGATCGCGCCGATGCGGTCGACGGCTTCCGCGACGCGGTCCCGCGGCACCGCGATGTCCTCGATCAGCACGCGCCCGCGCTTCTCCAGCGCCGGCAGCGCGTCACGACGGGCCGCGAACAGCTGCTCGGCCTCGCGCTCGTCCGTCGTGGTGGCCACCGAGACCGCGTGGCGCCGGAGCACCTCGGTGACGACGTCGATGTCGGCCGCGGCACCCGAGCCGTGGGTCTGCACCAGCAGCAGGGCACCGCCCCTCGCGGACCAGTCGCTCCCCCGGAGGTCGTCGATCGCGGCGAGCGTGGGCCCGTCGACCAGCTCGCAGACCGCCGGTCGGATGCCGGTGGCACCCAGCTCGGCGACCGCGGCGACGGCAGCGGCCGCGTCGTCCAGCAGCGCCGAGGCGGTCGCGACGGCGGTGGGGGTGGGCAGCAGGCGCAGCGTCGCCTCGACGACCACGCCGAGCGTGCCCTCGGAGCCGACCAGCAGGCTCGTCAGGTCGTAGCCCACGACGTCCTTCACGGTGCCGGCGCCGGTCTGCACGACCGCACCGCCGGGCAGCACGGTCGTCAGCCCGAGGACCGCGTCGCGCGTGACCCCGTAGGAGACGCAGCGGAAGCCACCCGCGTTGGTGGCGACGTTGCCGCCGATCGTGGAGATCGCCGCGCTCGCCGGGTCGGGGGCGTAGAAGAGCCCGTGCTTCCGGGCCTCCGCGTCGAGGTGCGCCGTCAGCACGCCGGGTCCCGACACCGCGCGGTGGTTGGCGACGTCGATCTCCAGGTGCTGCAGCCGCGACACGTCGAGCACGATCGCGCCGTCGTCGGCCACGGCACCCCCGGCCAGGCCCGTGCCGGCTCCGCGGGTGACCACCGCGACGCGGTGCTCGTGGGCGAGGTGGAGGGTCGCCACGACGTGGTCGACCGCCGTGGCGGCCACGACCGCGAACGGGGAGGTCGGGGGCAGGAGGCCGGAGCGGTCCGTCGCCGCGGCCTCGCGCGCGGTCGCGTCGGTCAGGACGGGCGCGCGCTGGGCGAGCTCGAGCAGGAACGCGTCACGACTCATGCGCGACCTCGTCGGTCTGCTGCGCGCGGCCCGCGAAGAACGACTCGAGCGTCGTCAGCGCCGTGTGCTCGATCTCGACGTCGATGCCCCGACGCGAGATCAGCCGCATCGTGATGTCGCCCAGCGCCGGGAGCTCCGTGCGGCGCACCAGCCCGTCGGGCACCGTGCCGGCGTCCGGCAGCACCGCGAGGCCGAGTCCGGCGCGGGCCGCGGCGATCACGCCCTCGAGCGACGTCGACTCCGCCACGACCTCGACGCGGTGGTCGTGGGCGCCCAGCACGGTCAGCGCCCGCTGCCGCATGCCGCAGGGCTCGACGTACGCCACGAGGGGCCACGCCTCGCCCAGGAGCGGCGGCGTCCAGGACCGCGACGAGTACCACCCGAGAGGCAGCGAGCCGACCTTCGTGCCCGGGGTGTCGGAGCCGAGGCCGAGCACCACGGCCAGGTCGAGCGTGCCCTTGGCGACGCCCTCGATCATCTGGGTCGAGCGGTCGATGTGGAACTGGGTCTGGCGACCCGGGAAGGCGGCGCGCAGGGCGCCGAGCAGCTCCGGCAGGACCTGCTCGGCGGCGGTCTCGGTGGAGCCGATCACGATCGTCGGCTCCAGCACCAGGTCGAGGCGTCCGAGGGCCTCGTCGTGCACGGCGAGGATGCGGCGCGCCTCGCCGAGCAGGCGCTCCCCGGCCGGGGTCAGCCGGGAGCTGCGTCCGTCGCGCGTGAACAGCGTCGTGTGCACCGAGCGCTCGAGGCCCCGCACGTGCTGGCTCACGGTCGGCTGGCTGAGGTGGAGCGAGGCCGCCGCACGGCCGAACCCGCCGCAGTCCACGACGGCGACGAACGTGCGCAGCTGGACGAGGTCGAGGTCACGGCTCATCGCCGAATCCTAGGTTCGGGCCGGGACGTCCCCACCCCGATCCCGCATCGCGGACGCGTCACGACCCCGTCGCGACGGGGCGGTCGGGGTGCTGCGACCACTGGCTCCACGAGCCCGGGTACAACGTGGCGTCGATGCCCGCGAGGCGCAGGGCCAGCACGGTGTGGCTCGCCGTGACGCCCGAGCCGCAGTAGACCGCGACCTCGCTGCCGGGCTCGACACCTGCAGCCGCGAAGCGCTCGCGCAGCGCGTCGGGTGCCAGGAAGGTGCCGTCCTCGCCGACGTTGCCTCCGGTCGGGACGTTCACGGCGCCCGGCACGTGACCCGCACGCGGGTCCACCGGCTCGGTCTCGCCGCGGAACCGCTCCGGCGCGCGGACGTCCAGCAGCGTCCCGTGCTCGGGCCACGCCGCAGCGCCGTCGATGTCGGTCGCGGGCAGCTGGCCGGGCCGCAGGCTGATGGTGCCGGGCTCGGGCACGACGTCGTCCGTGGCGAGCGGCAGGCCCGCTGCGGTCCAGGCGGCGAGGCCACCGTCGAGCACGCGCACGTCGGCGACGCCCGCGTCGGTCAGCAGCCACCAGGCTCGGGCGGCCGAGAGGTTGCCCCCGGCGTCGTGCACCACGACGGTGTCGCCCTCGTGCAGGCCCCACCGGCGCGCAGCGCGCTCGAGCACGCCGTCAGCCGGGATCGGGTGGCGCCCGTCGCGGGGGTCGTCGATCGTGGCGAGCTCGGTGTCGAGGTCGACGAACACCGATCCCGGCACGTGCCCGGCCAGGTACTCGCCGTGGCCGGGAGGGCCGCCGAGGGCCCAGCGGACGTCGAGGACGTGGGGCGGGCGGCTGGACTCCAGCGCGGCCGCGAGCTCTGCGGGCGTGATGAGGATCGTCATCAGGTCAGTCCCTTCCAGGCGTCGTGCGCACCAGAGTCTCACCGACCGGCACCGCGACCGGCAGACGGTTCTCGGGCGGCGGCACGGGGCACAGGTAGTGGTCGGTGAACGCGCACGGCGGCAGGTAGGCGCGGTTGAGGTCGACCGCGACGGTGCCGTCCGCCGACGGCGCGGGGAGGGTCAGGAACCGAAAGCGGTTCGTCGTGGTGCCGCTCGTGGCGTCCGCGAAGGTGATCTGCAGTCCGCCGTTCGCGGCCGGGAACGCCGAGAGCGCGGCCTCGTGGCCGTCGATCGTGACGTGCACCGTGCCGGCCAGGGCCTGCGGGCCGCGACGACCGTCGACGTTGTCGATCGTCACCGTGGCCTGCTCGGCAGCGGGCGTGAAGCGGCCGACGAGCGACCAGGCGCGGTCCGGGTCGAAGGCGTCGATGCCGTCGAACGCCGCACGAGTCGGCGCGGCGGGGTCGAGCACCCGCAGGGCGAGGACGCCGTCACGCGAGATCGCGAGCAGCCGGAGGTCGTCGAGCTCCAGGCTCTCGCCCGGGGCGAGCCGCACGTCGGCCGCGCCGGTGCCCACGTCGGTGCCGACCACCCGGCCGTCCGCGGCGCTCCAGGCACCGGACACGGTCGGCAGCTCGGTCGGCTCGGCGTCGAGCCAGTGGGTGCCGGTGGTCGACGCGAGGCCGTGCGGGGCCGCGGCGGCCGCCTCGCGGTCGGCGTGCCAGTGGGCCCAGTCGTCGAGCCACGCATCGGTGGTGAGGGTCGTGGTCATGGGATGGGATTCCTCTCGAGCAGGTGGTCGTCCGACCACACGGTGAACAAGCGGGAGTACGGACCGTCCGCAGCGGCCAGCACGGGGTGCGGGCCGTCCTCCACGAGCCGGCCGTCGGCCAGCACGAGGACGCGGTCGGCCGCGCGGGCGGCAGCCAACCGGTGGGCGATCGTGACGGTGGTGCGGCCCCGGGTCACGACCGCGAGCGCCGACTGGAGCCGGGCCTCGGTCGCGGGGTCCACACCGCTCGTCGCCTCGTCGAGCACGAGGAGGTCGGGGTCGACGAGCGCGGTGCGGGCGAGGGCCACGAGCTGGCGCTCCCCCACCGCGAGCGACTCGCCGCGAGAGCCCACGCGCGTCTGCAGGCCGTCGGGCAGGGACTCGGCCCAGTCGAGCAGCGACAGCCGCTCGAGCACCAGCCGCACGTCGGCCTCGTCCGCGCCAGGACGCCCCAGCAGCACGTTGGCGAGGACGGTCGTGTCGAACAGGAACGGGTCCTGGCCCACGACGCAGACCCGGGCGGTGAAGCCCTCGGGGGCGACCTGTGCGACGTCGACACCCCCGAGGAGCAGCCGGCCGGCCACGGGGTCGAGCTGTCGGGTCAGGGCGCGCGCCACGGTGCTCTTGCCGGAGCCTGTCCGACCCACGAGAGCCACGTGCTCGCCCGCCGCGATCTCGAGTGAGAGCCCGTGCACGACCGGCGCCGCGTCGCCGTACGCGAGGTCGACCTGCTCGAGGCGCACCGACAGCGGGCCGTCGGGGAGGGCCACGGTGCGGTCGGCGGCCGGGAGAGGGACGTCGAGCAGCTCGGTCGCGCGCCGCCACCCGGCCAGGGCGCCCTGCGCCTCGCTGAACGACTGGACGGCACCCTGCAGCGGGCGCACGAAGAACGTCACGAGGAACACCAGCGCCACGACGTCACCCGTGCTGAGGTCGAGCGGACCCGCCGCCCACCACGTGCCGCCCACGACGACCAGCACCGTCATGGTCGAGATCGCCACCTCCCCGAGGGCCATCCCGGCGTGCATCGGCCACAGCGTGCGGCGCTGCGCGGCGTGGGTCGCCTCGCTCGCGGCGGCCAGACGGGCGACGACGCGGTCCTCGCTCGCCGTGGCGTGCACCAGTCCGATGCCTGCGGTCATCTCGCCGACCTCGTCGGCCACGCCGGAGAACGCCCGCCGCACCTCGTCGAAGCGCCGCGCGACCACGGCCTGCAGGCGCACGAGGGCGACCACCATGAGGGCCGCGATCGCGACGACGCCGAGCGTCAGCGGAGCACAGAAGACGAGCATGATCACGGCCGCGACGACCATCTGGCACAGGTGGCCCCACAGCTGCACGCCTCCGGAGGCGACGAAGGTCGTGACGGCGTCGAGGTCGGGGCCGAGCCGGCTCACGAGCCCGGCGTGGCCGAGGTCCTCACGGGTGGCCGGCGCCAGCGCGTGGACCTGCTCGATCCCCGCCCGGCGGACGGAGGCGAGCGCGCGCTCGATCGTCGTCACGACGACGCGGTGGAGCGCCCATGACGCCAGACCGGCGACGAGAACGCCCACCACCGCCAGCGGCAGGACGCGGTCGACGGTCGACAGGTCCAGGTCGTCGTCGATCACGGCGCGCACGGCGAGCGGCGCGATCAGTCGACCTCCACCGGCGACGAGGCCGAGCACCGTGACCACCGCGACGAGGCGGACCGGGAAGGCGCGGCGCGTCACGGCGTCACCGCGGCATAGGCGTCGACGATCGCGACGTAGTCGGGGTGGCGCTCCCGGAGCGCCTCGTGGGTGTCGACGTCGACGAGTCGACCCGCCCGCAGCAGCGCGACGCGGTCGGCACGACGGATGGAGCCGAGCCGGTTGCCGACCAGCACGAGCGTGACCCCGTCGGCCGCGGCCGCGGCCACCTGGTCCAGGACCGCGGCCTCGACCACGGCGTCGAGCGCCGACGTGGCGTCGTCGAGCACCAGGGCCCGGGGGCGCGAGAGCAGGGCGCGCGCGAGGCAGAGCCGCTGGCGCTGCCCGCCGGAGAGGCGGCTCCCGCGTCGGCCGACCGGCGTGTCGAGGCCCTCCGGCCACGACCGGACGAGCTCGTCGACGTCGACGAGCGCCAGCGCGGCCCACAGGTCGTCGTCGGTCGTGCCCTCGGCCGCCCCGAGCCGGAGGTTCTCGCGGACCGTGCCCGCGACGAGGTGAGCACGCTGCGCGGTGGTCGCGACCGTCCGGACGCGGGTCCGCGGATCGAGCTCGGTGACGGGGTGGCCGTCGATCCGCGCCGAGCCGGCCGACGGGGGCCGCGCCCCGGTCAGCAGGTCCACCAGGGCGGTCTTGCCCGAGCCGGTCGCGCCGACGACCGCCAGCACCTCGCCCGCGCGCACGTCGAGGTCGACGTCGTGCAGCACGGTGCGCCCACCGCGGTCGAGCGAGGCACCCCGGAGCTGCCACCCGGCGGGGCCCTCCCCCTCGTGGAGACCCGTGCCGAGCCGGCGCGGCTCGCCCTCCCCCAGGCGGTCGAGCCGCTCGGTCCCGGCCACGGAGGTGGGGATCATCGCCAGGAACCGGCTGATGACGCTGAGCGGGATCGAGACCGTCAGCAGCAGGTAGGCGACCTCCACGACGTCGCCCGGGGAGAGGCGTCCGGCATCGACGCCCCGGGCGCCGACCCAGACCACGGCGAGAAGGGCGAGACCCGGCAGCAGGTCGAGCAGCGGGTCGAACACCGCGGCCACGGCGCCGACTCGTCGGTTCTTGTCACGCAGGTCGTCGGCCGCGTCCCCGAAGCGTCCGACCTCTCGGGCAGCCAGGCCGTGGGTGCGCACGACCTCGGCGCCGTCGACGCTCTCGTGCGCGATGCTGACGAGCTCGGCCCGCGCCTCCTGCGCGGCCCGGGCGCGCGGCAGCAGGGTGATCTGCTGCCCCACGTTCGCGAGGGTCACGGCGGCGACGAGCGCCAGCACGACCAGGCCGAGGCCGGGGTCGACGCTCGTCAGCACCACGCCGGCCACACCGAGCATCACGGCCATGCCGAGGGCGAAGAAGGTCATGATCATGGGGAGCCAGCGCGCCTCCACGTCGCCGACCACGGCATCGAGCACCCGCCCCGGCGGCGTGCGGGAGTACCAGTCGAGGTCGAGCCCCAGCACCCGGTTCGTCAGGGTGCGGCGGTCGGCGGCCTGGGCCGCGTGCTGCACGCGGCCCGTGGCCACCCCTCGCAGCAGGATCGTGAGCGCCCGCACCGCCGAGACACCCAGGATTGCGCCGGCGATCTGCCACCACAGCGCACGCTCGACGGACTCCCCTTCGAGCACCGGGATGACGAGCGAGTCCGTGGCCCAGCCGATCACGGCGGCACCGACGATCATCGTCAGACCGTTGACGACCCCGGCCACCGTGGCGACCACGGCGGGTCCGGGGTGGTCGACCGCGCCGCGCGCCATCGTGGCGAGCCCACGTCCCAGGACCTGCACGTGTCCCCCGGCCATCAGGCGACCCTCCGACGCACCAGGCCCGGGTGCAGGTCGGCGGGGGTGTCGACCCCGAGCAGGGCCAGGAGGCCCGCCAGGTCGTCGCGCAGCTCGCGGAGGAGCGCCGCGACCGCATCCGCTCCTCCGGCCTCGAGCGCGCGCAGCACCGGGCGGCCGAGCCACACCGAGTCGGCGCCGAGCGCGAGCGCCCGCACGACGTCGGTCGCGTCACGGATGCCGGAGTCGACGTGGACCGGCACGCGACCCGCCACCGCGGCGACGACCTCGGGAAGAACCTCGGCCGTCGTGATCGAGCCGGCCAGCTGACGGCCACCGTGGTTCGACACGACGACCCCCGCGGCACCGGCGTCGACCGCGGCCACAGCGTCGTCGGGGTGCAGGACGCCCTTCACGACGACCGGCAGGGACGTCGCGGTGGCGAGCCACGCGACGTCCTCGGGGCCGAAACCGCGTGCCGGTACCGAACCGGCGAGCGTCGTGTCGTACGCGCTCCAGCGGGGCGCCGGGACCTCGGACGCAGCGAGGCGGAACGCCTGCTGGCGCGGCACCGGCAGCTGGTCGACGGTCAGGACCAGGGCGACGGCGCCCGCAGCCCGGGCGCGCTCCACGAACGGCAGCACGAGCTCGCGGTCCTCGCTCAGGTAGAGCTGCTGGAGGTACGGCGCCGTCGCCACCTCCTCGGGCGGCAGGGTGCTGCCGTGGCTGAGCACGAGCCCGCATCCGCTCGCGACCACGCCGCGGGCGGTCTCGGCCTCCGCCTCCGGGTGCCACAGACCGTGCCAGGCCGACGGTGCAGCGAGCACGGGCAGGGCGAGCTCGAGGCCGTGGACCGTGGTGGTGAGGTCGACCGCTCGCGGACCGACGAGCGTGCGCGGCTGGAGCGCCCACGCCTGCCACTGCCGCTCGTTCTCGGCCGGCACGTCGCCGGCCCCGCCCTCGCGGTAGTCGGACGCGTCGCGCTGACCCTCGCGCTGCTCAGACACCGACGGGAGCGGGGCCAGGGACGGCGGCGAGCAGGGTCGTGAGGTCGCGGGGTCCGGTGTGCTCGGACCCGAGGAGCCGCTGCAGGCGCTCGTTGACGGGTGCGGCCAGGCCGTGGCGACGGGCCAGCAGCACGATCTCGCCGTTCAGGTGGTCGATCTCGCTGGAGGCGCCCCGCGCGAAGCTCTGCCACGTCGACAGGCGACCGGGCTCGTGCCCCTCGACGGGCTCGACGCTCAGCGGGGCGTCGAGCCGCCCGATCGGCAACCCCGCCGCCGCGAGCGCGGCGGTGGCCTCGGCCCGGAGCAGCGCTCGCGCGGCGTCACGGTCCTCGTCGCTGCCGGTGAGGAGGTCGAGGCCGTTGCCCACGTTGCCGAGGAGCTTGGCGCTCTTCTCGGCCCGCACGTCGTCGGAGACCACGGCGTGGAACCCGGCCTCGGACAGGTCCCGCACGACCGCCTCGGTCACCTCGTCGCCTCCCGTCGGGTAGCGACCGACCCAGATCGCGCCCTCGGCGGGCGCCCGCGACGGCGAGACGACCTCGCCGGCCGTGAGGTAGCTCGCGGCGATCGCGATCGTCGCTCCGTGCACGGAAGCGAACCGCCGCAGAGCGGCGGACTCCGTCTCGAGGCCGTTCTGGAAGGTCACGATCGGCAGGTCGGCGGCCACGCCCCCGGACACGTCGGCCAGCGGCAGCCACGACCAGTCGCGCAGGGCGCCCTCGGCGTCCTGGGTCTTGACGGCCAGGAGCAGGACGTCGGTGCTGCGCAGGCTCACCTCGTGAGGCCCCGCGACGACGGGCAGTCGCACGGTGTCGACCCCGTCGGGGTGACGGACCGTCAGCCCGTGCTCCGCGATCACGCGCCCGTGCTCGCCGCGCGCGACGAGCAGGACCTCTCGACCAGCCTGGGACAGGCGGGCGGCGAGAACGCCGCCGACCGCTCCGGCCCCGATGACGACGTAACGGTGCTCAGACATGGGCCACCTCCCGGCGACGGGCGCTGATGCGACCCGGGATCGCCTCGATCAGCGCGTGGGTGTGCTCGCTCTGCGGAGCGCCGAAGACCGACGACACCGCCCCCGACTCGACGATGCGTCCGCGGCTCATGACCGACACGGTGTGCGCGACCTGCGCCACCACGGCGAGGTCGTGCGAGATGAACAGGTAGGACAGCCCGAGCCGTTCCTGCAGCTCCGCGAGGAGATCGAGGATCTGCTCCTGCACCGACACGTCGAGCGCCGAGACGGGTTCGTCGAGCAGCACGACCTCGGGCTCCAGCGTGAGGGCGCGAGCGATCGCGACGCGCTGGCGCTGGCCGCCGGAGAGCTCGGCGGGAAGCCGCTCGGCGTAGGACGCCGGCAGCGACACCTGGTCGAGCAGCTCCGCGACGCGCGCGGCCCGGCTCCGGCGGTCGCCGACCTTGAACGACACGAGCGGCTCCGCGATGGTCTGGCCGATCGTGAAGCGCGGGTCGAGCGAGGCGTACGGGTTCTGGTGCACGATCTGCACCGTGCGGCGCAGCGGACGCGTCTTCCGCCAGCCCTGCCCCGTGATGTCGGTGCCCTTCAGCGCCACCGTGCCGGAGTCAGGCTGCTCGAGGCCGAGCGCGATGCGCAGCGTCGTGGTCTTGCCGGAGCCGGACTCGCCCACGAGCGCGTGGGTGCGACCCTTCGCGACCTGCAGCGACACGTCGTCGAGCGCCGCGAAGGTCCCCGATCCCCCGGGCAGCGGGTACGCCTTGCTGACGCCCTCGAGGCGGATCACCGGGTCGGCGGTCGCCACGTCGGCGTCGGCCAGCTGGTGGCGCGGCTCGATGCGGCCGCCGTGCGCGAGGCCGGGAGCCGCGGCGATCAGCCGACGCGTGTAGTCGTCCTCCGGCGCGACCAGGATGTCGTCGGGCGCGCCCCGCTCCACGACCTCGCCGCCCGAGAGCACGACCACCTGGTCGGCACGGTCGGCGGCGACCGCGAGGTCGTGCGTGATGATCAGCAGCGACGTGCCGGACTGGCGCACGAGGGTCTCGAGGTGGTCGAGGATCGTCGCCTGCACCGTGACGTCGAGGGCGCTCGTGGGCTCGTCGGCGATGATCAGCCGCGGCTCGCCGGCGAGGGCGATGGCGATGAGCACCCGCTGGCGGAGGCCGCCCGAGAGCTCGTGCGGGTACTGCCGGGCGCGCAGCTCGGGGTCGTCGATCCCGGCCTGCCGCAGGTAGGTGTGCACGGCGTCGCCGACGGCGTCGCCCGTGACGCCGCGCAGCCGCACGGCCTCGCCGACCTGGACGCCGATGCGCTGGGTCGGGTTGAGGCCGACCATCGGGTCCTGCGGCACGAGGCCCACGACCGATCCGCGCAGCGAGCGGAGGTCGGACTCCCTCGCGCCGACGACCTCGACCGGACCATCGGGTCCCGCGACCTCGACGCTGCCGCCGCTCGTGCGGGCGTTCTCGGGGAGCAGGCCGATGATCGTGTTGGCGATCGTGGTCTTGCCCGACCCGGACTCCCCCACCAGGGCCACGACCTCGCCCGGCGCGATGTCGAGGTCGACGCCTCGCACCGCGGGCACGTGCTGACGACGACGGGTGTAGTCGACCCGGAGGTCGCGGATCCTGACGAGTGGCGTGGTCATCGCTCGAGCTCCTGGAAGGTCTTCGAGATGTGGTTGAGGCTCAGCACGACGGCGGCGACGAACAGGCCGGGCAGCAGCGGCACCCACGGGGCCGTGACGAGGTAGCCGCGACCGGCGGAGATGAGCGTGCCCCACTCCGCGGACGGCGGCGCCGCGCCGAACCCGAGGAAGCTCAGCGACGCGATCGCGATGATGGCGACGCCCGTGTCGAGCACGGCCAGCACCGCGACCGGGCCCCACGAGTTGGGCAGGACGTGGCGCACCAGGACCCGTGGCCACGAGGCGCCGCCGGCGCGGGCCGCCTCGACGTACGGGAGCGTCTTGACCCGCAGCACCTCGGCGCGGGTCGTGCGGGCGAAGCCGGGGATGATGCCGACCCCCACCGCGATCGCGATCGGGATCGTGCCGAAGCCGAGGGCCGTCACGATCGCCAGCGCGAGCAGCAGGCTCGGGATCGCGAGCATGACGTCGACGAACCGCATCAGCAACGCGTCGACGATGCCGCCGAAGAAGCCGGAGAGCACCCCGAGCGTGAGGCCGGCGACGACGGCGATGCCGAGCGCGATCAAGGTCGCCTTGATCGTCAGGGAGGCGCCGTGGACGACCCGCGACCAGATGTCGCGGCCGAGCTCGTCGGTGCCGAACAGGTGCCCGCCGGAGCCCGGCGACATCATGCGGTCGACCGGGGCGGTGGCGTAGGGGTCGTGGGTCGCGAACAGCGTGGGCGCGAACGCCGCCGCCACGACGAACAGCACCAGGAGGATCGCGGCGACGAACCCGGGCCGCACCGCGAGGGTCCGGGCGATGGCGCGCAGCCGCGCCCGTCGGCCGACGGGTCCGTCGTCGGTCAGCAGGGCGGCGTCGACCGCCCGGTCGAGAGCGGTGTCGGCTGCGGGGGTCATCGGACCGCCGCCTTTCGGGGAAGCTGCACGATGCGGGGATCGAGCAGGGGGTAGAGCAGGTCGACCACGAGGTTGACCAGCACGAAGATCGCGGCGGCGAGCGTCACGATCGCCAGGACGACCGGCACGTCCTGCGCCAGCACCGACTCCTGGGCGAGCTTGCCGATGCCGTTCCGGGAGAAGACCGTCTCGGCGACGATCGCGCTCGTGACGGTCAGACCGACCAGCAGGCCGAGGATCGTCATGGCCGGCAGGATCGCGTTGCGGAAGCCGTGTCGCCACTGCACCGCCGCCCGCGAGAGACCCTTCGCGCGGGCCGTGACGACGTACGGCTGGCTCAGGGTGTCGTCGAAGCTGCGCATCAGGACCTGCGCCAGCAGCGACGAGGTCAGCACCGCGATCGTCGCGGCCGGCATGATCAGGCTCTGCACGCCGGCCGTGCCGGTCGCCGGCAGCCAGCCGAGCTCGAACGCCAGCAGCTGGATCAGCACCAGGCCGATGAAGAACTGCGGGAAGGACGCCCCCACCGACGGCAACCGGGTCAGCACGAGCCTGGCCGGGCGCCATCGGACGTAGGAGGCGAGGTAGGCCAGACCCACGCCGAGCACGAGGGTCAGGACCCCCGCGGCCGCGCTGAGCGCGAGCGTGGTGCCCAGCCGGTCGCCGAGGAGCTCGGCGACCGGCTGCTGCTTCGCGATCGACGTCCCGAGGTCGCCGGTCACGAAGCCACCCAGGGTGGAGAGGTACTGCTCGGCGACCGGTCGGTCGAGGCCGTACTGGGCCATCGCCGACGCGAGCTGGGCGTCGCTGAGCTTGTCGGTCTCGATCCCCGCCGCTCCCAGCTGGAGCTCCACCGGATCACTCGGCAACAGGTAGAGCACGGCGAAGGTCACGGTGAAGGCCGCGAACAGGACACCGACCGCCTGGGCCAACCGGCTGAGGACGTACCGCTTCATGTCAGGTGCTCCCTACTGCTGCTTCCACACGTCGTTGAGCCGCAGGAAGCTCTCCGACGTGAAGGCGAAGCCGCCGACCGAGGACGAGACACCGGCGTACTGGACCCGCTCGAACAGCGGGAACGTGACGCCCTCGTCGATCAGCAGGTCCTGGAGGTCGGCGTACGCCTGCTCCGTCTGCTCGGTGTCGGTGGTCTGGATGGCCTGCTCGAACAGGCTCT
>NZ_BAAAME010000005.1:296249-309224 GCF_039529015.1 Aeromicrobium alkaliterrae
TTGGCCAGGTCCGGATCGAGGATGAACTGCAGCGCACCGGGATCGGCCCGCGTGAAGTAGTTCGCGACCAGGTCGTAGTTGCCACCGGAGATCTTGGCCGCGCGCTCGGCGTTGGGCGTCACGTCGATGACCAGCTCGATGCCGACCTGCTTCAGCTGGTCCTGGACCAGCTCCTCACCCGGCGAGGTGTTGGTGACCAGGTCCAGGAGGGTCAGCTTCTGGCCGTCCTTGTAGCGGTAGCCGTCGTCGCCGACCTCCCAGCCCGCGTCATCGAGGATCTTCTCGGCCGCCTCCGGGTCGTACTCGAGCTTGTCGGCCTGGCTCTTGAAGTACGGCGTCGTGGTGTCGTAGCCGCCCTCGACCAGGGGGTAGTCGTCGCCGTAGATGGTCGCGGCGTACGTCTCGATGTCGATGGCCTGGTGGAGCGCGTCGCGCACCGCCTTGTCGGCCAGCGGCCGCCCCTCGCTCACGTTCGCGAAGTAGGTCTGCGAGACACCGGGCAGCGACCGCGACTCGATCGTGGCCCCGGCGCTCTCGATCAGCGCCCGGTCCTCGACCGTGAAGGGGTTGCGGGGCCACGCGATGTCGACCGCGCCGCTCGTGAGGTTGCCCGTGCGCACGCTGTCCTCGGCGACGTAGCTGAACTCGACGGCGTCGAGGTACGGCGCCTCGGTGTTCTCGGCGAGCTCCGAGCCCCAGGCGTAGTCGTCGCGCTTGACGATCTTCAGCAGCTCGCCCGGCTGGTAGGAGTCGAGCGTGAACGCCCCCGAGGCGACGAAGTCGCCGAGGCAGCGGTCGGCCGGCGTGTTCTGGAACGAGGCCGGCGAGATCAGCGCGAGGTTGGTCGTCGAGGTGGCCTGCAGGAACGAGCTGTTCGGCTGGTCGAAGGTGAGCTTGACCGTGAGCGGGTCGACGACCTCGGCGCCGTTGAGGCCCAGCACGTAGCTGGCGCCGAACGCGGTGCCGTTGGTGGCCTGGACCGTCGCCAGCCAGCCCTCGACGTTGGCCTTGACGGCCTCGGCGTCGACGGGCGTGCCGTCGCTGAACGTCACGCCGTCCTTGAGGTTGAAGGTGTACGACAGGCCGTCGGGAGCGACCTCCCAGCTCTCCGCGAGCCACGGCGTGATCTCGCCGGTCTCGGGGTCCTGGTCGGTCAGCGAGTCCGCGAGGTTGCGGATCACGGTGCGGTGCTCGATCCAGTAGACCTGGAACGGGTCGACGCACGCGAAGGCCACGTTGTCGGGCCAGAAGGCCACCTTCAGGGTGCCGCCCGGGACGGGGTCACCGGCGGGTCCGGCGTCGTCGGAACCGCCGCCGCAGGCCGTGAGGGCCAGCGAGGCGAGGGTGGCGGACGCGAGGGTTACCGCGAGGCGTCGGAAGCGGGTCATGATCGATCTTTCTGGGGGTGGGGGTGGGGGTGGTGATGGTCGGGTCAGACGCCGAGGACGCGGCGGCCGGCCGCGATCTGGGCGGCGTCGAGCTGCGGCGGGTGCACCCGCACGCAGAGCACGTCGCGCAGGTGGCGCTCGAGGGAGTGGTGGCGCGAGAGGCCCGGGTTGCCCAGCGCCTCGACGGCGGTGCTCGCGGCGGCGACGACCGCGCGGGCGATCGCGCCCTTGAGCACGCCGAGCTGCGGCGTGAGCGCGCTGAGGTCGCCGGCCTCGGCGCGCGCGAGCGTGCCGAACAGGAGTGCCTCGGCCTGGGCGACCTGGGTCTCGATCTCGCCGGCCACGGCCTGGATGCGCTCGGTGGTGGCGATGGGCGCGCCGAGGGCGGTCGGCACCCGGTCGCGGGCGTAGGCCACGAAGGCCGACCGCGAGGCGCGGGCGGCGCCGACGTAGAGCGCCGGGTGCCAGAACGACTGGATCCCGGGCGTGGCCGCCGGGTCGCGGTACACGCCGTCGTCCCCGCGGGGGATCTCGACGAAGGCGTCGGCGCGAACCGGGGTCTGGTCGTACACGACGTCGTGCGTGTTCGAGGCGCGCAGGCCGAGGTGGTCCCACGTCTCGATCCAGGTGATGCCAGACGCGTCACCGGGCACCAGCACGTGGCCCACGCGGGGCTCCGGCTCGTCGGTCACCGCCCACACGACGTGGTACGCCAGGGCCTCGCCACCCGTGGCGTAGGACTTGCGTCCCGACAGCGTCCAGCCGTCGGCCGTGGCCGTCAGCGTCGTGGCGGGCAGGCCGCCGCGCGCCGGGGCACCCAGCTCGGGCTCGGCCCGGATCGCGTTGACGGGTGCCGGCCCCTCGAGGCCGCGGCGCAGCAGGTCGGCGTAGAGGTCCTCCGGCCAGTGCGGTGCGGCCGCCTGGCCGGCGTGCGTGTGCAGGGTGTTGGCGACGATGAGGGCGACCGACGGGTCGCCCTCCCCGAGAGCCACCAGCACCCGTGCGGTGTCGACCAGGCCGAGCGCGGGTCCGCCGTGCGCGGCCCCGACGGTGGCCGTCAGCAGTCCGGCCTCGTGCACGATGCGCAGGCCGTCCCACGGCACCTCGCCCGTGCGGTCGTGGCGCTCGGCGTGCTCGGCGAGCGCTGCCGTCACCGTCGCGAGGGCGTCGTCGGAGACGTCGGGGGTCGGGATGACCACCTCCGCGGTCGCGGTCACGCGATCCCCGCGACCTGCGGGAAGTCCGCGCCGTACGCGCCGAGGTGGTCGGCCTGGAGCGTGCCGCGCTGGCCCGTCTGCTCGCGGTGCGCCAGCTCCTGCTTGACCAGGGGGATGACGTAGCGGCCGTAGTCGATCGCGTCGTTGAGCGTGTCGTAGCCGCGGATCGAGACCAGGTCGGCGCCGAGGTCGACGTAGTCGAGGATCGCGGCCGCGACGGTCTCGGGGCTGCCCACGAGGGCGGTGGAGGCGCCCGTGCCGCCGGTCGCGGCGGCCGTCCGGGTCCAGAGCGCCCGGTCGTACACGTCGGCGCGGCTCGCGAACTCCAGGGCGCGCTGCGCGCCCACGTTCTGCGGCGACTCCTGGCCGAGGAAGCGCTGGATCGCGGCCTTGCCGGCCTGGGTGTTGGCGGCGAGGCGGTCGGCGTAGCGGTACGCCTTCTGCCACGCGAGCTCGTCGGTCTCGGCGATGATTGGACGGAACGTCACCCAGATGCGCTGGCGCGGACGCCCCGCGGCGTCGGCGAGCGCGTGGATGCGCTCGATCTGTGCGGCGATGTCGGCCAGCGGCTCGCCCCAGAAGCTGAAGATGTCGGCCTGGCGACCGCCCACCTCGAACGCGGCGTCCGACGAGCCGCCGATCGAGACCGGGATGGTGTCGCCGTACGGACGGAAGCCCGGACCGAAGTCGTCGATCTTGTAGTACGTGCCGTCGTGGCTGAACGGCTCGGTGTCGTGCCAGCCGCGACGCAGGAGGCTGATGAACTCCTCGGTCCGCGCGTAGCGCTCGTCCTTGCTCAGGTAGTCGCCGTGCCGCGCCTGCTCGGCGTCGCTGCCGCCGGAGATGATGTGCACGACCGCGCGGCCCTCGCTGACCTGGTCGAGCGTCGCGAGCTTCTGGGCCGCGACGAGGGGGTGTCCCAGGTTCGGGCGCACCGCGATGATCGGCTTCACGTTCTCGGTGAGTGCCGCCACAGCGCCGCCCAGCACGTAGGGGTCGGCGGAGACCGACGCGTACGGGAGCAGCGTGTAGTCGTAGCCGCCGTCCTCGAGGCTGCGGACGTACCGGCGGAAGTACGGCAGGTCGATGCCGCGGCTGGCCTGGTGCTGCAGCTCGGTCGACGGGTTCAGGTGAGTGAGGCTGATGAACTCGGCCGTGCGGGCAGCGGTGGCGGGGAGGGCAGCGGGGGCGTCGGTGACGGTCATGAGGAGCGTGGTCCTTTCGGCTCTGCGGACCCCTGAACCGTCGGCGCTGGCGGGGCACATCCGTCGCCGGTCTCACGATCCGGACACGGTGTCCACGCCTCGGCGACCACGAACGTGCCGCTCGATCCCGCGTCTTCGCAGGTCAGGGGCGGTTGACAGCGGGCTCGCGCAGCGACTCATCGGGATAGCAAAACCACACTCATCGCGAATTGCTGATGGACGCCCGCGGCGCCCGACCCGCACTGTGGACCGAGTGACCGCCACTGCACCCACCCCTGCCCCGGCCACCTCGGACGCCGGCCTGCGCACGGCGTTCCGTGGCGCCATGGCGAACGTCGCCTCTCCCGTGGCCGTCGTGACGGCGCTCGACGACGGCGTGCCGCACGGCACCACCGTCAGCGCCTTCTGCTCGCTGTCGATGGAGCCGCCGATGCTCCTGGTCAGCCTCGACGTCGGGTCGTCCCTGCTGCGCCACGCCGCCGTGGGCCGCACCCTGGGCGTCAACGTCCTGTCGGCCGCTCACGACCAGCTCGCGCTGCGCTTCGCCCAGCGCGGCGTCGACCGGTTCGGCGACCTCGACTGGTTCGTCCTCGACGGGGCTCCCGCCCTGGCGGACGTGCACGCCTGGGTGGCCGTCGAGGTCGAGCGGCTGGTGCCGGCGGGCGACCACGTCGTCGTCCTGGGTCGCGTGATGTCGGCCGCGGCCGGCACGCACCGACCCCTGACCTACTGGCAGCGCAGCTTCGGCTCGCACTCCACGTTCTGACCGAGCGAGGTCGCGGGCTTGGTATCGTCGGCCCCGGCACTCTGTGCCCTCGCGCAGTCGATGACGAAGTGCTCGTCTGACACGTTCGCGGAGAGGACTGGCCCCGGCCAGGACACGTCTGCGATGGAGATTGCGCAACCCGGCCCCGATCCACGGGCGGGTTGTGATCACCATGCCGCGCACGCGGCGCGAGAGAAGAGGTGGGACATCGTGTCCACGACGAAGCCCGACAAGGCGACCGCCGACCTGACGGCGGTCCAGGACAAGATCGCCGCATGGCCCGAGCCGTTCAGGTCGATCGGCACCCAGCTGCACGAGACGATCCTCGCGGCGGGACCGAAGGTGAAGCCGCGCATCTGGTACGGGATGCCCGGCTATGCCGCGGGGCGCAGCACGCCCGTCCTGGTGTTCTTCCGCCTCGACGACGGCGTGATGTCGTTCGGCATCTCGGAGAAGGCCGCCGTCGAGCAGGAGCCCGACACCACGCTCAAGCCGTCAGCCTGGTTCCTCGACTCCATTGATGACGCCACGCTCGCGAAGATCGCCGGCCTGGTGCGCACGGCGTTCTCCTGACGGGACCTGCTGGCCGGACCTCGGCCACGAGCTGCCGAGAGCGAGCGGAACGGCTTGGAGAAGCGCACGGGCGTGCCATCCATCATCGCGAGGTGCTTGTCGCTGGCGTGGCCGAGCGTCTCGCCCTCGATGGTGCCCGAAGGCATCATCTGGGCGAAGACCTCGCCCAGGTGCTCATGGCTGTCGCCTCGCCTTCGAGTGGCAGTGCTCCGACGAGGGGTGAGACTGGAGGCATGACGACCGAGTCGCTCCGGGACGAGCTGCGCCAGTTCATCGCCGACCGGGTGCGGGCGGTGGGAGCCGGGGACGCATCAACGCTCATCAACGCGCACGACACCCAGGTGCTGAGCTTCCCCGTCCTCCCACCCGCGAGAACCCGCGGCACCTCCGCTGTGGCTGAAGCACTCACCGCCTGGGTGGACTCGTACTCCGTCGGGCCGGGGTACGAGGTGCACGAGCTCGAGGTCGATGCCGACAGCACCCTCGGGTACTGCGCCTTCCGCTACCACGTGACCGGCACCCTCACGGCCGGAGGTGAGGTCGACATGTGGGTACGAACCACGCTCGTCTGCCGCCGCGTCGACGCCACCTGGAAGATTGTCCACCAGCACGAGTCCGTGCCCTTCGACCCCGAGACCGGCCAGGGCATCATCGACGCCGCACCGGAATCCGCCTGAACGCCGACGCACCTCCACCGAGTCGCAGCGCTGAGCCCGTCATCGTCTCGACCTGACGTCAGCTCGCTCACGCATCGAGGGCGAGGGAGGCCGACAGCTCCCGGTGCGCGTCGATCTGGCCCTGGATGGTGGCGAGATTCTGCTCGACGCCGGCCATGACGTCGCTGCCGGCGACGAAACGTCGGGGGAGATCGCCGGAGTCCGACAGCGTGACGAGTGCGCCGGCGAGCTTGGCCGGGTCGCCGACCTGCTGGCCGTTCATGCCGGACCACGCCTTGATGGTCTGCTCGGTGCGAGTCGCGTAGTCCTCGATCTCCAGCTCGGGCCAGATCGTCGAGGCGCCCTCGACGAGGAGCTCGGTGCGGAAGAAGCCTGGCTCGACCGCCATCGTGCTGATCCCGAACGGGGCGAGGTCGTAGTGCAGCGACTCCATCCATCCCTCGAGGGCGAACTTCGACGGCGCATAGGCGGCACAGAACTCCTGGCCCATGAGCCCGGCCGCGGAGGTGATGGTGATGACCTGGCCGGAGCGCTGGGCGCGCATCACGGGCAGGACCTCGCGAGTCACGTTGAGCGGACCGAAGAAGTTGGTCTCCATCTGGGCGCGGAGCTGGGCGGGACTGATGTTCTCGAAGTAGCCGGCGTAGAAGTTGCCGGCGTTGTTGATCAGCACGTCGATGCGACCGAAGCGATCGACTGCGGCCCGGGCAGCGTGCTCGGCCGCCTCGGGGTCGGTGACGTCGAGCGCGACGGTCAGGAGGTTCTCGTGGGCGCCGACGGCGTCCTCGACCTTCTGGGGGTCGCGGCCGGTGGCGACGACGTGGTGACCGCCAGCGAGTGCCGCCCGGGCGATGTCGATGCCCATGCCGCGGCTGGCTCCGGTGATGAACCAGACCTGGGTGTTCGTCATGACTGCTCCTTCTGTCCGACCGTTCACGGCCGGTGGTGGTGATCGGTTCCACCAGTCAAGGACGCTCGACCGATCCGAGACAGTCCCTGTCGTGAGGGGTACCGGCAGGGACCGGCTAGCGACGCGACCGGGTCGTACCGTGGACGACATGGACAGCAACGAGGAGATCCGCGAGTTCCTCATGTCGCGTCGCGCGAAGCTGTCGATCAGCGACGTCGAGCTGCCCGACTTCGGCGGACGCCGGCGCGTCCCCGGCCTGCGGCGTGAGGAGGTCGCGATCCTCGCCGGCGTGAGCCCGGAGTACTACAAGCGCCTCGAGCGCGGCAACGCCAAGGGCGTCTCGGAGTCCGTGCTCGACGGAGTCGCCCGTGCGCTGCAGCTCGACCAGGCTGAGCGGACCTACCTCGACGACCTCGTGCGGGCCGCGAACGCCGGCACCCACCCGTCCCGCAGGCGACAGCCCGCGCGGCGGCTCCAGGTCCGACCGCGCGTTCAGCAGATGATCGACGCGATGTCGACGGTGCCGGTCTTCGTCCAGAACGGGCGGCTCGACGCCATCGCCACCAACCAGCTCGGCCGCGCCCTGTTCTCGGCGATGTTCGACGACCCGACCGCACCGACGAACGCCGCCCGGTTCATCTTCCTCGACCCGCGGGCCCAGGAGTTCTACGCCGACTGGGACGGCAACGCCCGCCAGGTCGTCGCGCTGCTGCGCGCCGAGGCCGGACGATCGCCGTACGACCGCACCCTCGGCGACCTCGTCGGCGAGCTGTCCACCCGCAGCGATCTCTTCGCCAGGCTCTGGGGGTCCCACGACGTCCGCGTGCACCAGACCGGCCTCAAGCGTGTCCGTCACCCCGTCGTCGGCGACCTCGACCTCGACTTCGAGGCGATGCCCCTGGCCTCCGAACCGGGTCTGCAGATGCTCGTCTTCTCTGCCGAGCCCGGCTCGACCTCGGCCGAAGGACTCCAGCTCCTCGCGAGCTGGGCGGCCACCGCGCAGCTGGCACCGCTCGGCGCGCTTCGGGATCGCACCAGTTCCGGCGGATCCTGACGCCGTCAGGCGCTCAGATCTTCCTGAGCGAGGACTCCTTGTGCGCTGCCGAGGCGCCCGTCTTCTCGCTCTCGACGATCCAGTACGGATCGTCGTCACTCGCGTTGAACTTCTGCTTGTCGTGCTGGAACGTCGAGGTGCGCTTCTCGAGGGCCTTGCCCTGCGTGCGCCCCTGCGAGGTACCCCACGAGACGCGGTCACCCTTGCTGATCGTCATGCCGACGACTGTCCCAGCCTCCCGCTGGCTGCGCGCGTCGAACGTGGACGAGGTGTTGCCGTCAAGCCTTCGGGAGACGCCAGTCCTGTTGCGCCGCCCACTGCTGGAGGGTGGTGGTGGTCAGGCCGTAGCGGGCTGCGTGGTGGCGGCGGGCGGGGTAGCCGACGAGGTCGTCCAGGGTTCGACCTTCGTGAGCCGCGCCGCGGACCAGCTCGAACTCGTGTGGCGGCGCGTGGACGACCGTGATCGTGCGGTTGGCGACCGCCGAGATGGCTGCTGCCATCTCGGTGTAGGTCGCCACGTCGCCGGCGAGCTCGATCTCTGCCTCGTGGAAGGTGTCGGGGTCGGCCACGGCGGCGGCGACGGCGGCTCCGAAGTCGTTCGCGTTGATGAGCGCGATCCCGGTCTGCGGGATGGTCGACGCCGTCAGCGTGCCGCCGGAAGCCTGGTGCAGGTCCGGGTGCATGTCTTCGCGGTGGCCCGGGAGGAGGTTGTCCATGTAGTAGGCGGGCTTGAGGATGGTCCAGCGATCGACGCCCGCCTCCCGGACCGCCGCCTCCGCGGCCTCCTTCTGGGTCCAGTACGTCGCCAGCAGCTCACCCTGCTCGTAGTGCGGGAATCTGGCCTTCCAGCCCGTTCCCGAGACCGACGTGTGGACGATCTGGCGGACGCCAGCGCGCCTGGCCGCGGTGGCGATGTTGCGGGCCTGACGCTCCTCCGAGCCCAGGTCGGCCATGTCGGCTCCGAATAGCTGCACGGAGAACACTGCGTCGTGTCCCTCACTGGCAGCCTCCAGGGAGGCGAGATCTTCCAGGTTCCCGACGGCGAGGGCAACGCCCTGTTCGGCGAGCGCTCGGGCCGCCGGCGCCTCGGGATTGCGGACGAACCCGGTGACGGAGTGACCGCCGCGCAGCAGCGCCTGGACGACGGCACCGCCCTGCATGCCGGTGGCGCCGGTGACCAGCACCTTCTTGATGTTGTTGCTCATGTCAGTTCCTCATGGTGGTTGATCGTGTTCGGAAAGCTGGGGCGCTCAGAACTCGAGCACGGGCCGGCCTCGCAGGCCGCCCTCCTCGACGAGCCGGTGCGCCTCGGCGACCTGCTCGAGCGGGTAGGTCCCCGCGACACGGAGCTGGAGGGCACCGGACTCGGCGAGGTCGCGCAACTGCGTCAGGGCCGCGGTGTCCTGGACCCGGTCGAAGACGTAGACCGGGAACCAGCTCACGCCCCGGTCGGTGCCGCCGGTGAATCCCTTGAACGTCGAGATCACTCCGCCGTCGCGCACCGCGGCAGCCACCGCCTCGCCCACCGAGCCGGCGTCGATGACGCCGTCGGCACCCTCGGGACGCAGCTCACGGACCGCGTCGGGGAACCCGTCCCCGCGGGGAAGCACGTGGTCGGCTCCCAGGCTCGCGACCAGCTCACGGTCCCGGTCGGCAGCATCGGCGATGACGGTCAGGCCGGCCGCCTTGGCCAGCCCGATGGCGTACCCACCGATCCCGCCGGCCGCGCCGGTCACCGCCACGGTCGACCCGGACGCCAGACCCAGCGCCTCCACACCCATCAGCGCAGTCAAGGACGCCATCAGCAGGGTCGAAGCCGACGTCAGGTCGACCCCCTTCGGAGCGCGAACCACCTGCTCGGCAGGCACCACCACGTACTGCGCCTGCCCACCAAGGTCCAGCTTCGGCTCGGTGATCGCCAGCACCTCGGCGCCGACGGTCAGGTCCGGACGAACACCCTCACCGACCTCGTCGATCGTCCCGGCCGCCTCCCACCCCACGACGTACACGTCCGAGGGCGGATTGCCCTCGGGGTCGTACTTGGCCGAGAGGCCGGAGCGAATGTTCGCGTCGGCCGGGTGCACGGGAGACGCGACCACCTCGATCCGGACCTGCCCCGGCCCCGCATGAGGTTCGGGAAGCTCCAGGACCCTCATGACCTCACGGCCGCCGTGCTCGGTAAAACCTACGGCCTTCACTACGCCACCTCGTCGTCCTGCACTCGTCGCTCACCCCGACGCAGGCATGCCTCGAGATCTCCTCGACCGTAACAGAAACGATACGGTTCCGTCTCGATACGATGCAGTCTCGTTTGTCACACTCCGCCGTGCGATGTGAGCGCGCGGCCGGATGCGCCTGCTACTCCTGGGGAGCGCGGCTGCCCAGCAGCGGTAGCAGGACGTCGTCGACGATCCGATCGAAGTCGCCCCGACTGAGAGGACGACCGGTGACGTGCGGCAGGCTCGTCAGGAGTCCGATGACGGTTGCGAGATCCATCTCGGTGAACGGCCACGGCAGCTCGCCCCCCGCAGTGGTCCGCGATGCCACCACGTCACCGGCGTCCACGAGGTCGGCAGCGGTGACCGCCATCGCGATGGCCCGTGCGATCGCCTCGATGAAGCGCCCCCGCAGGGCGTCGACCAGCTCGGCATCATGCCGCCCGCTGTTGAGCAGAGCGCTGATGACCTGCTGACGCCGCGCGTCCATGCAGCCCGAGGCCCCGATGAGGCCCTCGACGAGGTCGTCCCGCAGGCTTCCGGTCGGGGTTCGGGGGCCGGTGGGGAAGGTGATGGTGTCGACCACATCGGCGAGGAGGTCGTTCATGTGGCTCCAGCGGCGATAGACCGTGGACTTCCCCACGCCCGCTCGCGCGGCGACGGCCTCCATGGTCAGCCCGCCCGGACCCTGCTCGCTCAGCAGGTCGAGCACGGCGTCGAGGATCAGCTGGTCGCGCCCAGCGTCGCGAGACCTGCCCACCGACCCGGCAGGGCGCTGGCGCACGTGCGCGGGGGTCTCGGCGTTCATCAGGTCGAGATTACCCAACAGGCGTCGTCCGACCGTAGGTCGAACGCCTCGACCGCGAGCTCACCCCTGCCTCTCCCCCTCCGCGGAGAGTGACACGCCGGGGAGCTCGGCGGCGTCGAGGAACAGCTCGGCGATGCGGCGCAGACCCGCGTCCGCAGCCGAGCTCTCGCGTGTCGCCAGGTACACGCGACGCTCCACGGGAATGCTCAGGGGGAGAAGGCGCACGCCTGCCGGTAGTGGGGTCGCAGCGAGCTGTGGCACCAGGGCGAGGCCGGCTCCGACGGCGACGAGCTGCAGCAGCACCGAGAAGTCCGTCGCCTCGGCCACGATCCGTGGCACGAATCCGGCCGCGCCGCAGGCTCGACGCACCATGTCGTGGCAGCTTCGCTCGCGGTGGGGCACGAGCCACGACTCGGTGGCGAGCGCGCTCAGGTCGACCGGACCGGACAGGTCGCTGGCGTCCGGCACCGCGAGGTGCACGGGCTCGGCCATCAGGGGCTGGAGCGCCAGGCCGCGCGGGTCGGTCGGCTCCATCGTCGAGTACGTGTGGGCGACAGCGAGGTCGACGTCGCCGCGACGCAGAGCAGGGACCGCGTCCTCGACCTCGAGCTCGAGGAGCTCGATCCGGAGCCCGTGCTCGGTGTCGTCGAGCAGACGCGCCCACACGCCGGCGACGAGGTGTCGCGCCGCCGTGGGAAAGGCCGCCACGCGGTAGGTGCCGGCGGCACCTTCTCGCAGGCTTCGCGCCTCCATCTCGGCCAGCACGAGCTGCTCGACGAGGTCACGTCCGTGCCGGGCGAGCAGACGACCCGCCGGCGTGAGCCGGACGGTCCGGCCGTGCTTCTCGGTCAGCTTCATCCCCACGTCGCGCTCCAGGGCACTGAGCTGCATCGAGATGCCCGGAGCCGTCTGCTGCAGCCGCTCCGCCACGGCCGCGATCGTCCCCAGGTCGTCGAGCTCGGCCAGCATCCTGAGCTTTCGGGCGTCCAACACATCACCAATCATGAGTGATGAAGCAAGAAAAAGTAAATAGACCTTTGCCTTCTGGACGGCCACGCTAGACGCATGACCTCGACACGCCACCCGATCTCGCTCCTGACCGTCGCCGCAGGCGTCGTGGTGGTCGTCTCGTGGGCCAGCGCCTTCCCGGCGATCCGCGTGGCCGTCCCGGAGCTCGGCGTCGTCGGGCTGTCGCTCGTACGGCTAGGGGTCGCCGCTGTCGCGCTGCTCGCGCGCGCCCCGTTCGGCCGGATCCACGTGCCGGCCCGACGAGACCTGCCCCTGGTCCTGGCGTGCGGGTTCTTCGGCATGGCGGCCTACCAGGTCCTGCTGAACTGGGGCGAGGTCCACGTGCCGGCCGGCACGGCGAGCATCATCGTCTCGGCGGCCCCGCTGGTCAGCGTCGCGATCGCCGCCGGGGTCTTCGGTGAGCGCCTGACGGCCACCAAGGTCCTCGGCAGCACCGTCGCGATCGCCGGGGTCGTGCTGGTCTCGACGGCGCGCTCCGACGTCAGCGTGTCGTCCGCCGTGCTGATCGTGATCGCCGCGGGTGTCGTGCAGGGGATCTACCACCCCCTGACGAAGCCGTTGCTCGTCCGTTACTCCGGCGTCGAGGTCGCCACCTACGGGATGGTCGCCGGGGTCCTCATGACCCTTCCGCTGTCGGGCTGGGCGCTCGACGACCTCGGGCACGCCTCGGCCGACGCGTGGTGGGCGGCGATCTACCTCGGCGTGATCCCCTCGGCCCTCGGGTTCGTGATGTGGGGCTACGCCGTCGCCCGCCTGCCCGTCATCACCTCGACGTCGTTGCTCTACCTCGTCCCCGCCGTCGCGATCGCGATCGCCTACGTCTGGCTCGGCGAGGTCCCGCTCCGCTCCGAGCTCGTCGGAGGTCTCGTCGTCATCGCAGGCGTCGCCATCGTGACCCTGGGCGACAGCCGTCGGCGGCCGGCATCGCCACGCAGCACGCCCCATCGAGCCACGTCTCGGGCCAACTGAGACCACGTGACGGGAGTTCACCGGCAACCCCTGAGAGCTTTCACTCAACCCGCTTTCCAACCGCGCCAGCGCCAATTTCGGCCAGTTCGTCACGGTCCGTTTCGCTGGAATTGCAGCGATTCTCATCACTGCCCATCACGGCCAATCACGGCAATTCATGGTC
>NZ_BAAAME010000005.1:309274-311795 GCF_039529015.1 Aeromicrobium alkaliterrae
AGGCGGCAAGCGTGGCACTCAGCCCACGCGATCAGCCAGACTGACGAGCCCCGGCCCGGACAGCTCGTCCAGCGCGACGGGCCTTCCGGCAATCGCCATCAGGAGGGATTCAGCCGAGCCGGTGACCTCCGGACCGGTCCCGTGCGACCAGTCGTGATCGGTTGCCACCAGCCGGAGGCCGCGCGCGTTGCGTTTCGCCGGCAGCGTCGGAGCCTTCAACGCGAAGTCCAGTGCCGGCAGCAACCGCTCCGCCGGGATCTCCCTCGGTCGGTCCAGTGCGCGTCGGATGTCCTGCTGGTGGATCAGTCCGTCCGTCAGGGCGATGGCACCGTTCATGGCCGAGGTCAGCCCTCGGGGAGTCTCGCAGCGTCGGACGAGCTCGATCACCTCGTCGTTCGACAGGCTGGCGCGTCGGGCGACGGCCCACGCGTTGACCGAGTCGACCCGAAGGCCTCCGCGGACGAAGGCCATCGGAAGCCCGGACCAACCCAGGTCGTCGTAGCTCACGATGTGGATGGCGACCTCGCGCACCGACCAGTCGTCGCACAGCGACGGACGGGCCCACTCGCCATCGGTCAGCTCCTGCAGGAGCTGAACCAAGCTGGCTCGCTCACTCTTGGCCAATGCCGGCATGCCGTTCGTCATTCCCGCCCCTTCCGACAGATCGCAGGACCCACCACAAGAATCGTCGCACCCGCAGGTGCCGTCCCGCAGCACGAAGGGCCACCCACAGTCAGGAGTCTTGGCAGAGCGAGGCCGAAGCTCCCCTCAAGTGCCAGCCTCGTGATTCCCCACGCTGGATGATGGTGATCGATGTACAGAACAGCAGACTCGTCACGGTCGTTCACGCCCGCACGCCCCTCTCGCCCGCGATCGACACGTGGCACAACGGATTCCACGAGCTGGCCGACGCGTTCCTGGCGGACGGACTCACCAAGGCCGGCGTGGCCGCCGAGGACGTCGAGACGGTCTCGCGCACGGCCGTCTTCGTCGTGGAAGGGCTCCTGACCCATCCGCTCCCCGACGCCCAGCGCCGCGCGATCTTCGAGCTCATCAGCCGTCCGCGCTGAGCTCCGCCAGCGTGGCGACCTCGCGGTCCACGAGCGCCCCTGCCGCGACTCCGCCGATCCTCACGACCTGAGGCGACATCGGATCGCGGACGTGATGACAACTGTCACTGCCCGCGCTGGCTGCTCTGGACGACAATGGTCCGGTGGAGACGTCGCAGCGCTGGGAGCGCCGAGCACGCATCGGCGCGCTCAGCACCGCGGCCGCGCTACCGCTCATGGAGCTCTCGCGCGTCGCGGCGCTGCTCGACCATCGCAGCCTGCTGATCGCCGCCGTTGCGACGGCGGTCGTCACGCCGCTGCACCTGCGCCACGTCGCGGCGGCCTTGCGCGGGGCGTCCGCGACCCATGGTCGCTGGACGCTGGCCCTGATGGCCGTCGTCGCGTTGTGGACCGCCGCAATGCTCGGGACGGTCTACGTCTTCAGTCTGGCCTCGCTGGTGGTGTCCTGCTTCCTGGTGCTGCGACCGCCTTGGTCGTACGCCGCCGCTTCCGGCGTCGTTGCTGCAGGCCTGGCCGTCGAGATCCTGGGACTGGGGCCAGAGTCCGCCCAAGTCGGGAACTGGGTGTACGTGTCGGTCGCGCTGATGTTCCGCGCCACGGCGCAGCTGGTGATCATCGCGTTCGCGACGATGCTCCACGAGCTGTCCAGCACCCGTGACGAGCTCGCCGAGAGCGCCGTCATCGGTCACCGCGACAGCGTCGAGCACCACCTGCGGGACGTGCTGATCGAACCGATGTCCGACCTCGCCCTTCGCGTCGACCGGGTTCGGGACGCCCTCGACGAGCCCGACCCGGTACCCGCGGTCGAGATCGTCGACATCAGCCGGCGCTCGCGGGAGCTGCTCGCGAAGACTCGCGAGGTCGTGGCGGGCTACCGCGGGCACGATGACCACGCCCAGCTGCAGGCAGCCGGTCACCTGTTGCGCGGAGCCGAGGCGCCCGCCGTGGTCCCACCTCCGGCGTCGCCGCTCGAGGACGTCGCCTCTACCCGGCGGCGCGCTCTGACCCTGCTGGCGATCGTGCAGATCCCCGTCGCCGCCTTCCTCCTGGGGGTGCCGTCAGGACTCTTCGCCGACCCGGCGACCTTTTCGACGCCGTCGTGGCCGTGGTTGGCGAGCACGGCCACGACGGTCGCGCTCGGGTGCTGGGCGGTATTCGATGGCGCCGAGCAGCGGACGTCGCCGACCGTGCGGGCTCGGTTTGGCATACTGCTGGCGGTCCTGCTCGTGTCGGTCCTGGTCCTGGCCGACGACCCCGTCGATGCCAGCCTCGGACTGTGGCTGGTGCTGCCAGCCGCCGCGTTCGCCCTGCGCGCACGGACGCGGTCGCTCGTCATCGCCGGGTTGGTCACAGCCACGGTCATCCTCTGGGTTGTCGCCTCGACCCAGATCTACGCGCTCCCGCCGGTGGAGATGTTCTGGTTCTTCGCCTACATCCCCCTGGTCACGGTG
>NZ_BAAAME010000005.1:311822-345912 GCF_039529015.1 Aeromicrobium alkaliterrae
CCCCCCGCCTCGATGGTGCCGGTCGTGACCGACCTGAGTCGCGACCGCGCCACCCTCGCCGCTCGCGCGGTCGAGCAGGAACATCACCGCGTCTCACGTGATCTGCACGACTCCCTCGGCCAGACGCTCTCGGCGATATCCCTGAAGGGCGACCTCGCTCTCGTGCTCCTGGGCCGCGACCGCGACTCGGCCCGCCGTGAGGTCGGCGAGATCTCGCAGCTCGCCGGCTCCCTGATCGACGATCTCGTGAAGGTCGCTGCGGGCGAGCGGGGTGTGACCCTGGCTGACGAGCTCGACGGGGCGGTCAGCCTCCTCGCAGCATCTGGGGTGCGGACGCAGGTCGATCCCGACCTGCTCGATGGTCTCGTCGAGGTCGCACCCGGCACCGACGCGCTGTTGGGGTGGACCGTGCGGGAAGGCACGACGAACGTCCTGCGGCACTCCCGTGCCACCCTCGTCACGATTGACGGGTCGGTCGAGAACGGCCGATTCGCGCTGACGATGTCGAACGACGGGGCGCCGAGTCGAACTGCTCTGACCGGACATGGCGGGTCGGGTCTGGCAGGTCTGGCCGAACGCGCGAGCGCCCTGGGCGGCGCCGTCCAGACCGCGATCGACTCCGGCGAGTTCTCGCTCCGGGTGCTGGTCCCGCCCGATTCGTCCGTCCAAGCGCGGCGCCCCCACAGCGCCGCGACGCGGAGGGCACCGTGATCCGCGTGTTGATCGCCGAGGACCAGCACATGATTCGCGGCGCGCTCATCGCGCTGCTCAGCATGGAGGACGACATCGAGGTCGTCGCCGACCTCGACCGGGGCGACCACATCGTGACCGCCGCCGGAAGCACGTCCCCGGACATCGCGATCCTCGACATCGACCTGCCCGGACTCGACGGCCTGACCGCAGCCGGGCATTTGCGGCACGTTCTGCCCGACTGCCGGGTGCTGATCCTGACGGGCCTGGCGCAACCGGTGCACCTCCTGCGTGCCTTGGAGCTCCAGATCCGCGGGTTCCTGCCGAAGGACGCACCGGCCCACCAGCTGGCGGACGCCGTCCGCCGGGTCCATGCCGGCGAGCGGGTGCTCGACCCCTCGATGATCGCCGCGGCGCTCGAGACCGGGCACAGCCCCTTGACCGAGCGCGAGGCCGACGTGCTGCGCGCCGCCGAGAGCGGCACCACCACCGCCGAGATCGGTGCCCAGCTGCACCTCTCGCCCGCCACGGTGCGGAACTACATCTCCAACGCGGTCGCCAAGCTCGGTTCACGCAACAGGACCGAGGCCATCCGCACGGCTCGCGAAGCCGGCTGGCTCTGAGCTCAACGTCGATGACAGTTGTCACGACCGACCGGTGACAACGTCATCTGCCCCGGCGGCCCCGACGACGGCAGGCTGGAGTCACGGCCCGAGGACACGGGCACCCGACCCAGAAGGAATCGATCATGACGCAGTACCTGCTGTCCCTGCCCCACGACACCGACGACTCCCCCACCCTGGAGACCATGGACCCCGCCGACGCCGAGGCCGCGATGGCCGTCGCCGGCGCCTTCATCGAGGAGCTCATGGCCTCCGGTGCATTCGTGTTCGCCGGCGGCCTGCACCCGCCGGCCACTGCGATCACCGTCGACCACCGCGGTGACAAGCGGGAGCGGACCGACGGACCGTTCGTCGAGGCGCCCGAGTACCTCGGCGGGTTCTGGGTCATCGACGTCGCCAGCGAGGACGTCGCCGTCGAGTGGGCCGGCAAGGCATCCTCCGCGCTCGAGAGCCGCGTCGAGGTCCGTGCCCTCCAGGAAGCACCAGCCGATGCCGAGTCCGACGTCGCCTGACACCCGACCCGCCCCACGCTGCGCCGGGTCTCGGGCATCCGCGACCCGGCGCGCCTCACGTCCGGAGACCCGCATGAGCACACCCCGAGTCATCCACGCCGACGAGCTGCGCCCGCCCGGCAGCCGGACCCTGCGGTTCGAGGGCCAGGCCCACGGCTCGGGCGTCTCGTTCTACCTCGTCACCAACGACCCAGGACAAGGCCCCGACCTGCACCGACACCCGTACACCGAGACCTGGACCGTGCTCGAGGGTCAGGCCACGATCCGCATCGGCGACCAGGTCGTCGAGGCGACGACCGGTGACACCGCAGTCGTCCAACCTGACACCTGGCACGCCTTCACCAACACCGGCACGGGAGTCCTGCGCGTTATGTGCATCCACGCCTCCCCCACATTCATCCAGGAAGACGCCGTGTGACGGTCGCCCACCGTCCGCGTCGTTGAGCAGACAGCACCGTTGCCCGAGCGCCGGGCGGGCCAACTTCTCGGCCAGGGAGAGCGCACGAACGCAGTGCCACAATCATCGCCATGGACAACCAGACCCGCGTCGTCGCAGTGACCGGGGGCTCGCGCGGCATCGGAGAGGCGATCACTCGCCGCCTCGCGGCAAGTGGCTACGCCGTCCTCATCGGTTATCGGGCAGACCAGGCCACGGCCGAAACCCTTGCGGCCGAACTGAGATCTCAGGGCAACATGGCCTCCGCCCACGCCGTCGAGGTCACCGAGCCCGACTCCCTCGAAGCATTCCTCGACGCCGCTGATTGCCTGGGGCCGCTCAGCGGTGTCGTGGCCAACGCGGCCGCAGTACGTGCGGTCGGGCCCCTCGCAACCCTCGACCCGGCGCAGGTCCGCCACGACATCGAGGTCAACCTCCTCGGGCCATTGCTGACGTGCCGAGCAGCGGCACTGAGACTGCAGCCGAATCAGGGCTCGATCGTGCTTCTGGGCTCCGCCGCCACCACCAGTGGCAGCCCCGGCACCTACGTGCACTACGCAGCGGCGAAAGCCGGTGTCTCGACCCTGACCGTCGGCCTGTCCAAGGAGCTCGCCCCGTCCGGCGTTCGAGTCAACTGCGTCGAACCCGGGACCATCTGGACCGACTTCCACCTCGATCCGGACCGCCCCGCGAAAGTCGCCGCCACCATCCCGCTGGGGCGAGCCGGGCACCCTCACGAGATCGCCGGAGCCGTCGCGTGGCTCCTCTCCGACGACGCCGCCTACACGACTGGAGCCGTACTCCGGATCGCCGGCGGCTTGTAGTCGCCACCCCGGACCGTAGCCGGTGCATCGGGCTCGGTCCTCACCATCGCCCATGTCATCCCTTGTCTTGCTTATATATGTTATTCGTTATATAACGGATAGGTGAACACCTTCGCCGCTCTCGCGGATCCCACGCGTCGGCGCTTGGTCGAGGAGCTGGGTCGGGGTGAGCGGACAGCCGGTGAGCTCGCGGCACTGGCCCGCGACGAGTTCGGCCTGAGCCAGCCCGCCACGTCGCGCCACCTGCGGATCCTGCGCGACGCCGAGGTCGTGCAGTCGCGGGTCGACGGCGCTCGGCGGCTCTACACGCTCGAGCCGCAGTCACTGGAGACGATCGACGACTGGCTCGACCAGTTCCGCTCCCTCTGGTCGTCCGCCCTCGCGGCCCTGGGGACCGAGGTCGCCCGCGGGCGCCGCACTCCCACGCAGGACACCACGACCACCACCACCAACCAGGACGGAGTCGTCGCATGAACACCGCCACCCAGATCCACGAGGTAGTCCGGCGCCTGGCCAGCTCGGGCGACGGACACCGCATCGCGCTCGAGCAGACCTTCCCCACGACACCCGAGAACCTCTGGTCGGCGTGCACGGAACCGACACGCCTCGCACGCTGGTTCGAGCCCGCCGAGGGCGACCTGCACGAGTCGGGCCACTACCGCCTCACCGACAGCGGCACCCGAGGCACGATCTTGCACTGCGACTCGCCGCGGTCTCTGACGATCACGTGGGAGTACGAGGACGACGTCAGTCTCGTGGAGGTCACGATCGCCGGCGCCGAGGGCAGCGCGACCCTGACTCTCACCCACTCGGTGCCCGAGAACGACCACTGGCGCGAGTACGGGCCCGGCGCCGCCGGGGCCGGATGGGACGCGAGCCTGCTCGGCCTCGCCCTCCACCTCGCCGACGACCCGCGCGCCACCCCGGAGGCCATGGCCACGTTCGACGCCACCCCCGAAGGTGCCGAGTTCGTCGCGGCATCGCTCGGCGCGTGGGAGCGGGCCCACGTCGACGCCGGAGCGGACCCGACCGTGGCCCACGAGGCCAGCGAACGCGCCGCCAAGGCCTACCTCCAGCAGTGACCATCTCCTTTGCCCTGACCGGACCGAGAGGAACGAGCGCCGCATGACCGACCACGCACACATCACCGCCCGACTCACCCACCGCTACGACGCCACACCCGGCGACGTCTTCGACGCCTGGCTCGACCCTGAATCGGTCCAGCGTTGGATGGGGGCAGCTCTGTCCGAATCAGCGCCGGGAACCGAGCTGCTCCGCGTGGAGATCGACGCCAGGGTCGGCGGCACCTTCCGCTTCATCGACAGCCGCGACCCCGAGCAGGCCGGTCCGACCGGCCTCTACCTCGAGATCGACCGCCCCCGCCGACTGGCCTTCACCTGGCTGCCCGAGGAGGGCGAGCACTCCGTCGTCACGACCGACATCACCGCCGACGGCGACGGTGCGCTCCTGACGCTCACGCACGAGATGGAGGCGACCTGGGCCGACTACCTCAACCGCACGCAAGAGACCTGGGCGCGGATGGCCGACCAGGTTGGACGCCACCTCTCGGCCTGAGTCGGAAGTCAAGGATCTTGGACCTATGCTCGCCGCCCTCGTCGATCCCGACGACGACCTGATCAACCTCGTCGAAGCACAGGGATGAGGCTCACCGCCGACCTGGCCCACCACGTCCGGCGGTGCAGCGAAACCGGATCGGTCTAGCCTCGAGAGATGTCGGCAGGCAACTCTGAGATTCATGGCACCGCCCGGATGGTCATCCGTGAGGGCCAGCTCGAGGAATTCAAGCGGCTCGCCGCGCAGTGCATCGAGATCGTGCGCACCCAGGACACCGGGACCCTCGAGTACGAGTTCTTCCTGAACACGGACGGCACCGAGTGCCTCGTCCACGAGCGATAGCGCGACTCCGTCGCCGGCCTCGAGCACATGGCCAACATCGGTCCGATGATGGAGCTCCTCGCTGAGGTCTGCACGACCATCAGCGAGATCTGCGGCACCCCCTGCCCGGAACTGCGCAAGGCTCTCGAGGCCGCCGGAGTCACGTTCTACGGCCCGCTCGGGGCCTACTCGCTCTGACCGCGGCGACGCGCTGATCGCGACCGCCGTCCTCAACTGTCCAGGCGAACGTCGTCGTTGCGCCATTTACAGATTGAGTCCGACATGGGACATTATCTGTTGTGACTAGTCGGGAGTTCCTCACCATCGAGGAGACAGCGAACACCCTCGGGGTGTCGACCCGTCACGCCCGCCGGCTCGCAGACACCGGCGCCATCAGCCGCATCGCGCGAGGACTGATCGACCAACGGTCGGTCGATCGCTACCTCCAGTCGCAGCGCATGGGCCGCACCCGAGCCTGGGCCGAGCACACCGCCTGGGGAGCCGTCGCGATGCTCGCGGGCCTGGATGCCGACTGGCTCGGAACGACTCAGGCTTCGCGCCTCCGGCAGAGTCTGCGCGAGCTCACCGAGGTCGACGACCTCCTGACCCGGACCCGCGATCGTGCTCAGGTTCGTACCTTCGAGGCACACCGCGCGGCACTCCCCTGCCTCCGCGAGATCGTCGCCGTCTCCAACACGCGGGCACTCGGCCTCACCGACGCCGTGAACAGCAACATCGACGGCTATGTCGCCGCTAGCGACCTCGACACGATTTCTCGAGACCTCAGCCTGCGCGCCGACCCGTCCGGACCGGTCACACTGCGGGTGACCGGCTTCGACTTCGAACAGGTCCGCGTCCTGGTCGACACCTCCGTCATCGCGGCCCTGGACGCGGCCACCAGCACGGACCCGCGCGTGCGAGGTGTCGGCCACCGCGTGCTTGCCGAGTCGCTGAAGGCTTTCCGATGAGCGCCGCCCGCCCGACCATCGAGGTCGCCTCCCCACCAGGCGGATGGCCGACTCCCTGGCCCAGCGTTGCCGAACTGGCGGACGCCCTCCCGGCTGGTAGCTGGACCTTGGTCGGTGGACTGATGACGCAGCTCCACTCGATCCACCACGGCATGGGCGTCGTGCGTCCCACCAACGACGTCGACATCGTGCTGCACATCGAGAGCACGCGCGGCTCTCCCGGCAAGGTCGCCACTGCGCTCGAGGCGCTCGGCTACGAATTCCAGCCGAGCATCGACCCCCGCGCCAGCACCGCTCACCGATTCGTGCGCGGCACCACGGCCGTCGACCTCGTGGCCGGTGATGACCAGGTCGACGTCCTGATCGCCGACCACCCGGCACCACGCGTGATCGAGAAGCTTCGCGGCCACGACATGATCCGCATCGAAGGCGGCACTCAAGCGCTGCGGCGCACCGTCAACGCAAAGCTGGAGATCGCGGCCGGCACGGCCACGACGATCTCCATACCGCGCCCCTTCGGCGCACTCATCCTCAAGGCCGCCGCCTACACCGCCGACTCACGCGACCGCGAGCGACACCTCTTCGATGCTGCCGCGCTCCTCGCGTGCATCGACGACCCCTTTGCCGAGCGCGCCGGGTTCGCCGGCTCCGACCGTCGGCGACTCACCATCCTCGCCACGCGCCTCGACGCGGATCACCCGGCGTGGCGAGCGCTGCCCGGCAACCACCGCTCGCAGGCGCAACTGACACTCGACGTTCTCACCCAGGGCGACACATAGACAGCCAGCGACCACCGACTAGCGAGTCCGACATGAAGGACGAAGATGCTGGCTGCAGGGCGGACCCGAGCGAGCCCACCTGCCGAAGTTTGCAACACACTTCATGACGTCGTCTGATCTGACGCCCCTGGTGTCACTTGAGAGGGACCGACTTGTCGGCGAACAGCTTCCGCCCGTCTCCAAGCTCGACCCACGGCCACATTCGTGTGAAGGGCACGCCTTCCTCGGAGCGGACTCGTCGGAGGTCTGCAACCGGAATGTGAACCGTCACAGGTTCACCGCCCGGATCCACCACTGCGGGCAACGGTGAGCTCATGGCATGACGGTTCGGTACGAAGAGATTCCGCTGGCGATGTGTCCTTCCGCTGATGGACACGCCAAAGTTCAAGACACTCACCGGGGCGCCGCCACGGTTGATGACGCTCACCGATACTTGGTCGTCATCACGGAACTCCGGCGCGTGCGGCGGCCCATAGACGGGAATGACATACGAGGCTTCCACCTTGACGAGTCGCCCCGACGATCGATGCGCGACGATCTGCCACGCAAGCGACACGACCCCTGTGACCGCACCCAAGAGTCCCGTCCCCGCGCCGATCCATGCCAGCCACTCAGCGCTCACGTGCCTGCCTCGCCATCTAGCTCTTCGGACATGGCCAGCAGTTCCCTCGTCAGCGCCTCGTACCCCGACTTACCGACATTCCGGAACGGAGCGCGATCGGCGCCGGGAGGATTGAAACGATAGGTCTCGTTGCGCAGCGGTATGCCAGGCGTACCTCGCTCCAACGATCGCCGCAGATCTAGGAAGAAGCCTCGATCCTCCCCGCAGTCAGAATCCGGCTCGACCTCATCAAGCCACGAGAGTTCCTCGGCCTCCATCGCAGGAACTCCGCTGGTCTGCTCGTCCTGACGCTTGCCCTCGATGTGCTCACCCTGCCGCAACTGCCAGCCGATCTGATGAATGAGCTCAATGATGCGCCCAACGGCTTCGTCGTCCCGCAGGTCGGAAGGCGCGAGGGGATTGCCTAACTTGTCGATGTCGACGTAGAAGCCTCGCTGCTTCAGCTTGTCGTGCTTGGCAGCCCAGCGTTTGACTGAGCCCAGCATCAACGCGTTCTCGTCAGGGTGTGCAGGTTCGACGCCAAACCAGTACTCCTCGTCGCGCAAGAACTCGTAAACCAGGTCCAACTTCTTCTGATGGTTCGCCCAGAGGTCATCAAGCTCGTCGGACCGGAACGGCGTCCCCTCATCGAGACTTGGCATGCGGACCCGTCGCCGGTGGATCGCGATTGCCTTTCCAGACTCCTCCATGCCGAGAATGGCGAGGGCGCGAGCCAAGGCCGGGAGACCACGCTTCAGTACTTCACCGGCCTCGACCAGGAGGGCATCGGCGTTGGCCAGGAGGGCGTCTTGAAGGCGCTCCACCTGCTCGGGAGTCATGTCCGGAAGTCGACGCGTGGCCATGCGCTCAGTGTCCATCGCCCCACCGACAGTTCGCGGGCTCCGCGAATGCACGGACTCCTTTGCTCGACCCGCTTCCCTGACCAGGTGCGCGCACTCCATTGCCTTTGGTCGTGACCTGCTGCACGCCTGCTCGTCGAAGTCTCGCGCTCACAGTCTCCACACACCTCTTTCACTCAGCGTTCGGGTGATCACCGAGAGGCACTCCGGGGCCTTGTGGGGTGTGACGGTTTCTCTGCAAAAGCTCTCGGCCGGGTCGGGGTATGACTACCTGACCCGGCAGGTTGCTGTGCAGGACTCGACCGAGCTGGGGCGTTCTGCAATCGCTGACTATTACTCGGCCAAGGGCGAAGCCCCCGGCCGATGGATGGGGTCAGGTCTGGTCGGTATCGACGGGATCGAAGCGGGGGACGTCGTCACCGCCGAGCAGATGCTGCGGCTCTTCGGGCACGGTTGCGACCCGATCACCGAGGTCCCGTTGGGACGACGGTTCGCCGTGCTGACCGATGAAACCGGGGCCGAGTTCGACCGACGTGTCAAGAAGAAGCTGCAGCAACTACGCGCTGATCCGACCCCGACCGGAGCCGATAACAGGGCGCTGCGGTCGCGGGCGATGACCGAAGTCGCGCGGGAGATGTTCGACGCGCGGCATGGCCGGGCGCCGACGAATCAGCGTGAGCTCGATGCTGCGCTGAAACGGTTCAGTCGTCCGTCGCGAGCGGCGGTGTCGGGGTTTGATCTGACGTTCTCGCCGGTGAAGTCGGTCTCGACGCTATGGGCGATCGCGCCGCGCGAGATCGCTGAGGTGATCGAGCAGGCGCACGACAAAGCTGTCGCGGACGCGCTCGGCCTGTTGGAGCGGGAGGCGCTGTTCACGCGCGAGGGCAAGCAAGGTGCACGCCAGGTCGAGACGCGCGGGCTGATCGCGGCGGCATTCACGCACCGTGATTCGCGCGCTGGCGACCCGGATCTGCACACGCACGTGGCGGTCGCGAACAAGGTCCAGACCAAGGACGGCAAGTGGTTGTCGATCTACGGTCGGGTGCTCTACGAGTCAGTCGTCGCGGTCTCGGAGACCTACAACACCGCTCTCGAACGGCACTTAGTCGCGGACCTCGGACTGCGTTTCGAGGAGCGCCCCGACGCGAGCCGCGGTCGTCCGATCCGTGAGGTCTCGGGCGTTAATCGGGAGTTGAACGCGGCATGGTCGAAGCGGCGTCGCGACATCGTCTCGCGCCAGGGTGAGTTGTCGGCTCAGTTCCAGCGTGACCACGGTCGCCCGCCGACGCAGACCGAAGCGATCGCATTGGCGCAGCAAGCGAACCTCGAGACCCGCACCGCCAAGCACGGACCCCGCTCGTTCGCCGAGCAACGAGCCGCCTGGCGAGGCGAAGCCATCACCGTTCTGGGATCCGAACGCGCCATCGACATCATGGTCGATGCAGCGTTGACGTCGCCGGCCTCGCCCGGAGAGCGGGTCACGCAGGCCTGGTTCACTGACGCCGCTCACCGCACAATCGCCGAGCTTCAGTCTCGGCGCGCGACGTGGAAACCGACCCACGTCCGGGCCGAAGCCCAACGCCAGGTCCGGGCCGCGGACTGCCCCGTCCAACACATCGAGCGCGTCGTTGACGACCTCGTCAACGCCGTGGTCGCCCACCTCTCAGTCGCGCTGACGCCGGACCTGGACCCCGTCGACGACCCGGACATCCTGCGACGTTCGGACGGCAGTCGCGTCTATCGACACACCGGCCACGACCTCTACACGAGTCCAGGGATCCTGGCCGCCGAAGACCGCATCGGCGACGCTGCTGCGATGACCGGAGGCCGCCGAGTGGCACTCGAATCGGTGCGCATGGGAGTCGTCGAGGCGGCCGCGAACGGCACCACACTCAACTCCGGCCAGATCGAGTTGGTATCACAGATGGCCACGAGCGGTGCTCGTCTCCAGGTCGGCATCGCCGCCGCCGGCGCCGGCAAGACGACCGCCATGCGCGTCCTCGCGCACACCTGGGCGGCCGATAGTGGTGACGTCCTCGGGTTCGCCCCGTCGGCGTCGGCGGCTGCGAACCTGCAGGCCGAGACCGGAATCAGGTCCGACACACTCGCCAAGCTCACCCATGCATCCGGTGAGGAACTCAGGGCTTCGATCGGGCCGAGGACGTTGGTGGTGATCGACGAAGCCGGCATGGCGGACACCCTCAGCCTCGATGCCGCGATCACCCAGGCGCTCGACCACGGAGCATCGGTCCGACTGATCGGCGACGACCGGCAACTCTCAGCCGTCGGCGCCGGCGGAGTCCTGCGCGACATCGCCGCCACCCACGGGGCGGTGCGTCTGGATGAGGTGATGCGGTTCTCCGACCCCGCCGAAGCAGCTGCCACCCTCCAGCTCCGCGAAGGCAACACCGCCGCGCTCGGCTTCTACTTCGACACCAATCGCATCCACCTGGGCGACGCCACGACCTGCACCGACGACGCACTCCACGCGTGGTCGGCCGACCGTGCTGCGGGCCTGGATTCGATCATGCTCGCCCCCACCCGCGACCTGGTCACCACCCTCAACGAGCGCGCGCGATCCGCTCGACTCGGCGACCAGCAGCCCTCCGCCGAAGTCCCGCTGGCGGACGGGACGTCGGCCTCGGTCGGCGATACGATCCTGACCCGACGCAACGATCGACGGCTCGCGACGAGCGAGTCGGACTGGGTAAAGAACGGCGACCGCTGGACCATCACCGGCATCAGCGACGCCGGCATCCGAGCGCGTCACACCGGTAGCGGTCTGCACGTTGAGATACCGAAGTCGTACGTGGCCGAGCATGTCGACCTCGGGTACGCGACCACCGTGCACACCGCCCAGGGCGTCACCGCCGACACCATGCACGGCATCGCGACCGGCGATGAATCGCGTCAGCTCCTCTACACCATGCTGAGTCGAGGAAGGCACGCCAACCACCTCCACCTGGCCATCGCACCCGATGGCGACCCCCACCAGGTCATGCGCGCCGACACCCTCGATGCAACCACAGCAACAGAGGTCCTCGAGGCCATGATTCGCCGCGACGACTCCGCCCTCAGCGCGAGCGAGACCGCGCGGCTCACGTCCAGCGACGAGGCCCGCCTGCACACCGCGGTCATCCGCTACGCCGACGCCGTCCACGCCGGAGCAGTGCAAACTGCGGCACCCGGGCGCGCTCTGGAGCTGGCTCGGCACGCCGAGAACTGCGTCCCGGGTATCACCGAAGAGAGGTCGTGGGCGTCGCTGCTCGCCGAGATTCAACTTCGCGAAGCCGATGGCAGCGACGGCAAGGACCTACTCGAGATGCTCGCCCGACCATCGATCCTCTCCGGAGCAGACAGCCCAGCCGACGCCATGGGACGAGTGCTCCACGAGATTGAGCCCATCCGTGGTGGGCCCCTTCGCTGGCTCCCACGCATCCCTTCACAGCTCGCCCAAGACCGGACCTGGGGGCCGTACCTCCGCGAACGCCAGGACCAGGTCGCGGACCTGCGACACGTCATTTGGCAGGCCGCGGTCGACGAGCCCGCGGCAGCTGTGTGGGCTCCCGCAGGGGCACCGCTCGACCGTCACACCGTTGCCGAGGTCGACGTCTGGCGTGCCGCCCACGGCATCACCGATCCCGCTCAGGTCACCGGCCCGCCACGGACGGACTTCGTCGAACGAGCCCAACAGAGCACCCTCGACCGGCTTGTCGCCAACGGAGCCGGCCACGATGCCAAAGCCTGGATCGGTCCGATCGTCTACGTCGTTGGGCGATACGACTCGCATACCGTCACTCTCGCCAACGAGCTCGCGCTGCTCGCGGACTCCGGTCGCGACAGCCGTGGCCTCCTCACGACTGCGGCCGCCGAGGGTGATCTGCCCGACGATCACGCCACCGCCGCACTCCACTCTCGGATCACGCGCCTCGCCGCACCGCCCCAGAGAGACCGCACCTACGCACCGTTGCCTCGCCCCGCGGACACACCTGGATGTCGCCCGGACCGCCCACACCCTCGGGGTCCATCGCGCTGACGGGTCCGTGGTGCTGAGCTGCCCTCATCCACAGGCTGCGCGGCTCCGAAGTTATCCACCGATCGAAACTCACCTGCCGCGATGCGAACCAATGTGAACCAACGTGATCACCGACGGCCCCATTCGGGCCTTGTAGTACGAACCCGAAGTCAGTCACGAAGCGAGGCGAACGATGAATGAACCAGCCGTCGAACAGTCATTGGTGCCGCTGCTCCTGAGCGTCGAGCAAGCCGCAGAGATGCTGGGCATCGCACGCACATCGATGTTCAAACTGATCGGCACAGGGGAGGTCGAGTCGGTCCAGGTCGGACGACTTCGACGCATACCCATGGCCTGCTTGGAGGAGTTCGTCGAGCGTCTCCGCGGGTCCGTTCAGCGGGAGACCTGACGTGACCGGACGCAATCCCAACGCTGCCTCGACCGTCTACCTCGGCAACGACGGCCGCTGGCACGGACGAGTCAGCGTGGGCGTTAAAGGCGACGGATCACCGGACCGACGCCATGTCACGGGCAAGACGAAGTCCACCGTTGTGACGAAGGTACGCAAGCTGGAGAAGCTCCGAGACGCAGCACGCACGCCAGCCGTCGGATCGAAGTGGACCGTGGAGACCTGGCTGCTCTACTGGCTCGAATCCATCGTTCGGCCGAGCCTTCGTCACTCCAGCTACCAGGCGTATCGCACCGCCGTGGTGAAGCACCTGATCCCCGTCATCGGCGCCCAGCGACTCGATCGCCTGACACCCGAACACCTCGAGTCGGCGTACAGCCGTATGATCCAACGTGGTGCTCGACCGGCCACCGCGCACCAGGCACATCGCACCGTCCGCACCGCTTTGGGTGAAGCAGAACGGCGCAACCACGTCGTTCGAAACGTGGCCACTCTCGCCCGGGCGCCGAGGGTCCACGTCGAGCAGGTCGAACCGCTGACGCTCGAGGAAGTGCAGTTGATCCTCGCCGAGGCGAAGGAGGTTCGGAACGGCGCACGTTGGGCGGTTGCCCTGGCACTCGGACTCCGACAGGGCGAAGCGCTGGCGCTCAGGTGGTCCGACATCGATCTCGAGACGCGATCTCTTCGCGTGCGCGCGACGCGACTTCGCCCCGTCTACGAGCATGGCTGCGGGGGCACGTGCGGCAAGACTCCGGGCCGCTGCCCGCATGCCCGACGAAGCAACGGCGTGCTCGGACCAACGAAGTCCTCGGCCGGCCAGCGCGTCATCGGACTACCCACAGCGCTCGTCGACCTCCTCGAGCATCACCGCGAGGTGCAGGCGTCCGAGCGACGACATGCCGCATCACTCTGGACAGAGGAGGACTGGGTCTTCGCCAACCACACTGGCGGTCCGATCAACCTCAACTCCGACTACGTCGCCTGGCGCGACCTGCTGAAGTCGGCCGGCGTCCGCCATGTCCGACTGCACGACGCCCGCCACACCGCCGCCACCGTTCTGCTCGTCCTCGGCGTACCCGAACGCACTGTCATGTCAATCATGGGCTGGTCCAGTACCTCGATGGCCGCGCGCTATCAGCACGTCACCGACCCGATCAGGCGCGAAGTAGCTGACCGTGTGGGCGAACTGCTGTTTCCGCCCACGACCTGACGGAGCGACTGGCTTGGGACAGCCCTCGCCATTCGGACGATCCGGAGTGTCCGACCAAACCCGTACAGTCGTCTCACAGTCTCCGGTGAGCGAAAGTGTCTAAGTATGAAGCTGAAGCGGGTCGACATTCGCTACTTCAGGTCGTTCAACTACGACTTCGATCGCAAGACTCGTGATGAGTCCCCCCAAAACGACTGGGAAGCAACAGATCCATGGCGGCCATTCGTTCGAGTGCCGATCGATAAGCAGGTCACTGCGGTTGTGGGGTCGAACGAATCCGGTAAGAGCCAGTTGGTCGCAGCCATTCAGATGGGTCTTGGGCGCCTTCCTCTCGAGCGTGGCGACTTCTGCCGATACAGCGAACTTCATTCCGCAGAACAGGGGGCACGGCGTCTGCCTGAGTTTGGGATTGAGATCGAGCTTGAGGAGCAGGACTCCGTCGAGCGCTCCTCCCTAACCTTCCTCGCCGGAGCCAACTCCTTTGGGTACTACCGCCCAGGATCCGAACCATCATTCGCCGTGGTGGGCGCCAGCAAGGTCGATCTCACTGCCGAGCAACGGTCTGCCATTGAGCAGATTCTCCCGGACTGCTTTGTGCTGCGCACGGACCTGGCGGTGCCAAGTAGCGTCTCCATCCGAGAGTTGGCCGGCGCCACGCGGCATCCCCTCCACGAGAGGCGTAGGCGGGTTCAGCTTCTAGACGGACTGATCGGCGTTCAGCCGGCCGCACCAGAAGAGTCCGTTGAGATCGTCCGGAGCGCAATCACCCCCGGTGTCGACTTGGCCACGGCGCTCGCGGAAGAAAAGCGCAAGCGAGAGTTCGAGCTCGCCCGGCAGCTGCTGCTTGATATCGCACGGATCGATGTAGCTACCTTCAGCGACTTGCAAGTGGCGCTCGAAGCGGAAAAGGAGGGGCAGGTCGAGGCAGTTGTAAAGATCATCAATGACGCCATCCGCGCGAACCTGAACATCCAACGCTGGTGGACTCAGGACCGGGCTTTCGATCTGATGGTGGAGCCTCGCGAGCAGGAGCTTGCATTCGTTATTCAGGATCGAACTCGCTCAAAGTACTCATTTGATGAGCGGAGCCAGGGCCTTCGATTCTTCCTCAGCTACTTCGTTCAGATCACCGCTCATCGACTCCAGAACAGAAGGCCGGACATCCTGTTGCTCGACGAGCCAGACGCTTATCTGTCCAGCGCTGGTCAACAGGATTTGCTCCGCGTTCTCCAGAACTACGCAGATCCAGAAGACGGCGGCCCGGCTAGTCAAGTGGTCTACGTGACCCACTCGCCCTACTTGATCGACAAGAATCACCCGGAACGTGTGCGGGCACTCGACAAGGGATCCGAAGACCTGGGCACGCGGGTCGTGCCGAAGGCGGGCATCAACAGGTATGAGCCTCTTCGGTCTTCGATTGGCTCGGATGTCGCTCAGACGGTCTACGTCGGTGGAAAGAACTTGCTAGTGGAGGGCCAAGTCGATCAGATCCTCTTGACCGGACTGTCAACGGTCATCGCGACGGCCGACGGATCCAGCAGAGGGGTCCTTGACTTGAACGAAACCACGGTCGTTGCCTGTGGAGGCGCAGACGCCGTTCCGTACATGGCGTACCTGGCGCGGGGTCGCGATTCGACCAAGCCGCCGTGCGTCGCATTGCTCGACGGCGACGAAGCCGGGAAGCAGGCGGAGCGGGTCCTGCAACGTGGGGAAGCCCGAAAGCAGCGGATCTTGAAAGACGATTACATCGTCCGCTTGGACAAATGGGCTGCTGACCGGCCCGACCTCGAGAACGTGTTGGAGATCGAGAATCTCCTTCCCCTCTCTGTCATCAGACACGCAGCGCTCAATCACCTCGCGCGCTTTCGCCCGCTAAGCGAAGCGGACCTCTCGAACTTCACCGACGACCTGATCACTCAAGAGCTCGAGAAGACCAGCGGGAAGATCATCCCCGCAGTCAGCGCCGCCTACAGCCAAGCCTTTGAGGACGAACACATCGACAAGATGGGGCTCGCCACCGAAGTGGTGAATCTCGCGCGGATAGCTCCCGAAGCCGAGGGCGTCCCTCAACTCCTCTCAACTTTCCGTGCGCTGCTTGCTCACCTCGCCGAGCTCTTGGATCACGCGGCGTCCGAGGAAGCCCGGAAGAGAGCTGAGGACCGTCTGGAGCAGACAATCGCAGACTTCCTCCAGGACTACCCCGACGGGATGCGAAAGCACGACACTCGAAGGCTGCTGGCCGAGATCGAACTAGGGGTCTCGGGCTCTGATGCTGCGCCAATCCTCGCCGAAGCAATCGGCCGACTCCGGCAGGATTTCGAGTTGGACGATCCGACGCACCCGCTGGTCCCTCGGTTCGACGAATTCAGAGAAGCGATCCGCGCGCTTCAAACGCAGCGCGAACTAGCGACGCTGGAAGACGACGATCTTGACCCAGCGACAGAGGTCACGATCAAGAAGAAGAAGACGAAGAAGTAGCCGACGCAGCTTTCGGTCGCCGAATCATGGACCTCCCGACCTCGCAAACAACTCCTACGTGGGATCAACTGAGACCAAAACTGAGACCAAACGCGAAATCGGGCCCCGTACCGAGGAGGTGCGAGGCCCGAATTTCACTGGCGTTCTGGCGGAGGATAGGGGATTCGAACCCCTGAGAGCTTTCACTCAACCCGCTTTCCAAGCGAGCGCACTAGGCCACTATGCGAATCCTCCGCGGACGAGGTTACCGGTCGCCCTCCGGTTGGTGTGCACCCGCCCGGTCGGTACAGTGTTCGCAGCCCCTCGCGTGGCGACATCTCACCCAACTCCCCCAGGGCCGGAAGGCAGCAAGGGTCAGTGTGCTCTGTCGGGTACGCGAGGGGTCCTTGCTTTCCCGGCACCCGCCCCGAGCGGTGAGTTAGCGTCCGGACATGCGAACGGGCGGTGACCCAGCGTCCGTTCCGGAGTCGGAAACGGACTCTGACTCACCGCCCGAGGGCGGGCGTCAGGCGAGGGGCTCGAGCACGTCGTGGTCGCGGATGCCGTCGGCCAGGACCGCACGGTGGTCGGCGCCGCCGCCCAGCCAGTGGTCGAGAGCCGTGAGCCGGCTCGTGTAGTGACCCACCGAGTACTCGGCCGTCATGCCGATGCCGCCGTGCAGCTGGATCGCCTCCTGGCCGATGTGACGGCTCGTGCGGCTGACGATGGCCTTCGCCCGTGACGCCGCCTCCCCCGCACGCTCCGGCGCATCGGCGAGCACCAGCGTGGCCCACATGACCGTGCTGCGCGCGAGCTCCATCGACACGTACAGGTCGGCGGCCCGGAAGGTCAGCGCCTGGAACGTGTTGAGCGTGACGCCGAACTGCTTGCGCGTCTTCAGGTACTCCACGGTCTGCGACAGCGCGACCTCCATCGCGCCGAGCGCCTCGTGGCAGTACGCGATGCGCGCCGCCGCCAGCACCTCCTCGATCGTCGCCGACCGGTCGCCCTGCTCACCGAGCCGCACGGCCGGGGTCGAGGCCAGCTCGACGCGTGCCGCGCGACCCCCGTCGTGCGTGCGGTAGCCCGTACGGGTCAGACCCTCGGCGTCACCCTTGACGAGGAACAGCTCCACGCCACGGTCGGTCACGGCGCTGACGACGAGCTCGTCGGCCCGCGCACCGTGCAGCACGGGCTCCTTGGCGCCCGTCAGCGTCACCGTCTCGCCCTCGCCGGAGGCCGAGACGGCCTGGCCGGAGTCGAGCAGCGCGGGGATCAGGACGGTCGAGCCCTCGGAGAGGCGCCCGAGCACGTCGGCCCGCTGCTCGGCCGTGCCCGCAGCGGCCACGAGGCCACCGGCCAGCACGACCGACTCGATGATCGGCTCGGGAGCGAGCACGCGCCCGATCTCCTCGGCCACGACCGAGACCTCGACGGGCCCGGCGCCAGAGCCACCGTCCTCCTCCGAGAACGGCAGACCGAGCACGCCGAGCTCGGCGATACGGGTCCAGACGCTCTCGTCGAAGCCGGGATCGGCCTCGACGACGCGCCGACGGTCCTCCGAGGAGGGGTAGGCCTTGCCGAGCAGTGCGCGAACCGCGTCGCGCAGCGCCACGGTCTCGCTGTCATAGGTGAAGTCCATGTCCCGTCCTCACAGTCCCAGGATCGTGCCGGAGATGATCTGTCGCTGAACCTCGTTCGAGCCGCCGTAGATCGACGCCTTCCGGAAGTTCAGGTACTGCGGCGTCGAGACGCGCGCCCAGCCCGGGGTCTCCGAGCCGTCGCCGGCCCCCGAGGCCAGCGACCACGGCCCGGCCAGGTCGACGTAGAGCTCGGTCACGGCCTGCTGCAGCTCGGTGCCGCGCAGCTTGAGCACCGATGACGCTGGGTGCGGCTTGCCCTCGGCCGAGTGCGCCACGACCCGCAGGGCCGTCAGCTCGAGCGCGAGCAGCTCGTTCTCGAGCTCGGCGACGCGCGTCGCGAGCACGGGGTCGTTGAGCCGGTCGCCCGCGACCTTCTTCGCGTCCGCCAGCCAGCGCTTGGTGGTGCCCACGGGGGCCACGCCGACGCGCTCGTTGCCGAGCAGGAACTTGGCGTAGTTCCAGCCCTTGTTCTCCTCGCCCACGAGGTTCTCGGCCGGCACGCGGACGTCCTCGAAGAAGACCTCGTTGACCTCGTGGCCGCCGTCGATCAGCTGGATGGGGCGGACCGTCAGGCCCGGCGAGGTCATGTCGATCAGGAGCATCGAGATGCCGGCCTGCTTCTTCACGTTCGGGTCGGTGCGCACGAGCGTGAAGATCCAGTCGCCGTACTGGCCGAGCGTGGTCCACGTCTTCTGGCCGTTCACGACGTACTCGTCGCCGTCGCGGACCGCCGTGGTGCGCAGCGACGCCAGGTCGGAACCGGCGTCGGGCTCGGAGAAGCCCTGCGACCACCAGATGTCGAGGTTGGCCGTCTTCGGCAGGAAGCGCTCCTTCATCTCCTGCGACGCGAACGCCGCGAGGACCGGACCGATCATGCTGGCGTTGAACGCGAGCGGGATCGGCACGCCGGCGAGCTGCATCTCCTCGTGCCAGAGGTGGCGCTGGAGCTGGCTCCAGTCGCGCCCGCCCCACTCGACGGGCCAGTTCGGCACCGCGAGACCCTCGGCGTTCAACGCGCGCTGGGACTCGACGATGTCGTCCTTGCTGAGCTCCTGACGGTTCAGGACCTTCGTGCGGATGTGCTCGGGGAACTGCGTCGTGAAGTACTCCCGCATCTCGTCGCGGAAGCGGGCGTCCTCGTCGGACAGGCGAAGCTTCATGTGACCTCCAGGCCAGGCTAAGCAGGTGCTTACTGGACAGTAGCCGTCGTGCGGGCACGAGGCCAGACCGCATCATGGAGGCATGAGCGAGAACAGCACCGAGGTCGACGTCATCGTGATCGGTACCGGCCCGGGCGGCGAGGCCCTGGCCACCCGTCTGGCCAAGACCGGACTGGAGGTCGTGGCCGTCGAGTCGCGCCTCGTCGGTGGGGAGTGCCCCTACTGGGGCTGCATCCCGTCGAAGATGTTCATCCGCGCGGCCAACGCCCTGGCCGAGGCGCGGCGCGTGCCCCAGGTCGCGGGCACCGCGACGGTCGAGCCCGACTTCTCGCTGGTCGCGAAGCGGATCCGCGAGGAGGCCACCGACAGCTGGGACGACACCGTCGCCGCCGACCGGCTGGCCGACGCCGGCGTCACGCTGGTGCGCGGCCACGGCCGGCTCGCGGGTGCGCGGACGGTCGAGATCGAGGCGACCGACGGATCGCGGCCACGCTTCACCGCTCGACGCGGCGTGGTGCTGAACCCCGGCACGCGACCGGCGGCGCCGCCGGTCGACGGCCTGGCCGACACCCCCTTCTGGACCAACCGGGAGGCGCTCGAGACCGAGCACCTGCCTGCGTCGCTGGCCGTGCTCGGCGGCGGCCCGATCGGGCTCGAGCTGGCCCAGGCGTTCGCCCGCTTCGGCTCGGAGGTCACGGTGCTGCAGCACGGCCCGCGCATCCTCGCGCCGGAGGAGCCGGAGGCCTCGGAGGTCCTGACCGGCGTGCTGCGCGCCGAGGGCATCACGGTCCTGACCGACACCGAGGTCTCCACGGTCACCCACGACGGGTCGACGTTCGCGGTCACGCACGGCGACGGGACGCTGCAGGTCGAGCAGCTGCTCGTGGCCGCGGGCCGCACGCCCAACATCGACGACCTCGGGCTCGACACGGTCGGGATCGAGCCGGGCCGCTCGCTCGACGTCGACGACGCCCTGCGCGTCGCGGGCCAGGACGGTCTCTGGGCGATCGGTGACGTCGTCGGCCGCGGCGCGTTCACCCACGTCTCGATGTACCAGGCGCAGCGCGCGGGCTCGGACGTCCTCGGCGAGGACCTCCCGCCCTACGACGAGTCGCTGCCCCGCTCGACCTTCACCGATCCGGAGGTCGGCGGCGTCGGCCTGACCGAGAAGCAGGCGCGCGACCGCGGGATCGACGTCCGCACCGGCGTCGCGCCGCTGAACGAGAGCAGCCGCGGCTTCGTGCACGGGCCGGGCAACGAGGGCGTCGTCAAGGTCGTCGTCGACGTCAAGCGCGGCGTGCTCGTGGGCGCGACGTTCGTGGGTCCTGCGGGCGGCGAGTCCGTCTCGGGCCTGGGGGTCGCCGTGCGCGCCGAGGTCCCCGTCGAGGTCCTGCGCAACAGCATCTACGCCTACCCGACCTTCTGGCGCGCCGTCGAGACCGCCCTCGCCGACGCCGCGGAGTAGCCTCGCGCCAACCACCGAGATGTGTCGAGTTTGGGCCCGTTTCCGGACCGAAAGCGGGCGCAAACTCGACACATCTTGGCGGGCCGGTCAGCGGCGGCGGGCTCGGGCGCGGAGGGGGCCGACCAGGCGGGGACCCGCCAGGCGCTGCTCGAGCTTGCGTGACTCCCGACGGAGCGGCTGGGCCACGTACTCGCCCAGGATCGCGCCGGCCGACAGCGCCAGCGCGACCGCAGCCGCCGTCATCAGCGCGATGATGCCCGTGACGTCGTCGTCGGCCAGGAGCGAGAGCGCCCGGTAGATCGACAGGCCCGGGAGCAGCGGGATGATGCAGGCCGTGATGACGACGAGCGGCGGGACCTTGACCCAGCCCGCGACCCAGTAGCTGATCAGGCCGATCACGATCGCGGCCAGTCCCGCGGCCGCCGCGCGTCCCACCCCGTGCTGCAGCGGCACGAAGTACACCCCGGCCGCGAGCGCCGCCAGCAGGGCGATCGGCAGCACGACGCGCTTCGGCGAGTAGGCCGTGAACGCGAAGCTCCCGGCCGTGATCGCGGCCCCCGCAGTGATCGTCGGCAGGTCCGACAGGCCGGAGGCGCCGGGCACGATCTGCACGTCGACCCCCAGCGCACCGCCGATGCTGAGGCCCGCGGCGACGCCCACGATGATGCCGGCCGTCGCGATCATGACCTCGAGGATGCGGGCGTTCGCGGTGATGTAGAACCCCGTCAGGGCGTCCTGGATCGCGCCGATGAACCCCTGCCCCGCGAGCAGCATGATGATGCTCGCCGTCACGACGATCGACGGGTCCACGGGCACGTCCAGGGCGCGCAGCACCACGGCGAACGTCGTGGCCAGCACGCCGCCCGCGACCTGGGCGTAGAAGAACGGCAGCCGCATCCGCGCCATCTTGCGCTGCAGGATCTCGATGCAGGAGCCCGCGACCGCCGCGATCAGCAGCACGATCCAGTCACCACCGAGCAGCAGCGCCACGCCCGCGCCGGTCAGGCCGGAGCCTGCGGTGATCGCCCAGCGCTTCCGCGGGTGGCCCGACGACGCGATCCGCGCCATCTCGGTCGCCGCGTCCTCCCGGGTCATCTCGTCGGCCAGCAGCTGCGAGACCACGTCGTCGACCGCGGTCAGGTCGGCGAAGTCGGTCTCGCGGTGCGTCACGTGCCGGGTCAGCGCCAGCACCGGCTCGTCGATGCTCGCCTGGTGGCTCAGCGTCAGCGTCGTGAACGTGACGTCGACCAGGGTCTGCCGCAGGCCGAGGTGGTGCGTGATCGACGACATCGTGGCGGTCACGTCGGCCGCGCCCGCACCGTTGGACAGCAGCATCTCGCCCACGCGCAGGGCGAGGTCGAGCGTTCGCTGACGTTCATGGATCTCGGACATCCCGTCCATTGTGCGTGGCTATGCTCAGCCCCATGTCAGCGTGGGTGGAAGACGTGCTGGGAGCCGGCTACGAGCAGCGGACCCTCGACCTCGGCAGCGATCCGGACGGCGAGGGCGAGGTCGTCGCGACGCTCGTCCGCGCGACCCCGCCGACGACGCCGAAGCGGGCGTTCCTGTGGGTCCACGGGTTCACCGACTACTTCTTCCAGACCGAGCTGGCCGACTTCTTCACCGAGCGCGGTTACGCGTTCTACGCGCTCGACCTGCGCAAGTGCGGCCGCTCCACCCGGCCGGGGCAGACGCCCCACTACGTCTCCGACCTGGCGCTCTACGACGCCGAGCTCGACGAGGCGCTGCGCATCGTGCGGGAGGAGACCGGCGAGATCGAGGTGCTGCTCGGCGCCCACTCGACCGGCGGCCTGATCGTGCCGCTGTGGCTGTCGCGCCTGAACGCGACCCCCGGCGGCTCGCGCGAGGCCGGGATCGTCGGCATCGTGCTCGACGGACCCTGGTTCGACCTGCAGGGTGCGGCGTGGATGCGGTCGATCGGCACCCAGGTCATCCGGGCCGTCGCGCAGGTCCGACCGCTCGAGCGTCTCAAGCTCCCGCCGGGCGACGCCTACGGCTCGAGCCTGCACGTCAGCGCCGCCGGTGAGTGGGACTACGACCTCACGTGGAAGCCGATCACCGGCTTCCCGGTCACCTACGGCTGGCTCAACGCGGTGCGCCGCGGCCACGCGATCCTGCATCGCGGGCTCGACATCGGCGTCCCGTCGCTCGTCCTGCGGTCGAATCGCACCCGGTTCGCGCGCAAGCACGGCCCCGACACCGACGTCAGCGACGCCGTGCTCGACGTCAAGCAGATCGCCCGCTGGGCCGGCTGCCTCGGCGACGCCGTCACGTCCCTGCCGATCCCCGGCGCGCGTCACGACGTCTTCCTGTCGCAGGCCGAGGCCCGCGCGGCCGCCTATGCGGCGGTCGACCGCTGGCTCGGGTACGCCGGACTCACCTGACGCCAGGATGGGTGCCGTGCTCCACTCCTTCCACCTCGCGCGGGTGCCCGCGGCGGCCACGGCCCGCGCGATGGCCCGCCGGCCGGTAGCGCCCGGCCTGCGGCTCGCGGAACCGATGGCGCAGATGCGCCTCGGGGCGCCCGTGGTCTCGCCCGACCGGATGCAGCTGAGCCGCATCGCGATGTTCGCCGCCTGGGACGACGAGGCCGCGCTGGAGCGCTTCCTCGAGCGCGAGCCGCTCGGACGCCGCCTGGCCGGCGGGTGGCACGTGAGGCTGGAGTTCGTGCGCCGGTGGGGGTTCGTCACCGAGGTCGGCGACCTGCCCGAGGTCGCCAGTCGCAGCGACCCCGACGAGCCGGCCGTGGCCTTCACCCTGGCCCGGATGCGACTTCCCGAGGTGCCACGGTTCCTGCACTGGGGTCGGCCCGTCGAGCGCCTCGTCCGCGACCACCCCGGCACGACGCTCGCGCTCGCAGCGGCCCGACCGCCCCGGTCGATCGCGACGTTCTCGATCTGGCGCACGGCCCGCGACATGACCGGCATGGTCTTCGGCCGCAGCTCCGGCGAGCAGACCGGGGACCCCCGCCGTCACGCTGACGCGATGGCCGAACGGGAGCGCCGCGACTTCCACCACGAGTTCACGACCCTGCGGTTCCGCCCGCTGAGCGAGCACGGGAGCTGGGAGGGACGCACCGCGATCGTCCCGGGGGCAGCGGGCGGCTGAGGAACCCCCTTCGAGGCTCGCTCGTCCCTCGCTCGCACCTCAGGGGGCGGGAACCGTCCGCTCGTCCCCCACCACGCACCTCACGGGGCGGGAACCGTCCGCTCGTCCCTCGCTCGCACCTCAGGGGGCGGGGGGCCTGCAGGTTCCGCGCCCTGAGGTGCGACGAAGGAGCCTCGAAGGGCACACCCCCGCCACGCGACTCAGGGGGCGGTCGGCACGGCGGCGTCGAGCTCGGCGAGGCGGGCGACGACGTCCGCGAGCACGCCCGGCTCCGGGGCGCTGGCGTCGTCGATCGTCTGCGTCGGGACCGACCCGCCGGAGGCGACGTAGGTCAGGAGCGCGCCCAGGTCGACCAGCGCCGGGAGCCGGTTCGCGAGCTGCAGGACCGGCAGCACGAACGCGGCCGGCTCGGCGCCCGTGAGCTGGCGGTAGGTCTCGTCGGCGATGGCCTTCATGCCCGAGCGGAACGGGTGGTAGCTGATCGCGGCGGTCGGCTTGACGGTCGCTCCGTTGACCCACGCCGCGTCCCCGGCGCACGCGTCGTGGCCGGCCGAGGCCGCGTACATGTCGACGTACTCGGCCCCCTGCGCCGCCGCGGCCTCGCGGAGCGACGTGTTGAGCGCCTGGTGCACCGTCGTGCCCCAGGCGTAGTCGCCCTCGGCGAACGGGACGTCGGCGCACGTGCCGGACTCCGGGAGGATGTGGAGGTAGTTGACCACCACGATCGTGGCGTCGGGGGCGCGTTCGGCGATCGCCGCGAGGGCGGTCTCGACGTTGCCCCGGATCGCCTGCGCGTCGCGGATCTTGGTGTCGACGCCGTCGACCGTGAAGTGGTCGCGGCACGGGCTGGACGCGTCCGGCTGCTCGGCCGCGAGGGCTCCGCACTGGTCGATCATCTCGCCGAACAGCCCGAAGTCGTTGCCGCCGATGCCGAGGGTGACGAGGTCGGTCTCGGGCGTCACGGCCAGGAGCTGCGGCGCGTTCTGGTTCTCCGGCAGGCCCGCGGGGAGGTTGCCGGTCTGCGACGTGAAGAGGTGCTCGGTGCGAGCCGCGGAGCAGCTGACGTCGGTGAACGTGCGGACCTTCAGGTACGACGCGAGGAACGCGGGGTAGTTCGAGCTCGAGCGGACGCACCCGAGCGGGCCCGGCGTGGGCAGCGGGATCAGCGGGCCGGCGGTGTAGGAGTCGCCCAGCGCGACGTAGTCGATCGCGTCGTCGGGGCTCACGACCGGGTCCGCGGAGGCGGGCGCGGCGGCGGCGAGCCCCACCGAGAGGACGAGCGCAGTCAGGGTCGCGGCCACTCGGGTGCGCATGGGTCTCCTCACGTCGCGCCCCGTGGTTCGCGGGCGCCCACCCGGTACAACGCGCGACTGTGACGGGGGTCACGCCGAGGCGGTTCCGGGCGGTGCACAGCGATGGTGACCGCGTCGGTGCCCGCGGCTAGGCTCACGGGGTGGACGCGCCCCTCGCTCTGTACCGCCGCTACCGGCCCGAGACCTTCGAAGAGGTCATCGGTCAGGAGCACGTCACCGACCCGCTGCGGCACGCGCTCGGCAACAACCGCGTCAACCACGCGTACCTGTTCAGCGGCCCGCGCGGCTGCGGCAAGACCACCAGCGCCCGCATCCTGGCCAGGGCGCTGAACTGCGAGAAGGCGCCCATCTCCGACCCGTGCGGCGAGTGCCAGAGCTGCCGCGACCTCGCGCGCGGCGGGCCCGGCAGCGTCGACGTCATCGAGATCGACGCGGCCAGCCACGGCGGTGTCGACGACGCCCGCGACCTGCGCGAGCGCGCGTTCTTCGCCCCCGTCAGCAGCCGCTACAAGGTCTACATCATCGACGAGGCGCACATGGTGAGCCCGCAGGGCTTCAACGCGCTGCTCAAGCTCGTCGAGGAGCCGCCGCCGCACCTCAAGTTCATCTTCGCCACGACCGAGCCCGACAAGGTCATCGGCACGATCCGGTCGCGCACGCACCACTACCCCTTCCGGCTCGTCCCACCGAAGACGCTGGGCGACTACCTCAACCAGCTCTGCGCCAGCGAGGGCGTCGCGCTCGACGCCGCGGCGCTGCCCCTCGTGGTGCGCGCCGGCGGCGGCTCGGTCCGCGACACCCTCAGCGTGCTCGACCAGCTCATCGCGGGCGCCAGCGACGAGGGCGTCACGTACCGGCTCGCGGTGCAGCTGCTCGGCTACACGCCCGACTCGCTGCTCGACGAGGCCGTGGGCGCGTTCGCGGCGCGCGACGGCGCCACGTCGTTCGGCGTCGTCGACAAGGTCATCGAGTCCGGGCAGGACCCGCGCCGCTTCGCCGAGGACCTGCTGCAGCGCCTGCGCGACCTCGTCGTGCTGCGCGCCGTGCCCAACGCGATCGAGGTCGCGCTGCTGGAGGCGCCCGCCGACCGCGCCGACCAGCTCACCCAGCAGTCGCAGTCGTTCGGGCCGGCCGAGCTCGTGCGCATCGCCGACCTGGTCGACGCGGCCCTGACCGACTTCCGTGGCGCCACGGCACCGCGCCTGCTGCTCGAGCTGCTGTGCGCCCGCATCCTGGTGCCGGGCGCCGACCACGCCACCGAGGGCTACGCGGCCCGGCTCGACCGGTTGGAGCGTCGCCTCNNCTCGACGCCGGCGGCACCCCGCCGCCGGCTCCCGCTGCCGCTGCGCCCGCAGCACCTGCCGCGGCTCCTACGCCGACTCCCGCTCCTGCTGCCGCGCCGGCGCCGGAGCCGACCCCGGAGCCCGAGCCGCAGGCCGTCGTCGAGCCCGTCCCGACCCCGGCCGTCGAGCCGGAGCCGACCCCGGAGCCCGTGCCCACTCCCCAGCCCGCGCCCGAGCCCACGCCCACTCCTCAGCCGACGCCCGCGCCCGAGCCGACGCCGGTTCCGGAGCCCGCCCCGGAGCCCGAGCCGGCTCCGGTCGCCGCAGCGCCGGGCCAGCTGGGCGTGGCCGACGTCCGCCGCCTGTGGCCCGAGATCCTCGAGGCCGTGCAGGGCATCCGACGCTTCGCCTGGATCCTGCTGGGCCAGAACGCCCACGTCGCGGGCCTCGACGGCGAGGTCCTCACGATCGCCCTGGTCAACCAGGGAGCACGCGAGTCGTTCCACTCCAGCAAGTCCGACGAGATCCTGCAGCAGGCCGTGCACCAGGTCATCGGCACGCGCTGGCGCATCGAGTCGATCATCGACGCCGGCGTCGCGCAGAAGGAGCAGGAGCGGCGCGAGCAGGCTCCGGCTCCCGCAGCACCCGAGCCCGTTCGCCCGGCAGCGTCCCCCGTGCCGGAGTCGGTCCGCGCGGCGCTCGCCAACCCGACCGTCGCGACACAGCGGGTCAACCCCGACGCTCATGCCGACCCGGGCGACCCGGTCGTCCACGAGTCCGACGAGGACGTCGAGGCGATGCTGAGCCGCGAGCTCGGTGCGGAGATCATCGATGACGACGCCGCGGGACCCCGCTGATCCCGGACCGGCCAGTCGACGACGTCTCGACCTGACCGCCTCCCCCACCGAGGTCCTCCGACGCCTGCGGCACCGCAGACGTCCCGTCGCCCTGATCGGTGCGTGGCACCACGGCGACGCCCTCGTCGCGGTCGACCCGGTCGCCGACCTGGCGCCCGACGCCGACCCGTTCGAGCTCGGCATCGAGCCCGCCCCGGCCGACGGCACGTTCGGCGGCGGCTGGATCGGCCGGTGGGGCTATCGCCTCGGGCAACGCCTCGACGACGCCAGCGGCGCATCCCCGGCCCCTGAGGTGCGAGGAGGGACGACGAGCCTCGAAGGGGCCACCTTCGACACCGGACCCCGGAGGCAACACCGCCCCTACCCGCAGCCCGACCACGTGGTCGGGCACTACCGTCACGTGCTGCGCCGCACCGGCGGTCACTGGTGGGCCGAGTCGCTCGACGGCCCCAACGCGCTGGACGCCTTCGTGGCCGACCTCGCGGACGAGCTGGCCGCCACGGCGCCGCCGCTGCCCTACGCCGTCACGCCCTTCTCACCCGTCCCGGAGCCGGCCGCCCACCAGGCATCGGTCGCGCGAGTGCTCGAGCACATCGCTGCGGGCGACGTGTTCCAGGCCAACCTCTGCCAGCGCCTCGAGGCCCAGCTCGAGGGCGATCCGCTCGACGTCTTCTGCGCCGGGGTCGAGGCCCTGCGGCCGGCCTACGCCGCCTTCGTCGGCTGGCCCGACGGGGCGGTGGCGAGCCTGTCGCCCGAGCTGTTCCTGCGCCGCACGGGCCAGGAGGTGCTGACCTCGCCCATCAAGGGCACGGCGCCGCTCGACACCGATCCCGACGAGCTCGTGGCCTCGGCCAAGGACCGCGCCGAGAACGTCATGATCGTCGACCTGATGCGCAACGACCTGGGCCGCGTGTGCGAGCCGGGCTCGGTCCGCGTGCCGGCGATCGCGCGGGCCGAGCGCCACAGCGTGTGGCACCTGGTGTCGGACGTCGTGGGGCACCTGCGCTCCGGGGTCACGGACGCCGACCTGCTGCGGGCCACGTTCCCGCCCGGCTCGGTCACCGGCGCCCCGAAGATCCGGGCGATGGAGGTCGTCGCCGACCTCGAGCCCACCGCCCGCGAGGCCTACACGGGCGCGATCGGCCACGTCAGCCCGCACGCGGGCCTCGAGCTCAACGTCGCGATCCGCACCTTCGAGTTCGCCCGCACGGCTCCGGGCACCTGGGCTACCTGGCTCGGCGTCGGAGGCGGCATCGTGGCCGACTCCGACCCGGAGGCCGAGCTCCGCGAGTGCTTCACCAAGGCCCTCCCCCTCCTGCACGCCATCCACGCCGAACTACCGCTCGCGAGTGGATTCCCGCCCCCTCGCGAGTGGATTCCCGCCCCTCCGCGAGTGGATTCCCGCCCCCGCGACGAGGCCGTGTTCGACACCGTGCTGGTCGTCGACGGTGATCCGGTCGACCTCGACGCCCACCTCGCACGGCTCGACGCCAGCGTGAGGTCACTGCACGGCCGCACCGTCCGCGCCGGCCTGGAGGACGCGGTGCACCGCAAGGCCCGCGGTCTCGTGGGCCGCCACCGTCTCCGCATCGACGCGGTGCCCGACGGCAGCGGCGACGTCGGTGTCAGCCTGACCGTCGCCGAGCTGCGCGACGAACCCGCGCCGTGGACCCTCGACGTCCAGGTCGTCGCCGGCGGATGGGGCGGCCACAAGTGGGCCGATCGCGAGGCCCTCGCCCCGGTGACACCGGGGCGCGACCGCCTGCTGGTCGACACCGACGGCTCCGTCCTCGAGACGGCGCGGGCGTCCCTCTTCCTCGTCCGCGACGACGGCGTGCACACGCCTGCGCTCGACGGCCGCCTCCTGCCCGGCACCGAACGCGCCCGGGTCGTCGAGCGTCTGCGCGCCGCCGGCATCCCGGTGCACCAGCACCGCCTCACCACCACCGACCTGGCCGGGGCGTCCGAGGTGTTCGTGACGAACGCGCTGCGCGGCACGGTCCCGGTGGTCGAGGTGCCGGGAGTCGGACGCTGGGAGGCCGGCCCCGTCGCCGCGCTGCTCGTCAGCCGCACCGAGCTCGCCGAGGCACCCCGCCCTCCGCGCGCTGACGCCGCGCGCGTGCTGTTCGTCGACAACTACGACTCCTTCGTCTACAACCTCGTGCAGTACGTGGGCGAGCTCGGCGCCGAGGCCGAGGTCGTCCGCAACGACCGCGGCGACGTCGGCGACCTCGTGGCGAGGCGGCTGGCGGGCGAGTTCACCCACCTCGTCGTCTCGCCAGGTCCTGGCTCCCCCGCCGACGCCGGGATCAGCGCCGACCTCGTCCGCCGACTCGGCCCGAGCACCCCCACCCTTGGCGTGTGCCTCGGGCACCAGGTCATCGGCGAGGTCTACGGCGCCCGCGTCGTGCGCGCCCCCGAGGTCGTCCACGGCAAGCCGTCGCTCGTGCACCACGGCGGCACCGGCGTGCTCGCGGGCCTGCCCAGCCCGCTCACGTGCGCCCGCTACCACTCGCTCGTGATCGAACCCGACACCGTGCCCGACCAGCTCGAGGTCACCGCCCGCACGGCCTCGGGCGTGATCATGGGGGTGCGGCACCGCGTGCACCCGGTCGAGGGCGTGCAGATGCACCCCGAGTCGATCCTGACCCACCGCGGCCACGACATGCTGGCGACCTTCCTCGCCGGCCCACCCCACCGGAGGACCCCATGGACCTGAGCCTCACCGACGAGCAGCGCGACTTTCAGCGCACCGCACGGGCCTTCCTCGACCGCGAGGTCGTGCCGTTCCGCACCGAGTGGGACCGCCGCGAGTCGGTCGACACCGCGATCATCCCCAAGCTCGGCGACCTCGGCTTCTTCGGTCTCACGATCCCCGAGGAGTACGGCGGGGTCGGCGGCGACTACACGACCTACGTCCTCGCGGCGGAGGAGCTCGGCCGGGCCGACTCCTCCATCCGCGGCATCGTGTCGGTCTCCGCCGGGCTGTTCGGGTCGTCGGTCCTGCGCCACGGCACCGAGGAGCAGAAGCAGCGGTGGCTGCCGGGCATCGCCACCGGGCGGCTCCTCGGCTGCTTCGGCCTCACCGAGCCCGGCCACGGCTCCGACGCCGGCAACCTGCAGACCCGCGCCGTGCTCGACGGCGACGAGTGGGTCCTCGACGGCGAGAAGATCTTCATCACCAACGGCACGTGGGCCGACGTCGCCCTGGTGTTCGCGCGCACCGACGGCCCCGGCGCCCGCGGCGTCTCGGCGTTCCTCGTGCCCACCGACACGCCCGGCTTCGTCCGCACCGAGGTCACGGGCAAGCTCGGCCTGCGCGGCCAGGCCACGGCGTCGCTGTCGTTCGACGGCGTCCGCGTCCCGGCCGACGCGCTCCTGGGCGAACGCGGCGAGGGCTTCAAGATCGCGATGAAGACGCTCGACAAGGGCCGCGTCACGATTGCCGCCAGCTGCGTCGGCATCGTGCAGGGCTGCCTCGAGGAGGTCGTCGCGTACACGACGCAGCGCGAGCAGTTCGGCCGGCCGATCGCGTCGTTCCAGCTCGTGCAGGACATGATCGCCGACATCTCGGTCGACGCCGACGCCGCGCGGCTGCTCACCTGGCGGGCTGCCGACCTGATGAACCGGGGCGAGCCGTTCGGCACGGCGGCGTCCAAGGCCAAGCTGTTCGCCTCCGAGGCCGCGGTGCGCGCGGCGAACCTCGCGGTGCAGTCATTCGGCGGCTACGGCTTCATCGACGAGTTCCCCGTGCAGAAGTACCTGCGCGACGCCCGGGTCATGACGCTGTACGAGGGCACGAGCCAGGTGCAGAAGCTGTTGATCGGCCGCGCGGAGACCGGGATCAACGCCTTCACCTGATTCTGGCCGCCGCGACGCGCGCCGAGACGGTTCCGGTGGGCCCGGACCCGTAGGCTGACGGGGTGTACGACGGCGTGATCCAGGACCTCATCGACGAGCTCGGACGGCTGCCGGGCATCGGTCCGAAGAGTGCGCAGCGCATCGCGTTCCACCTCCTCGACGCCGACCCCGACGACGTCCGACGTCTGGCGACGGTCCTGACCGACGTCAAGGCCAAGGTGCACTTCTGCGCGATCTGCTGCGTCGTCACGACCGACACCGAGTGCCGCATCTGCTCCGACCCGCGCCGCGACACCACGGTGCTGTGCGTCGTGGAGGAGAGCAAGGACGTCGTCGCGATCGAGCGCACCCGCGAGTTCCGCGGTCGGTACCACGTGCTGGGCGGCGCGATCAGCCCGATCGAGGGCGTCGGCCCGGAGAACCTGCGCATCAAGGAGCTCTACGCCCGCCTGAACGACCCGGCGATCACCGAGGTCATCATCGCGACCGATCCGAACCTCGAGGGCGAGGCCACGGCGACGTACCTGATCCGCTCGCTCACGACCTTCGGCATCAAGGTCAGCAAGCTGGCCAGTGGCCTGCCGATCGGCGGCGACCTGGAGTACGCCGACGAGCTCACGCTGGGCCGCGCGTTCGAGGGCCGCACCTCCGTCGTGCAGGCCTCGGCGCCCTCCTCCTCCTGACCTGGGGCGGAAACTCACTCGCCGCAGGGCGGGAACTCACTCGCGGAGGGGCGGGAATCCACTCGCGAGCGGTAGTGCGCGGGGGTTTCTAGAGTGGGGGGATGGATCTCGAGCTGCGCCACCTGCGGATCGTGGGCGCGATCGCCGCGTCCGGCAGCATCACCAAGGCTGCCGGGGAGCTCGGGATCGCCCAGCCGGCTCTCACGGCGCAGCTGCGCCGGATCGAGCGACTGCTCGGCGGACCCCTGTTCGAGCGCGACCACCGCGGGGTCCGGCCCACCGCCCTCGGCGACCTGGTGGTCTCCCGGGCGGCGCTGCTGCTGCCCGCGGTGAACGGCCTCCTGGAGGACGCGGCCCGCCTGACCGAGACGAGCCGATCGGCCGTGCCCGACCAGGTCGCCCTCGGCTCGTCGACGTCCTCGATCCTCGCGCCGCTGATCCGGCGACTCACCGAGACGGCCCCCGAGCTGACCGTCAGCACCACCGCGTCGTGGTCGGCCGACGACCTGGCGGGCGAGCTCGCCGCCGGCCGCCTCGACTTCTGCGTCGTCGGCGTCTGCGGCGGATCGGGGCCGCCGCCGGGCGACGACCTGGAGTGGCGCACGTTCTCGGTCGACCCCGTGTTCGTCCTGCTCCCGGAGGACCACGCGCTGGCCCGCCAGACCGAGGTGACGCTGGCCGACCTCGCCGACGCCGAGTGGGCCGCCACCCCCGGCGACGGGTGCTTCGAGACGTGCTTCCACCAGGCGTGCCTGCGCGCCGGGTTCACCCCGCGAAGCCTCTACGTCGCCGACGCCGCGAGCTGCATCGAGCTCGTCGCCTCGGGCACCGCCGTCGCCCTGTGCCAGGCCACCCGCACGCTGCCCGGCCTCGTCACGCTCCCTCTGAAGGACGTCCCCCTGCGCTGGATCCACATGGTCGGCTGGCGTCCTGCCTCGGCGGCCGCGGGCCTCGCGCCGGCCGTGCAGCGCAGCGTCGAGAAGGCGCACGCGGACCTGGTCGCCCGCAGCGAGGTCTACTCCGACTGGCTCGACGACCACCCGGAGTTCGGCGTCGCGTCCTGATCGCCCGGTACGCGAGGCCATTCGCGGCCATAACACCGGCGATATGCCCTGGCCGGTATTTCCCGGCGGCCCCTGCGGCTGTCTAGCGTCGACCCAAGCCCTCGGGGGGCTTCGGGGAAGCCGGCACCAGTGCCGACTTCGTCGCTCGGTGCACACGGCAATCGCCGGGTGCAGGAGACGGCTCGCCGGTGATCCCGGCGTCGTCACGACGAAGGAGAGACCAGTGGCATCACGTCCCACCCGCATCGGAGCCGTCCTCGGCTCCCTCGCGGCCGCAACCGTCCTGACCACCACCGCCCCGGCCAGCGCGCAGGGGCCCGACACGGCTCCGGCCGCCGACTCCGCCGCCACGGTCGAGGCCGCCCTGGAGCGCGACCTCGGCCTCTCGCCCGCTGCGGCCGAGACCCGGGTCGCCGACGAGGCCACCGCGGCCCAGGCCGAGCAGACGGCCATCGCCCAGCTCGGCAGCTCCTACGCCGGTTCCTGGTACGACGCCGAGCGTGCCGTGCTGGTCGTGGCCGTCGCCGGCCCCACCACCAAGGCCGCCGTCGCGAACGCCGAGACGGTCTCGGTCGAGCACGCGGGCGCCGAGCTCGACTCGGCCAAGGAGGCGCTCGACGCCGCCGCCGCGTCCGCGCCCGACACCGTCGCCGGCTGGCACGTCGACCCCGCGTCCAACCAGGTCGTCGTCACGACGCGCGACGTCGCCGCGGCCGAGACGTTCGTCGCGGGCAGCGGCGCGTCGCCGGAGCTCGTGACGGTCCAGCACGCCCCGGAGAACCCGCAGCCGCTCGCGGACGTCGTCGGTGGCGAGGCGTACTTCATCAACAACAGCTCCCGCTGCTCGGTCGGCTTCGCCGTCCGCGGCGGCTTCGTGACCGCCGGCCACTGCGGCGCCCGGGGCGCCCGCACGACCGAGCCGACCGGTACCTTCCAGGGCTCGAGCTTCCCCGGCAACGACTACGCCTGGGTCAGCACGCCGAACGACACCCCGGTCGGCGCCGTCGACAACTACGCCGGCGGTCGCGTCGCGGTGAAGGGCTCGACGGAGGCACCGATCGGATCCTCCATCTGCCGCTCCGGATCCACGACCGGCTGGTACTGCGGCACGATCCAGGCCCGGAACTCGACGGTCAACTACGCCGAGGGCTCGGTCACGGGCCTGATCCGCACGACGGTGTGCGCCGAGCCCGGCGACTCGGGCGGATCGGCGATCTCGGGCAACCAGGCCCAGGGCGTCACGTCGGGCGGTTCGGGCAACTGCCGCACCGGCGGCACGACGTACTTCCAGCCGGTCAACGAGATCCTCTCGGTCTACGGGCTGACGCTCCTGACCTCCTGAGCACGACAGG
>NZ_BAAAME010000005.1:345953-346506 GCF_039529015.1 Aeromicrobium alkaliterrae
CGGGGCCGGTGGCGTCCGGACGGGGAGCGCTCCCCATGGGTCCGGTTGGGCACCGCGGCCGACCCGCCGTTAGTGTCGTCGTGACACGGCACCGGCCACACGCGGACCGGGCCATCGATCAACTTGGGGGACGAACGATGAAGCTGCGCTCACGACTCACGGGGGCCGCCCTGGTGGGCACCCTGGCCGTCTTCGGTCTGGCTGCCTGTGGCGGCGACGACGACACCTCGAACAACGACAGCGAGTCGAGCTCGCAGTCGGACGAGCCCACCGACGAGCCCACCGAGGACTCCAGCGAGGGCGACGGCGACAAGCCCGCCAAGGAGGACGTCGTCGCGGGCTACACGAAGATCATCACCGATATCACGGGCCAGCTCCCCGAGGACATCGTGACGCAGGTCGCGAGCTGCTTCGTCGACGAGGTCTACGACGCCGCCTCGGCCCAGACGCTGCAGGCGATCGCCGACTCGAACCCGGCAGGCATCGACCAGTCCGACGGCCAGCTCTTCGCCGACGCCTCGACGACCTGCCAGAGCCAGCTGACGCCGTGATC
>NZ_BAAAME010000005.1:346596-353755 GCF_039529015.1 Aeromicrobium alkaliterrae
CCTGACGAGCCTGCGAGGCGGCGCGATCTCTCGACCACCTCCCGACACCCACTGCGGTCCGGGGCCGTCGGCGTCCTCAGGTATTGGCCAACCCATACCTATCCTGACTCGACAGACCAGGCTTGGCCCAAGCACCGAGAGGAACGATCATGTTCAGACGCGGCATTGCAGCTTTCCTGCTCACCGGCGCCGCCGTGGCGAGCTCGGCCACTGCGGCTCAGGCGGTGACCTGGCACAGTCCTCGCCCTACGCAGTACGCCTGCCTAGCTGCGCAGATCGCGTGGCAGGTTCAGAATCCCGGAGGGGTAGTCATCATCGACTGCTACAGGACCAGTAGCGGCAATTGGCAGTTCGTGACGAGTCCCTGACGAGCCTGCGAGGCGGCGCGATCTCTCGACCACCTCCCGACACCCACTGCGGTCCGGGGCCGTCGGCGTTCGTCAGGGGAGAATCGTGAGCATGATCGGACGCATCGTCGACCTCGGGACCCGCTGGTGGTGGCGCCTCGTGGGCCGCGAGATCGACCTCGAGGGTGACCACGCCTGGCTGGCCGCGCCGATGAGCGACGGCCCGCTCGTGGGCGACACCTGGCTCCGCGGCCACGCCGCCGAGCTGGGAGGCGGGCTCCAGGAGGCCGCCGGCCTGCTCGGCGACATGAGTGTCCTGGACGGACCTGGGCTCCGCACCGCCGACCTCGCACCCGAGGTCGTGTCGTTCTACGAGCGGACCAGCGACTGGCGCGTCGAGGCCTGGAGCGGCTGGTCGTGGTGGGCGCGCATCCCCGGCGGGCTGGTCGAGCGCTGGTTCGGCCGCCGGGTCGGACAGCTCGCGATCCCCACCGACCCGCTGGCCGTCGCGCGCGGCATGGACAGCGCGGTCACCGTGGCGACCGACGCCGCCGGGGTCCGTCAGGGCGCGGGCTGGCACCGCACGCTCCGCGCGACCGGAGAGGTGGTCTACAGCGGCTTCTACGGCACCCGGCAGCGGCCCGGCGCCGACCGCGCAGGCGTTCACGTCGCGTTCCCGCTCGAGCACGGCAACGTGCAGGTGTTCCTCCGGCCCGAGGTCACGCCCGAGGGCGGCCTGGTGCTGCGCTCGCCGTCGGGCCGCTTCGGCGACGACGGCGCGTACGTCGTGGTCCGCTTCGGGCGCCGCACGTGGGCAGCCCGGGTGCCGATCCACGAGGTCTTCCACGTCCACCTCGACGCCGAGGGCGTGCTGCGCACCGACCACGACCTGCGCCTCTGGGGCGCCCGCGCCGTGACGCTGCACTACCGGCTCGAGCCCCGCGCCTGAGGTCGGCAGAACCTCGACGTTTCATGGCCGGATCACCCACGAAGGTCACCCTTCCCGGGCCGGTAGGATGATCGGTGCGTCGATCTCGACGCGACCGATCAGACAGGTAAGGGTTCATGGGCATCGTCGTGCAGAAGTACGGCGGCTCGTCGGTGGCGGACGCCGCCAGCGTCAAGCGAGTCGCACAGCGCATCGTCGCGACCAAGAAGGCGGGTCACGACGTCGTCGTGGTCGTCTCCGCGATGGGCGACACGACGGACGAGCTGATCGACCTGGCCAACGAGGTCTCGCCGCTGCCCCCGGCCCGCGAGCTCGACATGCTCCTGACCGCCGGCGAGCGCATCTCGATGGCCGTCCTGGCCATGGCGATCGGCAACCTCGGCCAGGAGGCCCGCTCCTTCACCGGATCCCAGGCCGGCGTCATCACCGACGCCGACCACGGGCGCGCCAAGATCATCGACGTCACCCCCGGCCGCATCGAGCAGGCCATCGCCGAGGGAGCCATCGCGATCGTCGCGGGCTTCCAGGGCGTCTCGCAGACCACGAAGGACATCACGACGCTGGGCCGTGGCGGTTCCGACACCACCGCCGTCGCCCTCGCGGCGGCCCTTCACGCCGACGTCTGCGAGATCTACTCCGACGTCGACGGCGTGTTCACCGCCGACCCGCGCATCGTGCCGACGGCCCGCCGCATCCCGCAGATCTCCTACGAGGACTGCCTCGAGATGGCCGCCAACGGCGCCAAGATCCTGCACCTGCGCTGCGTCGAGTACGCGCGCCGCACCAACCTGCCCATCCACGTGCGCTCCTCCTTCTCCCAGAAGGAGGGCACTTGGGTGGTCCCCGCTGAATCCGTCGAGAAGGACGCCGCCATGGAAGCCGCCATCATCACCGGCATCGCGCACGATCGCAGCGAGGCCAAGATCACCGTCGTCGGCGTCGCCGACAAGGTCGGGTACGCCGCGTCGGTCTTCAGCACGCTGGCCGAGGCCTCGATCAACATCGACATGATCGTGCAGAACATCTCGGCGGCCGCAACGGGCCTGACCGACATCTCCTTCACGCTGCCGCGATCCGACGGAGCCAAGGCGATGGAGGCCCTGACCCGCGCGAAGGACGCCGTCGGCTTCGAGCGCCTGCAGTACGACGACAGCGTCGGCAAGGTCTCGGTCATCGGCGCCGGCATGCGCAACGCCCCGGGCATCAGCGCCACGTTCTTCACCGCGCTGGCGGACGCCGGCGTGAACATCGAGATGATCTCGACCTCGGAGATCCGCATCTCGGTCATCACGGCCGAGAGCCAGGTCGACGAGGCCGTGCGCGCCGCGCACGCCGCCTTCGGACTCGGCTCCGGTGAAGTCGAGGCCGTGGTCTACGGAGGTACCGGACGATGACCCGCACTGCAGCCATCGGCATCGTCGGCGCGACCGGTCAGGTCGGCGTCGCGATGCGCCAGATCCTCGAGGAGCGGAACTTCCCGGCCTCGCAGGTTCGCTTCTTCGCGTCCAGCCGCTCGGCGGGCACGGTGCTGCCGTTCAACGGTGGCGAGGTCACGGTCGAGGACGCCACCACGGCCGACCCGGCGGGGCTCGACATCGCGCTGTTCTCGGCCGGTGCCACCACCAGCCGCGCTCTGGCGCAGAAGTTCGCCGACGCGGGCGTCACCGTGGTCGACAACTCCTCGGCGTTCCGCAAGGACCCCGCGATCCCGCTCGTCGTCAGCGAGGTCAACCCGCACGACATCCCCGCGGGCGACGGTCCGGGCGGGCGCGGCATCATCGCCAACCCGAACTGCACCACGATGGCCGCGATGCCGGTGCTCAAGCCGCTGGCCGACGCCGCCGGCCTGAAGCGCCTCGTCGTGAGCACGTACCAGGCGGTCTCGGGCTCGGGCGTCGCCGGCGTGCAGGAGCTGCACGGCCAGGCCCTCGCGGTCGTCGAGAAGGCCGATGCCCTCGCCTACGACGGCAGCGCGCTGACGTTCCCGGAGCCGGTCAAGTACGTCGCGCCGATCGCGTTCAACGTGGTGCCGCTGGCCGGCTCGGTCGTCGACGACGGCACGTTCGAGACCGACGAGGAGCAGAAGCTCCGCCACGAGAGCCGCAAGATCCTGGGGCTGCCCGACCTGCTGGTCGCGGGCACCTGCGTGCGCGTGCCGGTCTTCACGGGCCACTCGCTCTCGATCCACGCCGAGTTCGACCGCGCCATCACGCCGGAGGAGGCGACCGAGATCCTCGGCGGCGCCCCGGGCGTGAAGCTCGTCGACGTGCCCACGCCGCTGCAGGCGGCCGGCTCCGACCCGAGCCTCGTGGGCCGCATCCGCCAGGACCAGAGCGTGGCCGACGGCAAGGGCCTCGTGCTCTTCGTCAGCGGCGACAACCTGCGCAAGGGCGCGGCGCTCAACACGGTGCAGATCGCCGAGCTCCTGCTCGGCGACTGAAGGCCTAGCGCCGAGCTCCTGCTCGGCTGAGGTCGACCCTTCGAGGCTCGCTCGTTCCTCGCTCGCACCTCAGGGCCCGGGGCTTTCCGCCCCCTGAGGTGCGACGAAGGAGCCTCGAAGGGGGCACCCGCCACCACCAGCCGCCCGTCCCACCTCAGGGCCCGGGGCTTTCCGCCCCCTGAGGTGCGACGAAGGAGCCTCGAAGGGGGCACCGCCACCACCAGCCGCCCGTCCGACCTCAGGGCCCGGAAGGCTTCCGCCCCCTGAGGTGCGACGAGCTCTGCGAGGAGCCTCGAAGGGTGGCTCAGGCGATCGGGACGAGGGGGATCTCGCCGTCCTTGATCCCGACGATCGAGCCGGGGCCGAGGTCGAACGTGCCGGAGTCGACGGGCCGGACACCGCAGTGGATCGTGCGGTAGTGGGCGCCGTCGGCCCAGCCGGTCGCGAGCTGCGCGTAGCCCGTCACGGCGTCGGCGTCGTACCCGCGGCCGATGACGTCCCCGAGCGCCGAGGTGCACAGCTCGTCCAGCGCGAGGTAGGTGTCGAGCGACAGGCTCGTCGTGGTCGCCTCGATCGTCTCGAGCAGCTCGTCGTCGAGCACGGTGTCGGCGTCGAAGGCGAAGAACAGCTCGACGTAGTGCTGGCGGGTGCAGTCGCCCGTCACCAGCACGCCGCCGTCGTCGAGCTCGAGGCACAGGCGCATGTCGACGGGGAAGTCCGGGCTCAGGTAGTCGGCGAACGGCGTGCCCTCGACGTCGAGCGCGTCGGCGCGGGCGGGGTCGTCACGCACGGCACGCGGCTCGGTGTAGCGGTTGACGCAGACCAGGCGCGGCTCGTCCTCCCAGCTCTCCTCCGGGAAGTCGAAGGCGAGGCTGGCCGTGCGGGAGGCGTCGGTGATGACGAAGTCCTTCACCGCCTTCTGCCGGTCGACGCGGACCGCGTCGAGCCCGGCCGCGGTCGCGTAGGCGTCGGAGCAGGTCTGCCACACCCAGTCGGACAGCTCGCGCTGTCGGTTCGAGCGGGGGTCCTGCACCAGGTCCAGCAGCGTGTCGCGGTACTCCAGGGTGGCGACGCCCTTGCTGGTCAGGTCCTCGGGCAGCGGCTCGACGGCCAGCACCTCCACCGCGTGCGGCTCGGCGCAGTCGACCACGAGCGACGACTCGAGCATCTCGGGCGTCAGGCCGCTCTCGCCCGCTCCGGCGTCGAGGCAGTCGCCGACCGCGACCGACGGGGCCTCGTCCGGGGTCGGGCTGGTGCTCGGTGACGGGTCCGACGACCCTCCACCACAACCGGCGACGACGACCACGACGGTCAGCAGGACAGCGATCCCCCAGGTGCGCATGCCCCATTGTCCGACAGCCGGGGTCTCCTGTCCGGCGAGCCGGGAGACTTGTCGTGCCCGCATCGGCGTCAGCCGCGGGCGACGAGCTCGACCGGGGCGTCGCCCAGACCGAACACCGAGCCGGACGCGAGGGCCTGTGCCGGGTCCTCCGGCGTCGCGAAGCACGTGACGGCATTGCTCAGCCCGCCCGTGCCCCAGCCCTCGTCGCCGCGCAGCGCGCGTCCGACGACGGCCTCGTCGTACCCGTCGCCGATCACGATGCCGAGCGCGTCGTTGCAGGCCTGGTCGAGCAGCTCCTGCACGTCGTCCGGGAACGCGGCGGAGGGATCGGCCGACGCCGCGGCGAGCTGGTCGGGATCGAGCAGCTGTGTCGCGTCGAACGTCACCGTGTACTCGGCGTCGTGCACCGCGTCGCACGAGGTGTCGGCCGGGAGCCCGGCGGCGTCGAACGAGAAGCAGAGGCGCTGGGTCAGCGGCACCTCCGGCGAGAGCAGCGAGGTCGTCATGAACCCGGTCACCGGGGTGACGGGCGCCTCCGACGGCGTCGAGGAGTCCTCGACGAAGCGGTTGACGCACAGCAGCGACGGCTGGTCGGTCCATCCCTCCGCCGGCAGCACCGCGAACGGCGTCGAGGTGTGCGTGACCGGCACGACCTGCAGCGAGGCGATGTCGGCGCCGGCCAGCTCGGTGCCGCCGTCCAGACCGAGCGAGCGCTGGAGCGAGATGTCGCAGTACGCGCGGGCGAAGGAGGCGAAGGTCGTCTGGACCGGCTCGGTGCGCGCGCCGTCGAGGGCCGCCTGCAGGCGGGCGAGGTCGTCCTCGGTCGCCTCGGTCGAGGCGATGTAGCGGCCGGGGATGTCCTGGGCCGCGAGGACCTCGTAGACGTGCGGCTCCGCGCAGTCGACGATCGCGTCCTCGGTGACCGGGGTGTCGCCCAGCACGTTCGGCTCACCGGCCGCGGCGATGCAGGCGCCCGGCACCAGGGCGCTCGCGACGCCGGTCGGCGTGGGCTTCGGCTCCGGCACGTCGGGGTCGGACTGGCAGGCCGACACGGACAGGGCGAGGGTCGCCGTCACGGTCACGATGAGCAGTCGTCGCACAGGCAGTCGCACAGGGGTCCTCGTCCTCGATCGGAGTGCCAGGCGGTGCCGGGGCTCCGGGAATGTCTCCCGCACAAGGGTACGGGGAGGGGTCAGGTGGCCGAGACGGTGTCGGCCGGGGCCGGTTCGTCGTCGTCGGCCCCCCGCTCCTCGGCCTCGGCCAGGCGCACGCCGCCGTAGCCGGCGAGGTGGGACGCGATCGCCACCGACGGCACGATCAGGAGCGACCAGAGGCTCTGCGCGCTCGTGGGGAGCAGGATCAGCAGCAGCACGATGCCGATGAGCTGGGCGAGTCCCGCGATCGCCGTGGCCGACGGGTGGCCGAACCAGCGCAGCACCGTGCGGCTGACCGCGAAGGCCACCAGCGCGATGACCGCGAACGCCAGCACGCCCCAGGCCGCACCGGACTTGACCCCGAAGAGCTGCTTGAACAGGGCGAGGGTCGCGGCACCGAGGCCCACGACCACCAGGCCCGTGACGAGGGCCGTGACCAGCACGCCCCGGACGTCGGGCCAGTGCGGGAGCCGGACCGAGAGCACGCGCCGACCACCCGAGCGAGCGCCCGTGCCGAGGGCGCCGGCTCCGGATCGCACGGACCGGGCCGCGCCGACGGTGCGCTCGGAGGTGGCCAGGCGCCAGTCGTCGAGCACGTCCCGGGGAGAGCGGCGCGGTGTGACGGGGGCGACGGGCTTGGTGGCCCGCTTCGTGGACCGCTTGGACGTCGAGCGCTCGCGGTCGACGACCGGGGCGTCGGCGGAGGCCCCGGGCGTGCCGCCGAGCGTGACCGTGCGGCCGGTGTGCGGGTTCGTGACCGTCCGCGTGCGCGGCGTGCCGGATCGACCCGGCGACGCGACGCGCGGGCGCTCCTCACGACCCACGTCGCTGACCGGGCGCACCACCGTCTTCTTGACGACGCGGCGCACGACCTTCTTCGGCTGCTCCTCGCTCACCTCGTCAGTGTGTCACAGGGCACAGCGCACG
>NZ_BAAAME010000005.1:353771-379284 GCF_039529015.1 Aeromicrobium alkaliterrae
GGACCAGGTCCACGGGCCGTTCGCTCGGCGTCGATCTCAGTCGGTCGGCGAGCCCGGGAGCTCGGAGAACCGGAACAGGAACGCGGCCATCTGCTCGCGCAGGACCGGCTCCGAGCCGCGGAACGTCGGTGCCCCGGCCCGCTCGGTGTAGCCGGTCGTGATGCCGGTGCCCTCGAGCCACACGATCTGCCGGTAGAAGGTGTGGGTCGTGGGGACGTCCGCGAACGGCGACGTCTCCGGCAGCACCACGATCGGCGAGCCCGCCAGGCGGTACAGGAACGCCGCCATCTGCTCACGCAGCACGGGCTGGCCCGGACGGAACGTGCCGTCGTCGTAGCCCGTCGTGATGCCCCGCTCGGCGAGCCAGGCGATGTGGGCCTTGAACACGTGGCCCGGCGCGACGTCGCTGAACCGGCTCGGACCGTCGATCACGGCGGGGTTGGCGCCCTCGTGGTCGAACCGGTACAGGAACGCGGCCATCTGCTCGCGCAGGACCGGCTCCGAGCCGCGGTACGAGAACGTGCCGTCGGCGTTCGCGTAGCCCGTCGTGATCTTCTGGCCGACGAGCCACTCGATCTGCTCGCGGAACGTGTTGTCCGCGATGTCGTCGAACACGATCGACGGCTCGGGGTCGACCGGCGGCGCAGTGACCGAGAGCGTCACGCTCTTCGAGCCGCTGTTCTGCGCCGCGTCGGTCGCGCGCACCTCGACGTCGTAGGAGCCCGCCACGAGGTCGGTCAGCGTGAAGCTGCCCGCCTCGACCGCGACCCACCCGCCGCCGTTGACGCGGCGCTCGACCGAGGCGATCTCGGAGGCGTCCGCCACCGAGACCGAGAACGTGGCGTCCTCGCCCTCGACGACCGACTCCGGGCCGATGACCGTGACGACGGGCGCGTCGGTGTCGGGCGCCGGGGCGACCTCGACCGTGCGCTCGAGGACCGTCTCGTTGCCGCTCGCGTCGACGACCGTGTAGGTCAGCGTGTAGGTACCGGTGACGTCGGTGTCGACCTCGCCGGTGACCGTGACGCTCTCGACCGTGACCGCGGGGTCGCACGCGTCGCTGACCTCGAGCCCCGCGAGCGGGTCGAAGTCCTCGCCGACGACGACCTGCGTGCCCTCAGGGGCCGAGAGCGCCGGGGCGACCTCGTCCTTGAAGAGCTCCACGGCGTCGATGACGGCGCCGTTGTCGACGCGGTTCGTCGTCGTCGTGATCGAGCACTGCGTGACCTCGACGTTGGCGACCGTGGGGGTGCGGCTCTGGTCCCACTTCGCGACGTACGGCGCATCCGAGTTGCTCGCCGTGTAGTACTTGCTGCCCGAGGAGGAGTTGCCCGTGACGTACAGGACCTCGCCCTCGGCCGGCGTGACGACCTCGACACCGTCGGCGTTGGTCTCGGCCTGCTCCGGGACGACCGGCGTGAGGCCGTTCATCAGGTACGACCGCGCGTAGCTGTGGTCGTGCCCGGCGTAGACCATGTCGATGTCCAGGCTGCTGATGATCGGTGCCAGGCCGTTGCGCTTCGCGACGCTGCCGCTCGTGGAGTGCGGACCGACGCTGAACAGCGAGTGGTGGAAGGTCAGGACCGTCCACGCGGCGTCGTCGCCCTCGGCCTCGATCGTCTCGCGCAGGAAGCGCTCGTGGTTGGCGAAGTCGTTGCTGTTGCTGTTGATGTTCAGGTGCAGCACGCCGTTGTGCTTGAACCAGTAGGTGCCGCCCGAGCTGTCGCCCGCCCAGACGTTGGGCAGGTTGAAGTGCTGGCCGAACAGCGGCGAGCCGATGTCGTGGTTGCCCAGGGTCCAGGCGTTCGCCTGCTGCGAGACCTGCTCCGGCGCCGCCAGGATGCGGTACTCGTTCGCGTTGCTCGCGGTCTCGACCTGGTCGCCGGCCGACAGCAGGAACTGCGACGTCGGGTAGAGCTCCTGGGCCTTGGCCAGCGAGGCGGCCCAGCCCTGGCCGTCGCTCGTCGGGTTGCCCGACGAGCCGATCTGCGGGTCGCCCACGAACGTGAAGTCGTGGTCGAGGGCGTTCGAGTGCGTCGTGAACGTGCGCAGGGTCGACCACTTCTGGTCAGCGCCGACGCGGTACGTGTAGGACGTCTCGGGCAGCAGGTCGGTGAGGGTCGCGTGGAAGAACTCGTTGACGCCGTCGGTGGCCCGACCGGACTCGCTGGCGGCGATCGTCGCCGCCGATGCGGGCAGCGCGCCGTCGACCAGGTCGGCGGTGCGGGCGATCTGGACGACCTCGTCGGCCGTCGTGTCGGAGAACCAGGCCAGGTTGCGCTGGGTCTCGTCGGTGCCGACGCCGAGGATGATCGACGACGGGCCGACCTTCTCCGGCGCCGGACCGAGGTCCATGACCGGCAGGTCGAAGTAGACGTCGGAGCTCGTGGCGCGGCCCTGGTGGACCTCGACCGCGATGACGTTGGTGCCCGCCTTCAACACGGACGCGGGGGCGGTGAAGGGCAGCAGGATGGGCGTGCTGGAGTTCGAGCCGCCGTACTGCAGGTTCTCGGTGATGCCCTCGTCGTGACCGCCGGCGATGCGCTGGCCGTTGACGTAGATCGTGACGGAGTCGTCGTAGCGGACCGACCCCTGGAGGACGAGGTCACCCTCGAGCTCGGCTGCGGTCACCTCCACCTCCGTGCGGAAGAAGAACGCCGGGATGTCGGGGAACGCCGTGCCGTCGATGTACTGGTTGAGCAGCACGTCGGCGGTGAAGCCACCGCTGAGCGGGCCAGGCGTGCCGTTGACCGCGCCGAAGCTGCCCGCACCGGCCTTCCAGGCGGAGTCGTCGAACTCGGACGTGGTCCAGCTCGTGCGCTCGGCCGACCCGGACGCCGGGTCGGTGTTGTCGTCGAGGTAGCGCCACTGCGTCGTCCCGCTCTCGATCAGCGGGGTCGGGGGCGTCGGCGGCACGTCTTCGAGCGTCAGGGACGGGAGGTCGAAGAAGACGTCGGAGCTCGTCGCGCGACCCTGGTGGATCTCGACCGCGACGACGTTCGTGCCCGCCGTGAGGACCGAGGCCGGGACCGAGAGCTCGGCCAGCTTCGGGGCGCTGGCGTTCGATCCGCCGTACTGCAGGTTCTGCGTGATCGCGGCGTCGTCGCCGCCGCCGATGCGCGTGCCGTTGACGTAGACCGTGGCGGCGTCGTCGTAGCGGACCGAGCCGACCAGCACGCGGTCACCGGTGAGGTCGGCGGCGCTGACCTCGACCTCGGTGCGGAAGAAGTAGGCCGGGATGTCCGGGTAGGCGGTGCCGTCGATGTACTGGTTCAGCAGCACGTCGGGCACGAAGCCGCCGCTGAGCGCGTTGCGGGTGCCCTGGTTGGCGCCGAAGCTGCCCGTGCCGGTCTTCCAGGCCGCGTCGTCGAACTCGGACGTCGTCCAGCTCGTGCGGTCGGCGGAGCCGGCGGCGGGGTCGGTGTTGTCGTCGAGGTAGCGCCACTCGGTCGTGCCGCTGGTGATCAGCGGGACGGGCTCGGCGGCCTGGGCAGGCGCGGAGGTCGCAGCGGCCAGCGCGGCGGTGACGGCGAACGTCAACGCAGTGCCGAGCGCAGCGAGCCGCCGCCGGGGGGAGGAGGCATGCATGCCGGGGATCCTTCGTCAGTTCTGACAGGGTGCTCGAACGCTAGGGACGCCGCCATCGCGCCACGTGGACCCGGCGCAACCAGGCTGTGACCCCCAGGTGAACAAACTGTGCTGCTGCTGTGCACCGCTCGCGAGTGAGTTTCCGCCCCTCGAGGAGTGAGTTTTCGCCCCTCTCAGGGGCGGGAATCCACTCGCGGAGGGGCGGAAATCCACTCGCGAGCGGTGATCGCGACGCGCAGTGCCGCCAGGACGGCGACGAGCACCAGGGTCGCGTCGAGCAGCCATGCGACGTCCGGCGCCCACAGCGGAAGGTGGTCGCGGTCGACCCCGAACAGCCCCGGCACCATCCAGGCGACGGCGCCGACGAGGCCGAGCGGAACGAGCCACGCCGCGACACCGAGCCGCCCGCGAGGGGACCGACGGCGGACGAGGCGCCAGCCGCTCCGGGCCGTCAGGACCGCCAGCCCCGCCGCGAGGACGCCGAAGGCCCCGAGGACCACGGGGTAGGTCGGCCCGGCGCCACTGAGCTCGGGCTCACCGCCGCTGCGGATCGTCGCCAGGCCCCAGGCCGTGTCGAGCAGCTCGGGCTCCTGGAAGGCGCCGTACGCGTTCTGCACGACGACGACCGCCTCGTCGCGATCCGGCAGCAGGACGATGCTCGCCTGGTAACCGGGGACGGCGCCGGAGTGCCAGACCATCGGGTCACCGGTGCCCGGCACCTCCCAGGTGCGCCAGCCCAGTCCGTACGCGCTGTCGTCGCCGGTCTCGACGGCCGGGTCGGTCAGGCGCGTGCGTTCGTCGTCGGTCAGCAAGGGCCCGCCGGGCAACGACGCCTGCGCGAAGGCCGCGAGGTCGTGGAGGTCGCCGCCCAGGTAGCCGTAGGCGGTGCCGGCGGGGTCGATCTGCGTCGTGAACGGCACCGCCCGACCCGCGACGTAGCGGTGACCGGGCGGGAGCCGCCCCTCGTCGACCACGCCCGTGACGGCCGAGCTCGCACCCACTGGCTCCAGGAGGCGCTCGTCGAGCACGTCGGCGAACGGCCGCGACGTCACCTCCTCGACCACCGCCGCGAGAACGAGGTAGTTGACGCTGGAGTAGACGTGGTTCTTCCCAGGATCGCCCACCAGGTCGACGTCCGACAGCTCGGCGACGACGTCGCTCGGGCGGTGGTCGTCGTAGCGGTCGGTGAGCGTCAGCAGGTCGGGGATGCCGCTCGTCTGCTCGAGCAGGTGGCGCACCGTGATCCGGTCCGAGACCGCCGGGTCGGCGGCGCGGAACTCCGGCAGGTGCTCCACCACGAGGTCGTCCAGATCGAGGAGCCCGTCATCGGCGAGCAGCACCACCAGGGTGGCGGCCACCGGCTTGGCGACCGATCCCCACAGGAACGGGGTCGCGGCCGTCACGGGGTCGCCGGCTCCGTCGGTGCCGAAGGTCCCCTCGAGCCGAACCCCCTCGGGTCCGACCACCGCGTACGCCGCCCCGGGGACGTCAGCGCGCTGCATCTGGTCACGCACGAAGGCGTCGAGCCGGTCCGCGCTGGTCGCGTCGTTCGTGCTGCGTGCCGACCCAGCCATCGCGGCTCCGCCGGCAAGGAGGGAGGCGCCGACGGCGAGGGCACTGAGGGAGAGCGTCATCTTTTTCAGTATGACCATATTGAAAAGACTCACACACTCGGGCAGACTTGTCGAGTGCCGAGAATCGTCGACCACGAGCAGCGCCGTCGCGACATCGCGGCGGGCTTCCGCCGACACGTGGCCCAGCACGGTCTGGCCGCCACGACGTTCGCGCGTGTCGCCTCATCGGCCGAGGTGTCGGTGGGCCAGGTACAGCACTACTTCGCCGATCGCGACGAGCTGCTCCGCTTCGCCTACGCCGAGGGGCTCGCACGCACCGACGCGCGGCTGCGGCAGGTCATCGACGACGGCGAGGCCGGCCGGCAGCCGATCCGCACGATCCTCGACCTCGCTCTGCGCGAGCTCCTCCCCCTCGATGCCGAGCGCTCCGAGGAGATGACGGTCGCACTGTGCCTGCAGGTGATCGCCCTGCACGAACCGGGCCTGGCCGAGGTGTCGGCCGCGACCGAGCGCGAGCGCCACGCCCGGGTGGCCGCGGCGGTGGCGAACGGGATGCACTGCGGCGAGGTGGCCGCGGACGTCGACCCCGCGCTCGCGGCGTCGCGCATCCTCGCGACGACCCACGGACTCGCGGCCCGCATGACGCGCGACCCGGCCACGCGCTCCGAGGTCGACGCGGTCCTCCCGCCCGTCCTCGCCACCGTGTTCACCGGCCGCTGCCGCCACTGGGACTGACCCCGCCGGACGACCGCTCGCGAGTGAGTTTCCGCCCCTCGAGGAGTGAGTTTCCGCCCCTCACCAGGGCGGGAATTCACTCGCGGCAGGGCGGGAATCCACTCGCGGAGGGGCGGGAATCCACTCGCGAGCGGTCAGTCGAGGTGGGTGGCGAGGAGCTCGGCGAGGTGGAGCGACGGGCGCTCGCGGAGGTCGGCCACCTGGGTGCGGCAGCTGAAGCCGTCGGCCAGGACGATCGCGTCGGGCGCGGCGTCGAGGGCCGGCAGGAGGTTCTGCTCGGCGACGGCCACCGAGACCTCGTAGTGCCCGATCTCGACCCCGAAGTTGCCCGCGAGTCCGCAGCAGCCGGCCAGCGTCGTGACCTCGGCCCCCGTGCGGCCGAGCAGCTTCTCGTCGGCGGCCCACCCGAGCACGGCGTGCTGATGACAGTGCGGCTGCGCGACGACCGTCGTCCCCGACAGGTCGGGCGCCTCCCACCCGTCGGTCTCGTCCAGCAGCTCCGACAGCGTGCGCGTCGCGGCGGCGACCGTGCGCGCGTCGTCGCCCCGTTCGGCGTCGTTGCCGAGCAGCTCGAGCGCGTCGCTGCGCAGCACCGCGGTGCACGACGGCTCGACGCCCACGATCGGGATGCCGGCGCGCGCCGCGACGGCGAGCTCGGCGACGGTGCTGCCGAGGATGCGCTTCGCGGCGTCGAGCTGACCCGTCGTGATCCAGGTCAGGCCGCAGCACGTGCCGGCCGACGGCAGCTGCGGCTCGTAGCCCGCGTCGCGGAGCACGGCCACCATCGCCTCGGCGACCGACGGCGAGAAGCTGTTGCTGAACGAGTCGACGAACAGCATCACCGGCTGGCGCGTCCCGACCGACGACGCCTGCTTCTTCCACCAGCGGCGGAACGGCGTCGTGGCGAACTCCGGGATGCTGCGGCGCTGGTCGACACCGGCACCCCACAGGGCGAGGCGTCCGACGAGCGGCAGCCTCATGCCGAGGTTCGCCAGGCGCGGGAACCGGCTGGCGATGCGGCTCCAGCGCGGCAGCCACCCGAGCGTGTAGTGCGAGCGCGGACGCAGCCGCTTGCGGTAGCTCTGGTGCAGCACCTCCGACTTGTAGGTCGCCATGTCGATGCCGGTCGGGCAGTCGGAGGCACACCCCTTGCAGGCCAGGCAGAGGTCGAGCGAGTCGTGCACCTCGGGCGAGCGCCAGTCGAGGCGCTCGCCGCGCACGAGCTCCTGCAGCACGCGGGCGCGACCGCGGGTCGAGTCCTTCTCCTCCCGGGTCGCCAGGAACGACGGGCACATCACGCCGCCCGAGGCGGAGTTGTCGGCGCGGCACTTGCCGACCCCCGTGCAGCGGTGCACGGCGCCGGCCAGGCTGCCGTGGTCCTCCTCGTAGGCGAAGGCGAGCGGGCGACGGTTCGGGAAGGTGCCCGCGACGCGGACCTCCTCGTCGACGGCGTCGGGCTGCACCAGGACACCGGGGTTGAGCAGGTCGGTCGGGTCGAACACGCCCTTGACCTGGCCGAACAGGCCGATGGCCTCCGGCGAGTACATCGTGGGCAGGAGCTGGCTGCGGGCGCGGCCGTCGCCGTGCTCGCCCGAGAGGGTTCCGCCGAACGAGGCGACGAGCTCGGCCGCCGACTGCAGGAAGGCACGGAAGACGGCGGTGCCGTCGGGGCGGTCGAAGGGGAAGTCGAGGCGCACGTGCATGCAGCCGTCGCCGAAGTGGCCGAACGGCGCCGAGGTCAGTCCGTGCTCCGCGACGAGGGCGTCGAACTGCGCGAGGTACTCGCCCAGGCGGTCCGGCGGCACCGCGGCGTCCTCCCAGCCGGGCCAGGCCGGCTTGCCCGAGGGTGCACGGCCGGCGAGGCCCGCACCGTCCTCGCGGATCCGCCAGAGGCGGGCCTGGACCTTCGGGTCGGGGACGACGAGGCTCTCGACGCCCAGCCCCTCGGCGGCGAGACGCTGCGCGCGCTGCATGACGTCGTCGGCGTCCTCGCCGGCGAGCTCGACGAACAACCAGGCGTTGCCGCGCGGGAGGGCGGGAACGGCGCCCGCGCCGCGGCGGCTCACCAGCACGTCGATCAGTCGGGAGTCGAGCCCCTCGCACGCCGTCGGCCCGTGGGCGACGACGGCGGGAGACGCCTCGCCGGCCTTGACGATGTCCTCGAAGCCGATCGCGACGACAACGCGGTGCGACGGATCGGTCACGAGCCGCACGGTCGCCTCGGTGATGATGCCGAGCGTTCCCTCGGACCCGACGAGCGCCTGCGTCAGGTCGAAGCGCTCGGGCAGCAGGTGGTGGACCGCGTAGCCCGAGACCTGGCGGCCGAACCGGTCGAACTCGGTGCGCGCGACGCCCAGGTGGCGACCCATGACCTCGCGGAGGCCGGCGAGCAGGTCGTCGCCGCCCTCGACGAAGGGCTTCCCGTCGGCGCCGTAGCCCGTGCGGAACAGGTCGCCGGCCGCGGTCATGACCTCGAGCCCGGCGACGTTGTCGGAGGTGCGGCCGTAACCGAGGCTGCGCGAGCCACAGGCGTTGTTGCCGATCATGCCGCCGATCGTGCAGCGGGGATGGGTCGACGGGTCGGGTCCGAAGCGACGGCCCTGCGCGACGGCCTGCTTCTGCAGGACGGCGTGGACCGTGCCGGGCTCGACCACCGCGAGGCCGGCCTCGCCGTCGACCGAGAGCACGCGATTCATGTGGCGGCTGAAGTCGAGCACGACGCCCCGGCCGATCGCGTTGCCGGCGACCGAGGTGCCCGCGCCGCGCGAGGTGACCGGGACCTCGAGGGTGCGGCAGACGTCGAGGATCTCGGCGACCTCGTCGCGGGAGCGCGGACGCACCACCGCGGTCGGCGGGATGCGGTACAGCGACGCGTCGGTCGCATACATCGCCCGGGTGCCCTCGTCGGCCAGCACGTCGAGGCCGCGGGCCTCCAGGGCGGCGACGACGTCGAGGCGGACGCCAGGTGCGGCGAGGTCGAGGGTGGTCACGAGTCCTGCTCCATGGGTAACATGTTACATGTGAGTCAACCCTTAGCGGATCGCCCGACCCTGGCCGAGGCCGTCGTCGAGGCGATGCGCGACGGCATCCGCGACCGCACCTTCGTGCCGGAGCAGACCTACTCCGTGCAGCAGGTGGCCGACCGGCTGGGCGTCTCGCGCAGCCCCGTGCGCGAGGGCCTGCTGAAGCTCGAGGAGGCCGGGCTCGTGCAGTTCTCGCGCAACCGCGGCTTCCACGTCGTGCTGCCGCGATCGCGCGACGTCGCGGAGATCTTCGGGGTGCGCCTCGCGCTCGAGCCGGCCGCCGCCGCCCGTGTCGCGCGGCGCGGCGACGACGACCTGCTGGCCGCGGTCAGAGCCGCGATGGACGCTCTGCGCACGGCGGCCGCGGCTGTCGACGACGCCGAGTTCTGGCACCACGACCGCGAGCTGCACCGGCTGCTGCTCGTCGGCGGCGGCAACCCGCGCGCTGCGAACATCGTCGCCGCGCTCCGCTCGACCACGGCCCTGCTCGGACCGCCCACCTCGGCCGGCCCCCGCGACCTGCGCCAGATCGGCGAGGAGCACGCCCCCATCGTCGAGGCCGTCCTGGGCCGCGACGGCTCGGGAGCGGCGGCCGCCATGACCGCCCACCTCACCTCGACCGGCCTCCTGCTCGTGGCCCAGGCCGAGGGAGTCCCGGCCGACCACCCCGACGTGCGCGCCATCTGGGACGACGTCGTCGGGTAGGGCGGGGACCGGAGATGATGCCTCCGGGCAGCCCGAGGTGCCGAAAAGCATCATCGCCGGTCCCCGGCAGGGCTACGCCGTGTCGGGGCGGGTGTCCTCGTCGTCGGAGGCGATCGCGTCGAGCTGATCCTCGGTCCAGGTGTGGACGGCGGCCTCCTCGGCGCTCGCGGCGGCGCCGTCGATCCCGACGTCGCTGGCGAGCTGCTGCTGGTCCTCGTCGAGCCCGGAGCCCTGGTCCGGGGCCACGAGCCGGCCGGAGCGCTCGTCACCGGCGTAGGAGTCCGCCGGGTCGTCGACCTCGCGAGCGTCCTCCGGGTCGTCCGAGCGGGGCGCGTCCGACGGCGTGATGCCGGTGTCGTCCGGCACCTCCTGGGCGAGCCGCTCCTCGAAGCTCTCACCCTCCTCCTGCTCGGCCTCGGTGACGCCCTTCGCGACCGATCCGTGCAGCTTCTCCGGGGGCGAGTAGCCCTCGTCGAGCACGTCGTCGACGCCGCGGTCGTCCAGGGTGTCCTCGGGCTGCAGCTGTCCGGGGTCGGTCATGGTGCCTCCTGCTCGCGCGGTGGATCGGAACACCTCCGAGCCTGTCACGCCCGCGGGCGGGCGCAAGGCGAGCCGAGCTGCCACGGGGAGCGGGCGCGGGCCCGCCCCGGAGCCGTCGGGGGCGTGCTCCGGGGCGGGTGGTCCAGCGTCCCGCTTCCTCTGTCCTACTTCCAGACGCGGACGTAGTCGACCTGGAGCGTCGCCTCGTCGATCCCCTGACCCTCGGGGAACGCGTTGTCGCCCGAACCCAGCATCTGCGTGAGGTTGAGGTTGAACGGCTGGTCGAACGGCGCCGACCCGATCAGGGGCGCCAACGGACTGATCGTGTGGTCGAGGCAGGTCGTGCCGTCGATCGAGATCGTCAGCTTGCTCGGCGTCCACTCCAGCACGTAGGTGTGGAACGCGGTGGGCTCGTAGACGAGGCAGTTGTTGTTCGTCCGCGTGCCCCACGGAAGCAGCGAGTTGTAGTGCAGCGCCGGCACCAGGCGGTCCGGGTACTGCGAGTAGAACTCGACGATGTCGATCTCGCCCGACCCGGGCCACTCGCCGTACTTCGGGTTCTCCGGCAGCATCCAGAGTGCCGACTGCAGACCCGGGCCGTTCGACTGCGGCATGGCCGCACGGATCTCGTAGCGCCCGTAGGACTGCGAGAACTTGCTGAACGTCGTCACGGCGGCCGAGGTGTAGTCCGTCGTGATCGCACCCGCCGGGTGGTCGCACGTGACGGGCTGGTCCTCGCGGATCGTCGACAGCTTCAGCACGCCGCTGCTGACCTCGATGTTGCGGTCGCCGAAGAAGCAGTCGCCGTAGGAGAACTCCGACTCGTAGGTGTCGATCGGGTGCCACTTCGTCTGGTCGAGCTCCGTGCCACGGAACTCGTCGACGAACGTGCAGGTCCACGGCGTGCCGTCGGCCTTCAACGGCGCCGTCCCGCAGTCGGGTCCGGTGGGTCCGCCGCCTCCGGGCTCCTCCGGATCGATCGGCACCTGTGCGGCGTCGTACTGCGCCTGGGCGTCGGCCTGGGCGATCGCGAGCGCCTCGGCGCGCGCTGCGGCGTCGGCCTGCGCCTTGGCCTGCGCGGAGGCGTCGACGCTCGCCTGGATGACGGCCCAGTAGTAGGCCTCCCAGTGCGTGGCAGCCTTGACCGTCTTGGTCGCCGTGACCGTCTTGGTCGAGGTCGCCGTGCCGTGTCCGACGAAGTCGCCGACCGTCGCGGTCTCGTTGACCGTCACGGTCTCGGTGGACGTCCACGACTCGGTGGCCTCGATGCCGGCGGCGACCTGCGCCTCGGCGTCGGCCTTGGCCTTGGCCTTCGCGATGGGTCGCGCCTGCGCGTCGGCCTGAGCCTGGGCCTGCAGGAGCGCGGCGACGTAGGCGTTCCACGTGGCCCACCAGTCCGCCTCCGCCTGGGTCGCCGCGTGGGCGCTCCCGGTGGCCGTCGCGGTAGAGGTCGCGGTCGCGGAGCCGTGCCCGACGACGTCGCCGATCGTGTGCGTCTCGTCGACCTTCACCGTCTCGGTCGCAGTCCAGGTCTTGGTCGCGTCGTACCCCTTGAGGGACTCGTCGTACTGCGCCTGCGCCTGCGCCGTGGCCTGGGCCTTCGCGAGGGGCCGGGCCTTGGCCTCAGCCTTGGCCCTCGCCTCCTCGCTGGCCGCCAGGTAGGCGTTCCAGGTGGCCCAGTAGTCGGCCTCCCAGGCGGCGCCCGCCGTGTAGGTCCGCGTCGCGGTGGCCGACTCGGTCACGGTCGCGGTGCCGTAGCCGACGAAGGTGCCGACCGTGGCCCACTCCTGGGCGGTGACCGACTCGGACTGGGTCCAGCTCTTGGTCGCGGTGTACGTGGTCGGCGTGGCCGAGGTGGCAGGACCGGCCGTTCCGGTGAGAAGCAGTGCTGTGGCGATGGCTGCGACGACGACGCGCTGGGCGATCGCCGAGCCACGCCACCTGGTGGTGGCGTTCATGTGGTTCTCCCTCTCCATGGAGAGTCACGATGCGGCGGCTGCCGCGGTGACTCGCCGCCCTCCCAAGCTGACGAGTCAGGACTCTCCTCCTTCCTGAGAAAGTACCAAAGTCCCGGACGTATGGCGAGAGCAAGAGGGCTTTAGTAGGAGCCGTTCCGCCGTTCTTCCCGGTCCTGTCCGCTCATGGTCACCACCCGGTCGAGCTACGTCCGCTGGCTCGCCGGGACGGGGCCCGCGTGCAGCAGGACCAGCACACCGCGCTCGAAGTCGCGGACGTCCGCCACCACCAGGCGCGCGCCCTCCAGGTCGACGCCCAGCCCGTCCACCTGGCCCCGGGAGCCGAGCTGCAGGAGCACGGCTCCCTCCGGCAGCAGGTGACGGGCGGCGACGCGCAGGCACGTCCGCGCGAGGTCGAGACCGTCCTCGCCCCCGTCGATCGCCAGGACCGGGTCGTCCGGGAAGGCTGCGACCCCGGCGCGGGGCACCCACGGCGGATCGGCGAGGACGAGCGCGAACCGCTCGTCGCCACGGACCGCGTCTTCCAGGTCGTCGCAGCGGACGTCGGCCCCGACCCCGGCTCGTTCCGCGTTCTCGCGGGCGTAGCGGCACGCGGTCTCGTCGCGGTCGACCTGCACGAGGGTCCGCGTCGTCCCGTGCACGGCGGCGAGACCGATGTGTCCCGCGCCGCTGCAGAGCTCCAGGACGGGGCCGTCGGGCCCCAGGTCGAGCACCTGACGCCCCCACGTCGACTGCGCCACCGTCCACGGACGCGGCACCAGGATCGAGTCGTCGAACGTGACGTCCAGCGGCCCGAACGCGATGCGGGCCGTGGTGGGGGTGCGGCGGTGATCGTTCACGGGGGCTCCTGAGGTCGGGTCAGGAGTTCCCCGACCCACCGCGTTCATGCGCGCGCTTGGACTCGGAGTCACGGGGTACTCCTTCTCCATGGACCTCCTGGCGCACTACGTCCGCATCCACCTGACCGGCGCGGCGGCCGGCATCGAGCTGTTCGGCCGCGGATCGGACCTCGACGACGAGGACGCCCGCCAGGTCGCGGCGGACATCCGGGAGGAGCTCCGCGAGGAGCGCACCTGGCTGCTCGCGTTCGCCGACACCATCGACGCCGCCGAGCCGGTGGTGGCCGAGACCGTCGCGAAGATCGGCGAGAAGGTCGGGCGGCTCAAGCCCAACGGCGACCTGCTGCACCGCACCCCGCTGACCGACGTGATCGACCTGGAGACGATGCACGACGCCGTCTCGGGCAAGGTCGCCGGCTGGGAGGCGCTGCTGCAGCTCGACGACGAGCAGGTCGACCGGGCCGACCTCGAGCGCCTTCTCGCCCAGGGGCACTCGCAGCTCGATCGCCTCCGCACGCTGCACCGTTCCGCCGCGCGCCGGGCGTGGGACGCTCGCACGGCCTAGTCCGGCGACGGCTCGTCCTCGTCGGTCAGGGCCACCTGGAGCTCGGCGTCGCACATGACGCAGGAGTACAGGGCAAAGCCGTCGACGTCGCCGAGGTGCACGGCGGCGCCCTCGTCGCACTCGGGACACAATTTCATCAGCTCGCTCACGCGGCGGGTCATCCTTGAAAAAGCGGAGATCCTCGCCGCCGGCTGCGTCAGCGGTTCGCCGCCAGCATAGTGGGGCCGCCCCACACCACCGCTGCACCCCCTGGCACGCCCGGCGCACCGGACGGCCGGGTCCTCAGCTCGCGCCAGGAAGCGTGCGGTGCTCCACGATCTGGCGGGCGACGTCGCGCAGCTTGATGTTGTGGTCCTGGGAGTACCGACGCAGGACCTCGAACGCCGGATCGGGCTCGACGTCGTACCGCTCCATCAGGAGCCCCATCGCCATGCCGATGAGCTTGCGGGCGTCGACCGCCTTCCGCAGCCCCTCGACGTCGCGGCTCGACGCGAGCGAGACCGAGGCGTGCCGCGCCAGGATCGACGTGACCGCCAGGTCGTCGTCGTCGAAGGCGTCCGGCCGCGCCGCGTACACGTTGAGCGAGCCGAATCGCCGCGCCTGCGTCGCGAGCGGGACGCTCAGGACGCTGCGGTAGCCGAGCTTCGTGACCTCGGCGCTCCACCGCGGCCACCGCTCGTCGGCCTCGGTGTCGGTGATCGAGTAGACGCCCGGGTTCTCGAGCGCGTCGAGGCAGGGACCCTCGTCGAGCTCGACCTGCAGCTCGTGGGCTCGCGCCACGGGCTGACTGGTCGCCGCAGCCGTCTCGACCCGGTTGCGGGCGTGCACGAGCAGGACCCCTGCGTCGTCGCAGGCGACGGCAGACACCGAGGACTCGGCGACGCGCTGCACGGTCTCCTCGCTGTCGGGCGCCTCGTGCAGGGCCAGCAGGATCTGCGACAGGTCGATCACCCGCGACTCACCGTGCGGGTTGGCGGCAGTGTCCTGGGTCATCGAGGCTCCTCTGGTCGGGCGATGCGCCGTGGCGCGAAGCGGTGGCGATCCGTGCGGTTGCGACCCCCCGAGGTCGGTGGGACGGTGAAAGCGGTTGAGCACCAGCCGACGCAAGGAACCGCTCCGGGGGATCGACCATGGCTGCCGTCACGACCGCACAGCACGAACTCATTGTGAACCATCTCCCGATGGCCGCACGCCTGGCGCGGGCCTACCGCGGCCGAGGTGTCGACAGCGACGACCTGGAACAGGTCGCACGCCTGGCGCTCGTCAAGGCGTCCGTCGGCTTCGTCAGCGAACGGGGCGCCTTCGCCGCCTTCGCGACCGCGACCATCCGCGGCGAGCTCAAGCGGCACTTCCGCGACCGCGCCTGGGGCGTCCGCCCGCCACGCCGGATCCAGGAGCTGCAGGCTCGCCTCGCTGCCGAGCACGTCGGCGACGTCACGACCGACCAGGTCGCCGAGCTCTCAAGGCGCCTGGAGATCGACCCCGCCGAGCTGACGGAGGCCGCCGCCGCTCGCGGCTGCTACGCACCCGACTCGCTCGAGGCCGCCGCGGAGGCCGGGCACGAGCAGGGCGGACTCGACGACCGTCTCGACTTCGTCGAGGAGTGGGTCACCTTCGGCCGTCTCTGCCGCGACCTGCCGCGCGACGACCGCATGCTCTTGTACTGGCGGTTCGTCGAGGACCGGACCCAGATCGACATCGCGGAGCGCATCGGCATCAGCCAGATGCAGGTCTCGCGTCGACTGACGGGTCTGCTGGAGCGGCTCCGGTCGGCCGCGGACGCCGTGCCCGGCGCCGCCTGACGCGGGCTCAGTGGTCGCGGAGCGCCTCGATCAGCTCGTCCTTGGTCTGGTCGGAGTATCCGGTGAGGCCGAGCTCCTTCGCGCGGCCCCGCAGCTCCTCGACGGTCCAGTCCTCGTACGAGCCGGCGCGGCCGCCCTTGGCGCCGACGCTCGACTCGGAGCGGCCCTTCTGCTGCGTCGCGTTCGAGATGCGCGCCGCCTTCTCCTTCGAGGCCCCGTCGTCGCGGAGCGCCTCGTAGAGGTCGGGGTTCTTCAGGCTGTTCGGTGTGTCGTTCTCGGGCATCAGGTCCTCCTCAGGTCGCCTGGACACCGAGGGTGTACCCACCGGCGCGGACCTCACCCGCCGCGAGGGCTGGGGAGGTCCGGCGCCGGTCGGATCAGGTGAAGATGCTCACGCCACCCGGGCCCACGAGGAGGCCGACGACGATGAGGACGATGCCCCACAGAAGCTCCTTGCGCAGCAGTGCGAGGACGCCGGCGACGACGAGCACGACCGCGATGATCCACAAGATGAGACTCATGGTGTTCTCCCTTCGATTGGAGATTCTGACGCTAGACCTCCTGGCGAGATCCGCATCCGGAGCGGGGCGACGACCTCAGCGGACGAGGGCGACGAGCAGGGCGAAGATGCCCGCCAGGACGGCGATGCCGCCGATGACGGTCCAGATCATGGTGAACTTCCGCCGGTTCTCCGACGGCTGGTCGGGGTGGTGCTGGCTCATGGTGGGCCTCCTGCCGCCATTGAACGTCCGCCCGACCGGGCCCGCACGTCGAGCGGACCGCCGCCCGTCGTCGTTTGGTCGGCGCGCGTCCCGGGTACTCCCTCGGCGACCGGACGCCGCGCGCCGCGCAGCCAGGTCCCCGACGAAGCAGGAGCTGTCCACGCGAGCCGTCACCTGGCAGGGCCGTCGCGACGTGCGCGTCGAGGACGTCCCCGACCCCACCATCCAGGCACCCACCGACGCGATCATCGAGGTGACGACGACGGGCCTGTGCGGCTCGGACCTCCACCTCTACGAGACCTTCGGCGCGTTCCTCGAGCACGGGATGGGTGCCCAGCTGTTCGGCTGCACCGACCTCTACGGATCCGTCCCAGGCGGGCAGGCCCAGTACCTCCGGATGCCGCTCGAGGACGCCGCCTCGGCCTACGCGATGTTCCAGGCCAAGGAGGACGACGCGATCAAGGTCGTCTTCACCCCCTGACCACCACTCAGGGCCGCCTCAGGGCCGCAGCTTCGGCGGAAGGGCCTTGTGGGTGCCGTCGCACCACGGGGCCGACGCGGACCTGCCGCAGCGGCACACCGCACTGACGGGACGGTGCGTGCGGTGCTGCTCTCCGTCGGCGTCCTCCACCACGAGGTCGCCGAAGACCAGCATCGGGCCGCCGGGGCAGATCACGACGTCGGGTCGCGGCCGCTCCGGGCCGCGGCCGTCGGCGCCCTCGCCGGCCGTCACGCCGACCACCGCTCGAGCGCCCAGGTCGCGAACCGGGCCTCCAGGTCGAGGCACGTGAAGGCCCCGAGGACGACGTCGCCGCGGGTCTCCGGCTCGTCCTGCACGAGCGTGCCGCAGATCAGCCGGACGGCCAGCTGCTCGTGCACGGCATCGGCCTCGACGTGCTCGTCGTAGTAGGCAGCCATCGACTCCGGCAGGCCCAGTCGGCGCAGCCCCGAGGCCATCGCACGCGACGGCAGCGAGCTGGTCGCCTCGAACGCCGCGAGGTGGCCCAGCGACGCTCCGCGGAGCCGCCGGTGCAGGCCGAACATCGAGAGCGCGTTGTTCTGCTCGAGGACCACGGCCGGCGCGTCGTCCACGTAGCCGCCCTCCTCCGGCCGCAGCCCGCTCTCGGAGAGGCCGACGGCGAAGAGGTGCCGGTGCAATCGCGCGGGGTCGCCGCCGCCGTACTCGTCGTACTGGAGCGCGGCGAGCGCCGCCTGCGCCCTCACCGGGAGCCGGGGCATCGTCCAGGAGGTCGGGTCGGCCTCCTTCAGGTGGTAGACGCTGCGCCACCGCAGCAGCTCCAGCGCCTGCTCGCGGGTCGCCTCCCGCTTCACGAACGTCGCGACCGAGGGGCCGTCGTCGGCCTCGATGAAGGCCATGAGGCCCTCGGCGAAGGGGTCGGCGACCTCGGCCGACTCGGCACGTCGACGCCACCGCTCCTCCAGCACCTCCTCGAGCCGCGCACGCAGCGCGAGCAGGCCGGGGTCCCACTCCAGGTCGGCGGGGACGTCGTCGAACCCCCGGTAGGCCAGCTCGTACAGCGCCCACAGCGTGAGCTGGAGGTCGTCCTCGTCCGACGCCTCCTGGCCGTCCCACCCCGCGGTCGCCCGCGAGCCGTGGAAGGAGTCCAGGACGGCCGCACTGAGCGGCCCTCGGGCCTTGGGGGTCAGCACGGGGTGCTCCCCGTCGTCGTCTGCATGACGTGGGAGTACCCCGGCCGGCGGTCCCCCACACCGCCGGGACGTGCCCGGTCGATCACCTCAGAGCTTGGCCTCGTCGAGGTCGTCCCCGACCTTGCCGCGCCAGATCGTCGCGATCAGGGCCAGCGCGGCCCCCACGAGCCCGGCGGCCGTGAACACGACGGTCCGGCCCGCCTGGTCGTCGCCCCCGATGGCCAGGCCGACGACGGCGGTCGCCACCAGGGCGACCGCGACGAGCATCACGAGGCCCCACCACAGCGTCACGCGGTGGACCAGGCGCCGACGCCGCGCCGGCGGGATGGGCGGCGGGTCCTCGAGCGTGCCGTCGTCGCGGACGCGGCTCGCCGGCTCGGCGTCCTGCTCCGGCGGCGTCTCGGTCTCGCCCGCACTCGCCCACGTGGGCGGGGGGTCGCTGGCGGGGAAGGACTCCTCGCTGGTCTCGTCGACGTCGCGCGACGCGTCCTCGTCGCGCCGGTCCGGTGCTGGTGTCATGGGGGGGCCTCCGTGGGGTCGGTTCAGAAGACGGGCTTGCCGCCGGTGACGCCGAGCACGGTCCCGGAGACGTAGCTCGCGGTCTCGTGCGAGGCCAGGAACACGAAGGCCGGGGCGACCTCCGCGGGCTGACCCGCGCGTCCCAGCGGGGTGTCCTCGCCGAAGTGCTCGAGCTTCTCCGGCGGCTGGGTCGCGGGCTGGAGCGGCGTCCAGATCGGGCCGGGCGCCACCGCGTTCACGCGGATGCCCTGCGGTCCCAGCTCGGCGGCCAGGTTGACCGTCATGTTGTTGATCGCGGCCTTCGTCGCGGCGTAGTCGATCAGCGACGTCGACGGCTCGTAGGCCTGGATCGAGGAGTTGTTGACGACGCACCCGCGGTGCTCGCGCAGCCACGGCACCGCGGCTCGCGTCAGCCACACGAGGGCGTAGAGGTTGGTCTTGAACGTCGAGTCGAGCGACTCGTCGGTGATCTCCTCGATGCCCTGCTCGCGAGCCATCTGGAAACCCGCGTTGTTGACCAGGACGTCGAGACCGCCGAGTCCGTCGGCCGCCTGGCGGACGGCGGCGTCGCACTGCTCGCGCTGCCGGAGGTCGACCTCCAGCGGAAGGATCGTCCGACCGGTGTCGCCGGCCAGCTCGGCGGTCGCGACCGCGTCGTCCCGCTCACCGTCCTGGTACGTGAAGGCGACGTCGGCGCCCTCGCGAGCGAACGCCAGGACGACCGCCCGGCCGATGCCGGAGTCGCCACCGGTCACGAGCGCCTTGCGACCGTCGAGGCGGCCCGAGCCGACGTACGAGGCCTCGCCGTGGTCGGGCTGCGGGACCATCGGGCCCGTGAGCCCGGGCGGGTCCTGCTGCTGGGGCGGGTAGCCCGCGGCGTCATCCGTCATCGGGCGTCCTGCGGCGACGTGGTCTGCGGACCCACGGGCTCGCCGGGCTCGGGCATCTCGGGGACGTCGTCGAGGTCGGGGGTGGGTTCGTCCGGGGTGGTGGTCATCGTGGGCTCCTCCTGGGTGGGCGACACCCAGGGCGTACCCCGCTGGACGGGCGGACATGCACGCGGCCGCTCCTCCGGCGCGCCGACGACGACCAATTACTTGGTACACTAACGATATGACCGTGCCCCTGACCCCTGCGCAGGAGCGCGCCCGCGAGCTGGAGGCGCTCAACCGCGTGCGGCGGCGGGTCGCGGCGATCGGCTTCGTCGCGATCATCGGCCACGGCGTCATCGCCCTGCCCGTCGTGGCGCACCACCTCGTCGCCGACGGACGCACGAGCGACGCGGTCGTGCTGCTGGTCCTCACGGTCTTCGTGACGACGGTGGCGGTCGTCGTGACGCGACTGATCCTGGGTCGCGCCCCGATCACGCCGCTGTGGGCGCTCGTGCCGGTGGCCGTGCCGCTCCTGGCCGCCTGGTGGATCTGGGGCTAGGCCTGCGTCGACGCCTCGGCGGCGTCGATGATCGCGTGCAGGACCCCGTTGACCTCACGCAGCTCACCCACCGACATGCCGAGGCGCGCCAGCATCTGCTCGGGCACGGTGACCGCCCTGGCCCGCAGGGCGCGACCCTCGGCCGTCGGCGCGATCGCGAGGGCGCGCTGGTCGTGCGCCGACCGGGTCCGCTCGACCAGCCCGGCGTCCTCGAGGCGTCGCACCAGGGGCGAGACCGTGCCCGGGTCGAGGTGCAGCAGCGCGCTGAGGTCCTTCAGGCTGGCCCGGTCGTGCTGCCACAGCGCGAGCATCACGAGGTACTGCGGGTGGGTGAGCCCGAGCGGCTTGAGCACCGCCCCGTAGGCACTGACGACGCTGCGCGACGCCACCGCCAGCGCGAAGCAGACCTGCTCCTCGAGCGCCAGCGGATCGGGGTCGTCACACGTCATCCGCCGATCGTAGTCAGACCCCCGGGCCAGCCCCGACCTTGCAGTCTCCTGTGATCTGGCTCACACTCGAGAGACCGACCCGGGAGGAGACACCGCATGCGCGTGAAGGACGTCCTGACCAGCAAGGGGTCACAGGTCGTGCACACGATCGACCCCGAGGCCACGGTCGCGGAGCTGTTGGACCGTCTCGCCGAGCACGACGTGGGCGCCCTGGTGGTGAGCTCCGACGGCGAGCGCCTGAGCGGCATCGTGTCCGAGCGCGACGTCGTGCGGAAGCTGCGCGGCGTCGACGACCCCGGCAGCACCCGGATCGCCACGATCATGGTCGCCGAGGTGCGCACCTGCGGCCCGGACGACTCGGTCGACGACCTGATGGCGATCATGACCAACCACCGCGTCCGGCACGTCCCGGTGCTGGAGGACGGCGTCCTGGTGGGCCTGCTCAGCGTCGGCGACGCGGTCAAGCAGCGGATGGACACCCTGGAGTTCGAGCGCGACCAGCTGAGCTCGTACGTGCAGGGCTGAGCCCCGAGCGTCGCTCCACCACCGACGCGGGTGGGAGGATGGGGGCATGACGCGCGAACCTCGCGTCCGGATCCCGGACGCCGAGCTGTCGTGGCGCTTCAGCCGCTCGTCCGGGCCCGGTGGTCAGCACGTCAACACCAGCGACACCCGCGTCGAGCTGATCTGGTCGCTCGCGACCACGGCGGCCCTCAGCCCGGAGCAGCGCGAGCGGGCGACCGAGGCGCTGCGCGGACGCCTGGTCGACGGTCGCCTCACGATCGTCTCGTCGCAGTACCGATCGCAGCTGCGCAACCGTGACGCAGCACGGGTGCGGCTCGAGGAGCTCGTGGCGCGGGCGATCGTGCCGCCGCGCCCGCGGCGGGCGACCAAGCCCTCCCGCGGGGCGCAGGCACGCCGCCTGGACGAGAAGAAGCGGCGCAGCGAGGTCAAGCGGCGCCGCAGCGGCGGCGACTGGGACTGAGTCCGGCGCGGCTCAGACCTCGTCGGCCCAGCGGATCTCGCCGACGGCGGTCAGGCCCCGGTACTGCGAGCGACCCCAGGTCGGCGTGCGGTCCTTGTCGACCAGCACGGCGCGGACGCCCTCGATGAAGTCGTCGCTCCGCACGACCAGGTCCGTCGCACGGAGCTCGAGGTCGAGGCACTCGCGCAACGACAGGCCGGCGCCGCGCCGCAGGACGTCGAAGGTGATCTCGAGGCTCTGGCGCGAGACGCCGTCCAGCACGTCCCAGGTCTCGCGGGCCCAGCCCGAGCCGTCGCTCCAGAGCGCGGCGAGCACGACGTCGACCGAGGGCGAGGCGAAGATCCGGTCGATGTCGGCGCGGTGCTCGAGCAGGCTCGACGGACCCGGGTCGACCGCTGCCTCGGCGACGACCTCGGCTACCGGGCGCGGGTCGGTGACGATGCGGTCGGCGAGCGCCGCGAGCTGCGTGGACGGCACGTGGTGGGTCGCCAGGCCGACCGCGACGGCGTCCGCCGCGTCGAGCCGTGCGCCGGTCAGGCCCAGGTAGGTGCCGATCTCGCCGGCCAGCCGCGGCAGGGCGTGGGTCGCGCCGACGTCCGGGAAGAAGCCGATCTGCGTCTCGGGCATCGCCATCGCGAGCCGGTCACCGACGACGCAGAGGTCGCCGTGCACCGACAGTCCCATCCCGCCGCCCATGCAGGCGCCGTCGACGAGCGCCACGACCGGTGCACGCGAGGTGCCGAGGAGGTGGTTCACGCGGTACTCCGTCGCGAAGAAGCGCCGACTGGCCTCGAGGTCTCCCGCGAGGGTGTTCTCGCGAACCTGACGGATGTCGCCCCCGGCGCAGAACGCGCGGTCGCTGCTGCTCTCGATCACGATCGCGCGCAGCGGCTCGTCCGCCCACGCGGTCAGCACCTCCTCGAGGCGCTCCACCATCGCGAGGGTCAGCGCGTTCAGCGACCGGGGACGGTCCAGCAGGATGCGGCCGACCGCTCCGTCGAGGCGCGCCTCGACGCCGATCGAGGTCGTGGCGGGGCTGGTGGCGGGCTCGGTCACCTCCGCATCCTGTCAGCCGGTCGGTGGCGCCCGGTCGGGGCGGGCCGCGGTGGGCAGCGCTTGCCGAGCAGCAGTGGGCCCGGCCACGTAGCGTCGACCCATGACGCGCACCTCGCTCGCCCTGGTCGCCACGGCCGCCCTGTTCCTGTCGGCCTGCAGCGGCGACGGGGAGCCGGAGGCCACCTCGAGCCCGCCCGCCACGGCGGCGAACGGCGGCGCGGAGGTCACGCCGTCCGGCACGCCGGAGGCCGTTGCGACCGGGCTCGACGCCCCGTGGTCGATCGCGTTCGTGGGCGACACCGCGCTGATCAGCTCGCGCGACGACGGCGACGTGCTGGAGCTGACCGACGACGGCGACACGCGACTCGTCGGCACGATCGAGGGCGTCGTGCACCAGGGCGAGTCCGGCCTGCTCGGGCTCGCCGTCGACGAGCAGGAGCGCCTCTACGCCTACTCGACCGCCGAGGACGGCAACCGCGTCCAGCGCTTCGAGCTGACGGGAGAGCCCGGGTCGTACGGCCTCGGCGAGCCCGAGACGATCCTCGACGACATCCCGGCGGCACCGACGCACGACGGCGGCCGCATCGCGTTCGGTCCCGACGACATGCTCTACGTGACGGTGGGCGACGCGAACGACCGTCCGGCCGCGCAGGACCTCGAGAGCCTGTCGGGCAAGATCCTGCGGATGACGCCCGACGGCGCCGCCCCCGACGACAACCCGTTCCCGGGCTCGCTCGTCTACAGCTACGGCCATCGCAACCCGCAGGGCATCGCCTGGGCCGAGGACGGCACGATGTTCGCCTCGGAGTTCGGGCAGGACACGTGGGACGAGCTCAACGTCATCACGCCCGGCGGCAACTACGGCTGGCCCGAGGCCGAGGGCATCGCCGGCGACGGGCAGTTCGTCGACCCCGTGCAGCAGTGGAACCCGGACACCGCGAGCCCGAGCGGCATCGCCATCTCCGGCGGCACGGTGTTCGTCGCGAACCTGCGGGGCCGGACGCTGCGCGCGGTGCCGGTGGCCGACCCCACCACCTCGACCGACTACTTCACCGGCGAGCACGGCCGGCTGCGCGACGTGGTCGTGACGCCGAGTGGCGACCTCTGGTTCCTCACGAACAACACGGACGGCCGCGGCCAGCCCGGTGGCGACGACGACCGGATCCTGCGAGTCGCGCTCGACTCCGCCTGACCTCTTGATAGGCAAGCAGTGACTTGCCTATAGTCGAATCCATGGCCGACGTGTTCCGCGCGCTCGACGACGAGACCCGACGCCTCGTCCTCGACGAGCTCGCGGCGCGCGACGGTCAGACGCTGTTCGAGATCTGCAGCGTGCTCGCGACCCGCCACGGCAAGGGCATGACCCGCCAGGCGATCTCCCAGCACCTCGCGGTGCTCGAGGACGCCGGGCTCGTGGTGACCGAGAAGCGAGGGCGCTCGAAGTTCCACTACTTCGACCCCGCGCCACTCAGCGCGATCACCGACCGCTGGCCCACCCGGGCCGCCATCGAGAGGAACGACCCATGAGGATCCGACTGACGAGCATCTTCGTCGACGACCAGCGCGCCGCGCTCACCTTCTACACCGACGTCCTCGGCTTCACCGTGCGGCACGACATCCCGCTCGGCGAGGACTCCTGGACCACCGTCACCGCGCCCGACGACCCCGACGGCCCCGAGCTGCTGCTCGAGCCCTCGCACCACCCCGCGGTCAAGCCGTACCGCGACGCGCTCGTCGAGGACGGGATCCCGCTCGTGCAGTTCGAGGTCGACGACGTCGAGGCCGAGCACGCCCGACTCACGGCGCTGGGCGTGACGTTCACCCAGCCACCGACCGACATCGGCATGGCGTTCGTCGCGGTGCTGGACGACACCTGCGGCAACCTCGTGCAGATCCTCTCGCCGAAGTCCGTCGACTAGCCGCCCCAGATGTGGTGGCGTCAGCGGGCGGCCGTCGCGCGGACGACAGCGGCGGTCTCCACGGGGCGCTCCCACCAGAAGAGGTGACCCACCCCGGGCCAGATCTCGCGCTGCGCACCCGGGATCAGCCCCGCCAGGCGCTCCCCCTCGGCGACCAGGATCATCTGGTCCTCCTCGCCGTGGACCACGGCGACCGGGACCGCGATGTCGCCGACCCGCGCGGAGGCGTCGTGGTGCAGAGCCGCGATCGACTGCGCGCGCACGACCGGGAACGGCACCCGGCGCGAGAGCGTGGTGTCGCGGAAGCGCTCGAGCTCGCCCGGGCGGCTCGCGAACGCGGCGGAGACGTTGACCTCGAAGCCGACACGGGTCGCGACCTCGGGGTCGCGCGTCGAGATCGCCTCGACGACGCGCGTGGGGCCGGGGGCGTCGAACGCGCCGGGCCCGCCGGGCGTCGTGCAGCCGAGCACGGCCGAGCGCACGCGCTCCGGGTGCCGCAGCGCCAGCTCCTGCGCGACCATGCCGCCCATCGAGATGCCCATGACGTGCACCGCGTCCCGGCCCAGGGCGGCCAGCAGCGCGGCGGCGTCGTCGGCCAGGTCGGCGATCGTGAAGGGATCGTCGGCGCGGGCGCTCTGACCGATGCCGCGGTGGTCGTAGACGATCACCTCGAAGTCGCGGGCCAGGTCCTCGACGAGCTCCGGACCCCACATCCCGCCGTGACCCGACATGCCCTGCACGAGCAGGAGGGGCTCACCCGACCCGGTCACCTCGACCGCGAGCGAGGTCCCGGTCCCGATCTCCACGACGTCCTGCATGCTGCCTCCTGGTCCCGTGCGGCTGGTCCGTCGTCAGTGTGTCGCACCGCGCGCCGCGTCGGCGAACCGCCGCGAGAGCGCGGCGAAGGCGTCGGCGAGCGGCGCCGGTCCGACGACCTCGATCGGGGCGTCGAACCGGGCGAGCGAGGCCGCGAGGCCGACCCACGACCAGGAGCCGGCCACGACCCGGCTGCGGTCGGGTGCGACCTCCTCCACGGTGGCGTCGGGCAGGAAGGCGAGCAGGTCGCGCGCGGGGAGGCCGAGGAGCACCTCCCCCGCGCAGGGCCATCCGTCCCCCGCGGCGGACCCGCGGAAGCGCGCGGCGACGAACGCGGCAGCATCCCCACCCGGCACCTCGCGCGGGGAGAACCGCGGACCGTTGGGGATGCGGGGCGTCATCCGGTCGACACGGAAGGTTCGCCAGTCGGCGCGGTCGAGGTCCCAGGCGACCAGGTACCAGCGGCCGGCGCGGGCGACGACGTGGTGCGGCTCGACCCTGCGCGGGGCCCGAGGCGGCTGCTCGGCCCCGGGCGTCTCGTGGTCGAAGCGCAGCACCTCGTGCGCCCGGACGGCCGCGCTCACCGCCACCAGCACGT
>NZ_BAAAME010000005.1:379303-391825 GCF_039529015.1 Aeromicrobium alkaliterrae
CACCGCCACCAGCGCGCCGGGGTCGACGCCGCTGCCGGGCGACCGCGGGACGGCCGTGGCGCGCACGGCGCCGAGCCGGTGCCGCAGCCGTGCGGGCATGACCTGGCGCAGGGTCGCGAGGGCCCGGGCAGCGCCGTCGCCGATCTCGACGCCCGACATCGGCGCGGCCTCCAGCGCGATCGCGATCGCCACGGCCTGCTCGTCGTCGAACAGCAGCGGCGGCAGCTCCTCCCCGGCGGAGAGTCGGTAGCCGCCGTCCGGCCCCTTCGTCGAGCCGACGCGATACCCCATCTCCCGGAGCCGTTCGACGTCGCGGCGCACGGTGCGCGGACTCACCTCGAGCCGTTCGGCCAGCACCTGGCCCGGCCAGTCGCGCCGCGCCTGCAGCAGCGAGAGCAGCGTGAGCAGCCGCGCGGAGGTCGTGTCCATGCGATCCATTCTGGATCAGGTAGAGGACAGGAACAGACCGCTTCTGACGGAACCCTGGTGACCAGCGGGCAGCAGCGAGCCGCCCCCTTCCTCAGGAGCCCTCATGACGATCGAGACCACGACCCACCTGAACTTCCGCGGCGACGCCCGCGCCGCGCTCGAGCTGTACCAGTCGGCGTTCGGCGGCGACGTCGTCATCGCGAAGCACGCCGACGCCGGCGGCACCGACCCCGACCTCGTCGCCTGGGGTCAGGTCACGACGCGGGCCGGCTTCCGCATCATGGCGTTCGACGTCTGGGACCACCTGCCCTGGGAGCAGGGCGACCACGCGTTCTACGTCTCGGTGCGCGGCGACGACGCCGACGAGCTCCGCGGGTACTGGGAGCGCCTGTCGGAGGGCGCCACGATCCTGCAGGAGCTGGCACCGGCGGCGTGGTCGCCGCTGTACGGGCAGCTGACGGACCGCTTCGGCGTCACCTGGGTGCTCGACGTCGCGGTCGCGCACGAAGGCTGAGTCATACGACCGCGTCGAGCCGGGCAACCTCCTCGTCGGTGAGGTCGAGCTCGGCCGCCCCCAGCGAGTCGAGGATGCTCTCGGGCCGCGACGCCCCAGGGATCGGCAGGACGGTCGGCGAGAGCGCGAGCTCCCACGCCAGGGCGACCTGCTGCGGGCTCACCTCGCGCTCGGCGGCGATCTCGGCGAACACCGCGTAGGTGTCGCCGAGGTCGCCGGCCTTGCCGATGCCACCGAGCGGGCTCCACGGAAGAAACGCGATGCCCAGCTCCGCGCACAGGTCGAGCTCGCGGCGGCTCGAGGTGAAGGCCGGCGAGAACTGGTTCTGCACCGACGCCAGACGTCCGCCCAGGAGGTCGTTCGCGGTGCGGATCTGGTCGGGGTCGGCGTTCGAGATCCCGGCCTGACGGATCACGCCCTCGTCGAGCAGGTCGCGCAACGCGCCGATCGTCTCCTCGTACGGGACGGTCGGGTCCGGCCGGTGGTGCTGGTAGAGCCCGATCGCCTCGACCCCGAGTCGGCGCGCCGACTCCTTGGCCGCCTGCTTCAGGTGCTCGGGACGGCCGTCGAGGTCCCAGGCCCCGTCGGGCGACCGGGTGTGGCCGCCCTTGGTCGCGACGAGCACGGAGTCGGCGTCGCCGCTCCAGGTCTGGAGGGCCTTGGCGATCAGCAGCTCGTTGTGGCCGCTCTCGTCGTGGCCGACGTCCGCGGTGCCGCGGTGGTAGGCGTCGGCCGTGTCGATCAGGGTGACGCCGGCGTCGAGCGCGGCGTGGATCGTGCGGAGCGACCGCTCCTCGTCCGGGCGGCCGTCGACCGACATCGGCATGCCGCCGAGGCCGATCGCCGAGACCGCGACGTCACCGATGGAGCGCTGGGGCAGGGACATGGAGGACCGCTTTCTCGGGAGTCGGGGGATCAGGCGGAGAGCTTCTCGGCGACGCCGATCGCGCGCGTGACGAGGTGGTCGAGCGCGTCGCGGTCTGTGTCGTCGAGCTCGGAGCTCTCGCCCGTGACCTTGCTGGCGCCGTACGGGTTGCCGTCGGCGAACTTGAGCGGGTCGGTGTATCCCGGCGCGACGACGATGCCGCCGAGGTGCGCGAACAGCGTGATGAGCGAGATCAGCGTCGTCTCCTGGCCGCCGTGCTTGGTCTGGGTCGACGTGAAGGCCGTGTAGACCTTGTCGGCCAGCTTCCCCTCGGACCAGTACGGACCGAGCGTGTCGATGAAGCCCTGCAGCTGGCTCGTGACCTGGCCGAAGCGGGTCGGGGAGCCGACCACGACGACGTCGGCCCACGCGATGTCGTCGGGACTCGCGACGGGGCGGTCGGCGATCTCGTCGAGGTGCGCCTTCCAGGCCTCCTGTCCCTCGTAGACCTCGGCGGGGGCCGTCTCGCGCACGTGACGCAGCCGGACCTCGGCACCCTGCTTCTCGGCGGTCTCGGCCAGGCGCTCGGCCATCGCGTGCGTGGCGCCGTAGGAGGAGTAGTAGATGACAGCGACCTTGACGGTCATGGGGTCTCCTGATGCTCGTCGAACCGGACCCCTCCACCGTGACACGGGCGTCCACGCCTCGCAGTCCGGCGGACCACCGCTCCGGGGTGGGGGTCAGGCGTGCGGGCCCTCGCCGGTCGCGATGTGGTCGGCGTGGTTGAGGCCCTCGCGGACGAGCCGGGCGAGGTGGCCGCCCCGCAGCGAGTAGTGCTGGTGGCGCCCGGCGCGGGTCACGTCGACGAGACCGGCGAGGCGGAGCTTCGCGAGGTGCTGGCTGACCGCGGTGCGGGAGGCGCTGACCCGGTCGGCGAGCTCGCCGACCGTCGCCGACCCGTTGGTCAGGTGCCAGAGGAGCTCGAGGCGCGTCGGCTCCGCGAGCATCGAGAAGATGTGCGAGCCGTGGCGCAGCCGGGTGGCGTCGGGCGCCGCGTCGTGGTCGAGGCTCGCCTCGACCTCGTTCGCCCCGACCTGCTGCTCCATGGCGTCATTGTGTCCTACGGCCGGTCTCCCCCAGGTCCGCCCGCGTGTGCAGCCCGGCCCCGATCGCGGCGCTCAGGGCCACGCCCGCCAGGACCGCGGCGCTCGTGGTCACGGACGTCGTCGCCCCGATCCAGCCCGCCACCGGGTACGCCAGGAGGTAGCAGGCGTGCGACAGCGAGAAGTGTGCCGCGTAGGCCGCCGGTCGCTCGTCGGGCGAGACGGCCGCGTTCACGACGGTGCCGGACGGGGTCAGCACGGCCGACGTGGCGGCACCGAGGACGAACCAGACGACCAGCACCGCGACCCAGGGGCCGGCAGCCACGAGGGCCGCCACGAGGAGGGCGAGCGCCGAGGCCAGACCTCCCGCCAGCATCACGTGCACCGTGTCCCTCCGGTCCAGGATCGGCGGGAGCACGAACGCTGCGACCATCGATCCGCCTCCGAACGCGCCGAGCGTCAGGGCCAGGGCGGTCGATCCGAGACCGAGGTCCTGCCGCACCACGACCACGGTGTTGACCAGGACGGTCGCCGTCGCGCAGGCCGTCGCGACGTCGAGCAGGAGCAGCACACGGAGCTTCCGGCGACGGGCGAACAGGCGCACGCCGGCGGCCGCACGCACCGCGAACGACTCGGTCGGCGGGCTTCCCGGCACGGCGAGGCCGGCCGTGAGCACCAGCAGGGCCGAGAGCACGAATCCTGCGCCGGTCCCGACGAAGAGACCGTGGTAGTCCACGACGAGCAGCAGGGCCGCCGCCAGCACCGGGCTCGCGAGGGCCTCGAGGTCGTAGGCGAGACGCGAGAGGGACAGGGCGCGCGTGTAGTCACGCTCGTCGGTGAGCACCGCGGGGATCACGGCCTGGAAGGTCGGCGTGAAGGTCGCCGACGCCATCTGCAGCACGAGGACCAGGGCGTAGACGTGCCAGACCTCCGAGACCCACGGCAGCGAGAACGCGACGGCGAGCCGCACCAGGTCGGCCCCGACCAGGACCCGCCTCGGGTCCCACCGCGAGGTCACGGCCGTCACCACGGGGGCCACCAGGACGTAGGCGACCATCTTGATCGTCAGCGCGGTCGCGACCACGGCACCGGCGCGGCCGGGTGCCACGTCGAAGGCGAGGAGGCTCAGGGCGACCGTGAGCAGCCCGGTCCCGAGCAGCGCGACGACCTGGGCGACGAACAGTCGGCGGTACGTCCGGTGTCGCAGGACCGAGGTCAGCGTGGCGGCCATGCACCCACCATAGATGCATGCGTGCACGCTCGCGCACATGTGTACGCATCGTGGACGCTCAGTCCAGGTGACCGACCGAGAACTCGTCGACCAGGCTCGCCAGCGCCTCGGGCGCCTCCAGCATCGGGAGGTGGCCCGACGCGAGGTCGCGGCGCCACGCCGCGCCCGACCGGTCGGCGAAGCGAGCCTGGAGGGCCGGGGTCAGCTCACGGTCGCGCGTCGTCGTCACGTACCCGACCCGACGCGGCAGGCCACCCGCACCGACCGGATCCGTGAAGTAGGCCCGCGACTCGGGCTCCATCTCCGCGACCAGCCGGTCCTGGACCTCGGGGTCAAGACCCGCGGCCAACCCCTTGCGGACCGCCGACGCGGGCGGCCGCGTCCCCGCGAGCCGCAGCACGAGCGGCAGCACGTACCGCTGCGGTGCGGGCATCGCCGACACGAACGAGCCTTCCGACGGGGGCACCACGCCGCTCACGAGCAGCACGGATCGGACCCGGCCCGGCGCCAGGCGGGCCACCTCGTGCGCGACGACCGCTCCCGCCGAGTGCGCGACCAGGGCGAGGTCCCCCTCGGCGGCGAGGTCGAGGACGGCGCGGGCATGGTCTTCGAGGGAGGCGGAACCGCGGGGCCGGGGGCCGACGACGCCGGGACGGTGCGACCCGAGCGCGGCGCGGGTCTCGTCCCAGATCCAGGCCGGCAGGCCGGCTCCGGACAGCAGCAGAAGGGTCGGGGCGGGGGGCGATGTGTGCGACATGCCCCCAGGCTCGTCGACGCGGATGTCACCCCCATGTCACCCTTTCTGACATGAACAGGACCGAGCGTCTCTACGCGATGCGCGAGGAGCTGCGCCGAGCCGGCTCGAGCGGGCGGACCGCCGACCAGCTGGCGCGTCACTTCGAGATCAGCAGCCGCACGGTCAAGCGCGACGTGTCAGCGCTCCAGCTCGGCGGGTTCCCCGTCTACGCCGTGACGGGACGGCACGGCCGCTACGTGGTGGACCGTGCCGCGACGCTGCCGCCCGTCAACTTCACCCACACCGAGGCCTCGGCGCTGGCGGCGGCGATCGCCGCCCACCGCGGCCAACCGTTCGACGCCCAGGCCCGCTCGGCGCTGACGAAGGTCGTCGAGGCGATGGACGCGGGCGCACGATCGCGCACGGTCTCGCTGACGGATCGGATCTGGATCGACCTGCCCGACGACGACGGTCCCGTGACGTCCCGGCGGGTGCTCGAGCAGGCGCTCGTGCAGCAGCTCGTCGTGACGCTCCACGTCCGACGGGACGACGGTGTCGTCGTGCGCTCGGTGGACCCCATGATCCTGGCCCACACCCGCGGCCGCTGGTTCCTCGTCGCACGCTGCCGCGACCGCGACGTGATCCGGTGGTACCCCCTCGACCAGGTCGTCGAGGCTCACCTCACGGCTCGCCCTGCGGAGCCGATCGACGTCGCCCGTATCGGCACACCACCGCCGACGGCCCGCCCCGTGAGCGGCTGAGCGGCGCCGGGTCAGGAGGCGTGCGTGGTCGCGAGGCGACCGCGCAGACGTTCCAGCAGCTGGCCGATGCCGAACGGCGCGTACGCCAGCGCCAGGGCCACCAGACCGATCAGCACGTGCTGAAGTCCGCCGCCCACCAGGGCGAGGCACAACGCCGTCAGCCCCGCGATCGTCCACAGTCCCACCCACAGCAAAAGCCCGAGCTCTCGCGTCTCCTGCATCGTTCTCCTCGTCCCCCGAACAGGCGGCCACCGGCTGCCGTCAGGCCTAGGATCTCCCGCGCTCACCCCGATCGCAGCATCGAGGTCGAGTGACCTGCGACACATGCTGGAACGACGGCGATCAGGCGGCCGGGACGGCGGGGAACCGCCAGAGTGCGCCGCCTTGGTCCGACCCCGATGCTGGGGACATGCCCCCGTCCGTCGATCGCCCCGACCTGGCCCGCCTCGCCGCGGCGCACGGGGTCGCGACGAGCTACGAGGGCTCCGACCGCACGCCCGTGGAGGTCGACGACGCCGTGGTCGTCGCGGTGCTCGGCCAGCTCGGCGTGGACGCCGGGAGCCCGGAGGCCGTCGGGCGTGAGCTCGCGCTGGCGGAGACCGACGCGCGAGCCCTGCCTCCGACACTGGCCGCGACCCACGGCGTCGCGCGCGACCTCGGCGAGGGCGTCACCGGCACCGTCCACCTCGAGGACGGAGGAACCGTCGATGTCGTCGACACGCTCCCCGCCGACCTCCCGCTCGGGTGGCACCAGCTTCGGACGCCGGGACAGGACGTGACGGTCGTCGTGGCTCCCGCGCGGCTGCCCGAGGTGCCCCGCACCTGGGGGTGGATGCTGCAGCTCTACTCGCTGCACTCCGAGGCCTCCTGGGGCATGGGCGACTACGCCGACCTCGCGGAGGTGGCGCACCGCGCCGGCTCCGAGCAGGGGGCCGGCGTCCTGCTGGTCAACCCCGTCCAGGCCTTCGTGCCGTCGCGGCCCCTCGTCCGCTCCCCCTACTCGCCGGCGAGCCGGCGGTTCGCGAGCCCGCTCTACCTGCGGGTCACCGCGACGCAGGCGTTTGCCTCGGCACCCGCCGACCTGCGCGACCGCGTCGCGGCGCTCGCCCCGGAGCCCGGCGCCGACCTCATCGACCACGACGAGGTGTGGGACGCCAAGCGCGCGGCTCTCGAGCTGCTCTGGGAGCACGGGACCGACCGCACCACGCCCGAGCAGGAACCCGAGCTCCGCGCCTTCGCGACCTGGGCCGCCCTGACCGAGGTGCACGGGGCCGACTGGCGCAGCTGGCCGGACGAGCTGCGCGACCCGAGCTCCCCGGCGGTCGCCACGGCGGCGGGCGAGCTCGCCGACCGCATCGCGTTCCACCTCTGGGTGCAGGGCCTCTGCCGGGAGCAGCTCGACGCCGCGCGCGAGGCCGCGCGCGACGCGGGCATGGCCGTCGGTCTCGTGCACGACCTCCCGGTCGGCGTCCACCCCGGCGGGGCGGACGCGTGGGCCCAGCAGGACTCCTTCGCCTCCGACGTGCGCGTCGGCTGCCCGGCCGACGCCTTCAACCCGCTCGGCCAGGACTGGGGACTGCCGCCGTGGCGACCCGACCGGCTCGCCGAGAGCGGGTACGCGCCGTTCCGCGACGTCGTGCGCAGCGTCCTGCGCCACGGCGACGGCATCCGCGTCGACCACGTCGCGGGCCTGTGGCGGCTGTGGTGGATCCCGCCGGGCGAGCCCGCGCACCGCGGCACCTACGTGCACTACGACGCCGACGTCATGCTGGCGGTGCTCCTGCTCGAGGCCACGCGCGCCGGGGCGATCGTGGTCGGCGAGGACCTCGGCACGGTCGAGGACGTGGTCACGACCACGATGCACGAGCGCGGCATCCTCAGCTCGGCCGTGCTCTGGTTCGAGCGCGACTGGGACGCCCCCGGCCAGCCCCACGTGCCGCCGCGGGAGTGGGAGCCCGAGACGATGGCCAGCATCAGCACGCACGACCTGCCGACGGTCGCCGGCTGGATCGCCGACGAGCGCGTGCGGGTGCAGCACCGCCTCGGCCTGCTCGACGAGACGCTCGACGACGCCCTCGCCACCGCGGCGACCGACCGCGAGGCCCTGCTCGACCTCCTGCGCGCACAGGACGTGCCGGACGACGACCTGGTCGTCGCGCTGCACGCCGTCATCGCCCCGGCGGCGTCACGGCTCGTGCTGAGCTCCCCGGCGGACGCCGTGGGCCAGCTCGACCAGCCCAACCTGCCGGGGACGGTCGACGAGTACCCGAACTGGCGCGTGCCGCTGCCCGTCGACCTCGACACCTTCTTCGCCGACCCACGGGTCGCGGCGGCCGTGGCTCCCCTGCGGGAGCACCGTCCGCCACCCCCGCCTGCTGCACCCACCGACCCACCCACCTGACGCCTCCCCGAGGAGACCCCCACCGTGCAGCCCCCACCCCAGCCCTGGCCCGGGTCGCCCTACCCGCTCGGCGCCACCTACGACGGCACCGGCACCAACTTCGCCCTGTTCTCGGAGGTCGCCGAGAAGGTCGAGCTCTGCCTGTTCGACGAGCACGGTGCCGAGACGCGGGTGCGCCTGGAGGAGGTCGACGGGTTCGTCCACCACGGCTTCCTCGAGGCCGTGGGCCCCGGCCAGCGGTACGGCTACCGCGTCCACGGCCCATGGGACCCCGAGCAGGGCCTGCGCTGCAACCCGGCCAAGCTGCTGATCGACCCCTACGCCAAGGCCCTCAGCGGCCAGGTCGACTGGGACCCGTCGCTGTTCGCGTACGACATGGAGAATCCCGAGGAGCGCAACGACGCCGACTCCGCGGGCCACGTCCCGTTCTCGCTGGTCGTCGACCCGTACTTCGACTGGGGCAACGACCGCCTGCCCCGACGTCCGTACCACGAGACCGTGCTCTACGAGGCGCACGTCAAGGGCCTCACGATGACGCACCCGGACGTGCCCGAGCGGCTGCGCGGCACCTACGCCGGCATCGCGCACCCCGCGATCGTCGAGCACCTGCGCGAGCTGGGCGTCACCGCGATCGAGCTGCTGCCGGTGCACCAGTTCCTCTCCGACCACTACCTCGTCGAGAAGGACCTCACGAACTACTGGGGCTACAACACGATCGGCTTCTTCGCCCCGCACGACGCCTACGCCTCGCGGCCCGGCCGTCAGGTGCAGGAGTTCAAGGGCATGGTCCGCGCCCTGCACACCGCAGGCATCGAGGTCATCCTCGACGTCGTCTACAACCACACCGCCGAGGGCAACCACCTCGGTCCGACGCTCTCGATGCGCGGCATCGACAACGACGCGTACTACCGCCTGGTCGAGGACGACCTGCAGCACTACATGGACTACACCGGCACCGGGAACTCGCTCAACGTCCGGCACCCGCACACGCTGCAGCTCATCATGGACTCGCTGCGGTACTGGGTGACCGAGATGCACGTCGACGGCTTCCGGTTCGACCTCGCGGCGACGCTGGCCCGCGAGTTCTACGACGTCGACAAGCTCGCGACGTTCTTCGAGCTCGTGCAGCAGGACCCGGTGGTGAGCCAGGTCAAGCTCATCGCGGAGCCGTGGGACGTCGGCCCGGGCGGCTACCAGGTCGGCAACTTCCCGCCGCTCTGGACGGAGTGGAACGGGCTGTACCGCGACACGGTCCGCGACTTCTGGCGCGGCGAGCCGGCCACGCTGGGCGAGTTCGCCTCGCGCATCACCGGGTCGTCGGACCTGTACCAGGACGACGGCCGACGGCCCTACGCCTCGATCAACTTCGTCACGGCGCACGACGGCTTCACGCTCAACGACCTCGTCTCGTACAACGACAAGCACAACGACGCGAACGGCGAGGACGGGCGCGACGGGGCCGACGACAACCGCTCGTGGAACCACGGCGTCGAGGGTGCGACCGACGACGCCGAGATCCTGGCGCTCCGCGAACGCCAGCGACGCAACTTCCTGGCGACGATGCTGCTCTCCCAGGGAGTGCCGATGCTGCTGCACGGCGACGAGCTCGGGCGCACCCAGGGCGGCAACAACAACGTCTACTGCCAGGACAACGAGGTCGCGTGGATCGACTGGAGCCTCGCCGGTGACGAGGCGGACCTGGTCCGGTTCACCGGGGCGCTGACGCGTCTGCGCCGCCGCCACCCGGTGTTTCGTCGCCGCCGGTTCTTCTCCGGCCGCCCGGTGCGACGCTCGGAGAAGCTGCCCGACATCGCGTGGTTCGTGCCGTCCGGCGAGGAGATGACCGATCAGGCGTGGGAGGACGACTTCGGCCGCTCGGTCGCGGTGTTCCTCAACGGCGACGCGATCGCCGACCGCGACCCGCGCGGCGTGCGGATCACCGACGACTCCTTCCTGATGGCGTTCAACGCCCACCACGAGCCGATCGCGTTCACGCTGCCCGCCGCGGAGTACGGCGAGCAGTGGCGGCTCGTCGTCGAGACCGCCGAGGGGGTCGTCGACCCGACCGGCCGTGAGCCGCTGTCGGCAGGCGCCACCCTCGACGTCGAGGGGCGTTCGCTCGTCGTGCTGCAGCGGGTGGCCCGGTGACGGCTCCTGCGGGCGTGCCGTCGTCGACGTACCGGCTGCAGCTGCGGCCCGACGTCGGCTTCGCCGAGGCACGCGCGCTCGTGCCGTACCTGCGCGACCTCGGGGTGGGTGCGCTGTACCTCTCCCCCGTGCTCGACGCGACGCCCGGCTCGACGCACGGCTACGACGTCACCGACCCGTCGCTGGCGCGCCCCGCGCTCGGCGGCGAGCTCGAGCGGGCAGCGCTGGTGGATGCCGCGCGCGAGGTGGGGCTCGGCGTCGTGGTCGACATCGTGCCCAACCACATGTCGGTCGAGGTGCCGTCGGCGAACCCCTGGTGGTGGTCGGTGCTGGCCGAGGGCGAGGCGTCGCCGTACGCCCAGCACTTCGACGTCGACTGGTCACGCGGCCGGCTGCTGCTGCCGGTGCTCGGCGACGACGCCGACGTGGCGGAGCTGCGGATCGACGGGGACCAGCTGGCGTACTACGACCACCGCTTCCCCATCGCGGACGGCACGGCGGGCGGGACCCCGCAGGAGGTGCACGACCGGCAGCACTACGAGCTGGTCGGCTGGCGGCGCGGCAACGCCGAGCTCGGCTACCGACGCTTCTTCGACATCACCTCGCTCGCGGCGATCCGCGTGGAGGACCCCGGGGTGTTCGACGACGCCCACCGCGAGGTGCTGCGCTGGGTCGCGGCCGGAGAGGTGACCGGCCTGCGGGTCGATCACCCCGACGGCCTGGCCGACCCCGGCGGCTACGCACGGCGCCTGCGGGAGGCCGCACCTGACGCCTGGATCGTGGTCGAGAAGATCCTGCACCCCGGCGAGAGCCTCCCGGCGAGCTGGCCGGTCGAGGGCACCACGGGGTACGACGCGCTGCGCGAGGTCGCCGGCGTGCTGCTCGACCCGGCCGGCGAGATCCCGCTGACGGCGCTCACCGACCGACTCGGGGCACCGACCGACTACGCCCGCGTCGAGGAGGACGCGCGGCGCATGGTCACCGACCAGATCCTCGTGGCCGAGGTGCACCGCATCGCCGCCCTGCTGCGCGGCGTGGAGGCCGAGCCCGCGCGCGGTGCGGTGGCCGAGACGATGATCGCGTTCGGCGTCTACCGCTCCTACCTGCCCGAGGGCGAGGCCGACTGGGCCCGCGCGGTGGAGGTCGCGACGTCCAGGCGTCCTGACCTCGCCCAGGCCCTGCAGGCGCTCGACCAGCAGGTGCGCACCGAGCCGCAGGGCGAGCTCGCGACGCGGATCCAGCAGACGTCCGGCATGGTCGTCGCCAAGGGCACCGAGGACACGACGTTCTACCGCTACACGCGGTTCGCGGCGCTGACCGAGGTCGGCGGATCGCCCGACGTGTGGGGCGTCGACGTCGGGGAGTTCCACCGGCTCGCCGCCGCGCGCGACCGCGACCAGCCGCACACCATGACCACCCTGACCACGCACGACACCAAGCGGTCCGAGGACACCCGCGCGCGCACGCTGGTGCTGGCCGAGGTGGCCGACGAGCTGGCGGAGGCGGTCGAGCGCTGGTCGGCCGAGTGCGGCATCGAGGAGCCGTCGCTCGACCTCCTGGCCTGGCAGACGCTGCTCGCGGCCTGGCCGATCACCGACGCCCGGCTGGCCGACTACCTGCTGAAGGCTGCCCGCGAGGCGAAGATCCGCACGACCTGGACCGAGACCGACGAGGCGTTCGAGCAGTCCGTGCGGGAGTGGCCGCTGCGGGCGCGGACGGCCGTGGGGCAGCAGGTCGCGGCCTTCGTCGACCGGATCGAGGGCCCGGGGTGGACCACGGCGCTGTCGCAGAAGCTGCTGCAGCTCGCCGGGCCTGGTGTGCCCGACGTCTACCAAGGCACCGAGCTGTGGGACCTGTCGCTCGTCGACCCCGACAACCGGCGCGCGGTCGGCTACGGGGCGCGGCGTGAGCTGCTCGCGCGGATCGCCGACGGGTGGGTGCCGCCGCTCGACTCCTCGGGCGCGGCGAAGCTGCTCGTGACGCAGCGGGTGCTGACCCTGCGACGCGACCGGCCCGAGCTGTTCCGCGGCTACCAGGCCCTCGCGGCCGTGGGTCCCGCGGCGGACCACGCCGTGGCCTTCACGCGGCATCCCGACCTCTTCGCGGTGGCGACCCGGCTGCCCGTCGGCCTGGAGCGCCGCGGCGGCTGGGGTGCGACGACGCTCGACCTGACCGACGGACCGTGGACCGACGTGCTCACCGGCGCGACGCACCCCGGCGGTCCGCGACCGGTCGCCGACCTCCTCGCGACCTACCCCGTCGCCCTCCTCACCCGCCCCTGACCCCCGGGCGGTGAGCTAGGGACGTGTCCGGGCCCTGGGCGGTGAGCTAGGG
>NZ_BAAAME010000005.1:391859-446262 GCF_039529015.1 Aeromicrobium alkaliterrae
ACGAGTGCGGGCCGCCGACACGTCCCTAGCTCACCGCCCGACCGTGCGACAGGTCCCTAGGTCACCGCCCAGGTGGGGGGAGGAGGGGCGGTCGCAGCGCGGTGTCGGGGTGGCGCACCTAGCCTCGAGGCATGACGATGCGCGTGTGGGCTCCCGAGGTCGAGCAGGTCCGGGTGCGCGTCGAGGGGGTCGACCACGAGCTCACCCGCGACGTCGGCGGCTGGTGGTCCGCGGACCTCCCCCTCCCGCACGGGACCGCCTACGCCTTCCTGCTCGACGACGACGAGACGCCGCTCCCCGATCCGCGCTCGCGGTGGCAGCCCGACGGCGTCCACGCGGCCTCCCGCGCCTACGACCACGACCGCTTCACGTGGACCGACGACGCCTGGCGGGGTCAGGCCGTGCGCGGCTCCCTGGTCTACGAGCTCCACGTCGGCACCTTCACGCCCGGCCGCACCTTCGACACCGCGATCGAGCGGCTCGACCACCTCGTCGACCTGGGCGTCGACCTCGTCGAGGTGCTGCCGGTCAACGCCTTCGACGGCCCGCACGGCTGGGGCTACGACGGCGTCCTGTGGGGCGCGGTGCACGAGCCCTACGGCGGACCCGACGGGTTCAAGCGGTTCGTCGACGCCTGCCACGCGCGCGGCCTCGGCGTCGTGCTCGACGTCGTCTACAACCACCTCGGCCCGTCGGGGGCCTACCTCGACCGCTTCGGGCCGTACTTCGCCGGCACGACCGACTGGGGTGCCGGCCTGAACCTCGACGGTCCGCAGTCCGACGAGGTGCAGCAGTACGTGCTCGACAACGCCCGCGACTGGTTCGAGCACTTCCACGTCGACGCGCTGCGGCTCGACGCCGTGCACGCGCTGCGCGACACGCGGGCCTACCCGCTCCTGGAGGCGCTGTCGGTCCAGACCGCGGAGCTCGCCGAGCGCCTCGGACGTCCGCTCTCGCTCGTGGCGGAGTCGGACCTCAACGACCCGCGCACCATCACCCCGCGCAACGTCAACGGGCTGGGCATGGACGCGCAGTGGTGCGACGACGTGCACCACGCGCTGCACGTGTGGCTGACCGGCGAGACGACCGGCTACTACGAGGACTTCGCCGCCGACGACGCCCTGACGAAGACCCTGCGGGGCGCGTTCTTCCACGACGGCACCTGGTCGTCGTTCCGCGAGCGCACGCACGGGCGCCGCGTCGACCGTCAGGCCGTGCCGGGCACCGCCTTCGTGACCTACGTGCAGGACCACGACCAGGTCGGCAACCGCGCGACGGGTGACCGCCTGTCCGCCACCGCGTCCCCCGGCCGTCAGGTCTGCGGCGCCGCGGTCGTGCTGCTCGGCCCGTTCACCCCGATGCTCTTCATGGGCGAGGAGTGGGCCGCCGACACCCCGTGGCAGTTCTTCGCCTCGTTCCCCGACCCCGAGCTCGCCGAGGCCGTGCGCACGGGCCGCCGCCGCGAGTTCGGGCGCCACGGCTGGGGCGAGTCCGACGTGCCCGACCCGATGGACGTCGCGACGCTCGAGCGCTCGACGCTGCGCTGGGAGGAGACGGAGGCACCCGGGCACGCGGAGGTCCTCGACGCCTACCGGTCGCTCGTGGCCCTGCGCCGCGCGCACCCCGAGCTGCGCGACCCGTCGCTGGCCGCCGTCGAGGTCGAGCACGACGGCCCTCGCCTGACGCTGCAGCGTGGGCCGTTCACCGTGGTGGTCGACCGCGACGCCGAGACGGTCGAGGTGCGCCGCGACGACGCGGTGGTCTGGTCGTTCTCGGGAGGCGGGCCATCGCCCGCGGGGGCAGAGTGAGTGCCATGACCGACATCCCGCAGGAGGACCCCCGGATCTCCGAGGATCCCGAGGACGACCCCAAGCACAAGACGACGGACCCCGGCACCGAGTCCGAGCCCGACGACCCGGACGCCCCTGCGCCGTTCACCGGCCCGTACGCCTGACACACCCCTGACACACCGTCCCTGACACACTGGGCGGATGGTCACCCAGGGGCACGAGACCCAGGTCCTCGCCGGTCGACCCTTCCCGCTCGGCGCCCACCCCGAGGCGGGTGGCGTGCGGTTCGCCGTGGCCAGTCGGGTCGCCGACCGCGTCGAGCTGTGCCTGGTCGACGACGACGGCAGCGAGCGGCGGATCGAGCTCACCGAGCGCACCTTCGGGGTCTGGCACGGCCTGGTGCCCGGGGTGCTCCCCGGTCAGCGCTACGGCTACCGCGTCCACGGGCCCTACGAGCCGCGGACCGGCCTGCGCTGCAACCCGCACAAGCTCCTGCTCGACCCGTACGCGCGCCGCATCAGCGGGTCGCTGACCGACCTCGACGCGGCGCTCGGCTACGCCGACGACCCGGAGGGCGAGGAGATGTCGACCGTCGACTCGCTCGGCTCGGTCCCGCTCGGTGTCGTGACCAGCCCCGGCGGCCCCGACACGGGGGTCAAGCCCGAGGTGCCGTTCGAGGAGACGGTCGTCCACGAGCTGCACGTGAAGGGCTTCACCCAGCAGCACCCTGACGTCCCCGAGCACCTGCGCGGCACCTACCTGGGCCTGGCGCACCCCGCCGTCGTGGAGCACCTGCTGCGGCTCGGCGTCACCGCGGTCGAGCTGCTGCCGGTCCAGGCGTTCAGCGACGAGCCGTCCCTGGTCCGAGCCGGTCGCCACAACTACTGGGGGTACTCGCCGCTGGGCTACTTCGCGCCGCACGCGGGGTACGCCAGCGAGCCCGGACGTGAGGTCGAGGAGTTCCGCACGATGGTGGCCGCGATGCACGCGGCGGGCATCGAGGTCATCGTCGACGTGGTCTACAACCACACGTGCGAGGGCGGGCCCGACGGACCGACGCTGAGCTTCCGCGGCTACGAGGCCCCGGCCTACTACCTGCACGACGAGGACGGCCACATGGCCGACATCACCGGCTGCGGCAACACGCTCGAGGCGTCGTCGCCCACCGTGATCCGCCTCGTGACCGACTCGCTGCGGTACTGGGCCACCGAGCTCGGCGTCGACGGGTTCCGCTTCGACCTGGCCAGCACGATGGGACGCCCGAACGGCGGCCCGTTCGACCGTGACTCGGCCCTGCTGACGGCCATCGCGACCGATCCGGTGCTCTCGCGCTGCAAGCTCATCGCCGAGCCGTGGGACGCGACGGGCGAGGGGTACAAGGTCGGCGACTTCGGCGCGCAGTGGGCCGAGTGGAACGGCATCTACCGCGACACGGTGCGCGACTTCTGGCGCGGGCGCTCGGGCGGCGTCGACGACCTCGCCTACCGCCTCTCCGGCTCCTCGGACCTCTACGACCACACCCTGCGCCGGCCGTGGCAGTCGATCAACTTCGTCAACGCCCACGACGGCTTCACGCTGCGCGACCTCGTCTCGTACGACCACAAGCACAACGAGGCCAACGGGGAGGAGAACCGCGACGGCACCGACGACAACCGGTCGTGGAACCACGGCGTCGAGGGCGAGACCGACGACCCCGCGATCCGCGAGCTCCGCGCCCGGCAGGCCCGCAACCTGCTCGCGACGCTGCTGCTCTCGACCGGCACGCCGATGTTCGTGGCGGGCGACGAGCGCTGGCGCACGCAGGGCGGCAACAACAACGCCTACTGCCTGGACGACCCGACCTCGTGGGTCGACTGGACCGCGACCGACGAGTCCGAGGCGTTCCTGGCGTTCGCCCGCCGCGTGATCCACCTGCGCGCCAAGAGCCCGGCGCTGCGGCAGGCGCAGTTCTTCGACGGTCGCACGACGCCGACCGGCCGACCCGACCTGATCTGGATCCGCCCCGACGGCCAGGAGATGACCGAGCCCGACTGGCTCGACGAGGGCCGCCAGACGCTCGGCATGTGGATCGACGGCTCGCACAGCCAGTCGCGCACCCGCGAGGGCGTGCTGATCAGCGACCACTCCTGGCTCCTGCTCCTGCACGCGGGCGCCGACCCGGTCGAGGTCGCCCTGCCCGGACCTGAGCTCGGCGAAAGCTTCCGACCCACGCTCGACACCGCTGCCCCCGACGGAGAACCCGCCTGGGAGGCCCCGCTGCCCGCCGGCAGCCTCCTGACCCTGGGCCCCCGGTCCCTCCTCCTGCTCAAGGCCCCCCGCTCCGACTGACGCCCCCAGATGTGCTGGGTCGGGGGTGCCGCTCGTCACCGTGTGGGGGTGGGGGCGCTGGGGAACACTGAGGGCGTGACCAACCGTGCCCGCCTGATCCCCGTCGCCGAGCCCCGTGACGCGGAGGCGGCCGTCCTGGTGCTCCACGGCGGCGCGAGCCGGCAGGGCAACCCGATGGTCAGCCCCACCCAGCTCTCGGTGCTGCGCATGATCCCCATCGCGCGGCGGGTCGCGCGCACCGGTCGCAAGCGGCTGGCGGTGTACCGCCTGCTGAACTCGACCCGCGGGTGGAACACCGACCACACCCCCGTCGACGACGCGCACTGGGCGATCGACCAGCTGCACGAGGGTCGTACCGAGCACCTGCCGGTCGGGCTCGTCGGCCACTCCCTCGGCGGCCGCGCCGCGCTGCTGGCGGGCGGTCGGCCCGAGGTCCGCAGCATCGTGGCGCTGAACCCGTGGGTCTACCCCACCGACGGTGGTCTCGACCTCTCCGGCCGTCGGGTGCTGATCGCCCACGGGACCGACGACCGCATCGCGATCCCGGCGAAGTCCGAGGCCGCTGCCCGGAACGTGGCCCGCACCGCCGACGTCACCTTCGTGCCGGTGGAGGGCGGGAAGCACGCGATGCTGCGGCACCACCGGACGTTCGACCGGCTCGCTGCCGACTTCACGGCGGCCACCCTGCTCGGCACGGGCGCGACCGGCCACCGCTGACGACCCGCTGGGATCGCGGTCTCCCCTGACTCTCGGTACGTTCGAGGGTGAGGGAACCGCCAGGCACGCTGCACCACCACCGAACGACGACATCGACGAACGGGGAGGCTCGCCCATGACCGCACGGATCGGGATCGACGACGTCAGGCCGGTCGCCGGCGACGGCACCCATCCCGCCAAGGCCGTGGCCGGGGAGCACGTGCCCGTCACCGCCACCGTCTGGCGCGAGGGCCACGACGCGGTCGCCGCCAACGTCGCCTGGCGCGGCCCGGGCGAGCGCCGCGACCGCACGACCCGCATGACCGAGATCGGCACGGGCCTGGACCGCTTCGGCGCCACGATCGTGCCCGACACGGAGGGCCTCTGGTCGTTCCGCGTCGACGCGTGGAGCGACCCCTGGGCCACGACGACGCACGCGATCGAGGTCAAGCTCGCTGCGGGCCAGGGCACCACCGAGCTCGCGAACGACCTCGAGCTCGCGGCCCGACTCCTCGAGCAGGTCGCCGCGCTCAAGGAGCGCCGCGCCGAGCAGCCCGCCCTGCAGGGGGCCGCCGACGCGCTCCGCCACGCCGACCTGCCCCTCGGAGCCCGCGTCGGCCCCGCCCTGTCGGACGAGGTCCGTGCCGTGATGCACGACCACCCCGTGCGCGAGCTCGTCACGAAGGGCCCGGTCCGCCGCGTCTGGGTCGATCGCCAGCGCGCCGCCTACGGCTCCTGGTACGAGTTCTTCCCTCGCTCCACCGGCGGCGTCGACGCCGCCGGCACACCCGTCCACGGCACGTTCGCGACCGCACGGAGCGAGCTCGAGCGCGCCGCGGCGATGCAGTTCGACGTCGTCTACCTCCCGCCGATCCACCCCATCGGCGAGGTCAACCGCAAGGGCCCGAACAACACGCTGACCCCCGGCCCCACCGACGTCGGCTCGCCGTGGGCCATCGGCGCGAGCACGGGCGGCCACGACGCCATCCACCCCGCCCTCGGCACCGACGAGGACTTCCGCGCCTTCGTCGCCCGCGCCGGCGAGCTGGGTCTCGAGGTCGCGCTCGACCTGGCGCTCCAGGCGGCGCCCGACCACCCCTGGGTGACCGAGCACCCCGAGCTCTTCACGACGCTGCCCGACGGCACGATCGCCTACGCGGAGAACCCGCCGAAGAAGTACCAGGACATCTACCCGATCAACTTCGACAACGACCCGGCGTCGGCGCAGGCCGAGATGCTGCGCGTCACGCTGCACTGGGTCGAGCGCGGCATCCGGATCTTCCGCGTCGACAACCCGCACACCAAGCCCCCGAGCTTCTGGGCGCAGCTCATCGCCGACGTCAAGGCCGAGCACCCCGACGTGCTGTTCCTCGCCGAGGCGTTCACGCGTCCCGCCCGGCTCTGGGGCCTGGCCCGCCTCGGCTTCACGCAGAGCTACACGTACTTCACGTGGCGCACGACCAAGGAGGAGCTCACGGAGTTCGGCGAGGACCTGCGCGAGCACTGGGACGAGGGCCGCGGCAACCTCTTCGTCAACACGCCCGACATCCTCCCCGAGCACCTCCAGGTCGGCGGACCGGGCATGTTCGCCCTGCGCGCCGCGCTCGCCGCCACGCTCTCGCCCACCTGGGGCGTGTACGCGGGCTACGAGCTGTACGAGCACGAGGCGGTGCGCCCCGGGAGCGAGGAGTACCTCGACTCCGAGAAGTACGAGCTGCGCCCTCGCGACTTCGCGGGTGCGCTGGCCGAGGGCCGCTCGCTCGAGCCGTGGCTGACCCGCCTGAACGAGATCCGCCGCGCGCACCCGGCGCTGCAGCAGATGCGCACCCTGCGCTTCCACGACGTCGACCACGACGCGCTGATCGCGTACTCCAAGCACGACCCCGCCAGCGACGACACCGTCGTCGTGGTGGTCTCGCTCGACCCGCACGAGACCCGCGAGGGCACGCTGTCGCTCGACCTGTCCGCCCTCGGGTTCGCCCCCGACGAGCAGCTCGTGGCTCACGACGAGGTGACCGGCGAGACCTACACGTGGGGCCCCCGCAACTACGTCCGGCTCGACCCGACGCGCGCCTGTGCGCACGTCGTGAGCCTGACCCGACGACTCGAGGAGCCGCCCGCATGACGACCCAGCACGAGGACACCGCGCCCGACCACGCGCTCGAGGGACTCGAGGACACGCCGCACACCGGCGAGGCGGTCGAGGCCGACGGCACGCTCGTCGAGCCCCAGGCCGACGACTTCGCGCACGCCGAGCAGGCGCCGAGCGATCCGGAGTGGTTCAAGCGCGCCGTCTTCTACGAGGTCCTGGTGCGGGCGTTCGCCGACTCCGACGGCGACGGCACGGGCGACCTGCGCGGCCTGGCCGGCAAGCTCGACTACCTCGAGTGGCTCGGCGTCGACTGCCTGTGGCTGCCGCCGTTCTACGCCAGCCCCCTGCGCGACGGCGGCTACGACATCAGCGACTTCCGCGCGGTCCTGCCCGAGTTCGGCACGGTCGACGACTTCGTGCACCTGCTCGAGGAGGCGCACAGCCGCGGCATCCGCGTCATCACCGACCTCGTGCTCAACCACACCTCGGACGCCCACCCGTGGTTCCAGGCGTCGCGCCAGGACCCGGACGGCCCGTACGGCGACTTCTACGTGTGGTCCGACGACGACTCCGCGTACAGCGACGCGCGCATCATCTTCGTCGACACCGAGTCGTCCAACTGGACCTACGACCCCGTGCGCGGACAGTTCTACTGGCACCGCTTCTTCAGCCACCAGCCCGACCTGAACTTCGAGAACCCGGCCGTGCGCGAGGCGATGCTCGACGTCCTGCGCTTCTGGCTCGACCTCGGCATCGACGGCTTCCGGCTCGACGCGGTGCCGTACCTGTTCGAGGAGGAGGGCACGAACTGCGAGAACCTCCCCCGCACGCACGAGTACCTGCGCGAGGTGCGGGCCACGATCGACCGCGAGTTCCCCGGCCGCGTGCTGCTGGCCGAGGCGAACCAGTGGCCGGCCGACGTCGTGGAGTACTTCGGCGACCCGGCCGTCGGCGGCGACGAGTGCCACATGGCGTTCCACTTCCCCCTGATGCCGCGCATCTTCATGGCGGTGCGGCGCGAGTCGCGCTTCCCGATCTCGGAGATCCTGGCGCAGACGCCGCCGATCCCCGACGGCACGCAGTGGGGCATCTTCCTGCGCAACCACGACGAGCTGACCCTCGAGATGGTCACCGACGACGAGCGCGACTACATGTACCGCGAGTACGCCAAGGACCCGCGGATGAAGGCCAACATCGGCATCCGCCGGCGGCTCGCGCCGCTGCTCGAGAACGACCGCAACCAGCTCGAGCTGTTCACCGCGATGCTGCTGAGCCTGCCGGGCTCGCCGGTGCTCTACTACGGCGACGAGATCGGCATGGGAGACAACATCTGGCTGGGCGACCGCGACGCGGTGCGCACGCCGATGCAGTGGTCGCCCGACCGCAACGCGGGCTTCTCGCGCTCCGACCCGGGCCGCGTGTACCTGCCGCCGATCATGGACCCGACGTACGGCTACGAGGCCATCAACGTCGAGTCGCAGCAGGGCAGCAGCGCCTCGCTGCTCAACTGGACGCGCCGCATGATCGCGGTGCGCAAGGAGCACCCGGCCTTCGCCGAGGGCGAGTTCGTCGACCTCGGCGGGTCCAACCCGAGCGTCCTGGCCTACGAGCGCCGACTCGTGCGCGAGGACGGCGAGCTCGACGTCGTGCTGTGCGTCAACAACCTGTCCCGGTTCCCCCAGCCGGTCGAGCTGAACCTGGCCGACCACGAGGGCCGCACCCCGGTCGAGCTGACCGGCCGCGTGCGGTTCCCCCGCGTGGGCGAGCTGCCGTACCTGCTGACCCTCCCGGGCCACGGCTTCTACTGGTTCCAGCTGGCCGAGACCGACGACGAGGGCGAACGGAGGAGCATGGCATGACCTCAGACATCACTCCCGGATCACCCGGCGTCGGATCACACCGCGCGGAGCCGGCCGGACCCCAGGACGACCTGGTCACCCAGATCGCCGCCGCCCTGCCGGAGTGGCTGCCCACGCAACGGTGGTTCGGCGGCAAGGACCGCGAGATCACGGCCGTCCGGCCGCTCGCGGCGACCGACCTGCCCGCCGGCGACGACGTGCTGCTCCTGCACCTGGTGGTCGAGGTCGAGCAGGGCGACCGTCGCGAGCCGTACCAGCTGCTGATCGGCCACCGCGACGACCAGGTGCCCGACGTGCCGGCGTCCGCCTCGATCCCTCTCCCCGACGGCCCGGCCGTCTACGAGGCGTCCGGCGACGCCGACCTGACGTGCCACCTGCTCGACCTCATCGCCGGCAGCACCACGGTCGACGGCCTGCACTTCGCGCCCGAGCCCGGCGCCGAGCTGGAGTCGGGGCTGCGCGGGCACCCGATCAGCACCGAGCAGAGCAACACCTCGATCGTCTACGGCGGCCAGTACATCCTCAAGCTGTTCCGGAGGCTGACCCCCGGGACCAACAAGGACCTGGTGCTGCACCGGGCCCTCCGCGAGGTCCAGTCCGCGCACATCGCCGACCCGCTCGGCTCGATCTCGGGCGAGCTCGCTGGCGACTCCGTGACGTTCGGCATGCTGCAGCGCTTCATGTCCGACGCTGCCGACGGCTGGGTCATGGCGACCACCAGCGTGCGCGACTTCCTGGCCGACGCGTCCGACCTGCCGCCGGGGGACCTCGGCGGCGACTTCTCGGGCGAGGCCTACCGTCTCGGCCGGGCCGTGGCCGACGTGCACGCCGACCTCGCGCGAGCGCTCGGAACGCGCGAGGCCGACGCGGCCGAGCTGGCCGCGACCGCCAGCGCGATGGTCGAGCGGCTCGAGCGCGTCGCCGCCAGCGTGCCCGAGCTCGCCCCCCACGCCGACGGGATCAGCGACGTGTTCCGCGCGGTGGCCGAGGTCCCGACCCCCGTCACGGCGCAGTCGGTCCACGGCGACCTGCACCTCGGCCAGGTGCTCCGCACGCTGCAGGGCTGGCTGCTCCTCGACTTCGAGGGCGAGCCCGCCGCCGACGTCGCGGAGCGCGCCACGCTCCGCTCCCCCCTGCGCGACGTGGCCGGCATGCTGCGCTCGTTCGACTACGCCGCCCAGCAGCTGCTCGTGGGCCAGGCCGAGGACGAGCGCGAGGCCGAGCGGGCCGCCGCCTGGGCCCGGCACAACCGCGCCGCCTTCTGCGACGGCTACGCCAAGGTCGCCGGCCACGACCCGCGGGACCAAGCCGCGCTCCTGCGAGCGTTCGAGCTCGACAAGGCGGTCTACGAGGTCGCGTACGAGCACGCCAACCGACCCGACTGGCTGCTCGTGCCGCTGGCCTCCATCGACCGACTCACCACCGAGGGGAGCTGACCACCGTGACCGGGATCGGCGATCTCGACCTCCACCTCTTCGCCGAGGGCCGCCACGAACGCCTCTGGGAGGTGCTCGGCGCGCACGTGCGCAGCACGGACGCCGGACCGGGCACGTCCTTCGCGGTCTGGGCCCCGCACGCGCAGGCCGTGCAGGTCGTGGGCGGGTTCAACGGCTGGGACGGCGGCGGCCACGCGCTGCAGGCCGTCGGCGGGCCCGGCGTGTGGGAGACCTTCGTGCCCGGCGTCGGCGCCGGGGAGGCCTACAAGTTCCGCATCCAGGGGCCCGACGGCTCGTGGCACGAGAAGGCCGACCCGATGGCCTTCGGCACCGAGGTGCCGCCCGCGACCGCGTCGATCGTGGTCGATCCGGCCCACGCGTGGCAGGACGCCGACTGGGTCGCGCAGCGCGACGCCACGACCTGGACCGACGCGCCGATGAGCATCTACGAGGTCCACCTCGGCTCCTGGAGGCAGGGGCTCGACTACCGCGAGCTCGCCGACGCGCTGGCCGACCACCTCGAGGCCACGGGCTTCACGCACGTCGAGCTGATGCCCGTCGCCGAGCACCCGTTCGGCGGGTCCTGGGGCTACCAGGTCACCTCGTACTACGCGCCCACGTCGCGCTTCGGCAGCCCCGACGACTTCCGCTGGTTCGTCGACCGTCTGCACCAGCGCGGCTTCGGCGTCATCGTCGACTGGGTGCCCGCGCACTTCCCGAAGGACGAGTGGGCGCTGGCGCGCTTCGACGGCACCGCCCTCTACGAGCACCCGGACCCGCGCCGCGGCGAGCAGCCCGACTGGGGCACGTACGTGTTCGACTTCGGCCAGCCGCAGGTGCGCAACTTCCTCGTGGCGAACGCGCTGTTCTGGCTCGAGGAGTTCCACCTCGACGGGCTGCGCGTCGACGCCGTCGCCTCGATGCTCTACCTCGACTACTCCCGCAACGACGGCGAGTGGGTGCCGAACGAGCACGGCGGGCGCGAGAACCTCGAGGCCGTGCAGCTGCTGCAGGAGCTCAACGCGACGGTCTACAAGCACCACCCCGGCGTGGTCATGGTGGCCGAGGAGTCGACCGCCTGGCCGGGGGTCAGCCGGCCCACCGAGGGCGGCGGTCTGGGCTTCGGCTTCAAGTGGAACATGGGCTGGATGCACGACACGCTGTCCTACCTCGGCAACGACCCGGTGCACCGCTCGTACCACCACGGCGAGATGACGTTCGCGATCGACTACGCGTTCACCGAGAACTTCGTGCTGCCGCTCTCGCACGACGAGGTCGTGCACGGCAAGGGCTCGCTGTGGGGGCGCATGCCGGGCGACGACTGGAACAAGGCCGCGGGCGTGCGCTCGCTGCTGGCGTTCATGTGGGCGCACCCGGGCAAGCAGATGCTCTTCATGGGCGGCGAGTTCGGGCAGGAGGGCGAGTGGGCCGAGTCGCGCTCGCTCGACTGGGCGCAGGCCGACGCGCCGCTGCACGCCGGGGTGCTCGCGCTGGTGTCGGACCTCAACGCGATCTACCGGGAGGCGCCCGCGCTGTACTCGGCCGACACCGTGCCCGAGGGCTTCGGCTGGATCGACGCCTCCGACACCGCGGGCAACGTGGTGCTGTTCCAGCGCATCGGTCGCGACGGGTCGCGGCTGGCGTGCCTCGCGAACTTCTCCGGCAGCCCGCACCACGACTACCGTGTCGGGCTCCCGCTCGCCGGGACGTGGCGCGAGGTGCTGAACACCGACGCCGAGCTCTACGGCGGCTCGGGCGTGGGCAACCTGGGCCTCGTCGAGGCCGAGAGCACTCCCTGGCACGGCCAGCCGGCCTCCGCGCTGGTGCAGCTGCCACCGGCCGGCGTGGTCTGGCTCGTGCCGGACACCCCCGAGCCCGGCAAGCGCCGCCGCACCCCCTGACCCCGCCCCATCCCGCCGTGGGCGGGGCAAACGGACGCTCACTCACCGACCCGGGCTAGCCTCGGAGGATGGGCACGCACGCACTCCTGATCGGCGCCGGGGACCTCGGGACCGACGTGGGGCTGCGGCTCGCGGCGCTCGGTCACGAGGTCACGGCCGTGCGCCGGCGCGGTGACCTCGTGCCGTCGCCGATGCGCGGCATCTCCGCCGACCTGACCCGGGAGCGCCCGGACCTCGCCGGGGTCGAGGCCGACCTGCTGGTCGTGGCCCTGACGGCACGCCCGCGCAGCGAGGAGGCGTACCGCGCGACCTACGTCGACGGCATGACCCGCGCCCTGGAGGCCCTCGCCGCGACGGGGCAGAGCCCGCGGCGCGCCGTCCTGGTCTCCTCGACGGGGGTCTACGGCGACGCCCCACCCGATCCGGTGCTCGACGAGGACTCGCCGGCGGTCCCAGCCGACGGCCCGGCCCGGATGCTGCTCGAGGCCGAGCGGACGTTCCACCGGCACCTGCCCCAGGGCACCGTCCTGCGGCTCTCGGGCCTGTACCGCGGCGAGACGGCTCGCCTCGTCGACCAGGTGCGCACCGGCACGTTCGACGACCCCCACCGCTGGACCAACCGCGTGCACCGCGACGACGCCGCCGCAGCCGTCGTGCACCTCCTGACGCGCGCGGAGCAGCCCGCGTCCCTCTACGTCGGCACCGACGACGAGCCGTCGCTCCTCGGTGACGTCGCGGCGCACGTCGCGCGTCAGCTCGACGTGCCGAGCCCCGAGCCTGCGGACCCGGCGCGCGGCCACGGCAAGCGGCTCTCCAACGCCCGGCTGCGGGCGAGCGGCTGGCGACCGGCGCACCCGACCTATCGCGAGGGCTACGTCGTCGAGCCGCGCGACTGACCGGACCGGGTTACGTTCGAGGCATGACCAGCACGCACGTGCCCAGCACCTCGGACCGCACCCAGATCCTGCCGTGGGCCGTGCTCGGCGCGGCGCTGCTCCAGGTCGTGGCACCCCTCGTCACGCTCCTCGGACCCGGCACCTCGCCCGGCGGCGGGTCCGGTCCCGACCTGCTGATCACGCCGGTCGGATGGGCGTTCTCGATCTGGGGCGTGATCTACACCCTCGCGATCGCCCAGGCGGTCGCCGAGCTGCGCGCCGGCACGACCGGCAGCTCGCCGCGGCGCCAGGTCGCCCAGGTGGTGCTGTACGTCGGCGGAGCCGTGTGGATCGGGCTCGCCGGGCTCGACAGCAGCGTCGCGACGGCCGCCGCCCTGCTCGTCATGGCCGGCGCCGCGCTCGTGGCCGTCGTCGCCGTGGTCCGCGAGCCGCTGGCCCCGCGCTGGTTCTCGCTCCTGACCCGCGCCTCGGTCGGCCTGTACGCGGGCTGGGTCACCGCTGCCCTGTTCCTGAACCTCTCGACCGCCGCGGTCGACGTCGCCGGGCTGGACGCCGGCCGGGCCTCGTGGCAGATCGCCGTGCTGGTGGTCGCGGCGGTGACTCTCGTCGGCTTCACGGTCGTGACCGGCGGCACGCTCGGCTACGTGCTCGCCGGGGTGTGGGCCCTGTTCGGCATCACCGTCACGGCACGGAGCGACGGCAGCGACGCGATCGCCTCGGCCGCCGTCGCGGGCGCCGTGGCGCTGGCCGCCGCCGCGCTGGTGACGAGGCTGACCGCCCCGCGCTCCCCCGCTCGCTCCTGACCTAGGAGGTCGGCACCACGCCGTCGGCGCGTGCCGCGCCTCGCGCGCGCAGGGCGATCGCGCCGATGACCGCCGAGCCGAGCACCCCGAGGGCGGCGGCGGCCAGCACCGCCAGGTGCCACCCGGCGAGGACGTCGCCCGACCCGCGCGTGCCGATCACGACGACGAGCGTGATGCCGCACGCCGCACCGAGGTAGCGCGCGGTGTTCGACGCTCCGCTGGCCATCGCGGCCTGGTCCAGCGGCACGCTGACGACCGCCTCCCGTCCGAGGACGGCGTTGAGGAGCCCGGTCGCGACACCGGCCAGCGCCATCGGCAGCACGAGCCCGACCGACGAGTCCGCCAGCAGCGCGAGCAGCATCGCCGCCGACTGCAGCAGGAGCAGGACGCTGATCGCGCCCGGGCCCTGGGGGCTGACCGGGAGCCGCCGCAGCAGGATCGCCGACAGCGTGCTGGCCACGGCCCACACGAACGGCGGGATGCTCGCGACCCTCAGCGAGTCGCCGTAGCCGGCCTGCGCGACGGTCGGGAGGAACGACGACATCGCGATGATCGAGAGCCCCACCGTCAGCGACCCGAGGATCGACGCGAGGAAGCGCGGCCTCTGGAGCAGGTCCGGGTCGACCAGGGGCTGGCGCGTGCGCCGCTCGGTCAACCCGAGCGCCACGAAGGCCACGACCGCGACACCGACCAGCAGGCTCGAGAGCGCGCCCCAGCCCGACCGCGCCTGCGTCAGGGCGCCGACCGCCGCGACCATCACGAGGGCCAGCAGGACCATGCCCGGGACGTCGAGGCGCCGCGGGGTGGCCGAGCGCGATTCCGGCACGATCCGCGCGGTCGGGAGCAGGAGCACCAGCCCGGCCACCGCCGTGACGACGTAGTTCTCGCGCCAGCTCGTGCCGATGTCGAGGGCCGCCGAGAGCAGCGCACCCCCGGCGATGCCGCCGCCGATGCTGGCGCCCCACGTGGCGGTCGCCCGCTGGAGCGCGGGTCCCGGCGGGTGCGCCTGGGCGAGGACCGCGAGACCACAGGCGAGGATCGCTCCGCCGCCGACGCCCTCGACCACGCGGGCCGTGATCATGACGCCCGGGTGCCAGGCGGCCGCGGCGAGCACGGCACCGACGACGAGTCCCGTGAGCCCCAGCAGGTAGATGCGGCGACGGCCGTAGCGGTCGCCGAGGACGCCGGTCGCGAGCATCCCGCCGGCCAGGCCGATGCTCATCGCGCTGAGGATCCACGCCTGCGCCGCACTGCCGCCACCCAGGTCGCGGATCGTCGGCGGCAACGTCGCCAGCGGGGTCACGTAGGTGACGAGCACCAGGGCGGTCCCGGCCGCGACGACCGGGAGGAGGCCGGCCCGAGGCGCCTGGCTCATCAGGACGCCTCGGCGGTGTCGAGGTGCATCGTCAGGTCGGCACTGCGGACCGCCTCGCCGCACGCCCGGCAGGTCAGGACGGGCTGGTAGTCGTGGCCGCAGGAGTGCTCGACGCGCAGCGGCGGACCGTCCTCGCCCGCGAGGTGGCGGTCGCCGAACTCGCGCAGCATCGTGAGGATCGGCCCGAGCCCGCGGCCGAGATCGGTCAGGTGGTACTCGAAGCGCGGCGGGTGGTCCTCGTACTGCACGCGCTCGACGAGGCCGTTGGCCTCGAGCTTGCGCAGGCGGTCGGTGAGGATGTCGCGCGGCGCACCGGTGTGCCGCACGATCTGGTCGAAGCGGTGGCTGCCGAGGTGGAGCTCGCGCACGACGAGCATCGTCCACTTGGCGCCGATGAGGTCGAGCGTCCGCGCGACGGAGCACTCGCGCACCTGGGAGGTCATGCTGGGCACGCTACCTCAGTTGGAAAATCCAACCAACTCCGGATGCGCTCACCGCCCCACCGATCCGTGCGACGCTGGGGCCGTGAGCCAGCTGCGCCGATCGGTCGTCTCCACGGGCGACCTCACGTTCGACACCGTCCAGACCGGCGACACCTCCGGGACGCCCGTGATCCTGCTCCACGGGTTCCCCGCGACCTCCGCCACCTGGGCCGAGGTGCTGCCCGCACTCGGCGAGGCGGGCTGCTGGGCGGTCGCACCCGACCAGCGCGGGTACTCCCCCGGCGCGCGCCCGACCGATACCGAGGACTACGCGACCGACCGGCTCGCTGCCGATGTCATCGGCCTCGCGGACGCCCTCGGCATCGACACGTTCCACCTCGTGGGCCACGACTGGGGCGCCAGCGTCGCCTGGGTGGTCGCCGCGACCCGCCCCGACCGGGTCCGGTCGCTCACCGCCGTCTCGGTGCCGCACCTGGGCGCCTACGGCCGAGCGGTGCGCGAGGATCCCGAGCAGCGCGCGATGTCGGCGTACTACGCCGAGTTCCGCCGCACGCCCGACATGGCCGAGGTGCTCCTGGCCGACGACGCCCGCCGACTCCGCGAGGTCTACGGCGACCTACCGGCGGGCCACGTCGAGACCTACCTGCAGCACCTGGGCGAGCCGGGAGCCCTCGACGCGGCGCTGCAGTGGTACCGCGCGATGGGTTCCGACCTCAGCACCCTGCCGCACGTCACGGTGCCGACGACGTTCGTCTGGAGCGACGCCGACGCCTTCATCGGACCCGTCGCGGCGGCCGGCTGTCCCGAGTTCGTCGACGGCCCGTTCCGCTACGTCGAGCTGACCGGGGTCTCGCACTGGGTGCCCGAGACCCGGCCCCACGTGGTCGCGACCGAGGTCCTGCGGCACGTCAGCGGTCGATGAGCCGCTGCATCGCCTCCGGGTAGCGGTCGCCCACGACGGTCACGGCGTCGGAGGCAGCAGCGAGATCGGCCAGGTCGGTCTCGCTCAGCTCCAGCGCCGCGCTCCCGAGGTTCTCGTCGAGCCGGGAGAGGCGACGGGTGCCCGGGATCGGGACGATCCAGGGCTGCTGGGCCAGCAGCCACGCGAGCGCGACCTGGCCCGTCGTCGCTCCGAGGCGCTCGGCGACCGCCGCGACCCGGTCGACCAGCTCGAGGTTGGCCGCGAGCGCCTCGGCCTCGAAGCGGGGCATCGTCGCGCGGATGTCGCCCTCGCCGAAGCTCGACTCGCGCGTGACGGCGCCCGTGAGGAAGCCGCGCCCGAGCGGGCTGAACGGGACGAAGCCGATGCCGAGCTCGGCCAGGAGCGGCAGGATCTCCTGCTCGGGCTCGCGCCAGAACAGCGAGTACTCGCTCTGGAGCGCCGTGACGGGCTGCACCGCGTGGGCGCGGCGGATCGTCTCGGTGCCCGCCTCCGACAGGCCGAAGTGCCTCACCTTGCCGGCCTCGATCAGCGCGGCGACGGTGCCCGCGACGCCCTCGATCGGCACGTCCGGGTCGACCCGGTGCTGGTACAGCAGGTCGATCGTCTCGATGCCGAGGCGGCCGAGCGAGCCGTCGACAGCAGCGCGGATGTCGTCCGGGCGGCTCGTGAGCCCGCTCTGCTTCCCCTCGGCGTCGAACGCGAAGCCGAACTTCGTGGCGATCACGACCTCGTCGCGCACGGGGGCGAGCGCAGCGCCGACGAGCTCCTCGTTGTGGAACGGCCCGTAGACCTCGGCGGTGTCGAAGAACGTCACGCCGTGCTCGACGGCCTCCCGCAGGAACCCGATCATCTCGTCGCGCGGCGGCAGCGCTCCGAAGCTCTGGCTCATGCCCATGCAGCCGAGACCGAGCGCCGAGACCTGCAGGCCGCTCTCGCCGAGCGTGCGTGTCGTGGGTGTGGTCATGTCAGGCCTCCGGGATCTCGCGGCCGAACCGTTCGAGGGTCACGACGTCCGGGTCGGGACCGCCGCGCTGGCCGGTGTCGAGGCGGTCGATCGCCGCGAGCTGGTCGGTCGTGAGGTCGAAGCCGAGGACGTCGAGGTTCTCGACGATGCGCGACGGCGTGACCGACTTCGGGATGACCTGGCGACCCTGCTGCAGGTGCCAGCGCAGCATGACCTGGGCCGGCGAGCGCCCGTGCGCCTCGGCGATGCCGCCGATGATCGGGTCGTCCAGGACGCTGCGCCGCTCGTCACCGAAGCCGGGGTAGAACGTGATGCCGCCGATCGGCGACCACGCCTGGTTGAGGATCCCGCGCTCGTCGTCGTAGGCGAGCAGCTCGGACTGGCGGAAGTACGGGTGCACCTCGATCTGGTTGACCGCCGGCACGACCGAGGTCTCCGCGAGCAGCTTCTCGAGGTGCTCGGGCATGAAGTTGCTGACGCCGATCGCGCGCACCTTGCCGGCCTCGAGCAGCTCCTCCAGGGCGCGGTAGGCGCCGATCGTCAGGTCGTAGCGGCTCGGCAGCGCCTGGTGCAGGATCAGCAGGTCGATCTGGTCGACGCCGAGCTTGCCGGCGCTCTTGTCGAAGGCGTGCAGCGTCTCGGCATGGCCGAAGTCGCTGATCCAGATCTTCGTCTCGACGAAGATCTCCGAGCGGTCGACGTCGGACTCCGCGATCGCCTCGCCGACCTCGCGCTCGTTGAAGTACCCCGCAGCCGTGTCGATGTGTCGGTATCCGGCGTCCAGCGCCGCGTGCACCGCGGCCTTGGTCTCGTCCGGCGGCGTCTGGAAGACGCCGAGCCCGACGGCCGGGATGGTGACGCCGTTGTTCAGGGTGAAGGTGTCCATGGGTCGAGCCTCTCTCGCAGGTGGTGGGATCAGGGGGTCACGAGGACCTCGAGGGCCTCGCGGTCCTGCATCGCGGCGTACCCGGCGGGGACGTCGTCCAGGCCGACCGTGCTGTTCCGTCAGCGCTGGGCGCGCAGTCCGCCCGCTCGCCGCCGGAGTGAGGCGCGGCAGGTAGAGGACAGAGGCTGTCCTCTACGTGGAGGAGGCTGGTTCGACCAGCGACCGCCGGTCGTCGGACCGACCGAAAGGCCCCTCATGTTCTCCGTCCTCCCCGACCTCAGCTGGACCGGTTTCGCCCTCGCCACCGTGGCCTCGATCGCGCTCGCGGGGCTGTGGTTCGCCGTCGTCATCGCCAAGCCGTACCTGGTGGCCCTCGGCCGCACGGCCGACGAGCCGCCGGCGGGCCAGGTCCACCCGCTCGTGACGAACGCCGGGCCGCTCGTGTGCCTGGTGCTCGTCACGTTCACGAGCGCGGTGCTGCTCGAGGCGCTCGGCGTCACGACGGTCGCGGACGCCGTGACGTTCGGGCTGGTCGTCGGTGTCGGCTACCTGGCGGCGATGACCTTCCAGATCGCGATCAACCCGAGCTTCCCGCGACCGCTGATGTACGGCCTGCTCAACGCACCCTTCTTCATCGCGAGCAGCGTGCTGAGCGCCGTCATCATCACGGCCTTCGCCTGAGCGACTGATCCGTCGACCGGCACCTCCGGACGCGCCGTGCCAGAGTGGCGCCATGAGCACCGAGCGACGGACGGCGGTGCTCGCCGCGGCCTGCTGGATCGTCGCCGGCGTCGTCTACCTGGCCACCGAGGCCGTCGCCGCTGCGGCGTTCGACGGCTACTCGTACGCGACGAACTACATCAGCGACCTCGGCATCCCGGAGGTCGGGACGTCGGGCGGGCGGGCGATCGACTCGCCGCTGGCGTGGGTCATGAACACGGGCTTCATCGCGCACGGCGTGCTGTTCGCGGCGGCTGCCGCGCTGTTCGCACCGCGGGTCACGACGACCCTGCGGCGCTGGTTCGTCGCTCTCGCGGTGACGCACGGGATCGGCAACGTGCTCGTCGGGCTCGTGCACAGCGGGACGACGAGCGCCGACACCTCGTACGGGTTCCTGCACGGGGTCGGCGCGGGGATGGCGATCGTCGGCGGCAACCTCACGATCGTCGTGGTCGGGCTGTCGCTGCGACGCGCACCGGCCGAGCGGAGCCTCGGCACCGTGTGCCTGCTCCTCGGCGTGGTCGGCCTGCTGGCCGTGACCGCCCTGCTGGTCGACGGTGGATCGAGCAGCGTCGACGTCCTGCCCGACGGCGTCTGGGAGCGCATCTCGGTCTACACGATCACCGCCGCCGAGCTCCTCCTCGGCGTCGTCACGCTGGTCGGCGCACGGCGACTCAGCCGAAGCTGACGCCCGTCAGCTCCTGCGAGACCTCCCACAGGCGGGCGGCGTCGTCGGTGCTCCGCAGCGGTTTCCACGGCTCCTGCGCACCCGGTCGGCCTCCCGTGCCGCCGACACCCTGCGGCCCATAGAGCTCGGTGCCCGTCGCGTCAGCCGCGGTGGCGGCCAGCAGCGCCGGGAGGCGGGCCGAGTCGACCGTGCCCACGAGGATGCCGCGCGCCGAGAGCCACCGGATCAGCCGCACCTCGCGGGTGTCCTCCGTGCGGCCCATCTCGGGTCGCGCCGACAGGAGGCCGGTCGGGGCGACGCCGGGATGCGACACGACGCTGGTGACCCCCCATCCCGCCGCCTGCGATCGACGCTGCAGCTCGTAGCCGAACAGACCCGTCGCGAGCTTCGACTGGCCGTACGCCTTCATCGCGTCGTACGAGCGATCCGAGCCGAGGTCGTCCCACGCGATCGACGCGCGCCGCGCAGCGACGCTCGTCTGCGTCGTGACCCGCCCGCCCGCGGCCCGCAGGAGCGGGAGCAGCTGCGCCGTGAGTGCGAAGGGTCCGAGGTGGTTCGTGCCGAGCTGCAGCTCGACGCCGTCGGCCGTCGCCTGCCGCTCGGGCGGGTGCATGACGCCGGCGTTGTTCACGAGGTGGTCGATCGGTGTGCCCTCCGCCCGCAGGGTCTCGCCCAGCGCTGCGATCGAGGCGAGCGAGGACAGGTCGAGGTCGCGCAGCTCGAGGCGGGCGCCAGGCACCTGCTCGCGGATGCGCGCCACGGCTGCGTCGCCCTTGGTGCGGTTGCGGACCGGCATCACCACCTCGGCACCCGCGCCGGCCAGGGCCGCCGCGATGCCGAGGCCGATGCCGTCGCTGGCTCCGGTGACGACGGCGCGTCGTCCGGCGAGGTCGGGAAGGGTCAGGTCGTGCTGTCGTCGAGGCATGTCACCACCCTGACCGGCCCCGCGCCGTCTATCCACGGCCTGACGATCCGTGGCTGAGCAAGGCGGTACGCGCCAGACTGTTCGCATGATCGATCGCGCGGGGCTCGCCGAGTTCCTCCGCCTGCGCCGTGAGGCCCTGCAGCCGGAGGACGTCGGGATGCCTCGTGGTCAGCGGCGCCGCACGAGCGGCCTCCGGCGTGAGGAGGTCGCGGCGCTGTGCCACATGTCGACCGACTACTACGCCCGCATCGAGCGACAGCGCGGGCCGCAGCCGTCGGAGCAGATGATCGCCTCGATCGCCCAGGGGCTGCACCTCTCGGTCGACGAGCGGGACCACCTGTTCCGACTCGCGGGGCACCAGGCTCCACCGCGGGGCGCGGGCAGCGACCACGTCGGCCCCGGCATGCTCCGGATCTTCGACCGCCTCACCGACACGCCCGCCGAGATCGTGACCGAGCTCGGCGAGACGCTGCGGCAGACGGCCCAGGGGGTCGCGCTGTTCGGCGACCTGACCCGCCACACCGGTCCCGCCCGGAGCATCGGCTACCGGTGGTTCACCGACCCCGCGGCCCGTGCGCTCCACCCGCCCGAGGACCACTCCTACTACTCCCGGCTCTACGCCTCGGGACTGCGAGGCGTGCTGTCGCTGCGCGGACCGCGGTCGAGGGCCGCGCACCTGACCGAGCTCCTCCTGGAGTCGAGCGAGGAGTTCCGGGCCGTGTGGAAGGAGCACGAGGTCGGGGTCCTGCCGCGCGAGCTCAAGCGCTACCAGCACCCCGAGGTCGGGCTGATCGAGCTGAGCTGCCAGATCCTGCACGACCCGGCCCAGGCACACCACCTGCTCGTCTACACCGCGGTCCCGGGCAGCGAGAGCCACGAGAAGCTCCAGCTCCTGTCGGTCCTCGCGGCGCGCACCTGACCGACGACGCTCAGGCGTCGACGGTGCGGCCGCGGACCAGCTCGTGCAGGCGAGCGTCGAACGAGGCCACCGCCTCGCGCAGGATCTCGGCGACGGTCTCGAGCGAGTCGATCCGGCCGGCCACCTGGCCCGCCTGCAGCAGGGACGCGTCGAGGTCCCCGTCGTGGTACGTCTCGGTGATGCGGGCGAGCAACGGGCGGACGTCCTGACCGTCGGCCAGCTCCGACGTCGCGGTGCGCAGCACCCGCATGGGTCGGCCGACCGTGCGGTTGAGCATGAAGGTGTCGGCCTCCGAGGCCCCGAGGATCGCGTCCTTGACCGCGGCGTGCACCGACGACTCGCGCGAGGCGAGCATCCGCGTGCCCATCTGCACGCCCTCCGCGCCGAGCACCATCGCCGCGAGCATCGTGCGCCCGTCGGCGATCCCGCCGGCGGCGACGATCGGGACGTCGAAACGGTCGGCGAGCAGCGGGACGAGCACCATCGTGGAGACCTCGGCCGGGTTCTTGAACCCGCCACCCTCGCTGCCCTCGACGACGAGTCCGTCGACGCCCGCCGCGATCGCCTTCTCGGCAGTCGCGAGCGTCGGGACGACGTGGAACACGGTCACGCCGATCTCCTTCAGCGGCTCGATGAACCGCGCCGGGGATCCTGCCGAGGTCGTGACGAACCGGACTCCGGCGTCGGCGATCAGGCCGACGATCGCCGGGTCCTGCGCGAAGGCGATGGGGATGTTGACCCCGAACGGCCGGTCGGTCAGCGACCGGACCTCCGCGAGGTCGGCCTCGATCGTGGCGAGGTCGAGCGATCCGGGCACGAGGCCCAGGCCGCCGGCCTCGGAGACGGCCGCCACGAGGGGGGCCCGAGCGACCCACCCCATCGGCGCCGACAGCACCGGGACGGTGATGCCCAGCTGCTCGGTCAGTCGGTTGCGGAACGGTGCTGCGGACATGGGGCGTCCTCCTGGGTCCCCCGACGTCTACCAGTGATTTGACATCGGCGTCAATTATTCGTCCTGATTCCCCGATCTCGTGCGGATCCGGCGCGCCGGTGCCATTCTCGACGCACCACGAGAAGAGGACACCACCATGGTCGGACGCGGGGCACGGGTACTGACCAGGATCGTGACGGCGCTGCTCGTCGGAGCACTGCTGACGGCAGGCTCCGGCGGCAGCGCCAGCGGCCAGACGACCCGCTTCACCGACGTCTCGCCGAACCACGTCTTCGCCGCCGAGATCGCCTGGCTCGCGGACCAGGGCATCTCCACCGGGTACGCGGGCCCCAGCGGACCGTCCTTCCAGCCCGCGGCCCCCGTGCTGCGGGAGCAGATGGCCGCGTTCCTCTACCGCTTCGCCGGGTCCCCGGCCGTCAACGGCGTGCCGACGACCTCGCCCTACGTCGACGTCCCCACGACGCACGTGTTCTTCAAGGAGATCGTCTGGCTCCAGCGCGAGGGCATCACGACCGGCTACGCCGACGGGACCTTCCGTCCCGGCCAGCCGGTCCTGCGCGAGCAGATGGCCGCCTTCATCAACCGCCTGGCCGAGGGCCCCGTCCCTCCCCTGCCGGCCCAGCTCCCGTTCGTCGACGTGCCGGTCTCGCACGTGTTCTTCAGCCAGATCCAGTGGCTCTCGGAGCAGGGCATCTCGACCGGCTACGGAACGGCACCGAACCGCACGTTCGCACCCTCGGCCCCGGTCCTGCGCGAGCAGATGGCCGCGTTCCTGTTCCGGGCCGACGGGGTGCTGCAGACACCCGATCCGATGGAGCCCGTCGTCGTCGGCGTGGTGGCTCCCGGACGCACGGTGGCGGTCGACGTCGGCAGCGACCCCGACGACGCCGTCGCGGTGCAGTGGCTGATCGACGGCCAGCCCGTCGCCGGCGCCACCACGCGGTCGTACACGGTGCGCGCCGCCGACGTGGGTCACCAGCTCGCCGTGCAGGTGCGGCGGACAAGTCCCGACGCCGGCGAGCCCGAGACCAGCGCACCGGTGCTGGTCGAGGCGACGAGCACCACGCTGCGCGTCGCCGGGACGATCGACGAGGACACCACGTGGGGGACCGACGGGATCGACACGATCGCCGTCGGTCGCGACGTGCTGGTCGCCGAGGACGTCACGCTGACGATCGCTCCGGGCACGGACCTGGTGGTGGAGATCCAGCGGGCGATCGAGGTCGCCGGCAGCCTGGTCGCGCTCGGCACGGCCGAGCAGCCCATCGGCGCGCGCATCCCGTTCGAGGGCGACCAGGACGGGTTCTGGCGCGGGGTGCGGGTGCTGCCCGGCGGCTCGATCGACGCCTCACACCTGAGCTTCGGCTCGGCCGAGATCGGCGTCGCGGGGGTCTTCCCGGGGCCCGTCGCGTCGTTCTCGGTGCAGGACTCGCTGCTCGACGACATGCGCGACCACGCGATCTACCTGGCCGACTCGGTGACGCCACCCGTGGTGCGCAACATCAACGGCTCCACCGGGCTGTCGCCCGTCGTGGTGCGGTCGTCGAACCTCGATCCGTCACTCATCCGCGTGAACCGGGTCTCGACCTCGCGCGACCCCATCCTGATCGGCGGGACCGTCACGACGAGCGGGTCCTTCGAGAACGGGGTCGTCGGGCTCGGCGTCGGCCCTGCCTCCGGCGACCTCACCGTGGCGGCCGGCGCGACGCTCACGATGCCCGCGGGCCAGTACTGGGTGAACCTCGGGCAGTCGATCGTGGTCGAGGGGAAGCTCGTCGCCACGGGGGCCTCGGGCCTGCCCGTGACGCTGTCGAGCGTCCTGGACCGCAACGGCCATCCCGTCAGGCCGACCGACTCCGACTGGGGCGGGGTCGTGGTGCGCGACGGCGGCGAGCTGGACCTGACCCGCACGGTCATCCGCTGGGCCTCGACCGGCATCACCGGCGACGACGCCGGCCGCATCTCCGTCGTCGACTCCCTGATCCGCACCGCTCACCAGGCCGTCGAGCTGCGCGACGGCTCCCCGCTGGACGGTCCGTGGCCGGAGCACACGTTCGTCCGCACGTCGTTCGAGCAGATCACCGACACCGCGATCACGGTGGAGCGCGCCCGGCTGCTGACGAGCGAGGTCCACTTCGAGGTCGTGCCGTCCCTGCTCGAGGCCGACCACGCCTCGGTCGTCCTCGCCGGCACGGCCGCCCAGGTCCGACTGCCCGTGTGGGTCCGAGCGGTGGGCACCGACCCGGCGCGTCACCTGGTCGACGTGACGAGGCTGGAGCAGTCCAACGACGTGCCCATGCTCCCGGAGAAGGCCTGCGGCTTCGTCACGACGGGAGCCGGACCCGCACCGGCCTGCTGACGACGGCGAGCGCCGTCAGGCTCGCGAGCGCTCCACGACGCCGCGCACCGCGGACGCGACCCGCTCGTGCACGTCGGGGTGGAAGACGCTCGGGATGATGTAGTTCGGGCCCAGCTCCTCGGCGGTCACGGTCGACGCGATCGCCTCGGCGGCGGCCACGAGCACGTCCATGTCGATGCCGCGGCTCTGCGCGTCGAGCAGACCGCGGAAGATGCCGGGGAACGCCAGCACGTTGTTGATCTGGTTGGGGTAGTCCGACCGGCCCGTCGCGACGACCGCCGCGTGGCGTCGGGCGAGCCCCGGGTCGATCTCCGGGTCGGGGTTGGCCAGGGCGAACACGATCGCGTCGTCGGCCATCGTCTCGACGTCGGCGGCCCCCAGGATGTTGGGCGCCGAGACGCCGATGAAGACGTCGGCGCCGGGCAGGGCGTCGCGCAGGGTGCCGGTCAGGCGAGCCGCGTTGGTGTGCTCGGCCGTCCAGGCCAGCGACGGGTCCAGGCCCGGCCGGTCCGGGTGCACGATGCCCTCGACGTCGCAGACCACGACGTCGGCCGCGCCCGCGTGGACGAGCGTCTTGAGGACCGCCGTCCCGGCCGCGCCGGCTCCGACGAGCACCAGGCGGGCCGAGTCGAGCCGCTTGCCGACGACCCGCAGCGCGTTCTCGAGCGCCGCCAGCACGACGATCGCCGTGCCGTGCTGGTCGTCGTGGAACACCGGGATGTCGAGGCGCTCGCGCAGGCGCGCCTCGATCTCGAAGCAGCGGGGGGCCGAGATGTCCTCCAGGTTGATGCCCGCGAACCCCGGCGAGATCGCCGCAACCGTCTCGATGATCTGCTCGGTGTCCTGGGTGTCGAGGCAGATCGGCCAGGCGTCGATGTCGCCGAAGGACTTGAACAGCGCGGCCTTGCCCTCCATGACCGGCAGCGCGGCGTGCGGGCCGATGTTGCCCAGGCCCAGCACCGCCGAGCCGTCGGTCACGACCGCGACGCTGTTGCGCTTGATCGTCAGGCGTCGGGCGTCCTCCTTGTCCTTCGCGATCGCCTGCGAGATCCGCGCGACGCCGGGGGTGTAGATCATCGACAGGTCGTCGCGGTTGCGCAGCGGGTGCTTCGTCGCGACCTCGATGACGCCACCGAGGTGCATCAGGAACGTGCGGTCGGAGACCTTCTTGACCGCGACGTCGGAGACGGCCTCCAGCGCCTCGACGATCGCGTCGGCGTGGTCGGTGTCCGACGTCGCCGCCGTCAGGTCGATGCGCAGGTGGTCGACCCCGGACGGCGCGACGTCGAGCGCGGTCACGAGTCCCCCGGCGGACTCGACGGTCGAGGTCAGCTCACCCACCGCCGAGGCTCCGGCCGGCACCTCGAGGCGCACCGTGATCGAGTAGGAGACGCTGGGCGTCTTCGGATGGGGCTGGGTCTCGTCGCTCACCCGTCCATCCCATGCGGTCCCGGAGCGCGTGTCCACCCCTACCCACGGGTCACCTCGGACTTAACCTTCCCCTGTGACGGACGATCAGCAGCGCACCGTGCTCGTGATCGCGATCCTGGCGTCGTTCGTGGCATTCCTGGACGGCTCGATCGTCAACGTCGCCCTGCCGGCGATCGAGGACGAGCTCGGCGGCGGGGTCACGCTGCAGCAGTGGGTCGTCGACGGCTACCTGCTGACCCTCGGCTCCCTCATGCTGGTCGCCGGTTCCCTCTCGGACACCTTCGGGCGGCTGCGGATCCTGACCGCCGGGCTCCTCGGCTTCGCGGCGACCTCGCTGCTGGCGGCCCTGGCCCCGACCGGCGAGACGCTGATCGCCGCTCGCGCGCTGCAGGGCGTGGCCGGTGCTCTGCTCGTGCCGTCGAGCCTCGCGCTCATCACCTCGACGTTCACGGGCCCCGCGATGCCCCGCGCGATCGGCACCTGGACGGCGTGGACCGGCGTCGCGTTCCTGATCGGACCGCTGGCCGGCGGCGGACTCGTCGACACGGTCGGGTGGCGCTGGGTCTTCGGCATCGTCATCGTGCCGGTGGTCGTGACCCTCGCCCTGGTGGCCCGGTTGCCGCGCGACGCGCACCACGGCACCGACGGCGAGGCCCACGTGGACGCGGTCGGCGCGGTCCTGGCCGCGCTCGGTCTCGCGGGCCCCGTGTTCGCCCTGATCGAGGGCCAGCGCATCGGCTTCGACCACCCGCTCGCCGTCACGGCGCTGGTCGGCGGGCTCGTGTGCCTGGGCGCGTTCGTCGCGTGGGAGGCTCGAGCGCCGCACCCGATGATGCCGCTGCGGCTGTTCCGCGTGCGGGCCTTCGCGGTCGGCAACCTCGCGACGGTCGGCATCTACGCCGCCCTCGGGCTCGGCACCCTCGTGATCCCGCTCGTGATCCAGGAGGTCGGCGGTCTCTCGGCGACCGTGTCCGGGCTGATCATGGTGCCGACGACCCTGATCTCGCTCGCGCTGTCGAGCCGCGTGGGCTCGCTCGCCGGCCGGTTCGGCCCCCGCCCCTTCATGACCGTCGGCCCGCTCCTCGTGGCGGCCGGCTTCCTCTGGATGCTCACCGCGAGCGAGCCGCTCGACGTGTGGTGGCAGATCCTGCCCGGCGTCATCCTGTTCGGACTCGGCATCACCACGACCGTGACGCCGCTGACGTCGACCGTCCTGGCCGAGATCCACCCGGGCGAGTCCGGCATCGCCTCGGCCGTCAACAACGCGATCGCCCGGGTCGCGGGCCTGGTGGCGGTCGCCTTCGTCGGCGTGATCACCGGCGGGGTGCTGGACATCGCGGGATTCCACCGCGTCGTGGTCGTGACGGCGGCCCTGCTCGTGCTCAGCGCCGTGGTCTCCGGGGTCGGCCTGCGGTCCGACAGGTTGCGCACGGCCACAGCCGTGAGACCGTGAGATCTCCTGGTTCAGCAGTCAGCCGGGCGCACCGTCGTCCGGAGGACCCATGCCCGCACCACCCGCCCGCACCGTCCTGACTCACGAGGACCTGCTGCCGCACACCGCCGAGCCGTGGCCCCAGCCCGGTGCGGGAAGGACGGCCGACCGCTGGACGGCCCTCCGCGACCTCGCGACTCGCGACCTCCCCCTGGTCAAGCTGGTCGAGCCGCACCACGACGCTGCCGCGATCCTGCAGGACCTCGGCCTGCCCGGTCCCGCCGCTGACGAGATCTGGGCCGTGTGGGCGGCCGAGCCGCCGTTCGCCGTCCTCACCGCGACCCAGCACGACGACGGATGGACGCTGTCCGGCACCAAGGCGTTCTGCTCGGGCGCCTCGCTCGTGACACACGCCCTCGTGACCGCCGAGACCGATGACGGCAGCCGCCTCTTCGCCGTCGACGTCGGCGCCGAGGGCATCCACCCCGACGGCGGGGCGAGGCCGTGGACCGGCGCCGGCATGCGGCGCGCCGGCACCGCGACCCTGACCTTCGAGCGCGTGGCCGCCCGACCTGTCGGTGCAGCCGGTGCCTACGTCGACCGGCCAGGCTTCTGGCTCGGCGCGATCGGCATCGCGGTGTGCTGGATCGGCGGCGCGTGCGGCGTCGCCGCGACGCTCGAGGCCGCCGCCGACCGCCTCGACCCCCACGGCCGCGCCCACCTGGGAGCGACGAGATCCGCGCTCGACACGGCCTGGTTGGCGATCCGGGGCGCCGCCGACCTGGTCGACGACGAGGACCTCGACGGCGTGCGGGCCGAGCGCCTCGCCCAGTCGCTGCGCGCCCACGCCGCCGACGTCGCGGCGACCGTCGTGGAACACGTCGACCGCGCTCTCGGCCCCGGACCTCTGGCCTTCGACGCCGCGCACGCCGAGCACGTGCACGACCTGCAGGTCTTCGTCCGGCAGCACCACGCCGAGCGCGACCTGGCCCGGCTCGGCTCCCTGGAGGTGATCCGCGATGCCTGAGGACTGGCGCACGACCTTGACGACCCTGCCGCTCTTCCCGGCCGACGACCCGGGTGGACGGGTTCTCGTGCTGTCCGCGCACCCCGACGACGAGGTCCTGGCCGTCGGCGGCTGGCTCGCCGGGCAGGTCGACCGCCCGGTCACGTTCGTGACCGCGACGGACGGCGAGGCCTCGCACCCCGACAGCACCGCCATCTCCGCCGAGGAGCTGCGCGCGCGTCGCCCGGGGGAGCTCCAGGACGCACTCGCCCGGCTCGGGTTCGAGGACCCGACGATCTACCGCCTCGGCCTGCCGGACGGCGGGCTGACCGCTGCGCGCGACGAGCTGCGCGCACTCCTGCAGCCGATGGTCGGTGCCGCCGACCTCGTGCTCGCCCCGTTCGAGGCCGACGGGCACCCGGACCACGACGCCCTCGGCGAGGTCGCCGTGGAGCTGTGCGCCGACGGTCCGACCCTCTGGCGCTTCCCGATCTGGACCTGGGTCTGGACCCGGCCGGACGCCCAGGAGTGGCTGCCGTCGGCCCGTCGCCTCGCGTTCGGCGCGGACGCCGAGCGGCGCAAGTGCGCAGCCCTCGCGGCGTTCGCCACCCAGGTGAGTCCTGTCGGCGACGCAGCCGCCGACGCAGCGATCGTCGAGGAGGCGCTCCTGCGCCACGCGATCGAGGCCCCCGAGGTCGTGATCGCGTGACCGCCGCGGAGTACTTCGAGCAGATGTACGCGAGCTCGTCCGACCCGTGGCACCTCGCCGAGCGACCGTACGAGCAGCGCAAGTACGAGGTCACCGTCGCGAGCCTTCCCCGCGGGCGCTATCGCCGGGCGTTCGAGCCCGGCTGCTCGATCGGGCTGCTCACCGCACTCCTGGCGCCGCGGTGCGACGAGCTGATCGCGACCGACACCGTCGCCGCCCCGCTGGCGACGGCGCGAGCCGCTGTCCCGTCCGAGCACGTCACCTTCGCGGAGGCCACGGTGCCGGACGCCTGGCCCGCCGGCGAGCTCGACCTCGTGGTGCTCTCGGAGATCCTGTACTTCCTCTCGGCCGAGGACCGAGCAGGGGTTCTGGCCCGCGTCCTCGAGAGCCTGAGCCCCGACGGCCACCTCGTCCTGGTGCACTGGCGCCACCCGTTCGCCGAGGCCGCGTGCACGGGCGATCACGCCCACGCCGAGGTGGCGGCCGCCAGCGGTCTGGTCACGCTGGTGCAGCACCTCGAGGACGACTTCCGGCTGGAGGTGCTGGGTCGTGGCTGAGCACCAGGTCGACCACGTCGTGGTCGTGATCCCGGCCCGCGACGAGGCGCTGACGATCGGCGCCGCGGTCGATTCCGTCCTGACCGCGGCCGTGAACCTCCCGGCTCCGACGACGGTCGAGGTCGTCGTCGTGGCGGACGGCTGTTCCGACCTCACCGCCGAGCTCGCGACCGCAGCGGGCGCACACGTCCTGGTCGTCAGCGAGGGAAACGTCGGGGCCGCGCGGGCGATCGGCTGCGCGTGGGCGCTGGACCGCACGCACGACGCCGGCGGCCTCTGGCTCGCCCTCACCGACGCCGACAGCCTCGTGCCACCGCGGTGGCTCCTGCGCCAGGTCCAGGAGGCTGCCGGTGGTGCCGACCTGGTCCTCGGCACCGTCGCGCTGTCGCCGGACGACGCGCGGCGTCATCCCCGCTGGCTGCGCCGGTACCGGCAGCGTCGCCCGACCGGCCACGACCACGGGCACGTGCACGGGGCCAACCTCGGCGTGCGCGCGACGTCCTACGTCGAGGTCGGCGGGTTCCACGACCTGCCGCTGCACGAGGACGTCGACCTCGTGACCCGGCTGCTCGACGGCGGCGCGACAGCGGTCTGGCTCGAGGACGTCGCCGTCACGACGTCTGCCCGGCACCTGTCGCGGGTCGACGGCGGGGTCGCGGCCGACCTCGCCGACGAGGGCCGCACCGAGGAGCACCACGTCGTGGCGTAGACCCGACTCACGCGGCCCGTCGCCGCTGGGCGCGGGGTCAGCCCGCGCCGGTGCGGATGCGGACCTCGCGCTCCATCCGCTTCTCGTGGCGCTCGCGCCCCTTGACCGCCTCGCGCTCCCGGCTCTTCGGCGGCGCCTTGGTCACGAGGTCGTCGAGCAGGCGGCGCGTGGCCGCGGCGATCTCGTCGATCGCACGCTCGAACGGCTCGGCGTTCGCCTGCGAGGGCCGGGTCGACCCGCTGACCTTGCGCACGAACTGCAGCGCGGCCTCACGGACCTCGTCGTCGGTCGTCGGCGGGTCGAAGTTGTGAAGGACTCGGATGTTCCGGCACATGCTCCGACGGTAACCCTCCTCAGCCGTGCAGGCGTCGTGTCAGGAGACCCAGGCCCGGTCCCGCGAGCCCCCGAATCGCGGCGGGGCGACCGGCGGCGACCATAAGGAGGTCGATCGCCGGACCATGGACCTCGGGTCCGGTGCCGATCACGAGCTCCGCGTCGGTCGCCACGAGGGTCAGGCCGCCGACACGACGCGGCCCGCCCATGAAGCGGTTGGCCGCCACGTACGCGAGGGAGACGCGCACCCGGTCGAGCGGCGCGACCAGCGGGACGCCGAGGGGCCGCGCGACGTCCTGCTGGTGGATGACCAGGTCCATCAGCGGATCCATCGGGGCGCTGCCCGCGATGCGGCGGGTCGACCGTGCGCTCTCGCGGAGCTGCTCGACGATCTCGTCGGCCCCGAAGCGGGCGGAGCGCTCACGGGCGACGGTCGACTCCATGCGGTCGAAGCTCCCCCGCGCGCGGACGATCTCGCGCACGAGGAAGGGGATCGTGGCGCGGGTCGTGGTGGTCAGGTGCGCGGCCACGTCGCGGACGGTCCACTCGGTGCACAGCGAGCGGACCGCCCACTGGTCGGCACTCAGGTCGTCCAGGTAGTCGGCAAGCCTCAGCCGTTCCTCGCCCACCGCACGAGCGATGCGGTGACGGTCCCATCCGGCGCCGTCCGCGGCGGCGCTCATCGCGCCGACCCGGCGCGCTGGCCCTTCGGCGGCAGACGTCGCTCGAGGCGCACCGTGACGGTGTCGCCGAGCTCCTTGCCGAGCCGCTGCCTCACCTTCGCGCTGAGGGACAGCATGTGGCCGCCGCGGCCCGTCACCATCAGCCCCATGTCGCTGATGCGGACGTCGTCGACCGTCGCGTCAACCCGGACGGCCCGCCGGGTGCCGAGCAGCTCGGCGGAACCCGGCACCTCGACGCACGGCCAGAGGTCGCCTCTCACCTCCACCCCGATCGGCGCGGTGAAGACGTGGTCGAGGAGGTCGGAGCTCTCGGTCATGGTCGGTCCTCTCGTGAGGGTCTGCGGCGGCGAGACGTTCTCGTCACCAGGTCAGACCGGCCGGGCCTGCCAGAATCGTCGCCATGGCGAGAACTTTCTCTCCCGCGAGCTCGACCGACGACGCCAGCGACCTGCAGCAGGCACGCTCTGGCGACCATGGCGCGTTCAGTCGACTCGTCGGGCCGCTGTCACCGGAGCTCCGGGCTCACTGCTACCGGATGCTCGGCTCGTTCGACGACGCGGAGGACGCCCTGCAGGACACGCTCGTCCGCGCCTGGCGAGCGATCGGCCGGTTCGAGGGACGCAGCTCAGTCCGCACGTGGCTGTACTCCATCGCCACACGGGTGTGCCTCGACGGGCGCTCAGCACGGGCGCGCCGTGCCCTCCCGATGGACCTCGGTCCGTCGAGCGCCCACGCGGTCCTGGAGTCGGCGCCCGCGGTCGACACGGCGTGGCTGGGCCCGATGCCGGACGACCCCGGCGACCAGGCCCTCGCGCGCGAGGCCGTCGACCTGGCGTTCGTCGCCGCGCTGCAGCACCTGCCGGGCAACCAGCGCGCGGCCCTGCTGCTGTTCGAGGTCATCGGCCTCAGCGCGGCAGAGATCGCCGACGTCATGGACACCACGACAGCATCGGTCAACTCGGCTCTCGCGCGTGCTCGTCGAGCACTCGCCCAAGCCCTCCCCGAGCGTGACGCGTCACAAGCGGACTCAGCCGAGCAGCTCGCGCTCGCCCAGGAGTTCGCCACCGCCCTGCAGGCCGCCGACCTCGACCGCTTCACCGCGCTCCTCACCGACGACGTCACGTGGTCGATGCCACCCCTCCCCGACTGGTACCGCGGCCGCGCGGCCGTCACCGACTTCACCCGACACGTGCCGATGGGCTCGTGCGGTGAGTGGCAGTGGCTCCCTGTCATCGCCAACGGCACACCCGCGATCGCGCTCTACCTCCGGCCGGAGGGCGCCGCCACGCACACGCCGTGGTCGATCAACGTGCTCGCCACGCGCGGCAGCCGGATCAGCACGATCACGAGCTTCCTCGAACCTGAGGCGTTCGCCCGCTTCGGCCTGCCTCCGACCCTGGGCTGAGCGGGACCCGCTTAGGGGGCCGTGGCGTCGACCTGGGTCGCCAGGATCGTCGCCTCGCGCACCGGCCGGCGGTTCGACTCCAGGAAGTCCGGTGCCGCGTTGAGGAACAGCGTGTGGCCGTCGGCCCCGCCGAGCGCGCAGGCGAAGACACCGGTCGTCGCGGTGATCTCCTCGACGATCTCGCCGCCCTCGCGCACCCGCACGACGCGACCGCCGATCGCGTCGGCGATCCAGAGGTGTCCCTCGTCGTCGATGGCACACCCGTCGGGCGCGATCACGAGGCCCGCCAGAGCGGTCTCGAGCGGGGCCTCGACCGGTTCCGGGCCGAAGCTGGCCCAGGTCCGCCGGTCGGTCAGCGAGCCGTCGGCCGCGATCGCGAAGGACGTCACGCGGTTGCCGAAGGTCTCGTTGACCAGGAGCCGGCCGTCGGCCGTGATCGCCATCCCGTTGGGGAACCACAGCTCGTCGGCGACGGGCGTGACGGTGCCGTCGGGGTCGACCCGGATCAGGCTCGACGAGGTCACCGCGTCGCCCCCCATCAGGTCGAACCCGAAGTTGCCGACGAACGCGCGACCCTCGGCGTCGACGACCATGTCGTTGAGGTGGGCCGTCACCAGGGACGACAGGTCGGCGTGGGTCACGAGCGTGCCGTCGGGCTCGCGGCGCAGGACCAGGTGGTCGTGCTGCGAGACGATCAGCAGGCGCCCGTCGGGCAGCCACCCGAGCCCCGACGGCTGGCCCGGCACCTCCGCCTCGAGCCGCAGGTCGGAGCCGTCCTCGCGCACCGACTGGACGAGCAGCGTGTAGAAGTCGGAGAACCACAGGCGGCCCTCGTGCCACCGCGGCGCCTCGGTGAACGACTGCCCGCTGACGATCTCGGTGAAGCTCCGCTCCATGGCGCACGTGCCCTTCGGTCGCTGGGCGGCCCCGCACTCCGGAGCCGGTGCCGTCGACCCTACGTCGGGGCGTGTGGCGCCGGTCACGCCGGCGGCTGGCCGCCGATGCCGTCGGCGGCCTGCACACCGAGGTCGACCATGTGGGCGACGAGCTCGTCACGGCTCAGGTCGAGGCGACCCTGGAGCCAGAGGGCCACGACGTGGGTCGCCCCGGAGACGAGGAGGTGGCCCGTGACCTGGTCGGACGGCCGAAGCTCGCCTCCCCCGGCAACCAGGGCGAGAAGCTGGTCGACGAAGCCGTCGACGGCCCGGTCCCGCGTCGCCAGCAGCGCGGCGTTCCCGGCCGACTCCAGGTACAGGCGGGCGATGCGGGGGTCGTCCATCGCGTCGATCGCCCCTCCGACCGCCGCGACGAGCAGGTCGCGGGCCGTGGCTCCCGCCTCGAGGCTGGTCGAGGCGACCGCGGCGCCGACCCGGTCGAACACCTCCTGCAGGGTCGCCGAGAGCAGGTCGTCCATCGAGGCGAAGCTCTCGTAGAAGTACCGCTTCGCCACGCCCGCCTGGCTGCACACCGAGCCGACCGTGAGCGCGACGACGCCGTCCGACCCCACGAGGTCGAGGGCGGCCGCGACGAGCCGGTCGCGACGATCGGTGCGGCGTTCGGCCTCGGGGACGCCGCCGTAGGTCCTCGGCGGTCCCGGGGTGGCAGGCATGCGCCCATCTTGACAGTCGACAGGGCCGCGTGCCACGTTGAACAGGAACTGCTACGACACAGTTCCTGATTGGAGACACCATGCTCTGCTGCGTCGCCGCCATCGCGGTCCTGGCTGCCGTGGGCCGACTCCTCCGGGCTCCGCGGCAGTGGATCCGCGGGGAGAGCGGTGGTCGGCTCGACGCCGAGATGCCCCCGCCCGCGCACTACGAGGTCCCCGGCGGTGCGCGATGACCAGCACCCACCCGTCGTCCTCCGACCTCCGGACCGAGCCCGTCCGCGCCCCTCTCCTCGACGACCACGCGCCGGCGCTCCCGCCGGTCACCCGCCGGGTCATGGCTCGGGTGCTCGGCGCCTACACCGGCCTCTGGGCCGTCGCGACCGCCCTGGTCCTGACCGGGCACGAGCGGCTGACCGAGGTCGGCGCGAGCCTCTACGTCCCCGGCGGCGCGCACCTGGCCCACGGCCACGTCCTGCACGGCGCGATCGTGCTGGCGAGCTTCGCCGTCTGCGTGCTCCTGTGGTGGATGATCGGCGCGTTCGCCGCGCCGATCGCCGTCTGGGTCCTCGACGTGATCGCGATCCTCGCGTTCGGTCACGGCACGCCCGACCCGACCGGACTCGTCGTGACCGCTGCCATCGTCCCGGCGCTGCTCGCGCTGGCTCTCGTCGCGCACCTGGTCCGGCACCGCCGCCGGCTGCGCCGGGCCGCTCGCCTCAACACCGCACTGGCCACGCAGGAGTTCGCCGTGACCGCGCTCCCCTCCCGGCCGAACCTGCCGGTCGGCGAGGCCTCGCCCGACGACCTCGCGCACCTGCGGTTCGCGCTCGACCTCGCGCTCCAGCCGCTCGAGGACTTCGCGGGCTTCGACCGCCGCGACCAGTTCCGCGAGGCCGCCCTGCGCTACCAGCTCTGCATCCTCGGCTACGCGCTGTCGATCTACCAGTTCACCCACGCGCCCGCGTTCGCCGGCTACCTCACCGAGGCGCACGCCCGGTCGATCGCCAAGATGAGCGACCGCCGCGTCTGGGGGTACTGGGCGGTCGAGAACGCGTGGGGCCGGTTCGCCCTCGGGCGCGATCCGGTCGACAACGACGACAACATCATGCTGACGGGCTGGCAGGGCGTCTCCGTCGGGATGTTCGAGACCCTGTCGGACGACCGCTTCTCACGCCCCGGTGCGCTGACGTACCGGTGGGACGACGGCGAGCAGTACCCGTACGAGTTCGGCTCGCTGACGTCGTCGATCCAGCGCAACATGGAGCGCTCGGCGTACACCCTCTACTCCTGCGAGCCCCGCTGGATCTACCCGGTGTGCAACACGTTCGGCGTCAACACCCTGGCGCTGCACGACCGCCTGCACGGGTCGTCGATGCTCCCCGGCCTGGAGGAGCGCATCCGGCGCGCGTACGTCGAGGAGTTCCACCGCCCCGACGGGCGCATCATCGGCGTGCGGTCCGAGACGCTCGGCCTGTCGTGGAGTCCGTGGTCCGGTGACGGTGTCTGGCTGCCGACGACCTACTGGATGCACCCGACGATGCCGGACCTCGCCCACCGCTCGTGGTGGCTGATGCGCGAGACGGTCCTGCAGGAGACGGACGGCCACTACGCGCTCCCGCCCAGCCTCGCCAACCGGTGCGACTCGGGCTCGTACGCGTTCGGACGCCCGACCTTCGGCCAGGTGCTGCTCGCGATGGCCGCCCGCGAGATCGGGGACGAGCAGGTCGCCAGCAGCGTGCTCGCCGACCTGGACCGGACCGAGACGGTCGAGCGCGAGGGTGGCGCCGCTCGCTACGCCGGGCTCTCGACCCAGGGCAACCTCTACGCGCTCATGGCGCGGTTCGGGCGGCAGTCCGGTCTGCGCGACCTCGTCGGCCACGGAACCCCGGAGTCCTGGCGCACCGGCCCGCGCCTGGCCGAGGCCGCCTACCCGGAGGTCCTCGTGGCCCGGGCCTTCACCGACGGCCGGGCCCTGGAGTGCGTCCTCCGCCCGGGCGACGGGCCCGTGCGGACCCGGGTGCAGGTGGACCGCCTCCGTCCAGGAGGCCGCTACGCGATCGTCGGGGCCACCTGCAGCGAGTCGACCGCTGACGTCGACGGCGTGCTGCACCTCGAGGTCGACCTCGGCGGCCGGACCGAGCTCCGGGTGGAGCCGACGTGGTGAGGCGGGTGCCGGGCCGGTCGGTCCAGCGCCAGATCGCCGCACTCGATCCCGTCGCCGACGCCGACGAGGTCGCGCGCCTGTCGCTCGTGACGCTGCACGGCTACACGCCCTTGGTGTACTCGCTGTTCACGGTCGCGTTCCTCAAGCAGGTCGCCGTGCCGACGATGGCGCGCACGCTCTACCGCCACGGCACGGGCGACATCGTGCGCGAGACGATCCGCCGCAACGACGACACGATCGTCTTCTTCGGCCAGCTGCTCGACCACGGCCCGGGCTCGCCGACGGGGCGGCAGTGGATCGAGCGCCTCAACCGCATCCACGCGCACTTCCCGCTGCGCAACGAGGACTCGCTGTACACGCTGGCCACCCTCGCGCTCGACCCGGAGGCGCTCACGGGCCGCCTCGGGGCGTCGCTGTTCACCCCGACCGAGCTGGAGTCGCACTGGCTGTTCTGGAGGTCGGTCGCCGAGCTGCAGCACATCACCGACATCCCGGAGAGCCGTGACGAGCTGCGCACGTGGGCGCACGCCTACGAGCAGCGCGAGTACGACGCGAGCCACGAGGGCCGCGGCGTCGCCGATGCGCTCGTGACGGCGTTCGGCCAGCGGTGCCTGCCACGGCCGATCCAGCGCTGGGACCGGCACGTCGTCGCGGCCCTGTGCCCACCCGAGCTCCGCGAGGTGCACGGCCTGCCCGAGCCGTCGGCCGGCATCGTGCCGCTGGTCAGCCGCACGCTGGGGACCTACGCGCGGACCGTCGGCCCCCGCCCCGTGCCGCTCGACCGCTCGCTCGTGACGAGCTTCGGCACCGCCCGCTACGGCGAGCGGCCGATCGAGGACGTCGGCTACCAGGGGCCGCGGGGGAGGTCGGCCGGCCTCAGCGACTGACGGCGAGGGAGTCGCGGTGGGCGCGGTTCGTCGTGATCATGCGGTCGAGTGCCTCCCGCGTGCGCACGAGGTCGTCGATCTGCCGGTCGACGCGATCGCGCTCCTGCAGCAGGCGGTCGAACGCGGCGTCGGAGGTTCTGGTGCTGGGGTCGTAGGCGCACGGGAGGAGCTCGAGGATCGTGGCGCTCGTCAGTCCGGCGGCGTAGAGCCGCTGCAGGAAGAGGACACGGTCGACGTCGGACTCGACGTACGTGCGCTGGCCGCTCGGCGTGCGGGTGCTGGCCAGCAGGTCCTGCTCCTCGTAGTAGCGCAGGGAGCGCACGCTCGCTCCGGTTCGTCTGGCCAGCTCGCCGATCCGCATCCGTGTGACTCCGCTCTCAAGACTTGCCTCTTACGTCAGTGTCAGGGTTTAGCGTAGCAAGCATGACCGATCGCACTCTCTTCGACCGTTTCCGTCTCGCCGACCTCGACCTGCCCAACCGGGTCGTGATGGCACCCATGACCCGCGTCCGCGCCGCCGGCGACGGACTCGCGACGCCCTCGATGGCCACCTACTACGCCCAGCGCGCCAGCGCGGGGCTCATCGTGTCCGAGGGCGTGCAGCCCAGCCTCGTCGGCCAGTCCAACCCCGGCACACCCGGCCTCTACACCGACGCGCAGGTCGCGTCGTGGCGCCCCGTGACCGAGGCCGTCCACGTCAACGGCGGTCGCATCTTCGCCCAGCTCATGCACGGCGGCCGCGTCTCCCACCCCGAGACGACCGGGGTCCAGCCGGTCGGGCCGTCGGCCGTGCCGGTCGGCGCCGACGTCTTCACGCCGACCGGCATGAAGCCCGGCCCCGAGCCGCGCGCGCTCGCCCTGGCCGAGATCCCCGAGCACGTCACCTCCTACGCCGACGCGGCCAGGCGTGGCATCGAGGCCGGCTTCGACGGCGTCGAGCTGCACGGGGCCAACGGCTACCTCATCTCGCAGTTCCTGTCGTCCAGCGCGAACCTGCGCACCGACTCGTACGGCGGCTCGATCAGCAATCGGATCCGGTTCGCCGTCGAGGCGGTCGGCGCGACGGTCGACGCGGTCGGCGGGTCCCGCACCGGCATCCGCCTCTCGCCCGGCGCCGGCATCTGGAACGCCCACGAGACCGAGGTGCCAGAGCTGTACGCCGCGCTGCTGACCGAGCTCGCTCGGTTCGACCTCGCGTACGTCCACCTCGAGGCCACGACCGACGAGGAGGTCCTGATCGCACTGCGCGACGCCTGGAAGGGCACGATGATCGTGAACCCGGTCTTCCCGGGTGGCCCGTCGAAGGCCGACCGCAAGGCCGCCGACCACTGGCTCGACCTCGGTGCCGACCTGATCAGCTTCGGACGCTCGTTCATCGCGAACCCCGACCTCGTCGAGCGACTGCGGGTCGACCTGCCGATCGCCGACGACGACGAGGCCACCTGGTACGCCGGCGGCGACCAGGGCTACATCACCTACCCGGCCTACGCCCACGGCGCCTGAGCCGGGACGCGGCGCCTCAGGGACTCGTCGGCTCGAGCGCCTCGACGTCGGCCAGCGTCTCGCGGACCAGCTCGACGACGGTGTCGACCGCCGCCTCCGCGCCGGTCCGACGGGCGAGCCGCCGCAGCACGACCCGGCGGGTGCCGAGGCCGGGCAGGTCGACCGTCTCGACCCCCGGCTCGACGAGCCCCTGGAGCGCGAGCAGCGGCAGCACCGTGACGCCCTCGCCCGCCGCGACGAGCGAGAGCGCGGTCTGGGTCTCGCGGTAGTGGTGCACGACGCGGCCGTGCATGCCGGCGGCCCGCTGCAGCCGCTCGACCGCTGCCGCGCTCGCGCTCGTCGGGTCGGTGCCGAGCCAGGGCTCCGACATCAGACGCAGCTCCTCGAGGCTGTGCGGCACGAGCGTGCCCGACGGCACGACGAGTCGCCACGGCTCGTCGAGCAGGGGCTCCTCGACGAACGTCTTCGGCAGCGGCAGCTCGCTGCCGGCGTCGAACTCCAGCACCGCCGCGTCGACGTTGCCGCGCCGCATCTCGCGCATGAGCTGGGCCGGGGGCTCCTCGCTGACCCGGATCGTCAGCTGCGGGTAGCGCTCACGCCACTCGCCGAGCCGCGGCACCAGCACGGCCCGGAGGAAGCTCGTGAAGCCTCCGATCACGACGGTGCCGTCGAGCGCGGCGTCGGCGCTCGTCAGGCGGGAGCGCGCCACCTCGAGGCTGCGCTCGATCTCGTCGGCGGCCTCCGCGACGATGCGTCCGGCCGACGTCAGCACCGACCCGGACGGGGTCCGGCGCAGCAGCGGCTGACCGACCTCGCGCTCGAGCTTGCTGATCTGCTGCGACACCGCCGAGGCCGTCTGACGCAGCTCGTCGGCGGCCGCGAGGACCCCGCCGTAGCGGGCGACGGCGAGCAGGATCTGCACGCGGCGGGGATCGATCTCCATGTTCAGAAACTCTAAACCCCAGGTGAATCCGAATTCAATTGTTCTGAATGCGACGTGCGGTCACGATTGATTCGTGATCGCAGGAATGTTGGGGTGGCTCGGTGCCGGAGGCACCTTCGTCGCCTACGTGCTGGTGGCCCGCGGCCGCCTGTCGGTGGACTCGTGGCGCTACGCCGCCCTGAACGCCGTCGGCGGCACGATGGGGTGTCTGGCCAGCGCCGTCTACGGGGCCTGGGGCAGCGCGTTCTCGAACGCCGTCTGGGCCGCCGTCGGACTGCACGCTCTCGTGACGATCGCCGCCGCGCGCCGGCGCCAGCGCGAGGTCCCGGTCACGGTGGAGTCGCAGGACTCGGTCGCCCTCTGCAGCTGACCCCCACCGGGAGCGGTGAGCCAGCAACCGTCACTCGCCCGGGTAGACGAGTCCGATCTGTCGACGGACCTCGTCGAGGGTCTCCATGATCGCGACGCTCTCGTGCGGCGGCAACGCGTCGGACGCGGAGCGCCCCTCGCGCACGAGCCGCTCGAGCTCGAGCGCCTGGAACTGCATGCCCCGGCCCGGCACGGACCCGTCGAAGGTCTCGAGGACCCGACGGTCCGAGGCCACGAGTCGCAGCGAGGTCGGCTGGTAGAACGTCGGGTCGATCTCGACGCGCGCCTCGGTGCCCAGCACCACGGCGTCGTTGCGACCGGCGACGTCGAGCGCCGAGTGGGTCACGGCGTGCTGACCGCCGGCGTACGTGAGGACCACCGACGTCTGTGCGTCGACCCCCGTGGCCGTCGGCACCGACCGCGCCGTGACCGAGGTCGGTGCCCCGAGCACGTCCCACGCGAACGACACGGGGTAGATCCCCAGGTCGAGCAGGGCGCCGCCGCCGAGCGCCGGGTCCTGCAACCGGTGACCCGGATCGGAGGGCAGCCGCTGGCTGTGGTCGGCCGTCAGCGCCCGCACCTCGCCGAGCGCTCCGGCGGCGACCAGCTCGCGCAGCCGCACCATGTGCGGGAGGAACCGGGTCCACATCGCCTCGAGCACGACGAGCCCGCGCGCGTCGGCCTCCGCGACGACCTCGCGCGCCTGCGCTGCGTTGAGCGTGAACGGCTTCTCGACCAGCACGTGCTTGCCCGCCCGGAGCGCCAGGAGCGCGTGCTCGGCGTGGAACGGGTGAGGCGTGCCGACGTAGACGACGTCGACCGTCGGGTCGTCGACCAGCGCGGCGTAGCTGCCGTGGGCCCGTGGGGCACCGACCTCGGCGGCGAAGCGGTCGGCCGACTCCTGGGCGCGTGACCCCACGGCCGCGAGGTCCAGCCCCGCCACCCGCAGGTCGGCGGCGAACTTCCGCGAGATCCCGCCGAGCCCGAGGAGCCCCCAGCGCAGTGTCGTCATGGAGCCACGGTACGGGGACGCAGCCTCACCCTGACCGGCGTCCGACGAGCCTGCCCCGACCTCACGGGTCGGCGCGCTCGGCGTCGCCGTCGGGCACGCCGACGAAGGCGAGGACGTGCGCCGCCACGACGTCGGGCTGCTCGACCTGGAGGAAGTGCCCCGCGTCCGGGACGGTCTCGACCCGGCTCCCCGGCGGCAGGACGGACAGCGTGCGATCGCTCCAGTCCCGCAGGATGCATCCGTCGTCGACCCCGTGCAGGTAGAGCACCGGGACGACCGGACGGCGCGCCACCCCGGCCTGGGCCGCCCGGTACCGGCGCGGGACCCTGCTCCACGGAGCCGCGTGCCGGTAGTACCGGAGCACCTCGGAGCGGCGGTCCCGGATCGCCTCCCACGCGGCGTCCACCTCGACGCCGGACCGCAGGCCCGGCGACCACCGTCGCCAGAGCAGGGGCACGAGCCGGTCGAGCGAGCGCTCCGAGAGCACCGGCACCTGCTGGAAGGCCATGTACCAGCTCAGGAGCACCTGTCTCCCGACGCGGCCCAGCCACGCGAGGCGACCGTCGTCGTGGGCCAGCATCGCGCCGAGCGGCGGCACGGACATCGCGACGATGCGACGGAACGGCTGCCCGTCCGTGCCGGCGACCGCGTGCGCGGCCACGGCCCCCCAGTCGTGCCCGACCAGCACCGCGCGCCCGTCACCGCCGAGCACACGGTGGAGCTCACGAGCGTCGTGCGCCAGGGCTCCGATGTGGAAGGACCCGTCCCGAGGCACGTCCGACGGGGCATAGCCGCGGGTCCACGGCGCGACCACGCGGTACCCCTGGGCCGCCAGCTGCTCGGCCACCGCTCGCCACGAGTGGGGCGAGTCCGGGTACCCGTGCAGGAGCAGCGCGAGCGGGCCGGACGACGGGCCCCACGCCAGCGCGGCGAGCTCCAGGTCGTCGGTGCGGACCGTGAGCCGATCGATGCCGGTGGCCTCGCTCATGGGTGGGCTCCTCGGGGCTGACGGAAAAGGTGCGCCCCCAGTCTCGACCGAGGTGGCGTCGGGCGCAGACCGAGGTGCGGGCTCAGGCCGACGTCCGTAGCGTCGAGCCATGAAGAAGCCGAGCTACAGCACGATCCTGTCCGCGGCGACGGCCGGCTACGCCGTGTTCGCGCTCGCCAAGCCGCGCCACCTCGGCGCTGCCCTGACCAGCAGCCCTCTCAAGCAGCCCGAGTACGACGTGGTGGCCCGCTTGTTCGGGCCCCGCGACCTGGCGATCAGCGGCCTGGCGCTGCTCGCCCCGTCGACGCGCGCCCGCGAGCAGGCGATGGTGGCCCGCGTCGCGCTCGACCTCTCCGACGCGGTGCTGCTGAGCCGTGAGGCGACGAGCGCGGCCGGCAGGGCGAAGGTCCTCGGCGCGACGCTCACCTGGGCGAGCCTGAACGTCGCCGCCGTCCTGGCCGACCGCAAGGCGTGAGGCGGGGACGGTCCGACGTGGGGGCGCTCGGCGTGGTCGTGGGACCGTAGGAGTCCGCGAGGCACCAGGCGCCACCACCGACGAAGGGCCCACCCCATGAGCGACATCCAGGTCGTCCACGACCCCGACCGCAAGCGCTACCGCGCCGAGATCGACGGCGAGAGCGCCGGCTTCGCGGAGTACATCCTGACCGACGACCTCATCGTGTTCACCCACACCGAGGTCGACCGGCGCTTCGAGGGCAAGGGTGTCGGCTCCGCCATCGTGCGGGTCTCGCTCGACGAGGTCCGCAGCGAGGGCCGCCGCAAGGTGCTCCCGCTGTGCCCCTTCTACAAGGGGTGGATCGGCCGCCACCAGGAGTACGTGCCCCTCGTCTACGGCGTGCCGGAGTCGACCGCCACGGACTGAGCCCGCCGCCGACGAAGTGTCGCGTACCGCGCCGCACTACGTCACGGTGTCGGACGCTGGCCGGCCGCGCGCGGACATGCTCGACGGGTGACCACCGACCTCGCACCCCAGGCCTCCCCCGTCCTCCTCGACGCCCTCGAGCAGCTGGGCGACGCGGTCGACCTGCTCGGACTCGGCGAGGGCGTGCGCCAGAGCCTCGCTCAGCCGCGCCGCGAGGTCACCGTCAGCATCCCGCTGCGCCGCGACGACGGCTCGGTCGAGGTCCTGACCGGCCACCGCGTCCAGCACAACCTCACGCGAGGTCCGGCCAAGGGCGGCGTGCGGTTCGCCGCGGACGTGACGCTCGACGAGGTCCGTGCCCTGGCGATGTGGATGACCTGGAAGTGCGCCCTCGTCGACGTCCCGTACGGCGGCGGCAAGGGCGGCGTGCGGTTTGACCCGGCGCGGTACTCGCGCGCCGAGGTCGAGCGGGTGACACGCCGCTACACCAGCGAGATCGCACCGCTGATCGGCCCGGACCGCGACATCCCCGCGCCCGACCTCGGCACCGACGAGCAGGTCATGGCCTGGATGATGGACACCTTCTCGGCGGGAGCGGGGCACACCGCGCTCGGCGTCGTGACGGGAAAGCCGCTGTCGCTCGGCGGCTCGCTGGGGCGCCAGACCGCGACGTCACGAGGGGTCACGCACGTCGCCATCGACGCGCTCGCGTCGCGCGGCATCGCCGTGGCGGGGTCCCGAGCCGCGGTGCAGGGCTTCGGCAAGGTCGGGCGCTACACGGCCCGCTTCCTCGCGGAGGCCGGGGCGCGGGTCGTGGCCGTGAGCGACGAGCACGGTGCGATCCACGACGGTGCCGGACTCGACGTGCCCGCCCTGGAGGCCCACGTCGACACGACCGGGTCGGTCGTGGGCTTCGCCCGCAGCGAGCCGCTCCAGCACGGGGACGACCTGCTCACCCTGCCCGTCGACCTGCTCGTGCCGGCCGCGGTCGAGGCGGTCATCCACGACGGCAACGCCCACCAGGTGCTCGCCCGGGTCGTGGTCGAGGGCGCGAACGGGCCCACGACCCGCCAGGCCGACGCCGTCCTGGCTGACCGCGACGTGCTCGTCGTGCCCGACATCCTCGCCAACGCCGGCGGGGTCGTCGTCTCCTACTTCGAGTGGGTCCAGGCGAACCAGGCCTTCTGGTGGACCGAGGCCGAGGTGGAGGGTCGTCTCGCCGCCCGGATGTCGGCCGCCTGGCGTCGCACGAACGAGGTCGCGACGAGCCGCGGCGTGACGCTCCGCTCGGCCGCGACGTGCCTGGCCGTCGGTGCCGTGGCCGACGCCCACCGCCTGCGGGGCCTCTACCCGTAGGTCCCGCGCCCGTCGACGGCGTCGCCGAGCAGCTGGGCGGCGACCAGCGCCACGTGCAGGGAGACCCGGACGTCCGGGTCCTGGAGCTCGACGCCGAGGAGGCGCTCGATCCGGGCGACCCGGTCATAGAAAACCGGCCGCGACAGGTGCACGCTCGCGGCGGCGTCCGACTTGCTCGTGGGGTGCGTGAGCAGGGCTTCCAGCACGGCGGCGAAGCCGGTGCCGTGCTGGCGGTCGTGGTCCCACACGGGCCCGAGCTCGCGCTGGACGAACAGGCGCAACCGGTCGTCGTCACCGAGGAGCGCCAGCAAGCCCCGCAGGTGCACGTCCTCGAGGCGGTGGACGAGCTGGGTGTCCGGGCGCCGGACGGACGACAGCACGTGGGCGCTCTCGCGCAGCGTGCGGTCGACCTCGCCGATGGTCGGCACGGGGCGACCCGCGGCGACGACCGAGGGGCGCCGCCGCTGGATCGCCTCGGCCACCTGCTCGACGACCGGCTCGACCGCGGCTCCCGGTCCGGCGGCCAGCAGCACGCGCACCGTGCCGTCGACCTCGCACACCAGCGCGGGCGTCCGCGCCGTGTGGGCGGCGTGCACCGCTGCGGCCACGACGTCGTCGACGACGTGGGGCAGGGACTGGCTGCCGTCGGCCAGCGGACGGACGGCGAGGGCCACGAGCTGCCGGCGGACGATCGGGAACCCGACCGCCTCGCACCGCCCCAGGACCTGCGGGTCGGTCGGGTCGTGGATCAGCCCGAGCACGAGCTCGTGGTGGGAGCGGCGGACCTGGCTGTCGCGCTGGCGATCGTGCAGACGGTGCATCGCCAGGGCCGAGGCGCCGCGCTCGACGACGGCGACGAGCCGCTGCGACGGCCGGCCCGGCGACTGGACGACCAGGCGGCCCCATCCGCGCTCGCGCCGCCCGAGTCGCGTGACGAGCCATCCGTGCCGACGGTCCCAGGTCGTGCGCGCGTCCATCACGACCGAGCGCGACCGATCGGTCCAGTTGTCGAGGAAGTCCCGCACGCCCGAGGGTCCCGCGCGGAAGTCCACGACCTGGTGATCGCTGTTCTCGAGCACCACGGCGGCACCCGCCAGCTGCTGGACCGCCTCGAGGATCCGCTCCGGGCTGGCCTCGCCGATGCTCAGCTCGGTGAACGTGTCGTGGACCTCGTGCGCCTCCCGCAGCTCGCCGAGGCGCTGGTCGACGATGCGTTCGCCGATCGCCTGGGTCACGGCAGCGAAGCGCACCTCGTGGTGCAGGACGACGAGGGGAAGGCCCAGCCGCTCACAGGCGTCGACGAGGGCGGCAGGCACCTCGGCCCAGCGACGACCGAGCTCGATCACGACGCCCGCGACGCCGCCGGCGTCCAGGCTCGACGCGAACGCGACGAGCTCGTCCTCGGAGTCGGGCAGCGCGATGCCGGTGCTCAGCAGCAGGTCGCCCTCGCGCAGGAGGGGAGCGATGTCGGCGAGCTCGGTGGAGTGGACCCACCGGACCGGACGGCCCAGTCCGGCGGCTCCCGCGACGACCTCCGGGCCCGCGTGGCGGAGCACGTCGAGCTCGAGGGTGCCGGCGACGGTCAGCGGCGTCATCACGGATCGGACCCTACACATCGGTTGGTACGTGGCCCGATCCTGACAATCTGTCGCTCCGCGTCGGGTCCCGGCCGCCCCACGATGAGGGGGACGAAAGGGAAGACACATGACCAACCTGATCCAGCACTGGGTCGACGGCGCGCCGTTCCGCGGCACGTCCACCGCCACGGCCGACGTCACCAACCCCGCGACGGGCCAGGTCACCGGCCAGGTCGTCCTGGCCGACGCGGCCGACGCCGCTGCCGTCATCGCCTCGGCGAAGGCGGCCTCGGTCGGCTGGGGCGCGACCTCGATCGCCCGTCGGACCCAGGTGGTCTTCGCCTTCCGCGAGCTGCTCAACGCCCGCAAGGACGAGCTCGCCGCGATCATCACGGCCGAGCACGGCAAGGTGCACTCCGACGCGCTCGGGGAGATCGCCCGCGGCCAGGAGGTCGTGGAGTTCGCGTGCGGCATCCCGCACCTGCTCAAGGGCGGCCACTCCGAGAGCGCCGCGACCGGGGTCGACGTGCACTCCAAGCGCGACCCGCTCGGCGTCGTCGGCGTGATCAGCCCCTTCAACTTCCCGGCCATGGTGCCGATGTGGTTCTTCCCCATCGCCCTGGCCGCCGGCAACGCCGTCGTGCTGAAGCCGTCGGAGAAGGATCCGTCCGCCGCGCTCTGGATCGCCGCTCTCTGGAAGGAGGCCGGACTGCCGGACGGGGTCTTGACCGTGCTGCAGGGCGACAAGGTCGCGGTCGACGCGCTCCTGCAGAGCCCGGACGTGGCGGCGATCAGCTTCGTCGGCTCGACGCCGATCGCCGAGTACGTCTACCGCGAGGCGAGCGCGCACGGCAAGCGGGTCCAGGCGCTCGGTGGCGCGAAGAACCACATGGTCGTCCTGCCGGACGCCGACCTCGACCTCGCGGCCGACGCCGCGGTCAACGCCGGGTTCGGCTCCGCCGGTGAGCGGTGCATGGCGATCAGCGTCCTCGTCGCGGTCGAGCCCGTCGCCGACGACCTCGTCGCCCGCATCGCGGAGCGCACCCGCACCCTCCGCACGGGCGACGGCCGCCGGAGCGAGGGTCCCGAGGTCGACATGGGACCGCTCGTCACGCAGGCGCACCGCGACCGGGTCGCGGGCTTCGTCGAGTCCGGCGAGAGCGCCGGAGCGAAGCTCGTGGTCGACGGACGCGACGTGCGGCCCGTCGGCGAGACCGGGGGCTTCTGGCTCGGCCCCACGCTCTTCGACCACGTGACGCCCGACATGGAGGTGTACCGCGAGGAGATCTTCGGCCCGGTCCTCTCGGTCGTGCGGGTCGCCTCGTACGCCGAGGCGCTGGCGCTCGTCAACGACCACGAGTACGGCAACGGCACGGCGATCTTCACCAACGACGGCGGGGCCGCTCGCCGGTTCGAGGCCGACGTGAAGGTCGGCATGATCGGCGTCAACGTGCCGATCCCCGTCCCGGTCGCCTACTACTCCTTCGGCGGGTGGAAGCGGTCGCTGCTCGGCGACACCCACGCCCACGGCACCGAGGGCGTGCACTTCTTCACGCGGGGCAAGGTCGTCACGTCCCGCTGGCCGGACCCCGCGCAGCGTCGCGAGGGCGGTCTCGAGCTGGGGTTCCCCCGCAATGACTGAGCTCACGCGCACCGACGCCCAGCGCACCTTCGACCTCGACCGCGCGCACGTGTTCCACTCCTGGTCGGCGCAGGATCAGATCCGTCCGATGGTGGTCACCCGGGCGGAGGGGTCGTTCCTCTGGGACGGTGACGGCAACAAGTACCTCGACTTCACCTCGCAGCTCGTGTTCACGAACCTGGGGCACCAGCACCCGCGCATCGTGGAGGCGATCCAGCGGCAGGCCGGCGAGCTGTGCACGATCGCGCCGGCGCACGCCAACGGCGCCCGCTCCGAGGCGGCCCGGCTGATCGCCGAGCGCACGCCCGGCGACCTCGACCACGTGTTCTTCACCAACGGTGGCGCCGACGCGAACGAGCACGCGGTGCGCATGGCCCGTCTGCACACGGGGCGGCACAAGGTGCTCTCGCGGTACCGGTCGTACCACGGCGGGACGCACCTGGCGATCAACCTCACGGGCGACCCCCGTCGCTGGCCGAGCGACCACGCGAGTGACGGCGTCGTGCACTTCTTCGGCCCGTTCCTCTACCGCAGCGCGTTCTCGGCGACGACCGAGACCGAGGAGTGCGAGCGGGCGCTGGCGCACCTCGAGCAGGTCATCGCGCTCGAGGGTCCGTCGACGATCGCCGCGATCGTGCTGGAGTCGATCCCCGGCACCGCCGGCATCATGGTGCCGCCGCCGGGCTACCTGGCGGGCGTGCGCGAGCTCTGCGACCGCTTCGGCATCGTGCTGATCGCCGACGAGGTCATGTCGGGGTTCGGGCGTGCCGGTCGGTGGTTCGCGATCGACCATGCCGACGTCGTGCCCGACCTGCTGACGTTCGCGAAGGGCGTTAACTCCGGCTACGTGCCGCTCGGCGGAGTCGCGATCAGCGACGCGATCCACGCGACGTTCGCCGACCGCGCCTACCCCGGCGGTCTGACGTACTCCGGCCATCCGCTCGCCTGCGCGGCGGCGGTGGCGACGATCGAGGCGATGGAGGACGAGCGCATCGTCCAGCACGCCGCCCGGCTCGGCGAGGAGGTCTTCGGTCCCGGGCTGCGCGACCTGGCCGCACGCCACGACTGGATCGGCGAGGTCCGCGGCACGGGCGCGTTCTGGGCGATCGAGCTCGTGCGCGACCCCGTGACGCGTGAGCCGCTGGCACCGTACGGCGGGTCGAGCCCGGAGATGGCCGCGGTGCTGGCCGCTGCGCAACGACGCGGGTTGCTGCCGTTCGCGAACTTCAACCGCATCCACGTCGTGCCGCCGCTGACCATCAGCGAGAACTACGCCCGGGTCGGGCTGCAGATCCTCGACGAGGCGCTGCACGAGGCGGCGGTCGCGTCGCGGTGACGCACCGCTCCCGGTCGGCGGGTGGGCGAGGTGCTGGAGCCGGCGACCGCCGCGGACGTCACGCCAGGTGAGCCGCCGCCTCCGCCGATGCGGAGTCGCCCTCGACCTCCACCTCGAAGAGCACCGCCCCGAGCGGCACCTGCTGACCGGCGCGGGCGCCGATCGTGCTGACGCGTCCCGAGCGGGGTGCCCGCAGCGACAGCTCCATCTTCATGGCCTCGATCGTGCCGAGGACGTCACCCTCGGCGACCTCCGCACCCTCCGCGACGCGCACGTCGAGCACGGTGCCGGGCATCGGGGCGACGACGCGTCCGTCGTCGAGGCCGGCGGCCGCGCCGGCCGTCGGGTCGAGCGGCCGCAGCAGGAACCGCTGCCCCTCGAGGACGACCTCCGCACCGCCCGACCGGAGCAGGCGGACGTGGCCGACGACGCGTCGCCCCTCGAGAGACGCCTCGATGCGGACGATGCCGTCGACCTCGTGCAGGGACGGTCGCCGCAACGCGCGGCCGCCGACCGTCGAGCCCTGCGGGTCGACCCGGACGTCCTCGTCGAGCCCGACCCGGAGCGCCGTCGGCGACCCCGCGATGCGGAAGCCGTCCGGGGCGAACGGGCCCGTCGTGCTCTCGAGCCATGCCACGGACTGCACCCACGCGGCCAGGGCACGGGCGTCCTCGACCGGCGGCGGCGCGACCTCGTGGACGTCGAGCCAGGCGGTGTCGATCCGGCAGTCGCGGAACTCGTCGCTGGCCGCCAGCGCCCGCAGGAACCCCGTGTTGGTCGTGAGCCCCAGGACCACGGTCTCGTCGAGGGCGTCGACGAGGGCAGACCGCGCGGCCTCCCGGTCGCTGCCGCTCGCGATGACCTTGCCGAGCATCGGGTCGTAGCTCGTCGAGACGCTCTGCCCCGAGAACAGGGCGTGGTCGACCCGCACTGCCTCGGGCCACGACACGTGGCTGGCCGTGCCCGCCTGCGGGAGGAAGCCGCCGAAGGCGTCCTCGGCGTACACGCGAGCCTCGATCGCCCAGCCGTCGCGCCGCACCTCCGACTGGCTCATCGACAGGTGCTCACCGGCAGCGACCCGCAGCTGCAGCTCCACGAGGTCGAGGCCGGTGATGGCCTCGGTGACGGGGTGCTCGACCTGGAGCCGGGTGTTCATCTCGAGGAAGTAGAACTCGCCGGTCGCGTTGTCGAGGAGGAACTCGACCGTGCCCGCACCGACGTACCCGACCTCGTGGGCCAGGTCGACGGCCGACTGCGTCAGCCGGGTGCGGGTGGCCTCGTCGATCGTGGGCGCCGGAGCCTCCTCCAGCACCTTCTGGTGGCGGCGCTGCGTCGAGCAGTCGCGCTCCCACAGGTGCAGCACGGTGCCGTGGGTGTCGGCCATGACCTGCACCTCGAGGTGCCGGCCGGACTCGACGTACTTCTCGACCAGCAGCGTGTCGTCGCCGAACGAGCTGGCGGCCTCCCGGCCCGCCGCAGCGGCTGCCTCGGCGAAGTCCGCCGCACCGCGGACGACCCGCATGCCCTTGCCGCCGCCGCCAGCAGCGGCCTTGACCATGACCGGGTAGGCGAACGTCGTCGGGTCGTCGTCGATCCCGTACGACGGGACGACCGGCACCCCGGCCGCCGTCGCGACCTCGCGCGCGGCGTCCTTGCGGCCCATCTGCTCCATGACCGACGCGCTCGGGCCGGCCAGGGCGATCCCGGCACCGGCCAGGGCGGCCGCGAACGAGGCGCGCTCGGACAGGAACCCGTAGCCCGGGTGCACGACGTCGGCCCCGACCTGTCGGGCCGCGGCCACGACGGCGTCGACGTCGAGGTAGCTGGGCACGGCCACGGCGACGTCGGCCGCGAGGACGTGCGGCGCGTCCGCGTCGACGTCGGTGTGGATCGCGACGGTCCGCAAGCCCATCGCCTGGGCCGTGCGGAACACGCGCAGGGCGATCTCGCCCCGGTTCGCCACGAGGACGGTGGTCGTCTGCTCGCTCATCGTCATCACATCCGGAAGACGCCGTAGGACGGCGCCGGGATCGGGGCGTTGGCCGAGGTCGCCAGCGCCATGCCGAGCACGCGGCGGGTGTCGACCGGGTCGATGATCCCGTCGTCCCACAGGCGAGCGGTGGAGTAGTAGGCCGAGCCCTGGGTCTCGTACTGCTCACGGATCGGGGCCTTGAACGCCTCGACCTGCTCCTCGGTCTCCAGGTCGGAGCGCACCGTCGCCAGGACCGACGCCGCCTGCTCGCCGCCCATGACCGAGATGCGGGCGTTGGGCCACATCCAGAGGAAGCGCGGGTCGTAGGCGCGCCCGCACATGCCGTAGTTGCCGGCACCGAACGAACCGCCGATCACGACCGTGAACTTCGGGACCACCGAGCACGCCACGGCGGTGACGAGCTTGGCGCCGTCCTTGGCGATGCCGCGGTTCTCGTACTCCTTGCCAACCATGAAGCCCGAGATGTTCTGCAGGAACACCAGCGGGATCCCGCGCTGGTTGCACAGCTCGATGAAGTGGGCGCCCTTGAGCGCCGACTCGCTGAACAGGATGCCGTTGTTCGCGACGATGCCGACCGGATAGCCGTGGATCCGCGCAAACGCGCACACGAGGGTCTCGCCGTAGAGCGCCTTGAACTCCTGCATCTGGGAGCCGTCGACGACGCGCCGGATCACGTCGCGCACGTCGTACGGCGTGCGCGTGTCCGCGGGGACGATGTCGTAGAGGTCGCTCGGGTCGTCCACCGGCTCCTCGACGGGCGCCGCCTCGATCGAGCGCGCCGACGGCCGCTCGAACGTGCCGACGATGCCGCGGACGATGTCCAGCGCGTGCGCGTCGTCGTTCGCCAGGTGGTCGACCACGCCCGAGGTGCGTGCGTGGACGTCGCCGCCGCCGAGCTCCTCGGCTGTGACGACCTCGCCCGTCGCGGCCTTCACGAGCGGCGGACCGCCCAGGAAGATCGTGCCCTGGTCCTTCACGATGACGGTCTCGTCGGACATCGCCGGGACGTAGGCACCGCCGGCGGTGCACGAGCCCATGACCGCCGCGACCTGCGGCACGCCCCGGGCCGACATCTGCGCCTGGTTGAAGAAGATGCGCCCGAAGTGCTCGCGGTCGGGGAACACGTCGTCCTGCATCGGCAGGAACGCGCCGCCGCTGTCGACCAGTGCGATGCAGGGCAGGCGGTTCTCGGCCGCGACCGCCTGCGCGCGGAGGTGCTTCTTGACCGTCAGCGGGTAGTAGGTACCGCCCTTCACGGTCGCGTCGTTGGCGATGACCATGACCTCGCGCCCTGCGACCCGGCCGATGCCGGTCACGATCCCGGCGCTCGGCACCGCGAAGTCGTCGCCCGGCCTGCCGTACATCCCGAAGCCCGCCAGGGCGCTGAGCTCGAGGAACGGGCTGCCGGGGTCGAGCAGCCGGTCCACCCGGTCGCGCACCAGGAGCTTGCCGCGGTCGGTGTGCTTGGCGCGGGCGGCTTCGCTGCCGCCGGCCCGTCCGTCGCGCACGCGAGCGAGGTGCTCGCGCAGCTCGGCGGTGTGGTCGGCGAGGCTCTTCGCCATCACTCCACCGCCAGTCCGAGGCCGCGGGCGATCAGCATGCGCTGGACCTCGCTGGTGCCCTCGCCGATCTCGAGGATCTTGGCGTCGCGGTAGAAGCGGGCGACGGGGTACTCCTCCATGAAGCCGTACCCGCCGAACACCTGGGTCGCGATCCGGGTCGCCGTGACGGCCGACTCCGACGAGTACAGCTTGGCGACCGACGCGGCCTGCTTGAACTCGGCGCGGGTCGGGGCGCCGGTGGCGCCGCGGGTCATCGCGTCCTTCATCTCGGCCGCCCGGTAGGTCAGCAGGCGTGAGGCCTGCAGCATGACCTCGAGGTCGGCGATCTGGAACGCGACGCCCTGCTTGCGCCCGATCGGCCCGCCGAACGTCTGGCGCTCGCCCGCGTAGGCGACCGCCATGTCGAGGCACGCCTGGAGGCAGCCGACCGCGAGGGCGGCGATCGCGACGCGGCCGTCGTCGAGGGTGCTGAGGAACTGCGCATAACCGCGCCCGCGCTCGCCGAGCAGGTGGTCGGTCGGCACGCGGCAGTCGGTGAACGACAGCGGGTGGGTGTCGGAGATGTGCCAGCCGAGCTTGTCGTAGGCCTTCTCGGCGACGAAGCCGGGCGTCCCGGCCGGGACCATGATCGTGCTGATCTCGGGAGACCCGTCGTCGCGCTGGCCCGTACGGGCCGTGACGGTCACGAGCGAGGTGATCGCCGAGCCGGAGTTGGTGATGAACTGCTTGGCGCCGTTGAGGACCCAGGAGTCACCGTCGACCTCGGCCCGGGTCCGGGTGGCCCCGGCGTCCGAACCTGCGCCGGGCTCGGTCAGCCCGAAGCCGGCGAGGGCACGACCCGCGATGAGGTCGGGGAGCCACCGCTCCTGCTGCTCGGGCGTGCCGAAGGTCAGGATCGGGTTGATGCCGAGGCCGACCGCCGCCTCCAGCGTGATGCCGAGCGACTGGTCGACGCGACCGATCTCCTCGATCGCGAGGCACAGCGAGACGAAGTCGCCGTCATCACCGGCACCGCCCAGCTCCTCGGGGGACGTGAGACCCATGAGGCCCAGGTCGCCCATCGTCTGCACGACCTCGACCGGGAAGTGGTGGTCGCGGTCCCACTGGGCGACGTGTGGCGCGATCTCCTTCGCGGCGAAGTCGCGCACGGAGGACCGGAAGGCCTCGTGCTCGGGGCTGAGGTTCAGCATGGGGGCTCCCGTGGTCGGCGGCGACGATCTGGTTAATGGTGGTTAACCACTGGTAAGGTTAACGATCATTAACCACCCTGGCAACAGGGTGCACCCCCCAGCGAGGAGGCGTCATGACCCCTCCGACCCGCCCGCGCGAGGTCGGCGGG
>NZ_BAAAME010000005.1:446284-474976 GCF_039529015.1 Aeromicrobium alkaliterrae
CGCCGCCAGATCGTCGAGGTCGCCGCCGGCCTGTTCGCCGAACGGGGCTTCCACGGCGTCTCGATGCACGAGATCGGCGAGGCCGTCGGCACCTCGGGCCCCGCGCTGTACAAGCACTTCGCGAGCAAGGAGGCCCTGCTCGGCACGATGCTGGTCGAGATCTCCGAGCTCCTGCTCGCCGAGGGCCTGCGCCGGGCCGAGGCCGCGTCGCCGGACGGCCCCCGCGCCGAGCTGCTCGCCCTGGTGCGCTGGCACGTCGAGTTCGCGCTCACCCGACCGGCCCTGATCAGCGTGCAGTTCCGCGACCTGGAGAGCCTGGGGCAGGACGACCGCCGCACGGTCCGACGCCTGCAGCGTCAGTACGTCGAGCTGTGGGTCCGGGTCATCCGCTCCGCGACCGGTACCGACGAGGACCACACGCGGTCCGCCGCACACGCCGTCTTCGGACTGATCAACTCCACCCCCCACAGCGCTCGGCTCGGGACGCAGGAGATGGCGGCGCTGCTCGAGCAGCTGGCGGTCTCGGCCCTGCTCGGGCTCCCGCAACCCCGGTAGCCCGTCAGACCCGCCCGGTCTCGTGCGCCCACATCGCGACCTCCACGCGGTTCCGGGCGCCGAGCTTGCGCATGAGGCTCGCGAGGTGGGCCTTGACGGTGCTTTGGGTGATGTAGAGCTCGCTGGCGATCTCGCCGTTGGTGCGGCCGCGGGCCACCGGCACGAGGACCTCCTCCTCGCGGGCGGTGAGCGGTTCGATCGGCTGTCGCGGCGAGGAGGCCTCGGCGTGCGCGAACGCTGCCAGCAGCCGGACCGTCACGCTCGGCGCGATGAGGGCGTCGCCCTCGGCGGCGGCGTGGATGGCCTGGGTCAGCAGCGCGGGTCCGGCGTCCTTCAGGAGGAATCCGCGGGCGCCAGCCTTGAGCGCCCCGTGGACGTACTCGTCGAGGTCGAAGGTCGTGATGACCACGATCGGCAGCGGGTCGGCGACGTCCGGACCGGCGAGGCGGCGGGTGGCCTCGATGCCGTCCATGAGCGGCATGCGGATGTCGAACAGGCCGACGTCTGGGCGGAGCTCGTGCGCGAGGCGGACGGCCTCCTGGCCGTCGGCCGCCGCGCCGACCACCTCGAGGTCGGGCTGGGCGTCGAGCAGCATCGTCAGCCCGGTGCGCACGATGGGCTGGTCGTCGGCGACGAGGACCTTGATGCTCATCGCGGCGCCCCCGCCCGGGGCAGGACCGCCTCGACCCGCCAGCCCCGCTCGGCTGCGGGGCCTGCGTGGAACGTGCCGCCGAGCAGGGAGGCGCGTTCCCGCATGCCGACCAGGCCGAAACCGGCCGGGGCCTTGCCACCGGAGGCGGAGCCGTCGTCGTCGATCGTCAGTCGGACCTGGTCGGCGTCGCCCGTGACCGCGACCGTCACCTCGGTCGCGTGGCGGGCGTGCCGCCGCGCGTTGGTGACGGACTCCTGCGCCAGGCGGTAGATCGCGACGCCGACGGCCGGGCTGAGGTCGTCGAGCTCGCCGTCGAGGGTCACCGTCACGCGAGGGTGCGCCCGGTCGTCGGTGCCGAGCTGCCCGACCTCGGCCAGGCCTGGCTGGGGCGCGAAGTCGGTCTCCTCCGAGGCGCGGAGCACGCCGACGATCGCGCGCATCTCCGCCAGGGTGCGGGTCGCCGCGTCCTCGATGACGCTCAAGACCTCGGCCGCGCGCTCGGGCTGGGTCGCGGCGACGGCCCGTCCTGCCTGGGCCTGGATGGCGATCCCCGAGACGTGGTGGGCCACGGTGTCGTGGAGCTCGCGCGCGAGCTGTTCGCGCTCGAGCGCCCTCGCCTGCTCGAGGTCGCGGACGCGGATCTTCGCCCGGAACCTCATCGCGACGCCGAGGGCCGCGGCGAACAGGAAGAAGCCGTAGGCGCCGAGGGTGTCCGCCAGGTTCGTGGGGTCGGCGACGGTCGTGACGGGCAACCAGACCAGGATGGCCGCGAGGCCGGCCGCGGCCTCGCGGCCCGAGCTCCACCGGAGCAGGGCGTAGGCCAGGACCAGGGTCGCCGCCATGCTGTTCAGCAGAGCACCCTCGGACTCGACGAGGATCCGGACCGTGTCGACGACGGTCACCGTGCCGAAGGCGACCACCACCGCGACGAGCGGGTGCGTGTGCCGCCACGGCAGCGGGCCGAGGACCGCGAGCACGGAGACCAGCAGCAGCGGCCACGGCGCCAGGTTCGAGCGCAGCACCGCCTCCAGCACGGACCAGACGACCAGCGCGGCGACCAGCGCCCAGTCCCGCTGATCCCGGGCCGGGGCGCCCGCGGGGCGCGGCTCGGCCCACAGCGAGCGGAGCGCGTCGGGGACCATCCGCTCAGCGTAGGGACCCCGCACCCCCGGCGTATCCGCCGAAAGTACAGGACCTTCGCTGCACCAACGGGCAGGTCGGATCAGGCTCGCGGGCTGATGTGTCGGCGTCGCGCCTCCGCGAGGTTGGAGGCACCTCCCCCCACCACGCCAAGGAGCACTGCCATGAACACCCCCCGACCGCACGCCCCGCTGCACGACGTGCGCCTGCCCGTGCAGGCCAAGCTCGCCGCCGCCTGGACCAGCTTCATGTTCCTCTACCTCTACGTCGACTACCTCGCCCTCTACAAGCCGGGCGTCCTCGACGACCTCCTGGCCGGCATCGTCCACGACTTCGAGACGGGCCCGCTGTTCGTCGGCCTGGCGTTGACGCTCATGGCGGTGCCGATCCTGATGATCGTGCTCTCGGCGACCCTGCCCGCCCGCGTCAATCGCGTCGTCAACCTCGTCGTCGCCGCGCTCTACGTCCCGGTGACGGTGTTCAACGCGGACGGGGAGCCGTGGTCCTACGCCTACTTCTACGGCTTCTCGATCGCCGTGGAGCTGCTGCTCCTGGCGTTCGTCGCGCGCTCGGCCTGGACCTGGCCCCGCCGCGAGCCGCGGGAGTCGTGATCCGCGGGCTACGCGGACCGACGAGGTCTGCGGAAGCGGGCCAGCCGGAGGCGCAGGGCGACGTACCTGCGACCGATCCAGAGCCGCCTGGTCAGGTGACCTGCACCGATGGTCATCTGCGAGGTGGGTTTCTGGATGATGCCCACCTTGCGTGAGATGGGGTAGTCGACCATCCACTGCCAGCGGATGGCACCGGCCAGCACCGGACCCGCGCGACTGATCAGGGGCCCTCCACCGGTACGAGGGAAGATGACCCCGAACATGTAGAGGTTGCGCAGGTCGTTCGCCGGCACCATGCGAGCAGCGAGGACGGGCTTGCCGTCGTCGCCACGAGGCACGTACTTCTCGTCGAGGAACGGGAAGTCGACGTGGAAGCCCGTCCCCCAGACGATCGTGTCGTACTGGCCGGAGGTGCCGTCGGCGAAGTGGACGGTGTCGCCGTCGAGACGCTCGATGCCGGGTCGGTACCGGAGGTCACCGTGACTCAGCGCGGCCAGGAACGTCTCGTTGACGGTCGGCGAGGTGGCGAACATGTCGTGCTTCGGCGCCGGGAGACCGTACCTGCTCATCGGACCGGGGTGAATCCGCAGCGCGAGCTTCATCATGGGGCGCTGCAACCACTCCGGGATGTACCACCGGTCGAGCTCAGCGGTCGGAATGCCGCCGATGGTCTTGGGCAGGAACCAGTAGGTCCGCCGCATCGAGGTGTCCACCTGACGGGTGGCGGACAGCTCGACCGCGATGTCGACGGCCGAGTTCCCCGCCCCCACCACGAGAACTCGCTCACCCTTCACGTCACCGGGTCGGAAGTACTGCTTGGAGTGCAGCTGCTCCCCGGTGAAGGTTCCTGGGTACGTCGGCACGTGGGGCGACCAGTCGTGGCCGTTGGCCACCACGACCGCGTCGTACGTGCGGCTCTCGCCGTCGACGAAGTCGACGGTCCATCCGTCACCGCCCTCGACACCCAGCGGCTCGAGGCGGGCGACCTCCTTGTCGAACTCGATGTGGTCCCGCAGGCCGAAGTGGTCGGCGTAGCTGTTGAAGTACTCCCGCATGTTCTCCCGAGGCGCGAAGGTCGCCCACTCCCTCGGCATCGGGTACTCCCGGTAGGCGGTGGATCGCTTGCTGCTGATCAGGTGCGAGGAGTCGTAGACGCCGTGGCTCCAGTTCCCGCCGACGGCGCCCGTCGCCTCGACCAGGTCGAATGCCATGCCGTCGCGCTGGAGCGCCTGGGCGACGCCGAGACCGCTGAATCCGGCGCCGATCACACAGACCCGACGGTTCGTGTCGGCCTCTCGTGGGCGATGGATCGCGGGGGTGGTGCTGGCCATGCGGATCTCCTCGAAAGTAGACTGAATCGTCTCGTGTCGTCGTCACCGTACGAAGAAGAGACAGATCCGTCTACTCACTGCGTGCGACATCACAGGAGGCCTCGTGGCCGTGCAGGCGAAGGACCGGTTGCTGCTGAGCGCGATCAAGCTCGGACAGCGCGACGGGTGGTCACGCCTGACCGTCGCCGACGTGCTCCAGGACAGCGGCGTCGCCCGGCGCTCGCTCTACACCCACTTCCCGGGCGGCGCGAAGGAGATCACCGTCGCCGCTGTCGAGACGGCGGCGGACTGGATCACGGCGGTCGTCGAGAGGGCGTGCCAGGAGCCCTCGGCCACCGCGCTGGCGACGTTCGTCGAGCACTGGAAGCACGTGCTGGAGTCGTCGGACTTCGAGCTCGGCTGCCCCGTCGCCGCAGCGGCAACCAGCCGCCCACAGCACCCGGAGGCCGCCGCGCTCGCGGCTCACGCGTTCACCGAGTGGGAGTCACAGATCACTGCGGCGCTCGTCCGGGACGGCGCCGGTCCCGACGCGGCACGCCGCCTCGGGACCGTCTCCGTCGCCTGCGTCGAGGGGGCCGTGATCCAGTGCGTTGCCGCGCGCTCGTGCGTGCCGCTCGAGATCATCCACGACCACCTGCAGTCGGTCATCGTGACCGCGCTGGCGTGAAGCTCGTGCCAGCCGCGCGATGACACCTAGGCGCGCGGCGGTGAGTCGATCGTGCGGTCACCGCAGCCGCCACTGTTGAGCCGACTGGTCAGCGCGGTGCGCTCGGCCTGGTCGACTGACAGGTTCCAGCGGTACTTCACCATGATCCAGGCGGTCACGTAGGTGCAGGCGTAGGCGCCGTTCGACGGCATCCACTGGGCCGGGTCCTGGTCGCCCTTGGACTGGTTGACCGAGTCCGTCACCGCGATCAGGGACTCCGCGAGGCCGAGGTCGTTGGCGAAGGCCGTGCGTCGTGACGCCGTCCAGCTGCGGGCACCGGAGTCCCACGCCTCGGCCAGCGGCACCATGTGGTCGATGTCCACGTCGCTCGGCGCGGTCCACGTGGCCTGGTCGTAGGGCGAGTACCACCGACCTGCGGTGATCGTGCATGTCCCGGTGCGGGTCACGGCGGTCTGGGACTCGGCGATCAGCACCTCGGCGCGGGTGTTGCACCCGTTGCCGTTGGCGTCGATCCAGTGGTTGAAGAGGTTCCGGTCGTAGCCGGTTCGGACCTCGGTCGCGGTCGGCAGCGAGGCGAGCAGGTCGCGCGCGGTCGTCGCGGCGGCCTGCGCCGACGCGACCGGCTGCAGGAGCACCAGGAGCAGGGTCGCGGCGAGGAGCGTGATGAGCCGGGCGGAGCGGCGATGGGAGTCGCGAGTGATCATGCCCGCGATGCTTCAGGGACGACGCCCGGCGTGGGCTACCCCCGGTCGACGACCTGGTGAAGACTGCGTGAAGGCCGAGCCGCAGCTCGAGCTCCTGCGCTAGTCGCACCCGCATCGACTAGCGTGTCGCGGTGATCACGACAGTCCTGATCGAGCACCCGTGGCTGACCACCGCAGCGCTGACGGCCCTGGTGCTCGGGGCTCCGTTCGCCGTGCCCTGGCTCGCGACCCACCGGCGAGTGACCCAGCTCCTCCTGGCCGTCTCCGTCGCCGTGGTGCTGCTGCTGACGCTCTCGCCCACCAGCGCGTCCCCGGCCGACCGCTGCGCGATCGAGTGGTCCGCACCCCGGCTGGGGCGCGTCGAGCTCATGGCCAACCTCGTGCTGTTCGCACCGCCGGTCGGCCTCGTCGCGATCCTGACTCGCCGACCACTCCTCGCCCTTGCGGTCGGCAGCGCCGCGTCGGTCCTGATCGAGACCGTCCAGCTCGGCCTCCCCGCGCTGGGGCGCAGCTGCTCGACCAACGACTGGCTCTACAACAGTCTCGGCGCAGCGCTCGGAGTCGCGATCGCCGTCGCCGGACGAGCCGTGTCCGCGCGGTGGGACGGGTCCGCGGCCCGGCGGCCGCGCGACCGCGACGGCTAGAGCTCGTCAGGCGAGCCCCACCGCCTCGCCGGTCTGGGACACGTGCGTGCGGACGTTGTAGACCGGGTAGTCCTCGGACTCGTCCGGCCAGGGCTGCCGGGTCAGCATGTCGGCGACGAGGACGTCACCCTCCTCGACCAGGCCGAGCTTGGCGTCCCAGATCTCGTAGTGCTGGGTCTTGCGGTGGATCGGCTGCGACTCCAGCACCATGATCCGCAGCTCGCCGGCCTCGAACTGGCACCGCTCCTGGATCGCGGCGAGCAGCTGCCAGTTGTGCAGGTGGCCCTCGCCGAAGTTCCAGCCGAGCGCGTGTCCCGCGACGACCTCGCCGTCGCGGATCGCCCATCCCTCACCGTCGCCGATGACCCGCCGGGTCAGGCCGTTGTGGGCCCGACCGTGCGTGTGCATCGACCGCCAGGACTGCACCTTGGAGCCCATCAGCGCGACGGTCTCGTCGTCGTAGAGCATCGCGAGCTGGTGCTTGGGCAGGCGGCTGGTCGTGGTCAGGTGCCGCTCGAGGCGGTCCTCGGCGTCACCGTGGAAGAACCAGGCGCTCGTCGCCCAGTTGCCCGCGTAGTACCGCATCGCCGGCAGGAACGAGACGATCCGCGGATTGAGGTTGCCCAGCAGTGGCAGCCCGATCAGCGGGACCAGCACCAGCAGCGTGGCCGGGGTCGTCATGTCCCAGACGCTGATGTCGCTGTGGGCGCCGAACAGGTAGAACAGCGAGAACAGGAAGAACAGGTTCCACTCCAGCGGCACGCCCATCGGCACGGTCGAGAGGATGTGCAGGTGGAACAGCGCCATGTAGGTGATGGCGACCCAGGTCAGCGTGCCGCCGTCGGCGAAGAAGACCAGGTACAGCGGCACGAGGTACTCCGTGGCCGTGCCGACGTGGGCCAGGGTCGTGGGGATCCACGACGGCCGCAGGTCCGTGGGCGCGTCCCGGTAGAGCTTGCGCTTGAACCACTTCGGGTTGAACGGGTTGTTGCTCTCCATGATCGCGACGACGTACGGGAAGTGGTGGTTGACCTTCGAGGTCGCCGCGCCCCACCACAGGGCCAGCATGACGAGCTGGAAGCCGATCATCATGTCGATGAAGGGCAAGAAGAACAGGAACAACGTCACCCAGTACTGCTCGCCGCGAGCGGCCAGGAAGATCGCCTTGTCGCGCAGGCCCAGCACGCCGAGGAAGGCGATGAGCGGCAGCGCGGCGACCGGGTCGAGCACCCCGAGGTCGCCCTCGAGCGTCACCGCGACACCGTCGGCCGGGCGCGTGAGCAGCCAGACCGCCGACGCGATCACGCCGACGTACAACGCGACGTCGAGGAGCGTGCGGTTGGTGCCGCGAGTTAGCGGCACCTTGTCCGGCCAGGGCGCGAGCCGGATCGTGTTCGGACGCAGCCAGTAGAGGAAGCCGCCCTGCGGAGGCCAGAAGCGCGACGTCAGCGGGCCCCATCCGCAGCCGAACCCCAGGACCTCGTAGAGCAGGGTGAAGACGACGAGCTTCTGGTAGACCACCGGCTCGTCCCACCAGGTGCCGATGTCGCCGAGCCCGCCGATGCCGGGGGTGGCGGAGATGACCAGCGCAGCCCCGAGCACGTACAGCCCGCACTTGATCGCGTACAGCAGGTAGACGGCCTTGGGTGCACCGAAGCCGTTCTCGACCCAGTGCTCGATCAGCGGGCGGAGCCGCTGCGCGTGGGGCTTGCGCGACCACTGCTCGAAGTCGACCTCCGGCAGGGCAGGCTTGATGAGTCCCATGGTGGCGGCCTTCCGTCAGGAGTCGTCGATCGGTGCAGTCCGACGGTATTCCTGCGGTGTGACCTGGGCCATAGTCGGTCGACCTGAGTTGCCTGCCCCGCTTTGTGCGCTCGACACGAAGAACGAGGCCGAGCGACCCCGCCACTCACCCTGCCTGGGCGGTCCGACTCATGTCTCCTCGACGCCCGTGGCCTTCTTCTGGTCGCGCGCACCGAGGATGCGGCGGATCTCCCCGGTCGCCTCGCCCAGCACGAGGTCGGCGTCGAGCCCCGCGCGCGAGACCTGCACCATCCCGCCGTCACGGGTGGCGACGATGATCGTGACCTTCACGTCGACCTCGAGGTCGCCCTGATGTCGGTCGGACGTTGCTGGAGTGTTCTCGTGCTGCACGTCCAGGGAGACGCAGCCGCTGCGCGATCGTGACGGAGCTTCTGGCCAGATCTTCAGATCCAGCCTCGACACCCCGAGGATGCCTGCGCTGTCGGCCGCCTACGGCGCCTCGTCGGCCGGGTCCACGGCGTGCGGGTCGCCGATCGTGACGTCCGAGACGTGGGCGTGGCCGATCGTGACCGGCACCTCGCTGCCGGCGGTCGGCCGGCCGAGCACGTCCTCCAGGACCGTCCGAGCGAGGTCGCGCGCCTGCTCACCGACGTCCGCGATCACGACTCCGTACTGCACGACCAGGTTCACCGTGACGGCCTCGAGACGACCGTCGCGGTCGACGTCGAGGACGACGCCGCGCACGGCCGCGCCGACCAGGCTCTCGTCGAGGCGCTCGCGGACGATCGCCGTGATCGCGATCGACGAGACACGCAGGTGGTCGAGGGGGGCGTGGGCCCGGATCATGACCGACCGGCGCGGCGCCGCCAGGGCTCGTTGCAGGACCCGGTCGGCGATCTCGACGACCCGCGGGCTCGCCGGCACGGCGCGCAGCTGACGCGCGGCAGCCGCGAGCTCGGCCTCCCCGTGGGAGAGGTCGAGACCCTCGGGAACCTCCTCGAGCTCGCTCATCGCCACTGCTCCATCCTGATCGCCAACGTGCGTCGGGCGCGGTGCAGCTGGCCGCGCACCACGGTCGGGGTCGTGTCGAGAACTTCGGCGATCTCCGCGTACGAGAGGTCCTCGAGCTCGCGCAACATCCAGGCCGACCGTTGCGTCCACGGTAGTTCACTCAGCGCCATCGTCAACGTCTCCCACAGCTCGCGCTGCAGGACCTCGCGCTCCGGATCGTTGCGGGAGCTGGTCGCGAGCCGGTTCTGCGCACGCTCACGCTGCGCGATCGGCTCGAGGATCGCGTCGTCGACCGCGAGCGGGCGACGACGTCGCCGCCGGTCGTAGGTCTCGCGCTGCACGATCGTGAAGAGCCAGGTCTGGACCTTCGAGCGGCCTGCGAAGTCGGGCAGCGCTCGCCAGGCCTTGACCCAGGCCTCCTGCACGACGTCCTCGGCCGCCCGCGCGTCACCGTCGAGCAGGTGCGTCGCGTACCTGAGGGTGCCCGGGAAGAGTCGCGCGAACAGCTCCTCGAACGCGGCTCGATCGCCCAGGCCCGCTCGCCGAGCCAGCGCGAGGTCGGAGGCGTCGCCCGGAGGCGTGTCGGACGACGGGACAGCGCTCAGCTCGACTCCTCGGGCGGACACGGGCTCGTGCGGAACTCGTGTGACGGACGTGTAAACCAGCGTGACAGCAGGTGTGCCCGAGCGCTCGTCGAGTGATCTGCGTCACAGGTGCGTGACGATTCGGGAGCCCGCCCCGTCTCACTCCTGTCCGATGAAACAGCAGCACGAGCGTGAACAGGAATGATCAACGTGAGCGAGAAGACCGTCGTCAAGACCCCGGCCACCGGTGGCGCCCTCGAGAGCGCCCAGGGCCGCACCACGATCGCCGACACCGTCGTGTCGAAGATCGCCGGCATCGCGACCCGCGAGGTCACCGGCGTCCACAGCCTGGGTGGCGGCGCCGCCCGCGCCGTCGGCGCCCTGCGTGAGCGCATCCCCGGCAGCTCGACCAACCACGGTCAGGGCATCTCGGTCGAGGTCGGCGAGAAGGAGGCCGCGATCGACATCCAGCTCGTCGCCGAGTTCGGCGTGTCGATCACCGACCTCGCCGCCGGCATCCGCACCAACGTCATCAACTCCGTCGAGCGCATGGTCGGCCTGAGCGTCGTCGAGGTCAACATCGACGTGCAGGACGTGCACGTGCCGTCCGAGGACGACTCCGACGACGGTGAGTCGCGGGTCCAGTGACCATGGCTCACCCCACTGACCGCCCCGACGAGCTGGCCGACCAGGTTGCCGCCGCAGCACTCTCCGTGCCAGGCGTCGACGGTCTCCACGCCGGCTCGTTCGGGGAGGTCGGGACGTACCTCCCCGGGCGGCGGGTCGCCGGCATCCGCATCACCGACGAGGTGACGGAGGTCCACGTGGCCGTCGAGATGGGATCAGCGATCCCGGCCTTGGCCGCCGACGTGGTCGCCGCCGTCGCCCCACTGGTGCAGAGCCCGGTGCAGGTCTTCGTGGAGGACGTCGTCCCCGCGCGGCCCGACGGGCAGTGACGGCCATGGGCCAGCAGGAGACCTACCCGGGACCCGCCTCGGCGGAGCTGCGCGAGCGGTGGCGGCGCGACCGCCGCACGATCGTGCGGCTGCACCACCCCGACCGTGGTGGCGACCCGGCCGTCCTGCAGCAGGAGCTGCGTGACAACGACCAGTTCTACCGACGCTGGGAGCAGGACGCGAACCCCGCCGTCGGACGGCCCGGCCGCCGCCGCTTCAGTCACGCCGTACGGGCCGTGCGAGCCCGGATCCCCCGAGGCTGGCCCGGCCGCCGCCGCTACTTCGACCTCTAGATCCACCCTCACCAAGGAGCACCACCATGACCACCTCCACCGTCGGCCTCATCGCAGGCCTGCTGCTCGCCATCGCCATTGCCGTGGGCGGCTTCACCGGGTTCCTCGTGGCCCTCGTGCTCGGCACCGCGGGATACCTCGTCGGCGGACACGTCGACGGCGAGGTCGACCTCTCCGCCCTCGTCGGTCGCCGCCGTGGCTGACCTGGCACCGGCGGCCGAGCGCGGACGCACGACGATCGCCGACCGGGTCGTGACCCGCGTCGCCTCGATCGCCGCTGCCGAGGTCGAGGCCGTCATCGACACCCGCACGGGGTGGACCAAGCTCGTCCGCAAGGGCCTCCCCCACGCCGACGCCGTCGTCGCCGGCGGAACGACCCGCATCACGGTCGAGGTCGCCGCCACCTGGCCCACGCCGTTGTCGCGCGTGGCCGCCCAGGTCCGCGACCACGTGACCTCGCGGGTCGTCGACCTGACCGGCACCACGGTCAGCCGGGTCGACGTGACCGTGGCCGACGTCGTGCACGTCGACACCGCGGCACGTCGCGTCGTCTGACTCACCCCATCCCTCGCCGCTGCGGCGGCGAACCCCTGAGAACGACAAGGATCCGAGATGACCACGACCCCCACCTCCGCCACGGCGGCGACACCGCCGGGCGATCCCCTGCGCGCCGCAAAGGCACCCGTGGGCACGGGCGCCTCGCCCCTGGTCGCCCAGCTCTTCGCCCTGGCGCTGATCTGCCTCGGAGCCGTCGCCGTCCAGCACCTCCTGGTCCTGACGAACGCGATCACCGGCACCTCGTGGCTGGTCTCCGCACTGGAGTCGACCGACGGTCTGCGCGGCGACAGCCCGGCCGTCCTGGCCGTGGGCATCGCCCTGGCCGCGGTGGGCCTGCTGCTCCTGCCGATCGCGCTCAAGCCGCGCCCGCGCAAGGGGATCCCGCTGGCCACCGCGACCGGCGCGCACCTGCGCCGCCAGGACCTGCGTCGCATCGTCGAGTCCGCGGTCGAGGGCACCGACGCCGTCACCGACGTCGACGTGAATGTCACCCGGCGACGGATCAAGGTCGTCGCGACCTCCGTGGCCACCGCAGACCGCGACGCCGAGACCAAGGCCGAGATCGATCAGCGACTGACGTCGGTCCGCGACGCCCTCGAGCGCCAGCCCGCCGTCACCATCACCGTCCGCCACGACGACATCTGAGGACCGCCATGACCACGCGCAAGACACTCCTCATCGACCGCTTCACGACGTTCGTGCTGGCTCTGCTGTTCATCGCCGGTGGCGCTGCCGCCATCTGGTGGTGGACCGGTCGCCCGATCGACGGCACCGAGCTCCCGACGACCAGTGACACGACGGCGGCGTCCGACCTCGTCGCGCAGGACTGGTTCGCCTGGACCGCCGCCGTCGTCGGCGTCCTCCTCGCGCTCGTCGCGCTGCGGTGGATCGCCGCCCACGTCACCCCCAACAAGGTCTCGCGACTGCGCCTCGGCGCCAGCGACACCACCGGCCGCCTGGACGCGAGCGCCCAGAAGGTCGCCGGTGCCGCCGCCGACGCCTACGCGGACACGCTCGGAGTTCGCAGCGCGAAGGGCTCGGTGGTCCGTGACCGCGGTCAGCTCGTGGCCCGCATCGACGCCACGATCGAGCCCGACTCCGACCTCGCGCTGCTGTCGCGACGCGCCGACGAGGTCTCGAGCCAGCTGCTGAGCGTGCTGGAGCGCCCCGACCTGCGGTGCAGCCTCCACCTCAAGGTCGCGCTCCGCGGCCGCGGCGTGCCCCGAGCACTCTGACCCACCCCGGCGCGCAGCGCCTCCCCACTCGTCCCGGCACCGGCCGGGCGGCACCACTCACACCCGCCACACAGAAGGAGAACGTCATGGGCATCGCAGACAAGGCGAAGAACGCGGCCGAGGACCTCGTCGGCAAGGCGAAGGAGGTCGTCGGTGACGCCACCGACAACAAGGACCTCGAGGCCGAGGGCAAGAAGGACCAGGGCAAGGCCTCCCTCAAGAAGGCCGGCGAGAACGTCAAGGACGTCTTCAAGAAGTAGTCCCGCTGTCGTCGGCGGCACCTCCGGGTGTCGCCGACGACGACGTCCCCACCCCCACGATCCCGAGGAGCACGATCACCATGGCGAAGAAGAACCCCCCGACCAAGAAGGCCCGCAAGAACGTGTTCGCGGCGATCGGCTGGGCCGTGTGGAAGCTGCTCGGCTTCCTGCCCCGCCTCGTCCTCAAGGTCGTCAAGCTGCTCCTCGGCAAGGTCTGGGCTGCGCTCGGCCGCGCCGGACTCCCCATCGCGCGGCGTCACGTCGCACGAGATCGACCGGCCCGCAGCTGATCGGTTGCCCTGAACCCTGGTCGACCGCCCGCGTTCGCGGTTGACTGTGCGTGGTCGCCACGTCGGTTGCCAGAGACGAGGTGCAGACCGTGCCCGCTTCGGATGGTGCGCCGGCCAGGGTGCCGCGCGGGATGGCCGACAAGATCGCCGAGACCAAGCCGCGGCTCCGCGGGTGGGTCCACGGCGGGTTCCTGCCACTCCTGGCCGTCGCGTCCGTCGTCCTCGTCGTGGCGTCGCCGACGTCCGAGACCCGCTGGGGATCGTCGATCTACGTCGCCAGCGCCCTCCTGCTGTTCTCCGTCTCGGCGACGTACCACCTCGGCACCTGGGAGATCCGGACCTGGGCGTTCTGGCGCCGGTTCGACCACGCCAACATCTATGTCCTCATCGCCGGCACCTACACACCGTTCGCCATCCTCTACCTGACCGGCGGGGCGCGGTTCTGGCTCCTCGCCACCGTCTGGCTCCTGGCCGGGGTCAGCGTGGTCCTCCGGCTGACGTGGGTGACCGCGCCCCGGTGGGTCTTCCCCGTGCTCTACATCGCGCTCGGATGGCTCGCCCTGCCGTTCGTCCCCGCACTCCTGGACGGAGCATCGCGCTTCCCGACGGACGTGAACTACGCCGCGATCGCGCTGACCGCCGGGGGTGGGGTGATCTACACCGTCGGCGGCATCGTCTACGCAACGCGCCGTCCGAACCCCGCTCCCGCCACCTTCGGCTTCCACGAGGTCTTCCACACGTGCACCGTGCTCGCCTTCGCCGCCCAGTTCGCCGCCGTCCTGATCGTCACCACCACCCTGCGATGACGACGTCGGCGCGCGTGATCGCCCGGAGTCCGCGACGGTCGGTGACCGCGTCGTCGAGGTCCCGCTTCGGCGGCTCTGGCGCCGGGCTCACCGTCGGAGGTGTGGCCCGGCTGCCGGAGTGCGGACGTCCAGAACCGGATCTATCGTGCTGCCATGATGAGGATCTCGTACCGCTTCGAGCCGAGTGAGGCGCTCTGCCCGACCTGTTCGGCATCGCTCGTGGTGCGGGTCCAGGTCGCCGAGCGCGAGGACGGCGAGACCGTCGAGCGGTCACGCCGCGAGGAGTGCTCCCAGGAGCGACTCCACAGCGCGATCCCCATCTCGGCAGCCTGACGCTCCCGACCGCGACCTCTCGGCCTCTGGCGAGCCGACCTCACGAACCGGCGGTGCCAGGCTCCGTCTCGACTCCGGGTTCGACCTTCTCCTCGTGGAGGCAGAGCGCGACGACCACCACGTCGTCGTGCGCGGCATCGCCGGGGTGGGTGTCGACCAGCTCGGCCAGGATGTGGTCGACGAACGCGCCCAGGCCCTCCGGCGCTCCGGCGGCGGCCCTGATGAGTCGCTGCTCGGCCTCGTCGCTGCGGTCGGCGCGGCGCTCGATGAGGCCGTCGGTGTAGAACAGCACGATCGAGCCGGCCGGCAGGAGGAACGTCGCGTCGTGGCGACGCCGCGTCATCCCGAGCCCGAGCAACGGACCCTGCGCGAACGGCGGGTCGAGGAACACGACCTCCCCGTCGGGGAGCCGGGTCAGGGGCGGCGGATGGCCCGCCGAGGACAGCGTGAGGGTCCAGGTGGGGCCTCGACGTCGCTGCTCCCCCAGGACCTCCACGGCAGCGTCGCCCAGACCCACGCGGGACATCGCCGGCTGCACGGTCAACGGCTCGTCGGCGACGCCACCCTCGGAGTCGACGCGGAAGGAGGTCGCGCTCGAGGCGCGCGACGAGGGTCGACCCAGGCGGATCGCCGACCTGCGCGGCGGTTCCAGGTGGGCGAACGACAAGGTCGCGAGGCGGTCAGGCTCCCGGCGCTCCGACGCTCCCCTGGAGCCGGCAAGGCGCGAGGTGCTCTCCGGCGGCACACCACCCGAGGGGCGGTGGGAGACCAACTGATCGACCTGCTCCAGGATCGCCGCAGGCATCGCGCGCTGCGTCAGCGCGGTCGCCCGGAGCAGGCCCTTCAGCTGGCCCATCGCGGCGGCGGCGTAGATGTCGTGGCCCTCCACGTCGCCCACGGCGACGCCGATCCCGCCGTCCGGGTACTCGAAGAGGTCGTAGAAGTCGCCGCCGACCTCCGCGTCGTCCGAGCTCGCGAGGTAGCGCGCGTCGACGTCGAGCCAGTCGAGCTCGGGCAGGATCGGCAGCAGGCTGCGCTGCAGGGTCTGGGCGATGCGCGACTGCGTGACGTAGAGACGCAGGTTCTCCAGGATGAGGCCCGTCCGGCGGCCCAGCTCTCTCGCGAGGGTGGCGTCGTCGGTCGTGAACGACGGGCGGTCGGCGGTGCGGTTCAGCACGAGCACGTCCCGGATCGAGTCGCGACCCGGGAGGCCGACGATCATCGACGAGTCGACCCGGAGCGTGGCCTCGAAGCGGTCGAGGTAGCGAGGATCGGTGACGAACCCCTGCGCCACCTCGCGCGCCGCGTCCGAGCCGACGTCACTGACGAGGCGGATCGACTCGTCCCCCAGCAGCGCTCGGAGGAGGCCGCCCGGAGGGGTCAGGTCGCGGATCTCGCCGGCGAGGCGATCGGTCTCCTCGGCCATCGCGCTGTCGCGGTGCCGCGCCAGGTGATCGGTCACGTTGCCCTGGGAGTCGAGCTGGAACAGGGCAGCGGAGTCGGCCAGGTCCGGGACGATGAGGGCCAGGAGCCGCTCCCGCGCGCCGGCCTCCTCGAGCTCGTCCGCGACGGCCTCGGTCGCCTCGGCCAGGAGGGTCAGCCGCGCCTGGGCGGACTCGGCCTCCGCTCGCGCTGCTTGCTCCGCGTGGAGCGCACGGTCGCGCTCGCGGTCGGCGAAGATCCGTCCGCTGACGTCGGTCTGGACACCCACGAAGTGGGTCACGACCCCGTCGGCGTCGGCGATCGGCGTGATGGTGACCTGGTTCCAGAACGCGAGGCCGTCCTTGCGGTAGTTCAGCACGGTCGCGACGACCGCCTCACGGGCGTCGATGGCCGCGCGGATCCGAGCGATTTCTGCCCGGTCGGTGCCCTCGCCCTGGAGGAAGCGGCAGTTCCGGCCCACGGCCTCGTCGAACGCGTAGCCCGTGGAGGCGGTGAACGCCGGGTTGACCCAGACCAGCGGACAGTCGGGCTCGCGCGCATCCGCGACGGTGAACGACAGTCCGGTCGCCAGGACGGCCCGCTGACGGAGCTGCGCCTCCTGGTGGACGATGGCCTCGGCCGCCGCAGCAGCCTCCTCCTCGACGACCGACAGCAGGACGACCAGGGCGTGGGAGTCCAGCATCGGCGCGCCCGCCATCGGGATGCCGATCATCCAGAGCGGCTCACGGGACTCGCCCATCTCGCTGCGTCGCAGCGCCGTGACGGGCTGGCCAGGTACGCCCTCGGCGCGAAGGAGTCGGCTCAGCGGATGGTGGGTGTCCTCGAGCTCGACACCGGACGGGTCCTGCAGTCCGGCAGAACGACCCCACGCATCCAGACGCGCCGGGAGCTCGGCATCCGGTGCCAGCTGAACGGCCACGTCGTTGGCGTGCACGACCTCGCTGGTAGCCAGGTCGACCACGAGCACCGCGACCGGAGCATCTCCCAGGACTGTCCTCAGCTCTGCACGAGCCAGGCCCGCTGCCGTCCCGCTGTCCAGCATCTCCGTCACCCTGCAGCTCCCGCCCACGCGTCGCCTTCACGACCCGGGCGCTCGAGCTCGCCGCACCATTGTTTCATCGAGCGCATGAACCTGCCGGTCGAGCTCAGGCCGCCGTCAGCTGGTCGGCCTCCGCGGTCGCGGGCACGTTCGTCAATCCGTGACGGGCGCTCGACGAGCGTCACGGCGCCGAGCGACGTAGCGTCCACGCATGGATGACAAGAGGATCTGGCTCGTCGCCGGAGTGCTGATGCTCGCCGCTGCTGCCGTCAACGCCGCCACCGGCACCTGGGTTCCGGCCGCCTTGCTGGCCGTGGCAGGCGTGCTCTTCCTGCTCACACCGGGCTTCCGAGCAGGCCGCGGCAGGAAGCGCCCCTAGTCCCGCACGAGCCCGCCAGCGTGAGGCTGGCCGGCGTCATGACCGCGAAGAGCGCCCAGGTACTCAGGGCGAGGAGTACTCGCTACCCGCGCGGCAGAACCGCCGCGAATCGGTCGATGAAGTCGCGCACCAGCACGAGGTCGGCGTCGTCGTAGGTAGCGAGCGAGGCGGTGAGACGCCCTGCCGACTCGGACAGGAAGGGCTCGGCCGTGGCGCGCGCCGCCTCGGTCGCCCGGAGCGTGACGACGCGGCGGTCGTCGTGCTCGCGCGAGCGGGCGACCAGGCCCTTGGCCTCGAGGCGGTTGACCAGCGCGTTGGTCGCACCGGACGTGATGGCGATCCGGCTCGCGAGCGCCGAGGGAGACAGAGGTGCCCCGGCGCGCTCGGCCCACAGGACCTCGCCGAGCGCGTTGCCGTCGGTCAGCGGGAGACCCATGTGACGCGCGAACTCGATCACGGAGGCCTGGTAGCTGTCGACGTAGCGGCGCAGGGACTCCAGCACCTCAGCGCGCAGCGCGTCCACGGACCTGCCCCTCTCTGCCTGACCCTCGGCCGGCGATGCGGCCGATCGGCCCACGGTAGCGGTCGCCATCGGAGCCTCAGTGCACGAGCGTCGGGTAGTCCGGAAGCACGGGTTCACCCTTCTCGCTCGTCAGCAGGTGCTTCTGCGCGAAGCTGCGCAGCGGCTTCAGCGCAGCCACACCCTGCACGGCACGCAGTGCGCTCGCGCCGAGACCGGACCGCGGGTGCAGGAGCTTGGCGCCTCCCGGCGGCAGGCCTTGGGCACTGTCGACGTAGGTCCGCAGGAGGTCCTCGTACCGGCGGAACGCCGCCGCGGGCTCGATGACGCCCCCGTCGAGGTCACGAGCGAGCTCACCGGCCAGCACCCACGCACCGACGAGCGCGAGCGTCGTGCCCATGCCGGTCGGCCCCGAGCCCCAGGCCGCGTCGCCCACCAGCGCCACCCGGCCCTTCGCCCACGGCGTGACGATGACCTGCTCCATCCGCTGGGTGTAGAACTCCTCGGGGTGCGCCTCGAAGCCGGCCAGGATCCGCTCGGTCTGCCAGCCTGCACCGCCGAAGCGGAGTCGCAGGGCGGCGAGCTGCTCGGCGACGGGGAGCGACTCGAAGTCACGATCATCGGATCGGAACGACAGGCTCGCCCGCATCGTGCCGACGTTGTCGGGACGGATCGAGGCCACCCGGCCGCCGGCAGCGGTGTACCAGTCCCAGGTGCCGCCGTCGTCCGGGCTGCGGTCGATCGTGCCGTACGTGATGGTCACCCCGTGATCGCGGCGCCGCGACGCGTCCTCGAAGACCAGCCGGCGAGTCCGGGAGCCGCGTCCCTCCCCCACGATCACGAGGTCGAAGCGCTCCTGCAGGCCCGAGTCGAAGGTGACGTCGACGCCGTCATCGTCCTGCTCCACGCCGACGACGAAGTCCCCGAACCGCTGGTCGACGCGGTCCGGCACGATCCCGACCAGGATCTGCGCCAGCTGCCCGCGCAGGATCTCCACCTCGGCCGTGGGCCCGTCCTCGCCCTCGACCTTGGGGAACACCGCGCGCGGACGTCCGCTGCCGTTGACGAAGCGGGTGCCCTCCTCCCCGGTCAGGGACGCCATGACCTGCTCCTCGACGCCGAGCTGGCGGAGGACGTCACGCCCCAGGCCGCGGATGTCGATGTTCTGGCCCGTCTCCCGCGGCACGGCGGAGCGCTCCAGGAGCACGACGTCGAAGCCGGACCGGTCGAGGGCCCAGGCGGCCGTCGGGCCGGCGACGGACGAGCCCGTCACCAGCACGCGTGGACGGCGGGCAGAGGAGCTCACCATGTTCTCTCCGATCGTGACCAGTTGACTTCACTGTGAAGTCATCTACCAATGTAGTTGGTGCTGGAAGCTGCGCATCCTGGCGAGAAGGAAGTACGCGGGAGGGCGCCACGTGGGTCAGACTGGGAGCAACGAGCGACGGAGGTCCGCTGTGCAGATCATCGACGAGGCGGCGTCACTGACGCGCTGGGGCCTCAACCACGCGCTGCCCAGCGTCGGCATCCGAGCGGGGGCGCGGCGCGGCGATCTCCAGGCGCGCCTCATCCTGGCCACGGCCGGAGGAGCCGGCGCGCCGGTCGACGGCGGTCTGCCGCTCGACCTGTTCGACGAGGTGCGGTCGAAGGGCAGGCTGCACAAGGGCGCGTTCTCCTACGTCACCGCGACGCACTCGACCGTGAAGGAGGTGCTCGGAAGTCCCGACGTGCGCGCTGGGATCGACTTCGGCGCCGGCGGTCCACTGGGCCCCGTCCAACGCTGGGCCGATCGCAGCACTCCCATCGGACCCCTGACGCCACCGTCACTGCTCGCCGTCGAGCCACCGGAGCACACCCGCTATCGCAAGCTCGTCACGCGGGTGTTCTCCGTCAAGGCGGTCCGGGCCCTCCAGGAGCGCACCCAGACCATCGCCGACCAGCTGCTCGACGACCTCGCGCCGGACGCGCGCGGCACGGTCGACCTCGTGGAGCGCTACTGCGCGCTGCTCCCGGTGACCGTGATCGCGGAGATCCTCGGCGTGCCGCACGAGGACCGGAGCAGGGTGCTCGAGTTTGGCGAGGGGGCCGCGCCCAGCCTGGACCTCGGGCTCCCGCTGGGACGCTTCCGCTCGGTGGAGCGGTCGCTGCGCGCGTTCGAGCGCTGGCTCGACGACCACATCGCCGCGGTACGTCGCGACCCGGGCGACGACCTCCTGAGTCAGCTCGTGCTGGCGCAGGACGACGACGGCGTCGAGCTGAACGACGTCGAGCTGAAGGCGACGGCCGGCCTCGTGCTCGCGGCGGGCTTCGAGACCACGGTCAACCTCCTCGGCAACGGCATCGCCCTCCTCCAGAAGCACCCCGACCAGCTCGCCACCCTGCGCGACCAGCCGGACCTGTGGTCGCAGGCGGTCGACGAGGTGCTGCGGTACGACCCGCCCGTGCTGCTCACGGGCCGCACCGTCGTCGCCGACACGGCCCTCGGCGGGCGTGACGTGTCGGCCGGGTCCGTGGTGACCACCCTGCTCGCGGGCGCCAACCGGGACCCCGAGGTCTTCGCAGACCCTGATCGCTTCGACGTGACGCGCACGAACGCCGACCAGCACGTGTCGTTCTCCTCTGGCCGGCACTACTGCCTCGGTGCGGCGCTCGCCCGCATGGAGGGTGAGGTCGGCCTGCGCACGATCTTCGAGCGCTACCCGGACCTGACGGTCGAGCCGGGCTCTCGACGACGGACGACCAGGATCCTCCGCGGGCACGGGACGTTGCCGACTCGTCTGGAGCCCTGAGGGACGTCGACTGCCGCGGAGCACGGCCGGCCGGCGGCGGACCGTCACCAGTGCCAGGCGTTGGCGCCGACGTTCTCGATCGTGCGTTGCAGGACGGTGATGGTGGTCGCGAACTCGGCTTCGGTGATGCCGTGCATCCGCTCTGCCTGGAGCTCGGCCTGCAGCGCGGCGCAGCGGGCGAACAGGGCGGCGCCCGTGGCCGTCGCACGGATCGAGTCGCCGTCGGCCACCAGCCAACCGTTGTCCTGTGAGGAGGCGATCGCCTCCTCGATCGCGCCAGCAGTGTCGTTCGGGCCGACGGTGTCGATGACGTCGGTCCGTTCGACTCCCGCCGGATGCAGGGAGAGCTGGTGCAGCACCCACCACTGCGGTTGGGTCACGCCAAGCTCGGCCAGCGCCGATCGGGTGCGCTGCCCGATGGCCTCACCGGCACGGACGGTCCAGAAGCCGAGGGGCTGACGGGCGGGCGGTTGCATCGGTCGCGTCTCCATGCCACGACGCTAGAAGCTCAACAGTGGTTGAGGTCAAGACCGCTGCGTGGAGCCACGGGCAGGCTCCGGCAACGCGATGATCGCGCCCACCGCGAGCCTGCGCGAACGGTGGGCTTCGCAGTTGCGGTGGGAGGTGAACCCACGGCGCGTGTGCTCCGGGGTGGGAGGTGGCGAGCGGTAGAGCCTTCGAGGCCAGCGAGTTCCCATTGGCCGTCGCGCCGGCAGACGGCGACAGCAACGATGGATCCATGTCATCCGGGACCAGCCGCCGACTGACCGCGATGGAACAGCTTCGCGCGGAGAAGAAGGCGTGGCGCCTCCCCCAACTGGTCGTCGGACTCCTCGGCTACGGTGCGTCGCTGCCGTTCCTGGTGCAGTCGACACTGGGCGCGTCGAGCTGGAGCGTCCTCTCTCAGGGGGTCACGCTGCACACACCCCTCACGTTCGGGTGGGCCACCAACCTGATCTCCGTGCTCGTCCTGCTCTTCTGGATCCCCTTGCGCGAGCTGCCGGGTCTCGGCACCGCCCTCAACGTCCTGCTGATCGGACTGTCCGCAGACGCGATGGCACTCGTCCTGCCCGACCCCGCCGACTTTCCCCAGCAGCTGGTCTACTTCTGCATCGGCCTGCTTCTGCTGACGTTCTCCGACGCCCTCTACCTCGGGGCACGTTTCGGCTCCGGCCCCCGCGACGGGCTCATGACCGGAGCAGTCCGGGCGACCGGGCGACCCATCTGGGTGGTGCGCACCTCGATCGAGCTCGTCGTGCTCGCGGCAGGCTGGGCCCTCGGAGGAATCGTCGGTCTCGGGACCCTCGCCGTCGCGCTCCTGATGGGACCCCTCGCGCAGGTCTTCCTCCGATTCACGACCGTGCGGCTCAGGCTCGACGACGACACGGCGTGAGGCCCGGGCAAGCTCGAACCAGTCCGCTCGACGCGCACCAAGCCCCGCCCGCAGATCGCCGTGCGAGTCACCCTCAGCGCGGCGGGACGAGGCTCTGCGCGCGGAGCTCGCCGAAGACCCGCTCGAAGCTGTCGATCGTGGACCGGTACCCGGTGAATCCGCGAACGCGGCTGCGGCGCATGTCGGTGAGGCACTCGACGTCGCGCCCGAGGTCGCCGTCCGTGTGCCACCACGAGGCGAGCTGGTCGACGTCGTCGACCTTGAGGGAGTACCGCGCGGCGACGGTGCGCCACTCCTCCGCGGCGTCGACCATCTGCTGCTCCAGCGGGCGCGGCTCGTCCGCGAATCCCTCCGGCGTCACCCCGAAGTGCTCGGCGATGCGTGGCCACATCCAGCGCCAGCGGAAGACGTCGCCGTTGGCGATGTTGTACGACTCGTTCGCCGCGACCTCCTCGGTGGAGGCCCAGATCATGTGCTCGGCCAGGAGCTCGGCGTCGGTCATGTCGGTGAGTCCGTCCCACTGGGTGCGTGACCCGGGGAAGACGAACGGCCGGTCGAGCTCACGGCAGATGCTGGCCTGCACGGCGAGCGTCTGGGCCATGTTCATCGCGTTGCCGACGGCCGTGCCGATCACGGTGTGGGCGCGGTGGACGCTCCACGTGAAGCCGTCGCGCTCCGCCGCGGCCCACAGCTCGTCCTCCTGCGCGTAGTAGAAGTTCGGGTACGGCAGGCGCTCCTCGTCCTCGTGGAACGGCGTGTCCCTGACCTCGCCCTGGCCGTACGCCTCGAACGGGCCCAGGTAGTGCTTGAGCCCGGTCATCAGCGCGACGTGCTGCACGGTCTCCGACGGGCGCAGCGCCTCGAGCACGTCGCGCACGATCGCCCGGTTCACCGCGATGTTCTCGTCCTCCGTCTCACGGCGCACCCAGGCCGTGACGAAGACGTGGGTGGCCGGCACACCGGCGAGCGCCTCGTGGGTGTCGGCGGTCGACGTGAGGTCGACGTTGACGAGAGCGGCGGGCTCCGGGAGGCGGCCGGGGCGGCGCGACACCCCGGTGACCTGCCAGCCCTCGTCGAGGAGCCGGCGGACCAGTGCGCCCCCGGCGATGCCGGTGGCTCCGATCACGAGGGCGTGGCGGGCGGTGTTCCGGTCGGGTCCTGCACTGGGGTCGGTCACCGTGTCGACAGTAGGTCGGTCGACCTAGACCGCGAGGTCACCGAACCCCGACGGCGGGACGGGTAACCTGCCACGGTGCAGGTGCAGATCAAGGCGCTGGTCGTGGCGCCCAGCCACCGGATGTCCGGCCGTCCGCGGGACGGGATGGCTCCGGCCACGGGCCCCGAGGACGCCACGACGGCGCGAGTCCGCGCGCACCGCGGGATCGTCGGCGACCGGTACTTCGGCACTCGCTCCGCCCGCGCGGCGGTCACCATGATCGCGACCGAGAGCATCGAGCAGCTCGAGCGCGACCTGGGTGCGGGACCCTTCGATCCCGCACTCTCGCGGCGCAACCTCGTGGTCGAGGGCTTCGACGTGGACGCGCTCGTGCGGTGCTCCTTCACCCTGGACGCCGGGCACGGACCGATCCGGTTCCGCTCGTTCACGCCCGCCAGCCCCTGCGCCTGGATGAACGAGGTCTTCGCGCCCGGCGCGCACCAGGCGTTGCGCGGTCACGCCGGCATCCGGTGCGAACCCCTCGACGACGGACAGATCTCGGTGGGACCGGCGACGATCACCGACGTGGCACCCCTCGCACCCCACGAGCTGAAGCGCCCGACACGAGCGGCCGCGACGAACGGCCAGTCCGCCATCCCCGGGTTGTAGCCACCGCCTCCCGCCGGATTGAGATAGTGGGGCGTGGCGGATCCCGGGTCGAGCACGCACCGCGACCGTCGCGTGAGGCTTTCCGGCAGCGCCCAGGCCGCGGACGGTACGCGTCTCGCCTTCCAGGTCGAGGGACCGCGGTCGGGTCCTCCTCTGCTGCTCCTGCAGGGACAGGCGAACTCGCACCGGTGGTGGCGACGCCTGCGGGGCGACTTCGCCGACCAGTGGCTCACGATCACGTTCGACTACCGGGGCACCGGGGCCACCCAGGCCGACCTCGACGACGGTCCCGCCTGGACCACGGCAGGGTTCGCCGCGGACGCCGCGGCGGTGCTGACGTCGCTCGGGCAGGCCCGCGCCGACGTCTACGCGACCTCGATGGGCGGACGCATCGCCCAGGAGCTGGCGATCGCACGGCCCGACCTCGTCGACCGCCTGGTGCTCTCGTGCACCTCGCCCGGCGGTCACCTGGCCCGGGAGCGGGGCGACGACGTGCGCCGCGCCCTCACCGACCCGGACCAGGCTGCACGGCACCGCGCGACGATCGACCTGTTCTACTCACCCGACTTCGTCGAGCGGTGCGGCGGCTACGACCTGGTGCCCACCGACCTGCTCGGCGATCCGCACTCCGCCCTCGCGGGCCGGCGTCACCTGGCCGTCAGTGCGCGGCACGACGCCTCCGACCGACTCGCCGAGATCACGGCGCCGACCCTCGTCATGCACGGGTCGACCGACCGGATGACCCCCTCGACCAACGCCGAGGCGATCGCGGCCGCGATCACCGGCGCCGAGCTCGACGTCGTCGACGGCGGACGTCACGGATTCTTCGACGAGCTCCGCGACGTCGTCGCGCCCCGGGTGCGCGCGTTTCTCGGGCAGGAGCCGGCCGGTCCCGTGCGGGTGGCCGACGCGTCGGATTGACTGTCGCCATGGACGGAACCGGTCCCGAGACGACGAGACGCTGTCCGCGCTCCGCGGGCGACTCCAGGGCCTCGACCACCTGTTCAGCGGCCGCCCTCGCCTGAGGTCAGCTCTGCGGCGGCTCCGCCCCGCCCGCGCGGAGGATCGCCGGGGCCGCCTCGCGCATCTCGACCTTCCGCACCTTGCCGGTGATCGTCATCGGGAAGTCGTCCACGCAGTGCACGTACCGCGGCGTCTTGAAGTGCGCGAGTCGCCCCGCGCAGAACTCCCGGATCGCCGCCGCATCCGGCGGCGTCGCCCCCTCCCGCACGCGCAGCCAGGCCATGAGCTCCTCCCCGTACTTCGCGTCAGGTACCCCGATCACCTGGACGTCGATGACGTCCGGGTGCTGGAGGAGGAACTCCTCGATCTCGCGGGGGTAGATGTTCTCGCCGCCACGGATGACCAGGTCCTTGATGCGGCCGGTGATGCTGACGTAGCCGTCGGCATCCATCGTCCCGAGGTCGCCGGTGTGCATCCAGCCGTCACCGTCGATGGCCTCGTCGGTCTTCTCCGGCTCGCCCCAGTAGCCGATCATCACGGAGTAGCCGCGCGTGCAGAGCTCACCCACCTCTCCTCGCTCCAGGGTCGCTCCGGAGGTCGGGTCGACGACCTTGACCTCCAGGTGCGGGCCGACGCGACCGACCGTCGAGACCCGCTGCTCCAACGAGTCGTGGGGACGGGTCTGCAGCGAGACCGGTGACGTCTCGGTCATGCCGTAACAGATCGACACCTCGGCCATCCCCATCCGCTCGATCACCTGCGTCATGGTCTCGACGGGGCACGGCGAACCGGCCATGATCCCGGTGCGGAGCGTGTCGAGACCGGCCGACGCCAGGCCCGGGTCGTTCAGCATCGCGATGAACATGGTGGGGACCCCGTAGAGCGAGGTGCACCTCTCGTCAGTGACGGCGCGGAGCGTGGCGCCGGGATCGAATCCCGGTGCAGGGATCACGATCGTCGAGCCGTGGCTGGTGCAGGCGAGGTTGCCCATCACCATCCCGAAGCAGTGGTAGAACGGCACGGGCACGCAGACCCGGTCGTGCTCCGTGTAGCCGAGCAGCTCCCCCACGAACCAGCCGTTGTTCAGGATGTTGCGGTGCGAGAGCGTCGCGCCCTTGGGGAAGCCGGTCGTCCCGGACGTGTACTGGATGTTGATGGGGTCGGTGGCCGAGAGGCCCGACTCGATCAGGTCGAGGTCGTCGACTCCGTCGCGGCCACCGGCGACGAGGTCGTCCCACGAGGCCGTGCCGATGAGCACGACGTCCTCGAGCGACGGGTGCTCGACCTGCGCCTGCCCCATCATCTCGACGTAGTCGGCGCCCTTGAACTCCTCGACCGCGACGATCGTGCGCATCCCGGACTGCCCCACGACGTAGGCCAGCTCGTGTGCGCGATAGGCGGGATTGACGTTGACCAGGATCGCGCCGATCCGCGCCGTGGCGTACTGCAGCAGGACCCACTCCGGGCTGTTCGGGGCCCAGATCCCGACCCGGTCGCCGCGCTCGACCCCGCGCTGCAGGAGTCCTCGGGCGACGGCGTCGACGTCGCGCAGGAGCTCCGCGTAGGTCCACCGCCGACCACTGGGGACGTCGACCAGGGCCTCGCGGGTGGCGTGCCGTGCCACCGTCTCGCGCAGGTTGGTGCCGATCGTGGTCTCGAGCAGGGGGGCGGCGGTGTCGCCGACCGTGTGGCTGGTGGTCATCTGCGAGTCCTCTCGTTCCGAGCGCGACAGCGGGTCCCGGCGTGAATCAGGCAGGCCCCGTGCCCTGACTCGACGCTAACCCGCATGTGGCCCGCATGGGGATCGCCAGGCGATCCCCATGCCGCGCACGCCCGCGGGCCGACGAGGTCGCCGGCCGGAGGTCCGACGACCCGAGCTGATCGTGGTGCCTGGGTGTGGCGCACCCAGGTGCGACTCGGTCTGCCTCACGAGCGAGCGCGCGGCGAGGCTCGAGTGCATGAACACCGCACTCACTGACACCAGCGCCCCGTCCACCGCAGACGACACCTCGAAGGTCGTCGTCATCACCGGCGCCAGCAGCGGCATCGGAGAAGCAACCGCCGAACGCCTGGCCGCCGAGGGACACCTCGTGGTCCTCGGCGCGCGTCGCGAGGACCGCCTCCGCGACCTGTCCGACCGCATCACCGCCGCCGGAGGGCGGGCCGAGCACGGCGCCCTCGACGTGACCGATCGTCACGCCGTGAAGGCCTTCGTCGACGGCGTCGCCGAACGGCACGGCCGGGTCGACGTGATCGTCAACAACGCCGGTGTCATGCCGCTCTCGCGCCTGGACGCCCTGCTCGTCGACGAGTGGGACCGCATGATCGACGTCAACGTGCGCGGGCTGCTGCACGGCGTCGCGGCCGGCATCCCGCACTTCCAGGCGCAGGGCTCGGGCCACTTCGTGACCGTCGCCTCGATCGGTGCTCACGAGGTGCCCGAGACGTCTGCGGTCTACTCCGGCACCAAGCACGCCGCCTGCGCGATCACCGAAGGCCTCCGGATCGAGCTCGACCCGTCGATCCGAGTCACCACGGTCTCGCCCGGCGTCACGACGAGCGAGCTCGCGGACTCGATCACCGACCCCGGGGCGCAGCAGGCGATGGTCGGCTACCGCGCCGCCGCGATCCCGGCCGACGCGATCGCCCGCGCCGTCTCCTACGCGATCAGCCAGCCCGCCGACGTCGACGTGAACGAGCTGATCATCCGCCCGAGTCGTCAGCGATGACGTCGCCCCACCGTGTGGGCGGGGCCGCCTGGGTGTCGCGCACCCAGGCGGCCACGCCGCGATCGCCCTACCGTGGTCCCATGACCGACGACGCCCTCGGCCGGTACCTGAAGGCCTGCCGCGCCCGCACCAGTCCGGAGGACGCGGAGGTCCGCTCGTACGGGCCGCGCCGCGTGCCGGGCCTGCGGCGCGAGGAGGTCGCGATGCTCGCCGGCGTCAGCGTCGACTACTACACGCGGCTCGAGCAGGGGCGGGAGCGCCACCCGTCCGCGTCGGTGCTCGACGCACTGGCCCGCGCCTTCGCCCTGTCCGACGACGAGCGCGAGCACGTCTTCCGCCTGGCCGACACCGCCGCGCCGACCAGGGTGTCCCGCGCACGGACCACCGCCGACCCGGCCCTGCTGGAGCTGCTCGACGACTGGCCGATGAACCCGGCCATCGTCATCACCCGGGTGCTCGACGTCCTCGCCGTGAATGCGCTCGCCCGCGAGCTGTTCGGCGGCCTCGAGGTCGGCCAGAACCTGGCCGAGCGCATGTTCCTCCACCCCGATGCGCACGACCTCTACCCCGACTGGCCTGCCGTGGCGGAGTCCACCGCCGCCAACCTCCGCCTCGCAGAGGGGTTCGCACCGGACGACGCGCGTCTGCGCGAGGTCGTCGGTCACCTCTCGGAGACGAGCCCGGAGTTCCGCCGCCTCTGGGAACGCGGTGAGGTGCGGGGCAAGACCTCCGAGGCGAAGCGCTTCAGCCACCCCAGCGTGGGCGCGATCGACCTGACCTACCAGGCGTTCGACGTCCGGACCTCGCCCGACCAGCAGCTCGTCGTCTACCGCGCCGCACCGGGCAGTGCGAGCGCCGACGCCCTCCGCCTGCTCGGGACCGTCGCCGCCACGCAGCGCGAGCACGGCGCACGCACGGCCGACGCGCCGTGAGCAACGACCGCACCTTCCAGGTGGCCCTGAACGGCGGAACCGTCCACCCGGCCATGCCGCTGACTCCCGACCAGATCGCCGAGGACGCCGCCGCCTGCGTGGCCGCCGGTGCCAACTTGCTGCATCTGCACGCCTATGACGACGACGGCGTCGAGACCCTCGCCGAGCCGGCGGTCACCCGGGTGATCCAGGCCGTTCGCCGTCGCTGCCCCGGCGTGCCGATCTCGATGACGACCTTCGCGCAGATCGAGCCCGACCCTGCCCGGCGTCTCGAGACCATCGCAGC
>NZ_BAAAME010000005.1:475018-540935 GCF_039529015.1 Aeromicrobium alkaliterrae
AGGGATCGTCGAGCTCACCGAGCTCCTGGCGAGCCGAGGTGTGGGCGCCGAGGCCTGCCTGTTCACCGTCGATGACGCCGAGCTGCTGGTGCGACGCGGCGAGGTCGAGCGGTACCGCCGGATCGTCGTGGAGCCCATGGAGGCGGACCCGGCGGCCGGGTGCGAGCACGCCCTGGCGATGGAGGCCGTGCTCCTGCGCGCCGAGATCCGTCTCGAGCAGGTGCATCACGGCATGGGCCCTGCGTCCTGGCCCGTCCTCCGACAGGCCGTGACGCGTGGGCACGGCATCCGGACGGGTCTGGAGGACGTGGCGGACCTGCCGGACGGCGGTCCTGCGGACGGCAACCTTGCCCTCGTCCGCGCTGCGGCCGAGCTTCTCTGAGAGGCGACCTCACCCGCTCCACCAGTGCGACGAGTACAGGGACCGAACCCACCGAGGCCAGGGGCAGCACGGCGCGATCGTCACCGCCGAGCAGCCCGTCCAGCTCGCGCGCGTCCTGCGCGAGCGCCCCGATGTGGAACGAGCCGCCGCGCGGAATCCCGGTCGGGGCGTAGCCACGCGTCCACGGTGCGGCGCCGCCACCGGCGGTCGACAGAGGAGCGACGGGGATGTCGACTAGAGGATGCCGGCCGCAGCGGCCGCGTGGATCGTCGGCACCTCGGGTCGGAACCCGAGCTCGCGGGCCAGAGATCCGTCCATCCGGCCCGACCACGGGTTCTCGAGAGGGGCGGCGGACCCGTCGACGGGATCTCCACCTCCGAGTCGCGCCATCTCCCACACCGTCACCGGGGCGTCGTCGGTGAGGTTCACGATCCGTCCGTCGGTGACGCCGCTCAGCGCCAGGTGGACCAGGCCTGCGACGTCACGGTGGTGCGCGACGGAGTACGTGTGTGCCGGGTGCAGGCCGAAGCGCGGCGCGAGGGCGGAGATCGACGCCAGGTGCCCGTCGCCCTCGCCGTAGACGAACGGCAGGCGCAGGATCGACCACGTCAGGCCGCTCTCGCGCAGCAACGTCTCGGCGGCGACCTTGCTCGCCGGGTAGGCAGCGCCCGGCGAGCAGGCGTCGTCCTCACGCGACGGGCGGATGGCGGTGGCGTCGTAGACGTTGCCCGTGCTCGCCATGACGACCCGCGCGCCCGGCGCGTGGGTCGAGACCGCCTCGAGGAGGTGGCGGGTGCCGTCGAGGTTGGCTTGCCAGATCGCGGCCTCGTCGGTCGTGCGGAACAGGGCCGCGAGGTGCACGACGGCGTCCACGCCCTCGACAGCAGCACGGAGCGATGCCGGCTCGTCCAGGTCGCCGCGGACGGCCGTCACGCCGTCAGGCAGCTCGGTGTCACGGCGCACCAGGGCGCGGCAGTCGTGGCCGGCGGCGACGAGTCGGGGCAGGAGCCGCGAACCCACCAGGCCGGTGGATCCCGTCAGAAGAATCGTGGTCATGATCGTTCCTTTCGATGATCATCAGTAGTACTGATGATTAGCGTACACCCTAGAATCGATCCCATGACCTCCGAGCACGACCTCGGTCCGCACCTGCGCCGCCGGCTGACCTACCTGCTCAAGCGCGCGCTGGTCTCCCTCGACGAGCTGCACGAGACGCACCTGGCGGACAGCGGCATCAACGTCCGCGAGCTGGGCGTCCTGCTCCTGCTCGCCGACCGCGAGCCGGGGTCCCAGCAGCAGGCGGCCGAACGTCTCGGCGTCGACCGCACCTCGATGGTGGCCCTCCTGGACGTGCTCGAGGCGAAGTCGCTCGTGGTCCGCCGACCGGATGCCGCCGACCGACGCCGCAACGTCGTCGAGATCACCGACACCGGCCGCGCCACGCTCGCAGAGGCCACGCGCGCCAGCGACGACGCCGAGCGCGAGCTCCTCTCGGTCCTCGGCGACGCCGACGCCACGCTCCTGCGAGACCTGCTCGACCGCATCAACGTGGGCGGACCGCGCGGCTCCTGAGCGCCTCCGACGCCGACCGAGTCCTCACACCAGGGCGGACTGCCGTGTCACGGGGACGTGAAGTGCCGGCGCTCGACATAGGTGTCGGTGACCATCGTCAGCACCGGCCGCCCGTCTCCGTCACGCAACGCGCTGTGCAGGCGCACCAGCCCCATCCGAGGTCGGTCGAGCTCGACGGACTCCACACGAGCCTCTCCGTGCAGCTCGAGCTCGGGGAGCACGGGCTGATGAAACACCACGTCGCCCAGTGCTCGGCCGGCGACGACACGCCACGACGAGAACACGCCGACGACGCACATCCGCTGCAGCACGGCCATCGTCTGCACGCCGCTCGCGATCACGCCCTCGAAACGCGGGTGCGACCGCTGCGCAGGGTCGACGTGGAACGGTTGCGGGTCCCACAAGGTCGCGAAGTCGATGATCTCGCGCTCGGACAGACGGCGTCGACCCAGCACCAGTGGCTCACCGACGGTGATGTCCTCGGCGAAGCGGGCACCATCGGTCATCGGGCCGCTCGCAGCATCATGACCCGACGATCCCACACGGTCGATACGTCAGACGCGTTCGGAGTGCATGCCGCTCATGAGCGCGCCGAGGTCCTCGGGCTTGAGGAAGGACGGCGGCATGTGCGGACCCCAGGCAGCGAGGCTGTGCCGGCCGCCGAAGACCTCCGGCCGCCACGCCTCGTCGTCGTCGATGACGTCCAGGTCGCTGTAGTACTCCGCGAAGTTGCCGGCCGGATCCTTGAGGTACCAGAAGAAGTTGCCGCCCACGTTGTGCCGGCCGAGTCCCCACACGTGGCGCTCGGGGTCGGCCTCCAGCATGCGGGCGGCACCCCGACCGACCTCGTCGATGTCGTCGACCTGCCACGACGTGTGGTGCATGAAGCGGAAGGGAGCCCGCTGGACCATGAGGTTGTGATGGTCGGTCGAGCACCGCACGAAGTGGCCGACGTTGCGGATCGTGTCCGAGATCTTGAACCCGAGACCCTCGAGCACGATCTGCTCCGTGCGCTCGATGTCGGTCGTGCCGAGCACGACGTGCCCGAGCTTGCGCGGACGCACGAGCCCCTCGCGCGTGGATCCGGGAGCTCGTTCGTTGTGCCGCACGACCTCTCCGGGCGCGTTGTACTCGGGCGTCTCGGCCGGCGACGGGGCGTAGCGGGCGGTGGGGGTCATGCTGATCGTGACGCCACTGCCTTCGTCGAAGACCGCGAGTCCTTCGTCGGACGCCGTGTGCTGCACGTCCATCCGGGAGAGCCTCGACGAGGCGCTGCGGATGTCGTCCGGGTCGTCGACACCGACGCCGTACTCGAGCAGGCGCCGCACCGGCGAGTACGCCAGCTTCAGCTGCTCGCCGCCGTCGAGGGTGGCGAACCGGTGGTCCCCGAGGGGCGTCAGGCCGAAGTCGGTGTAGAACTCGGCGGTGGCGTCGAGATCGGGGACACCCAGGGTGATGGACGAGATGCGGTGCATGGACACAGGGGCCTCCTCAGGCTCGCGGCGTGCAGTGGTGCGTCATGGAGCCGATGCCCTCGATGACGCTGACGATCTCGGCGTCGGGTTCGAGGTAGCGCCGGGGCTGCTGCGAGGCGCCGACGCCGGCCGGGGTACCCGTGAAGATGAGGTCGCCCGGCTCGAGGCGCACGGCGCTCGAGATCTCGGCCACCAGTCGGGGCACGTCGAAGATCAGCTGGCTCGTGCGGCTCGACTGCACGACCTCGCCGTTGATCTCGCACCGGATCGCGAGGTCGTCCGGGTTCTCGAGCTCGTCCGGTGTCACCAGGTACGGTCCGACCGGGGCGTAGGTGGGGCCCGACTTCGCGAGGGCGAAGTGCGGCAGCGGCTTGCGCGCCTGGATGCGGCGGTCCGAGAGGTCCTGCCCGATCGTGAGGCCAGCGACGGCTCCCCACCCCTCCGCCTCGGGGATGGCGAACCCGCCGCGACCCACGACGACCACCAGCTCGACCTCCCAGTCGACCCGGTTGCTGCCGAGGACGACGCCGTCGGCCGGGCCGATCACGCTCGAGGGGTACTTCGGGAAGACCAAGGGGTACTCGGGAACCTCTGCGCCCGCCTCCGCCGCATGGTCGGCGTAGTTGAGCGCCAGGGCGAAGATCTGGCGCGGGTAGCCCACCGGCTGCTGGAGCGACTCGGGCCGCAGGGGCTCGGACCGGGCCAGGACCTCACTCTCGTCGAGGCCGTCGACGGACGTGCGAAACCCCTCCCAGTCATCGAAGAGGGTGTTGGTCCGTGCGTCGTGATCGTGGATCCCGAGCGCCGCGAGGGACGTGTAACGGTCACCTGCCACCAGCCCGAATCGGTCCGCCACTCGTGCGAGTCTCATGCCGTCCTCCGTCGTGATTGAACACCTGTGTCGAGTTTACAACTTTTGTGTCGAATACTCAACGATGATGTTGCCGCAACTAGCGCGTGCCGACGTTGACGACCTCGACGTGCGAGCCGTCGTACAGCAGCTCGGCGCCCGTCAGCGAGCGGTTGGACGGTCGCGCCAGGTAGACGATCGCGTCGGCGATCTCGTCGACGTCGATCATGTGGCCCAGCGGCTGGCTCGCCTCCATGAGCCGGATGGCGGCCTCTCGGTCGTCATCGTTCCGACCCGTGCCCGCCGTCAGCACCGGGCCGGGGTGCACCGCGTTCACCCGGATGCCCTCCTCCAGGAGGTCGGCAGCCATCGCTCTGGTGAGCGCCGCGACGGCACCCTTGGAGGCGCTGTAGACCGCACGAAGCGGCGTGCCGGCAACGGCGTTGACGGAGGCGACGTTGACGATCGAGCCGGACCCGGTCGCGCGGATCAGGGGAAGCGCGTGTCTGCTGACCCGAGCCAGTCCGAACACGTTGATCTCGAAGACGCGCAGCCACTCCGCGTCCGTGGCGGTCTCGACCGTGCCCCGGCTCGGCACCCCGGAGTTGTTGACCAGGACGTCCAGCCGGCCGTGCTCCGACGCGAGGCGGGAGAACGCAGCGGCCACCGTCGCGTCGTCGGTGACGTCGCACCTCAGGAAAGAGACGCCGTCCGGCAGTTCCCCCTCCGTGAGGTCGAGGCCGACCACCGTGGCGCCCGCAGCCGAGAAGGCTCGCGCCGTGGCCGAGCCGATGCCGCCCCCGGCACCCGTGACGGCGACGACCCGTCCGGTGAAGCCCGGGCTCATCGGCGAGGGCCGCGGTCGCGGCGAGGCGCGAAGTCGTTGCCCGGCGGCGCGAGCTCCTGCGGCACGTAGCCGAAGTGCTCGTCGAGTCCCGGGGGGACGACCAGCATCTCCACCGAGAGCCGGTCGGCGAGCCGCAGGTAGGTCGACCCAGAGGTCGTGGGGACCTCCACCGACGCGGTGGCCCCACGCGACAGCGTCCCCTCGACGTCGTCGTGCATCACGACGTGGTCGCGGTAGCCCATGGCGATGTTCATGAGTCCCTGGTCGCTCAGCAGCGCGTCGTCCGCCGGCGGGCGGGGAGTCGGGTCGTCGTAGCGGACCGCCTCGAGCAGGACGCCACCGCCGTCGAAGACCGCGACCTCGCGCCGCGCCTCCGCGAGCCCCCAGAGCTGCTCGGCGCCCGGGCCGTGGATCGTGTCCGCCGGCAGCTCCTCGAGCCCCAGCACCTCGGTGAACTGACGCCGGAACTCGTCGAGATCGCGGACCGAGGCGGCGACGTACGCCAGGGCCGGACGCGGGTCGGCCGTACCCGACTCGGCAGCGGGGAGCGCCGGGTCCTCCTCCATGATCTCCACGACCACGTCGGACCCCGGCTCGCGGAAGCACACCCGCCGGAACCCGTTCACCTCGATCGGGTCGGACAGCGTCGCATGGTCAGCGGCGGCGAGTCGAGCGACCACGGCATCGAAGTCGGGCACGACCACGCCGAACCGTGTCCACCCCAGGTCTGCCGGCGTCCAGCCCTCCGGACGGGGCCGCTGCGCCGGGCTCGAGTGGTGGAACAGCTCGACCTGGCCGCCGAAGCCCTGCCGCCCGATCAGCCACCAGATCATGGTGTAGGAGTTGTCTCCCGTCCCGAGCTCCTGGAGCCGAGAGGCGCGCTCGCCCCATCGGGGCCGGCCCCCCGCACTGTCGAAGCCGAGCACCTCGACGAACGTGCGGATGGTGCGCGGCATGTTGTCGGTGCAGATGGCGACCTGGACGAGCGTGGGCATGGGAAGTCTCCTGACGAGGCGGGGTGCAGTGGGAGTGACCGAGCAGGGCGCCGTGGTTCAGCTGCGACCGCGGGTCCAGGGCATGAGTGCCCAGGCGACCAGGGTCGTCGCGTAGTAGAGGACGACACCGAGCACGGTCAGCACGGTGAGAGCGGCGAACGCCATGTCCATCCGGAGCGCCGACGAGGCCACCTGCATCACGAACGCGATGCCCTCCGACCCGGCGAACATCTCGGCCCCGGCAGCGCCGGTCACCGCCAGCGTCATGCCGACCTCGAGCCCGCTGAAGATCGCCGGCAGGGCGAGCGGGACCTCGATCGTCCAGAAGGTCCGAGCGCGCGACCCTCCCATGACGCTCCCCAGCGAACGGAACTCCTCGTCGACTCCGCTGAAGCCGAGACGGGTGTTGACCAGGATCGGGAAGACCGTGATGAGCACGACGATGACCAGGCCCGAGGTCTGGCCGATGCCGAACCACGCCAGGATCACGGGCAGCAGGGCGATCTTGGGCACCGTCTGGATGCCGACGATGACCGGCGTCAGGAGGCCGTCGACGGTCGACGAGGCTCGCATCGCCACGGCGAGGGAGACGCCGATGACGACGGAGAGCGCGAAGCCGATCAGGATCGTCCGGAGGGTGTACCCCACGTTGTCGAGGAGCAGCTGCCGGTTGTCGCCCAAGGACCTCAGCACGTCGAGCGGCTCCGGAAGCACCGTGGCCTGCACCCCACCGACGGTCGTGACGAGGTGCCACGCGATCAGGGCGAGCGCGACACCGAGGGCACCCAGGAGCGGCTTGCGGCCGCGGGAGCGGCGCATCCTGCTCAAGGGGACCACCGGGCGGATCGCGGCAGGTCCTGCCGTGCTGGTGGTCGTGGCAAGGTCGGTCATGCTGCTGCCTTCCTCGAGGTGATGGCACGACGGGCGCGGTCGAGCACCTCGTCGAAGCGGTGGTCGACGGTGGGCCAGGCGGGACGAGGACGAGGCACGTCGACGACGATCTCCTCCGCGATGCGGCCGGGGCGCGGGGACATCACGACGATCCGGTCGGCGAAGAACGCCGCCTCCTCGATGCTGTGGGTCACCAGCACCGCGGTCGCCTGCGTCGTGTCCATCATGCTCGAGAGATCCGTGTTGATCTGTTCGCGCGTGAGGGCGTCGAGCGCTCCGAACGGTTCGTCCAGCAGCAGCACGTCGGGGTCGCGCACGAGCGCCCGGCAGAAGGCCACCCGCTGGCGCATGCCACCGGAGAGCTCGGTCGGCCGGCTGTCCGCGAAGTCGGCGAGACCCACGTCCTTCAGCAGGGCCAGCGCGCGCTCGCGGTAGTCAGCGACCCGCTCCTTGCGCAGGCGGACCGGCAGGAGCACGTTGTCGAGCACGGTCTTCCAGTTGAGGAGCAGGTCCTTCTGGAAGACGACGCCGGCATCGCTGTGCGGCTTGCAGATCTTGACGTCGTCCAGGTAGGCGCCTCCGGCGGTGGGGGCGATGAGTCCCTCGGCGATGCCGAGCAGGGTGCTCTTGCCGCAGCCCGAGGGGCCCAGGAGCGCCACCCGCTCACCGCTCTCGATCCTCAGCTCGACCCCGTCGAGCGCCCGGGTGACCCCGCCGGGCGTCACGTAGTCGTGCGTGACGCCGGCGAAGTGGACGACCGGCGCGCTCACGAGTCACCCTCGAGGTCGGCGCAGTCGTACTGCCCCTCGGCGGGGAGCGCGTCCAGCGTGGCGCGGGGGAAGGTGGTGGCCAGGTCGACCGCCCCCTCCTCGAGCACGCCCGAGGAGACCAGGGTCTCGACGCCTCCCTCGAGCTCCTCCGCGGTGAAGTCGCCGAACCAGGTGCCGTTGTCGTCGACCCCGCACCCGTTGGCGGCGAAGGCCTCGAAGACTGCACCCGCGTCCTCCTCCTTGAGGGCGGGGTTCTCCGCGAGCATCGCCGCGATCGCGTCGTCCTGGTTCTCGTAGGCCCCGGCCCAGCTCTCGAGCGTGGCCTGCACGAACCGTTCCGTCAGGTCGGCGTTCTCGCTGACGTACTCCTCCGAGGAGATGAGGAAGAAGCCCGGCATCTCGACGCCGGCCTCGGAGAACGAGATCGCCTCGACGTCGCGCTGCGGAGCCACCAGCGGCTCGGAGAACGGGAAGAGCGTGAGCACGGCGTCAGCACCGCCGCTGGCGAACGTCTGGTTGATGACGTTCTGGTTCACGTTGACGACCTCGATCTTGTCGGGGTCGACGCCCGCGGCCGTGACGGCGGCGTCGTAGAGCGGCTTCTGCGAGGACCCGGTCGTGATGATCACGCTCTTGCCCTCCAGGTCGCTCCAGGACTCGATGCCCGAGTCGCTGCCGACCAGCAGGCCCTGGTTTCCGCCGCGGATGACCTCGGCGAGCCCGACGAGCGGGTTGCCCGCCACACGGTTGAGCGCCACGCTCGGGAAGCTGCTCGTGGTGAAGTCCACCGTGCCGCGAGCGACGGCGTCGGACGCTGCCTGGCTCGAGACGCCCGGCTCGATCACGAGGTCGATGCCGTGCTTCTCGTAGATGCCCTCGGCCTTGCCGTACCAGAAGCCCGAGAACAGGCCGTTCTCCGGCAGCTGGAGCTGGATCGTCACGCGGTCCAGGTCGCCCGAGGCGGCGTCGTCGTCGGACCCGCAGGCCACGAGGAGCGTGGCGGGGATCAGGGCGAGAGCCACGGCCGCGATGACGCGACGCACGGATCGTCGGGCCCGGGACCGGCGGGGGGAAAGCTGGTGCATGAGTGCCTCCTGGTGAGCGTTGGTCCGACCGTAGACGTGGTGCGCGTCACATGTCAACTCTTATGTCGAATATTCTACGTTTGTGTTTCTATCGAGAATGCCAAGGCCCCGACCGGTGCCGTCGCACCGACCGGGGCCGTGGTCCACGAGAAGGGTCAGAACCGCCTGCCGGCCGTGGCGCCACCCTCGACCGGCAGAAGTGCCCCCGTCACGAATGAGGCCTCGTCCGACAGGAGCCAGCGGGCTGCACGCCCGATCTCGTCAGGCTCGGCCAGCCGGGGCAGCAGGTGCACCGTGCCCGCTCGACGGTCGGCAGCGGCGTCCATCGAGCCGAAGAAGGCCTCCGCCATCGGCGTTCGTGTGGAACCGGGCAGGACAGCGTTGACGCGGATGCCGAGCGGGGCACCGTCGACCGCGGCTGCCCTCGTCAGGCCGGAGAGTGCGTGCTTGGACGTCACGTAGCCCGCGCGGTCCGGGAAGGCGGTCGCCCCCAGCGCCGAGGAGGTGATGACGATGGAGCCGCCGGAGCCCATGGCGAGCATCTCCTGCTTGACGCAGTGGAACGTGCCGAGCACGTTCACTCGCATCACGAGATCGAACTCGGCGGACGTGAGCTCGAAGACGGGTTTCTCCGACTGGGTGATGCCGGCGTTGTTGAAGGCACCGTCGAGGTGGCCGAAGTCGTCGATCACGTGCTTCACGAGCTCCTCGACCTGGCCCTCGTCCGTGAGGTCCGCCTGCCGGAAGACGGCACGGGGACCCAGGGCCGACAGCTCGGCGGCTAACCCCGCCCCGCCGTCGTCGATCAGGTCGGTGACCACCACGTGCACGCCCGCCTCGGCGAGCAGGCGGGCGGTGGACCGCCCGATTCCCCCGAGCCCGCCGGTCACGAGCACGACCTTGGATGCGAGGTCCGCCATCGGCGCGGAGGTCACCGCGCGCCCTCCGACTCGACGAGTGCCCCCTCGTTCGCGACGACCGCCGCGATCTCCTCAGCCAGGAGGCGCTTGGCGATCTTCCCCACCGCGGTCCGGGGCAGCTCCGTCCGCGTCTCGACCCGCTCGGGCCACTTGAACTTGGCGACCTCCCGCGCGGCGAAGTGGGTGCGCACCTCGTCGAGCGTCAGCGGGGCACCGTCGTCGGTGATGACGTAGGCACACCCTCGCTCACCGAGGCGGAGGTCGGGCATCGCCACGACCGCCGCGGAGACCACGCGGGGGTGCTCGAGCAGCAGGCTCTCCACCTCTGCGGCGTTGACCTTCTCGCCGCCGCGGTTGATGAGCTCCTTGATCCGGCCCTCGACGCGGTAGGCCAGGACGCCGTCCACCTCCACCGCGGCCACGACGTCACCTGTGCGGTAGAAGCCGTCCGGGGTGAACACCAGTGCGTCGTGCTCGGGGGCGCCGATGTAGCCGCGGATCGTGTAAGGCCCCCGGACGAGGAGCTCGCCCGGCTCTCCGGTCGCGCACTCCCGGTCCGCCTCGGCGGGGTCGACCACGCGGATCTCGTCGTAGGCCGAGATCGGCGTTCCGACCGTGTGCCGCCGCATCTGGTCGGACGAGTCCAGCGGTGTGGCCAGGACGATGCCCTCGGTCATGCCGAAGTTCTGCCCCACCGTGACCCCCCAGCCCGACAACCGGTCGAAGAGACGCGACGTCGGCGCCGAGCCCGAGAGGCTGATCCAGCGCAGGCCCGACACCGCGCGCTCGAGGTCGGGGTGGTCGGCCCCGTCGAGCAACGACGACGCCATCAACATGCCGGTGACCCCTTCGTCCGCGACGGTGCGGAAGACGTCGAGTCCGCGCGCCAAGGAGTCGAGCACCAGACAGGCCCCCGAGGAGTGGGCCGGCCACAGGGCGGCATGGACGCCGGCGTTGTGGACGATCGGGATGAGGTGGGCGATGCGGTCCTCGGGCCCGACGCTCCACCGCTCGGCCGTCGCGATGCCGTTGTACCAGTACTCCGCGTGCAGCCGCGGGATCAGCTTGGGAGTTCCGGACGTCCCGCCGGACAGCTGCACCACGGCCAGGTCGTCGGGCCCGACACCGTCCGCCTCGGGAAGGAACGCCTCCACCGCGTGCGGCGGGGAGAGGCGCAGCTCGTCGAGCGTCAGCACGTCGTCCCCCGCCAGCAGCGACGGGCCGCCAGAGGTCTGGATGAGATGGACGACCGACGCGACCCGCTCGCGCACCTCTTCCGCGAAGACGCTGCGCTCGTCGGCTCGTTCGCTCAGGTCGATCGCGTGGGCCCTCGCGCCGACCGTGGTCGCGATCGAGTCGATCTCGTGGTGACCGTGCGCCTGCAACGTGCACACGGGGACCAGCCCGGCCTTGAGCAAGCCGTAGAAGAGCTCGATCGTCCCCACGGAGTTGCCGGCCTGCAGGGTCACCCGGTCACCCACCTCGAGGCCCGCAGCGAGGAGACCGGTCGCGATCGCGTCGCTGTTGGCATCGAGCTCGGCGTACGTCAGGCGCCGCTCTCGGTCGACCACGGCCTCGCGGTCGGCGAATCGGCTGGCGACCGCGCGGAACTCCTGCGCGATCGTGCGAGTGCCCCACAGGCCGGCGGCGCGGTAGCGCTCCACGGCCTCGACGGGGAAGGTCGGGAAGTCAGGCAGGCGCGGTGCGGCCTCCGAGGCCCTGGTGTCGACCGTAGGCATGGTCGCTCCTCATCTGTTCGACGTTTGTGTCGAATATACACCGCCAATGTCGATCTAGGTGTCCCAGATCACGCGCCGTCCAGCATCGAGCCCAGCCGGGCGACATCGCTGGTGATGCGGCGGTGCAGCTCGGAGACCGAGGCCGGGTCGCGCTCCGGCAGCGCGACGCCCATCAGCACCAGCTCCACCAGCCCGTCCGCCAGCTCGTCCGGGCCGATGCCCATGTCGGCGTGGTACCACCACGCCACCCAGTTGATCGAGCCCAGCGCCATGTACGTCGCGATCCGTGGATCGACCGCCCGGAACTCGCCGTCGCGCACGCCGTCGGCGATGATCGACTGCACGGCGTCGCGAAACACCCTGCGCGTGGCGGCGACCCGAGCGACGGTCTCCTCGTCCGGTGTCGCCTCCGGCGACATCAGGATCCGGAAGCGACTGGGGAACTCGGCGATGGGCGCCAGCAACGCCGCCAGGACGTGCCGGAGCCGCTCGGCCGCGCTGGCGTCCTGCCCGTCCGGGATCACGGCCTTCTCCAGGGCGGCTTCGGTGCTCGTGATCAGGTCGTTGATCAGTCGCTGCAGCAGCGCCTGCTTGCTCGGGAAGTAGTGATACAGCGACGGCCGTCCGATGCCGAGGTGGTCGGCGACGTCCTGCAGCGTCGACGTCCCGATGCCCTTCTCGTCGAAGACCTTGGCCGCGCCTGCGACGATCTCGCTCTCCATCAGGTCGCGGCGCGGTCGCCGTGCCGGCGGGTTGCTCTGTGCCATTCAGGTTCCCAAGAGGTGGAGGGTGGAGATCCTGGCGCGGTCTGCGCACACCCGCCAGGCCATCGGATCACCGCATCTAACCACGGACCCCTCGTGCGATCGCTCCATCCGATCGCCACGCGGAGCGGGCCGGAGGGACTGCTGCACGGTGCACCCGCACCGTCAGCTTCGGCCTCACGCCTGGCTCGCACCTGCGGCCGAGCCGCGGCGGCGCGTCGACACGGACCGCGGCGGGGTCCGACGCATGTGGTCACGCGTGCGAGACAGGATGTCGGCGAGGGTCTCGACGTCCGAGCGCGACAGCGGTGCGAGGAAGAGGTCCTCGAGGATCGCGACGTGGCCCGGGAAGACCTTGGCCAGGACCGTCCGACCGGCGTCGGTGATCGCGACGGTGATGCCGCGCTCGTCGTCGGGTGACGGCGCACGGGTGACGAGACCACGCTTCTCGAGCGTCTGCGCCTGGTAGGTCAGACCGCTGCGGCTGTAGACGACACCGTCGGCCAGGTCGGTCATCCGCGCACTGCCGTCCGCGGCGTCGCCCAGCGTCGCGAGCAGCTGGAACTGCACGTAGCTGAGGTCGCCGACCTCCTTCAGCTGCTGCTCCACGGCGTGCCGGAGCAGGCTGCTGGCCTCGATGAGCGCGAGGTAGGCGCCCAGCTGCTGGTCGTCGATCGGTCGCGGGTTCGCCATGGGCTGACGATATCAGTGCTTTGAACTCGAACCACTTGCTTTGAATTCGAATCATGTGTACCGTCGCACTCAGTTGCTTCGAATCCGAAGCAACAACACGAAGGAGACATCATGAAGGCCATCCGATTCCACGAGACCGGCGACGCCGACGTCCTGCGCTACGAGGACGTCCCCACCCCCATCCCCGGCTCGGGCGAGGTGCTCGTCCGCGTCGCCGGCTCGGCGTTCAACCCCGCCGACGGCGGCCTGCGCGGCGGCTTCCTGCCCATCCCGATCGCCCTGCCCCACATCCCGGGCTACGACGTCTCCGGGACGATCGAGTCCGTCGGCGACGGCGTCGACGCACTGGCCGTGGGCGACACCGTCATCGGGTTCCTGCCCATGACGGCTGACGGCGCGGCCGCGGAGCTCGTCGTCGCACCCGCCGAGGCACTGGTCGCGGCACCGACGCGCATCCCTCTGACCGACGCCGCCGGACTGCCGTCGGTCGGACTCACCGCCTCCCAGGCGCTCTTCGAGGCCGGGCGCCTGACAGCCGGGCAGCGGATCCTCGTCAACGGCGCCGGTGGGGCCGTCGGCGGCTACGCCGTGCAGCTCGCCACGCACGCCGGAGCCCACGTCATCGCGACCGCGAGCCCCCGCAGCCGAGCCAGCGTGGAGGCGGCCGGCGCCGACGAGATCGTCGACCACACGACCACCACCCTCCTTGACGCCGTCATCGAACCCGTCGACGTCCTGCTCAACCTCGCCCCCATCACCTCCGAGGACTTCACCGCACTCGTGGCGCGCGTCCGCGACGGCGGAGTCGTCGTGTCGACGACCCCGATGGTCACCACCCCGGGTGACGAGCCGCGCGACGTCCGGGCCGAGACGATCTACGTCCATCCCGACAACGCCACGCTCTCCCACCTCGTGTCGCTGGTCGACAGTGGCGACCTCCGCGTGGAGATCGCCCAGCACGTCCCGCTCAGCGAGCTGCCCACGATCCACGCGCAGGCCGACGCCGGCCAGGTCCACGGCAAGGTCGTCGCCGTGCCGCCGAGCGCCTGACCGGGGTCGGACGGGCCTCGGGGAGTGACCACACACCGTCGACACAGGAGACCCCCGGAATGCTGCGATTTCCCTTGCCCCCGGGGGTGTTCGTCACGCGCTGGCGGTGGATGAGGCTTCGATGTCGACATCTGCGGCCTGCAGCGATGCCCGAAATCACTGAAATCCCAACAGTTCGTCATCACAGCGATGCGTCCGAATCCCGCTATTTCACAGCAGGATGTGCCCATGCATCGGGAGGCGCAGATCCGCTCAGATCTGCGACGACGGCCGTCACGCGCCGAGTTCACCATCCGACACTTCTCGCGAATGTGTCAGATTCGTTGACGGTTGTCAGATTTCGAATCTAGCCTCAAATCACCACCTCAGTGACTCACGTCACATGGACAATCGGAGCGAGGCACGGATGACCAACCCCACCCCGACCGCAGCCGTCATCGGCGCCGGAATCAGCGGACTGACCGCAGGCAAGAACCTTGCCGACGCTGGCATCGAGTACGACTGCTTCGAGGCATCGGACCGCATCGGCGGGAACTGGGCGTTCCGGAACCCAAACGGGCACTCCAGCGCCTACCGGTCGTTGCACATCGACACCTCGAAGGAGCGGCTGTCGTTCAAGGACTTCCCCATGAGCGACGACCTACCCGACTATCCCCACCACACCGAGATCAAGCAGTACCTCGAGGACTACGCCGCGGCCTTCGGGCTGAAGGACCGCATCCAGTTCGAGAACGGCGTCGAGAAGGCGACTCGGCTCGACGGCGGAGGATGGCGCCTGGAGACCCAGGACGGACTCACCCGGTACTACGACACCCTGGTCGTCGCCAACGGCCACCACTGGGATCCTCGGACCGCAGAATTTCCGGGCACGTTCACCGGAGAGAGCATCCACGCCCACTCCTACATCGACCCCACCGAGCCCCTCGACCTCAAGGGCAAGCGGATCGTGGTCGTGGGCATCGGCAACTCAGCCGCCGACCTGGTGTCGGAGCTGTCGCAGAAGTCGTGGCAGAACACGGTCTTCCTGTCCACCCGGTCCGGAGCATGGATCGTGCCCAAGTACGTCTTTGGGATGCCGGCTGACAAGATCGCGAAGACCTTCCCCCACATCCCACTCTCCTGGCAGCGCCGGGCACTGCGCCCACTCCCACGACTGTTGTTCGGCAGCCCCGAGAAGTACGGCCTGCCCACCCCCAACCATCACTTCCTCGAGGCGCACCCGACACAGTCCGCCGAGCTGTTGATGCGACTCGGGTCGGGCGACGCCACGGCCAAGCCCAACATCGAGAGGTTCGACGGCCGCGACGTGCACTTCACCGATGGCACCGTCGAGGAGGTCGACGTCGTCATCTATGCGACCGGCTACAACATCACCTTCCCGTTCTTCGACGAGGACTTCCTGTCCGCGCCCGACAACCGCCTCCCCCTCTACAAGCGGATGCTCAAGCCGGGCCTCGACGACCTGGTGTTCATGGGCTTCGCGCAGGCAGTGCCCACGCTCTTCCCCTTCGTGGAGTGCCAGGCTCGGCTGCTCGCGGCCTACCTCTCGGGCAACTACCGCCCTCCGTCGCCCGAGCAGATGGTCGAGGCCATCGCCGCCGACGAGAAGAAGTACGTCGGGCACGTCACCGACAAGCCCCGCCACACCCAGCAGGTCGACTACTTCGACTACGAGCGCAACATGCTGAAGAAGGAGCTGCCCGCGGGGCGCCGACGGGTCGACAAGCTGGGACCTGTGGCTCTTGCCGGCCAGGCCGGCACCGAGGCGACTCGTGTCAGCTGACGTCACGTCACTGGCCCGCCGGTCACCACGTCCTCAGCTGCGCAGCGAGAGCCGGCGAGCCAACCTGCTGACTGCGCTCGAGAACGAGCTGCGGCACCACACTCTGGCCGAGGTCAGCATCTCGGCGGTGACACGCGGCGCGGGGCTCGGGCGCTCCGCGTTCTACTTCTACTTCCCGAGCAAGCACGCTGCCGTGGCCGACCTCCTGAGCGGCGTCTATGACGAGCTCAGCGATCTGGCGTCCGACCTGCTGCTCGGTCGCGGGGTCCCGCGTGACAACTTCGCGGACGCTCTGCGCCACACCGTCGCCATCTGGCGTCAGCACCGGTTGCTGTTCTGCGCCATGTTGGACGCGGTCGCGGCCGACCCTGGCGTGGCCAAGGTCTGGACCCGGTGGATCGCGATGTTCGAGGACGTCGTGGTGCGCGTGGCCGACGAGCAGGCATGGCCGATCGTGATCCCGTCAGAGATCGGACTCCGCCGGACGGTGACCGGACTTCTCGCCATGAACACGAGCGTTCTCGAGGCTCATGTCCGCTCCGACGGCGACCACGCCGAGGCCAGGCTGGTCGGGGATCTCCTCGTGCACGTCTGGACCAGCGCACTGTTCGGTCAGGAGCACTCGTGAGCACGGCGACCACGGTGGTCGTCGCCGTGCAGGGCGACACCATCGATGCGCGCCACCACCGCGCCGAGATCGACGACCTCCGGAACGCCAGCGGCGTGCCATGCGTCGTCATGGCCCACGGGATCGGTGCGACGCAGGACAGCGGGCTGGAGGGATTCGCCCAGGTCCTGGCGGCTGGAGGGCTGGACGTGGTGACGTTCGACTACCGCCACTTCGCCGCATCCAGCGGCGAGCCGCGTCAGCTGGTGTCGCCGCGGCTCCAGGTCGACGACTACCTCGCCGTCGTCCGTCATGCCCGAACGCTCGAGGGCGTCGATCCCGACCGCATCGTCGTGTGGGGCGTGTCCTTCTCGGGCGGACACGTGCTCAGGGTCTCGGCCCAGGATTCGCGCATCGCGGGGGTCGTGGCGCTGACTCCCGCGGTGGACGGTGCCGCGGTGGTCGCTAGCATGCTGCGCACCCAGCCGGGCTCGTACTTCACCCGGTTGATCGCGCTTGCGGTCCGTGACGCCGTCGCCGGGTGGCGCGGTCGAGTGCCGGTGATGGCGCCGATCGTCGCGGAGGTCGGCGAGCCCGCCGCTCTCAACTCTGCGGGCGCTGTCGAAGGGATGCTCGCCACGGCGGGTCCGACCTGGCGCAACGAATTCGCGGCCCGCCTGTTCCTCACGGTCGCGGCCTACCGGCCCATCACGAGCGCCCGCCACATCCAGTGCCCGGTCCTCGTCCAGATCGGTGACCGAGATCGCTCGGCACCGCCGGCTCCTGCGGCCAGGGCCGCGATCGTGTCCGGGGCGACGGTCCACCACTACCCCTGCGACCACTTCGACGTGTACCCGGGGGCCGCCTGGCACGAACGCGTCGTCAGGGACCAAGTACGTTTCCTGCGCCGCACCCTCGCCGTCTGAGGAAGCTGCAACCCTGCGCCAGCCGGGTCGGCGACGGCAGGCCCTCGGCTCGTCAATCCTGGCAATGCGGCTTGACCAACCGCGGCACCAGGCGGGCCTCGGGCCACTCCCCCGCCGCCGCAGCGACTCGAGCCCGCTCCAGACGTCGGCGGAACGCACCCCGATCCCGAGCCGAGCAGCAGCGCGGAGATCCTCGATCGTGGTGACGTCGCTACGCAGACTGGCCGGGGCCTCGTCGAGACGGCGCATGCCGAGCTGCTCGTGGAGCATCGACGATCGGTCCCCGTACAGCGTCCTCAGCTGACGGGGATCTCGACCGAGGACGACCGTGGTGCCCTCCCCGGACATGTCGGGCACGAAGGCCTGTCCACTGGTGAAGTCGCGCAGCACCCAGGTGAGGTCGGCGGTGGTCAGCGCCGGGAGGTCTGCAGGGACGACCACCACGGGCGCTCCGGGTCGACGGCCGCCGACCCAGATCATTGCCGACCGGACCGCCTCAGTGACTCCACCCTGGGCTTGGATCGGTCGATCGTGGATGACGTCCATCCCCAGACGACGCGCGTGGGGCACGACCGCACCCTCGGCCGTGACCACGAGAACCTGACTGATCCATCGCGAACCCGCCACCGCATCGAGGACGTCGAGGCAGAAGGCACGCGCGAGCTCGTGGCGCGCATCGATCTCCAGCCGGGGCTTCGACAGGCGCCACGGCTTCACCGGGACGACGGCCGTCCATCCCCTCATCGCAGGATCAGACCCCGTCGAGCTCGAGCAGGAGGTCGCCACCCTCCACCGGGCGCGTGCCACCGACGACGAGTCTTCTCACGACGCCGGCCCGGGGGGCGGTGATCGAGGCCTCCATCTTCATGGCCTCGATCGTGGCGACGACCTGGCCGGACGTGACCATGTCGCTCTCGGCGACGAGGGGGGTGACGACCCCGGCAAACGGGATCGCCACGTGCCTCGAGTCGTTCGGGTCCGCCTTCTCGGCGCTGACCGCAGTGGACTCGGCGGACCGGTCGCGCACGAGGGTGGGTCGGAGCTGGCCGTTGATGGTGCCGACGACGGTGCGCATGCCACGGGCGTCAGGCTCGCCGATCGCCTCGACGCCGAGGAGCACGAGGTGGCTCTCGTCGAGGTGGACCTCGACCTCGAGGTCCGCGTCGAGCCCGTACAGGAACGCGGCGGTCGGTAGCACCGAGACGTCGCCGTACTGCGCCACGTCCTCCTCATGATCGGCCGTGGGGCCGGGGAAGAGGAGTCGGTTCAGGGTGCGGCGTCGGTCGGTGACGAGATCCTTCTCCTGATCGTCGGTCAGCGACTCCTGGCGGGGCTTGACCTCCCGGCCGACGAGGGCCTTGGTGCGGAAGGGTTCGGGCCAGCCGCCGGGTGGGTCGCCGAGCTCACCGTTGAGGAAGCCGATGACGGAGTCGGGGACGTCGAACCGGGCGGGGTCGGCCTCGAAATCGCCCGGATCGGCGCCAGCGGCGACGAGGTGCAGGGCGAGGTCGCCGATGACCTTGGAGCTCGGGGTCACCTTCGGGATGTTGCCGAGGATGTCGTTCGCGGCGGCATACATGTCCTCGATCTGCTCGAACTTCTCACCCAGGCCCAGCGCGATGGCCTGTTGGCGAAGGTTCGACAGCTGGCCGCCGGGGATCTCGTGCCGGTAGACGCGGCCCGTCGGCGCGGGCAGACCCGACTCGAACGGGGCGTAGAGGCGACGCACGGCCTCCCAGTAGGGCTCGAGCGCGTTGACGGCGTCGATCGAGAGGCCCGTCTCGCGCGGAGACCGGTCAGTGGCCGCGACCAGAGCCGACATCGACGGCTGGCTCGTGGTGCCCGCGAGCGCGGCGGAGGCGGCGTCGACGGCGTCGACACCGGCGTCGATCGCCGCCGTCAGGGTGGCGAGCTGGCCGCCCGTGGTGTCGTGGGTGTGCAGGTGCACGGGCAGGTCGAACCGCTCGCGCAGGGCCGTCACCAAGGTGCGGGCGGCCGGCGCCCGGAGCAGCCCTGCCATGTCCTTGATCGCCAGCACGTGCGCACCGGCGTCGACGATCCGTTCGGCCAGGTGCACGTAGTAGTCGAGGGTGTAGAGCCGCTCGGCCGGGTCGGAGAGGTCGCCGGTGTAGCAGAGCGTCACCTCGGCGACCGTCGTGCCCGTCGCGCGCACGGCGTCGATCGCAGGACGCATCTGGTCGACGTCGTTGAGCGCGTCGAAGATCCTGAACACGTCGATGCCGGTGGACGCCGCCTCGGCGACGAACGCGTCGGTGACCGCACTCGGGTACGGGGTGTAACCGACCGTGTTGCGACCGCGCAGCAGCATCTGCAGACAGACGTTCGGCGCCGCGTCTCGCAGCTCCGCGAGCCGGTCCCACGGGTCCTCCTTGAGAAACCGCAGTGCCACGTCGTACGTCGCGCCGCCCCACGCCTCGAGGCTCAACAGCTGTGGCGTCGTGTGCGCGACCGCTCGCGCGGCAGGCACCAGGTCACGCGTGCGGACCCGCGTGGCGAGCAGCGACTGGTGGGCGTCGCGGAAGGTCGTGTCGGTGACGTGCACCCGGTCGTCGCCGCGCAGGGCCGCAGCGAACCCTTCCGGGCCGAGCTCCAGCAGCCGATCGCGGCTGCCCGCCGGCGGGGCTGTCGACAGGTCGACGACCGGAAGCTTGCTGATGGGGTCGACCGACGCCGGTTGCGGTCCGTGGGGCTGATTCACCGTGACGTCGGCGACGTAGGCGAGCAGCTTCTCGGCCGGGTTCTCGACCGTCGGCGCGTTCACGAGCTCGGGGTGCTGATCGATGAACTGCGTCGTGACCCCACCGGCACCGAAGTCCGGGTGCCGCAGAAGCGCCTGCACGAACGGGACGTTGGTCGAGACGCCGCCGATGCGGAACTCCGCCAGACCACGCCGTGCGCGGGTGATGACCGACTCGAACGAGTCAGCCCGGCAGGTCATCTTGGCCAGCATCGAGTCGAAGTGCGGGCTGATCGCCGCACCCACGTGCACCGTGCCGCCGTCGAGCCGCACCCCCGGACCACCCGGCGACGAGTAGGAGGTGATGGTGCCGGTGTCAGGACGGAAATCGTTGGCGGGGTCCTCGGTCGTGATCCGGCACTGCAGCGCGAAGCCCGTGACCGTGATGCCATCTTGGGTCAGGCCCAGGTCGGCCAGGGTCTCGCCCGCGGCGATCCGCAGCTGCGCCTGCACCAGGTCGATGCCGGTGACCTCCTCGGTCACGGTGTGCTCGACCTGGATCCGCGGGTTCATCTCGATGAACACGTACCGGCCGTCGGCACCCAGCAGGAACTCCACCGTGCCTGCACAGGAGTATCCGATCTCGGTCGCAAACCTGACCGCATCGGCACACATTGCGGCCTTCACCTCAGGATCCAGTGCGGGTGCCGGGGCGATCTCGACGACTTTCTGGTGACGTCGCTGCACCGAGCAGTCCCGCTCGTGCAGGTGCACCACGTTCCCCAAGGAGTCAGCGAGGATCTGCACCTCGATGTGGCGCGCGTCGACCACGGCCTCCTCGACGAAACAGGTCGGGTCACCGAACGCCCCGTCGGCCTCGCGCATCGCGGCCTCGACCGACTCGCGCAGCATCGCCGGATCGTCGACGCGACGCATGCCGCGCCCACCACCTCCGGCGACAGCCTTCACGAACAGGGGGTACGTCAGCGCGTCGGCCGCAGCCACCAGCGTGTCGACGTCCGTCGAGGGCTCCACCGACGCCAGCACCGGCACGCCCGCGGCCTTCGCCGCCGCGATCGCTGACGCCTTGTTGCCCGTCAGCTCCAGGACCTCCTTCGCCGGACCCACGAACGTGATGCCCGCCTCCGCGCACGCCTCGGCCAGATCGGGGTTCTCCGAGAGGAACCCGTACCCCGGGTACACCGCGTCCGCCCCGGCACGCTTCGCCGCGCCCACGATCGCCGCGGGGTCCAGGTACGCCCGCACGGGGTGCCCCCGCTCGCCGATCTCGTACGCCTCGTCCGCGCGCACCCGGTGCTCCGACCCTCGGTCCTCGTTCGGGTAGACAGCCACCGTCGTGGCACCGAGCTCGCGCGCCGCACGGAACGCCCGCACCGCGATCTCGCCACGATTGGCGACCAGCACCTTGGAGAACGGCAACGTCGTCATGTCGGGATCAGTCCGTCGCCACGAGCAGCACGGGACGCCAGTCCAGCACCTCGCGGCCCTCGACCGAGGTCCGAACGCGGGCGCGCACCAGCCTTCCGCCGGGCATGGCCGGCTCGCTCGAGACGATCTCGACCGTCGAGGTGAGCACGTCGTCCTCGTGCACCGGGGCGAGGTGGTCGCACCCGTCCCAGGCCAGCACCGTGACGACATCCGGAATCGCCCGCGCCAGGTGGGCCGCGGCGATGCCGATCGTGTGACCGCCGTAGACGAGGCGCCGACCGCCGGCAACCTCGGACTCGTGGTGCACGCGCGCGACGTTGAGCGTGAGACGCGCCAGCTCCGGGGCGCTCGACACCACGTCGCCGCCGACGACCTCGATGACGTCGCCGGCGTCCGGAGCGGGCCCCCGATGACTCCACTTCCGGAGGTCCCATCCGCCGACCGAGCGGAGCAGGTCGGGGGCCGGCCCGTCCGTGCCGATCGTCGTGAGGTCGTCGGCGTGGCCGGTGTCGACGTCATCGCGCAACGGCAGCATCGCGCAGCGGTAGAAGTCGAGCACAGGCTGACGGGCGTCGTCCGTGGTCGTGATCCGCAGAGCCGCCAGACCCGTCGGCGCGCGGTCGGGGCGCCGGGAGTTCTGCCGCAGTCCCACGACCTCGGTCGTGGTGTGGAGCGTGTCGCCGATCGAGGGCTGCTTCAGCAGCACCAGCCGGCGGTAGAAGAGGTTGGCCTTCACGTGCTGGGTGGCCTGCGTGCTCTGCCCGATGGCGACGTCGGTCACGAAGCTCGGGTGGGCGATCTGTCGCCGGCCCGCGACCTGGCTCGACGACCGCGCGTCCAGCATCATCGGGAACCGGTCGCCGACGATGGCCTGGTGCATCGCGGCGCGCCCCTCGGTCAACGTGTACGGCGAGCTGGGGAAGGTCTGCCCACGCTCGAGGTCGTCGAACCACGGACCCTCCACGCGGTTCATCGCGCCGCCTTGGCCAGGACGCGTCGTGCCGCGACAGCCATGGCCTCGTCGACCAGCTCGCCGTCGAGGGCCAGAGCGCCAGAGCCGCCCTCGTGCGCGCGCCCCAGCATCTCGACAACCCGCTCCGCGTGAGCCACAGCGCTTGCCGAGGGGGTGAAGGCATCGTTCACGTGCTCGATCTGGCGTGGGTGGATGACCCACTTGGCGTCGAAGCCCAGCGTGACGGCCCGTTCCACGGCTGTCGTGAAGGGTTCGTCGACGTCGACCGCCAGGTGCGGGCCGTCCACGACGTCCAGATTGGCGGCGCGAGCACGGATCAGCACCTCCATCTGAATCGGTGTCCAGGTCGAGGGATCGGCGTCCGGATGGCGCCCGAGTGACGCAGTGAGGTCGGCGTACCCGACCACGAGACCGTCGAGACGGTCACGTCGCGAACAGATGTCGTCGAGGTTCGCGACCCCACGAGCCGTCTCGACGAGAGCCTGCACTCGGAGCGGCACCGCCCGTCCGAGCTCGGCGGCGATGCCCTCGAGCACCGTCTCAACCACGGCCAGGTCCTCGCGACTCTCGACCTTCGGCACGACGATCGAGGCGACGCCAGCGCCGGACTCGGCAACGGCTCGGAGGTCGCGCAGACCCCATGGCGACCTCAGCTGGTTGATCCGCACCGTGACTCGCGGCCCACCGTCAGCAGGCTTCAGCCCTCGGACGACCTCGCGAGCGACGTCCTTGCGCTCGGGAGCGACGGCGTCCTCGAGATCGAGGACGACCTCGCTGGCCGAGGTCGTCAAGGCCTTCTGCACGAGGGTCGGGTTGGCGGCGGGGACGCAGAGGATCGAGGTCCGACCGGGTGGGGTGGGGGAGGTCGTGTTGCTCACCTAATTTAATCTAGATTAGACTTGCTTCGTTGCCAACTCCCTTCCCGTGTCAGGAGCATCCCGTGCCGCAGCTGAACGCCGACGAACGCGAGATCGTCAAGGTCGTCCGTGACTGGGTCAATCGCGAGGTCAAGCCCGTGGTGCAGGAGCTCGAGCACGCCAACGAGTACCCCGAGAAGCTGATCGAGCAGATGAAGGAGCTCGGCATCTACGGGCTCGCCATCCCTGAGCCGTACGGCGAGGCTCCCGTGTCGATGCCCTGCTACGTGGAGATCACCACCGAGCTGGCCCGCGGGTGGATGTCGCTCGCCGGCGCCATGGGCGGCCACACCGTCGTGGCCAAGCTCCTGCTCCTGTTCGGCACCGAGGAGCAGAAGCAGCACTACCTGCCCCGGATGGCCACCGGTGAGGTCCGCGCCACGATGGCGCTGACCGAGCCCGGCGGCGGCTCGGACCTGCAGAACATGCTGACCAGTGCCCGTCTCGACGGTGACGAGTACGTCGTGAACGGGTCCAAGACCTGGATCTCCAACGCCCGCCGGTCGCAGCTCATCGCCCTGCTGGTCAAGACCGACCCGAAGGCCGAGCCGCGCCACGAGGGGATCTCGATCCTCCTCGTGGAGCACGGCCCCGGACTCGAGGTCTCCCGCGATCTTCCCAAGCTGGGCTACAAGGGCGTCGAGAGCTGCGAGATCTCCTTCGACGGCTACCGCACCCCGGCCGACAGCATCCTCGGCGGCACCCCGGGGAAGGGGTTCGCCCAGATGATGAAGGGCCTGGAGACTGGCCGCATCCAGGTCGCGTCGCGAGCCCTCGGCGTCGCCCAGGCCGCGTTCGACGATGCGCTGGCCTACTCCCAGGAGCGCGAGAGCTTCGGCACGCCGATCTGGAAGCACCAGTCGATCGGCAACTACCTCGCGAACATGGCGACCAAGCTGACGGCCGCCAAGCAGCTCACCCACTTCGCCGCCGAGCGCTACGACGCCGGCGAGCGGGTCGACATGGAGGCTGGCATGGCCAAGCTGTTCGCCTCCGAGGTCGCGATGGAGATCGCGCTCGACGCCGTGCGCATCCACGGCGGCTACGGCTACTCGACCGAGTACGACGTCGAGCGCTACTTCCGGGACGCTCCCCTGATGATCGTGGGGGAGGGCACCAACGAGATCCAGCGCAACGTCATCGCCGCCCAGCTCGTGCGACGCGGAGGCCTCACGGCCTAGGTCACATTTGAATCACGAATCAACGATCTAGGATGGCGTCCATGGTTCTCAAGCAGGCCGCCTCCACCGACGCGGACTCCAAGTCCGCACGGACTCGTCTTCGCATCCTCGATGCTGCGGCCGAGGTCCTCAGCGAGCGCGGGTACGCCGGCATGCGTCTCAGCGACGTGGCCGAGAAGGCCGATGTCCAGGCCCCGGCGATCTACTACTACTTCGCCTCGCGTGAGCTGCTGATCGAGGAGGTCATGTTCTCGGGCATCCACCAGATGCGTGAGCACCTGAACACCGCGCTCGACGGACTCCCCGACGGCACCGAGCCGCTGGAGCGCCTGACGATCGCGATCGAGGAGCACCTCCGTCACGAGCTGGAGCTCTCGAACTACGCGACGGCGGCGATCCGCAACGCCGGGCAGGTCCCCGCCGCGATCCGCGAGCGCTACGTGGCCGAGCAGCGCGGGTACGGCGAGATCTGGGCGAGGCTCCTGAAGTCGGCGCACGAGGCCGGCGACCTCCGGGAGGGCGCCGACCTCTACATGGCCCAGATGCTGATCATCGGCGCCCTGAACTGGACCGGTGAGTGGTGGGACCCCGAGCGCGGCAACATCGACACGCTGGTGGCCAGCGCGAAGACGTTCATCCTCGACGGCATCACCTGAGCAACGCCCACACCCGGGGTCACGGCAGACTCAGACCTGGGCCGCCTCGCGCTCGCGTGCCTTCTGGGCCGCGAGTGCCTTGCGCTTCTCGGCGAACTCCAGGGCCTCGGTCCAGCTGGCGCCCTTCTGGATCATCACGCGGTACTTCATGATCTCGGTCTGGCCATTCACCGTCAGAGCGCCGATGATGCGCTCGCCCCGTCGGTAGAGCGCGACCCATCGACCGTCGGCGTCCGGATCGCCATCGACCAGCACGACCTCGTCGGCGTCCGGCGAGCCGACGAACTGGATGCGCACGTCGTACCAGTCCGACCAGAAGTACGGCACGGTCCCGTAGGGCTTGGCGTTCTCGGGGTCGATCGCGTTGCGGGCCGCGGCAGCGCCTTGCTCGGCCGCGGCGGTCCAGTTCTCCATCCGCTGGCGTTCGTCCATCACCGGGTTGTGCCACGACGCCACGTCCCCGGCGGCGTAGACGCCCGGGACCCCCGTCCACAGCGTCTCGTCGCACACGATGCCGTTCTCGACCGTCAGGCCGGAGCCCTCCAACCACTGCGTCGCCGGGATGATCCCGATGCCGACCACCAGCAGGTCGGCCGGGAGCACCGTGCCGTCGTCGAGCACCACGCTCTCCACCCGCGACTCACCGTTCACCGACACCACGGTCCGCCCGCAGAGCAACGGCGTGCCGTTGCGCTCGTGGAGGGACGCGATCGCCGCGCCCATGCGGTCACCGGTGGCCCGCACGAGCGGCGTCTGCAGGGCCTCGACCACGGTGACGTCCAGGCCCCGCTTGCGTGCGCCGGAGGCGACTTCCGACCCGATGAAGCCAGCACCCACCACGACGGTCCGGGCCCCCGCGTCGAGAGCCGCGCGCACGGCGATGCCGTCGTCCAGGGTGCGGAGCCCGTGGACACCATCGAGGTGCTCCGTGCCGGGCAGCGTGCGGAGGTTCGAGCCCGTGGCGATGACCAGCGCGTCGTAGGCGATCTCGCGGTCGCCCACCAGGACGACCTGACGACCGGTGTCGAGCCCCGTGGCCGGTGCGCCGAGCACGAGGTCGATGCCCAGCTCCTCGGCCAGGACCTGCTCGGTACGGAAGGTCGGGTGCTCAGGATCGTCGCCCGCCTCGAGGAAGGCCTTCGAGAGCGGCGGTCGGTCGTACGGCAGGTGCTGCTCCGCCCCGATGAGCGTGATCGCGCCCTCAAAACCGGCCTTGCGCGCGGCCTCGACAGCGCGTAGTCCGGCGAGCGAGGCGCCGACCACGACCAAGCGGTCGACGCTCACCGTTCGATCCGCAACGCCTCGGTCGGGCAACCAGCAACGGCCTCCTCGACGGACTGGAGCTCGTCGTCGCTGATGTCCTCCTTGAGGAGCACCAGGTCACCGTCGTCGTTCACCTCGAAGAACTCCGGGGCCAACGACTCACAGATCCCCAGACCCGTGCACTTTGCGAAATCCACGACCACCTTCATGGCAGTACCTCTCTCCGACCGATCGATCACGTCATAACTTAACTTATGCTCAGGCCGCGGGCGCGGGACGAGCGACCAGCCTCGACTCATCCGGCATGGGCAGCGAGGTGCTCCAGCACCTTGCCGGTCACGATCTGCGCCGTCTCGGCACACGCCGTCGTTCCGCCGTTGGCGTACTCCTTCACGCCGTCACCGACGTTCCAGAGGCCCTCGATCGGGGTGTCGTGCGGCATGTCGAAGCCGGCCACAGCACGCTGCGGCGGCCAGTCGTCACGCGTGATGTTGATGCTCAGCTCGCGCACGTCGTCGTCGAAGCCCGGGAAGTTCTCGCGCAGGTCCTCGCGCAGCAGCTCGATTTCGGCCGCCTCGTCGAAGTCGCCGATGGCCGGCTCCGGCACCGACGTCGCGACGTAGAGGTTCCAGCCCGGAGGCGACATCTCCGGACACGTGTCGGTGAAGTTGGCCACGTAGGCCATCCGCCTCGTGGAGGCGAAGCTCAGCATGCCGGGCGCCTCGACCAGGCGCTTCTCGCTGGCGAAGTTGATCGCGATCATTGCGCAGGGCCGGTCGCCCTTCTCGATCTGGGCGACGTAGTCCGCCGGCAGGTGCTCGCGCCCGACCAGACCCAGGGTGGCCGCGGGGCCGACGTTGCTGATCACGACCGGGGCGGACACGGTGACGCGCTGTCCGTCGCGCTCGAGCTCGACGCCCGTGACGCGCCCCCCCTCGGTCAGGATGCGGTCGACACTGGCTTCGCGCCAGATCTCGCCCCCGTTCGCCTGGACGTTGTCGGCGAGCTGCTGCCAGACGCCGATCGTGCCCTCGGGGTGGAACCCGAACCGCTTGAAGGCGCTCTTGCGGGTGAAGTACGTGAGGAAGACGCGCGCCGGAAGGTCGGTCGAGCTCACCGCGAAGATCGAGGCGCTCATGTTGCGGAAGATGCCTCGGACGCCCTCGTTCTTGGTGTACTTGCGCACCCACTCGTCGGTCGAGATCTCGTCCTCCGGCAGCCCGCTGTCGTTACGCGCTGCGCCGAGGCCGGACACCAGCTTGGCCCCGGAACGGGTCAGCTTGCTCAGCATGAAGCCCCAGCCGCCGCCCGTGACGTCGACGTCCTTGCCCTTGATCCGGTACAGGATCGGCGGCGTGGGCTCACGGATCTCCCACGGAATGCCGAGCTCGTTGAAGGTCTGCTCCGTGATGCCCCCGACCTCGATCACGATGGCGCCGTCGTTGACCTTGAAGCCGTCGACCACGGTCGTCGAGGCACGGCCGCCGACCTTGTCGAGCCGCTCCACCACCAGGACCCGACGGCCCTCGTGGGCGAGTCGAGCCGCGGTGAACAGGCCACCGGCGCCAGCGCCGATGACGACGACGTCGTAGTCGAGGTTGCTCATGTGAGTTCCTTCTCCTGGTGCTTCGGTACGGGGGTTCAGTAGGAGCGCGGCAGACCGAGGGAGGTCTGCGCGACGAAGTTGAGGACCATCTCGCGGCTGACCGGGGCCGTCCGCATCAGCCGGGTCACGAACCAGAGCTCGGACAGGCCGTACTCCTTCGCGAGGCCGTTGCCGCCGTGGGTCTGGATCGACTGGTCGAGCGCCTTCAGGGACGCCTCGGACGCGAGGAACTTCGCGATGTTGGCCGCCTCACCGGCACCGGGGTGGCCGGCGTCGAACAGCTCGGCACTGTGCTTGGTCGCCAGACGGCTCGCCTCGACCTCCATGTGGGCCAGCGCGATCGGGTGGGACACCCCCTGATGAGCGCCGATCGGCGTCGACCAGACCTCACGCTCCTTGGCATAGGCCACGGCGCGGTCGATCGCGTAGCGGCCGACGCCGCCGCAGATCGCGCCGACGAGGATGCGCTCGGGGTTGAGCCCGGTGAAGACCTGCTTGAGGCCCTCTCCGGTGTGGCCGACCAGGGACTCAGGGCCGACGCGGACGTCGTCGAGGTAGACCGTGAACTGCCCGTCCGGCGACACGATCGACGTGGGGATCTCCTGGTAGGACAGGCCCTCGGCATCGGTCGGCACCACGAAGATCGAGAGCTTCTTGCGTCCCTCGCCCGTCTCGTCGGCGTCCCGCGCGATCAGCAGGATCGCCTCGGCCTGGTCGACCGCGGAGATGTAGTACTTCTGGCCCGAGATCCGCCAGCCGTCGCCGTCGCGCCGGGCTGTCGTCGAGATCTCGTGGCTGTTCGAGCCGGCGTCCGGCTCGGTCAGCCCGAAGGCGACCTTGCGGCTGCCGTCGGCGATGCCGGGCAGCCACTCGCGCTTCATCTCCTCGGAACCGTGGCCGGCGATGATGCTGCCGACGATGGCCGGGGAGATGACCCAGATCAGCATCGGCATGCCGTGGGCTGCGAGCTCCTCGACGACGACCACGGCGTCCTCCATGCCGCCCCCGCCGCCGCCGTACTCCTCGGGCAGGTGCACGCCCAGGAGCCCGGACTGGCCGAGGTCGGCCCACAGCTCGTCGATGTTGCCGCCGTTCGCCCCGCGCTCGAGGAAGTACGCGGGTCCGTGCTTCTCGGCGATCGCCGCGACGCTCTTGCGCAGCGCGGCGTGCTCCTCGGAGTCGTGGATCAGTCCGGCCATGTCATCGTCCTTCGAATTCGGGGACCCGGCGCTCGGCGAACGCCGCGATCCCGTGGATGAGGTCGTCGGTCGCGGCGCAGGCCACGGTCGACGCACGTTCGCGCTGCAGGTGCTCGGCGAGCGTGTGGTCGTGGGCGCTCGCCACCAGGTCGAGCGCGTGGGCGTAGGCGACGGTCGGTCCCGCGCCAAGACGCGTCGCCAGCGCCAGGGCCTCGTCGGCGAGGGTGTCGGCAGGGACGAGCCGGGTGACGAGACCCCACTCGAGCGCTTCGCGAGCGGAGAACGACGGGTTCTCCAGCAGGAGTGACGCGGCCCGACGGGGTCCGACGAGGCGCGACAGGAACCAGGTCACGCCGGTGTCGCCCGGCAGGCCGAGACCCGTGAACGCCGTGCGGAACCGGGTGTCGTCAGCGGCGAGGACGACGTCGGCGATCCCGACGAGCGACAACCCGGCCCCGACCACCCAGCCGTGCACTGCGGTCACGACCGGCACCGGGAGCTCCAGCAGACCCACGAGGGCCGGCGTCACGCGGTCGGTCAGGTCACCGAACACCTCGCCGTACTCGGCCGGGTCGAACGTCCGGAAGTGACGCACGTCCCCGCCGAGGCTGAAGCTCGGCCCTTCGGCCCGCACCAGCACGGCCCGCAGGCCGTCCGTCTCCGCCAGCTGGGCAACCGCGGCGCCCAGGGCATCGGTGAGCTCGGCGTCGAACGCGTTGCCGTTCTCGGGACGGTTCAGCGCCAGCGTGCCGACGCCCGCGACGATCTCGACGGTGACAGCGGGCCCGGCCATCAGCGACCCTCGAAGTTCGGACGCCGCTTCTCACCGAAGGCCGTGATCGCTTCCGCGATGTCGCGGGTCGCCCCGGATGCGTGGAGCTGCTCGGTCTCGCGGCGGAGCTGGTCGGACAACGAGGCGCCCCAGGTGTCGCGCAGGAGCCGACGCATCTTCGCGTAGGCGCGGGTCGGGCCTCGCGCGAGGGTGCGGGCCAGCTCGAGCGCCGCCTCGTCCAGCTCGTCGTCCGGCACGACGTCGGTCACCAGACCGATGTCGAGTGCCTGGGTCGCGGGGACCGGCCGATTGAGCAGGGTGATCGCGGTCGCGCGGGCCAGACCGACCCGCCGCGGCAGGTGGTAGGACCACCCACCGTCACCGGACAGGCCGAGGTCGCTGAAGGCCGTCACGAAGCGCGTGGTCTCGGACGCGATGCTGACGTCCGAGGCATAGACGTATCCGATGCCTCCACCGGCAACGGCGCCTCGCGTCGCGGTGACGATGGGCACGTCGACCTCGGCGAGGATCCGAAACCCTTCGTGGAACGGGGTGGTCATCGAGCGGAGGAGGTCGCCGAGCTGGTCGGGGTCGCTCTCCAGGAAGGTCGAGATGTCACCGCCGACCGTGAAGTGGGGGCCTGCTCCCGTGATCAGGACCGCCCGCACCGAGGCGTCGGCCTGGATCCGGCGAGCCACGGTCAGCGTGTCGGTCGCCAGCGCCAGGTCGATCGCGTTGCGCACCTCGGGTCGATCAAGACGCACGTGGGCGATGCCGTCGTCGTCGACACGGTACGCAATGGTCGAGAGCTGGTCCGGGAGCGTCGCCGCCCAGGCAGCACTGTCGGTCAGCTGCTCGACCCGGACGATCCTGCCCTCACGGAACGACAGCAGGTGCACGAACGCTGCCTCGAGCTCCGCGCCCGTCGCCCGCTCGCTGCCGCGATACGTGCCGAGCACCACCAGACGACCGTCGTCGAGACCGTGCATCTCGGCGGGCTCGGCCGATGCGGCCCAGGTACGGCCGATCGCCCACCAGAAGCTGGCCTGCATGTCGGCCGGCGACGCGTAGTCGCCCCCGAGGCCGAGCGGGAAGCCGGCGGTGGCGTGACCGGTGAAGTCCGGGTGGAGGACGTCGTCCAGGGCATGACGATCACCGCGAGCGAGAGCTGCGTAGAGCCGCTCCGCCGCGTCGCACTGGTCCGGCAGGTTCATGGTCATCCTCCTTCTAATCTAGATTAAATTCAATTCGGCATCGGGTCAAGCCCGACGCCGCACCCCGACCAGGCTCAGCCGAGCTCGTTGCCGACGACGCTCACGAAGGAGACGCAGCCGCCCGGGCGTCCGCCCAGGTTGTGGGTCAGGGCGTGGTGAGGGTCGGCGAGCTGACGCTGCTCCGCCTCACCCCTGAGCTGCAGCCAGGCCTCGAACAGCATCCGGAGCCCGCTCGCGCCGACCGGGTGGCCGAAGGACTTCAGACCGCCGTCGACGTTGACCGGGAACCGCCCGTCCGCGTCGAACTCGCCCGCGAGCACGTCCTTCCAGGCCTGGCCCGGAGCGGTGAACCCGAGGTCCTCCATCAGCAGGATCTCGGTGGGGGTGAAGCAGTCGTGCACCTCCGCGAACGAGAGCTCGGCCGCGGGGTTCGTGATGCCGGCCTGGGCGTACGCGTCCTGGGCGGACCGCACGACCTCGGGGAACGTCGTGAAGTCGTACGCCGGGTCCATGCCGCCTCGCATGGGTCCCGCAGCCAGCGCGAGTGCCTTCACGTAGATCGGCCGGTCGGTGTAGTCGAGGGCGTCCTCGGCGCGCACGATCATCGCCGCGGCCGAACCGTCCGACACCCCAGAGCAGTCGAAGACCCCGAGCCGGCCGGCGACCTTCGGCGCAGCCTCGATCTTCTCCTTGGAGACCTCGGACCGGAACTGTGCGCGGGAGTTGCGGGCGCCGTTGACGTGGTTCTTCCACGCGACGTGCGTCATCGCGTCGCGCATGGCTCCCGGGTCGACCCCGTACTTGGCGCAGTAGGCCGGGTCGAGGAGGGAGAACGCCGCCGGCGCCGTGAGCGAGAGCTCCGACGCCGTCCCGTCGGCGGGCGGATCGGTGCGCAGCAGGCCCGAGAACCCCGAGTCCTTGAGCTTCTCGACACCCACGGCCATGACGCGGTCGTAGGCGCCTGACGCCACGGCGTAACAGGCGTTGCGGAAGGCCTCCGACCCGGTGGCGCAGTAGTTCTCGACCCGGGTGACGGGCTTGTAGTCGATGCCGAGCGGACGGCTGAGAGCCAGGCCGGACTGGCCCGAGCCCAGCGTGCCCAGCCAGAACGCGTCGACGTCAGCGACACCCACGCCGGCCGAGGCCACGGCCTGGCCGACCGCGTCGACCAGCAGGTCGTCGGTCGAGCGCTCCCAGAGCTCACCGAACTGCGTGCACCCCATGCCGACGATGGCGACCTTGTCGGCGATTCCTCTGCTCGTCATGCTGACTCCTCGGTACCGATCCCGGCCTCGGTCGGGACGACCTTGGCCTTCCAGAAGTAGTTGTGGACGCCGCCGGCCACGAACAGGCTGCGGAACGTCATCTCGACCTCGGTCCCCACCTCGACCGAGGCCGGGTCGGCGTCGGCCACCTCGACCGCGCACCGCCCGCCGTCGTCGAAGTCGACGACGACGTCGACGACCGGCGGCGACGGCGAGTAGGCGAGGCGGTCGACCGTGTAGGTCGCCACCCGACCCCGAAGCCGGGACACCGGCGCCGGCTCCATCTGCTGCGACGCGCCACAGCTGCGGCAGACCGGAACGGGCGGCAGGTGCACGAACCCGCACTGGGTGCATCGTGCTCCGACGAAGCCGAACTTCCACCCTCCACCGCGCAACGACGGTGGTCCGGCCGGCCGTTCAGGCTCGGGCCGGCGCGGCATCTCCCGCGCGAGCAGGCCTCGCCACGACAGGTAGGTGGGGTACGGCACCGGCACACCGTCGGCGAGCTGGCGCTCGAGAGGCACCGGCTGCCGTCGCGCGGGCAGGAGATCAGTCGTGCGCAGCAGCCAGACGTCGGCGCCGTCGACCGCCGACACGAGGAGGATCGTCTGGCCGACCTCGGCGCGGTCGAGGACGTGGGCCAGGGCCACGAGCAGGTCGGACGCCCCGCTGAAGCCGAGGGGCGACGTGACGGTCGAGACCTGGCCCTTCACCAGCGCTCCCGCGCGCTTCACGACGGCCGAGTTGCCACTGGCGAGGACCACGTGGTCGACGGCATCCACACCGGCCTGCGCGAGGACACGGTCGACCGTGGTCCGCACGAGCTCGGCGTAGCGCTCGAACCCGAAGCGCTCCTCCCACTGCTCGCCGGTCACGCTCGTCGGGACGCGCCAGCGGTCGAGCAGCTCGCCTGTCGTCGAGGTCGAGGCGAGGACGTCGGCGACGCCGGGTCCCTCCCCGAGCACGAAGGCGGCAGCGCCGTCTCCCCCGAGCTTCTCGTCGGACGAGCCGGGCTTGCCCACGCGAACGTCGGCGGCCAGCACCAGGCCGCCTTGGGCGGATGCGGCACGGAGAGCTCCGGCGGTCGACCGGCCGGAGCCGATCAGGTCCGAGGCGAAGACGTGCGGGGGCAGCTGGAGCGCCGCATGGATCGCCGAGGCGTTGGTCTTGTCGAGGTACGCCGGACTGGTGGTCGCGAACCAGAGACTGTCGACCCGCTCGAGCTCGTCGGCCGGCAGCGCGCGGGCGGCGGCGACCGCCATCGTGGTGCTGTTCTCGTCGAACGACGCGACGGCCCGGTTCCCGCGCACACCGCTGTCGGACCCGAGGCGGTAGGCCGGGACGTAGCTCGCGTACGCGAGGATCGAGGTGGTCATCTCAGCGCACTCCCCGGAACAGCGCGGCGATGCCTTGGCCGCCGCCGATGCACATCGTCTCGAGCGCCCAGTCGCCCTCGCGGCGGCGCAGCTCGTGCAGCATCGTCGTGAGGATCCGGACGCCGGTGGCGCCGATCGGGTGTCCGAGCGAGATGCCCGAGCCATTGACGTTGAGCCGCTCGTCGAGGGCGTCGAGCGTGACGTCCCACCCGCGGAGCACCGCGAGCACCTGCACGGCGAAGGCCTCGTTGATCTCCACCAGGTCGAGGTCGTCGAACCCGATTCCCGCGCGGGCCAGCACCTTCTTCGCCGCACCCACGGGCCCGATCCCCATGCGGGACGGTTCGCACCCGACAGCGGCCCAACTGTCGAACCAGGCGATCGGCTCCAGACCGAGCTCCTCGAGCCGGTCCTCGGCGACCACGAGGCAGGCGGCCGCGGCATCGTTCTGCTGGGCAGCATTGCCGGCCGTGACGGTTCCGCCCGGCGTGAGCGTGCGCAGGCGGGCCAGCGACTCCGGACTGGAATCGGGACGGACGCCCTCGTCGCGGTCGAACACCACGGGATCGCCCTTGCGCTGCGGCACCTCGACGGCCACGACCTCCTCGGCGAAGACCCCGTTCGACCACGCGGCGGCGGCCCGCTGGTGGCTCCGGACAGCGAAGGCGTCGGAGTCCTCGCGCGAGATGCCGAAATCGGAGGCCAGGTTCTCGGCGGTCTCGATCATGCCGCTGATCTCGCCGAACCTCCACGAGGGCTGCGAGCGCTGGCGCCCGCGGTCGAGACGGTCGTACAAGGTCTGGTTCCCCGACCGTGATCCCCAGCGCGCGGTGGTCGTGTAGTGCTCGATGTTGCTCATCGACTCGACGCCGCCGGCGACCACGACGTCAGCGGCACCGGTCTGCACCGTCATCGCCGCCGTGATGACGGCCTGCAGTCCACCTCCGCAACGGCGGTCGGTCTGGAACCCGGGAACCTCGATCGGCAGACCCGCGTGGAGCGCCGCCCAGCGTCCGATGCACGGAGCCTCGGAGCTCGCGTACGACTGCGCGAAGGCGACGTCCTCGATCCGCTCCGGGTCGACGCCGCTGCGGGCGACGAGCTCCTTGATCACCCCGGCCGCGAGGTCCTCGGCGGCGACGGGACGAAGGGTTCCGCCGAAGCCGCCGACGGCGGTACGGACCGGTGCCACGATGGCGACGCGTCTCATGGGTGCTCCTGGTTCAGGGTCGGGATCCGGCCGAGGCCAGGGCCGACTCGGCCTCGGCGTCCAGCTCGGTGCGGTGGTCGGGGTGGGCGATCGCGATCATGCGTTCGATCCGCTGGTCGGTCGTCAGGCCGCGCAGGTCGGCGACACCGTGCTCGGTCACCACGACGATCTGCTCGGCGCGCGGGGTCGAGACTGGACCGTTCAGGGCCGCGACGATGCGCGAGGCTCCGCGGGCGACCGACGGCAGGGCGACGATCGGGACGCCTCCGGGCGATCCGGCAGCGCCACGGAGGAAGTCCATCGCTCCACCGACGGCGCCGACGTAACGACCGGCGGCGACCTCGGCGTTGACCTGTCCGGTCAGGTCGACCTCGATCGCGGCGTTGATCGCGGTCATCCGGTACGACGTGCGGAGGATCTCGGCGTCGTGGGTGTAGCGCGTGCTCCGCAGGGCGAGTCCCTGGTTGCGGTCGGCCCACGCGAACAGCTCGGCCGAACCGCCCAGGAGTCCGGCCACGGCGATGCCGCGGTCGTGCGTCTTCCACGCGCCGGTCGCGACCCCGCTCCGCACGAGGTCCATGGCGGTGTCGTTGAGGATGCCGGAGTGGATGCCGAGGTCGCGGTGCTCGCGCAGCTCCGCGAGCACTGCCTCGGGCAGCGCGCCGATGCCGAACTGCAGCGTCGCGCCGTCCGGCACCAGCGATGCCACGCGCCGCGCGACGGCCCGGGTCGTCTCGTCGACGGGCGGGGTCGGCATCTGCCCGGGCACCTCGTCGGAGTGCACGACGGCCGCCAGCGAGTCGCGGTGGAGGCGCCGCGCGTCCGGCGTGCGGGGGACGTGGGGATTGACCTCGGCCAGCACCACACGAGCCGTCTCGACCGTGCCGGCGAAGTAGTCGTCGGCCAGCCCCATCCAGTGGTAGCCCTCGTCGTCGGCCGGCGACACCTGGACCAGGACCACGTCGGCGCGCAACGCACCGCTGCCCAGGAGGTCGGGCAGGGTCGAGTAGTGGACCGGCAGGATCCGCAGCCGATCGGCGGCGTGCATCGCGGCGTTCGTGCCCGAACCGCAGTACGACACGGCGTCGATCGAGCCGACGGTGTCGACGGTCAGGCTCGACCCGGCGGGGATGCCGACGAAGCAGGTCAGCTCGCCGATCCGGTCGGCCTGCTCGACCAGGAGACGGCTGAGGGCCCTCGGCTCGGAGCACGCCTGCCCCCAGGTGACGACGTCACCCGGTCGGACGTGCTGCGTCAGGTCGAGCCACTCGGGATCGGACATGGTCGTCACCTCAGTTGGTCCCGCCCTCTTTCCAGCGGTCCGCGGACGGGTCGAGCAGCTGGGTCAGGTTGCCGTCGGGCAGCCAGACGAGCGCTTCGAGCTCGAGCGCGTCGAAGAATCGCGTCCGACCGGTGCGCAGGTCGGTGACGCGAAGACGGGTCGAGTTGCCCCTGGCGTCGACCTCGACGGCGACCTCGGCGAACTCACTGCCCACGACGGCTCCTTCCGGTGACTCGAACGGGCCCCGGCCACCGAGCGACACGGTCCCCGCCTGCTCGGACTCGCTCATACGAGGAACCCCAGGGTCGGGACGACCTTGTCGTGGTCGACCAGGACGACCTTCTTGTACGCCAGACGGATCTGGTCGCCCTCGCGGCGCAGGCGGTACGTCGTGCGCCCACCCCAGATCGTGTTGCCGCGCTGGCGCGACTCGAACACGATGAAGTTGGCACCGATCTCGAGATCGACTCCGCCGTCGCCGTTCGCGCGGCCCCCGAGGAGCTCCACGTTCGAGATCAGGCGACGCAGGTTCGACGGCGGCGCCTGGGCGTACCGCTTCCCGGTCTTGACCTGCTTCATGCGGGTCGAGATGCGGCTGCGGTTGTCGAAGATGATCGACACGTTCCGGGTCGGGTCCGCGGTCAGGTCGTCACCCGGGACCCAGTAGATGGCGTCGTCGGTCCACAGCGCCTCCCAGGCGTCGTAGTCGTTCTCGTCGGCCAGACGCGCCTCGCGATAGAGGTACTGCTCGACCTCGCGGACGTCCCAGCCGTCCGGGACGGGCCCGAGTGCGTCCGGGTCCGGCGCCTCGGTGGCAGCAGACGCGGCGAGGGGGGCGGCAGTCTCGGTCATCGGTCACGCCTCCATGAGGGACTTGTAGTGCTTCCAGAAGCCGCGCATGCCGGTCTCGTCGGTCGCGGCACCGATCGTGAACCCGTTCTCGTCCGTGCTCTCGCGGCCGAGGCCGCGACGCACGTCGAGCCACTCGGGGTCGAGCATCTCGACGCCGCGCTGGTTGCGCTCGTACATCTCGGTGTCGTCGGCCAGCAGCATGCCGGCCGGGCCGACCGATCCGATCGACTGCGACACCATGCGCCGGTTGAGCTCCGGCGCCCCGCCGAGCTGCACGGCGGTCGAGTACTGCACGCACTCGCCCACGGCGTTCGGCTGGATGTTGAAGACCTGGATCTCGGCGATGAACAGGTTGGGGAAGATCATGACGTGGGGCGCACCCTCGATCATGCGACGCTCCGCGTCGTCGCCGTAGACCTCGTTCATGCGACCCACGTACTCCGGGACGCGCTCGGGCGTCGTGCCGAACCACCGCATGGGCTCGCCGAACTTGCGGAACTCCGGTCGCAGGTCGTTCTCGCTGTGCCCGTTGCCGAGGCTGCGGGTCACGGCGGTCGAGCTGTCGCTGTAGAGCGCGCCGATGGGGCTGCCGGTCACGCCGAAGATCGAGCCGTGCACGAACTGCGGGTGGTAGCCGTCCGTCTCGTTCTCAGCGAGGAACTTCCAGTTCGAGCGGGTCTTGTGCTTGAGCCATCCGGCGTCGAGCTGCACCGTGCCCTCGGGCGAGAGCCCGACGAGGCGGTCGATCTCGCCCTTGGCGGAACCGAGGTGCTCGATCAGGGTCGGCCCTTCCTTGGCCATCGAGGCGAAGACGAAGCCTGCGTAGGAGTCGACCCGCGGGACCTGGCCCATGCCGAGTCCGTCGAGCTTGCCCTTGCCGCCGTACCCCTTGTTGTAGGGGTAGCCGAGGAGCTCGCCGCTGTTGCGGTAGGTCCACCCGTGGTACGGGCAGCGGAACGAGCTGGAGTTGCCCTTGTCGTCGTCGCAGACCTGCAGGCCGCGGTGCGCGCAGCGGTTGATCAGCACGTGGACGGCACCCTCGCGGTCGCGCGTCATGATGACGTCCTGCGTCGCGAACTGCTTGCGCACGTAGTCGTTCGGCTCGGGGATCTCGCTCTCGTGCCCGATGAAGACCCAAGTGCGGAACCAGATCTTGCGCAGCTCCTCGCCGAAGATCTGCGGATCGGTGTAGACCGAGCCGTGCACCTTGTCGGCACGGATCAGCTGGTCGTACGTGCCCTGCACGTCGGCGGGCGGCACCAGGGAGGTCATGGCGGCTCCTGTTCGTTTAATCAAGATTAGATTAACACAGCGCCGGCGACGAGCACAGGCCCCCGGTCCCGCTGGTTGAGGTGTGAGGAGCCCTGGCGACGAGCCTCGAAACCTCGGTCACGACCTGGGGGCCGGCACCCCTTTCGAGGCTCGTTCCTCGCACCTCAAGGGGCGGGGCTCCGCCCACGGGGTCGGCTAGACGAGAACGCCCGTGGAGACCTGCTCGACGAGCCGAAACTTCTGGATCTTTCCGGTCGGCGTGGTGGGCAGTCCGTCGGCATCGACGAACACGACCCGCTTGGGCACCTTGAACCGTGCGAGGTTGTCGCGACAGTGCGCGATCAGCTCTGCCTCGGTGACGGTCGCCCCCGGCGAGCGCACGACCACGACGCAGCCGATCTCGCCCCAGCGGTCGTCCACCAGCCCGATCGCGTACACCTGGCTCACGGAGTCGAGGGCCGCGAGGACGTCCTCGACCTCCTTGGGCATGACCAGCTCGCCGCCGCTCTTGTAGAGCTCCTTGCTGCGACCGGTCAGGGCCAGGTAGCCGTCCGGTCGGACCTTGCCGAGGTCGCCCGACCGCACCCACCCCTCGTCGGAGAGAGCCGCGGCGGTCTCGGCGGGCTTGCCCCAGAACCCCTTCATCATGGTGGGCCCGGAGGAGCGCAGCTCTCCCGTCGACCCTTCGGGCAACGGCTCGCCGGTCTGCGGGTCGATCGTGTCGTAGACGCAGATCGCGTCAGCGCCGTCGACACCTGCGGCGCCGGCCAGCTTGGGCCGACCCACCGTGGTCGAGGTCAGCTCGAGGGCATCCTCAGGCAGGGTCAGCGTCATGGCACCGCCGCACTCGGTCATGCCGTAGCCGGTCACGATCTCCGAGACGCCGAACTCCTTCTCGACCTGCTGCCACAGCCAGACCGGGGCCGGCGCGGAGCCGCACAGGATCGCCGAGAGGCTGCTCAGGTCGTAGGAGCCTCGGGCCGGGCTCTCGACCATCGCGACCGCCATGGTCGGCACGCAGAGGATGTCGTCGGCACGGTGGCGTTGGATGCCGGCGAGGTAGCCCTCGGCCGAGAACGAGGTCTGCAGGATCACCGCTCCCCCGACCCACATCGCCGAGAGGATCCCCTCCACGTACCCGAACATGTGGTAGCAGGGCAGGGAGAAGAGGATCCGACGGCCGTCGTCATACGCACGGTGCAGGGCCGAGGCGTAGGCCGTCCGCTGCACCGCGTCGTGAGTCACCAGCACGCCCTTCGGCGACCCGGTGCTGCCGCTCGTGTAGAGCATGTCGCCGATGTCGTCCGGGCGATGCGTCGCCCGGTCCGACGCACCCGCGTTCTCCCGTCCGAGGTCCTCGAGCTCGGCGAGGGTCAGAGCTCCCGCCCGCTCGCGGCCGTCGGTCGACAGCACGACGACCTGGCGCAGCTCGTGCGGGAAGCCCGCTGCCGGCTCGCGCCGGAGGTCGGCGTACGCCGGCAGGTCCCAACCGGGAACGATCTCGTCGAGCATGCCGAGGTAGTCGAGCCCGGAGAACCCGGTCATCGTGAGCAGCACGCTGCACCCGGACTGCTGAAGGACGTACCCGAGCTCCTCCTTGCGGTAGAGGAAGTTGAACGGGATCGCGATGGCCCCGAGGCGGGCGACCGCGAACTTGAAGGGCACGAACTCCGGGAAGTTCGCCAGCAGCATGCCGACCCGGTCGCCGGCCGTCACGCCGAGCTCGACCAGGGCGTCGGCGATGACGCGCGAACGGTCCGCGACCTCGCGGTAGGTCAGCGTGACGTCGTCGGTGATCACGAACGGCCGGTCCGGGTAACGGTCGGCACAGTGGTCGAGGAACGCGTCGAGGGTGCGCGGCTCCCAGACCGGCACCTGCTCACGGAGCGCGGCGCGGCGGGCGTCGATCGATGTCGTCATGCTGTCTCTCTCCCTGGTGGTCCGAGCCCGGTCAGACGAGCTCGCGGTAGGTGCCGTCGACCACGTGGTCGACGACCTTGAACTTGCGGACCTTGCCGGTCGGCGTGAGCGGCAGGTCGTCGGACACGAACCACCGGCTGGGGATCTTGAACCGCGCGAGCCGCTCCCGCAGGAACGCGTCGAGCTGCGCCCGCAGGTCGGCCGGCTCCTCGCCGCGCACCGTGATGACGACGCCGACGATCTCGCCGAGGCGCTCGTCGGGCAGACCCACGACCGTCGCGCTCAGCACGGAGTCGTGCGCGACGAGGGCGGTCTCGATCTCGGCGGGGGCGATGTTCTCGCCGCCGCGGATGATGAGCTCCTTGAGTCGGCCGGTCAGGGTGATGTAGCCACGCTCGTCGAGGGACCCCAGGTCGCCGGTGTGCACGTATCCCTCGCGGTCCACGGCATGGCTCGTGGCATCCGGATCATGCAGGTACTCGATCATCTGCTGGTAGCCGCGGGCACAGATCTCGCCGGGCTCGCCCAGTCCGACGACGTCTCCGGTCACGGGATCGACGATCTTGACGTCGACCTGCGGCAACGGGTGCCCGACGGTCAACAGCTGGTCGTCACGCGAGTCCCCCGGCCGCGTGGCCGACAGCACCGGCGCCAGCTCGGTCTGGCCGAACAGGTTGATGACCGAGGCTCCGAACACGCGCTCGGCGGCCTCGATCATGCTGGCGGGCACGTTGGCGGCACCGCCCATGACGGTGTGCAGCTGCGGCGGCTCGGCGTCACTCGTGCGCTGCACCTCCAGCAGCGCCCCCAGCACGGCCGGCACGTAGAACAGCACGCTGGCGTTCTCGGCTCGCATCGTCTCGAGGACCGGCGCCGGCGCGAACTGCTCGATGAGCACCTCGGTGCCACCGATCGAGCACGGGCCGAGCGTGCCGATCACGCACGCGGCCGTGTGAAACATGGGCAGCGGGTTGACGCAGACGGCTCCCTCAGGGACCTCGACGAAGGCCATCGTCATGCGGGCGACGTTGACGAGCGACCGGTGCCGCAGCAGCACGCCCTTGGGGTTGCCGGTCGTGCCCGACGTGTACTGCAGCATCACGGGCGCGTCCGGATCGGTGGGCGCGGCATCGATGACGGCGGGGTCGGCCTCGTCGGCCCGCCAGGCCGAGCGGTCCGCCAGGCTGACGACCTTCAGGTCGGGGAGGTCGGCGCCCAGACCGCGGGCCACGGCAGCGAGGTCGTCGTCGCGCACCCGCTCGGCGTGCAGCAGCACGGTGCTGCGCGAGTGGGTCACGGTGTACTCCAGCTCGGCACGGCGGAACGCCGGGTTGAGCGCCACGAGGGTCACCCCGGCGAGCGCGGCGCCGTACTCGATGAGCGGCCACTCGACGTGGTTCGGCGACCACAGCGCCACGTGCTCGCCCGGCGCCGCGAGCCTCGACAGCCCCGTGGCCACGCGGCACGCCTCGGCGTAGAGCTCGCGGTAGGTCAGGCGCACCGCGCTGCCGTCGATCGAGGTGCCGATCAGGGCGAGTCGATCGGGGTAGGTCTCGGCCTGCTGTGCCAACAGGCCCCCGACCGTCGTGTCGACCAGGTCGTAGGACGTGTCGGCCGGCAGGATGGCCGGCTGGTGGGTCGTCGTGGTCATGCGTCTCTCCCGGGGGTGGTTCCGAATCGCGGTGCGCGGCGTTCGGCGAACGCCGCGACTCCCTCCGCGAAGTCGTCGCTGCCGAACAGGTCGGCCTGGTTCTGCACCTCGAGCTCGAGCACGGCGGCGGGATGGCGGGGCTCGCCCGAGAGCGTGCGCTTCACGACACCGAGCGCCCCTGCGGCCATCGAGGCGAGGTGATCGGCGTCCTCGAGCGCCGCGTCCAGCGCCGCCCCGGGGTCGACCGCACGGTCGACCAGGCCGAGCGCCACGGCGGCGTCACCCGAGACCGGGTCGGGGAACATCAGAAGCTGCTTGGCGCGGTGGGGCCCGACCCGCGCCGCCAGCGAGGCGAAGATCCCCATGTCACCGGCAAGCCCGACGCGCGAGAACGTCGGCGCGAAGCGGGCCTCACGCGAAGCGACCACCCGGTCGCAGGCGAGTGCCAGCGACATCCCCGCGCCGTAGGCGGCACCCTCGACCGCCGCGACGACGGGCTTGCTCGTGCCCCAGATCGCCCGGATGATCCGCTGGGCTGCCTGCGCGCGCGGCACGGCCTCGTCGCGCGACATGCGCCGCATCGACGCGATGTCGCCGCCGGAGCAGAACGTCGGCGCCGCTCCGGTCAGCACGACCGCGCGGACCCGGATCGCACCGTCGGCCGCCTCCAGTGCCTCCGCGAGTGCCACCCGCGTGGGCATGTCGATCGCGTTGCGGACCTCCGCGCGGTTGATCGTGACGACGCGGACCGGTCCACGGTCCTCGCTCAGCACCAGCTCGGCCGAAGAGCCGGCCGGGTCCGGGCTCATCGTCCCGTGAACGTCGGAGTGCGACGCTCGATCACGGCCGCCAGGCCCTCGCGGGAGTCCGACGTGCCAGACAGCTCCGAGACGACACGCGCCTCCTCCGCGAAGCGCTCGTCGACGCTCGCGCCGACTCCGCCCCACACGAGTCGCTTGGTCGCGGAGACCGCGAGCGGCGGCATCGCGGCGATCGTCCGGGCCAGGGCCAGGGCTTCCTCGGCCAGGTCGGCCTCCGGCACGACGCGGTTGACGATGCCGAGCTCGTACGCCTCCGCGGCGGTCAGCGTGGGATTGGTGAGCAGCAGCTCGAGGGCCTTGCGGAGACCGACGATCTGGGCGAGCGTCACGGTCGTACCCCCGTCGGGCGCCATGCCGACGCGGACCGCTCCGGAGAAGAACTTCGCCGTGTCGGCAGCGATCACGAGATCGGCGGCGCACACGAACCCGAACCCGGCTCCCCCCGCGGCGAAGCCCTGGACCGCGGCGATCAACGGCGCCTTGAGCTGGATCATCGCGCCGGTCGCGATCTGCAGCCACGCGGTGGCCGAGCGCAGGTGCTGGGGCAGGTCCTCACCCTTGGAGGCGAACGACTTGACGTCGCCTCCCGTGCAGAAGTTCCGGCCTTCGCCGGTCAGCAGCACGACGCGCACGTCGGGCTCGGCGTGACAACGCAGCACCGCCTCGTGCAGCAGCTTCAGGTTGTCGACGTCGACCGCGTTGGACGACTGAGGACTGTTCAGGCGCAGGTGCGCGACGCCGTCGTCGTCCAGATCGAGCAGAACGGGGCCATCCGTGATCAAGCCGGTCATCGCTTCGATCCCTTCGTCGTGAAGTCCTGGACGCCGGCCTCGCCGGCCTCCCCGGAGATGTGGTCGACCACCGCGTCGAGCTCGAGGTCGAGACCGCTCTCGAGATCGAGCTCGAGACCGTGCCGCACCAATGACTTGATGCCTCTCAGGGCATCGGGGCGTCGCGACGCGAGCCGCCCGACGAAGGCGTCGACGTCGGCGTCGAAGGTCTCCGGCGGGTAGGCGTGGAGGGCCAACCCCCACTGCTCGGCCTGTGCGCCGGACAGGCGCTCGCCACTCAGCACGTGGCCGAGCGCCCGCGACCTCCCGACCAGTCGGGCGAGCCGTTGCGACCCGCCACCGCCCGGGATCTGGCCGAAGTTGACGTGGTTGTCGCTGAGCCGCGCGTCGGTGCGCACCAGCGCGATGTCGACGGCCTGCACCAGCTCGAAGCCACCGGCCATCGCGACGCCCTCGACCACCGCGACGACGGGCTGGTCGATCTCTCCGACGGCTCGACAGGCCCCGCGGAACGCCAGGAAGAGCTCCCGCAGCGCCTCGGGACCCTCGGCGCGAAGCCGCTGGACCTCGCCGAAGTCACCACCAGCGCAGAAGTTGCCGCCGGCACCGCGGATCGTGATGACGGTGACGTCCTCGCGTCCGCCCAGGTCGCGGACCGCGGCCTCGAGCGCGCGTCCGAGATCGGTCGAGATCGCGTTCATCTGGTCGGGTCGGTTCAGGACGACGGCACCGACCCGCCCCTCCACCGAGACCTCGACGACACTCACATGCCTCGCCCCCCGCTGACCTCGAGGACCGTGCCGGTCATGTAGCTCGACAGGTCGGAGGCGAGGAAGGCCACGACGGCCGCGACCTCGGCCGGCTCGCCCGCGCGGCGCATCGGGATCGTCGCTTCGGTGGCGGCGAATGCCTCGGGCGACATGGCGGCGGTCATGGGCGTCTTGATCAGGCCCGGCTGGATCGCGTTGACGCGGACGCCGTGGTGGGCGAGCTCCTTGGCCGCCGCCTTCGTCATGCCGACCACGCCGGCCTTGGCCGCGCTGTAGTTGGTCTGGCCGGGGTTGCCGACCTTGCCCGACATCGAGGAGAGGTTGATGATGCTGCCGGACTTCTGCTCGCGCATGACGGCCGAGGCGGCACGGATGCCGAGCCAGGTGCCGCGCAGGTGGACCGTCACGACGGCGTCGAAGTCTTCGAGCGTCATCTTCTTGAGCGACGCGTCGCGGGTGATGCCGGCGTTGTTGACCAGGACGTCGAGCCCACCGAGGTATTCGGTGGCGCGGTCGACGAGGCGCTGCACGTCGTCCTCCGACGTCACGTCGCAGCCGAGCCCGAGGGCCCGCTCCCCGATCCCGGCGGCCGCCTCGACGGCTCGCGCCTCGTCGAGGTCGGCCAGGACGACCGAGGCACCGTGCTCGTGGAGCGACCGGGCGATCTCCAGGCCGATGCCCTGGGCAGCGCCGGTGACGACGGCGCGGCGGCCCTCGAGCAGGCCGCTCACCCGAAGTACCGCACGATCGAGGTGACGACGGCGGCCGGCTTGGCGCTGCCCTCGATCTCGATCGTCGTGGTCATGACGCCCTGGACGGCACCGTCGAGCTGCTGCGTCGCGTCGAGGACCACGCTTCCGCGGATGCGCGCGCCGGCCGGAACCGGCGCGATGAACCGGACCTTGTCGAGCCCGTAGTTGACCGCCATCGCCACGTTCTCGACCTCGTACACCTGGTGCATGAACACCGGCAGCATCGAGAGGGTCAGGAAGCCGTGCGCGATCGTCCCGCCGAACGGGCCGTCGGCCGAGCGCTCCGGGTCGACGTGGATCCACTGGTGGTCGCCCGTCGCGTCGGCGAACAGGTCGATGCGGGCCTGGTCGACCTCGACCCAGTCGCTCTGGCCGAGCTCGGACCCGGCCGCGGCGGCGAAGGCACTGATGTTCTCGAAGGTCTTCACGGATTCCTCTTCGTCGGCTCTCGTTTTCGAATTGAATCTAAATTAGAGTAAGCCTGTCGTCAACGTCACACCGCGCCACTCACCTGGGAGCACCATGGATCTCGGACTGTCCTCCGCCCGCGTCGTCGTGACCGGTGGTGCGTCCAACATCGGCCGGGCGATCGTGCACGGATTCGCTCGCGAGGGCGCCCGGGTCCTGGTCGCCGACATCGACGCTGCCCAGGCCGACCGGGTCCGGCGCGAGGCCGTGGAGCTCGGCGCGGCCGACGCCGCGGTGAGCGTCGGCGACCTCGTCGAGCCGGGCGTCGCCGACGCTGCGGTGCAGCAGGCCGTCGAGACCTGGGGCGGCCTCGACGTCGTGGTCAACAACGCCGGGTGGAGCCGTGGCGAGTTCATCGCGAAGGACGACGACCGCGACCGGTGGCGTCGCCTGATCGACGTCAACCTCGTGGCGCTGGTCGAGATGACCCGTGCGGCGATCCCGGCCCTGCGCGAGTCCGGCGGCGGCTCGATGACGTTGATCTCGAGCGAGGCCGCCTTCGGCCAGATCCGTCAGGGCGTCTACGGCGCCACGAAGGCCGCCGGCGTCGCCCTCGCGCGAACCGTCGCGCGGGAGCACGGTCGCCACGGGATCCGCTCCAACATCGTGTGCCCCGGCCTCGTGGTCCCCGATGGCGCCGACGCCGTCGGGGCGTCGAGCCTGTGGGCCGACGGCACCGACACGGTGTTCAACGACGCCCAGTCCGAGTACCTGCTCAAGGACACCCCGCTGAACCGCCTCACGAACGCCGACGACGTGGCGCACGCGGTGCTCTGGCTCTCGTCACCGCTCGCCGCGCGTCAGGTGACCGGCCAGCTCTTCAGCGTCAGCGGCGGGTACACGATGCCATGACGACGACCCGCGACCCCAGCGCACCGACCACCGTCGACACGCGCGACCGCATCCTCGTGGCGGCCGCGAACGTGCTGGCGCGACGCGGGTTCGCCGAGGCCAAGCTGCGCGAGATCGCCGACCTCGCCGCCGTGCGCCCTCCGGCCGTGTACTACTACTTCAGCTCCCGCGAGGAGCTGCTCGCCGAGGTCCTGCACACCGGACAGCAGCGGGTGCGCCTGCACGTGGCGTCCGCACTGGCCGCGCTCCCGGCGGGCACCGACCACGAGACCCGGATCGCAGCGGCGTGCGCGGCCCACCTGAGCATCCAGACCGCGATGGCCGACTTCGCCCGGGCCGTCTCGCGCAACATCGCCCACGCCCACGGACCTGCCCACGAACAGCTCCACCGCGAGAGCGAGGCGTATCACGACCTCTGGCGCGGACTGCTCTCCGCTGCCGCCGCCGACGGCGCGATACGGACCGACCTCGACCTCAGCACGGCACGCATGTTCGTCATCGGCGCCCTCAACGGGTCCACCGAGTGGTTCCACGGCACGGACGACACCGAGCGGCTGATCGAGCAGGCGCAGGCGCTGGTGCGTCACGGGCTCCGTCCACCGAGGCCCACGAGACCACATCGATCGACGAAAGGCTCTCCATGACTGACCAGACCGACGCCCCCTCCACCGTCCGACCGGGCGATCCGAGCTTCCTCGACCACTACCGCCGCGCATGGTCCTCGGGCGACGAGGACCTCCTGCGCACGGCGTTCGCCGAGGACGGCGTCTACATCGACACCGGCATGGGCCACACCTACACCGGTGTCCACGACGTCGCCAGGTTCTTCCGCCACATGCTGAGGTTCTCCAGCGACACCTTGGTCGACTTCACCTCGATCGTCGTCGACGGCGAGTCCTTCACCGCCGAGTGGACCTGGTCCGGCACGGCCGACGGACCCCTGTCGCTGGGAGACCAAGTCCACCCGGCGACCGGGCGGACGTACTCGGTGCCGGGCGTCGCCGTCTGCCGCGCGGACGCCTGCGGCCGGGTCACCTATCACCGCGACTACTACGACGTGCGCGACCTCGCGCGCCAGGTCGGCATCGATCTCTGACGAGCGAGGGCGCCCTTTCCCTCGTTTTTGATTCTGTGTTAAATTCCTGACGCGCCGAGTGGCGCCCCTTCCGAGAGGACACCTGTCATGCCCGAGGCCTACATCGTCGATGCCACCCGGACCGCCGTCGGACGCCGCAAGGGCGGCCTGGCCGGGGTGCACCCCTCCGACATGGCGAGCCATGTCATCCGCACCCTCGTCGAGCGCAACGACTTCGACCCGGAAGCCATCGACGACGTCGTGCTCGGCTGCCTCGACCAGATCGGAGCGCAGGCCGGCGACATCGCGCGCACCGCTGCCCTGGGCGCCGGGCTGCCCGAGAGCGTCCCCGGCGTGACGATCGATCGCCAGTGCGGCTCCGCTCAGCAGGCCGTGCACTTCGCGGCCCAGGGCGTCATGAGCGGCACGCAGGACGTCGTCATCGCCGGCGGCGTGCAGAACATGAGCGTGTACCCGATCCTCAGCGCCTTCTCCGCGGCCGAGCCGTACGGCTGGACTGATCCGTGGACCGGCAACGAGGGCTGGGAGGCGCGTTACCCGGGCGAGGAGATCTCGCAGTTCCGCGGGGCCGAGCTGATCGCCGAGAAGTGGGGCATCTCCCGCGAGGACAACGACGCGTTCGGGTACCAGAGCCACCAACGCGCGATCGCCGCCCAGCAGGCCGGATACTTCGACCGCGAGATCACCCCCCTCGCAGGACTGGCCGTCGACGAGGGCCCGCGGCCCGACACGACGCTCGAGAAGATGGCCAGCCTCCGGACCCTGTCGCCCGGCGGCACGATCACCGCGGCCGCCTCGAGCCAGATCTCCGACGGCGCCTCGGCCATGATCATCGCCTCCGAGGCGGCCGTGAAGCGCTTCGGCTTCACCCCGCGCGCCCGCATCCACCACCTGTCGGTGCGCGGCGACTCCCCCGTCATGCTGCTGTCGGCCCCGATCCCGGCGACGCAGCACGCCCTCAAGCGCACGGGCATGTCGATCGACGACATGGACACGGTCGAGATCAACGAGGCCTTCGCGCCCGTGGTGCTCGCGTGGCTCAAGGAGATCGGCGCCGACCCGGCCAAGGTCAATCCCAACGGCGGCGCGATCGCCCTCGGTCACGCGATCGGCAACACCGGCACCCGCCTGATGACGACGATGCTCCACGAGCTCGAGCGCACCGGCGGCCGCTACGGCCTGCAGACGATGTGCGAGGGCGGCGGTCAGGCCAACGTCACGATCATCGAGCGCCTCGGATGAAGCGCGAGCTCTACGACGCCGACCACGAGGCGTACCGCTCTACGGTGCGCGAGTTCCTCGCCCGCGAGGTGGCTCCGTTTGCCGAGCAGTGGGACGCCGACCGCTGGATCGACAAGTCCGTCTTCGCCAAGGCCGCGGCTGCGGGCATCTACGCCCTGCGCGTCCCCGAGGAGTTCGGTGGAGCAGGGGTGACCGACTACCGGTTCCGCCAGATCGTCTGCGAGGAGATCGGCCGCATCAACGCACTCTCCTTCGGCCTGACCCTCGGACTGCAGGACGACCTGGTGTTCGCCTACCTCGCCGACCTGACGAACGACGAGCAGCGGAAGCGTTGGCTCCCGGGCTTCGCGTCCGGCGAGCTCATCGGCGCCCTCGCGATGACCGAGCCAGGTGCCGGCAGCGACCTGCGCGGCATGCGCACGTCGGCCCGACGCGACGGCGACCACTACGTGATCAACGGCCAGAAGACCTTCATCTCGAGCGGCATCATGGCGGACTTCGTGATCCTGGCCGTCCAGACCGACTCACAGGCAGGGTCCCGCGGTTTCAGCATCGTCGTGGTCGAGGACGGGACGCCGGGGTTCGGACGCGGGCGCAAGCTCGACAAGCTCGGACTGCCCGGCCAGGACACCGCCGAGATCTTCTTCGAGGACTGCCGGGTACCGGTCGAGAACCTCCTCGGCGAGGAGGGGCGGGGCCTGCAGTACCTCATGAGCCACCTCCCGCAGGAGCGCCTCGGCATCACGATCATGGCGATGGCGACCTCGCGGGCGATCCTCGACATGACGATCTCGTACACGAAGGAGCGCACCGCCTTCGGCCAGTCGATCGCCGACTTCCAGAACACCCGGTTCGAGCTCGCGACGATGGAGACCGAGCTCGACGTCGCCGAGGCGTACACCGACAAGAGCGTGCTGGCCTTCAACGCGGGCGAGCTCTCGGCGACCGAGGCCGCCAAGGGCAAGTGGTACCTCAGCGAGCTGCAGAAGCGCGTCATCGACCGCTGCCTGCAGCTGCACGGCGGCTACGGGTTCATGAACGAGTACCCCGTCGCCAAGGCGTACAGCGACACCCGCATCCAGACGATCTTCGGTGGCACCACCGAGATCATGAAGGAGCTCATCGGCCGCGAGATCGTCGCGCGCTGACCCGACCGGCCTCGCACCTCCCGGCCGCCCGCCGGTTGAGGTGCGAGGCCGCCCGCGGCCGAGCCTCGAAACCACGGTCACGCGATGGGCCGAGGCACCCGTTTCGAGGCTCGCTCGTTCCTCACTCACACCTCAAGGGGCGGTCGGCTCACGGCTCCAGGACGATCTTCCCGAGCACACCACCGGCCGCGAGCTGCTCGACCGCAGAGGCGCCGTCGGCCAGAGGGGCCCGCTGCGTCACCGCCGGACGCAGGCCGCCGACCACGAGGTCGTCGACACCTCCGGCCACCACTGCGAGCAACGTCGGGTCCGCGCGCAGGGCCTCGCCCCACCCCGCGCCCAGCACACCGACGTTCCTCAGCAGCAGACGGTTGACCTTGACCGACGGGATGCCGCCGCCGGCGAACCCGACCACGACGAGGCGGCCGTCGTGCGCGAGGCAGCGGACGGCGTCGTCGAAGGCGTCTCCCCCGACCGGGTCGATCACGATGTCGGCACCACGACCACCGGTCAGCTCACGCACCTGCGCAGCCCAGCCGTCGCGCAACGGGACGACCTCGTCGGCACCGACCTCCCGCACGAAGTCGTCAGCCCCCTCGCGGTGGACGACACCGATGACCCGCGCGCCGAGCGCACTGGCGACCTGGATCGCCGCCGTCCCCACTCCACCCGCCGCACCGAGCACCACGACCGTCTCGCGAGGCTCGAGCCGCGCTCGCACCACCAGTGAGAAGTAGGCCGTCTGGTGGTTGGCGAGCAGGGCCACCGCCTCGGTGTCGTGGAGCACGTCGGGGGTGCGCAGGACGAGTCCGGGCGCCACCGCCACCCGCTCGGCATATCCGCCGATCCCGGGCAGGGCCATCACCCGGTCACCTGCTGACCAGCCCGATCCAGCGGGGGCGGACACCACGGTGCCCGCCACTTCCGAGCCCGGGACGAACGGGGGCTCGACCCGGCCCTGGTACTCGCCCCTCATCAGCAGCAGGTCGGGATAGTTCACCCCCGCGGCCCCGACTCGGATGTGCACCAGGTCGGCACCGACCGGCTCGTCGACGTCGACGAGCTCGAGCGCCGACGGTCCGGTCAGCGACGTGAGCCGGAGAGCCTTCACCCGAGGGGGTTCTTGCCCTGCGTGACGTTCGAGAGGTCGGTGATCTCCGACCAGCGCTCCGCGACGAGCCCGACCGACGGCGGCTCGGCGAAGCGCACACCCTCGTTCTGGAACTGGGCGACCCGCTGCACCTGCCCACCGCCGACGACGAAGACCGAGCCGGTCTCGGTGGACTCCTCGGTCAGCAGGTAGCCCACGACGGGTGACACGAAGGTCGGCGGCAGCTTCTCGAGGAACTCGGCCGGAGCGATGTCCTCGGTCATGCGCGTCGCAGCGAGCGGTGCGACCGCGTTCGCGAGGATCTTGTTGCGGGCACCCTCGATCGCGAGCGTGTTCACCAGCCCGACCAGTCCGAGCTTGGCGGCGCCGTAGTTGGCCTGCCCGAAGTTGCCGAACAGACCACTCGTCGACGTGGCCATGACGACACGGCCGAAGTTCTGCTCGCGGAAGTACGGCCACGCGGCACGCGTGACGTGGTAGCCGCCGTACAGGTGGACCTGCAGGACGGCGTCCCACGCAGCGTCGTCCATCTTGGCGAAGCTGCCGTCGCGGAGGATGCCGGCGTTGTTGACGACGCCGTGGACGGTCCCGAACGTGTCGACCGCGGTCTTCACCAGCGCCGCGGCGCCGTCGGCGGTGGCCACGCTGTCGTAGCTCGCGACCGCCTCGCCGCCGGCGTCGACGATCTCCTTCACCACGGCGTCGGCCATCGCAGAACCGGCACCGGAACCGTCGCGGGCACCGCCGAGGTCGTTGACCACGACCTTCGCGCCCTCCCGGGCCACGGTCAGCGCGTATTCACGACCCAGCCCACCCCCGGCACCGGTGACGATGACGACCTTGTCCTGGACTCCACTCATGGCATCTCCTTGCGGCGTCAGGGCCGCGGATTCAGATCAGCGCGACCCGGACGGACCGCTTTTCTATCCTATGTTAAATTCGATGTCCACGACCAGAGAGGGGCCGCTCCATGGAATCGGACCAGCCCGATGACGTGACCGTCGAGGAGATCAGCGACGCGGTCGCCCGCATCCCACTGCCCCTGCCGTTGGCGGAGCTGCGCTCGGTCAACTGCTACGCCGTGCGCGGTCCCGACGGACTCACCCTGATCGACCCGGGCTGGGTCTGGACGGAGACGACGACCGCTCTCGAGTCCGGCCTCGCGGGGCTCGGCCTCGCGCTCGACGACGTGTCACGCATCCTCATCACGCACTCGCACTGGGACCACTACAGCCAGGCGTACCGCTGGCACCTCGAGCGCGGAACCGACCTGTACCTCGGTGCCGGCGAGCGGCACAGCATCCAGGCCTGGAAGGACCTCGACGGCGCGTTCCCGCTGCAGGTCGGGCTCCTGCAGCGGGCGGGCGACGGAGCACGGGCCGATCTGCTCGAGCACCACCCGGTGTCCGAGACCGAGCGAAGCACCGACTTCGGCGATCCCACGACCTACCTCGACGGCGGCGAGACCCTGACCGGGTCCGACGTGCCGATCGGGGTCATCTCGACACCAGGCCACACCCGCGGCCACCTCGTCTTCGAGGACCTCACGCACCAGATGCTCTTCACGGGCGACCACGTGCTCCCGCGCATCACCCCATCGATCGCGTACGAGCGTGCGCCCGACCGGTTGGCGCTGCGCTCGTACCTGTCGTCGCTGCAGCTGCTGCTCGACCGACCGGACGCCACGATGCTCCCGGCGCACGGACTGCCGACGAGCAGCGTGCACGCACGTGTCACCGAGCTGATCGCTCACCACGACGACCGGTTGAAGGTCGTCGGCGACCTGGTGGCCCAAGGAGAGCGAACCGCACTCGACGTCGCCTCCGGCATGACGTGGACCCGACGCGAGAAGTCCCTCGCGGAGCTCGGCGACGACCACTCCTGGACCGCGGTGCTCGAGGCAGCGGCCCACCTGGAGCTGCTCGTGTGGCGAGGCGACCTGACGAAGGACGACTCCGGCCCGGTCGACCTCTACTCCGTCGCGTGATCGATCGTCACCGCAGGACGAGAACGAGGCAGACCACCCCGACGACCGCGAGCCATCCGTCGAACAGCGGCTGGACACGGGTGCCGCGCAGCTCCATGAACTCGAGGGCGACGAACCGCGCCTTCACGAAGGCCACCGCCGCCGCGACGGCCGCCGCACCTCGCCCGGAGAGCAGGTCGTGCGCAGAGCTGGTCGTGAACCACAGGGCGACCAGCGTCAGGGTGACGAGCAGGACGAAGACGGCCTGCACGCGACGTACCTGCGCACCGTCGGCTGTGCTGATGGCGTCGCTCATGCATGGCTCCCGATGTAGACGAACGAGAAGATCAGGATCCAGAGCAGGTCGACCATGTGCCAGTAGCCCGCGGCGCCCTCGACGAACCGCGTCGAGACACGCCGGCCCCCAGGTCGCACCGACCGTCGCCAGGTCACCAGCAGCAACGTGCCGATCGCGACGTGCATCAGGTGCAGGCCGGTGAGCGCGTAGTAATAGGTGAAGAACGTCGAGGACGTCAGCGTGTGGCCGTCACCGATCTCCAGCGTGTACTCGACGACCTTGACCACCGCGAAGCATGCCGACAGCACGAGTGCACCGGCGAGCGCCGCGCGCGGGTCGCCCCCCGATCGATGGGTCTGGACGGCCCGGACCACCAAGAACGACGACGTCAGCAGGACCAGCGCGTTCGCCAGGCCCAGCGCGACGACCAGGTGGGAGGCCTCGGCGACGAACCCGGCTCGATCCGACCCGAAGTCCCAGAGGTAGGCGATGAAGAACGCCGCGAAGACCGACATGTCCGCCAGGAGGAATCCCCACAGCCACGGCTCAGCCGGGCCCTCACGTCGCCTGCCAGTCTCAGCACGGGCCGTCACGCCCGCGGTCACTGGACGACCTCGCCCACGAGATCGGCCGACGTCGCGGGCGCGTCGTCGTCCTCGGGCAGGAGGGCCTGGTGCCGGACGAACAGTCCCATCACGAGCAGGAACACCGAGTACGTCGTGAGCGCGAGCCAGAAGATCAGGATGCCGTTCCAGGCGAACGGCCCGCGGTGGACGACCAGCGCCAGGACGTCGAAGCTGAACGTGAACGCGATCCAGCAGTTGAGGTAGCCCATCCACCGTGGGAAGGGCGACGCATCGTCGAACAGCGCGGACGCCGCGACGGCCAGGTTCTGGATGATGAACGGCATGATCGGCGTGATGAACAACAGCCACGCGAGGTCGTTGAGCATGACCGTCAGCTCGGGGTCCCGCTCGGGCCGGAACGCGATGATCGCCATGATCAGCATCGGCACGAAGAGCAGCACGGCCGTCACCGTGCCGGAGACGAGCTGGACCAGGGAGACGAGCCGTGCCCCCGGCTCACCGGTGTCCATCAGGTGCGAGATCGCCGCGACCAGCGGGCTCAACAGCGAGACGCCGATCGTCGCGAGCCCGATGCCCAGCACCACGTGCATTCCGCCGGCGTAGAACTCGACGACCTTCGACTCGGAGTCGTCTGGCCCGAGCGGGAACGGCAGCACCCCTGCGATCAGCCAGCCCGCGAACGCCACGGCGATGACCGCCGGCCCGATCCATCCACACACCAGAAGGGCGCGACGTCGCAGCGACAGCGGCGGGGGCACCTCGGCTACGGGCACTCGGGGCACGGCAGTGAGCGTCATGACGGCTTCTCTCTTGGGACCTGACGACGGCGGACGCGGACGAGCTCAGAAGAGCTTGCGCATGATCTTCAGTGCCGTCGCGGAGTACGGCGGGTAGACGAACTGCGGATCCGGGGCGAAGGGCTTCGACAGCACCGACTTGCGGTGGCTGAGCGCCTCGAAGCCCCACTTGCCGTGGTAGGCACCCGTGCCGCTCTCGCCCACGCCACCGAAGGGCAGCTGCGGCACGAGGCAGTGCATCGCGACGTGGTTGACCACAACTCCGCCGGAGCTGATCTCGTCGAGCAGGCTCTTGCGCACGGCGCGCGACTTCGTGAAGTAGTACGCCGCCAACGGCTTCGGACGCGCATTGACGAACGCGATCGCGTCATCGACCGAGTCGACCGTGAGCACGGGAAGAATCGGGCCGAAGATCTCGTCGGTCATCAGCGGCTCGTCAGGGTCGGGGTCGACGACGACCGCGGGGGTGATCGTGAGCCGATCCCGGTCGACGACCCCGCCGGTGGCGACCTCGCCGCTGGTCGCGTCCAGGTAGGAGGCGAGCCGGTCGAACTGACGCTCGTTGACGATGCGGAGACCGTTCGTGCCCTCCTCCTGGCGGAACGCCCTGATCGTGTCGACGACCTTCGAGACGAACGCATCGCGGACGGAGCGCTCGACCAGCACGTAGTCCGGGGCGATGCAGGTCTGACCGGAGTTCATGAGCTTGACCCAGGCGATGCGACGGGCTGCGATGTCGAGGTCGGCATCGGCGGTGATGACGACCGGACTCTTGCCGCCGAGCTCGAGCGTGACCGGCGTCAGGGTCGGCGCGGCACCCTCGAGGATCTTGCGCCCGATCTCGGTGCCGCCCGTGAAGAGCACGTGGTCGAAGCCCTGAGCGAGCAGCTGCTGCGTCACGGCCCCGTCGCCCTCGACGACCGTCACGGCCTCGGGGTCGAGGTACTCCGGGATGAGGCGGGCGAGCAGTGCCGAGGTCGCCGGCGTGATCTCCGACGGCTTGATCACGGCTGCGTTGCCCGCCGCGACCGCTGCCACGAGGGGGCCGAGCGTCAGGTAGACCGGGTAGTTCCAGGGCCCGATGATCAGCACGGTTCCGAGCGGCTCGTACTTGATCCACGCGGTCGCCGGGAGCTGGTTGAGCGGCAACGGTTGCGGTCGCGGACGCATCCACCAGCGCAGACGCTTGCGGGCGTACTCCGCCTCACCCTTCGTGGACGCGATGTCGGCCAGCCACGCCTCGACGGCCGAGCGGCCGAGGTCGGCCGACAGCGCGGCGGCGATCTCGGCCTCGCGCTCCTCGACGAGCCGGGTGATGCCCTCGAGCTGACGCAGGCGCCAGGCGACGGGACGTGTTCGCCCGGACGCGAACGCCGCTCGGGCGATCGCGACCTGAGCGAGCGGGTCGGCCGGTGCGGGAAGGTCGGCCGCGACGATCGTGGGGGCGCTCATCAGAACTCCGGGACGGGGACGCTGCCGGAGAGGACCGCACCGCTCGTGCCGCCGTCGACGTTGATGCACTCGCCGTTGATCCAGCGCGCCTCCTCGGAGGCCAGGAACAGCACGACGTCGGCGACGTCCTCGGGGGTGGCGTGGCGACCGAGGAGCTCCTCGAGCCCGTCGATCGTGTCCTCGCCCATCGTGTCGCGGAAGTCCTGCAGGATCGGCGTCTGCACCGGACCGGGCAGCACGCCGTTGATCCGGAAGCCCATGTCACCGAAGGCCAGGCCCATCGAGTGGATGTAGACCGTCGAGACCTCCTTCGACCAGTTGTAGGTGTTGCCGGTCTGGGGGTGGTCGCGGAACCACTGGGCCCCCTCCTCGAAGGTGTCGGTCGCGAGGACCTCGCGGATCGCCTCGAGCCGTTCGGGCCAGCCGAAGCCGGCCGTGGAGGACACGACCACGACGCTGCCGCCGGGGTTGAGGCGCTCGAAGAACGCCTCGGCGATGTGGCGCACGGCGAGCGAGTTCACGGCGAAGACCGTCTCGGGCGGCGCGGTGCCCGGCACGCCGGCGATGTTGAGCAGGCCGTCGAACGTGCCCTCGACCTGGTCGAGGGCGGCGTCGATGCTCTCCCGCGAGGCGAGGTCGACCTTGACGTGCTGGGTCACCGCCGCGGTGGGCTCGTTGCGGTCGAGGCTGACGACCTCGGCCCCCGCGGCGAGGAGCTTCTCGGCCACGGAGTGACCGATGCCGGACGCGGATCCGGTCACGAGGTAACGCTTGCCAGTGGGTGAGGACATGGGACTGTTCCTTCAGGTCAGAGGGAGTAGGGCATCGACTTCACGGCGCGCACGAAGTTGCCCGTGAGGTAGGACGGCTCGCCGAGCTGCAGCGTGGGAGCACGGTGCAGCAGCTGGTCGAAGAGCTCGCGGAGCTGCATCTTGGCGACGAAGTTGCCCATGCAGTAGTGCGGTCCGCCGCCGCCGAACCCGACGTGCGGGTTGGGGTTGCGGGTGATGTCGAAGAGCTCAGGGCGGTCGAACGCCCGCTCGTCACGGTTGCCGGAGGAGTAGACCATCGCGACCCACTCGCCGGCCTTGATGTCGTGACCGCCCAGGACGGTGTCCTGCGTCGCGGTGCGGCGGAAGGTCATGACCGGGCTGACCCAGCGCACGAACTCCTCGATCGCCGTGACGATCCGTCCGTCGTAGTCGTCGAGCAGGAGCTGCTTCTGGTCGGGGAACTGCTGGAGCGCCCGCATCGTCAGACTGATCGAGTTGCGGGTCGTGTCGTTGCCGGCCACGGAGAGCAGGACGAAGAACGACCCGATCTCCTCGTCGGTGAGCTTGGCACCGTCGACCTCGACCTCGACGAGATTGGTCCAGAGGTCGGCCTTGGGGTGCGCGCGCCGCTCGGCCGCCAGGTCCATGCCGAGCATCAGCAGGCTGACGAGCGAGTCGGTGAGGACCTCCCCGGGCTCGCGCCCGGCGGCGACCTCCTCGTCGGCCCACGACACCATGCCGTCGGCGTGGTGCGCAGCCTCCTCGCGCCTCGCGTCGTCCTCGAGGCCGACCATCTCGTAGATCGTCCACATCGGCAGCTTCTTGGAGACCTGGGCGACGAAGTCCCCCTCCTTCTGCGCCAGGAGCCCGTCGACGATCCGCGCCGACTGGTCCTTGATCTGGGCGTGGATCTTCGCCACCTGCTTGGGCGTGAACGCCGCGCTCACGAGCTTGCGCATCCGGCCGTGCTGCGGGGCGTCCATGCCGAGGAACGAGCCAGCCGCGGTCAGGATGTCCTCGGGGACCTCCTCGAACTGGAAGCCCTCGCCCGAGCAGAAGATCTCCGGGTGCTTGCTGATCTCGGTGATGAGCTCGTGGCTCGTCGCGACCCAGACCCCGTCGTTCTCCGGCGGCATGAGACCGCCCTCGAGCGGCGGGTGCCAGCTGAGCGGCCGCTCGGCGCGCAGGATCTTGAAGGACTCCTCGCGCTCCTCGGCCGTCTTGGCCCAGAACGAGACCGGCGAGACGCTGACCGGGTCGTACGCCCGCAATGGCGCATCGGTGACGGTCATCTCAGACGCCCTGCGGCTCGTAGCGGCGGGTCAGCTCGCGCTTGACGAGCTTGCCCGTGGGCGTACGGGGCAGCGAGTCCACGAAGTCGACGCTGCGCGGCGCCTTGAAGGTCGCGATGTTGGCGCGGACGTAGTCGATGATCTCGCGCTCGACGTCCGGGCCGGCCTCGACGCCCTCCTTGAGCTGCACGACGGCCTTGACCGACTGGCCCATCTCGGCGTCGGGCACGCCGATCACCGCGACGTCGAAGATCTTCTCGTGCATCGTCAGGAGGTTCTCGACCTCCTGCGGGTAGATGTTCACGCCGCCCGAGATGATGACGAACGACTTGCGGTCCGTGAGGAACAGGTAGCCGTCCTCGTCGAGGTACCCGAGGTCGCCGACCGTGGTCCAGGTCCCGTGCTGCGGATGGATCGCGGCGGCCGTCTTCTCCGGGTCGTTGTGGTACTCGAACGGCAGCTCGTCGCGCTCGAAGTACACCGACCCGATCTCACCGGCCGGCAGCTCGTTGCCCTCGTCGTCGCAGATGTGGGCGATGCCGATCATGGCCTTCCCGACCGTGCCCGGCTTCTGCTGCCACTCGGGCGAGGACGTGAGCGTGATGCCGTGCTGCTCGGTGGAGCCGTAGTACTCGAAGACGATCGGACCCCACCACTCGATCATGGCGCGCTTGACGTCCGGCGGGCACGGAGCGGCCGCGTGGACGGCCAGCCGCAGCGACGAGACGTCGTAGGACGTCCGCACGGCCTCGGGCAGCTGCAGCATCCGCACGAACATCGTCGGCACGAACTGCGCGATCGTCACGCGGTGGTCCTGGATCGCCTGCAGGGCCGACTCGGCGTCGAACTTCTCCAGCATCACGACGGTGCCGCCGAGTGCCTGCACGGCACCGGCCCACTTCAGCGGCGCGGCGTGGTAGATCGGCGCCGGCTGGAGGTACACGTCCTGAGGGCCGACCTTGAACGCCTGGCTGAGCAGACCCGTGATCGGGTCACCGGGCTGATCGACCTGGATCGGCAGCATTCGCGACTTCACGCCCTTCGGGCGCCCGGTGGTGCCGGAGGAGTACATCATGTCGGCGCCACGGGGGCGGTCCCCGAGCGGAGCTCCCGCGCTCGCGAGGACCTCCTCGAAGCTCTCGAACCCGTCGACGGCACCGCCGAAGGCGATCAGCGACTCCGGCTTGACCTCGGCAGCCACTGCCACGCTGAGGTCGGCGAGAGCGGCCGACGCGAAGAGCACCTTGGCCCCGCTGTCGCCGACGATGTAGGCGACCTCGCTCGACGTCAGGTTGCGGTTGACGGGCGTGATGTAGAGCCCGGAGCGCAGGGCCGCCCAGAGGATCGAGAAGACCTCCGGGGCGTTGTCGGCCAGCACGGCGACGACGTCGCCCTTGCGCAGGCCCCGAGCGTGCAGGGCCGAAGCGAGGCGCGAGGACTCGTCCTCGAGCTGGCCGTAGGTCACGGTGCGGCCGGAGCCGGCCATGACGACGGCCGGGCGGTGGGGGTCGGTCTGGGCGTGGACGGCGGGATACATGCAGATCTCCTTCGAGGGGGCGGGGTCGACGTCAGACGAGGAGGTCGTCGCGGCCGTCGGCCTTGAGCGTCTCGATGTAGCGCGGGTAGAGCTTCTTGCCCAGCGGCGCGAGCTTGAGGAGGGAGGCGACGTTGCCCTGCACCTTGATCTTGCTCTTGGCCATCGCCAGGGGGAGGTTGACCTTGCCCTGCCAGTAGGCGTTGCCGGTGTCGGCCGTCATGGCCATCTCGGCGGTGGAGTCGCTCGAGCCGTCGCCCTCGAAGACCTCTCCGGTGGTGGTGTCGATGATGACGATCGCCTCCGGGTCGGTGTAGACGGTCTTCAGGACGATGCCGGTCGACTTCAGCTTGGGGCCGATCTCCGGGTCGGCGAAGGCCGTCTCGAACACTCCACCCAGGTACGTCCGCACTTCTGCTGCGTCCTTGAAAGCCATGTCGGATGGTCCTCTCGTTTTTACTATCAGTTCAAAAAGAATGAGCCGGCGAGACGACGTGCTCGTCCCCGCCACGGGGTCGGAGTGACGCCGGTCACGTCACCATAAACGCTCTTATGCTCATCGGGCAAGCCCTGCCTGGGCGAAGGAGCCGGGGGGCGGGGTGATGCCGTTGTCTCGAAGCCAGCCACCGGGCTCGCGCTGGCCGCGACGCGGGCGGCCGTCGGACGGCTCGAGCTGGACCGGGATCGGGGGCAGCGGCGGCATGTCGATGCCGGACTCCGCGGCGAGCTCGTCGGCGTCCTTCTCCTCAGACATGCCGATCGGGCCGACGCGCTGGGCGTTGAGGAACTGCGCCACGACCGGCTCGGTCGAGCTCAGCAGCATCTCGCGCGGACCGAACATCGCCAGGTGCTTGTGGTAGAGCAGGCCGATGTTGTCCGGCACCGTGCGGGCGGTGTTGATGTCGTGGGTCACGATCAGGAACGTCGCGTCGATCTGCGCGTTCAGGTCGATGAAGAGCTGGTTGATGTAGGCCGTGCGGACCGGGTCGAGGCCGGAGTCGGGCTCGTCGATCAGCAGGATCTCCGGGTCGAGCACCAGCGCGCGGGCCAGGCCGGCGCGCTTGCGCATGCCGCCCGAGATCTCACCGGGGAGCTTGTTCTCCGCGCCGGTCAGACCGACGAGCTCCATCTTGTCCATGACGACCTGTCGGATCTCGGACTCGGACTTCTTGGTGTGCTCGCGCAGCGGGAACGCCACGTTGTCGTAGAGGTCCATCGAGCCGAACATCGCGCCGTCCTGGAACAGCACCCCGAAGAGCTTGCGAATCTCATAGAGATCCTTCTCGGAGCAGTTCGCGATGTCGGTGCCCTCGATCCACACGTGACCCTTGTCGGGCTTGAGCAGACCGATCACGGTCTTCAGGAACACCGACTTGCCGGTACCTGACGGCCCCAGCATCACCGAGATCTCTCCCGCCGGAAGCGTCAACGACACGTCGTTCCAGATCACCTGCGACCCGAACTTCTTCGTCAGACCCTCGACCTTGACTTCAACACCCACGACGATCTCCTCACGTCCGGACAGTCGGTCCCGACTGTGCCGCGCGTCACGCTAGCGAGAAGACCGCTATTCTTTCAATGCGAGATTAAATTCGGGGAGCGAGGTCGCGGCGAGATGGCAGCACTAGGCTCGGTCCGTCCCTCCACGGCTCCCGCACCGAAAGCGACCCTCGATGGCCATCGGCAACCGCCTCAGCACCCGGTTCTTCGACCAGGGGCTCGAGCTGCTCGCGCAGGAGGGCTATGCCGGCTTCAAGCTGATCCCGCTGTGCGACGCCCTCGAGGTCAGCACCGGGGCGTTCTACCATTCGTTCACGAGCTGGAAGGACTACACGACCCAGCTGCTGGAGTACTGGAAGCTCGAACGGACGACGCGTCTGGTCGAGATCGCCGAGGCGAACCCGCAGGCCAGCGACCGGCTCGACACCCTGCTCACGATGACGATCGACCTGCCGCACCGCGCCGAGGCCGCGATCCGGGTCTGGAGCCAGACCGATGCGGACGTCGCGGAGGTCCAGCGCTCCGTGGACCAGGGCCGCTACGCGGTCATCTACCCGGCGTTCCTCGAGCTCGTCGGCGACCCGCAGCTGGCCGAGCACTACGCGCGCACCGGCATGTACCTGCTCATCGGCTTCGAGCAGGCCGACTCGCTGCAGAGCAAGGAGACGCTGCGGTGGTCGTTGCAACAGGTCAAGGACGCCGCCACGGCGACCTGAAGGGGGCCCTCAGGACACTGGGAGTCGCACGATGAACGCCGTTCCCGACCCCTTCGAGCGGGTCGACGCCGCCAGGTCCGCCTTGGCCGACGACGCCCGATCCGACGCGGTCGAACGCCAGCACGGGCGCGGCAAGCTGACCGCGCGAGAGCGCATCGACCTGCTCACCGGAGGCGACACCTTCGTCGAGCTCGGCGGTCTCGCCGGGTCGGCGACCTCCCAGGACGGGCGTCGCCTGGAGGCTCCGGCCGACGGGGTCGTCACCGGCATCGCCCACGTCGACGGTCGCCCCGTCGTGGTGGCGTCGTTCGACTTCACGGTGCTCGGCGGCAGCAACGGAGCCGTCGGCATGGCGAAGGTCGAGCACTGCGCCCGACGTGCTCTGCACGACCGGATCCCGCTCGTGCTGCTGTGCGACGGCGGCGGTCACCGGATGCAGGAAGGTCTCGACTCACGCCACGCCTCCCCCGGCTCTCCGCTGTTCCGGCACCTGGTCGACCTGTCGGGGTTCGTGCCCACCGTCACCGTCATGATGGGCCCCGGCTTCGGGGTCTCGACCAACCTCGCCGCCATCTCCGACCTCGTCGTGATGGTCAAGGGCATCTCGACACTGGGCATGTCGTCCGCTCCCTTCGTCCTCGCCGCCACCGGCGAGACGATGACGAACGAGCAGATCGGCGGGGCCGAGGTCCAGGCCGCTCGCGGAGTCGCCCACCTCGCGGTCGACGACGAGCACGAGGCGCTCCACGCGGTCCGCGCCTACCTCTCGTACCTGCCGTCCAACGCCCTCGACGAACCACTGCGCAGCACCGGGCCGTGGGAGCCGGGTGACGTCGACCTCGACTCCGCCGTTCCCGTCAGCACTCGCCAGGCCTACGACGTCCGGGACGTCATCGAGGGTCTGTGCGACGACGAGTCGGTCCTCGAGCTGCAACCCACGCACGCGCCGAACATCGTGACGGCCCTGGTCCGGATCGAGGGCCGACCGCTCGTCGTCGTGGCGAACCAGCCGCGCCACCTCGCCGGAGCGCTCGACAGCTCGGCGTGCGAGAAGGCCGCCCACCTGATCGCCGTGGCCGACGCCTTCGGCCTCCCGGTCCTGATGCTGATCGACGTGCCCGGCTTCCTGATCGGGTCGGCGGCCGAGGACAGCCAGCTGGCGCGCCGCAGCGGGCGGCTGATCCATGAGCTCGCCGGCATCAGCGTGCCGCGGTTCTCGATCGTCAGCCGCAAGGGCTACGGCGCCGCGTACATCGCGATGGGCGGCGGCCGCAGCGCCGACGCCGACCTGTCCCTCGCCTGGCCCACCGCGGAGATCTGCGCGATGCCCATCGAGGGTGCCGTCGACATCGGCTACCGCCGCGAGATCGAGGCGGCCGACGACCCTGCGGCGCACCGCACCGAGCTGATCGACCGCTTCCGCGCCAACATCGACCCCCTGCTCGCTGCGGAGTCGTTCGGCATCGACGCCGTCGTCCGTCCGAGCGAGACCCGCGCGCTGCTGGCCGAGGCCCTTGGCAGGGTCCGGCGCCGCGAACCCCGAGTGCCGGGCAAACGCCGCAGCATCTCCCCCATCTGACCGTTGCTGACCGATCGGAGCCGACTCATGGCCTTCCAGCTCAACTGCCCGTGTGGCACCCAGATCCTGTCGCGCGACGACGACCTCCTCGTCGACGTCCGGGCGCACCTCGCCGACGCACACCCGGGCCGCGACTACTCCGACAACGAGATCCGCATGCTCGCGGCACCCGTGCCCGACCGCCTTCTGGGCGCCTGAGCTCGTGGAGGTCGAGCGGTGATCGTGCAGGGACCGCAGGTGGAGCTGGCCGACGTGGCCGCCGCCGGCGGCTGGGTGATCAAGCCTGAAGGCGCGTGCCGCGCCGACGTCTGCATGCCATTGGCCCCGGACCTGGACGGACCCGGACTCGCGCGGCGGCTGGGCGCGCAGCTGGTCACCGATGACCAGACCGGCGCGGTGGCGATCGGCCCCGAGAGCGGCGGTACCGTCCTGACCACGACGGAGCTCCCCAGCGTCCGCCTGCAGGACTGGCGAGGAGGCGACGTCGACCTGCGCGACTTCCTCGGCCAGCGGCTGGTCATCACCTCCTGGGCGCCGTGGTGCGGATGCCGGGCCGACCTACCGGTCTGGGCCGAGCTCCGCGAGGAGCTGCAGAGCGACGGGATCGAGATCATCACCGTGGCGCTCGACTCCGGCGGCGCGGCGGAGCCGTTCCTCGCCGAGATCGACCCGCAGCACCCCTCACTGATCGACACCCGCCACCAGCTGGTCGCCGCCCTCGGATTCGACAACGTGCCCATGGCGGTCTGGGTCGACGAGGCGGGCAGGATCGTCCGACCGGCCGAGCCCGCGTGGCCGGGACGCGCGGTCTGGTACGAGGAGGAGTCCAGGAATGTCGCCGTCGAATCGAGGGTCGGCCACGAGGACCCCTACGTCGACGAGATGATCGACCAGGCATCCTCGATCGTGACCGATGCGGAGCGGTACGTGGCCTCCCTGCGGGACTGGGCCGCTCGCGGAGCGGACAGCCCGTACGTCCTCGCCGAGCACGAGGTCACCGACAGGTCAGGTCGACGCACGGCCCAGCAGTCCGAGGCGGCGGCCAGGTTCGAGATGGCCACCCACCTGCAGTCGCTCGGGCGACGCGACGACGCGCGCGAGCACCTGCGCCTGGCACACGCCCTCGACCCCGGCAACTGGTCCTACAAGCGACAGTCCTGGTGGCACGAGGACCCGCTGCAGCGACCGAGCGAGCACTTCGAGTCCAACTTCGTCGAGGAGCTCCGCAAGGTCGGAGCCGAGAACTACTACAAGCCGTCGGCCGGGGTTCGCGGGGGCACCGACTGACGGCGGAGGGGGGTGGTGCGCCGAGCTCGGCGCACCACCCCCCTCCGTCTCAGCGGTCCGAGCGCAGGTGCCGCAGGTAGTCGCGTGGCCAGCCCCAGTCGAGGTAGCCGACTCCTGCCTGCCCGGCGATGGTGGCGTGGACCGCGGTGTCCACGAGCTTGTAGTCGCCGTCGCCCACCGGGTACTCGTGCCGACCGAAGCGAGTCGTGGTCACCGAGGTCCGGCGGCCCGCAGCGTCGTCGATCTCGAGGTCGACCACGTCCTGGACCCAGCGATCGTCGTAGGTCTCGGCGACATCGACGTGCGTGATGGCGGCGAGCTCGCCGTCACGGAAGACGTAGCCGAGGTGCCAGCTGCGTCCCTCCCCCTCGATGTAGAAGAGGTTCACGGCGCTCTCGCCGGCCTGGATCGCGGCCCACTTGTAGTGCTGCATCGTGAGCCAGTCGCGCCTGCCCCAGGAGTGGTCGCGATGACCGAGGGCGTCGAACTCGATCGTGCGGTCGTCGATGCGGATCGTGCCGGTGACCCGACCGGACTGCTCGTAGCGGTCCGTCGCGGCGAACTTCGGCAGCGCCTCACTGCGGTCCGCGCGACCGGTCGAGTAGAGGAAGGCGGGATGCATGGCCTCGAAGTGGTAGTCGACACTGAGTCGAGCGCCCGCGAGCTGCAGCCGCGCCGTGCTGGGGTCCCCGTCGGTGAGGTGGAACGTGCCGACCTTCCAGTCGGTGAAGTCGGCGTCCGCGGCCATGACCTCGGCTTGGGACTCCTCGAAGACCGCCTTGTCACCGGCGGCGGGTCCGAAGAAGGCGGAGGCGGCCTCGGCTCGACCATCGGCGTAGACCCAGGCGTACATCGAGAGCACGCCTTCCTCGGGCAGGTGGACGTGGTAGACGAGAGACTCCCGCGCGTGCGGGGTGCCGGAGATGTCGTGACGCAGGAAGTCGTGCGGTGAAGGTTCGTGCATGGTGTGGCCCCTCGAT
>NZ_BAAAME010000005.1:540973-581137 GCF_039529015.1 Aeromicrobium alkaliterrae
GGCGGCCCCTTCGCACTCAGGCGGTCGGACGGTCAGGCAGTCGGATCGGTGTCGATGATCTGCAGGTCGGTCAGCGACTTCGTCGCGGGATCGAAGCGCTGCAGCTGGAGGCCCTCGATGATGAAGTTGTCGTCGGGGTACTCCAGACGCACCTTGATGCCGTCCCTGATGACGGAGTCGCCTTCGACGTCCAGGTTGCGCGCGGCATCAACCACGTCAGCGCGATCGATCGACTCCGCGCTCTTGAAGGCTCGGGCAAACAGGTCGGCGGTGGCCCACCCGGCGACGCCGTTCGAGGCGGGGAACTTGTCTGCTCCGGGCACCTGGTTCCAGTACTCCAGGAACTCCTCCATCACCGGGTCGCCCTCACTGGCCGCGGGATCCTTCAGGTAGGAGCCGATGATCGTGTTCTCGCCAGCCCCCTGGTCGAGCTGCTGGAGCTGGGAGACGTCCATTCCGGTGCCGGACGGGATCAGGATCTCGGGCTTCCACCCGATGGACTGGGCGTTGTTGAGGGCCTGCTTGGCCTGGGTCGTCAGCGCGACGACCAGAAAGGTGTCGGCGTCGGTGGCCGACAGCGTCGTCACCTGCTGACGGACGTCGGTGTCGGTCGGCTCGTAGGTCTGGGTGTCGACGATCTCGATTCCCGTCCCCTCGATCGAGTCCTCGAAGCCCTCGAGGTACGGCTGACCGTAGTCGCCGTTCTGGACGAGGATCGCGACCTTGGCGTCCGGCTTCTCCTCCTTGAGGTACTCGCCGAAGATGCGACCTTCCGCCGTGCTCACGGCGGCGAAGTTGATCGTGCCCTTGGTGTCAGGATCGGCCAGGGCAGGTGTGCCCGACAGCGCCCAGAGGTTCGGGACGCACGCCTCCTTCAGGGACGGCGCGATCGCGAGGTTGGTCGCCGTTCCGAGGTTGCCGACCAGCGCGTAGATCTCGTCGTTGTTCACCATCTCCTCGACGTTGGTCTTGGCTCGCGACGGGTCGTACCCGTCGTCCTTCACGATGAACTCGACCTGCCGCTTCTTGCCGTCCGGACCCTCGAGGCCGCCAGTGGCGTTGACCATGTCGAAGTAGGCCTTGGCTCCGTAGGAGTAGGAGCTCAGCACGGCGAGGTTGCCGGACAGGGGGGCGGAGTTGCCCAGCTTGATGGTGTCGTCGGTGACACCGGTCGTGGGCGACTGGATGCAGTCGCCCTCACCGCCGGAGCTGCTGGTCGCAGCCCCGCCTGAGCAGGCGGCAAGCACGGCACCGGCGGCCACCAGGACCACTGCGCGACGCGCGATCGTGAGCTTCATACTGACTCCTTAACGGGGGTGGAGGTGGTGGACGGCGGACGAGGATCGTCCGAGCCACCGTCCTTCGCCGGACGACGCCGGCGCAGGGTTCGGGGGAGGTCGGCCAGACCACGGGGCAGCATCAGCAGGACGAGGATCAGCACAGCGCCCTGGACGACCGGAACCAGGAGCGGCGACACACCGACCTCGGTCGACCCCTCGGTCGACAGGCGCAGGAAGACCGCTCCGAGGATCGGGCCGAGCACCGATGCCCGTCCGCCGACGACCATGGCGAGGAGGATGTTGATCGACAGGAACAGCCCGAAGTCGGCCGGGCTCACGAACTCGTGGTGGATCGTGAACATCCAGCCCGCCAGTCCCGCCAGTCCACCTGACACGGTGAAGCAGGACAGCTTGTGGACCTGCACGTTGACTCCGGTCGCCGAGGCCAGCAGCTCGTGGTCGCGGATCGACAGCCACATGCGACCGACGCGGCTGCCGATCAGGTTGCGCGCGAGGATGAACACGACGACCGTGATCGCGATCAGGAGCCAGTACACGAACACGGCGCTCGGGTAGGGGAACCAGGCGGGAGCCTGGATGCCGCGCTCCAGGATGAGGCCGTTTGGCCCGCCGCCGGCGTCGCCGAGGCGCAGCACGAGGGTCGGGAACACCATCGCGATCGCGAGCGTGACCAGCGCGAGCTGGATCCCGCTGATCCGCAGGGCCGGCAACCCGGCGAGCGCACCCACGGCTGCTCCGACGGCGATCGCCACCGGCAGGGTCGCCGCAGGACTCCATCCTGAGGAGTTCACCAGGACGGCTGCCGTGTAGGCACCAAAGCCCAGCATGGCCCCTTGCGCCAGGGAGATCTGACCCGTCACTCCCGTGAGCAGGTTGGAGCTCATGACGACGACGGCCATGATGGCCACGTCGAGCAGGAGGTCGAGCGTCAGCCGGTCGACGCCGAAGGGGGCGGCCAGCAGCACCACCACGGCGACCACCCAGGCCAGCAGTCCGAGTCGCTTCACGGTCGTCATCACACACGCTCCAGCTGGGGTCGTCCGAACAGTCCTTGGGGGCGCGCCAGCAGGGCCACGAGCACCACGATCAGCGCGGTCGCGAGCTGGAGCTGGGTGCCGATGAACGGGATGTAGCCGCTCGCGAGCGACTGCACGAGTCCGATGCCGAGGCCACCGACGACGGCGCCGATCGAGCTGTCCAGTCCGCCGACCACGGCGGCCGTGAACGCGTAGAGCGTGACGGTCGACATCATCGTGGTACTGAGGTAGAGCGTCGGTGCCACGAGAATGGCGGCCAAGGCACCGAGTGCTCCCGCGAGGCCCCAGCCGAGCATGAGGCTGCGGTCGACGTTGACGCCCAGCAGCCGGCTCGACTCGGCGTTGGAGGACGAGGCCCGCAGCGAGATGCCGACCGTCGTCCGGGTGAAGAGGATCCAGAGCGCGAGGCTCACGGCCAGCAGGGTCACGAGCACCCCGACCGTGTGCCGCGAGACGAAGAATCCGCCGAGGTCGATCGAGCCCTGGCCGAACGGACTCTCCAGGCGCTGGGTCGTCGTCGAGAAGAGATGGGCCGCCAGCGCGTTGATGACCAGGAGCAGGCCCATCGTCACCATGGTCATGCGGAGGTGGTCGCCCGAGCTGAAAGGTCGCATGACGACCCGCTCGATGCCAGCACCCATGACGAATCCGGCGACGATCCCGACCACGATGGCCAAGGGCAGCGCGATCTGCGGACCGCCGGCCGCGGTGCTGAGCTGCCACGTGATGAAGGCGCAGAACATGCCCATCTCGCCCTGGGCGAAGTTCAACAGCCGCGTGGAGCGATAGACGAGGACGAGGGCCAGCGCGACGATGGCGTAGATGGCACCGTCCGAGAGGCCGTCGACGACGCGTTGTGCGAAGAGTTCCATGGTGACCTCCTAGGCCCCGAGGTAGGCGCGGCGGAGCTCGTCGTCGTCGATGAGCTCGTCGGCCGCCCCGTGGCGGATGATGTGGCCTGACCCCAGGACGTAGGCTCGGTCAGCCAGGGCAAGCGAGGCAGCCGCGTTCTGCTCGACGACCAGGAGCGCCGTGCCCAGACGGGCGTTGATCTCGCGGAGACGCTCGAACACCTCCTGGGTGATCAGCGGCGCAAGACCGAGGGACGGCTCGTCGAGCAGGACGAGGCGAGGCTCGCTGATCAGGGCGCGGGCGAGCGCGAGCATCTGCTGCTCGCCGCCGGACAGGTTGCCGGCGGTCTGCTCAGCACGCTCCCGCAGACGCGGGAAGGTCTCGAACCAGGAGTCCACCGCCTCCCGGCGACGCCGGGGGCCGAGGCGGGCTCCGCCGACCCAGAGGTTCTCAGCGACCGTGAGCTGGGTCAACGTCCCCCGACCCTGGGGCACGTGGCCCAGCCCGGAGCGCGCCCGTTCGTCGGGCCGCCCGCGCAAGGGCGATCCGGCCCAGGACACGGTGCCGGTCGAGCGCACCGCGCCACTGATCGCCCGTAGCACCGTGGTCTTCCCGGCACCGTTCGCTCCGAGGAGGGTCACGATCTCGCCCTCGGAGACGCTCAGGTCGATGTCGTGGACCACGTCCGGTCCGCCGTAGCCGGCGCTGAGCCCCGACAGCTCCAGGAGGGTGGCGGCACTCATGCGGCCGTTCCCAGGTAGGCGCGGATCACCGCGGGGTCGTGGGAGACCTCGGCAGGTGTGCCGTCGGCGATCCTTCGACCGCCGTCGAGCACGACCACGCGGTGCGCCGTCGACATCACGAAGCCCATGTGGTGCTCGACGAGCAGGATCGTCGTCCCGGACTCGGCGTTCAACGTGCGCAGCAGCTCGCCCAGCTCGGCGACCTCCGCCTCGTTGAGCCCGCCCGCGGGCTCGTCGACGAGCAGCAACGTGGGATCGGCCATCAGGGCCCGGGCGAGCTCGATGCGCTTGCGCGTGCCGAACGACAGGCCGTCGACGTCGTCCTGGGCGACGGCCCCGAGACCGAGCCGCTCGAGCTGCGCCATGGCTCGGTCCCGGATGGCACGTTCGCCTCGGCGTTCCGAGGGCCAGCGCAGTGCGCTGCGCCACGGCATCACGGGGTCGGTCACCGCTGCGGCGAGCATGACGTTCTCGACCACCGAGAGCGCGGGGACGAAGGCGATGTTCTGGAAGGTGCGGGCGATGCCGAGGCGTGCCACGCGAGACGGCTTGAGCCCGATCAAGGCGTGCTCGCCGTAGTGGATGCGGCCCGCCTGGGGGCGGTAGAGCCCGGTGATGCAGTTGAAGAGGCTGCTCTTGCCGGCTCCGTTGGGACCGACGAGCGCGGTGATCGCGCCGTCGCCCGCCGTGAGGTCGACATCGTCCAGGGCGGTCACGCCTCCGAACTTCAGGGTCAGGCCGCTGACACTCAGCTCCGACACGATCACTCCTCGTCGAGATCCACACGTGACCGGTGCCACGTGACGCACGACACTAGAATGCAATTTCAAAGATTGTCAACTCTGGATTCAAAAATGCTCGCACGGACCCGTCTCGCAGCCGCTGCTAGCATCCCGACCAGCGACAGGCGTGACCATCACACCGAGGAGGCAGCATGCCGGGCGAGCTCCTGGTCACCGACGACCTGACCCCCAACCAGGCCGAGAAGCGACGGCGAGCCGTCGAGAGCGTCATCGAGATCGTGGGTCGCTCGACGGTCGAGGGCGTCTCGATGAAAGAGGTCTCCACGGAGTCCGGCGTGGCGCTCGCGACCCTCTACCGGTTCTTCAACTCCCGCGACCACATGGTCGCCGCGGCCATGGCGGAGTGGCACGGCCGGTACGTCCGGCACCAGCGCCTGCACGCCCAGCGAACTGGACCGTTGGCCGACCGCGTCTTCAACCACCTCCAGGTCGGCCTTCGCGCCTACGAGCGCAACCCCAACTTCCTCTCGCTCTCGCTCATGCCGAGCCTCGCGTCCGATCCCCACGCCAGCCGCGAGGTCTACGGCACCCGCATGGACGGCATCAACCTGATCGCCGACCTGCTGGCCGATCTGGGCACGGAGCGAGCCGCGGCGTACGCCCAGGTCATCATGGCCTGCCAGGTCGATCACCTCGTCCAGTGGATGACCGGACGCCTGACCTACATCGGGGTGCTCGACATGTTCCGGCGGCAGCTCGACCTCATGCTCGGCGATCTCGAGCGTGTTGACAGTCACTAGACTGCCGTTCTAGTCTGCGTTCGATTTCATCACGAGACGAGGCGCAGTGACCGTTCACACCCCCATGCCCATGTTGGTCTCCGGAGACGAGGTCGACGCCGACTGGCTCACGGCATCGCTCGCGAGTGCCGAGGCGCTCCCGTCGGGCCGGGTGACGTCGGTCCGTGCCGAGCGCATCGGCACCGGGCAGGCCGCGGACTCCTACCGACTCACGCCGGAGTACGCCGGCGGGGCGGGCCCCCAGACGCTCGTGGCGAAGGTGACCTCGACGGACGCCCGCTCAGCGCGTACCGGCTCGTACGGCTTGTACGAGGGCGAGGTCCGGTTCTACCAGGAGCTCGCCCCGACCCTCCCGGTACGCACGCCGCAGTCGTACGCCTCGGAGTTCGACCCCGGGACCGGTCGGTTCGTCCTGCTCTTGGAAGACCTGGCGCCTGCCGTCAGCGTCGACCAGATCGACGGCATGACGGTCGACCAGGCCTCACTGGCACTCGAGCAGGCCGCAGGGCTCCACTCCGCGTCCTGGCACGATCCGGTGCTGGCCGCGCGTCCGTGGCTCAGCCGGGTGCGCCATGCGATGCTCACGGTCGCCGACGCGCTCCCCGGCCTGGGCGCCAAGCTGTCCGACCGGTTCGCCGACGTGCTCGATCCTGATGACCTGACCACGGCGCTGCAGCTGCTCGACCTCATCAACCCGCTCAAGTCGGTCCTGGACACGCGGACCGCACTGTGGCACCAGGACTTCCGTGCCGACAACCTGCTGTTCTCGGCTCGCGACGGCGCGGTCCCGGTCGCAGTCCTCGACTGGCAGACCGTGACCTTCGGCCCGGCGCTGGCCGACGTGGCCCTCCTGCTCGGGGGCAGCCTGCCGATCGAGGAACGCCGGGCGCATGAGCTCGACCTCGTCCGCGGCTACCACGCGGCACTCGTGGCGGGCGGCGTCACGTCCTACTCGTTCGACGAGTGCTGGCTCGACTACCGAACGAGCGCCGTGGCGGGGGTCTTCAACGGCATCAACGGACCCGTCCAGGTCAGGCGCACCCCGCGCGGAGACCTGCTCTGGGCGAGCTGGCTGCACCGCCACTGCGCCCATGCCACCGACCTCGGCACGCTCGACCTGCTGCGCGCCCGCTGACCAGACGAGGACACCATGACCAACGCCACCTTCCCCCGGTCCGCAGACGCACGCGTCGACCTCTACACCAGCGGCTTGGGAACGCTGCTCCGCGAGCGCGCCGCCGCCCATCCCGATCGTGTCGCGCTCGTCGGACCGTCGGCCGACCCGAGCCGCGGGACACGTCGTTTCACCTACGCCGAGCTGCTGCGCGAGGTCCAGGCGGTGGCTGCCGGGCTGTCGCAGCGGTTGCAGCGGGGAGAGCGCCTGGCGGTCATGGCGCAGAACAACGTGGAGTGGCTGATCGTGCAGTCCGCCGCCGCGACGGCAGGCTTGGTGCTGGTGGCCGTGAACCCGCTGCTCACGACGCCCGAGCTGCGCTACATCCTCCAGCACTCCGGCGCCGCGGTCCTCCTGCGGACGCCGAGCTTCCGCGGGCACGACATCGCGGGCATCGCCGCCGAGGCCGCACGCGGTCTCGGCGGAGTCCGCGAGATCCTCGACCTGGCGGAGCTCGGCACACTGCACGCCGACCCGACGCTGGCACCGGACCCCGACCTCGTCGACGGCCGGCAGCTGGCGATGCTCCAGTACACCTCGGGCACCACCGGCACGCCGAAGTGCGTCATGCTCAACCACGTGTCCGTCATCAACGACGGACGATTCCTGTTCGAGGCGCTGGGAGCGCCCGACGGGATGGTCGCCATCACGGGCAACCCGCTGTTCCACACGGGCGGGTGCGTCGCTGGCTGGCTGGGCCCGCTCTACACGAGTGGGACGCTGATCCTCGTGGACCACTTCGTGGCCGCCGAGGTCATGGAGCTCGCCCGCACGTGGCAGGCGGACATCCTGATCACGGTCGCCACGATGCTCACCGACCTCGTGGACGAGGCTCGCCGACAGGGAGCTGACGCGACTCCGAAGGTCCGCTACATCACGACCGGAGCAGCCAACGTGCCCCGCGCCCTTCTCGAGGGGGCCCGGCACCACTTCGACGCCTCGCTGCACAACGTGTTCGGCATGACGGAGGCATCATCGGTCATCACCGCGGTGCGCCCCGGCAGCTCCGACGACGACTTCCTGAACACCCTCGGCACCCCCTTGACCGGGACCGAGGTCGCCATCCTGGATCCGGCCACCGGCGAGACGGTCCCGCCGGACGTGGAGGGTGAGATCGCGATCCGCGGGTCCGGCGTCATGATCGGCTACAAGACCGACACGGAGGAACCGGGCCAGGGGCTCGACGCCGACGGGTGGTTCCGCACCGGCGACCTCGGCCGGGTCGACGACCGCGGGTACCTGACGATCACCGGGCGCCTCAAGGACCTCATCATCCGAGGTGGGGAGAACATCGCCCCGGCGGAGATCGAGAACCGGCTGGCCGAGCACCCGGCGGTCATCCACGCCTCCGTCGTGGGGATCCCGCACGAACGCCTCGGCGAGGAGATCGTCGCCGTGGTGCACCTGCGCGAGGAGGCGACGGGCGTCCTGCTCGATGAGATCAAGGCTCACTGCTTCACCACGATGGGTCGGTTCAAGGTCCCGACCCGGTGGTTCACGGCGACCGAGTTCCCGATGACGGCCAGCCGCAAGATCCAGCGGTTCCGCCTCCAGGAACAGGTGCAGAGGGGCGACCTCACGCCCTGGGCCTGAGCGGGGCCGCCACGGCTCACGCCTGCTGGACGGCGGCCCCCGACGCGATCAGGGCGTCGGCGTCCAGACCCGCGGCATCGAGCACGGCGCGCGTGTCCGAACCTGGCCGCTTCGGGGTCGCGGGGACGACAGGCCCGCTGCGCTGGAACCGGGGAGCCGGGGCCGGGGCCCCGTCGACGTACGTGCCCCGCGAGACCAGGTGCGGGTCGGCGTGCGACTCCGCGATCGTCAGGACCGGTGAGACGCAGGCGTCCGAATCGGCGAAGACCTCGGACCAGTGTGCCTGGGTCCGGGACCCGAACGCGTCCTCCAGGAGTCGCCGGATGCTCGGCCACTGCCGGCGGTCGGCGAGGCTCTCGAGCGGCACCCGCACGTCGAGCAGCTCGCACATCTCCGTGAAGAACTGCGGCTCGATGCCGGCGGCCACCATGTGGCGGTCGTCCGAGGTGCGGTAGACCCCGTAGAACGGAGCACCGCCGTCGAGGAAGTTGGACTCCCGCTCGTCGGTCCACTCGCCGGCTGCCGCGAAGCTGTGCACGCCGGCCATCAGATGGGCGACACCGTCGACGATCGCGGCATCGACGACCTCACCGGTCCCGTCCTGCCGGGCGCGCAGCAGGGCAGCGAGCACGCCCATCACGAGGTAGGTCGACCCGCCGCCGTAGTCGCCGAGCAGGTTGAGAGGAATGCTGGGCCCGCCACCCGCGGGACCGATCGCGTGGAGCGCACCCGTGACGCTGATGTAGTTCGCGTCGTGCCCCGAGCGCTGCGACCACAGCCCGTCCTGCCCCCATCCGGTCATCCGCCCGTACACCAGCGAGGGCCGACGGTGCCAGCAGTCGTCCGGACCGATGCCGAGCCGCTCGGCGACCCCCGGACGGAAGCCCTCGATCACGACGTCGGCGGTCTCGACCAGGCACAGCAGCGCCTCGATGGCGTCGGGGTGCTTGAGGTTCAGGCTGACCATGGCCTTGCCCCGGTTGGCGAGATCCTGCTCGGGCGGGAGCGGCAGGGGCAGTCCACCGCCAGGACGGTCGACCCGGATGACCTCCGCCCCCATGTCGGCCAGGAGCATCCCGGCGAACGGGGTCGGTCCGATGCCGCCGATCTCGATGACGCGGGTCCCCGCGAGCGGCCCGGTCATGCGAGGGCGTCGAGCGTGCCGAGGTCGTCGACCGCCGTGGCGATGCGGCCGACCGCAGCCCTCGTGTAGTCCTTCGGCTGGAGCTCCGGCTCGAGGGCGGAACCGCCGAGCGTGAACGCGCCGAAGGCCAAGGCGTGGAGGGTGTGCTGGCGGTAGGCCAGCCACGCCTCGTCGAACGTCGGCACCGAGCTCGCGCCGGCAGCAGCGAGCCCGCCGAGGTAGCGACGCAGGAGGTCTTCCTGCCACGCGCGCCGATCCTCGGGCTCGAGGGTGCCGGCGAGGGCGTACGAGAAGTCCAGCGCCCAGTGCCCGCGGGCCACGCACTGCCAGTCGTACAGACCCATGCGTCCCTCGGCGTCGCGCAGCCAGTTCCCCGCGTGGAGGTCCTGGTGCAGGAGCGTCGGCGGCGTCAGCCGGTGCAGCCCGAGGGAGCGCATGAAGGCCGGGTAGATCTCGGTGCGACGGGCGAACAGGCCCTCGGGCACGACCTCCTGCGCCCGCTTGACGCCTCGGTCGGTCCGGCGCTCGAAGCCGACCTTGCGGTTGAGGTTCTCCTGCCACGGAAGGCTCTCGCGCAGGACCGACAGGTCGCTCGCGAATCGCGGGCTGTCCCAGAGGGCGCCGTGGTAGATCGCGAGCTGGTCGACCAGGTCGTCGGCGTCCTCGCGGGTGACAGGGTTGTGCATCGGGTCGGGGAAGGTCCACCCCTGCTGCGTCAGGTCCTCCAGCAGCACGATCGACCGGTGCGACCGTGGGTCGAAGCAGGCGTGGAAGGCGCGCGGACTGCGGAGCTCGAGCCCGGGCCTGACCCGGGAGTAGAACGCCGTCTCGCCCTCGGCGATGTCGGTGACGCCGATGAGGAGCCGGGAGAACAGCTTCGCCGTGGCCTTCGTGAACAGGTGCTCCGGCAGGCCGGCAGCCGCCCCGGCCTCGTTGTAGTGGACCCGCAGCGGTCGGCGTGAGCTCGTGCCGTCAGACCCTGGCAGCACCTCGAAGCCCACCACCTCCGCCGCCGGCACGTCGGCGCAGAGGGCCCACGTCAACCACTGCTCGGTGAGCGCCTCGGCCGACGACGGCACAGCGTCGGGGGTGTCCAGCCTCAGGGCCGGCCCCACGCGCTCCCGGGCGACGTGGCCGGCCACGCGGCCGGCGAGACCGAGGGTCGTGAGGGTGTCGGAGATCGCCATGGGTCGCCCGCTTCCAGCTGGTCGTGATCAGATCATGAAAGGACTTATGTTTTGAATCTAGATTTGATTTAATCATGGTCATGACCCCGATCACACCCGACCTGGCCGAGCAGTCACCTCTCCTCGACCGTCAGCGGGAGCTCCGTCTGCAGCGCTGGTGCCTGCACGCGGGCACGTTCGCCCTGATCTTCCTGTTCCTGGGGTTCGGCGGTTTCGCGCAGTTCTTCTTCCCCCCGCCGTCGCCCGGCCTCTCCGCGACCGAGATCGCCGCGGTCTACCAGGAGAACCCGAACGGGATCCGCCTCGGGATGCTGACGTTCTTCACCGCCACGACATTGTGGGCGCCGTTCGTGCTGTCCATCAGCCGTCAGATCGAGCTCGTCACCGGCCCCCGCTCGACCCTGCCCCAGCTGCAGGTCATCCTCGGCATCGGCTCGTGGATCTTCCTCATCGTCCCCGGGCTGGTGCTCGCCGCCGCCGCGTTCCGCCCTGACCGCCCGGTCGAGATCACCCAGGCGCTGCACGACCTCGGCTGGATCCTGGCGATCATGCCGTTCGCGCCCTTCACCCTCCAGGCGATCGTGCTTGCGGTGGCGACGTTCCTCGACCGCGAGGGTGCGGTGTTCCCTCGATGGTTCGGCTACCTGAACATCCTGCTCGGGCTGTCGTTCCTGCCGGGCATGTTCCTCATCTTCTTCAAGGACGGGCCGCTGGCCTACAACGGCCTGCTCGCGTTCTGGATCCCGGTCGTCGACTTCGGCATCTGGATGCTCGCGATCATCGTGGTCGTCGGGCGGTCCATCAGCCGCCAGCAGGCAGCCCTGACGGCCCGATGACCCTGACCGGCCGGGGCGACACGCCCACGCGCGAGGTCCCGGTCGAGCCGGGCTTCTGGCTCCTCGTCCTCGGCGACATGACCATGTTCGCCGTCTTCTTCGGCAGCTTCCTGATCGAGCAGCGGAACGACCCGGCCGTCTTCGGTGCCGGTCGGAGCGACCTGAACCAGCTGATCGGCACGGCCAACACCGTGGTGCTCCTGACCGGTTCGCTCGTGGTGGCACTCGGCGTGAAGGCCGTGCTGGACGGCCGCCACGAGATCGGCTCACGCTACCTGCTCGCTGGGGTCGGCTGCGCCGGCCTGTTCACGGCTCTCAAGGCTGTCGAGTACCTGCAGAAGCTCGACGCCGGCATCACCCCGGCCACGGACACTTTCTTCACCTACTACTTCGCGCTCACCGGGATCCACCTCGTGCACGTGCTCATCGCGACCGGGTTGCTCTGGCACGTCGCCCAGCGAGCCCGGCGTGGTCACGCCGTGGGCCGGCCTTGGGTGCAGGCCGCCGGCGTCGTCTGGCACGCGGTCGACATCATCTGGCTGCTGCTGTTCGCGGTCATCTACCTGGCAGGACCTCTCGCATGACGACCTCGCCCACACGCCTCGTCACGATCTGGGCAGGCCTCGTCGCTGCCACCGTGCTCTCGTGGCTGCTCGGCGTCGAGCACGCCGCCGACGACGTCTTCTCGCGCGAGGCCGTGGCCGCCCTGCTGGTCGCGATCACGGCCGTCAAGGTCTGGTACGTCGGCCTGGACTTCATGGAGGTGCGCGAGTCGGCGCCGTGGCTGCGCTGGCTGTTCACCGCCTGGCTGGCCGCCACGAGCCTCACGCTCGGCACGCTGCTGGTGGTGTAGCCACCGTTGGTTGAGGTGCGAGGAGCCCCCGGCGACGAGCCTCGAAACCTGGGTCGATTGACGGGCTCGGTCGCCCGAGGAGGTTTCGAGGCTCACGCCGCAGGCGGCATTCGCACCTCAACCACCGGCAGCACGCGTCAGAGGGGTCGGATCTCGCTGATCTTCCACTCGCCGTCGATCTCAAGGGCCGTGACCCGCAGTCGGCTGCCCGAGATCTGCGGGTCCGGAGCGGCCGTGCTGGTCGTCGAGACGTTGACGAACATCAGCATGACGACACGGTCCGACGACGCGGAGTCGACGCCCACCGCCGTCACCGAGGCCGTGGTCTGGACGCCACCCTCGGACGCGGCCGGCGCGATCGTGCCGTTCACGAGGTCCTCGTAGTCCCGCGCGAAGTCGCCCGTGAGCCACGTGCTCTCGGACTCGAGGTCGGAGGCCACCGTGGACGGGGTGTACGACAGCAGCTGTTCGATGTGGGGCTCGACCGCGGAGACGGCGTCGTCACCGGCCGCCACGCCGCGGTCGTGACGCAGGTTGAGAAACCCGACCACCAGGACTGCTGCGAGCAGGACCGCCGCGAGGATCGGCAGCACGGGCCACGACCGCCATCCGGCGCCGCGTCGTGGTCCGGGGTCCGCGTCGCCCGCGTCGGTGCCCTCGTCGGAGGTCGTGTCAGCGACGGTCTCGGACGGCTTGATCCTCAACCGCGCCGCGACGCGATCGCGGACGTCACTCGGCTCGTGCGTGGTCCTCATTGGACGAACTCCATTCCGGTGATCTTCCAGTCGCCGTCGCCCTGCTCGAGGGTGACCCTCAGCCGGTAGGTGCGCTGGGACGGCTCGCCACCGGCCTCGCTGACGGTCGCCGTCGAGGCCACCACGACCGTCGCGTCGTCCTTCGTCAGGCGGCTGACCGCTGCGGCGTCGACGACGCCGGAGGCGGAGATGTCGTTGGTCCGCACGAGGTCGGCGAACGTCGCCGTGATCGTGCCGATCTGGTCGGTGAACTCTCCCGCCGTGCGCGAGGTCATGGACTCGAGCTTCTGGTCCACCGTCTCGGAGTCCAGGGTGGTCAGGTCGAGCACCTGCGCGGTGGCGATCTCGCGCACCTCGTCGCGGCGGGCGTCGTCGGCACGGTCCTGACGCAGCTCACCGACCTGCCACACCAGAACCCCGGCCAGCGCGATCACGGCCACGATCCACACGTGGCGAACCCGGAGGCCACCGATCTTCGGCACTCGGAACGTGCTCATCGTGGCAGCACTCCTGTCAGGAGGTCGGCGAAGGACTCAGGGATCGCGGCCGTCGAGCCCTGATCGGTCAGGAAGAACCGCCCGGTGGGGGCGATCAGGTCCGAACCGGCGAGCGCGGCCGGCGTGGGGCTGACGCCCGCGTTGGTCAGGAACGACTGCTGGTCAACCGCGACCTGGTCGAACACGAGGCCGCAGTCGGCGGCTCGTGGGCCACGCGAGACGCCGTCGGGGCACGGCGCGTTGCGCGCGCCACGAGGCACGAGCGGCGAGTCCTGCGCCACCTTGCAGTACGTGTCCGCGTAGGCGGGACGCACGGTCGGGTCGTTGGGATCCTGGAAGTTGTTGACGCCCTCGAATCCCTCGGTGCAGACAGGCGGGTCGAATCCGAGCTTGAACCAGAGGTTGATCGCCGGGTTCTCGGCGAGCTCGTCGCCGGGGCCGAGGACCGACTTGAAGATCGTCTCCTGAGCCGGGTACACGATCAGGAGGTGCTCGATCGCCGGCAGGTAGGCGTCCGCCACCTCGCCCACCGCGGCAACGTCACTGAGCACGGGACCGAACACCGGGGTGAGCTGGTTCGCAAAGTCCTGGGCCGCTCGCACGGTCGGCTCGGACTCGGTGAAGATCTTGCGCAGATCGGCATCACCGGTCTGCAGCTCGGACGTGACGACGTCCAGGCCCTGCGCAAGTGCGCGGATCTGCGGGTCCATCTCGATCTGCGTCGACAGGACGGTGTCGGCCGACTCGATGAGGCTCACCGTCTGCGGCAGGTTCTCGTTCGCTGCGGCCACGAGCTCCGAGCCGGAGTCGATCAACGCACCGAGGTCGTCACCGGTGCCGTCGAACGCGCGGCCGAGCTCGTCGAGGGTCGTGGTCAGGTCGTCGGTCGGCACCGATCGCACGAGGTCGTCGACCGAGGTCAGCACCTCGTCCGTCGTGGTCGGCAGCGTGGTCTGGTCCGCCCGGACCACGTCGCCCTCGGCGAAGACCTTGTCCGTCCCGCCGGCCGGAGGCACGAAGTTGAGGTACTGCTCACCGATCACCGACGCGCTGCGGACCAAGGCCTGCGAGTCTGCCGGGATCTTGGCATCCTTCTCGATCTGCAGAGTCGCGACCGCGCCGCCACCCTCGCGCAGGTCCACGCTCACGACCTGACCGACGGCCGAGCCACGGTAGGTGACCTCCGACTTGGGGTACAGCCCCCCGGCGTGGTCGAGCTCCACCGACATCTCGTAGCGCCCGACGCCGAGCTGGGCCGGGATGCGGACGTAGTTGAGGGCCATGATCGTCAAGGCCACGATCGTGATGACGGCGAAGAGCGTCAGCTGGATGCGCACGAGTCGAGAGAGCATCAGCGACCACCTCCCAGCAGCAGCTCGAGCAGGTTCGGCTGACGCGGCGGCGTCCCGGTCGTGGGGGTCGGCGTCGGGGAGGCCGGCGTGTCGAGCGGCGGGGTCAGGACCCCACCGAGGATGTCGCCCAGCGGGCCCAGTCCATCGGGCTGCAGCAGTCCGTCGAGGGGGGCGAGCAAGGGGTCGGTGGCCTGCCCGGCTCCGTCGATGGGTGCGCCGTCGACGAAGCCGGTCAGCAGTCCTTCGAGAGAGTTGAGCCCCAGGAACTTGACCGCCAGGTCCTCGGCGCTGATGTCGATCGTGACCCCGAGGTTGAGGTAGTCCGACCTCGTGATGCCCGGCACGATGCTCGTCGGGAACGGGTAGGTCGTCGACTCGATCAAGGGCGCCAGGTCGTGGACCTCGACGACGGCCTGGGTGACGGGCACGAGGTTGTCGAGGATCCGACCGAAGGCCACGTCGTTGTTCCCGAAGGCCGTGGAGGTCGCGTCCTGCACCCGGCCGAGGGACTGCAGGGTGGCGAGGAGCTGGTCTTCCTCCTCGGACAGGACGTCGACTCCGGCAGGCAGGGACTGCAGCGCCCGGTCGACCACGGCCGACTGGTCGTTGAAGGTCTGCGCGAGCTGGTCCAGCTGCTCGAGCGCGCCGGTGATCGAGGTGAGCTGTCCGTCCAGCGTGGTGGCGGTCTGGTCGATCTGCCGGATCACCGAGCTCACGTCGTCGTGGCGGCCGGTGAGCGCGTCGTTGACCTCGGACGAGATCGTGCGCACCGCAGGCAGGCCACCACCGTTCAGCAGCAGCGACGCGGCGGTCAGGACCTCCTCGGTCTCGGGATAGCGGTCCGTGCGGTCGAGCCCGATCGTGTCGCCGTCGGCGAGCAGGCCGCGGTCGGGCGAGGCGGCAGCCGCCTCCGTGGCCAGCGCATCCTCGGCAGCGGCGACCGGATCGGCGGGAGCTGCGTCCGTGGGGACGTCCTCGGGATCGACCAGCTCGAGGTACTGCGCGCCGAGAAGGCTCTTCTGCGCCACGTTGGCTCGGACGTCGGCGGGAACCTCGGCGTCGCGGTTCAGGCCGATCGTCAGCGTCGGCTGCCATCCGTCGAGCTCGATCTTGCGCACCGAGCCGACGGTGACCTCCTTGTACTTGACCTCGGAGTTGGGGACCAGGTTGGTCGCGTTCTCCAGCAGCACGGTGACGGTCAGGGCGTCGGACCCGCCCCCCTCGTTGAGGGGCAGCGTGTAGGAGTTCACGCCGGTGAAGGAGCAGCCCGCGACGAGGGCCGAGGCCGCCAGGGCGAGCAGCACGCGCAGTCCGTGGTTTCTCATTCGTTCTCCCGGAGCATCTGCTCGATCTGCCCCACGACGTCGCTGTCGGCGGCACGCGCCTGCGACTGCGTCGAGCTGTAGCGAGTGGGTGAGAGGTACACGGGCGTCGATCCCTGCTGCTCGGCCGTCTCGGCCGGCACGGCGCCGTCCGGCCCGACCGAGCTGTTGCTCAGGGGGTTGACCCCCACCGGGGGTGCCGAGATCTTCAGGAGCTGGGCCAGCGGGGCGATCGCCGAGCGACAGTCGGTCGTGCTGCCGCCGAGAGCGAACAGACCGCCGCAGATCAGGTAGGCCGGGTCGCCGAAGTTGGTGATGCCCAGCTCGCCCGTGATCGCCGGGACGCGCGGGTCGAAGATGTTGTGCAGGTTCGACAACGCCGTCGGTGCGACCTGCAGCAGATCGGCGACGGACTGACGGTTCTCCGCCAGCAGCGACGTCGTGCTCTGGAGCGAGGTCAGCGTCTGCGCGAGGATCTCGCCGTTGCCCTCGAAGAAGTCCTTCGTCGTGGTGGTCAGCGTGGCGAACTCGTCGAGGGCCCGGGAGATGTTGGTCTGGTTCTCGGCCAGGACGCTCGAGGCACCGGCGATGCTGGTCTCGAAGTCACGAACGAGCTGGTCGCTGTCGGCCAGCGCCGTGATGAACACGTCGAGGTTGCGCACCGTCCCGAACAGGTCGCCCTGGTTCTCGGCGAGGGTCGTCGAGGCGATCGACAGGTTCTCGATCGTGGTGCGGATGTCTCCCCCCTGCCCGTCGAGGAACGTCGCGGTGGCGGTGATGAGGTCGCTGGCGGCGCCCTCGGAGTTGGCCCCCTGGGGACCGAGCGCCTCGGTGAGCCGCACGAGCTCGTCCTTGACCTCGTCGAACTCCACCGGGACCGCCGTGCGGGAGATCGGGATCTCGCCGCCGTCGGCGAGGACCTCTCCGTCCTCGTAGGCAGGTCCCACGACGATCGAGCGGACCGAGACGAGCGACTTGGACACGATCGCGGCGCGTGCTTCGGCCGGGATCTTGACGTCGCCGTCGATCTCCAGCTCGACCCGGACGTGGTCACGTTCGGGGGTGATCTCGGCGACCTTCCCCACGGGGACGCCGAGCACCGTGACGTCGTCGCCGACGTAGATCCCCTTGGTCTCGGTGAAGTAGGCCGTGATGGTCTGCTTGCCGGTCGCCTGCAGCACCAGCGCCGTCGCGACGACCAGGGTCGCGACGACCGCGACGGTGACGCCGGTCCGGATTCGCTCGGCGGTGATCATCGGGGCTCCGAGGGGTTGAACGTCGGGTCGAGCAGGCTCGAGATGATGCCGTCGACGTCGTTGACGAGGCTGGCCGGCGCCGTGAGGTTGGCGACCATGGCGTTGAACCACGGGCCCGACCCCACGGCCTCGCCCAGAGTGCGGGCGTAGTTCGGGAACGTCGTGAGAACACCCTCGAGCTCGTCCCGGTAGTCGGCCAACGTCGTGGCCAGCTGGTTGATCGCGGCCAGGTCGGCCGCCAGGGTCGGGTCGTTCTCCGCGGTGAAGGCGGTGAGCTGGGCGGCGGCGTCGGCCACCTCGGTGAACAGGATCGACAACGTGTCGCGACGTGCCTCGATCTCCTCGAACAGCACCGTGCTGTTCTGCATCAAGGAGAGCACCTGGGTGTTCCGGTCGGCGAGGACCGCGGAGACGCTGCTGGCGGACTGCAGGAGCTGGGCGAGCTGGGCGTCGCGAGATCCGATCGTCTGGCTCAGGGCTGACAGGCCCTCAAGGGCTGAGGCGAACTCCTCCGGCGAGGCATTCAGCACCTCGGAGAGCGACTCGAAGGACCGGGCGACCTGGTCGACGTCGATCTCGGCGTTGTTGGCCGTGAGGTCGCCGAGGACCTCGCTGACGGCGTACCCGGGGTCCGTGCGCTCCAGTGGCACCGCGTCGTAGCTGCCGGACCCGGCGGGGTCGAGATCCAGGTACTTGCTGCCCAGCGCGTTGTCGCTGCGCACCTCGACCCGGGTCTGGTCGCCGAGCTTCACGCCACTCGCCCGGAACGTGATCTCGACCGTGGTGCCATCGAGCTCGATCCCGCGGATCGTGCCCACCGTGACACCGTCGACCCTGACCTCGTCGCCGGTGCGCGCCCCGCCCGTGTCGGACATGACAGCGGTGAAGGTCGACTCACCCAGGACCGACCGGACGCCGTTGATGTTCAGGGAGATGAACACGATCATGGCGCCGATGACGAGCCCGAAGGCTCCGACGACGACCTGGTTGCGCTCCTTGAGTCGCTTGCGATCCCGTGCCATCAGTTGTTCGCCCCCTTCTTGCAACGGTCGTCCGAGGCCCAGAGATTCGGCGACAGGACGCCCGTGGTGGTCCCCGGCACCTCGACGCGGACGCGGAGTCCGCAGAGGAAGAAGTTGAACTGGGAGGCATTGCCACCCAGACGGCCGAGGCGATTGACGCCGCTGGCGGAGATCTCGAGCATCTCCCGGAGGTAGGGCTCCTCGGCGTTGAGGCGCTCCGCGACGATCGCGAGGTTGTCGACGTTCGTCTTGAACCCGGGACGCACCGCCTCGAGGAAGTCGGCGATGTCGGTGCCCAGCAGCGAGAACTGCGTCAGCGCCTGCCCGTAGGCGCTCCGGTCCTGCTCGAGCTGCGCCGTGAGGTCGTCGAGTCCGACGATCAGCTGGTCGAACTCGGCTCGGCTCTGGTTGACGGTCCCGAGCGCCGTCCCGAGGTTGTCGATGACGGAACCGATGAGCTCGTCCCGCTCTGCCAGGCCGGAGGTGAAGGATCCGACGTTGGCGAGCATCGACTCCACCGCGCCGGACTCACCCTCGGTGACCGCGAGGATGTTGGTCGTCAGCTCGTTGACCTCCTCGGGCGCGAGCGCCTGCATCAGGGGGTCGAAGCCGGCGAAGAGGTCGTCGAGCTCGAGCGCGGCCTTCGTCCGAGCCTCCGGGATCGTGGCTCCGACCTTCAGTGCGGTGGCCGTCGAGGGGTCCTCGCCCTGGGTGATCTCGAGATACCGGTCGCCGGTCAGGTTGGCGTACCTGATGCGGGCCTGGGTCGAGGTCGTCAGCTCGAGGTCCTTCGGCACCGTGAAGGCCACGACGACCCCGCCGCCGTCGCGTCGTTCGATCGAGCTGACCGAGCCGACCGTCACTCCGTTGACCCGGACGTCGACGTTGGTGTCGAGACCGGAGGCGTCGGTGAAGTCGGCCCGGTAGGTGTGGTTGTCCTCGATCCGGATCTGGGCGAACGTGGCTCCGACCAGGGCGATGAGCAGTCCCGTCGTGCCGATGAACACCAGCACCTGGATCAGGCTTCCCGTCTTGAACCTCATGGAGCGACCTCCTGCGTGCCGCCGAGCAGGAGGTTGACCCCGGCGTTGCCCAGGAACGAGCGGATCGCGTCCTCGTAGAACGTGATGGGCGTGCCGATCTGGGTGGTCTGGAAGTCAGGGGTGTAGACGTCGTACGTGCCGTCATCGAGCTGGATGTGAGGCACCAGCGGACGCTCCTCCGAGATCTGGCGGTAGCACTTCGGGCCGACGCCCGTGACGAGCTTCGGGGCATTCTTCTCGAACGTGTACGGGTCCTGGCCCGGCAGGAACGACGTGTGTCCGAGCAGGGCGGGGTAGGCCTGGTCGAAGACCGCCACGAACCGCGAGTTGTGCTCCGACAGCTGGTCGAGGGTGCAGGTCAGAGCCGGGGAGTACTCCTTGAGGAGCTCCGTCGTCGGCAGCAGGACCCCGGTCGTGTCCGTCAGAGGGCCATCGATCGACCGCACGAAGCCGGCGACTGCGTCGGCCGCGGGGATGAAGGTCTCCGTCGCGCTGCGGAACTGGCTCTGCGTCTGGATGAACGTGTCGCTCGTGGTGGTGACCTGTCCGGTGACGTCGATGAGCTGCGGGAACACCGCGTTGAAGTTCGTCAGGAAGGTGTCGGTGAGCTGGAAGTCCTCGCCGAGCTGGTCGAGGCTGGGATTCAGGCCGGTCAGCAGGGTGTCGGTGCCGGTGATGAGCTCGCCGAGCTTCTCTCCGCGGCCCTCGAAGGCCTCGGCCGTGGAGGTGAGCGTCGTGTTGAGCTGCTCCACGTCGATCGCGTCCAGCAGGTTCATGGCGTTCTGGAACACGTCGTTCGCCTCGATGCTGGTCGAGCTCGCCTGCAGCGTCTGACCGGATCGGATCGGATCGGTGACCGGCCCCTCCGGGGCAGCGAGCTCGACGAGCTTGGCGCCGAACAGGGTGGTCGCGGTGATGGTCGCCGTCGCCGAGGACGGGATCAGGTGCGCCTGGTCGTTGTCGATCGCGATCTCGATCCGCGCCCCGTCGCTCGTGGCCGTCACGTCTCGCACCTGGCCGACCGCGACGCCGTAGAGGCGGACGGACGCGCCCTTGTCGAGCAGGAGACCGGCGCGGTCGGCCTCGACGGTCACGGTCGTGACCGAGCGGAACCACTGCTGGTAGGTGCCGTAGAGACCGGTCACGATGACCGCGATCACGACGAGGCCCACGACGCCCTTGAGCTGCGTCCGGATTCGGGGAGAGATGTGCATGCCGGTCATCCCGAGATGTTGAGGGTGTCGACGGAGCCGTACAGGGCGAAGCTGAGCATCATGTCGGTGAAGAGCACGACGACGAGCGAGAGTCGGACGGCGCTGCCCACGGCGCGACCGACGCCGGCCGGCCCGCCGCTGGCGTTGAAGCCGTAGTAGCAGGAGATCATCATGATCACCGCCGCCATGAAGAGGACCTTCACGAACGAGATGAGGATGTCGCTCGGGATCAGGAAGGCGTCGAAGTAGTGACCGTAGGCGCCGGGCGACTGGCCGAAGCCGAGCGTCACGACCGCGCGGGTGGTGGCGTACGACGCGAGGAGGGCGACCGCGTAGAGCGGGACGATCGCGACCATGCCGGCGACGATGCGCGTGCTCACCAGGTAGGGGACCGTCCGGATCGACATGACCTCGAGGGCGTCGATCTCCTCGCTCACGCGCATCGCCCCGAGCTGCGCCGTGAACCCGGCACCCACCGTGGCGGTGAGGGCGATGCCGGCGATGGCGGGCGCCGCGAGTCGCGTGTTGATGTAGGCCGAGATGAAGCCCGTCAGCGCCTCGACACCGATGTTGCCGAGCTGGTTGTAGCCCTGCAGACCGACCTCGATGCCCGCGAACCCGGTGAGGAAGGCGACCACGAAGACCGTGCCGCCGACCACGGCCAGCGCACCGGTGCCGAAGGCGATGCCGGCCATCAGACGGATGACCTCGGTGCGGTACTTGCTCAGCGCGAGCGGGATGTTGGCGATGGCCGCCACGTAGAAGGCCATCTGCTCGCCGACCGCGAACAGGAAGCGGCCGGGGATCTTGGGGATCGACGTGATCGCCTCGATCTGCTTCGCCCGGCTCTGGGCGGCGATCTCGCGCCGCGAGTCCTCGAGGGTGACCACGATCAGCCTCCCAGCTGCAGGTAGATGGTGGTGACCGCGGAGTTGATGACCAGCAGCACCATCAGCGTCACGACGACGGTCTGGTTGACGGCCTCGCCGACGCCCTTCGGGCCACCCTTGGCGTTGAGCCCGAGGTAGCAGGCCACGAGCGCGGCCGTGAGGCCGAAGATCGCGGTCTTGATGAGGGACACGAGGAACTCGAACCCGCCGGTGACGAGCGTGAGGTTCGAGACGAACAGGCCGGGGCTGGCGCCGCCGACCAGCACGGAGAAGATGTAGGTGCCGACGAGCCCGACGACCGCGACGACGCCGTAGAGGCCCATCGACACCGTGACGAAGGCGAGGATGCGCGGCGCGACCAGGCGGTGCAGCGGGTCGAGCCCGAGCGTCTCCATCGCGTCGAGCTCCTCGCGGATCTTGCGGGATCCGAGATCGGCACAGACGGCCGTGGCGCCGGCTCCAGCCACGACGAGGACGCTGCAGAACGGTCCGAGCTCCTGGATCACGGCGAACCCGGCACCCGCACCGGCGAGGTCCGTCGCGCCGATCTCAGCCAGCAGCTGGTTGATGTAGAACTGCACGACCACCGTGAACGGGATCGTCACGAAGATCGCCGGGAGGATCGTGACGCTGGCGATGAACACCGTCTGCTCGAGGTACTCCTGGAACGCGAACGGGCGACGGAAGATCGCGCGGAACGATCCCGCCGACATCGAGACGAAGCTCCCGACGCGGCTCAGGGCAGGCGCGACGTGCAGGGCCATCCCACGCTCCGTTCTCGGGTATCAGGGGCGCTCCAGATGACCGCCGACCTCGTGACCGGAGTCACACTATCTTTTCTTCTCCGGATTAGAAAGACCATAACTCAAGTTTTGATAAGTCGAGTTGTGACGTACCATCGCCAGGCCCCAACCCTCGGGTCACGAGAGTTTCGGGACCATAACATAAGTTAGGTTACGGTGGCGGCATGACTTCCACCCCTCGCACCCAGGACCGCGTCGCGCACGACGTCTGGCTCCCAGCCGAGACGATCGCGGTCCGCGACAACGCCCGGACGGCGGTCGCGACGCACCTCGCGCCACACGCCCGCGACATCGGCCAGCGCACCGAGTCGCGCGACAGCTTCCCGTGGGAGGCGTTCCGCGGCCTGGCCAGCGAGGGCCTGTTCGGCGTGCCGTTCGACACCGAGTTCGGCGCGGGCCTGGAGCACCCGATGCTGGCGACCTGCACCGTGGCCGAGGAGATCGCCTACGAGTCCTCCTCGATGGCCGGCGTCTACGACGGGCAGTGCATCCTCGTGCCCCAGACGCTGACGTTCGCGAGCCCCGAGCTGCGCGCCCGCCTCATCCCCGAGCTCACCACCGGGCAGACGGCGTTCGCGTTCGCGACGACCGAGCCCGAGACCAGCTCCGACCTGACGGCCGAGCGGCTCTCCACCACGGCCGTGCGCACCGACACCGGGTTCGTCGTCAACGGTCGCAAGCGGTGGATCACCAACAGCGTCGTCGCCGGCTGGGTCTCCATCCTGTGCCGTGACGGTGTGGACGGCGACCGCGCCACGATGCTGCTGATCGACCTGTCCTCACCCGGCGTCACGATCGGCGAGCCCGACCTCAAGATGGGCCACCGCGGCCAGATCACCGCCGACATCGTGCTCCAGGACGTGCACGTGCCGCACGAGAACGTCCTCGGCGAGCCCGGCCGCGGCATGCGCGTCGCGCTGTCAGCCTTGGTCCGAGGTCGCATCGGCATCGGTGCTGCCGGCGTCGGGGTGGCCCAGGCCGCCCTCGACCTCGCGGTCGAACGCCTGCGCACCCGCCACGTGTTCGGCGCACCCCTCGGCGCGATGCAGCACTGGCAGTTCACGATGGCCAAGCACGCCACCGACATCGAGTGCGCCCGCAGCCTCTACCAGAAGGCCGCCCTCCTCCTCGACCGCGGCGAGAGTGCCGAGCCCGAGGCCGCCATGGCCAAGGCCTACGGCTCCAAGATCGCCGGCGACGTCGTCCGCGACGCCATCCAGGTCCACGGCGCCCTCGGCTTCGCCCGCGAGGTCGCCGCCACCGGAGAGGCCGTCCGCCTCGAGGAGATGTACCGCGACGCCAAGATCCTCGAGATCTTCGAGGGCGCCAACGAGCTCCAGCACTGGATCGTCGCCCGCCACCTCATCGGGCGCGACCTCACCGGCTGAGCGTTCCGACGAACGGAATACATGCCCGGCCCCGAGACGCTGAACGAGGGGTGAAGAACTTCGACGTGGTGGTGCTGGGCGCAGGCCCGGGTGGGTACGTGGCGGCGATCCGGGCGGCACAGCTGGGCCGGTCGGTGGCGGTCGTCGAGCAGCAGTACTGGGGCGGGGTGTGCCTGAACGTCGGCTGCATCCCGTCCAAGGCGCTGCTGCGCAACGCCGAGCTGGCCAACGTCTTCACGCGCGAGAGGGAGAAGTTCGGCATCGTTGGCGACGTCTCGTTCGACTACGGCGTCGCCCACGACCGCAGCCGCGACGTGGCCGACGGGCGCGTCAAGGGCGTCCACTTCCTCATGAAGAAGAACGGCATCACCGAGATCGACGGACGCGGCACCTTCACCGGACCCGGCACCCTCGAGGTCGCGCTGACCGATGGCGGTACCGAGTCGATCGGCTTCACCGACGTCATCATCGCGACGGGCTCGACCGTGCGCATGCTGCCCGGCGTCGAGACCAGCGCCAACGTCGTGACCTACGAGGAGCAGATCCTCGACCGCGACCTGCCCGAGCGCATGGTCGTGGTCGGCGCCGGCGCGATCGGCATGGAGTTCGCCTACGTGTTGCGCAGCTACGGCGTCGACGTCACGATCATCGAGTTCCTCGACCGCGCCCTGCCGAACGAGGACGTCGAGGTCTCCAAGGAGATCACCAAGGCCTACCGCAAGCTCGGCGTCCCGATCCTGACCTCGACCAAGGTCGAGTCCGTGATCGATCATGGCGACGGCGTCACGGTCGTCCACACCGGCAAGAACGGCGAGAGCACGACGGTCGAGACCGATCGCGTCCTGGTGTCGGTGGGCTTCGCGCCCCGGGTCGAGGGCATCGGCCTGGACGCCCTGGGCGTCGAGCTCACCGAGCGCGGGGCGATCGCGATCGACGAGCGGATGCGCACCAACGTGCCTCACGTCTACGCGATCGGCGACGTCACGTCGAAGCTGCAGCTGGCTCACGTCGCGGAGGCTCAGGGAGTCGTGGCCGCCGAGACGATCGGTGGCGCCGAGACGATGGAGCTCGGCGACTACCGGATGATGCCGCGGGCCACGTTCACCCAGCCGCAGGTCGCCTCGTTCGGCCTCACCGAGCAGCAGGCCCGCGACGAGGGACACGCCGTCACGGTGGCGAAGTTCCCCTTCACGGCGAACGGCAAGGCGCACGGGCTCGGCGAACCGGTCGGGTTCGTCAAGCTCGTGGCCGACGAGGCCTACGGCGAGCTTCTCGGCGGCCACCTGATCGGGCCCGACGTGGCCGAGCTGCTGCCGGAGCTGACCTTGGCGCAGAAGTGGGACCTCGCCGCGCTCGAGCTCGCCCGCAACGTGCACACGCACCCCACCTTGGGCGAGGCCCTCCAGGAGGCGTTTCACGGGCTCACGGGCCACATGATCAACCTCTGACGCCGCGCGAGTCCCAGGAGCCGCCCCACCGGGGCGACTCCTGGGCCTGCCTCGGGGCACCGCCCGTGGTCAGGCCGAGCGGACGTCGCTCGTGACCGCGAGGCTGCGGCCCGCCTCGACCTGCGCGGTGAGCGACTCCAGGGCACCCTCGATCAGACCGAGCGAGTCCGAGCCCAGCAGCTGGTGCAGCGGGGCCTCGCCGGAGTCGACCAGCGTGATGATGGCGCTCGCTGCCCGGGCGGGGTCCCCGAGCTGGGTGCCGGGCATGCCCTGGTGGGCCGTCGTCATCTCGCGGATGGCCTCGTACCCCTCGACCGTCGAGCTGGGCAGACCCAGGGACACGGGGCGGAGGAAGTCAGTGCGCATGTAGCCGGGCTCGACCAGGTTGACCTTGATCCCGTGGTCGGCGACCTCGGCAGCGAGTGCCTCGGTCAGCCCGTTCAGCGCAAACTTCCCGGCGCTGTAGAGGCCCCACCCCGGGAACGCGAGGTGACCAAGGATGGAGGAGACGTTGACGACGTGCCCAGCGCCCTTGGTCCGCATCACCGGGAGGGCAGCGCGCAGCACGTTCAAGACGCCGAAGACCTGCACGTCGAACATCTGCCGTGCGTCAGCGTCGGTGATCTCCTCCACGGCGGCGAGGAATCCGTAGCCGGCGTTGTTGACGACGACGTCGAGCCCGCCGAACCGCTTGACCGTCTGCGCAACGGCGCTCGCGACCGCCGCCTCGTCAGCGAGGTCGACCTCGAGCGGCAGGAGCCGATCGGTGGCGGCCTCACCGAGCGCGGAGAGCAGCCGCTCGGCCGAACGGGTGGTGGCCGCGACGTGGGCGCCACCGTCGAGAAGCTGCCGCGTGAGGTCGAGGCCGAGACCGCGCGACGCTCCCGTCACGAGCCAGGTGCGAGATGCCGAGATCGGGGAGGGGGACATGAGTGCTCCTAGGAGTTGGGGTGAGTGGCCGCCGGAAGCGGCCCGGTCTCCTCCAGTCTGTGTTCGTCGCGCGACGTTCAGGCCGCCTCGTTCGGCCCTGCGCGGCCTAGGTCTCCGCGGCCGAGGACGAGCGTGCCTAGGACTGGCGGACCCAGGTCCGAGGCGGCGTCAGGTGTCAGAATCTCCCCATGCCCGACGTCAATCGCGAGCTCGCCGACTTCCTGCGTCGTGCCCGCGCCGCGGTCGATCCTGAGCGTGCAGGGCTGCCAGCGGACACCCGCATCCGGCGCGTTCCGGGACTGCGCCGCGAGGAGGTCGCCCTGCTGGCGAGCGTGTCGACCGACTACTACACACGCCTCGAGCAGGGTCGCCGGATCACGCCGTCAGCCTCGGTCCTCGAGGGGATCGCGCGGGCACTCGACCTCGACGCGGCCGGCCGCACCCACCTGGGTCACCTGACGGGCACCCCCCTGACCGGCATCAGCCACCCGCCAGCCGTGCAACGCGTCCGGCCTGGCCTCCACCAGTTCCTGGACGCCCTCGACGCGCAGCCCGCCTTCGTGCTCGGCCGACGGACCGACGTCCTCGCCAGCAACCGTCTGGCCCGAGCCCTCCTGACCGACTTCAACCGTCTGCCGGCACCAGAGCGCAACTACGCCCGCTGGGTCCTCACGAGTGACGAGGCGCGTGAGGTGTTCGTGGACTGGGAGGACCAGGCGCGCGCGGCCGTCGAGAGCCTGCGCCTCGAGCTCGGTGACGCCTCCGGCGACCCCGCGACGCTCGCGCTCGTCGACGAGCTTCGTGACCTGAGCCCCCACTTCGCCCGATGGTGGAGCGAGCACCGCGTGTACCAGCGCACGTTCGGGACCAAGCGCCTCCGGCATGCCGTGGCCGGCGAGCTCACGATCTCGTACGAGTCGTTCGGCCTCCCCGGCGACCCGGGGCAGACCCTGTTCGTCTACACGGCCGAGGCGGGCACGACCTCGCGCCAGGCCATGGACCTGCTCGCCAGCTGGATCGCGACGCCGTCGCACTGACCCGGGGGCGGCGCGGTGGGATTGCAGCCCACGACCACAGACGAGAAGACCCCCAGAGACACTGCGATTGCAGTTTTTTTCGGGGGTCTTCGTCACGCGGTGGCGGTGGGATTTGAACTCGTTCTGGGCGGTTCTCTGACCTGCGTTGATGCGCGATCCCGCCTGCGATTGCAGCGACTTCACGTCACACCGTCGACGCCTGTTTCACGCCAGATCACGGACAAATGTGGGCAAAATGTGGGCACGGGGCGAGCGACGCCCGGAGCTGGGTCTACTTCGGGTCATCCTGTTCGACCCACCTCGCGAGCCGGGCCAGTCCGACGCGCGAGTCTGGATGATCTTCCATCAGATCGGTCCGTGACGACACTCGCCCGAGAGCGCGAGCCACGTAGCGTCGTTGGGTCTTCGTCGAGGGGCTGCCAGCCAGGTCCGGGACCTTGAGCATCGCGGACATGGTCACGAAGTCCTCGAGGTGGCGACCTGCCGTGGCGCCCGAGACGCTGACCGTGGTGTCCGCTGCGGCCTTCGCGATCAGGGCGCCCATGAGAGTCGGTCGTCGCACGCGACCGATGCGATCTCCGACCTGAACGTCGACGAGCTCGGAGAGGTCGACAGCGATCTGGCCCGCCGGGGTCTCGACCGTCGGCGATCCGGAGACACCCAAGACCTTCGCGCGCAGCCGCTCGCCAAGACCCTGCGGGATCAGCAGGTCGATCTGCGCGTCGCCTCGGTACCAACGGTGTTCTGCCCCCGAGGGCGCCACCCCAGATGAGGTGAAGCCCATGTCGACCAGAGCTGCCGTGACGTCATGCAGGATGGTCGGCTGCAGCTTGACGTCTAGCACGGCGTCCGCGTCGTCGGTCGGCCGCACGAGTGGGTACCCGCGCTCGGCAGCGTGCAGGTGCACCATCTGGCCACCCACCAGCACCCACGCATCAGCCAAGACCTCGTGCAGGTCCATCAAGGCGTGCCAGGACGCCTCCTGCCCACGCGACGCGACCGGGACGACGATCACCAGAGACCCTCCTCCACCACCTCGCGGACCACCCGCTCCGCCGCGCCAGCCTCACGCGAGCGACCGTGATCAGCCAGGTCGGCCGCGACGATCAGTCGTGGGACTGGACCACGGGCGAACTCACTCACCCGAAGCACCAGCTCGCCATATCCGCGCTCAGCAGGCACCAACCAGAAATCGTCAACCAGAGACTTCACCTCGCTGGGCTGCACATATCCCTCCACAAACCCGCCCGACGACATCCGCGCTTGGGCGCTCGCGACGCCGGAGACCCGCACGCGCTGAGCAATCGCAACCAGCGACTCCTCGTCGGCTCGCCACCACCCGACGGCTCCCCTCGCCCGCATCCACGCCTGCACCTGACCCACTGCATCATCAGCCTCCGACAACGCGTTCAAACGCTTACGAAGCCGAGAACGCTCGCTCGACTCCAACCACTCGGCACGACCACCATCGGCCATCACCGCCGCAGCCCACGCGATCCTCTCCGCCATCGGCCGCGACAACGAGGCACGCCAACGGACCACCTCGGCATCGGCAATCGCCCACTGCGACCCAACCTTCTCCGCCCGAACCTGGCCACCCGCCGCCAGCTGGCGCGCCCGTGCCACGGAGATGCTCGCCGCCGTCGCGAACTGAGATACGCTCAACATGACACTAGAATAGCGAGAGCGCTAGTCTAGTGTCCACCGTGCCCGAGGCTGCACATCCGGAGCATCGACAGCGACGGTCGAACCGGTTCCGCCGGACTTCCTCGGGCATGGTCATGACCTGCACGACTACCGGCTCGGGTGGAAGCTGCGAGTTGAGTACCGTGAATCCGGGCGCCGGCGGCCCGTCATTCGACGCCGTCACCACAGCTCGGGGCAGTGTGCAGGAACTGGGTCAGTGCTGCTCGGCTGGTCGTCAGGCAGTCGATTTTGGTGTCGAGCTCGGTGATCTGCTCGCGCACCATGCCGGCCAGGATCTCGTCGCAGGTACTCGTCCACGTTGTTCGCCCGTGCTGGCGGTCGAGCACGATCTTGATGAAGCGGATCGGCACGCCGGACCGGGAGAGGTCCTTGATCGTGCGGACCTTCTCGACGTCGGCCTCGGTGTAGGTGCGGTAGCCGTTGGGGAGCCTCTGCGGCTCCAGGAGCTCCTGCTCCTCGTAGTAGCGGAGCATGCGCACGGCCACACCTGTCCGCCGCTCCACGTCCCCGATCCGCATGCCGACCTCCGCACGGCTCGTCGATTCGAATCCGAGCTTGACCTTGACAGTAATGTGAGGCTTTAGCGTACCGGCATGTCAGACGATGTGATCTTGACCGGGGCCCGCGACACCACCGCCCGACCTCGCACATGGCCTGCTCTGGCAGTCCTCACGGCGGCAACCTTCGTCACCGTGACGATCGAGATGCTGCCCACCGGACTACTGCCCCTGATGAGCGCCGACCTCGGCGTCTCGGAGTCACGTGTCGGCGTCCTGGTCAGTGCCTGGGCAATCACGATCGCGCTCGTCGGCATCCCTCTGGTCCGACTGACCCTGCGGTGGGACCGCACGGTGCTGCTGGCCGGGTGCCTGACGGTCATGGCGGCGTCCAACCTCATCACGGCTGCCGCGACGGACTTCACGGCAGCACTGGCCGGACGCATCCTGGCCGCCACCGCCCACGGCCTGTTCTGGGCCGTGGTGGTCAGCCACGTCGCGGCGATCGTGATGCCGGCACGACTGGGCCGCGCCCTGGCCATCGTCCTGGCCGGGCCTACGATGGCGGGTCTGGCCGGCCTCCCGGCAGCCGCGCTCATCGCCGAGATCGCAGGATGGCGGACCGTGTTCGTCGCGCTCTCCGGGGTCCTCGTGGTCGTCGCCGTCGTCCTCGTCGTCGCACTGCGTCAGCACCGGTCGGAGGATGATGAAACCGCCGCGAACGGCTCGTGGGACCGCAGCGGCTGGGCCGTCTCAACCACAGCTGTCGCCGGCGGGCTCGTCCTCATCGGGCACTTCGCGGCCTTCACCTTCGTCACGACCTTGATCACCGACCATGCTGGATTCGATCGGTCGAGCATCCCCGCACTGCTGCTGGCGTTCGGGATCGCCGGGGCGGCCGGCGTCGCCGCGGCGGGTTACGCGTCCGATCGGTTTCCCCGATCGTCGGTAGCAGCGTCGGCAGCCGCCGTCGCGCTCGGCCTGTTCCTCCTCACGATCAGCAAAGACCAGGCCTGCATGTTCGTAGTCGGCGTAGCCGTGTGGGGCCTGGCCATCGGCGCGTTCCCGCCCCTGCTGCAGGCGCGCGTCCTGCGCGTCTCCAGCCCGGCATTCCGGCCCATGGCCGGCAGCATCGTCGTCACCGCGCTCAACCTCGGAGTCGCCGCCGGAGCCGCCGCCGGCGGCGTCGCCCTCCGTGCTAGCCCCCAGGCCGTCGCCGCAGCCGCCCTCAGCGCGGCAGCCCTGGGCACGATCGCCCTCGCGCTGCTGCCACAGCGCGAAGCGGAATGATCGCCCCACACCGCCGAGCCCCTCTGGTGGACGTGCAGCCTGGCGCCCCCAGTTAGGACCCCGACGTGGCCCGCGCGCGGGATGACGATCTTACCTGAGGGTGCCTCCGGTTATGATCGTGATGTGGGTCGACGGCAGCTGCACTTCAATGTCCACGTCGCCGGTGCGGGGCATCACGAGGGAGCGTGGATGCACCGGACCGTGGACGCCGCAGGGGTCGACGAGTTCTCGCACTTCCGAGCGCTCACAAAGGTGGCTGAGCGCGGCACCTTGGACTCGATCTTCCTGGCCGACATCCCCGGCACCCCTCCCAACGTCGCCTTCAGCGGCCCCATGACGCACGAGCCCCTGACCCATCTGTCCGCCGTTGCAGCGGTGACGCAGCACATCGGTCTGATTGGCACGGCCACGACGTCGTACTACGAGCCGTACAACCTTGCGCGCCTGTTCGCCTCATTGGATCTGCTGAGCTCCGGCCGAGCGGGGTGGAACATGGTCACGACGGGCCTGCCGATGGTCGCCCGCAACTTCGGAGACGACCCCCTCCCGGCCCACGAGGCTCGCTATGAGCGCGCCGACGAGTTCGTCGAGGTCGTGCGAAGCCTGTGGCAGAGCTGGGACGACGGCGCGGTGGAGCTCGATGAGGTCACCGGTCGCTACCTCGATCCAGAGCGCTTGCGCGACATCCATCACCGCGGCGAGCGCTTCAGCGTGGCCGGATCACTCAACGTGCGTCCGTCGCCGCAGGGCGAGCCCGTTCGCGTCCAGGCCGGCGGATCCGATCGTGGTCTTGATTTCGCCGCCCGCCACTCGGAAGTCGTCTTCACCTCTCAGCACGACATCCGCGCGGCCGTCGCTTTCGCCCACGACCTGCGAGCACGGGCGCGGGCCCTCGGGCGCGACCCGTCATCATTGCTCGTCCTGCCGGGGCTATCGGCGATCATCGGATCGTCGGAGTCGGAAGCTCGCGCCCATGCGGCCGAGCTCGACGACCTCGTGCGGCCTGCTGCGAGCCTCGCCCTGCTCAGCATCCAGCTGGGCGGGTTCGATGTCACCCAGCTCGACCCGGATGGACCATTTCCTGACCTGAGACACGACCCCGTGGCAACCGCTAGCCGGCAACGTTTCCGGCTCATCACGGAGAAGGCGTGGCGTGAGAACTTGACCGTGGCTGAGGTCGCCCGCTGGGCGGCCCGTGGCCACGGTCACCGCGTCGTGGTCGGCACACCGGAGCAGGTGGCGGACGACATCGTCACGTGGTTCGATGCGGGCGCGGCCGATGGATTCAACCTCCAGCCCCCCGTGCTCCCCGACGGCCTCACGCGATTCGTCGACCACGTCATCCCCCTGCTCCGATCCCGGGGCGTGTTCCGTCGCGAGTACGAGTCGACCACCCTGCGTGGCCACCTTGGCCTGCCTCGCGAGCGAAGCACGACTCGCTCTTCAGGGAGGGGTGACGTGAAATGATGGCACCAAGCCCACCGTCGCACCACGTCAGGATCCACCCGTGACCGACACCGTCGTGCACATCGCCCAGCGCCCCAAGCGCGGCGACGCCGCTCGCAACTACGACGCGCTGCTTCTCGCGGCCCGGTCCGAGTTCGAGTCGCACGGGACGTCGGCCAGCTTGACCGACGTCGCGACTCGGGCAGGCGTCGCGATCGGCACCCTCTACCGCCACTTCCCCACCCGGGAGACCCTGATCGAGGCGCTGACGCGCGACTCCCTGCACGGGCTCATCAGGCACGCTGAGGAACTCGAGTCCTCCTCCGAGGCCGAGGCGGCGCTCCGCGAATGGGTCGCCCACGCCGTCGATCACGCCAGCGTCTTCCGGGGCCTGGCTGCCTTGCTCTCGGAAGAGTTCTACCGCGAAGGCACTCCGAACCACGCAGCCTGCGAGCAGATGCACGGAGCTGCGGAGCGGCTGTTGGCACGAGCGCAGGCCGCGCGAACCGTCCGGGACTCGGTCACGAGCGACGAGCTCTGGTCGATCATCCTGTCGGCGGCCTGGATCCGCGAGACGTCACCGGCCGAGGCCGATCGAAGCAATGTCGTGCTGCGATTCGCGCTCGACGGGATCACGGTGGCACCGACACCGTGAGTTCGTCCATCATCTGAGACATCCATAACCTGAGGCCGCCTCAGGATAGCGTGCGGTTCGCCATCCCCCGTACGCAGGAGTTCTCATGTCCCGATCTGCCCGCCTCTTGGCCGGCGCTCTCGCCGCCGCCGCCCTGACCGTGTCCGCCTGCAGCGGATCCAGCTCCGAATCACGAGGATCGGGCGAGCCTGTCTCGGGTGGTTCCCTCACGTGGGCCGTGGAGACCGAACCCACGACCCTCAACCCGCAGCTCAACGGGCAGAACCGGACCCACCTGATCCTTCGCAACGCCTACGAGTCCCTCCTGTACCGCGACTCCGACGGCGGCTACGTGCCCTGGCTCGCGGACAGCTACGAGGTCTCGTCTGACGCGCGACAGTTCACGTTCACGCTGCGCGAGGACGTGACGTTCAGCGATGGCGAGCCGCTGACAGCTGCGGCGGTCAAGGTCAACTTCGACCACCTCAACGATCCGACCTACGACGAGAACGGCGCCGGTCAGGGACCCCTCGCGCACCTGGAAGAGGTCGTCGTCATCGACGAGCGGACTGTACGGTTCGATCTCGTCGACTCGTTCGCGCCGTTCCTGGACTACGCCTCCAACGCCTTCCTGATCTCACCCTCCTCGTACGAGGAGGACTCGATTTCGGCGGGCGGGTCGCAGGTCCACGGCACGGGACCCTTCGTGATCTCGGACGTCGCGTCCGGCCAGGAGGTCACGTTCGAGCGTCGCGACGACTACGACTGGGCCCCCGCCAATGCCGGGCACCAGGGCCCTGCCTACCTCGACTCCGTGACCTACCGCTTCCTGCCCGAGTCGTCCGTGCGTATCGGGGCGCTGACCTCGGAGCAGGTTGACGTCATCGAGGGCATCCCCGGGATCGACTCGGCCACCTTGTCGGACAACGACGAGGTGACGGTCGCGCGATCGAGCCTCATCGGCGCTCCGTGGTCGATCTACTTCAACACGATCTTCGGGCCGACGCAGGACGAGAGCGTGCGCAAGGCGTTCGTGGCGGCCGTCGACGTCGACACGATCCTCGACTCGATCTACCAGGGCGAGCGGACGCGGGCGTGGAGCTCGCTGAACGCGTCCGAGACCCAGTTCTACCAGCCCGCGCTCGAAGGAAGCTTCGGCAACGATCCCGATCTCGCGAACGAGCTGCTCGACGCCGCCGGATGGTCCGGACGCGACGACGAAGGCTTCCGCACCAACACGGCCGGCGAGCGCCTGACGATCACCCTGTTCCAGGGCGCCAGCTACGTGTTCGACGGGCGCGACACCGTGCTGCAGGCCGTTCAGGCGCAGGTCAAGGACGTCGCGGGAATCGACTTCGACGTCCAGCAGGTCGACGACGGTACGTGGGCCGAGCACTACGTCGCCAATGACTACGGTGCCCTCGACAACGCCATCATCGAGCCTGGTTCGGCGAGCCTCCAGTGGCACTGGCTGCCGAAGGAGCTGGGCGGCGCGGTGAACTTCAGCAACATCGACGAGGACCAGGTCACCACGTGGCTGACGCAGGGGTGGTCGACTCCCGACGTCGCAACGCGGGCCGCGATCTACCAGGACTTGCAGACCCACGTCGTGGCCGAGAGGGCGTACGTGCTGCCGCTGGTCGAGAGCGAGGCTCAGGTCGCGACGCGGGACCACGTCCACGGGTTCAGGTTCCGCCCGTACTACAACGATCCGGAAAGCGCCTACGACATCTGGCTCGACCCCGCGTCGTGACGCACCTGCTCGCCCCGGCGGCGCGTGGCCGACGGTCGCGCGTCGCCGGGAGGGTCGCGGCTCGACTCGGGTCGGCGCTTCTCGTGGTGTGGCTGGCGTCGACTCTCGCGTTCTTCGCCGTTCACGCCGCTCCGGGCGACATCGTGCGGGTCCTGATCGGCACGGGGCCCGACACGCCCGAGGTTCGGGCTGCGGTCAGCGCTCGATGGGGGCTCGACCAGTCGCTCGGACAGCAGTACATCGAGTTCCTCCGACGTCTGTTGTCGGGGGATCTCGGGGAGTCCTTCGTCCTGCGCAGACCCGTCACCGACGTCATCGGCGACGAGATCCTCCCGACCGTGCAACTGGCTGGCGCTGCCTCAGCGCTCGCACTGCTGGCGGCGACCGCGATCTCCGTGGCGACGGCCGGGAGGCGGCTGAGGAGGCGTGTGGCCGGATCGGTCGAGCTCACGCTCGTGTCGGTGCCCGACTTCTGGCTCGGCCTGATGCTGCTGTTCCTGTTCAGCTTCACCCTGCCGTGGTTCCCGGTCGCCGGCGCCTCGGGCGCCTCCTCGCTCGTTTTACCGGCGATCGCCTTGGGCGCGCCCATCGCCGGCGTCCTGTCACAGCTGATGCGTCAAGGACTCGAAGAGGCGCTGGACCAGCCGTTCGCGACGACCGTGCGGGCACGCGGAGTGTCGGACCTGCGTCTGCGACTCGGACACGGACTGCGACACGCCGCACTCCCGGTCGTCAACCTTGGTGGCTGGATCTTCGCCAGCCTCCTCGGAGGTGCCGTCATCGTCGAACAGGTCTTCGGTCGACCCGGTCTCGGACGTCTGATCCTGTCTGCGGTGCAGGGGCGCGACGTCCCGTTGGTCGTCGGCATCGCACTGATGTCGTCGATCGCGTACGTCGCATGCAACACCCTGGCGGACCTCGTGAGCTGGTGGATCGACCCCCGTCTTCGCAACCCGGTGCCGGCATGACCGCGCACCGTGGCTCACGGCCGGCGACGCTCGTCATGACAGCCGTCCTCGTGGCGGCAGCGGCAGCCGTCGCGGCCCCCGACCTGCTGGCGCCGCACGACCCGCTGGGGGCAGATCCCCTCGACGCGCTCTCGTCGCCGAGCTTCGACCACCCGCTTGGAACCGACCAGCTGGGGCGCGACGTCCTGAGTCGACTCGTCCACGGGGCCCGGCGCTCGATCGGTCTGGCCGTGCTCGCGACCGGCCTTGCCGTCACCGTCGGCACTTTCGTCGGACTGGTGGCCGGGATGTCCCCGCGCGTCGTCGACGAAGCCGTGAGCCGGCTGCTCGATGTCGTCGCGTCGTTTCCGACCCTGCTGCTGGCCCTGACCCTGATCGCCTTCGTGGGTCCCGGATCCGGGTCCGTGGTCGTCGCGCTCGGATCCGCGACCGTGCCGCACTACGCCCGCGTCGTCCGCGCACGGACTCAGGTCGTGCGCCGCAGCGAGCACGTCGCCCAGGCCCGGACCCTCGGCCTGTCCTCCACGGTCTTGGTCCGACGCCACGTCCTGCCTCAGGTGCTGGCGCCTGTCGTGGTCCTGGCGACCCTCGGCGTCGGCGGTGCCGTGCTTGCCATTGCGGGGCTGAGCTTCGTGGGCATGGGCGTACCGCCCCCGGCTCCCGAATGGGGCTCGATGCTGGCCGAAGGCAGGAACACCCTCGCGCACGCGTGGTGGATCTCGGTGTTCCCCGGGATCGCGCTCGTCGCGCTCGTCATCACCGTCTCGGCCCTCGGCCAGCGACTTCAGGGCACGAGTAACGGACCCGGATCATGACTGACCAAGACCCCGTCCTTGACCTCTCCGGTCTCACCATCGACTTCGGCGCGCGCCGGGTCCTGCACGGTCTCGACCTGCGCATCGGGCGAGGCGAGTGCGTCGCGCTCGTCGGCGAATCCGGATCCGGAAAGTCCGTCACCGCCAAGGCGCTGCTCGGACTGCTCGACGCCCGGGTCGCGACCGATCGGTTCACGATCCTCGGCCAGGACGCGGCCGCACTCGACGAACGAGCGTGGCGCCGCATCCGTGGTCGACAGGTGGCGCTGGTCCACCAGGACGCCCTCGTGTCGCTGGACCCGCTGCGGACCGTCGCGCGCGAAGTCGGAGAACCCTTGCGGGAGCACTCGGTGGTGCCCCGCGCTGAACGTGCAGCCGAGGTGCGCCGATTGCTGGGCAGTGTCGGATTCCCCGGCGGATCGAGGCGCGCGTCCCAACACCCCGACGAGCTCTCCGGCGGGCTCCGCCAACGTGCCTTGATCGCCTCGGCCGTCGCCGCACGGCCGGCCCTCCTCATCGCGGACGAACCGACGACGGCGCTCGACGTGACGGTCCAGGCGCAGGTCATCGACCTGCTGCGCGCGCTCACCTCTGCCGGGATGGCGATGCTGTTCATCAGTCACGACATCGCCGTCGTCTCCCAGGTCGCCGATCGCATCGTGGTGCTGCGCGACGGACAGGTCGTCGAGACCGGACCCGTCGAGCAGATCCTGCACCGGCCGGGCGCGGACTTCACCAGGCGGCTGGTGCAGAACGCGCTCGAGCCCACGTTCACCGACATCGGCGATCGTCCTGCCCCCGGCCGCGAAGTACTGCGGCTCGAGGCCGTGAGCAAGCGCTTCGGCACAGCGCACCACCCGATCGTCGCCGCAACAGACGTCGACCTCCGAGTTCACCAGGGAGAGGTCGTCTCCTTGATCGGGGAGTCCGGATCGGGCAAGACCACCGTCGGGCGGATCGCGCTCGGCCTGCTCTCACCCGACCGGGGCTCCGTCGCCCTCGACGGCGAACCGTGGAACCCCCTTCCCGAACGCGCTCGGCGATCCAGGCGACACCGCGTGCAGCAGGTTCCGCAGGACCCGCTGTCGTCCTTCAACCCGCGATACACCACCCGCCGCGTGGTCGCTGAAGCGCTCCGCGCCCAGGGACGACCAGCCGGGACCCAGGAAGTTGCAGCAGTCCTGGATCTGGTCAGCCTCGATGCCGACCTGCTCGACCGCATGCCCCGGTCGATGTCGGGCGGACAACGACAGCGCCTGGCCTTCGCCCGAGCGCTCGCGACCGAGCCCGACGTCCTGGTGGCGGACGAGCCGTTCTCGGCGCTCGATGCGACCTTGCAGGCCGAGCTCGTCGGCGTCCTGGATCGCATCCGCCAGGAGCACCAGCTCGGCGTCCTGCTCATCACCCACGACCTCGGTCTCGCCGCTCGCATCAGCGACCGGATCCTGGTCATGCGCGACGGCGTCGTGGTCGATCAGGGCACACCGAAGGTCTTGATCGAGAGCTCGGACCATCCGTACACGCGGCAGCTGCTCGCGGCGGTCCCCCGCATCCGGACGAGCCCACGAGTCCTACGGTGAGTCCCGCTCAGGCGGGGAGCACCACGACCTGTTCCCGGTGAGCTGTCGGCCGGACGACCTCCGCCACGACCGCCAGGGCCAGCGTGTCGTAGTCCAACGACGACCTCAGCTCCCCCTCGCTGACGTGGTGGCTCCCCAAGCGATAGCCGTCACTCTCGTCCACGTCCTCGCTGAGCCCCGCAGGTGGTGTCAGCAGGGCCCAGTCGAGATCAGATGCCTCGAGGGCAGCGATCTCGCGAAGGCGCGACTCCCCGTAACCATGAAGGAACGGCGGAAAGAGCTCGGGGTCGTCCATGACCCGGGTGCCGTCACGCCACACGAGCGTCGCGAACAGGCCGATACCGACGACCCGCGCGACCCGCGCGAGGTCCAGCGTCCTGACGACGCCCGCGAAGAAGTCCCGATCGAGGTCGGCCGTCAGCTCCTCCGGGCTCGAGAAGGGCGTGATGGCGACGACCACGGCCCGCGAGCCCGCGACCACTCGTCGCAGCTCGACCGGATCGGTGGCATCCGCCGCGACGACCCGAGCGGGGTGCGCGGCTCCCAGGCTCGGTGCGGCCCTGCCCACTGCGACGCACGGAACACCAAGGTCAACCAGGTGCCGGACGACCTGCCGTCCGGCACGACCTCCTGCGCCGAGCACGACGACCGGGCGCGGGTCGACGGTGCTCACCGGACGATCTCGGCGAGCAGCTCGTAGGACCGTCGACGGTGCTCGATTCCGGGGACCTGCGTCAGGACGAACAGCTCATCGGGGGCAACCGCCTCGATCAGCGTGGCGAGGCGTTTCGCCACGGTCGCCCGCGAACCGATGATCGAGGGCGCGAGCTTCTCGGCCACGAACGATTCCTCGACGTCGCTCAGCATCAGGTCGTCGGTCTCCTGCAGCGTCGGCAACAGCGTGTGCGGGTCGTGCGAGCGCATCGCGAGCTGGCCGACGACGAACGGCCTCGCCAGCCGGTTCGCCAGGTCGTCGGAATCGGCCACGACGGCGTTGATCGCCACTCCGGCGTAGGGCTCGTCGATCGGCCCAGCGGAGAATGCTTCTCGATACGCCGCCAGTGCCTCGGCGGCGAATCCTGGCCGGATGATCTCGGCGTAGACATAGGGGAGCCCACGGCGACCCGCCAGCTCCGCGCTCTGGACACTGTTGCCCACGATGACCAGCTCTGGAGCGACCTCCGCCCGTGGCGTCGCACGGACAGGTCCTGCGTCAGCCAGGTAGGCCGTCAGTTCGTCCAGCTGCTCGTCGAACGTCTGCGAACGCGACTGCCCCAAGCGCGCCGCAGACTCGGGCGACCCACCCTTCCCGCGACCGATCCCGAGATCGACCCGCGCAGAATGCAGGGCCGCAAGCGTCAAGAACTGCTCGGCGACGACGAGCGGCGAGTGACTCGGCAGCAGGACCGCGCCCGACCCCACCCGCAGGCTCGACGTCGCGGTGAGCACCTGGCCCGCAAGCACCGCGGGCGCCGAGCTCGCCAGCGCGGGGGTCGCATGATGCTCAGCCAACCAGTAGCGGTGGAACCCGAGCTGCTCAACCGCTCGCGCGAGCTCCACGCTCTCCCGCAGCGCTGTCGCTGCCCCACTGCCACGCCAGACCGGAGACGTGTCATGCACGCTGAGTCGCGGAGAAACCATAAGTCGAGGCTACCTCATGTTAAACCTCGACGTGTCAATGCCCGATCCCTCGGCGAGATCCCGGAGCTGAGCGGCTCGACGTGGGATGTCCCGGCCCGCAGGGACGATCCGGGTCACGGGATGCGGATCCCGCGCAGCTCGTCCTGACGGTCGGCGATCTTGACGGTGTCGCCCACCTCGATGCGGGGCTCGGTGCTGAACGTGCCAGCTCAAGGACATCGCGCCCGCGTGTCACCACTCTGCCGCACCTCGAGACCAAGTCCAAGCCTGGATCTGAACGACCGGATCGCGCGAGTTCGGTGTCGCGGTCCTCACGTGGGGCATTCGGCCGACTGCGCTCGTCACGGTCCAGTCAGTCGCGATGAGCCGACGTCAGGGGTCTCGGTCGATCGCGAGCAACCTGGGTAGTGCTTTCCGGTTCCGTGCAGCGCCCCTGGCACCTCTTACGGGCTCGAGATCGCCTCGCGAGGGTTGTTTTCCCCAGAGCGACTGGCGACGCACGTCGGCGCCACGAGCTGGACGGAGCGCTGCTAGAGATGTGGGCAAAATGTGGGCACAGGATCGATGTCCCGCTCGCGGCGAAGGGCCCTTTCGCTCCGTAATTGCAGGCAGT
>NZ_BAAAME010000006.1:0-18632 GCF_039529015.1 Aeromicrobium alkaliterrae
GCTGCGCTTGCTAACGCCATCGGGCGCCCCTGATCCTGAGTGTTCAGTTGAAAAGCTGTGGCGGAGTCACCGATCGCGAAGGTTGGACACCACTACTCGCGATCAATGATCCGCCACAGGTCAGAACACCCTGGAGGGGATCCTGATGTTGGAAACACTAGTCAGTCTGGATGGATTCGGCAGCATCTTGAAGTTTACGGCGGCGCTGCTGTCGTGCGTTGCCGCCACGATCCGCATCGTGAACGGCCTTCGCCGGCGGAAGCGGGGTCCGCATAGCGGCCCCTGCTCCTCCCATCCGGACGACCACGATCTCGTCGCTTGAGAACTGCGGCAACGTGACCGGCCTCTTCGACGGCACGCTGGTCGTCAACCCTCGAAGAGGCCGGCCGGAGCAAGCGTGGAGTGGCTGGCGCGGTTGCGTACGGTGTCGTGCCCATTACTCGACGAGCAGCCCTTGAACGGTCCGTTGGTAGCAGGCGTGGTCGCGCAGGATTTCGGGCATCCTCCCCAGCAGCCGTGAAAGGCCCTTGCGACTGGCTAGGTGAGCCGCTGAGCTAGTGGCCCCGTCGCTACCGTCGGGGCCACCGTTGCTAGCTCTTCACATCTGACCTGCTCCGATTACACGTGCGGCGAAGAATGTTCTTGAGCACCTTGCCTCAAGTGCCCGGTGAGGACGGAAAGGCATCCTGCGGCGCGCTCATGTTGTCGAGCAGCGCCAGGCCTTCGCGCAACGACGAGATGAACGTCGCTAGGTGCTCGACTCCAGGTCGATGCACGACCAGGCGAAGGAAGGCGTGTGGCTTCGCCTGTCCCGCTGGTACTCGGACCTCGACGGCCATCTGGTCGTCCGGCACTCCGCACAGCTGTAGCCGCTCGAGCAGCACGTCGATCGAGAGCTCTTCAGGGCGACGCCGCGGGTCGCGATCCACGGTCAGTCCAGCGGGCGACAGGTTGAAGAACCCGTAACTGACTAAGCGACCGATAGCCCGGCGTGCGTCGCCCTGCTCTTTGGTCAGCATGTGGTCACCGTGGCGGGAGCCACTGGGGCGGGCCGGAACGATCGCCGGAGTAGAGCGGGCCGTCGCACCGTGGGCAGTACTCGATCGCGGATGGGGACTCGTCGATGTCCTTCGGGATCGGTCCTGCGCACTGGGGGCACGTGTTCATGATCCATCGTGGCATCGAACAGGATCACGCCTTCTTGCGACAGATCCGGAGTGGGCACGATCGGCGGACACCGGTGAGCGGTTTCGCTAGCGTTGCGACATGAAAATCCGGCAGGCTGTGGTGGTCGCGCTTCTGACGGGAACGCTCGTTGGGTGCGGTGGCCCGTCGAACATGCGAGACGCTCCGGACCTGCCTGACGTGGAGCTGGCCTACGAGCACGACGTCTTTGCGGAGCGGTCGGATACCGCCTACGTCGAGGCTGAATCCTCAGACCCCGATGTGGTGGAGCGCTACGTGGCCGCGGCTGCGAACGAGATCGCAGCCACCCAGCCGGAGAAGCTTTGGTACATCAGCGTCCTGTGCCCGTCGGACGATATCGAGTCGAACGTCGCAGGCATCGGTGTTGCCGTGTTCGCGCACGGGGACTCCGACGTCTTGGACGCCGGCGACTATGACATTCCGGAGAACCTTTCGTCGAGAGACTGCTAGCCAACCTCGCCGTTCAGGAGCTCTCGAGACGGCGGGGACGCTCCATCCGCACGGGGCCGTAGAACCGCCGCCCCACCCGCACGAAGCCGTACTCGGGTCGCGCGTAGAGCTCGACCCGATCGCCCCAGCAGTCCAGGGTCGTGATGAGTCCGCGGTCGTCAATCTGCTCCAGCACGGCGGCCAAGAGCTCTGTGCCGGCGCGGCGGCCGAGAGGCCATGCGGCCAGGCCCGCCAGGTGGACGGTGTCGGTGCTCGTTCGGGTCAGCACGAGCACCGCGCACGCCTGGTCGTTGGCGAGCATGTGGAGCTCGCGACGGTGACTACGCAGGGCAAGGGGGACGTCTGCCATGGCCAGCGTGAGACCCGCGAGGGCTCCCCCGAGGATGCCGGCGAGCACGCTGGCAGGGGCGGCGCCGGGGCTGTTCGGGAGGCCGGCGTAGAGCCAGACCGCGACTGTGACCTCGAGACCGAGGAGCGGGCCGAAGGCTCTGGTGCGCCGGGACCACCAGTGGGCCCGAGCGATGATGGCGGCCGCTCGCCACGCGTGACGGCCAGTTCGAAGATGCGTTGGGATTTGCTTCACCTAGGTGATATCGGCGGCGGGCTGTTCAGTCGTCAGCAGCGAACAGCTCGGCCGGGGCAGGCGTTGACGGGATGACGCGATCGCGCTCCGTGTCGTGGCCCTTCTTGATCGCGCACCCCTTGAAGATTCCGTTGGGGTCGGTCAGGAGCCCCATGTGGTAGTCGGCGTGGTCGCGAAGCCAGACCGAGATCCCGGTCGCCGGATCGAGGCGCAGATGCTCGAACGAGCGGTGCAGCGCCTCCAGGCGAACGATCGCGGCCGGGTGACGCCACCACTCGGGGCACCACGTCTTCGACGACACCTCGACGTCGGTCCACAGCATCTCGAGCAAGAACTCCTGCACGAAATCGTCGAGCGTGGCGTACCTGGGGGGAGGTTCTTCGCCTGGTGCCTGGTCGGGGACGTCCTCGAGCTCGAGCTCGGCGCCGATCGTGTCGACGGGTTCCTCCCCCTCGGCCCACTCCCCCACGCCGCGCGGCGAGGTCACTGCGCCGTCCCCGGCGCGTAGGTGTTGATCGAGGCCTGCACAGCCTCCCGGTCGGGACCCTCGTACCAAGGCTGAGACCGAGCGAGCACAGGAACAGCGCCCGAGGCCAGGACGACCATGCGACCTCGATCGAGCGCCGCGAGGTCGGCGACGTCGAGGATCTTGTCGGTGCGGTGCTGGCGCGAGACCGATCGGCCGCTGGAGCGCTGGTACGACGTCGACGACTCGACGTGTGAGTAGTCCCCGATCAGCTGGGCGAGCTCGCTGAGGAACTCGACCTCACTGACACCGCCGCCGTAGACCTTCACGTTGGAGGCCGACCACAGCTTGCGCATGCCCTCACGACCCCACGCCTCGACGCCTTGGGACCACGACTGCAGGAACGTCAGCATGTTCACGCCGCGCGAGCCGTAGTGGGAGTACAGGTTGGGCAGCTCCGACCAGCGGCACACGTTCGCGGCCTCGTCGAGCACCACCACCATCGGCACCTGCAGACGACCTGACGGCTGACGCTTTGCGTGCTCCTCGGCGGCCTCGCACACCGCCACGGTGAGCGCGGTGACCAGAGGGCCGGCGTTCCCGCGACCCTCCTTGGAGAGGCTGTAGAGCGTGTCGGTCGTGGCCACGAACGCCTCAGGACTGAAGTGCAGTCCGCCTCCAGCTGGCGTCACCCAGCGGGTCGCCTGGCGGTTCGTCAGGAACGACGCGACTTGCTGGGCGGTGCCGAACACGCCGGCCCGCTGCTTGTCCGGCGAGCCGACCACACCGCGCACGGAGGCTGCCGGCAGCGGGTAGTTGTGCCGATCGAGGATGCCTGCGGCGGTGTCGTCGTTGGGATCGGTGATCCATACGTACACGTCGGTGATCGGGCGAGAGTCGAGCGCCGCGGCGAGCAGCAGGTTTCCCAGGAGCTCGAGCGCGGCGGAGTCGAAGTAGGCGTCGGTGCGCGCGTCGGCGCGGCGGCTGGCCGTCGCGAAGATCTCCGCTAACGCCTGCGCCTTGGTCTCGTCGGTGACGTACGAAAGCGGGTTCCACCACCAGGTGGGTGCCTCGCCCGTGAGGCCCTGCGGATCGAAGATCCACACCCGACCCTCGTGAGCTCGCACGCCCCGCGTTGCGTCGACGACGTCGCGCTTGTTGCTGGTGGTCACCACGGCGCCTGGCGCGGCCAGGATCGCCGGAATGACCCGGCTGGTGGTCTTGCCGGTGCGGGGGCCGGCGATGTCGATGCTTACGGCCTCCCAGTCCTGATAGAGCGCGGCGCCGGTGGCCACGGACCTGCCGATTGGCAGGCCCGGACCGGCGGCGACGCCGAGGCGCTTGGCAGCGCCGGAGGTCGACTTGTGCGTCAGGGGCGCGATCGCGCGGCCGCGACCCATCCGAGAAGCGGCGCGATCGACGCGACCTCGAGCACCCCGGCGGCGCAACAGCAGCGCCATGGTCCCTGCTGTCAGCACGAGCAGCACAACGCCCAGCAGGACGGCGACGACCGTCGACGAGCCGGTCCACGGCACGTCCCCACTGAACGTTCCGATCACCACGGTGAACGGGTTGGCACCCGGGCTCGGGCGGTCGTCGACGAGCGCCGACAGGTGAGCGGTGGCGTAGATCCCGCCGCCGGCGACGACCACGACGGATAGGAAGACGCCCAGCAGGACGGCCTCAGTGTCGGCCGAGGGAGCGTTGCGCGGTTGCTTGATCGACGACATGAGTCATCCCACCTGCGCTGCAGGCCGGTCGACCTGCGCCCACCGCTTGTTGGTGTCGTTCACGGCACGCTCGGCCTCGGTGAGCTGCACCTGTACGGGGATCCCCGGTCGGGAGCCGACCTTGATGAGGAACTTCCCTCGAGCAGGGGGCGCCGACGTGCCGCCGGTGTCCCAGGTCGCCGGCGACGACCAGGACATGAGGAGCTGCTGCTCAGCCTGGGACATACCCACGGCTGTGGTGAGGTCCTTCATCTCGCCCTCGGGCAGACCGCCACAGACGACGAAGCCAGCGCGCTCGACGAACCCTCGGGCCTTCATCCGGTCCTCGGCGTTGGGCAACGCCTGCAGGTCCGACATGGTGTGCGAGATCATCGCCTGACCCACGCCCATCTGGCGGTTGAGCCGGGTCAGCGCGTCGACCCGGTCGACCATGCCCGGGCCAGAACGCAGAGCACGCCACAGCTCGTCCAAGACGATGAAGTAGCGGCGCTGCGGCTCCAGACCGGCGTCGGCCAGCGCGTGAGAGACGTTGATCGCGCCGAACCCGGTCGACCAGCACGCCATCAGCGTGGCCGCCTGCAGGTCCTTGTCGGACTCGTCCACGGCCGACACGTCGAAGACGACCGGGCGGCCCAGGTCCATGGCCACCGACGTCGGAGCGTTGAACATGGTGCCGAGCCGGTCGTCGCCGGTCAGGGCCATCAGGGACGCCTCGAGGTCGTGCGTGGCGTCCCGGTAGCGGTCGATGTCGCCCCGATCGAGCGCTACCCGGCGCAGCTCCTCGGGAGCCTCGCGGATCACCTCGAGGAGATCTCCGAGGATCGGCACCCCGTCGTGCTTCTCGTCGAGCACCCGCAGCGCGGCGCTGACGATGTTCTCCTCATGGACCGTCGGCGGGGTGCGCCGGGCGATGGTCAGCAGGGCACCGACCATCGTCTCTCGACGAGCCTTCATGTCGGCCAGAACGGCGATCTTGGCCTTGCCCTGCAGTCGCTCCGCAGCGTGCGCGGCGCCGCCCGGGTCAAGCACGTTCAGGCCGCCTCGGCCTCGGCCGAGGCGGATGACCTGCCCGCCCATCGCCTCGACGAGGTCGACGTAGTCGGGCTTGAGGTCACCGAAGAACATCGGCAGGACGCCGAAGCCCGACAGGCCCAGGGACATCCGACGCACGAGCGTCGACTTCCCCAGGGCCGGCAGGCCCAGCACGAACATCGACGGATTCAAGATCAGCGAGGTTCGCTCGAACCACGAGATCGGATCGCAGCAGACGGTCGACCCGTGGCCGTTCGGCCCCAGGTATCGACCCAGCGGGACGCCGATCGTCGGAACCCCAGATCCGGCGGCGAACGGCCACAGACCGCACACCTGCACCGTCGACCCACGCCAGTCGGTCGGCGGGCTGATGTAGCTCGCTGCCCCGGCCCCCTGGCCAGACCAGCCGCGGGCACCGACCCGTGACGGCCTCTTGGCGAGCGCAGCGCGCATCGCCTGGTCGGCCTCGTAACGCTCGCGTTCGGCGAGCTGGGCCGGCGTGAAGTCGGCCTGTTCCGAGCGGCGGCGCTTCACAGGTACTCCCTGACCTCGATCGGCACCCGCGAGTGCGCCGGCAGCACCAGGCCCAAAGGCAGGCCTGCAGCGAACGCCGGTGCCTGCGACCCGTAGGCCGGTCGCATCAGCAGGCGCGCCGTCGCTGACAGCGACTCCAGCGCCACGGCCGCGTCAGTCATGCGGGACTCGTCCAAGACGGTCGCCGTGGCGATCAGGGCGAAGTCGGTCAGACCCGCACCGCGGGCCTCCTCCGCAGCGGTCTGATAGGCCGCTGCTCGGGCTCCCATCGCCCTGGCGGACGGCCGCTTGGACGAGCTGACCTTGACGTCGGAGACCCGCTTGTCGCGCTCGACGGTGTCGGCGGCCCTACCCGCGCTGACGGGTCGGTACAGCAGCGAGATCCGCTTGCGGTCGATGTCGGAGTGCGGGCTCAGAAGACGAGCCAGCACCGACGAGTAGACCTCACCGCGGGGGGCCACGGACATGAACCAGGTCCTCGAGACCGCACCGTCGTGGAAGTAGTGGTCCCAGTGCTCCTCGGCCGCGGCTGGGCCGACGCCGTCGCTCCAGGTGATCTCGGGATCGCGGCTTTCGTCGCGGGCCAGATCGAAGTCCGAGATGGCCTGGGGGTCGTACGCGGTGCGAACGATCTCGCACAGCTCGGCCGCGGTCACCGGTGTTGCAGCACCGGCTCCGGTCGCGTTCGACAATGACTGCGTCATCGTGGCCAGTCGGCTGCCGATGTCGCGGGCCATCTCGTCGGCGTCGCGACGCTTGCCCGACGGGGTGCGGCCACTGAACGTGACTGAGACCCACGCCCGGTCCTGGCTCGAGCCGGACGGGTAGTCGTTCATGACCTCGTTGAGCATCTGCGTTGCGAGCTCGGGAGCGTCGTTCGCTTCTCGCATCCGCGAGCTGACTTCACGGCGAAGACGCGCGCCAGAGTCGGGCGCGGTCTCGACCGTGACCTGCGCGGCCACGACCCCGAGCTCGTTGCCGAGGTCGGCGAGCCACTGTCCCCAGCCGGCCACCCACGCGTCGATCTGGGACTGGTCGACCAGGGATGCGCCATCAGGCGTGACCGACATCGTCACGCTGTAGTGACCGACCTGGGGGTACTGCAGCATCGCGAACGGTCGCCCGTAGGCGTCCTGCGCCTCGTGCAGCACCGTGGCGGCTAGCAGGCCAGGCAGCTGGTAGGTGCCATGGTCGGTCCGCCCGAGCGGTCCGGACCGGTAGACCGTCGTGCCGCCGCGGCGCGCTCGCCACCAGCTGACGCGGGTGGCCACGCGCGATCCCGCGGTGCGGCCGTGCCGGTCCTTGACTGCCATCAGCGCCACCAGGAGAAGCCAGATCGGCAGCCAGATCAGGAACGGCACCCAGATGCGCAGCGCGACGAGGAACACCGCGACCAGCGCCCCGCCGAACACCACGACAGTGCCGGCAGTGCCCAGTCCCGGCAGGCCCGGCGACTCGGGACGGCGGAAGTTGCCGTAGGTCCGTTGTTCGACGTTACTCACCCTGAACCCCCCTGTTCGAAGCGGACTTCACGGCGCCTGCAGCCGCCTGCCCGGCGACCATGGCCGCCGCGGCCGGGCCCGCTGCGGCAGCGGCCCCACTGCCAGCTGCGGCTGCACCCCCGCCGCTGGCGGCGCCAGCGCCCTTGCCGGCCGCGGCCGGCGTCGAGGACACCAGCCGCCCCGAACCCCCGCCAGCGGTCGTCGACCCAGCCGGCGCTGACGAGACATGCGGTGCTGGAGCAGCGCCCGTGGGGCCAGACGTCCTGCCGCCGCCACCTCCACCGCCGCTCATCATGCTCGCCGCGCCCATCGCGGCTGCGCCGCTAGCGGCACCGCCGGACGACCCGGCAACCGCCGACGTCGCCGGCACCACGAGCCGCATCGTCGCCGGGAGCGCGAAGATCGCGATGCACATCATGCAGATGCCCACGAGCGCGCCCTGGAAGCCGTCAGCAGCCCAGTCCATCGAGAGCGCCGAGGCGTAGATGATCGCGGCCGCGGGCTTGTAGAGCATGAACGCGATTGCCCAGGCCATCGTCTTGCCGAACCACTGCCGGCCGCCCTCGGTGTTGGTCATGGACGCGCTCAGAGGCAGGACACCGGCGAGCACGATCAACACCGCAGACCGGAAGTACATCAACACGATTTGGACCGCAGTCGTCAGAATCGCGATCAGCCCGAGAATGATGACGAGCATCGGCGCGAGAGCCGGTGCTCCGGTTGCCGCGCCGGTTGCGGTGACACCGCCGAACAAGTTGGCGAGAGCTGTGTCGAAACTGCCATCCTGTGTCGATTTGCTGATGATCCAGGCCGAGAAGTCATCACCTGCCTTCACGCCAGCGCCGATGAAGATCAGCGTGCCTGCGGAGACGAGCACCAGTTGCATCAGGGACCGCAGCAGCTCCTTCAACGGCTCGCCGCGCTGCTCCCACGCGGTCTTCATCCCGCCGATGATGACGCTGAGGACGGCGAGAGCCGCCATGAACCAGAACAGGTTCCCCTGCACACGCTCCGCGGCCGAGCCCTCGCCCAGCCCTGGCGTCGGAACCTCCACCCACATCGTGGCCAGCGAGATCAGCACATCAGCAACAGCCTCGCCGACCGAGTCCGCGATGTTCTGAACCACGTCCCCGGCGACAGATGAAATTCCGTCCTGGACCACTCCCGTGCCCGTGTCGATGATGGTTTCGCCGATCTTGCAAGCCGGAACGATGTCCGGGCACAGATCGACAGCGGGCAAAGCGGCCGCGGGGCCGCTCATGCTCCGCTCCACTCGACGAATGACGTCAAATTTGCGACAGGAACCGGCGCCGTCAGTCCTTCGGCGGCGTAGTACTTCCAGTCACCATCGTCCCATCGAAGATCAACCGGGAACGCTGCGAATGTTCCTGCAGCGGGACCCGTGCTGTACCGGTGCACGATCTGAATCAGCGCCTGATCTTCGGAGATCGAGTCCACACGAAACGCCACGATCTGACTTACGTTCGGTGCAGTGAGTTCGACGAGATCCGCCTCGGGGAAGTCGGCAAGTGCCTCGAGCTGCGCAGCGCCGGGGCCGGCCACACGGAGGTCAACGAGCTGTCTGTAGTCCATGCCCGGAGTGGATAGATCAATCGCGAAGGACGCGGCGGCAAGAACTGCACCTTCCGATGAGCGTCCGTAGCAGTGATGGACGCCGGCAGTCTCCTCTGCTGGCCCAGCTGCACCTGATGGGAGGGCGTAGGTGTTGATGAGCTCCCACTCGACGTCGGCGGGTGGCTCTGTCAGCTTCTCGAGGTCGCCGTCGGGAAGGTCGCACTTGGAGGAGCTGTCGGCCGAGGTGGGGCGTGCGGTTGGGCTGGTGTCTGTCTCGTCCCCGAGGAGCGCGCGGCCAGTGAGCACCGCGCCCGCGACGATGATGACGCCCACCACGAGTGCGGAGGCGATGAGAGTGGCCCGTCGTGGCGAGCCGTTCGACCTGGCCATGGCGGTTAGAGGATCGCGCCGACGAGAGCGGAGGCCGAACCGATGACGATGGCTCCGGCCATGACCCAGCCGAGGCGGGAGACCGACTGCCCGCCCTCGCCGCGCTGCATCTGGACCGCCATCATCGCGCCGGCGATGATGACGCCGAGCACGCAGACCGCGGCGGCGATCCACGCGGCCCACTGCAGAATCGTGATGATGCCTTCCGAGCCAGGCGGGGCGGTGCCGGACCCAGGGTCCGGCACCTGAGTCACGTAGTACGCGAGCTGCGCGGCGATGGTCTCGGTCATGACTGCTCCTCGGGTCGTGCGATCAGGCGGTGGATTTCGGACTGGGCTGACTGGAAGGCCTTGGGAATGCCGGCGTCGAGTGCTGCGAGACCCGCACGGCGCAGGTCCTCGAACCACGGCAGCACCCAGTGATGGGGAACAGAGCCACTGACGACCTTCATGAAGTCCGCCAACGGCCTCGGGAGGCGGCCGGGTGCGTCGGCGACCCAGGCCAGACCGATCACCCGCACCGGTGGGGTGGCTCCGGCTGCCCACGCGACGGCGGCCGCCTGGGCGGCTGTGATGCCGGCAAACGACGTCCGCGCGACCAGGAGCACTGACGGCGTCGCCGTCAGCTGGGGCCACCGGTGGTCGGTGGCAGCGCCGCCGACCACTTCGGCCAGCGTCGACTCCCCCGCTCCCCCGTGTGCGCCGACGATCCAGACGCTGGAGCTCGTCGACGGTTCGAACGTCGCCAGCCGGTCCGCGCGACGAGGTGGAGTCAGGCCAGGGTGCGGACCGGCGGCCCCGGTCCGCGTGACGGCTCGCTGGGTAGCCGCAGCAGGCGGCGGCGCAGGCGCGCTGGGAGAGGTCGGTGGCTCGGAGCCGGGATCCGGCACCCATGGATTTGGCACTGCTGTCACCTCGTGGCCCCCATCCTTCGTGACTAGCCAGGCATGGCCTGAAGGAACTATATGTGGTTATGCTGCACTATCGGCTTGGCAATCTCAACCTATCCTGACATGTCTAGTTATCGTTTAAACAGTCTCATCGATCAATTTAGGGGGGTGTGGTGCGGCGATCGTTGTGAAGGGGGAATATTGGGTCTCCGACTGAAAGGCGATGCGCGTGGATGAGCGACAGACCGGAATGCTCACCGTGGCGGAGGTAGCTCGGTGGCTTTCTGTTTCTGACCAGACCGTGCGCAAGCTCGCCAGCGATGACCAGATTCCTCACGTGCGACTGACTGGCCGTGCCTTGAGGTTTGATCGAGAACAGCTGCAGGAATGGATCGACCAGCGCACGCGAGGCGCCGACCGGGGACCCCGGGTCCCCGAGCCTCGCGGCGAGCTCGTCGACGAGGACTAAGCGACTCGCTGCATCAGCCGTCGTTGCCATGGCGCTAGTCAGCACGACGGCATGCGGTGGGGGCGGCGACAGCGACGCCCGGTCGACCGCCGAACCGAGCCCGACATCGATCTACGGCCTCGAGGACGAGGACACCGGACAGACCATCACGCCCGAGCCCGTGCCCAGCTGGGATGAGCAGTCGCGCGACGACGCCACTCAGGCCGCCGACCGTGCGATGGAGCTGTACGCGCGGCCGGGCGTCAGCCAGAGCACATGGGCGGGCGAGCTCGCCCCGCTGATGACCGCGCAAGCGCAGCAGGACTACTCCTACGTCGACCCCGTGGCGATCGCCGCCACCAAGGTCACCGGCCCCGCCACGATCGTCGAGGAGCCCAGCCCACAGGTGGTGCACGTCAGCGTGCCCACCGACGTCGGCACCTACACCGTGCTCCTCATCCGACAGGGCCAGAACGAGCCCTGGCTCGTCAGCAAGTTCACGCTCCCGGAGGGACTGAACTAGGCATGTCTCGACCTACCGGAGGACTCCTGATCGGCGCCGCGGCCGCGCCGCTGGTACTCATCAGCGTCATTCTCGGCCTCGTCATGGCCGTGGGCGGCGCCCAGCAGAACTGCAACAGCGGAGGCACCCGACCTGTCGGCGTGGTCGTCGACCCGGCCTCGATCCCCGAGGGAACCGCGATCGCCGGGTACGGCAAGGCCCAGCTCATCAACGCCGCGGCGATCGTCGAAGCAGGGCAGGCGCTCGGCCTCGACGTCCGTGACCAAACCATCGGCGTCATGACCGCGATCGGCGAATCGAGCCTGCAGGTCATCGGCTACGGCGACGCTGCCGGCCCCGACTCACGAGGCCTGTTCCAGCAGCGCGACAACGGCGCCTGGGGCACCTACGAAGACCGCATGGACCCATTCATCAGCGCCACCAACTTCTTCAAGGCGCTGTCGAAGGTAGAAGGTCGACCCTTCCTCGAGCCCACGATCGTCGCGCACCGCACCCAGAACAACGCCGACCCCTACCACTACGCCAAGTACTGGACCGCCGCCGTGCAGATCGTCGAGTACCTCGCCGGCGTCGACACCCCACTGATCGAAGCACTCGGGAACACGATCTGCTCCACCCTGCAGACCGCCAACGGCCAGGTCAGCGCGAGCGGTTGGGCCAACCCCGCCGCCGGCCCACTGACGAGCCAGTTCGGCATGCGCACCAACCCCGTCACCGGCGTCTACCGACTCCACGCAGGAACCGACTTCGGAGGCGGCGGCTGTGGAGGGCCAATCTGGGCCGCCCAGTCCGGCGTCGTGACGTTCGCCGGGTTCGACTCCGGCGGCAACGGCACGATCAAGATCGACCACGCCGGCGGCATCACCACGGCGTACCTGCACATGTTCGAAGACGGGATCCTCGTGCGCGAGGGCGACAACGTCCAAGCCGGACAGCAGATCGGCCGCGTCGGCAACTCAGGCAACTCGACCGGCTGCCACCTCCACTTCGAGACACGAGTCCTCGGAGAGCCCACCGACCCAGTCCCGTTCATGGCCCAATTCGGCATCACCCTCGGATAACCAAGGAGCCCTCATGGAACCCCAGCACCAGCCAGCCATCGAAGCAACCGTGCACAACAGTGGACGTGCGGACCTGACGATCGAAGGTGCCACCTCCGCCCTGCAGGCCGACTCCGTCCAGGAGGCCCGCTCGCAGATCCTCGACCGTGTCGCTGCCTACGCGCGCGAAGTCGACCACGCCGTCGACGCGGTCATGCGCGACCCCGAAGGGGTCTGGCCGCTGCGGATCAGTCCCGACGGGACCGTGTCCGAGGGCGTGCGGCCGCTGCGTGCCGTCCCGGCGCCGCCGGCCGAGCCCGTGAGCTCGACCAGCGCCGAACTGGCGCCCTTGCCCGCTCCACCCCCGCTCCCCGCTCCCCTGGCCGAGCCGGGTCGCCGGCACGCGGCCGAGCGGCGCCGCTCGTTCCTGACCGATCAGCGCGCGGAGGACCCCGCAGCGCGCGGCCTTCGCGGTGCGCTCAACCGCGCGGGCCTGCGCACCCAGCCCAGTGCCGCTGAGCGCGCCGAGCGCGAGGACGTCCAGGCCGTCTCCCAGCACTGGCCCGGCCCCCGCACGGTCGCGATCGTCAACGGGAAGGGCGGTGCCGGTAAGACGCCCGTCACCGTCCTGCTCTCAGCGGTCTTCGCCCGCTACGGCGGCGCCGGCGTCCTCGCCTGGGACAACAACCAGACACGCGGCACGCTCGGATGGCGCACCGAGCAGGGCCCCCACAGCGGCACCCTGCTCGAGCTCCTGCCCCAGGTCGACCGCCTCCTGGGCGCCAGCGCCCAGTCGGCCGACCTGGCCCACTACGTGCACCACCAGACCCGCGACCGATACGACGTCCTGCGGTCCAAGCCAATGGTCCTGGCCGAGGAGCAGCGCGTAGAGCCTGCCGACGTCGACGCGATCCACGCCGTCGCGTCGAAGTACTACCGCCTGATCTTCATCGACTCCGGCAACGACGAGTCCGATCCGATGTGGCTGCGGATGATCGACCACGCCGACCAGCTCGTCGTGGCCACCACGACACGCGACGACCACGCAGAGGCCGGCGCCCTCCTGCTCGAGGCGCTGGCCGATCGCAACGAGCAGGGCGCACAGCTCGCCTCACGAGCCGTGGCGATCGTCAGCCAGGCCGACCCCAAGGCCTCCAAGGCCGACGTCGCCCGCGTCACCAGCGGATACCGAGACATCGCCCGCGACGCCATCGCCATCCCGTTCGACCCCGCAATCGTTGACGGGCACCTCCACTACGGCGCCCTGCGGGAGTTCACGCAACGTGCCTTGCTGGCAGCATGCGCGGCCGTCGCAAAAGGATTCGCAAGCACAACGGGTGACAACGTCGACTGACATTCATTGTGGTCCCGCCGGAGGCTACTTTGAGGCCGCGGTTAGGAACCGCACCACACCGCCCATCGCTAGCGAGGTGAGCAAACTGGCTGTGGCGACGCCACAGGAAAGAAGCAAGACGTCAACAAGGTTCCATCCAGGCGCGTAGACGCCCACGATGACCCCAACGACAGTGGCGGCAGCCGTCACCGGTAGCGCGGTCCGAGCGACGCTTGACTTCGATGCACCCACTCCGGCACCTCGAAGGTCGCCGGCCTGGACGGTCAGCAGCAGGCGAAAGCCGAGCCCGATGGCAATCAAGGCGAAAGGCAACGCCAAGAGGTCGCTCCCTTCCTTCCTTGCCAGGAGCACCTGCAGCAGCAACAGCCCTGATGCCGCTGCCGCCATCAGATAGGAGGTAGCGAGCCGCCGAGCTGTCGTCTGAGGTCCGACGCGCTCGGAGTTTCGGGCCATCCACGATGATTCGTAAACCATCCATACTAGAAAGATTGCAGGAAAAACAACCAGACTCATCTCAACTCCGAAGTCAAGCCCCTACAGGCGACGGTCCAACTGCATGTCAGAAAATTGATCGAAGACCGTTGTAGATCTCTCCGGCGAACCCGCCCAGAATTACACAACCGGGACCGCCGCCCTTCAATGCACACACAGCCGTTACGCCACCGCCGAGAGACCAGCTGCCGATCGCAGTGTTGCAGTCACGTTGGGTGCCATTGTGGCAAGTGTTCAGGATATCTAGCCACTCCAGAAAGCTGTAAGCCTTCGAATCTGGCCCCGTGTCGTTGTTGCTTGCCAAGCTAACCGCTTGACGTGAGGACGTCGCCTTGGGCACGGCCTTCATGGAGCGAGACACGGTAGGTCGACTCCGAGTGGCCTTCTTAGCAATCACAACCACGGCTCGCGATTTCATCGACTTGACCATGGACTTCGATTTGCTACGAACAATACGAGCGCCGTGTTTCATCACGGCCTTGCCGCCCATGCCGCGCATCTTCTTACCGGCAGTCCCGTCAACGTCCTCGAGGTTGATTGGGTCAAGCGGATACACGTAGGCATTCTCAACACCACCGTCAACTGGGTCCGGGGAGAGAAACCGTCCGAGAGCGGATGAGTAGGGCCGGGCCCCCATATCGGTGATGTTGAGGTCTGAAGCGGTCTCCGTGATGCGACCGGCCCCCTGATGCCAACCTGATGAATCCGGTGTTCCAGACGGACCAACAGGAGCGTCGGATTCCGCCGTACCGAAGTCCAGAGTCACCGGATCCATCTTCTGGCCGAACGGATCGAACACCATCATTGGCCCAACGCTCGCGGCCGCATCCAGCGTTGTCACGAGTGAGTGGCCCAGAAGGTTGGAATAGACCCAAGTCGTACCGGTCGACTGGATGTTCATGGTGACACCCCCTGGCAGCTGAGAGGTCGTGCTGGTAACGAGACCTGCAGCGTCTACCTCGGCCATTGGAGCCGAGCCCGAGGTGTCGTACAGGTACCGAACTGTGGCGGAAGCCGTACCCGGAGCCGAGACGGTTCGCGACACCAGCCGGTCGCTGACGTCGCGGACCAGCGTAGAAGTCGTGCCGTCGGGAAGAGTGGAGGATGTATGCCGTCCTGCGCTGTCCCACGTCAGGCTGGCGGAGCCGAGCTTCGTCGTGTTACCGAAAGCGTCGTACTCAAGCTCTGCCCCAGGTTCGCCCACGCCAACCAAACCATCGGTCACGGTTGACGCGCCCACCGGAGCATTATCGGTCTCCATCGACGTCAGCCGGTCGGCGTTGTCGTAGCAGTAGCTCGCGAAGTAGGCATTGTCGGTGTCGCCGTTCTTGACGTCACGGAAGGAGGTTCGGTTCCCGTTCAGGCCAGCTCGCGTCTGCGAACCGCAGCTGTTGAGTCCCGCATACTCGTAGGTCAACTCATGGTGAGGAATGGTGGCCTTCACCAGACGGCCAGCAGAGTCGTAAGAGAACGTCGACTCATTTATCTCGCCGTCGCGCGCAGCCGTGTGCTGAGCCACCTTTCCTGACTGCGTCAGAACACCGCTCTCGACGATCGGTGAGCCTGCCGCGAACTCCCAAGTTCGACCCACGATGACCCCAGCCTGATTCCGGAGATACTCCCCGGTGCTGGACCCGTTGGCGTAGTCAACATGCGACAGGCGTCCGCCGGTGAACGTGGAATCTGCCACCGGCACTCCGTTGATCGTCACCAAGTCAACATTCTTGTCAGCGTCGTAGGCGAACTGAGTCGTTCGAATCGTGGCACCGGCGTACGTCGTCGACTTCTGTGTAACCAACGACGAGTGCGATTGGTACGACGTCGTGGTCTGCGCACCCCACACGTCTGTGTACGAGACGACCCTCCCGAGAAGGTCAGACACCGTTGTCACGGTTCCGCCGTTGGGCGAACCGACGACAGCATTGTCCGAAACGGCAATCGATGAGCCGGACACTGTTGGCGCGTAGGTGGTCGTAACGGTCCGGTCCGGAGCGCCGACCGTTGTCTGGTAGGTCTGGTGCGTAACGCGTCCACGGTCGTCGTACGTCGTGCAGTTCCAAGCGGTGAAAGTGCTCGCTCCTGTCGCGTAGCGTGTGCCGGCGATACGGCCCCACACGTCGTACACGTACTCCGTTTTCAACCCGCCAGGGTCAGCCGATTGCTTCAGCATTCCAAACTGTGACGCTCCGGCCGTCACGCCACACACGGCAGCGGGGGCGCCCGTGGCGGTGCTCCCCCCAGTATCGGCGTAGTACTGATAGGTGCTCCCCGCCGCACCGGAGGCCGTCTGAGCCGGCAACTTCTTGCCTTCAAGCCGAAGCCAGCCGGTAGCTCCCGGCTGCTCGTACGAGAACGTCGTTTCCAGCGTGCTTGTCCCGTCCGACGTACTTCCGGAGGTGGCAGCTCCAAGCCACGGATGCTGGAAAGAGCTCGTCAGCGTTCGCGAAGGTGCCGTTGAACCGGCCACAGGCGACGAATCAGCATTGGTAGAAGACGTAACGAGTCCATAGTCAGGTGACAGAGCGCTCCCCGGGATGATTGCCGCCTGCTCCGTTCCCCGCTGCCAGTACAGCCGCAGGCTTGCTGGGCCTGATGCCTGCGAGTACTCGACGCGAATCTTCTTGGACTCGTTAGGTTCCGAAATCGCAACAGTTGCAACCGTTGACGACCAGTCTTCAGCACCCCCGGGCCACCGCTGCGATACGAGAAGATCGTCTACCCAGACGCGGGCGCCATCGTCAGCCATGGTTCGGAGCGTGTAGGTGCCCGCATCCGGGAACGTCACTCTTCCGGTCAGGCGAACGCTCCATTGTGTAGGACCGATACCTGAAGGCGGAGCCAGCTGACCGGTCCAGCCAGTATCGACCCTGCCGTCACTCAGGCCGGGAAGTCCATGCGCCATGACCTTCGGGGCGCCAGCAAGATTCGGGTTGCTGTAGTACGACGCGAACAGCCCAGGCATGCCACCGTCATAGACCGTGGATTCCGACGGGACAATTGTCTCGCATTCGACTTTCGGACGCCCTGTTGACGCGAAGCAGTCTGATGCCGCTGGGCCGTATGACTCGGTCGCTCGGTCCGTCCACTTGTCGTAGATCGTGGTGGCCTTCGCCCCCCACGGATCGGTCGAACTCATCAGAAGGTCCTTCGTCGCGTGCCAGGACTTCGTCGAAACTAGGCCCATTTGCGAGGTGAGCGTGGTCGCCCGCCACGCGGTGTCGAATCTTGCGGTGAACGAATGTGCGCCAGCGGGAGTGACCAGCAGTTCGTTCACGTGAGTGATGCCGTCGGCCCATGGTGCAGCACCCTGGGCGTACTCGTAGCTTCGCCCCTGGCAGGTCGCAGGGTCCGAGGGATTTCCGCAGGCTGGAATGACCTCGACGGCCTTGTTGCCCGGCCCGTATGCAATCGAGGTATAGGCTCCCGGGCCGCCGTTGAGTCCCTGAATGACTTGATCGGCCGCGTCGGACGCCATTACGTGGGACAAGCGCTTGGCTCCGTCGTAAACGAACGCTGACATCTCGAGCCCAGGATCGATGATGGCCGCGAGTTGCCCGTTGCTGTTGTAGTAGAGGCCGCTTGACGTCCCGTCGGGATACTCAATCTGGCACAGCATGCCGGCGGGCGGTGGCGCGTAGCCGCTGGGCGCGGCAGGACACGCCGCGCCATTGATGCCTTGATACGACAGGGTGACCTTTCGGTCGTAGCCGCCAGTGGCGTTTTTCGAGACGGGGTCCACGATCGCCACGACGTAGCCACCGAAGTAGATCGGCTTAGGTGCCGCTGGCTTCCTCGCATCGGCCGGACTGGTCACTGACTCGACGCCGCCATTGGCCGCGAAGCTCACCACGGTCCCGTCTTCGTCCAGATAGGTGACCTGGCCGCCCTCCGAGACGGCCGCCGTCCCATACTCGCCCGCCGGAGCGGCATAGCCGCCGGCCGACGTCTTCTTGAATGTCGTTGTGGTACCCGTGTCCTCGGTGAGGATGATGGCGTCCGTCTCAAGTTTGGCTCTCACGAGTGAGGTCAGGTCGCCGGTCAGCGGAGCCGACGTGCTCCATCCGGCCGGAAGCACTTGTGGCTTCCGGCTGAACCAGTCCGGAGGAACGACGAACTCTTTACCAGAAGGAGTCCGTACCCACAGCTCCATGTAGGAGTTTTCCGTGCGCTCGAAGTAGTCGACTTGGATTGGCACGGCGGTGTCGTTCGTGAAGGAGACGGTGTCGCCCCAGACGACCCCGGTGATGTCAGGCGTCCAGCCATTGAAAACCTGGGTATGGCTCGCACCGATCCAAACCTTCGCTCCCCCGTCGCGGCGGACGCCGAAACGGTAGTCACCCTGCTCCCCTCCCGGTGCGGCGGGCACGCGGATCAGACCGTCCCAACGCGCCATGAAGTAGTCGGAGGGAACGCCGTCA
>NZ_BAAAME010000007.1:0-9165 GCF_039529015.1 Aeromicrobium alkaliterrae
GTCCAGCCGCCGCAACGCATACAGGTCGGCCGTGTGCTCCACGATCCGGGCCTGCGCGACCCGCATCAGCCGCTCCAACGCCGCGATCGCGTCGATGTGCTTGCCACCCATCACGTCGATCGGCTCCAGCACCCGGTAATCCGCGCTCGCCACAGCGGCGAGCAGCTCCTCCGGCGCCAGATCCTCGAACATGAGACCAGCCAACAAGGCCCCACCGACAAGGCCCACGAGTCGCGAAGAGGCCTGGGGACAACTGTGGAAAGCCCTCGCGGGCGCGGCGTCAGGCTCCTGCGTCGAGGCGTTGACGCAGCGCCTCGTGCAGCACGATCGAGCCCGTCACGGCGACGTTGAGCGAGCTCGCCGTGCCCACGACCGGCAGGGCCACCGTCGTCTCACAGGCCTCACGCCACGCGGTCGACATGCCGCGAGTCTCGTTGCCGAGCACGATCACGGTGCGACGCACGAGGTCGAGGTCGCGCAGCTCACGCTCGCCCGTCTCGTCGGTGCCGACGTACTGCCACGCGCCGGGCTCGAGCCACTCCTGGACCTGCTCCGGGCCATCCGCTCGCAGCACGGGCACCGCGAGGAGCGATCCGGTCGAGGCCCGCACGGCCTGCGGGTCGTAGGGGTCGGCGGCGTGGCCGGTCACGATCAGCGCGGCGCCCCCGAAGGCGTCGATCGATCGCGCGAGCATGCCGAGGTTGCGGGGCTGCGTCGCGCGGTCGATGACGACGACCGGGCCCGCGTCGCGCGGGAGCCTCGCGGGGTCGTCCGCCGGGATCTCCGCCACGCCCACGAGCTCGGTGACGTCAGCCTTCTCGCCCAGCTCGTCGAGCATCTCGCCCGGCATCAGCACCCGCTTGACGCCAGTGGCGGCCCAGGTCTCGGCGGCCCAGTCGCTCACCTCGCGGTCGGACGGCGCCAGCAGCGCTCGCAGGGGCCAGCCGTGCTCCAGCGCGATCGTCAGCGGTCGCACGCCCTGCACGAGGAACGACTGCTGGCGGTGCCGCTTGGTGCGGTTCGCCACCAGCGCCTGCAGCTGCTGGAACTCCGCGTTCCGGGTGTGCAGGACCTCGTCGGCTCCCTCGAGTCGCTTCACGCCGCCTGTCTATCAGAGGGCGTCCGCGGCGACGAGTTCCTCGCGACCAGCGGCTGACCGATCCCGCGAGCACCTAGGCTCTGATCCATGTCCCGAGACTCACTGCGCGTCGTCGGCCTGGTCGTGCTCGTGATCGGTTTCCTCGCGTTCCGTGTCGTGGTCGAGGGAGACTGGAACCTCGGAGGGCTCGTGGGATTCGGGGGCGTCTGTGCCGTGGCGGGCATCGGTCTCGTGATCTACGAGCGCCGCAAGAAGCGAAGCACCCGCCCACCCCGGGCCTACCGCCCGTTCTGGGCCAAGGACTGATCTGTCCCGGCGCGGCGTGCTGACGACGCAGAAAGGCCCGGCTCCACAGGGAGACCGGGCACTCTTGCTCCCCCATCTGGACTCGAACCAGAAACCCTTCGAGTCGTTCACTATGCGATCACTACAAGTCCCGAAATGACTTATTTCGCTGCAACTTCAGGCTTCTCTACCAAACGCAGATGCCCCCGAGTGCCCGTTCGATCCCCGCTTTTCTGGGGATTAGATGGGGATCTTGCCACACGGTTCCACCAGTCTTCAAAGTCCTCAAAGGTCGCGTCTCCGACCTCGACCTCAATGAACCAAACCCGCCGTTGCGCCCACAGGTCGAACGTCGCCTCGTACTCAGCATCGGTCGAGAACCTGCTACGCCTCGGGGGTTTGACCCGCTTGTCGTACCGCACGGAAGCGGCGTGCTCCTCGCGCTCAGCCTGATACACCTCGACCAGCTCATCCGGCACATCGGATGAAAAGCCGAGCAGTCGTTCCGCGTGATCGGTGAGTACACCACCAGCCACACCTCGCCGAGGCGCGGCCGTCAGAAGGACTGGCTGCTCCGTTCGCGCCCGACTGAAGATGTTCGCCCAGGTCTTGAAACTGGAGTCCGGGTAGCGGTCCGCGAGGGTTCGGGCTGGATTTCGATCTCCCCCGGCGACCTGAGCGACGTACCAAGCGACGAGCCGGGCGCGGTCCTCGTCACTGACCTTGTTTCGAGTTCGCCGACTCGACAGGAAGGGCGCCGTCGCGAGGTCAGTCAAGCTCACGAACATCGCCCGGCACCCCCCAGAAGTCCTGAATCAGGAATGTAGCAGAGCCCTCCGCTAATGGATGTTGAGGGGCGTCGACAGCGCGCCCCCGGACACCAAGGAGGCACCTTGTCCATCACCCCCCTTCCCGCGCGGCGGTACCTCAGCCCAACCCTGCTCGCCGAGCGGTGGAGCATCACGCCCAAAACCCTCGCCAACTGGCGGCACCTGGGCACGGGGCCGACCTTCACCAAGATCGGCGGGATGGTGCGGTACCCGATCAGCGACGTTGAGGCGTACGAAGTCGTCGGCCGCACGGAGGCGGTCGCTTGATGACCGAGAGCGCGGCCAACGAGCTCCTGACGCTCGATCGACAGGCCGACCTGCGAGCAACTGGGCTGGTCGCCACACCTCAGGAGCGGTGGGCGGACCCCACGGGGACGTTCTACCGCTCCCCCTTGCGTACCGGCCCGCGCCCGGGACGCCGACAGCAACAGAACCGGCCGACCCGACTCGGCCGAACCATGAACCGGAGGAACCGATGACCAGCACGATGACCGACAGCGACGAGATGACGCTGCTGGCGAAGCACTACGAGATCACCGAGGAGATCAACGACCGCCACGAGGCTCGTGCCGATCTCCGCAAGGCCCTGCGCGCTTTGCCGAAGCCATCGGCAAGGCTCGACGCTTTGCGGGAGGCGGTGGCCCGGGCACAGGCAAAGGTCTCGCGGCTGAACGGCGAGAAGTCCGAGGCCCAGGCGATGCTGGAGGCCCTGGACGAGCGACTCGATCTCGGAGACGAGAGCGTGACCGAGGACGAGATGGAGCGGCCGAAGACGTCAGTCAAGCGAGCCAATCAACTGCTGGCTCCCGCCTCGCAGGCACTCGCGCGCGCTGAGCGCAACCTGCGGCCCCTCGCCGCTGACGACCACCTCGCGCACCTGACGGCTGACGCGCTGGAGCGGGTCACGGATGCACCCGTGGTCGTCTACAAGCTGCCTGAGGAGGCCCCCAACGTCGAGCCGCTGATCATCGTCTCCCAGACCGAGGACACCGAGAACTACGGCACGTTGGACGCTGCCGGGGTTGTTCGTCTCACGACCCGAGGTACCGAGATCGACACCGGTTCCGTCACTGAGGTTCTGCGCGCGTGGGGGTCCGAGTGCGTCGTCTCCAGCACGGGTGTTGTCTTTGATCGGGCGGCGTGGCCCGTACCTCGATTGACCGCACCATCCGCTCGCGGTGTCGCGTGCCTCATGCAGTCATTCAGCACGGCGTGGCGAGACCAGCTCGCAGGCGGACGGGAGGCCCGCCAACTCGCGAACGCCGGATATTCCGTCGAGCGGATCAGGTCCACATGGTCCGGCCTGCTCAAGCGCGGGGAAGAAGCGTTGGTTCACACCGCTCCCGGCACTGCCATCGGCACAGCCACCATGCTTGTAGCGGCCCAGCACGAGCGCGGCGACTCTCACAGTGTCGAAGACCTGCGCCAGGAGCTTTTTGCTCTCGTCGCGACATTTCAAGCTTTGGTCGGCGAGACCTCGGAGGCTGGCGAGATCGTGAGCATCGCGCTCCGAGAGGTCACCGAGTACCGAGGCAATGAAAACCCCTGGTCGCGCGGGGACGTGGCGTACGTGCAGGGCTCCCCCGTTTGGCCTGTAACGGCCTCAGCATCACTGGAGATCGTCTACCGCTACGAGAGGGCGTGAGCATGGGCCACAACGAGCCGCACGCGCAGCCCGACGACGTGCCGTACGTCGATCCTCACTCACCCGACCCTGTAGTGACGTCACGTCATCAAGTCGAGCGCGAGAAGGCCAGGGCCGACGACCTCGCATTGCAAATGCTGTTCTCCGGACGAAGTACTTACCGGGGCACACGGGCGGCTCTTCGTCGACTTGCAACGCGAGCGGGCAAGCCGACGCCACAGACCGACTCGGCGACAGCACCCGAGGTGAGCCAAGAGGAGCGAGCATGACGACCGTCGTGGACCTCTGGAGCGAGCTGACGAGCACGTGCGATCCTTGGGAGACCGCCGTGCAGGAACGGTGGAGGCTTCACCGGAAGCGGGGTAGCGCGATGGCCGAGGAGCACACACCTCCCCACGGGCAAGCCGCACTGTGGTTCGCAGATGTCCTCCAGAGCACGAGTCCAAGCGGCCGAGACGTAGCGAGACAGCTCGCGCGGCTCTGCGGCGATGACTCCAAGGTGACGATCCCGCACCGGTCCCTCTCGGATGCCGTCGGAGTCAGGGACAGCATCGGAAGGCAACGTGCCTACACCGAGCGAGGAGTGGAGATGCTGACCAACGCTGGCTGGCTGCGCGTCGAGACGGTCGGGCTCAAACGCGGCGCGAGGACCACCTACTACCTGATGCCGGGAGGTGAGTAGAGGCACGTGGCCGAGGCACCGGGAGGACGACTCTGACTTATGGCCAGAGTAAGTACCGATCACACAGCGCCTCGATGCACATGGACCACTCGCGTCCAGAGAACAGATCCTTGAGCAGGTAGCGAGTAGGCCCAGCTACTACGGCCCTCCGGGCCGTTCGGCACGGAGCCTTCGCACCCCACCTTGCCTTCACCGGAGACAAGGTGGGGCCGAAGGCCCCCACAGGTGAACCTGCTAAGCGGCCGTCTGGTCAAGCGGGCACCGGAAAATGAGTCACTTGGCCCGCGAACGCGAACGTTGCCGCGTCCTGAAGCCGTTAATGGGCCTCCCCCGCCGTTGAGACTAAGCACGCGGAGTGCACGTCGTCTGACCCAGTGACTCCCTCAGTGGCGGACCCGAGTCCAAACGCTCCCTGTGTTCCAGTTCGGGAGTTCGAACGCCCATCCCGTGACCAAGCCGTGCGCGACTCTGATGTCAGGAGCCCGTGTCGCATAGTGGCGGTCCGGTCCGCCCTCGCGATACTCAACGACAAACCCTCCGTCCAACGATGGCGCGCTCTGCACGTACGTCTGTCCTGTTGGGTCCAGGGTCCTCCCGACAATCAGAAACGACCCGTCACTGTGCCCCATGTCCTCGAAGAGCATGAACAGCAAATCCTCGGAGGGATCGTCGTAAACCTCTCCTGACTCGACCGACGCACGCAGTACGGGGCCTACCTCGTGCGGAGGGCGCGTCCGCGATCTGAAGATGCCCGTGCCATCCATTGTCACCTGTGGGCTGGTCAAGGTAAGTCACTTTGCAGTCCAGACCGTTCAGGGGCCTCGCCCACCCAGGGACGCTGTCCTAGACATGTCCTACACGTCAGACCAGAACGACCTTGGAACCTGCGCGCGAGCGTTGCTGCTATGACACGGCGGTGCCCAGCGCTTGCCGGGGGGCCTATACCCCCGGGGTCGAGCGCTCGAAAATCGCAGCGACGTAATCATCGTCCCTGGGACCTCGGGAGTCCCGATACTCCTCGTACCGAACCTCGCTTAGTTCATCCTCACGAAGCGCGGCCTCGGTCTGCATCGCATCGAACTGTTCTTCGTCGACGGAAACGCCGAGGTGGTCGGCGTAAGCGCGCGCTTCGTCCAGCTCACGGACGGTCATCTCGTCGGACCCGGATCCGAGGACCTCACCCAGCCACTCCTGAAACTCCGATACATGAGGTCCCAGGAGGTCCTCGTCCGGATCGGTCAAGTCGTTCAGCTTCTCCAACAGTTCCCACTTTTCGACCGATGGGTAGAGGTCACCCACAAGCTCGCAAGCAGAACGCCAAGCTTCAGGTGGCAGATTGCTTCGTCTGACTCGTCGAACGAGTTGAACGACGTCAGAGCACATCGCAAAGTCACCGTGCTCGGACCCGTTTTGCCAAGCAAGGAAAGTGGCTTGCAACTGCTGATCGAAGTGGTCCGTCAACCTTTCGAAGATTGTCGCAGACAGCTCCATAGCCTGATGCATCACCGTCAAGCGCTCGACGGGGTCTGTCTGAACCTCATGACGCCTGGGTCGAAACCCGGCAGTGGGCGGGCGCGACGACCGTGGCAATGGAGTCTGGAAGAGCCGGGAGAATGCATCACTGATGAGAGCATCGAACTCGAGGTGTTCTTCGGGCGGAATCGACGCTCGGAGCCCTTTCAGTATCCAAGCGGCTTGCTCAAAGTGAGTGAATGACTCGATCACAGAGTTCCGGCGAGTTCGATCGTTTGCAAGAACGCCGGTCACGAAGTCGCCGACTGACGGGTTAGCGAGTCCGATGAGCAACTCTGAATCGGTTGCGCCTGCGCGCGTGGTCGACAAGAACGAGTCGTCTAGTACCTTCAACATGTCCTTCAGCGCTCCCACCTTGACTCTGTCGCAAAGACCGGCGTCACATGCAGCCGAAATCATGGCGTACGCCTCGTCTTCTGAGACGAGTCCGTCGAGACACGCGATCAGGATGACAAGCGTTTGGCCTGCCGAATCGATCTGCTTGCTAAAAGGACCGCTCCACACGGACTTGGGATCGTCGAGAAGACCCAAGATGTAATCCGCATAGTTTTCAGGAACCTTGCCTCTCAGCGTGGGGTCCGTGAGCGTCGCGAACTCGATCAGGCGTGGGTTGTAGTTGCGGTGATCGATGACCCTCAAGTAGGCCTTACCGGCGCGCAACTGGGCAAGCGCGTCGGGCTGCAGATGGTTTGAGTGGAATAGATGGTTGTAGAGAATCCTGGCCTTTTCGACCCGGCTGTACTTCTCAAGCTTGACAACCAGCCGTTCAACGTCGAGGTCGACGCGTTCGAGTTCCTCATAGTCGCTCAGCGCTTGCTGGAGAATGTACTCCCGCGTGGTCATGATGAACAGCGTGTTCTCGGAGTGTCGACACGCTCGAATGAATGATGCGAGACGCTTATCCTCGTTCTTGGAAAGTCGATTACTCAGAAAGTTGCTTCCTAGAAAATCGTCGTATAGGAACACCTGCTTCTTGGACGTGTCGATGACGGATTGACCCTCATCGACGTCGCCCGATATCGAAACCGGCTCGTAGCCCGCGTCGACGAGGTTCGCCACAAGAAGCCGAGCGATGGTCGTCTTGCCGACTCCCGGGGAGCCGCTGATGATCAGAACTCTGTTGGACTCGAGAATGTCCCGCGCGTGTGTGAAGATGCCGGTCTCAACGTATCGCGGCAGTGCTCTCTCGATCTCTTGAGCAAGTTCCTTGCTCCTCTGCCAGACGCCTCCATTCACCTGGGCGCTTAACTGCCCCGCACCTGCGATCCAAAGCTTCACGTGTCCCCGCTCGACGTTGGGGTGCCGATCAAGGGCCAGCTCGAGATCCTCTTCCCCCCAGACGTCCGAGTCGGATTTGATCCAGGGCGACAGAATCTCAGCAATGTCAGCCTTGTTTTCAGCTGTGAGCGATTGTGTAGTCCAGAACTGATACGAAGCCGGTTTCAGTTTGTCGACATTCTTCTTCTCTTTCTTTGCCGCAGTGAGCAACTTGCTTTTGCTGCTCTTCAGCATGTGTTTGCACTGAACGATTTCACGCTTGCCATTGACCAAACGTCGAACGTCTACGCCGCCATCAGCGCCACGAGCGAACACTTCCCACCTCCCGCCGCGCTCGGCATCCAGCAGAGAGGCCGCAAGCAGCTCGAAGTCGTGATCGGACAGCATCGCGTAGTTCCTCACGGCCCAACTGTAGGGAGTGCTGATCAGTAGCCGGGGTATTTGATTCGACCCGACCACCGTCGTTTCAGGCTCGGGTCAGCGCAGAGCCTGCGCCTCTCCCATGGATGCCCGGGCCGCGATGGTCGCGAACGCCGTTCGTCGCCCTACGCCGGGCCGCCGAACTCTAGGCTCCAAGCATGGCGAACACCTTCTTCGTGTATGTACCCGCAGGCAGCGCTGCCAACTTCGTCATCGGGACACGCCGATTGATGTGGGGCTGGAAGGACGCAGCGCTCGACCGACGCAACAACGCGTCTGGCGGCATAACGAACCGTGAGATTGCCTCGTCGATCGAGCCCGACGATCTGTTGATCTTTGGCCATCGCGGGCCGGACCCCAGGGGACCCGAAGTGGGGTATCGCTCAGGCGTCTTCGCTGAGGTCATGGTGTTCAAGGCTCGTTCTCGGTTGCACTCGTCCACCGAAGTCGTCTGGGCTGACGACATCTATCCGAACCGCGTCGATTTGGAGTTCGTCGAAGGAGGTGAGGGCTGGGGTGCAGATCTGCTCAGTGCTGACGGCATGCTTGCGTTCCGAAACTCCGCAAACGCGCACGGAACCCCATTCCGTATCACCCATAACGATGCGCTGGCATTCGAGACTGCGGCACTGAGTGAGACTACGGGCTTTGCTCTCGACCCGTCAGAGACCCACGATGCCTACTCACTCGCCGTACGACGGCGAGAGCAGAGCAAGTTACGAGCCGAGAAACTGGCCGGCAGGGGCGAGGCACCGTGCGACCTCTGCGGGCAGGAGTACCCGGCTACCTTTCTTGTCGCGGCCCATATCAAGCGCCGCGCCGACTGCAACCCAGAGGAACGAGCTGAGCTTTCAAACGTTCTGCTCGCATGCCTGTTCGGCTGCGACGCGCTCTTCGAAGCCGGACTTCTCGGGATCGATCCAACTGGTTGCGTCAGTACGGTCAGGCATGCTCCACCATCGTTGCGCGAGGCGGTTCAAGTACGCATCGGCCACGTCGTCACGCAGACTCCGCGAGTCCTCGAGTTTGCGGCCGAGCATTGGGCAAGCCACAACCCCTGAAGCCGCCAGCGTTTGTCGACTGCGGTGGGGCTAGCACGCGGTTGGTGCTCGTCGCGACCTATCCTGCTGCGAGGAGGACACACCGTGACAGATAAGGGCGCTGCTGCCGCACGCCAGGGCGCTATCGACCGACTCCGTCGGATCGAAACCGAGTTGAGCATCATGTCCCAACTCTCGTTCTCGCATGGCCCCGAGATCTCGAAGGCAAAGTTTGAGGCCATCGGTATCGCCGCGAGTCACCTCGGCCCCGCGCATCACCTTGTTGCGACGATGCGCGAGGTAGACACAACAGAGACGCTCGTGGCGTTCGGGGGGCTTCAACGGAGTTCCGT
>NZ_BAAAME010000008.1:0-14055 GCF_039529015.1 Aeromicrobium alkaliterrae
AAGCACACACCCGCTGGCATGACTGGGTCGAGCTGGAGCCCGCACTCGACATCGGAGTCGAGCTCCTCGACCTCGACACCTGGTCCTGGACCCGGGACCCCCGTACCGACGACGTGCTCCGGGCTCTCGCCCGACTCGGCTCGCCCCGCGGCCACGACGAGCCGCTAGCTGCCACGATCCTCGCATGGCTGCTCAGCCCGGGAGCGGCCTCGATCGCCCGGCAAGCGTTGTCGCCGGCAGACTCGGGTGGTGCCGATGAGCTGACGGCGAGTGCGCTCTGGGTCGCGTGCCGCGAGGCTGAGTGGGAGAAGCCCGCCCCCGTCGCTCCGTGCGTCCTGCGGATTGTCCGCCGCGCCGTCCAGGCCGAGCTCGGCTTCGGCGAAGGCTGCAAGCGAGCCGACCGGGCATGGGCATTCGCCAACCCGTGGGACCCGCAGTGGGGTGCCTGGGAGATCGTCATTGATCCGCACCAGCCGTCGCCGAGCACGGCTGCATCTGAGCTACTCGAGCTCTTGGACGATGCCGTCAGATCTGAGGTCATCACCCCATCGGACCTCGAGCTTCTTGTGGACATTGCGATCGCGACCGACGAGTTGGAGCTTCACGAGGGAGCGCCCGCTCGGCGCCAAGCATGCGGGCTCGGAAGTCGAGCCGCCGCCACCGTCGTTGCCAATCGACTCGGCCTGCACGAGGTCACCATCCGGAGGCGACTGCGCCGCTGCCTCCACGACCTGACCGAGTTCGCGGCCGGGGCCCTTCACGAACAGGCCGCAGCGTGATCACCACACATGGCCGTTCGGCCTTGTGTGCCGAGGTGATGACGATGTCGAGCGACCACAACGAGATCGATGCGCTGTTCGACACAGCCGCGCAAGAGGGACCCGCTTTGGCCGACCTCGACGGTGCACTCAGCCGGCTCAAGGCCGCTCGGGCGGCCAAGGTCCGACTGTCGCAGCTGGGTGCGCCGGCACTGCGCAACGAGATCGTTCGCCGCGGCCGCGCGATGGGCGGCGGTCTCTGATGGCGTACTCCTTGGCCGAGCTCCAGCGGGCGGCCGCCGCGCTCGAGTCCGGCGAGTTCCAGACGGGACCGCCGGGTCAACGCCACACGCAGCCGACGCGCGAGACATGGGACCCCGCTGAGTCCGTCATCGTGGTCGCCGGCGCCGCAGCACGCGTGGGCGCCACAGTCGTCGCCATGGCCCTCGCCGAAACTGCCGGAACCGTCGTGCGCCTGGTCGAGGCCGGCCCGATGCACACCACTGGCCTGGCCGATGCCACCACCGCCGAGCTCGGCGTGCACGCGACCGGATGGCGACAGGGCCAACGCGACCTGGTGCTGATCGAGAGAACCACCAGCTCCCACGCACGTCCCGAGGACGTTCCGGCCCCGGTGCCGACCGAGCGGGCGTTGACGGTGGTAGACATCGGCTGGGACCTGACGCGTGTCGTCGCCTCAGGCTCTTGGCTCGCCGCGGCGCTCGCGACTTACCCGCTGGTCCTGACCACCACCGCCACGGCACCCGGCATACGCGCTCTCGAGTCCGCCATGAACGTGTGCGGGCGCAACGACGTGCACGCGATCGTGCTCGGCCCTGACCACAAGAAGTGGCACAAGACCGTCACCACTACCGCGGCCGCGACTGGCGCCGTCGTCCAGCTAGCGCAGCTCGGCCGACTCCACACGCTCCCGTACGACCGCCACCTCGCGATCTCCGGTCTTGACCGCGCCCCCCTGCCCCCCGCAGTCCTGCGGGCGGCGAAGTCGGTTCTCACTGCTGCTACTCACCCTCTGGAAGGAAACTCCCATGTCCGTTAAGTCTCTCGGCAACCAGCTCGTGACGCAGGTCTGCCCCATCGCTCCGCCGGGTGCCCAGGTCCACGTCGACCAGGTGCAGGGCTACGTGATGTGGGGCGTCATCATCATGATGGGCGTCGCCGCGCTCGTCGGAATCGGCGCGGTCGTTGGCGGCCGCATGTTCGCGATGACCCATGCCTCCAAGGTCGGCGTCATCTCCGTCGTGGTGGTCATGATCAGCGCGATCGCCCTGCTGATCGTTCCCGGCATGCTGCAGGCGATCCTCGGCGACGGCTGCGTGTGAGCCATGTTCGCCAAGCGAAGCAAGAGCCAGGAGCTGGCGGCGGTGATCGAGCCGTGGTCGCGTCAGCGACTGCAGGCCCTGCTCGCCGGCGCCGTGGCGCTGGCGGTGCTTCTGGTGCTCGGGCTGGGATACGCGACGGTGCGCATCGTGGCCTCGGCGACTGAGCCCGACTCACCTGACGTCGCCGAGATCGCCGAGGAGTTCCCAGCCGGACCCGATGGCGTCCGCGGGGAGGGCTACCGCGACGCCGTCGCGGCGACACCGATGCTCGAGATCACCGAGGCCGACCTTCGCCCCGCAGCACCCTCGCTCGAACTGGCGAAAACGTTGATGATGCCCGGGGCGACCGGCACCGGCATCGCTGATGTGCCGACCGGCTACCCCCACACCCCGGAAGGGGCGGTGGCCCAGCTGACCTCGATCGTCATCGCGGCGCTTCCCCCCATGGACACCGAAGCCGCGCGCTTCGTGTTCCAGAGCTGGTCCGACCCCAAGGCGGACTACCTCACATGGCCGATCGCTCAGTCGATCCAGGCCTTCCATGCCTCAGCCGGAACCACCAACGGCGACCCCACGATCGAGACCAGCGCCATCCCGGCCGCCGGTCAGATCAAGGGCACCGACGGCGACGACTGGGTCTTGGCATGCGTCCTGCTCGACGTGCAGATCTCGCTGGCCGAAAAGACCCGTTTCGGTTTCGGCCACTGCGAGCGGATGCAGTGGGACGGCACCCGCTGGGAGATCGCCGCCGGTACCACCCCTGCCGTCGCACCGTCGACCTGGCCCAACTCTCAGCGCAGCCTCGACGCGGGCTGGCGCACCCTCGAGCCGAAGGACTGACCCATGCGCTCCGCACTCGTGCAACCTGCAGCCGGCCCCCTGGACTTCCTAGGCCCCCTGAACCCATTCGGCATCGCCGGCGACGTCGTCGGCGAGGCCGCCGCCAACGCCTGGGTGGGAATCATGTGGGCCATCTTCGACTCCGGCCTGTGGATCCTGCGCCTGTGCCTGAGCGCGGTCGACTACTTCATGACCCCCGACCTCAGCGAGAACGGCCCCGCAGCCGACGTCTACAAGACAACCTTCTGGGTCGCGGCCACCCTGGTGACGTTGATGGCTGTCGCGCAGATCGGCGTGGCAGTGTTCCGCCGCGACGGCAAGAGCCTGGGCCGGGTCCTGCTCGGCGCCGGCCAGTTCGTCGGCGTCTGGTTCTGCTGGATCGCCTACTCCGTGGCCATCGTCGCCGCCGCAGGAGGCCTGACCAAGGCCCTGATGAAGTCGATGCTCAACATCGACAATTGGAACGAGTGGCAGCCACTTGGTTTCGGTTTCGGTTTCGTCGTCTCCGATTCAGTTCAGGTCGCCCTTGCCACAGCCATGGGTGTCATGGGGATCTTCCTCTGGGTCGCGGCCATCGGCCACTTCGTCATCATGCTCATGCGCGCGGTCGCCCTGTTGATCCTCGGCGGCACGTCAGTCATCTCGGCGGCCGGCCTGGTCTCGGAGTCGGGCAAGTCCTGGTTCTGGAAGTCGGTGCGCTGGTTCCACGCCGCCGCCCTCACCCCGGTCCTGAGCGTGCTGATCCTCGGCATCGGTGTGCAGCTGACCGCCGGCGTTGGTCAGGGACTGGCCGACTCGACCGAGAAGATGATCGGGACGGCATTCCCGGCCATCGTCATCATCGTCATCTCGATCGGGTCACCGGTCGTGCTGTTCCGGCTCCTGGCGTTCGTCGACCCCGGCACGAGCAGCGGCGCCTCCATGCGCGCCGGCCTGGACGCCGCCGGCGGTCTCGGTGGCCTGCTCGGTGGCCAGTCCGGTGGTGGGCAGAGCTCGGCGGCCTCGTCGTCGTCGGACTCGGGGCAGTCGCAGGGCGAGCAGTCGGGCAGCGACGCGACGTCGGCGCGGATGACCGGCGGCATCAGCAAGATGCTCGGCGCCTACGGGCAGGGGATCCAGGCGCTCACCTCGGCCTCGGGCAAGCTCTCGTCGGTCGGCGCCGACGAGATGAACCAGACCGCGGTCGGCAGTGGTGACTACTTCCCCGACCAGCAGGGCGGGTCTCGTCAGTTCAACCCCGACCAGCGCGACACCGCCGACACCGACGGCGAAACCTCCTCGCAAGGCGGCGGGAGCGGGCAGCTGCCCGCAACGCCGGCGCCGCCGAGCCCGCCCAGCTCGAAGCCACCCGGCGGTGGCGGCGCACCCGAAGGCGGTGGTGGCGCCGGTGGTGGCGGTGCTGCAGGCGGCGGCGGTGCCGCGGCCGCCGGTGGCATCCCCCCGGTCGCCTGACCCCTTTCCGACAACGACCAACGAAAGCAGGACACCATGAGCGCGACCATCTACAACGACTACGGCCGAGCACGGGTTGGCTGGTTCTTCGGCCTCTCCGGGCTCCAGGTTGGCGCGGTGACCGCGGCGGTGTTCCCGTCCATCATTGCCCTCTCCCGAGGGGCGGTGCTCGAGTTCTTCGCTCTGGCGTTCCTCGGCGCGCTGACGATCGCGCTGGTCGTGGTGCCGGTCAAGGGCCGGTCCGCGACAGGGTGGCTGGTCTCACTGGCGGCGTTCACGTTCGGGACGATGGCGGGACGGACCCGGTTCCGCTCCCGCGCTGCTCGCGGCCAGGAGTCGGCTCTGGCGGTTCCCGACCTGCCGGGACCGCTCAGCGGCGTCGAGGTCCACGAGGGTGCCCCGCGAGGTCCGCAGCAGGCACGCTTGGCGATCATCCAGAACCACTCCACGCGCACGTGGGCGATGACGGCGGCGATCGTGCATCCCGGGATCGGCATGGCCGACCCGTCGACCCGTCACCGGCACGGACTGGGGTTGGCCGAGTTGATCGAGATGAGCGCACGGACCGAGCTCATCGACGAGCTATTGGTCGCCATCCGCACGGTCCCCGACGACGGTGCCGAGCGCACCCAGTGGGTCAGCAAGCACCGCCGCGACGGTGGGCCGCAGCTGGCTCGCCGGATCAACGACGAGCTCCAGGAGGCGCTCTCGAGCGGTTCGGTGCGCACCGAGGCGTTCGTGACGTTCGTGGTGCCGGAGGGCCGCCTGGCTAAGGAGGCCAAGGAGGCCGGCGGCGGTCTGGCCGGGCGCGCGCAGAGCCTGTACATGCTCGCTGGGGAGGTCGAGGCACAGCTGAAGTCCTCGGTCAGGATGACCGAGGTGAGCTGGCTGACCTCGCCGGCGCTGGCGGCCGCGTGCCGGACCGGGTTCGCGCCGGGCGATCGGGCGAGCATCGTCAACGCACTCGACGCGGCCGCACGCGACACCGGCGTCAACGCTGAAGTTCCGTGGGCCCTGGCGGGACCCTCGGGCGCCGACAGCGTCGTGCGGCACTACTCGCACGACGCCTGGAACTCGGTCTCATCGACACTGAAGCTGCCCGACAAAGGCATGCTGATGGGCGCGCTCGCGCCGATCATCACCCCCACCGAACCGGGAGAACGGCGCAGCCTGGTGGTCTCGTTCCCGATCCTCGACCAGGCTCGCGCCGAGACCAAAGCCCGCAACAGCGAGTTCGGCGCCGACATCGCTGACGGTCTGCGCGAGAAGGGCAAGGTCAAGCAGAGGGCGCGCGAGCGTGAGGACGCCGACAAGGTGCGCCGCCTCGACACCAAGCTCGCCCGCGGCAGTGCCCTGACCCAGCCGTACGCCGTGGCCACGGTGACCGTGCCCAAGACCGTGCGCGCCGGCGAAGCCGGCCGCCGCCTGGATTCGTCGATCAGGCGCGCCGGGCTGTCGCCGCTGCGACTCGACCTGGCCCAGGACGTGGCCTTCGCGGCCTCGACGATCCCGCTCGGAGTCTCACTGGCCCGGGGGACGAAATGATGGGCACCAAGGGACGTGACATCGGCCGTCTGCTGTCGGACTTCGGTCACGAGCTGCCGGCCGCCGCGGTGGCCGAGGAAGCGGTGAAGGAGCCTCGCCTGTTCCGCCCGGCCCCCCGCGCCGGACGCTTCCAGCGCGACCGGGGCTGGTCGGCGAGCCGGGCGCCGGTGCTGCAGTGGCAGATGACCTCAGAGCAGACGCCGGCGTTGTGGCCCTGGATCTCCACACCCGGCCTGCCGCCCACCGGGGCGCAGATGGGCATCGACCAGCTCTCCGGCGCGGCGTTCTACGCCGACCCGATGGGCTGGGTGCTCGACGACTCGATTCCGGTCACCAACCCCAACATCATGAGCTTCGGAAAGCCCGGGCGCGGCAAGTCCGCCACGACCAAGGCGTTCTGCCTGCGGATGATGGACTTCGGGTACCGCACCCTGATCCTGGGCGACCCGAAGGACGAGTACGAGCCGCTGTGCCGGGCGTTCGGGGTTCAGCCGTTCAGCATCGGCCCAGGCATGTTGACGCGCATCAACCCGCTGGCTCTCGGCCCGCTGGGGCAGGGATGGGACCAGCTGGACGCCACGGAGGCGAAGGAGCGCTCCGCCGTGGTGTTCTCGAGGTGGCTGACCCTCGTGCGCGGGTTGGTCGGATCGCAGAAGGTCGGCGCCCAGCACGTGCCGTTCGGCCCGTCTGACGAAGTGGTCATCAAGCGGGCGCTGGAGACGCTCACCGGTTACGACCGGGGCAGCACCCGGCTGAAGGAAACGACGATCGCCGAGCTGTGGCACCTGCTCGACAGTCCGACCCCCGAGCTGGTCGCCTCGACCCGGTACGAGTCCGAGCGTCACTTCCTCGACGAGACGCGGCTGCTGCGCGACGCGCTGGCCCAGCTGGTCACCGGCGCGCTGGCCGGCCTGTTCGACGACCACACCAACATCGACATCGACTGGACCGCCCCGATCCAGTCGCTCAGCCTGTCGCGCCTGGAGCCGTTGGGTGAGGAGGCGACCGGGATCGCGCTGACCTGCCTCAACTCGTGGGGCCGGGGGATGCGTGAGCTCGCGGCCCCCGGTGACATGCGCGTCGTGGTGCGCGATGAGTCCTGGAAGCAGCTGCGCCTCGGTGTCGAGGCAGTCAAGAGCTTCGATGCCGACCTGCGGCTGTCGCGCCGCGACGGTGATATCCAGTTCGCCGTCGCCCATAAGCCGTCAGACCTGCTGTCGGCCGGCAGCGCGGGCAGCCAGGCCCAGAACATCGCCAAGGACCTGCTGCACCTGGTCGACATCAAGATCCTCCACGGCCAGGACCAGGGCGTCGCCAACGAGCTCGAGCAGCTGCTCGGGCTCGGGCAGATCGCCCGCAACCTCGTCACGGGGTGGGGCATGCAGGGCAAGGGCCGGGCGCTCTGGGGCGTCGGGGACCAGCTGTACCAGGTGCAGACCGTCCTCCACCCGGCCGAGCACCAGCTGACGTTCACCAACGAGAACCTCGCCGGCGCAGCCTGATGAAGTCCGCAGGGTGGATCGGCATGGCCATCGTGGCCGTGCTCGTCATGCCGCTGGTCGCCGTGGCGCTGATCGCCGGCGGCGCGATCGCACCAGCGGCGATCGCGTCGACGTCGTGCGGGGGACCGGTCGCGGTCACCGCCGGCGCCTGGCGCCCCCCAATGACCGGCACCTACCGCATCACCAGCACCTTCGGGATGCGGCTGCACCCCACCCAGAACGTCTACAAGATGCACGCCGGCATCGACCTGGTCGCCACAGGCTCCAAGACGATCGTCGCGGCCGCCGGTGGCACGGTCACCGAGGCCAGTTGGCGCGGCGGCTACGGCAACCAGGTCCTCATCGACCACGGCGGCGGCATCCAGACCCGCTACGGACACCTGGCACACACCCCGTCGGTCACGGTCGGCCAGAGCGTGCAGGCCGGCACCCCGGTCGGGGTCGAAGGCGCCACCGGCGACGTCAGCGGCGCCCACCTGCACTTCGAGGTCCGACAGAACGGCCAGGCGATCGACCCCAAGCCGTGGATGGCCGCCCAGGGCGTCGTCCTGGACGGGCGCCAACCGGTCGAGACCGTCGCAGCACCCCCGCCGGCCGCCGACGACGCCAGCGCCGGGATCGGGTTCGGCCTGCCCGCACCGGGCACTCCGGTCAAGCACTCCGCGAGCACACCGGCAGCACCCATCCCCGAGAACATGCGCCAGTTCTACGTCGCCGCGGCCGACAAGTACGTCATGCCCTGGACGCTGCTGGCGGCGGTCGGGATGATCGAGACCCGCCACGGCGCGCTGACGAGCGTCTCCAGCGCCGGCGCCCAGGGACCGATGCAATTCATGCCCGCCACGTTCGCCAAGTACGGCGTCGACGGCGACGGCGACGGACGCGCCGACATCACCAACGCCGCCGACAGCATCTACTCGGCCGCGAACTACCTGACCGCCAGCGGCGTCTCCAAGGGAGAGCAAGGCGTTCGGGACGCGATCTTCGCCTACAACCACGCCGACTGGTACGTCAACGACGTCCTGACCTACGCGCACGCCTACGGAGGCGGCACCGTCATGGGCGCCGTCGAGAACTGCGGCAACGGCAACGGCAACGGCGACCCCAGCCTGTCGCCACTGGCTGGCCCTCGAGCGGCGATCGTGCTCACGTGGGCCAACGCCCAGGCCGGCAAGCCCTACATCTTCGGCGGCACCGGACCGGCCGAGTTCGACTGCTCGGGCCTGGTCCAGATGGCCTTCAAGCAGATTGGCATCAACATGCCCCGCACCGCCGGCACGCAGCGCGACTGGCTCGCCCAGGGCAACGGATTTCGCGTGGAGCCTGGCCAGGAGCGCCCAGGTGATCTGATCTTCTGGGACTCCTACCTGGGCCCCAACCAGGTCGGGCACGTCGTGATCGTCAACGACCCCGCCACCCAGACCACGATCGACGCTCGCAGCACCAAGACGGGCATCGGGAATTTCTCCTACAGCTCCTCGGGCAAGAACATCTACGAGGTCTGGCGCGTCGGCAATGTCGACGCCCCCGCCTAATGAGCCGGTGGTGGAGTGATCACCGAAAGCGGGTTTTGGGCCTTGTGGAGTATGGCGAACTTGCAGCAGGACAGGCGGTCCAACCCCTACCCTTGGTCGTGGGAGATCCCCGTGGGGGTCGTGATCGTGGTCAGCTTCGTGCTGGTCATCACCGTGCACGTGGCCAGGGCCGTGGCGAATTGGTTCTCCGGGGCCCCGTGGTCGTTCCCGGAATCACGGTCGATCTTCACCAGCCTGCCGGCGATCCTGACCGGCAGTCCGACCGCAGGGCTCAGCGAGATCCCGGCTAACCACGCCTCCGGCACAGCGGTCATCGTCTGGGTGATCCTCCTCGAGCTGGTCGTCCTCGTGGCCACCACGTGGGGTGCGGTGGTGACGTTGCGGCGCTTTGGGTCGGGGCGCATCAGGGGCATGGCCACGCCCGTCGAGGTCGACCAGGTCCTCGGTCTGACCCGCCTGCGCCAGCACGCGCACATCGTGCGACCCGATCTGCACGCCGCGCCCGGAAGGGGACGGCGATGAAGACGTTCGACCCGACGCAGGTCGGTTGGAAGCTCGGCCAGGCCCATGAGCCACGCATCGGCAAGGAGCTGTGGGTGCCGTGGGACCGCACGACCGGCGTCATCGGCCCGCAGGGTTCGGGCAAGACGCTCGACGTGCTCGTGCCGGCGTTGCTCGGGGCGCCCGGCGCTGCGCTTGTGACGTTGACCAAGGTGGACGACCTGATGCTGACGATCGACGCCCGCTCGATCGACGACCGGCCGTGCGTGGTGCTGGATCCGTTCGGTCTCGCGCCCGGGCTGCCGGAGTTCGTCTTCGACCCGGTCGCCAGGTGCGTCGACCCGATGCTCGCCGAGCGCCGGGCGAAGGCGTTCACCGCCGGAACGGTCAAGGGCTCCTCGCACACCGACGACGCGGCACGGTTCTACGCTGCCGAGGCGTCCAAGGTCATCCAGGCGTTCTTCCACGCTGCCGCGCTGAGCGGCCGGGACCTCGACGACGTCCTGGAGTGGGTTGCCAACCCCCGTGCAGCGACCGAGCCGGAGGAGGTCCTGCGCGAGCACCCGCACGCCGCACCGTTCTGGCACGGGCTGCTGCAGGGGGCGCTCCGGGGCGATGAGCGCACTGCAGCAAACACGGCGACGACCGTCCAGCAGGCGATGTCGCTGTTCTTCCAGGGCGACATCCGTCGCCGCTGCGTCCCTGGCCGTGGGAGGCGAGCCACCGACGTCGCCGACGTCATCGGTCGCGGCGGCACGATATATCTCCTCGGCCGCGAAGACCCCTACGCATCGGCCTCACCGCTGATGACGGCAGTGGCCGAACACGTCCTGGACACCGCCCTCGAGCTCGCCAACAAGTCACCTCACGGGCGGCTGTGTCCGCCGATGGTGGCGGTGCTCGACGAGCTGCCGTCGACCGCGCCGCTACCGACACTGCGCACCCGCATGGCCAACGAGCGCGCACTCGGCCTGTCCTTCATCTACGCGGCCCAGACGTGGCGTCAGCTCGCAGCGGTCTTCAGCGAGCAGGAAGCTCGAGCGCTCTTTGGACTGACGAACGTTCTGGCTCTGTTCGGCGGCTCCAAGGATATTGTGTTCAACAAGGAGGTCTCCGACCTGCTTGGCCCAGTCCGGGTGACCCGGTTCAACTGGCAGAGCGGCGCGGTGGCTGGTCGCTCGAGCAGCAGCGACGAGATCCCCATCCTCACCGGCGCAGAGATCCGCCAGCTCGAGCAACGCCAAGCGCTGGTCATCGCCGAGAACGGGCGACCTGTCCTGGCCAAGCTGCATCGCTGCATTGACGGCGCCCCCGGTCGGGACCTGCTGCGGGCACAAGAAGCCGCACGAACCAAGGTCGAGTCCGCCCGCCATCAACGGATCGACCCCGCAGCCCGCGCCACCGCAGCCCTGGTCGAGTCACAGCGGCGCGGCTTCGGCAGGTGACCCACGTGACCACAGCACGCGAGGTTCCGGAAGCCGAAGACGGTCGTTTGGTCTTGCCGTTCCCGAAGCCTCCTCCGCGGGTACGGCTTGCCTATCGTGAACTGTCCATTGCTGCCAATGGCCGGCCGGAAGAGATCGCAGCGCTCGGGAACGTTAAAGATCTCCCGCGTCCCTGGTTGCCGGCGACCTGCACCGACCCCGTCCTGCGCGTCGACCTTTGGGAGTGGTTGGACCGCGTCGCGGCCTGGATCAACCACGAGTACGTCTTCGATCCGGCTGGCATCATCCCGACGTGCTGGCCACGCCACCCACACCTCGTCCACGAGATAGCCGTGCTGGCCGACCAACGGCACCGGGTCCATGAAGCACTCAGCAGCGACCTGATCGAGGAGTGGCATCGATACACCCTGCCGGCATTCCTGGAGCGCATGCGATCCAGAATGCAGTCACACTGCGAGCGCCAACACACCCCGTGGCCCTCGCGAAGCCGGTACCTCAACCACGTCTCTGATCCCGAGGTCCGCAAGCGCACTCGGGCGTACGCCGCTGACGTCCAAACACTGAGTAATGAGCCGGACCAAGCGGCGACGGTACAAGGCGCGCCCCGTCTCAGTGTCGTCGACACGCAAACGGGCGAACTCCTGGACTGATCTCTCGGTCCGTGGCTGCCGGGCCGGTCACCAGAAGCAAGGTTGAGTGTCGGTGGCTCTCTACGCGACCTCGCTACTATTCGACTACCGGCCCGTCGACGCTAAAGCCGGTGCCTTGGAGGTTCGAATGGCGACAGTCGAACAGCACATCGCGGCCATCGACTCGGCCATCTACGCGAACATCGAGTCGCTCGCTACCCAGCGCGGACTCCTCTCGCAGAACCTGCTCAGTCAATTGCGAAACCTCGTGGAGGGTGTGGCGGTCCGGCTCCACGAGGGGCGCGGCGATGCCGAGCACGACTACCAGGCGATCCAGGCGGCACTCGCATGGGTGAAGGCCGACGGGCACCTGAGGTTCGTCAGTAAGTTCCACGCGCTGCTTCAGCCATCCGTCTCGCACTACACCTTCGATGCAGACACATCCGAGCGCCTGATGCTCCGCTACTACGCGTACATGGTGCGTCTCCGCACGTTGTCTCATGACCGAGCCGGCGTCAGTATCCTCAGCAATCTCGAGGACTTTCCGCTCGACCAGGATCCGGCTCTCACCGAGTACCACGCCAAGATTGCTGCGCAGATTGACAAGCCGGGACGCGCCACATCTGCCCGATGGGATCGCTACTACATCCACAAGTGCCGCCCCTTCGTATCGAGCGGCCGCGTCTACTACGAGGTCACCTTGTACCGGGCCGTGAACCGGGTCAGCAAGTCCGATCGCATCGTGGGATTCACGGACATCGACATCATGGACAACTACTCCGCAAACCTCGGGCTCCAGGCGGCCAGTATCGAGGTTTTCGGTCAGCAGATGCCCGTGACCCTTATCCGCAACTGGGAAGTTTCGATTCGACCCTGCGAGCTAGAGCACTTCGCACGCATCGTTGGACGCGACGTCAAGAAGGTGCGCCCGGACTCTCCCGAGTACAAATCCGTCATGGGGAGCCTGACCGCTGGCTCGACCCTGTTGGACCTGGTGGATGCCAGCCCTGAGCGCTACGACGAGTTCAAGAGTCGTGGGACGGCGAGCACCCAGACGCCTCAAATTTTTCCGGCGATGGACGAGGCGCGGCGGATCATTCGAGCCAAGAAGCCCGGGCACAACACGCTCCGCTACCTTCTGCTCCGGATGCGTAACGAAGTTCTGAAGGCTCAGAAGAGTCCAACCCCGAATTCCCGGCTGTCCAGCTTGAACCTCGACTATGGATGCATTCCGTTCGACGAAATGCCCTTCTGCACCGCGCTTCGTGCGCACAATCCACGATTCTGGGACCTGATCACCACTCTCGACCCCAGCGAGCGAACTCACGAACTCTTGGCACGCCGCGTTCATCGCAACGTTGAGGATCAGGGAGTCCTGTACACGCCGATCTCTGAGCTCGAAGACCTTGGCGACGTGCGTGAGTTGATCGATGAATACAACTCCCGCCTGTATCACTCCCATCGTCCCGCGAGAGACCTTGTCCTCGACAAGGGTCATGTGTTTATACAAGGCTACGAAGACGAGACGCACGACATCGTCGTGAAATTGCAAGATCAGGCCGCTACAGGGGTGAGTGGCTACATGTACGCCGTTGAGCAATGGCTCGGCACGACGGCACATGTCGTCGACGACGACGCTAAGCGCGAAGCGCTCACGACTCTATTCACCGACTCTCGGGTGGCGCTTGTCTACGGTGCCGCGGGTACTGGAAAGACCCGGATGGTGGACCACATCGCCAACTACTTCGCTGACAGGAAGAAGCTCTTCCTGGCCAACACCCACCCGGCCGTCGACAACCTACGTCGCCGAGTCGTTGCGCCGAACGCGACGTTTCGAACGATTGCGAGTCACAAGTACAGTCCCAGCGGCGAGTACGACCTTTTGGTGATTGATGAGTGCTCGACCGTTAGCAACACGGACCTCTTGACCGTCTTGAAGACAACGAAGTTCAAGCTGTTGGTCCTCGTGGGTGACGTCTTCCAGATCCAGTCGATCAGATTCGGAAACTGGTTCAACATCATCAGGTCCTACATCGCGCCAGCATCTGTCTTCGAGCTGATCACCCCCTACCGCAGCTCCAACGACGCGTTGGAAGAGCTCTGGACGAAAGTCCGAAAGCTCGATGAGGGAATCACGGAAGCGCTTGCTCGAAACAAGTACTCCACAAGTCTGGATGCGTCTCTGTTCGCTAGCCGGTCGCCTGACGACATCATCTTGGCCCTTAACTACGACGGCCTGTACGGCATCAACAACATCAACAGGTTCTTGCAAGCCAGCAACCCTAATCCTTCAGTTACCTGGGGTCCTGCCGTCTACAAGGTCGGAGATCCGGTCCTGTTCGCGGACACCGATCGCTTCAAACCCCTCATCCACAACAACTTGAAGGGGAGCATCGTTGCTATCGAGGCTGACGATGCCAGGATCCAGTTCGACATCAAGCTCCAGCGACCGGTCACGGAACTCGACGTCGATGGCTACTTCGATCTTCAGTGGGTTGCTGACTC
>NZ_BAAAME010000008.1:14105-22548 GCF_039529015.1 Aeromicrobium alkaliterrae
CCGATACGACCACTGTCCCGTTCCAAGTCGCGTATGCGGTCGGCATCCACAAGGCGCAGGGACTCGAGTACGACTCGGTGAAGGTCGTCATCACGAGTGCGAATGAGGACGACATCACTCACAGCATCCTCTACACGGCGATCACTCGTGCACGACGAGATCTGCAGATCTACTGGTCCCCGGAGACCCAGGACGCCGTCGTGGGTCGTCTGCATACAGCAGACGTGAGGAAGGACGTCGCCCTGCTGTCTGCTCGCCGCGGACTGGTACCGGTCCGTCGTTGATAATCCGCTCAGCAAGGCGTTTCGTTTCAGCGGCGCGGTTCGCGGTCTGGCCGCGGTTGGGGTCCTTGGGGAGCCTGCGGGCGGCGGGCGGGCGTCGTGCGCGGCACCGCGGTGCTTGGGCTCTGCGAGGTGTCGAGGTGTTCGGCGAGGCGGTAGCGCAGGTCGCGTGAGGGGTTCGTGCCGAGTGGTCGTGACATGACAGATTGCCGCGCGATCTTCTCGACGTCGATGCCCTGTTCGTGGAGCTGCTGCAGCATGGTCGCGGTTGCCGGCCAGTCTTTACCGGTGGTCAGTCGGCCGTCGAGGGAGCGACCGAGCGCGGCCCAACGGTCGGCCGGGCGTGCCCTCTGATGGCCCTCAAGCCACTGACGAACATGAGTGATGTTGCCGAGCTTCTCGGTGCAGTAATGCTGCTGGTCCCCGTTGAAAGCGCGCGCCGCGGAGGCGACGTCGGTGCGCAACTGGTCAGCGTCCAGCGCTCCAGCTGAAGCGGTGGTGGCGATGAGCCCTTCCCATTGCTCGGGTGCCATGACGGCGATGACCTCGGCTGCCTGGGTGCTCCGTTGTCTCGGGTCGGGCAGGTTGGTGAGGCGTTCGTCGACGAGAAGCGCGGCGAGGTCTCGGTGCTGCTGCAGGAGCGCCACGAGGTGCGCGGGGCCACGTTGCTCGAGCATGCTGGCTGGATCGGCACCGATCGGCATCGGCACCACCCTGGGCGTGACCAGGTGAGGGGCGAGGAGCCACAGGTCACGTTCGGCGGCGATCCTTCCGGCGAGGTCACCGTCGGTGGCCACCAGCGGGGTGGGGTGCAGGGCGGCGAGCTGGGCGGCCTGCTCCTCGGTCGTCGAGGTGCCGAGCGGGGAGACTCCGATGAACGCGGCGCCGGAGGCGATGGTGACGGCAATTGCGTCGAAGGGCCCCTCGACGAGCACGGGCACGGCTCCATGGGACACGTGGTCGTCGGCGATGCCGTAGAGCTGCGCGCCCTTGTGGAACACCACAGTGTCCGGAGAGTTGAGGTACTTCGGTCCGGCGAGGTCGTCGGTAGCGTCGGGGTTGCGTCGGCCGACGAACCCGATGACGCGCCGGTCGGTGATGACGGGCAGGACGGCGCGGTCGCGGAGTCGGTCGATAAGGCGCCCGTTGGAGGCTTCCTTGGCCACGCCGGCGGCGATCATCTCGTCGACGGTGAAGCCCCGGCCGCGCAGGTGGTCGACCAGGTTGGTCCAGCCGGCCGGGGCGTAGCCGGGGCGGAATCGCTCGTCGCCAGCTAGGTCGACGCCGAGTCGTTCGTGCACGTGCAGCTGCGCCCACGAGCCGGAGAACTGGCGCTCGAAGTAGTCAGCTGCTGCAGCGTTGACCGCGTTGATCCGCTGGACCGGGACGGGGGAGGCCTGCAGCTCCCACGCCCGGTCGATCAATCGGTCCAGACCCGACCCGGTCGCTCCGGCCGGCTCCAGGAGCTCGCGGTCGTGAGCCGCGGCGTCCAGCTCGTCGACGTCGACCTGGAGCTCGTGGTCGTGGTCGTGGTCGAACTCGAGCGGGTCCAGCTCGTGGAGGTCCTCGGGCGGCAGGTTCTCCTCGGGGACGTCGTAGTCGTGCTCCGGGGGCGGGTCGGTTACCAGGGCGATGCGCCAGATCATCGCCTGGGCCAGGTCGAGGTCCTCGACGTCGCTGGTCTTGGCGAAGTCGAGCAGCTGCTCGACCGGCCATCCACGCTCGTGCGCCTGGTCGACCGTGGCTACCAGCGTCGGCCACCACGGCGACGACGTCACGTTGGACGCCTCTTCGACGCCGAGGTGCTCGTGCAGGAGGTCGGCCCAGTCGGGTGCCAGCTGGCCGTCGCCGGAGTTCTGCTCGGCTGCGACGGCCGGCGACAGGTGCCGGGCGATGCGCCACCACAGCGCTGCGGCCACGTGCTCGTCGGGCAACGGCCCTTCCGCGGCCGCGCGGCCGAGCAGGTCGGCGGCGTTGACGCCGGACCGGTTGATTGCGGCCAGGCGCTCAGCGAGCAGTGGAGTGAAGGAGTCCGAGCGCGGGTGCAGCGCATGGATCGCCGGCCCCCATTCGTCCATCGCCGGGCGGCGACCTGCGTCCAAGCGGGTGTCGAGCTCACGCTGATATAGGACCGCTGCCTTCTGCATCTGACGCGGCCCGGTCGGCCGCCGGTCGGCCTCGTCGACGCCGGTTGCGGCCCTCCACACGGCAATGTCGCCGGCGATCGCCGTGGTGGGCGAAAGGCGGGCGTGACGCGCCCAGGCCGGGGAGTCCGCCTCGGCGGTGGCAGCGTGCACCTCGCCGGCGACCTTCTGGATCTCATTGGCAAGCGACCCCAGGTACTTGCCCCAGCCGGTGTCGTCGGCGAGTTGGGAGGGGACGGCCGGCAGCCACGGCAGCGGCCCCGGCTCGGCGCCGCGCCGAGCCGTGGGGTCGAGGCGCCAGTCCAGCACCGCGGCCCGGTCGTCGGCCGACTCGATGTCACGCGCCGCGACGGCGTCGGCGAGCTCGCCGATCGCGTCGGCTCCCTGTGCCTGGAGCAGCACCAGGTGGGAACGCAGTGCCGGCCATGCCGGCTCGTCGACCAGGCCGAAAACGAGGACCTCGGCCTGGGTCTCGATACCGGCCACGACGTCGTTGCCGAGGAGGTCCGCGGCGGCGACGTAGATGGCGTCGGCGTACTTCGCGGCGACCATCTGCAGGCGAGCTTCCGGGGCGTTGGCCTCCGCGATCAGTGTGGTGGCCGAGCGGGGGGACTCGTCGCGGGCCAAGACCTGGGTCAGGACGTCGCCGGCCGTGGGCGGCCGGATTGCCTCGGGGCGGATCAGTCCGTGGGCGTCGCCATCGCTGGCGACCACGACGTAGGCGTGGTTCTCGAGGCGGCCGCGGCTCATCATCGTGTAGAGCTGCTGACGGGTCTGGTCGCCGGTCACGAGCCCGTGCATCGTGTCGGCCGAGATTCCCTGGGCAGTGTGAACGGTCGAGGCGTAGCCCAGCTCGGTGTGCTCGGCCACGTAGTTGGCCGGGAGCAGCACCCGCAGACCGGTCTCCACGTGCCGCACCGACAGTGCCGTGCCGCGCACTTCATCGACGCGCCACCGGTCGCCGTTCTTGACCCAGTCGGTGGCCGAGATCCTCAGCCGGCGATCGTTGCTGCGGGTCAGCACGTCGTCACCGACCGAGGCGCTGTTGCCGTCCGCCAGGCGCAGCTCGCGGTCGCCGGTCGAGCCGGTGTCGCCCAGGCGCGCGACCCGTGCCCGGGCGTTGAGCTCGGCCACCAGGTCGCGGGTGGGTGCCAGCATGACCGCGTCCTTGCCGGCAGCGCGGTCGCTGCGCCAGGCAGTGAAGATCTCGTCGGTCAACGTGCCGACGTCGCCGACGTGGACGCGCTTGGTGTCGAAGTAGTAGCCGAAAGCCTCGGGCAGACCCTCGCGCAGCGCCAGGGTCGCCGCGCCCTCGGCCGGGTCGGAGAAGCGCATCAGCTCGGCGAGCTTGAGCGCGCCGTGCCGGTCGCCGATGTCGCGCAGGACGCCGCCGGCACCGATGGCGGCCAGCTGCTGGTCATCACCGATGAGGCGCACCGAGGCGCCGCGCTCGAGCACCGCGGTGATCGCGGTGTCCAGGCTCAGGGTGTCGGCCATGCCGGCTTCGTCGATCACCACGAGGGTTCCTGCGCCGATTTGGTCGACTAGGGCGCCTCCCGTGCCGCGCTGCAGGGAGTCGACGAGTTTGGCGAGGGTGTCGGTCGTCGTGCCGGTCTGCTCGCGCAGCGCGGCAGCGGCAGCCGCTGACGGCGCCAGGCCGATGACGCTGCCGCCGGAGGTCTCCCAGGCGCGGGTCAGCACCCGCATCGCGGTGGTCTTGCCGGTGCCGGCGGCGGCGATGCCCAGCTGGACGCGGGAGCCGCTGGTGGCCATGCCCCGCACCATCGCGGCCTGCCCAGAGTTGAGCTCGACTCCGTCGGCGGCGCTTTCCAGGAGCGCGAGGTCGACGTCGACTGGGGCCACGCGGTGCCGGTCGTGGAGGCCTGCGGCCTCGACGATGCGCTGCTCAGCGGCCAGGATGCACGGCGAGGTGAACAGCGCGGCACCCGCGACGGTGTACTGGCTGGCGCCGTCATGTCGCTGGAGTTGCTCCGGTTCCGGGACTGAGTCGTCGACGACGCCCAACGGCTGGCAGGTGGCGATCGCCTGGTCGACCACGAGGTTCACGAGGTGCTGGACGTGGTCGGCCCGCACGTCGGAACGGCGCACATGTCGCTGCGCCTCGGAGATCAGGTTCCAACGGTTCCAGGTGCTGCGACGGTCCTGCACACCCTCCACGACGCGTCCGGCGACGCGCTCGATCCACGCCGCGTCGACGCGGCGATCGGCGGCGGCCTGCGCCGACAACGGCGCTGGGCGAAGCGCCGTGGTGACCATCTGCTCCAGGCGCCTCACACCGAGAACATCGGTGGCCTGTTCGGCCCACTGGGCACGCTGCTCGGGCATCGAGCGAGGTTCGTGCTTGGCGTCGCGCGTCTCGAGGGTGGCGCGCTGGGCGAGCTGCACGGCCTCGACAGCAGACGGAGGGCGGCCATGGTCGGCGTGGAACTTCGCGACCAGGACGTCACGGCGTTCCTCGATGCTCTGGCGCCTGGTCGACCAGCGCTCGTTCAGACGGGCGTCGACCCCGACGATCTCGCGCACCGGCCGCTTGCGCCGGTCGGTGTTCTCGCGGTCCTCGAAACGCACACCGAGCGAGGACTCAAGGTGACGCTCGAGGGCGGTGTTGTAAGTCTCCGACGCGGCGACGGTGGCCCGGAACATCAGTCGCCCGTCGATGGCCAACCACTTGCCACCCTTGGCGGTCTGGACCTTGTTCGCGATCGCGATATGCGTGTGGAGGTCGGGATCTCCGGCACGCGAGTCGCGGTGGGTGAACGCCGTGGCCACCAGGCCGCGGACGTCGACCTGGCGCACACCGTTGGTGCCCGTGCGGGTGTACAGCGCTTCCCGTTCGATGAACGCCAGCGCGTCCTTGACGGCGGCGTTGTGGGCCCGTTCGATCACTGCCGACGTCGACGGATCGGCGACCGCCCACAGGGCCGAGACTGACTTGACCGGCGAGAAGGTCAGGTCGTACCCGGCCACCGCGGTGGTCTTGGGTCGGGAGTACAGAGCCACGGCGGAGGCTAGCTCGCGCGCATCGGCTGGCTCGCGGCCGTGCTCGCGCACGAAGTACTCGCGAGCCACCTCGGTGCGCATCCGTGCACGCTCCTCGAGTGAGACGACCGCTTCGCGCGGCCGCCCTTCGGCGACGTTGAGGTCCTCCAGGCGCCGGGCGACCTCGATCCGGTACGGAGGGACGTCCGCCTCATGGACTTTGTACGGCGTTCCCAGCTGGCGGGCCCGCTTGACGTCGGCGGTCGACGCCGAGTCGGCCAGCTGGGCGATCCTGGAGTCGGCCAACGGGTGGGATCCGAACCCAAACAGCGCCTTCATCTGCTCGGCCGTGACCGGGTCGCCCGCGGCCAGGCCGTCGATGCCGGCCATCCCCGAGCCCATCCACTGGCCGGGGGTCTCACCGTGGTCGGTGTAGTACGTCGCCAGTGATGTGTGACCCTTCTCGGTCGTATCCATCGCCGCGACCTGGCGGGTCAGGTAGTCGTACCCCGACCCCGCGGTCAACTTGTGAATTGACATCGTCATGGCCCACACGGCCCCGAATCGCCCCTCGGTGATCGGTGGTGTGACGTTCAACTACCAGAGATGCAAGAGGTGTGTGGAGGTTGGTGGATGCGATCGGGGTTCGGGGCGATGCGATCCGTGGATCGGATCAAGAAGTGCCGGCGGGAAGCGATGACTGTGGGCGACTGGGCTCAGAGTGCGTGACGAGCTATTTGAAGTCAGATGATCACCGAGCAGGCACGCAGGGCTTTGCGGAGCGAACGCACCCCGAGGCGAGGAGAAGGTCATGAGTCGATCGATCCGGCAGCAGGCGCGAACCAATGCGCTTGAGGCTCAGGAAGTACTGCGTCGCGAGCGTGCGGCGGCTGAGAAGCGCAGGTCCGCGCTCGGCGTTGAGGCGGCCATCGCGCTGGAGGAGCGTGACGAACTGGTTCGCTCGCTGGACCTAAACGCTGGCAAGGCGGTGTTGAGGCTGACGCGTGATGAGCACGTCCCGGTGTCCGAAATCGGCGAGTGGGTGCCGGGCCTGTCCCTCAGCGAAGCCAAGCGACTGCGAGCGCTCGCGAAGGCTGCTGAACCGCAGGTTGTGCCAGGAGGCGACGTCGGTCCGTGAGGGGCGAGTGTGGGTCTTGGTCCCGTAGGGAGTGGGCGCATGGGCGCCGTGACAAAGGCGTCAGCGGTCGCAGGCTGCCCAGAGTCCGGCCTGCTCGTCTTGCGCGGTCTTCCGGGCGTCCTGGTAGGCGTCGGTGCGGGTGAGATCGTCGGCGTCGCGGTAGAGGTGGGCATGACCTTGCTCGACGAGCTGGAGGCCGACGTCGACCTGGTCGACCTCGACGTATCGCAGGAGGCGCCCGTATTGGTCACGGTCGTCGGCCATTGGATCAGTCACGAGCTGGACCGTGATGCCTTCCCGCGAGAGTGATTGTGAGAGCGCGGCGGTCGCTTCGGCCGCCCAGCACTCGGCCGGCGGCGAAAGCTCGGGGGTGTCGATCCCGAGGATGCGGATCTTCTCGGACTGTCCGGTCGCGGTCGTGACCCAGACCGTGTCTCCGTCGACAACTCGCTCGACCGCGACGACCTCTGCCGACACCGTCTCTTCGGCCGGATCTACGAGGCTGCATCCCGTGATGGCGATGAGGGCGCTGGCGACCGCGGCGGCACACGCGAGATTCATGCCGTCATCCTGCCTTCGGCGAGGTCCACCGTCTCGGCGTGAAAGGTGACGGAGCCACGAGCGAAGCGGTCGGTGACGTCAGACAGTTTGCAATTGACGGTCATCGTGGCGCGCACGTCGACGACGTCGCTCTTCTTGAGGTGCAGCAGCTCCGCCGCGAGGGCCCCGGTGCACACAAGTTCGGCGGTCGGGACGGTCTCGAACACTACGACCTGGCCTTCGTGGTGGACCTCCTGGCGGGTGCCGAACATGACGGCGGCGACGTCTCCCCGGTCGGCCACGATTGACTCGGGCTTCGCGAGAAGCGTTCCTCGAGCGGTGACCTGGATTCCCATTCACTCTCCTAGTGCCGGTTAATGTGGCACTAGTATGCGGTGGTCCTGGCGGTCACCACAATGACCCACATGCCGAGCGTCGCCCGTCCCGAACTCCCTGCGGGAGTCGGCGTCGCGATTGACGCACTTGGCAACCGAGTCAAGGCGGCCGCCATCCGCTCGCTGCTGGTCGACGGTCGGGCTACGCAGACCGAGCTTGCCGCTCGGCTGAGCGTGACAAGGTCGAACCTGCAGCTTCACCTCGCCGTGCTCGAGGACTTGGGCGTGCTTCTTGTGCACCCGCCACGGGAGGAACCTGACACGCGGCGGCGGCTCTACTCGGTCGACGTCGACCGACTCCGTCAGTTGCACGAAGACTTGGGCCGCGGCCTCGGCCTGGCCTGACAGCAGCACCTTCCGGCCCGTATGCAGGTCAGCAGACTGCTTCCGGTGAGTCCGGTCGAGACCGTGGCAGCGATCGTTCGAAGTATTCGCGCCTAGCGCGGCATAACGCAGGTCGAGATCCCGGCGGCAATCGGCGCTCGCTGCGCGTATGCGAGCGTCATCGAACTGGGCCTGCGCAACCTCCTCCACCGGTTCGAGCTTCAAGGCAGCTCGAAGTGCCAGCCTGTGAATTGCCTTGCGAGTAGCGAGCGTCAGCCCTATCGACGCGATCGGTGAGGACCCGTCTCGTTCGGGTCCGATCGGACCGGATCGAGAAGCCGGCGCGGTACCCAAGCCACGACGTACGGCGGTTCGTCGGCGGCGGTCTCGTCTCTGTCGATGACCCAGACCACCCGTGCCGCCCAGTCGTATCCATCGCGTTTCCATTCGAGCACGAGCCCCTGGTGCGGGCGATCGGCACGCGCGGGGCCGAACACCCAGACGTGCCGGACCCGGTCCGGCTTTGGCCAGCGGTCGAAGCGGCTCGGGTTCATCCCCACCCGCGCACCCTAGAACGTTTGTTCGATCGCACGTGTTCGAAGGACTGACGGTAGCCGCAGA
>NZ_BAAAME010000009.1:0-10446 GCF_039529015.1 Aeromicrobium alkaliterrae
GGTCAAGCACACGATCGACCAGCTGGCAGACGCCATCGGCGTGGGCCAGGGCCGCATCGTCGACCTCCTGCTGGAACCCATCCCAGCCCCTCGAGCGCGCAAGGCCGGCGACGTCAGTCGAGCTCGCCGAGTCCGCGGCGAGGGCAAGAGCACCCTTCCCCTCAACGCACACATCGACCTGACCACCAAGGACAAGCTCGAGCTGCTGGCAAACGCTCGAGGCCTGACCCAAGGTCGTCTCATCGATGCGCTTGTCCACGAAACGCGCATCGACTCAGACGGTCGACCCGAGTTCTACGACGGCCCCATGGCCGCGGACTTCTTCGAGGAGTTGCCGTTGGCGACCAGCGCATAACGCAGCGAACCCCGCCTTTGGCGAGGCGGGGTTCGGAAGCTGAGGCTAGATCTTCTCTGCTTGGCGGCTACGAGATCTAGCGGGATATTCACCGGTTAGGCAACCGGCCCTTTGTAGTGCCCTCCGGATTGGCGTCCGGGTGAGGCAGTTACCCATTCCCACACGGCAAAGAGTGGAAGGAGTGATCTCACCATACACCGGCACCCTGCAGTTGACACTGCAAGTGACCCCGGCGTGTCTCAGAAGCGAGATCCGCGGTCCACTGATCCCGCCGACGCCTGGCGCGCCCTCGCCAGCGAGATCGCCGGCCGAGGCCGCATGCGCGTCTCCCGCGACGGCGGCCGCACCTACCCGCGACGCTACGAGCGCACCGTCACCGAGCAGCTGCCCAACCAGCCCGCAGCCGTCCTGATCTACGACACCGCCGGCGCAGCCCGCACGTTCTGCATCGACCTCGACACCAGCCGCGGCGGCCGCGCCGCCGTGGCCGCCGACCTCGACGCCGTGACCCGACTGCTCGAGCACTCCGGCGCCCGCTGGTTCTCCGACGAGTCCCCCAACGGCGGCGTCCACGTCTACGTGCCCCTGGCCACGCCAGCGCCCTTCCCCGAAGCCTCCGCACTCGCCCGCGGCCTCGCCGCGACCCTCCCGACCATGGATCCCCAGCCGATGCTCGGTATCGACTCGGGCTGTATCCGTCCTCCAGGAGGCCGCCACAAGACCGGTGGCCACCAGCGCCTCCACGGCAGCCTGTCGGCCGCCTACGAGGCCACCCAGACCGGCACCACCGACGCCAGCTGGCGGAGGCTCGTCGCCGAGCACGCCGAACGCCCTCATAGCTCCCCTGAGCGCGCCACGGACGCAGGTCACGCCACCGTGACCCAGCTGCGCCCCCGCGGCCGGCACAACGCCCCAGACGACACCTACGCGGCGATTGCACGCACGGGCCAGTACGACCCGGCCCGCTACGCCTCACCCTCAGAAGCCCGCCAGGCGGTCGTCTGGTCGGCCGTCGCAGCCGGATGGGACTTCAAGGACCTGGTCGTGCGCGTCGAGAACGGCACCTGGCCCGGCCTCGCGGCCATGTACGGCCGCTACAGCCGGGCCAACCGTCGGGCAGCTTTGACCCGCGACTGGCACAGCGCCGTGGCGTTCGAAAAACGCCGCCGCGAAACCACACAGGTGAAACCTGTCCGCGTAGGCACCACAAGGGGGCCAAAGACACACGCGGGGGCCCTGTACGGGTACGTCCGCACGTGGCTGAACGCCGTCGACCTGGTCTTTGACCAGGATCGCCGCGACGACCTCGCTGCACGCGCTGTGCTCTACGCGCTCGCCGAAGCCGCACAGAAGACCGGCAGCGAGCTCATCGAGTTTGGAAACCGATCACTGGCCATCGCCACCGGTCTCAACCAAGCCACCGTCGGCAAGGTCCTGCGACGGCTCCTCGCTGAGGACGACGCTCTCATTGACCTCGTCGAACCAGCAGCCGGCGTCCGCGCTCACGGCTACATCCTCAAGATCCCCGACAACCACGTGGAGGCCGCTCACGAACGCCCGTGGCGCAAGGGCAAGATCACCGCCGTGCCAGCGGCATTCCGCGAGCTCGGCCTACCAGCCACGTTCGCCTACGCCGCCCTGCGGCAAGTCGACTCCCCCATCTCCGGCCGCGACCTCGCGCACGACGCCAGGCTCGGCGTGCAAACCACCTACGACGCCCTCGAGGTCCTCGAAGCCTTCGGCCTCGCCCGACGTACCCCTGCCGGCTACGTCCTCGGCCCGGCGAACCTGCAACTCCTCGCCGAACGATTCGGTGTGCTCGAGCAGATCCGCGACCAGCTCGACCGCTACCGCGACGAGCGCCGCGCCTGGTGGGCACTGCTCGGCATCGTGCGCCTGGTCGACCACGGACAGACACTCGGCCGCTACGGGCCCGCCCCTCCCCCACCGCCAGACCCCGACGACGCCTACACACTCCTCGACATGCTCGAAGACCAGCTCGGCGCCCACATCATCGCCTTCGACCCGGCGGCCACCGGGTGATTGTCAGATGACCCTTAGCCGACCTATCGGCTAAGGGTCATCCTCGTGCTACCTTCGATCCATGAATAAGCGTCGGACCCAGGCTCGGGTCGCCATTGCGACCACGATGCTCGCGACGCCTGACGCGCAGCTGTGGGGCTACGAGCTCTCCAAGAACTCTCGCGTCGGCCCGGGATCGATGTACCCGTTCCTGTCCGAGCTCCTAGAGGCCGGCTACTTGACCGACGGGTGGGACACGAACCGCGAGACCGGTGAACGCACTCGCCGTTATTACCGCCTTACCGATCACGGCAAGGCCTATCTCTCGTCCTTCGTGTCAGCCGCTCCCGCTGCGAGCCGCGCACGAGCCGCGGCGACGTCCGCCAGACCGAAGCTGGCGAATCCATGAACAATCTCCCGCCGTCCTGGGGCGCGCTTGTCGCAGCAATGACGATGCTCTTCGTCGCCGGGGCCATCCCGGTCATCGTCACCCGACTCATCTGCGTGCTCTACCCGTCGGACCATCCCCGCCGTGCGGAGCTCTTGCTCGAGCTCGCACACGTCCGCAAGGCGGCGCAATTGCCCGACTGGTACGTCTGGCTCGGCCAGATTGCGATGACGGCTGTGCTCGAGGGAGTGCCGGCCCGCGGTCGTCAGGCCCAGACCGCGTTGGACCGTTGGCGCGAGTGGCGTCGGCTTCGTCGGGTCTGGCGGGCAGGCGTGCGGGCGGCGACCTCGGTCCTCGGGTCGCAGGTGAAGGACATCAGTTCCTTCGGGTACGAAGTTCTGCGCGACGGGAAGTCTCGCCTCGTGAGCGTCACGAGTGTCGGCCGGGACGGAGCCGAGGTCGTCTGGCAAGTCTCGACTAGCAGCAGTGAGGTCGTCTGGGATGCCTCAACATCGACGGCTCGCAGTGCCGCGAAAATCGCTGCCACGGCCGGCGAATGGCTCTTGGCTCGGGTTCGTGTGGGCGGAAGGGTTCTCGTTCGTGCGATCGCTCTCTTCCGAGGCGTGCGCAAATGACATCTCCCGGTGCGCCGGGACACTAGCCTCACCGCTGCGCGGTGCCACGGAGCCGCCTACGACGGCGCTCTGCCAGCTGATTTCTTCCCCTCCGGAACGATCCATCGTCGGCCGCTCGCGCTCCACGCAACCGGCTTCGCCGGCGGCACGCCCGTGCTCCCGCTCGGCGCTCGCAAGCTCGCTTATTTCCTCACTCCCACACGACCGCACCGCCCTACGGGTTGACGCTCCACGCTCCATAGCGGCCTTTGGATTCCTCTTGCCCGGAGGGGGCGAAAAACGGTCGGGACGGCGGAGTCCCACGGCCCATCCTTCGGTGCGGAGAGGTTCGTCATGAGCCAGAACACCCAGACCGCCACGGCGGTCACGCAGATCGACCCGCGCACGCTGCTGGTCGACGTCAACGTGCGCAGCGATCTGCGCCTGACCAAGGAGTTCGTCGGATCCATCAAGACCCACGGCGTGCTGCAACCCATCGTGGCCACCCAGACCGAGCAGGGCGCACGCGTCCGGTTCGGTCACCGCCGCACCCACGCGGCGATCGAGGCCGGACTCGACACCGTGCCCGTGATCCTCGTCCCGAGCGACACTGACGGTGACGCCGAGGCGATCGAGCGGCTGCTGACCCAGCACGCCGAGAACGAGCACCGAGCCGGACTCACCACCGGTGAGAACATCGAGGTCGCCCGTCAGCTGAGCCTCCTCGGGCTCACGTCCGGGCAGATCGCGAAGCGAACCCACACCAAGAGGGCCGACGTTGACGCCCGCCTCGCCGTGGGCGCATCCGAGTTGGCCGCGAAAGCCACCGACCGCTACGACCTGAGCCTCGATCAGGCGGCCGTCATCGCCGACTTCGAGGACGACGTCGAGACCGTCAAGGCCCTCGTCGCCGCCGCGAACGAAGGCCGCTTCGAGCACGTCGCCCAGGTCGCCCGGGACGCCCGCGCCGAGGCAGAGGCCAAGGCCCCGGTCATCGCCGCCCTGACCGAGCAGGGCGTGAGGGTCATCGACGCCCGCCCCCGCTACAACCAGGACGCCAAGGCCGTCGACACCCTGCGCGACACCGAGGGCCAGGACCTCGACCCCATCGCACACGCCGACTGCCCCGGCCACGCGGTCTACCTGACCGAGGTCGAGACCTACACCGAGCCCGACGGCACCGTCCTCGACGTCAACCGCTGGGGCGACGTCGAATGGCCCGAGGGCAACGAGCCCACCGACGAGGACGACGCCGACGCCCGCTTCGCCGCCGTCACCATCACCGTCGAGTGGATGCCCGAAGCGGTGTGCCTGTCCCCCGCCGAGCACGGCCACCTGACCTCCCAGGAGTGGTACGACAAGCAGAGCCGACCGGTTCCCGCCGACGAGAAGTCCGAGGAGCAGCGCGAAGCCGACCGCATCGCCCGTCGCCTCGTCATCGACAACAACAAGGCGTGGAAGTCCGCCCGCGAAGTCCGGGGCGAGTGGGTCAAGACGTACCTGAGCCGCAAGACCGCACCCGCGAGCGCCTGGACGTTCGTTGCCGTGGCGCACGCCCACGACGCTCACCTGCTGGGTGAGGCCGACGCCAACCGCATCGCCGCCGATTGGTTCGGGGTCGAGGCCGCGATCTACGGCCACTCCCCCGCCCTGACCGCGCTGGCCGAGGAGGCAGGCGACAAGCGTGCCCAGGTCATCACGCTCGGGCTGATCCTCGCCGCCTACGAGCACCGCGCCAGTGACAATGCCTGGCGCGGCAACGGCGAGGAGTCCACCACCGGCCGCTACCTGCGATACCTCGCGTCGCTCGGATACAACCTCTCCGACGTCGAGGACTACGCCGCGAGCAACCAGACGGTCTAAGACCGGGTGGGGCGCTGCCACGGAGGGCGGCGCCCCACTCCCCCCACTCCCCCGCTCTCCTAGTCCGCTGGGCTCGGGCCCCGTCGGCGCACATAGTTACAGACTCGGGAAGTCTGTAACTATGTAACTTCGGGACTCGCGAACTTCCAAACTGCGGAAGTCGCGAGCTCGGCGTGTCGATGTCGTTCGACGTACAGACTCCCGTAGTCTGAGAGTTACAGACTTCGAAAGTATCGGAGTCACGTGCTCTGCAAGTCACAGACTGACAGAGATCCAAAGTACGAAAGAGCCAGGCTTTCGGACTTTGGAACATACAGACTCACAAACTCACAGACCCTGTAACTCACGGAGGAACAGACATGCGCATCATCGCCATTGCCAACCAGAAGGGGGGAGTAGGGAAGACGACCGTGACCATGAACCTCGCCGCCGTCGCCCACGAGGCAGGCTCTCGCGTCCTAGTCGTCGACGTCGACCCGCAAGCATCAGCCGAGTTCTGGGCGACGCAGGCCGAGCAAGGTGCAGGCATCCCGTTCGACCTCACCACCAGCACCGATCCGGCGCAGCTCGCCAGCATGCGCGACCTGCCGTACGACGTGATCCTGGTTGACACCCCCGGAAGTCTCGAGGCCGAGGACGTCTTGACCACGGTGCTGCAGAACGCAGATTTCGTCATCCTGCCCACCGAACCGACCCCCTTGGCGCTCGGACCCGTCGTGCGAACCGTCCGCCAGGTCATCGCCCCCAGCGGTGTCGACTACCGGGTCCTGCTCAACAAGGTCGACCCCCGGACGCCGGCCGATGCCAGCGATGCGGCCGGACTCCTCGACCAGACCGGACTCAAGCGCTTCCGCGCCTTCATCCGGACATACAAGGTGCACACGCTCGCTCCGCTTGAAGGCAAGGTCGTGACCCAGTACCCGCATGACCAACGCACGCTGAGGGCCGTCGAGGACTTCCGCAAGGTCAACTCCGAGCTGCTTACCCAGTTCGCCAACGAGAAGGTGGCTTCCTGATGGCACGGCGCGACTTCGCCTCGATGATTCCCACGCTCGACAAGGCTCCCGAGACCCCCGCCGCACCACCGACACCGACTGTCGTCCCGAGCACTGCCGCCGCGGCGACCAAGAAAGTCGACAAGTCGCCTAAGAAGACCCCAGAGGCAAAGAAGGCCGCAACGCGGCCGCCGGAACGATCAGCTCCTGTCGCCAGTAGGGGAGTGGCTGGGGGAGTGGGGTTCGACCAACTCGAGCGCAAGGAAACCCGCCTCAGCGCGGACCAGTACGCCGAGCTGACGACGATCGCCCGTGACCTCAACCGGCGCAGGGCCGGCGCAGGTCACCGGATCACCGAGAACACCCTCATCCGGCTCGGCATCGACCTCCTGCGCGAGCGCGCAGGCGACCTCAGTGGAGCGACCGAGGCCGAACTCCGGGCATCACTGCGACTCCCGTAGAACGACTCACTACAAAGTTCCGTACTTACAGACTCCGTAAGTGCAGGAACCACAGACTTCGAGCGATCCGCCTCGCTCGAGCAACGGCGATCCGCCTCGCCGTGAAGCCCGCGATCACACGGTCGCGGGCTTCGTGCGACAACGATCGAGGTCGTGATCTTGAGAAGTTTGTCGGTGAATCTTTTGAGAAAACTGTGCGGGGTGATCCGCAGCACATGTACTACTTGCCTCACAACGGTGAAGCAACCGCCGGTGATGATGGCCGTACGACGGCGATGAGCCGTGGGCGGCACTGCGTGAGGTATCGGAATGTCCGGTCGGTTGGTCGCTCGTCTCGTCCCTGCTCTGATCGTCGCGCTGGTCTTGAGCCTGCTGGGTTTCCCCGCGCAGGCCTATGACCCTGCTGACGCCGACGAGGAACGTCGCGCCGAGCTCCAGGACGTGGAGGCGCTCGACTCCACCGGCAACGAGAACACCGTCCCAGGCAACTCGTCTGCGCTGGGTGAAGCGCTCGCGGCGGCGAAGGAATCGGGGGAGCAGATCGAGGTCGAGTCGCTTCGCACCGAGTATGAGACGTTCTATGCCAACCCCGACGGAACATTCACCCGCGACACCACGCAGACGCCGACCCGAGCGGAGAACGCTGACGGCGACCTGGTGCCGATTAACACAGACCTGAGCGAGGCTGGTGAACGCCTCGAACCGACGGCCACGACTGATGAGGTCTCGCTCTCGGCAACGGGCGATGGATCGCTGGCTTCGCTGACGCTCGACAGCGGCGCGTCCATTGCGCTGGGCCTGCCGCAGCTCGAGCTCGCAGCACCGACGGTCGACGGTTCGGTGGCGACATATGAGGTCACTTCGGAACCGTCGGCGCCCGCAACTCCCGAGCAAGAGCCTTCCCCTGCGCCTTCGCCTTCCCCCGAGGTGTCACCGGAGGCGCCCACCGACGGCGCCACCGCGGTCGAGCCGGCGTCTTTCCGTATCAACGAAGTGACGCCGGCCGCCGACTCCGTCCGGGTAGGCGTCGGGTCGACGGGGTTCGCGGCTCACGTACTGCTTGAGGCGGCCCCCGCGGTCGCGCCGGAGTATGTGTTCGACTTCTCCGCTCCGGGCCTGACCGCTGAGCTCGTCGACGGCGTGCTGATCTTCAAGGACGCTGACGGGGTTGTGGTTGCGCAATCGGCGCCGCTGATGATGTGGGACGCGCAGGTCGACGAGAACGGCCTTCCCGCCAACCAGGCAGCAGTCGACGCCGAACTCACCCAGGACGGTGAGACCTGGCGGTTGACCCTCAAGCCGGCCATGGACTTCCTGAACGCCGAATCCACGCAGTACCCGGTCACGATCGACCCGGACATCAGCTCGGTCAATCGCCTGGGCACGGGCTATGTCAGCGAGGGCAATCCCAACACTTCCTACACGAACGCGACCACTCTGACCGTCGGAGCGGCCGGCGGCCGCAACGAGGCCTTGATGGCGTTCTCCTACAACGAATACCTCGGCGCAACCGTCACACGCGCGTACCTGACGCTGTGGCAGATCTCCGCAGCCTCTTGCACCGCCCAGCCGACCAACATCTACTCGGTGGTCAGCGGAGACGGCCCGAACTGGACATGGAACACACGCCCTACCTACAGCACCGACCCGCGGTTCACCGCGACACAGGTGAGCTTCCGGGGCGCTTCGTCTTGCAACGCAGGCCTCGAGAGCGCTGATGTGACCAACATCGTCAATGGTTGGGCAGGCCGCCACGTCGGGCCGGAGACTCAGCCGTTTGCGACACGACAGGTCTACAACAACCGTCAGGTCTTCGCGTTGGCAGCTCCTAACCCGACCGACCCGGCTCAGAAGCGGGTCTTCTGCTCGGGGGTCGTGAGTACGACGTGCCCCACCATTGGTCTCGACAAGCAGCCGAAGCTCTCGGTGACGTTCACCCCGGACACCGGCGCTCAGTCCTGGTACTCCATGACCGACCGCCCCCTCGGCGACCGCATGAGCCTGTCGGTCAACAACCGCAACGGCAACGTCGTCGTGCAGAACGCCGACATCGACGTCGCTGGCGTCGGCCTCGACTTCACCCTGCAGCGCACCTACAACTCCCAGGGCGTCGAGACCGGTCCCCTCGGCCCCCGGTGGAGCCTCTCCATCGGGCCGGACGTCTGGCTGGAGAAGAAGACCGAGTACCGGTACGACTTCCACGGCCCCGGTGGCACCGTCATCGGCTCGTTCGTCCGCAAGTCCTCCAACCCGGCGAGCCCGGACTACAACAAGTTCAGCACCCCCGTCGGGGGTGCGGGCGCCGATCTGACCCAGAGCGGGGCAGAGTTCACCCTCACCTTTAGGCAGAACCAGTCGAAGTACGTTTTCGGACAGCCGGACATCTTCGGAAACACCTACATGCGCTACCTGCGTGACCGGTCGAACAACCAGATAGAGGCCCAGTATTCCGGCCTCCCGTCCTACCCGCCGAAGGTCTCGCAGTTCATCGACTCCGCCGGCCGCACGTACACGCCCACCTACACCGGCGAGGTCATCACCAAGATCGCGACCGCGGACGTCAGCGGACCTGGCGTGCGCGAATGGAACTACGCCTACACCGACGGCAACCTGACCAGCTCGAGCGACGCGGCTGGCAACGCCACGACCTACGAATACGTGGCGGCCAGCGGCGCCCCGCGGCTGTCGAAGATCACCCAGCCCGTCAACCAGTCCGGCGCAGCGCCGACGACCGAGATCACCTACAACACCGCATCAGCCGAAGTCGCCACTATTGGGGCACGCCTCGACAACTCAGCAACGGGGCTACTGACCTACTCGTGGCAGTTCAACACCGGCCTCGTGCCGGCGTGCCAGAACAACGGCCAACTGTCGACGGTCGTCACCGACGCCCGCGGCAAGCCGACCACGTACTGCTACGCGAAGCGCAACAACTCTGCGTCCGATGCCAAGATCTGGGTCTACGACGCTCTCGGCAAGGCGCGCTCGGAGGACTACAGTGCCGACAATCAGCCGCTGAGCTCGACCAGCGCCGGTAACCAGAGCCTCACCGCTGACGGATCAACGGTGAACACCTACAACAACGACATCACCGACCAGCTGACGACTGTCACCCAGCCGAAGAATGGCTCGACCAGCGGACAAGCCGCCACCGGCAACGCCAACTACGGCGGCACACCCAGCAACGTGCAGGGCGGCACCTACCTCCCATCGGACGTCAAGGACACTGCCGGCGACTGCAACGCTTACGACTACGACACCATGGGTCGCACCACCGTCAGCTACTCAGGCATCTCCAGCAGCGGAAGCACGTGCGGCAGCAAGACCGCGGCCGGGGTCAACAAGACACACAGCGAGTACAACCCCAACGGCACCACGTCGAAGACCTGGGACGCCAACGCCGTGCCCCCCGGCGGCACCCCCACGGACGCCGAGAAGACCGTCTACACGTACTGGCAGACCACCGACCCCGGCTTCGTCGCCGGCACCCAGTGGCAGGTCAAGTCCATCAAGAAGCCCGGCGGCGACTGCTCCAACACCGCCAGCCGTCGCCTGTGCACCTCGTTCACCTACGACGGCGCCGCTCGGGTCCTGACCGAGACCGACGGCCGCGGCGAAGTCACCGCCTATGCCTACGACCAGATGGACCGCACCACTCGCGTCTTCTACAACGGAGCCACCGAGCTCAACTGCCTGCTGATCACCCTGACCGGCGACTGCATCATGTACACCTACGACGCCGCGGGCA
>NZ_BAAAME010000010.1:0-21313 GCF_039529015.1 Aeromicrobium alkaliterrae
CACCGGACACACGTACATCTCACGCCCACCCCGCCCCCACCGACGCACGTGAGGTGACGGTGGTCGTCCGACTAGCGCCGGTTCCACTCGATCGCGGGGCACGTGTCCATGACCATCGGGACTCCTGCCTCGCGGGCGCGGTCGAACGCGGCTTCGTCGATCACGCCGAGCTGCAGCCAGATGGCCTTCGCGCCGACCTCGATCGCCTCGTCGACGAACTGACCGGCTGCCTCCGAGCGACGGAACACGTCGACGACGTCGATGTCGAACGGCACGTCCGCGAGCGTCGCGTAGCCCTGCTCCCCCAGCACGACCGGCGCGTCCGGGTGGATCGGCACGATGCGCTTGCCGCGACGCTGCAGCAGGGCCGCGATCGAGTGGGCCGTGCGGCTCTCGTCGGTCGAAAGGCCCACGACGGCCCACGTCTCGAGGTCGTCGAGCATCAGGTCCACAGCCTGCTTGTCCTGCCAGTTCGCGCTCATGGCTCCACCGTAGGCCGGAACTCCGCGCCGTGCCCGTACGTTGGGGGGTCCAGAAGAGGAGTGATGCCGAGATGAAGTGCCCCACTGACGGAGCGACGCTGACGATGAGCGAGCGCGCCGGTGTCGAGATCGACTACTGCCCCGAGTGCCGTGGCGTCTGGCTCGACCGCGGAGAGCTGGACAAGATCCTCGACCGTGCCGCCGCCGAGTCCGCCCCGGCTGCCGTGGTCGCACCGCCGATCACCCCTGCTGCGCCGCAGGCGCCGTACCGCGAGGAGTACCGCGACAACCGTCGTGACGGCTACCGCGACGACCGCTACCGCGACTCCTCCTACGGCAAGCCGTACCGCAAGAAGAAGGAGAGCTGGCTCAGCGAGATCTTCGACTGAGCGGCCCGATCAGGGGAACACTCCCGACCCGGTCCCCGTTGACGCAGACATGAAGATCTTGCTCACCGGGGGAACCGGGTACATCGGATCAGCGGTGCTGGACCGCCTCACGGGCGCGGGCCACGAGGTCACCGCCGTCGTGCGCAGCGACGACTCGCGCACGAAGGTCGAGAGCGCCGGGGCGACGGGCCTCGTGGGCGACCTGTTCGACACGGCGTGGCTGCGCGAGCAGCTCGTCGCGCACGACGCCGCCATCCACACCGCGGCCGGCAGCGACGCCGACGACCAGGCGCTGAACACCTCGGTCGTGGAGGCCGCGGTCGCGGCCTTCGGCGGCACGGCCAACCCGTTCCTGCTCACGGGCGGCGTCTGGACCTACGGCTCCGGGGCCGACCTCGACGAGGACGCGACCCCGAACCCCGTCCCGCTGACGTCGTGGCGCGTCCCGCTCGAGCAGCAGCTGCTCGACTCCGACGTGCGCGCCACCGTGATCCAGCCGGGCATCGTCTACGGCCACGGCGCCGGCATCCCCGCGATGCTCGTCGGCCAGAAGAGCGTCCCCGGCACGGGCGACCAGCACTGGACGACGGTCCACGTCGACGACCTCGCCGACCTGTACGTCGCGGCCCTGGAGTCCCCGGGTGGCCAGGCGTACCTCGGCGTCAGCGGCGACAACCCGGCCGTGCGCGAGCTCGGCGACGCGATCGGACCCGACGTCGAGGCCCAGGGCGACCAGGCCACGCTCGACGCGCTCGGCCCGTTCGGCGAGGCCCTGCTGCTCGACCAGCAGGCCTCCGGCACCAAGGCCCGCACCGACCTGGGGTGGAGCCCGTCCCGTCCGCCGCTCGTCGACCTGCTCCGCGAGGGCTACCCGGCCGACCGCTGAGCCACCAGGCGGTAGCCCTGGCCCGGATCGGTCAGGAAGAGGGTGGGGTTCGCCGGGTCGGCCTCGAGCTTGCGCCGCAGCTGCGCCAGGTACACGCGCAGGTAGTGCGACTCGCGGCCGTAGCCCGGCCCCCACACCTCCCGCAGCAGGTCCTGCTGCGACACGAGGTGACCGGCACGGCGGGCCAGCACTTCCACGAGGTGCCACTCGGTCGGCGTCAGGCGGACGGGCGCGCCGTCTCGCTCGGCGTGCCGTTCGGTGACGTCGAGCACGACGCCCTCGGCCTCGACGACCAGTGGTGGCTCCCCGGCGGACGTGCGACGCACCGCGGCGCGCACCCGCGCCATGAGCTCCTCCATCTCGAAGGGCTTGGTCACGTAGTCGTCGGCACCGGAGTCGAGCGCCTCGACCTTGTCGTCGGTCTGGTGCCGCGCCGAGAGGATGACGACCGGCAGAGCGTGCCGCTCGCGCAGCCGCTGCAGGACCGAGAGTCCGTCGAGGTCGGGCAGGCCGAGGTCGAGGATCACGACGTCGGGCAGGCGCTCCTCGACGACCTGCAGGGCTGAACGGCCGTCGGCGGCCGTCTCGACGTCGTAGCCGCGGGCCCGCAGGTTGATGCCGAGCGTCCGCACGATCGCCGGGTCGTCGTCGACCACGAGCACGAAGGTCATGGCGCCTCCCCCGGCAGGTCGATGACGAACGTCGCGCCCCCACCCGGGGTGTCGTCGACCGTGAGGCTACCGGCCATCGACTCGGTGAGGCCACGGGCGACGGCCAGCCCCAGCCCGACCCCCGTGCCACCGGGGACGTCCCCCAGGCGCTGGAACGGGGCGAAGACTCGATCCCGATCGGCGGCCGCGATGCCAGGCCCCGTGTCGACGACCCTCAGCAGCACGCGGGCGCCGCTGGCCGAGGCGTCGACCCGCACGGTCGACGCGCCCGGCGTGTGCCGCACGGCGTTCGCGACGAGGTTCTCGACGACCCGTTCGAGCAGCCCGGCGTCGGCCCAGGCGTGCACCGTCGGGTCGACGGCGACCGACACCCGCTCGGCGACGTCGGGACCCAGCGCACCCACCGCGACGCGCACGACCGTGTCGAGCTCGACGGGCTCGCTCCTGCTCGTGACCGCGCCGGCCTCGAGCCGACTCATGTCGAGCAGGTTCGCCACCAGGGCGTCGAGGCGGTCGGCGCCCTCCTCGATCGTCGCCAGCAGGGCCTCGGTGTCGTCCGGGCTCCAGTCGATCGCGTCGTTGCGCAGGCTCGACGCAGCGGCCTTGACCGACGCGAGCGGCGTGCGCAGGTCGTGCGAGACCGCCGCGAGCAGGGCGGCGCGCGCCCGGTCCGCCTCGGCGAGAGCCCGGCGCTCCGCGCTCTCCTGTGCGGCCACACGACGCTCGCGCAGCACCCGGACGTGGGCGGCGTACGCGGTCATGAGGCGCAGCTGGTCGGGCGAGAGCGCCTCCCCCGTGAAGACGAGCGCCGTCTCGGCGTCGACGTCGACCCGCGTGGTCTCGCCCTGCCCCTGGTCGCCCGCGGCCACGAGGACCGTGCCGTCGGACGCGACCACCGCGACGCCCCGCAGGCCGAACACCTCGCGCGCCCGCTCGACGACGCCCTGCACGTCCTGCCCCGCGTGCAGCAGGCCGTGCGCGAGCGCCGAGAGCGCGTCGGCCTCCGCGGTCGCCCGCTGGGCCTGCGCGAGGCGACGCGCAGCGAGGTCGACCACGGAGGACACCGCCACCGCGACCGCGATGAACAGGGCCAGCGCATAGGCGTTGTCGGTCGTCGCGATCGTCAGCGTCCGCAGGGGCGGCGTGAAGAAGAAGTTGAGCGCAAACCCGCTCACGAGCGCCGCGACGACCGCCGGGACCAGGCCGCCCACCAAGGCCGTCGCGACGACCACGACCATGAACAGCATCGCCTCGCTCGGCAGCGAGTGGAGGTCGGGCGTCACGAGCAGGAGGCCCGTCAGGGCCATCGGCCCGAGCAGCGCGATCGCCAGACCCACCAGGCGGCGGGTCGTCCCGAGACTCTGTCGCGCGCGGACGTCGCCCCGGCGACGGCGCGCGAGGTCGTGCGTCACGATGTGCACGTCGATGTCGCCGGACTCGGCGATGACGACCTCGCCGATACCCGGACGCACGAGCGTCGAGACGCGTCCGCGACGACTCGCACCGATCACGACCTGGGTCGCGTTCTCGGCCCGCGCGAAGGTCAGGATCGCCGCGGCCGCGTCGTCACCCACCACGACGTGGAACGTGCCGCCCAGGTCCTCGGCCATGCGCCGCAGCACCTCGAGCCGGTCGGGGCTGTGCTGGACGAGGCCGTCGCCGCGCGCGACGTACAGCGCCATCCAGCGACCGCCCCCGGTGCGCGACGAGATGCGCTCGGCGCGTCGCATCAGCGCCTCCGACTCGGGGCCCCCGGTCACACCGACCACGAGCCGCTCCCGCGCCGCCCACGTCGCGTCGATCTCGTGCTGCGACCGGTACCGCTCGAGACCCTCCTCGACCCGGTCGGCCAGCCACAGGAGGGCGACCTCGCGCAGCGCCGTCAGGTTGCCCTCGCGGAAGTACTGGCCGAGGGCGGCGTCGACCCGGTCGGCCGGGTAGATGTTGCCGTGCGCCATCCGCCGCCGCAGCGCCTGCGGGCTCATGTCGACCAGCTCGATCGCGTCGGCCCCGCGCACGAACCGGTCGGGCACCGTCTCGCGCTGCTGCGCGCCCGTGATCGCCGCGACGACGTCGTTGAGCGACTCCAGGTGCTGCACGTTCACGGTCGTGATGACGTCGATGCCGGCCGCGAGCAGTGCCTCGACGTCCTGCCACCGCTTCGCGTGCTCCAGGCCCGGCACGTTGGTGTGCGCGAGCTCGTCGACGATCGCGACGTCGGGCCGGCGCGCCAGCAGCGCGGGCAGGTCGAGCTCGGTCTGCTCCGTGCCGCGGTAGGCGACCGTGCGTCGCGGCAGCACCTCCAGGTCGCCGATGCGCTCGACCGTCTGCTGCCGCCCGTGCGTCTCGACGATCCCGACGACGACGTCGGTGCCCCGCGCTGAGCGCCGGCAGCCCTCGTCGAGCATGCGGTAGGTCTTGCCGACCCCCGGCGCGGCACCGAGGTACACCCGCAGGGACCCCCGGGCCGGCTCGTGGAGATCGCTCACGGGCTCAGTCTGCTCTCTCGGCGAGGGCCTCGTTGAGCAGCAGGACGTTGACACGCGGCTGGCCGAGGAACCCCAGCTGCCGCTGCGAGGTGTGGTCGGCCACCAGCACCTCGACCTGGTCGACGCTCAGGCCCCGCGCCTCCGCGACGCGAGGGACCTGCAGGGCCGCGTACTCCGGCGACACGAACGGGTCCAGGCCGGACCCCGAGGCGGTCAGCGCATCGGCCGGCACGTCGGCCGGATCGACCCCCTCGACCTCTGCGACGGCGGCGCGACGCTCCTCGATCAGCGCCAGCAGGTCGGGGCTCGACGGACCCAGGTTCGAGGGTGCCGAGGCGAGCCCGTCGTACCCACCGGCCGAGGGACGACCGTGGAACCAGCCGTCGTCCTCGACGGGGAAGTCCTGACCGATCGTCGCCGTGTGGCTCGGGACGACCTGGGCCAGTCCCCAGACGGCCACGGGGTAGGCGACTCCGAGGAGCACCGTGGCGACCAGGAGCAGCCGGACGGCGACCCAGGACTGGCGTGCGACCGACGACGCGGTCGAGACGAGGTTGGACATCTGGTTCACCCGATTCCCGGAATCATCGACACGAGGACGTCGATGAGCTTGATGCCCACGAACGGGACGACGAGGCCGCCCAGACCGTAGACGAGGACGTTGCGGCGCAGGAGCGCCTCGGCCGACAGCGGCCGGTACTTCACGCCGCGCAGCGCGATGGGGATCAGCGCCACGATCACGAGCGCGTTGAACACGACCGCCGAGGCGATCGCCGACTCCGGCGTCGCGAGCCGCATGACGTTGAGCGAGTCGAGCGCGGGGTAGGCCGCCAGGAACATCGCCGGCAGGATCGCGAAGTACTTCGCGACGTCGTTGGCGATCGAGAACGTCGTGAGCGCGCCGCGGGTGATGAGGAGCTGCTTGCCGATCGCGACGACGTCGATGAGCTTGGTCGGGTCCGAGTCGAGGTCGACCATGTTGCCGGCCTCCTTCGCGGCCGACGTCCCGCTGTTCATCGCGACACCCACGTCCGCAGCGGCGAGAGCGGGGGCGTCGTTCGTGCCGTCGCCGGTCATCGCGACCAGCCGGCCGCCCTCCTGCTCCCGGCGGATCAGCGCGAGCTTGTCCTCCGGGGTGGCCTCGGCCAGCACCTCGTCGACCCCGGCCTCGCGGCCGATCGCCGCGGCGGTGCGCGGGTTGTCGCCCGTGACCATGACGGTGCGGATGCCCATCGCGCGGAGCTGGTCGAACCGCTCGGCCATGCCCTCCTTCACGACGTCCTTGAGGTGGACCACGCCGAGCACCCGGGTGCCGTCCGCGCCGGACTCGGCCACGACGAGGGGCGTGCCCCCGGCGCCGCTGACCTCCTCGACCTGCACCTGCACCGCAGCAGGCAGGCTCGCGCCGGTCCACGTCTCGACCGCGGCACCGGCGCCCTTGCGCAGCGACCGGCCGTCCGCGAGGTCGAGGCCCGACATGCGGGTCTGCGCCGTGAACTCGACGAACGTCGCTCCCGAGGGGAGGTCGGTGTCGTCGGCGCCGAGCTGGATCGCCAGGTCCACGATCGAGCGGCCTTCCGGGGTCTGGTCGGCCAGGCTCGTCAGGCGGGCGAGGTCGCGCAGCTCGTCGTCCGGCACGCCTGGCGCCGTCAGCAGCTCGGAGGCCCGCCGATTGCCGTACGTGATCGTGCCGGTCTTGTCGAGCAGCAGCGTGCTGACGTCGCCAGCGGCCTCGACCGCGCGGCCCGACATCGCGAGCACGTTGACCCGCACCAGGCGGTCCATCCCGGCGATGCCGATCGCCGAGAGCAGCGCCCCGATCGTCGTCGGGATCAGGCACACGAGCAGCGCGACGAGCACGAGCGGCTCCTGCGGGGCCCCGGCGTAGTCGGCCATCGGCGAGAGCGTCACGACGGCGACGAGGAACACGATCGTCAGGCTGACGAGCAGAATCGACAGCGCGACCTCGTTGGGCGTGCGACGGCGCTCGGCCCCCTCGACCAGGGCGATCATGCGGTCCAGGAACGTCTCGCCCGGGGCCGCCGTGACCTGCACGACGATCCGGTCCGACAGCACGCGCGTGCCACCCGTCACGGCCGACCGGTCACCACCGGCCTCGCGGATGACGGGGGCGGACTCGCCGGTGATGGCCGACTCGTCGACCGAGGCCACGCCCTCCACGACGTCGCCGTCACCGGGGACCACCTCGCCCGCCTCGACCACGACCCGGTCGCCCACGACCAGCGCCGTTCCCGGGACGACCGACTCGGTCCCGTCGGCCGCGAGCCGGCGCGCCGTGACGTCGCTGCGCGCAGCCCGCAGCGAGTCGGCCTGGGCCTTGCCGCGGCCCTCGGCCACGGCCTCGGCCAGGTTGCCGAAGACGACGGTGAGCCACAGCCAGACCGTGATGAACCACGCGAACACCGAGGGGTCGGTCAGGGCCACGAGGGTCGTCGCGACCGACCCGACCCAGACGACGAACATCACGGGGCTGCGCCACAGGTGGCGTGGGTCGAGCTTGCGCAGGGCCGACGGCAGCTGCGCGAGCAGCATCGACGGCAGCGGCGTGGAGGTCACGACATGACTCCGTTCGTGAGGGCCTCGGCGATCGGGCCGAGAGCGAGGGAAGGCAGATAGGTCAGACCCGTGACCAGCAGCACGACCCCGACCAGCAGGGAGCCGAAGAGGACCGTGTGGGTCGGCAGGGTGCCGGCCGTCGTCGGGACGGGTCGCTGCCGCGCGAGCGCGCCGGCCAGCGACAGGACGAGTGCGATCGTCACGAAGCGGCCGAGCAGCATCGCGGCGGCGAGCGAGAGCTGGAAGAAGGTCGACGTCACCGTGATGCCGCCGAACGCGCTGCCGTTGTTGTTCCCGGCCGAGGTGAAGGCGTAGACGACCTCGCTGAACCCGTGCACGCCGCTGTTGCCCATCGCATCGGCCGACGACGGCAGCGCGATCGCGACCCCCACCCCGAGCAGCACGATCGCCGGAACGCTGAGCGTGTACAGCGCCACCCGGGTGATCTCGGGCCGGCCGATCTTCTTGCCGAGCAGCTCGGGCGTGCGGCCGACCATGAGGCCGGCCACGAAGACCGTCACGACCGCCATCACGAGCATCCCGTACAGGCCGGATCCGACGCCGCCGGGCGAGACCTCGCCGAGCATCATGTTCACCAGTGCGGCACCGCCGCCGGTCGGGGTCAGCGAGTCGTGCGAGGCGTTGACCGCACCCGTCGAGGTGCTGGTGGTCGCGGTCGAGAACAGGATCGAGCCCCAGGTCCCGAAGGACGTCTCCTTGCCCTCCATCGCCGCACCGGCCGCTCGCGCCGCTGCCCCCTGGGCCGTCGTCTCCGCCCAGGTCGCGACCGCGAGGGACGCCGTGAACAGGGCCGCCATCGCCCCGAGGATCGTCAGGCCCTGGCGGCGCGACCCGATCATCGTGCCGAAGGTGCGCGTCAGTGCGACGGGCACGAGCAGCATCAGCACGATCTGGACGACGTTCGAGAATGGTGTCGGGTTCTCGAACGGGTGCGCCGAGTTCGCGTTGAAGAAGCCGCCGCCGTTGGTCCCGAGCTGCTTGATCGCCTCCTGGCTGGCGACCGGGCCTCCGGGGACGACCTGGCTGCCGCCGGTGACGGTCTGGATCGTCTGGTCGGCGAAGCTCTGCACGACCCCCTGCGTGAGGAGGAGGACGACACCGACGACCGCCACCGGCAGCAGGATCCGGCCGGTCACGCGCACGAGATCGACCCAGAAGTTGCCGATCATGCCGGACCGCGAGGCGAGGAAGCCTCGCACGAGCGCCACCGCGACACAGATGCCGACGGCGGCCGAGAGGAAGTTCTGGACAGCGAGGCCCGCCATCTGGGCCGTGAAGCCCAGCGTCGCCTCGCCCGCGTACGACTGCCAGTTCGTGTTGGTGACGAACGAGACGGCCGTGTTGACCGCCATGTCCCACGGCATCCCGGGCAGGTCGCGCGAGAACGGCAGGTGCTGCTGGCCCATCAGGACGGCCACGAGCACGACGATGCCGACGCCCGAGAACGCCAGCACGCTGATCGCGTAGGCGCGCGCGCTCTGCTGGGCCTCGGGGTCGACGCCGACGAGCCGGTAGAGGGCTCGCTCAGGACGAGCGTGCGTCGTGCCGGTGACGACGCGGGCCATGTGGTCGCCGAGCGGCTTCCACGCCAGCGCCAGCACGGCGGCGACGGCCGCGATGGTGAGCAGGCCGGAGAGGGTGTCGTTCATGCCCGCCTCAGAACCGGTCCGCCAGGACCAGCGCGACGAGCAGGTAGACGATCAGGCCGCCGGCGCCGAGCAGCCAGAGGGCGGAGGAGAGTTCCATGCCGTCATCGCACACCCGGACGACGGCGGTTCAGCGCGCGTTGACGGAGCCCTGACCCGTCTTGACGCGATCTTGACGCGGCAGCGTCAGGCGCGCGTGACCCGACGGCCCGCGAACGACGCGAGACGCTCGTAGGCGTTGGCGCCCTCGGGGGCCGGCTTCTCGGCGTCGAACGCGCCCTCGCGCTGCTCGGGGCCCAGGTTCTCGAGCATGAACGCGTGCCCCACCTCGGCGACGGCCGGATCGAGGTCGTCGGTGCCCTGCCCCAGGGCGGTGGCGAGGTCCCACGTGTGGACCGCCAGCTCGGCCGCCGGCAGGCCCACCTGGTCGTCGCCCGCCGCGCTCAGCAGCGCGGCTCCGCGCTGCCGGAACTCTGCCAGGGAGTCGTCGTGGTGCTCGACCGGAGCGCTCCAGTCGACCTCCTGGCCCTGGACCATCTGCGTCAGGCCGCCCGTCGAGTGCAGGACATGGTCCACGAGGTCGCGCACGACCCACTCCGAGCACGGCGTGGGCGCGTCCTCGGTGTCGGCGCTGATCGCGGAGATGAGCGACTCGAGCTGGAAGACGGCGGTCGTGAGCGTGGCGCTGGTCATGGGGTCAGTAGACGCCCCTGCACCGACACGATCAATACCCCCGGCATACTGACCCTCGACGTGACGCCTCCGAAAGGGACCCCGTGCGCAATCCTCGTGCCTTCCTCCGCCCCCTCGCCGTCGGTGCTCCGGCACCCGTGTCGGAGGTGCCCTTCCGGCCGAGCCGGATGATCCACTTCTTCGATCCGAGCAACGAGAAGATGGCGGCCAAGGTGCCGGACATCGCCGCGAAGGTCGACATCATCCTCGGCAACCTCGAGGACGCGGTGAAGACCGAGAAGAAGGAGGCCGCGCGCCTCGGCCTCGTCGAGATCGCGAAGAAGACCGACTTCGGCGACACTCAGCTGTGGGTGCGCGTCAACAGCCTCGACTCCCCGTGGGTCCTGGACGACCTCACGACGCTCGTGACCGAGATCGGTGACAAGCTCGACGTCATCATGGTGCCGAAGGTCGAGGGCGCCCAGGACATCCACTACGTCGACCGTCTCCTCGCGCAGCTCGAGGCGAAGGGCAACGTGAAGAAGCCGCTGCTCGTGCACGCGATCCTCGAGACCGCGCTCGGCGTGACGAACGTCGAGGAGATCGCCGGCGCCAGCCCGCGCATGCAGGGCATCAGCCTCGGCCCGGCCGACCTGGCCGCCTCGCGCCGCATGAAGACGACGCGCGTCGGCGGCGGCCACCCGGGCTACCTGGTGCGCCAGGACCCGACGGGCGACGACCTGACCGAGGGCCGCACGACCTACCAGCAGGACCTCTGGCACTACACGATCGCGCGCATGGTCGACGCCTGCGCCGCGAACGACATCCTCCCGTTCTACGGCCCGTTCGGCGACATCAAGGACGTCGTGGCGTGCGAGGACCAGTTCCGCAACGCCTACCTGCTGGGCTGCGTCGGCGCGTGGAGCCTGCACCCCGTGCAGATCGACATCGCCAAGAAGGTGTTCTCGCCCTCGAAGGAGGACGTCGAGCACGCCAAGACCGTCGTCGAGGCGATGGGCGACGGCTCCGGTGCCGTCATGATCAACGGCAAGATGGAGGACGACGCGTCCTGCAAGCAGTGCCTCGTGATGCTCGACCTGGCCCGTGAGCTGGCCGAGCGCGACCCCGAGCTGAAGGAGCTGTACGCCCTGTGAGCACCGAGATCCGGCCCCGCCGATCCGTCCTGTACATGCCGGGCGCCAACGAGCGCGCCCTGGAGAAGGCCAAGACGATCGACGCCGACGCGCTGATCCTCGACCTCGAGGACTCCGTCTCCCCCGACGCCAAGGAGACCGGCCGCGCCAACGTCGTGGCCGCCGTGCGCTCGGGCGAGTACGGCCACCGCGAGCTCGCGATCCGCGTCAACTCGATCGGCACCCAGTGGCACGACGACGACGTGAAGGCGGCCTCCGAGGCCGGTCCCGACGCGATCCTCGTGCCCAAGGTCGAGTCAGCCGAGCAGGTCCTGGCCCTCGTGGCCGCGATGGAGGCCGCCGGCGCCCCAGCGCACACCCAGCTGTGGGCGATGATCGAGACGCCCCGCGCACTCCTGCACGCCGAGGAGATCGCGGCGGCCCACGAGCGCCTGACCGTGATCGTGATGGGCACCAACGACGTCGTCAACGAGACGTACGGCCTGCACGTGCCCGGCCGCAACGCGGTGGTCCTGACCTCGCTGGCCTGGACGCTGCTCGCGGTGCGGGCTGCCGGCAAGGTCATCATCGACGGCGTCTACAACGCCGTGAAGGACCCGGAGGGCTTCGACGCCGAGGCCAAGCAGGGCCGCGAGATGGGCTTCGACGGCAAGACGCTGATCCACCCCTCGCAGGTCGAGCCGGCCAACGTCGCCTTCAGCCCGTCGGAGGACGACATCGAGCGCGCGGAGGGCATGATCGCCGCCTTCGAGGAGGCCGCCCGCGAGAACAAGGGCGTCGCGACGTTCAACGGCAAGATGATCGAGGAGCTGCACATCCGCGACGCGAACCGCATCCTCGCGTACGCCGAGGCCCTCAAGAACCGCTGACCCCGATCCGCGGGCGGTGAGTGACGCGCCAAACCTCCGGCGAGCGGTGAGATACGCGCCGAATTCACGACTCTTGTGGCGCCTAGCTCACCGCCCGACCGCATTCGGCGCCTCAGTCACCGCCCCACCGGCCAGGTCAGGCGGAGAGGCGCTCGACGGCGGCGTCGATGCGCTCGTCGGTGGCCGTGAAGGCGACGCGGACGTGCTGGGCGCCGGCGGGGCCGTAGAACTCGCCCGGGGCCGCCAGGATGCCGCGCTCGGCGAGCCACGCGATCGTGTCGCGGCACGGCTCGCCGCGCGTGGCCCACAGGTACAGGGCGCCCTCGGAGTGGTCGATCGTGAAGCCGGCGCCCTCGAGCGCGGCCCGCAGGAGCCCGCGCCGACGGGCGTAGCGCTCCCGCTGCTCCGCGACGTGCGCGTCGTCGCCCAGCGTCGCCGCCAGGGCCCGCTGGACAGGCGTGGGCACCATGAACCCGAGGTGCTTGCGCACCGCCAGGAGCTCGGCCACGACCGCTGCGTCACCCGACAGGAACGCGGCGCGGTACCCGGCGAGGTTCGAGCGCTTCGAGGACGAGTGCAGCGCCACGAGGCCGGTGAGGTCGCCCCCGCTCACGTCGGGGTGCAGCACCGAGACCGCCGGGGCGTCCCAGGCGAAGTCGAGGTAGCACTCGTCGGAGACCACCAGCACCCCCCGCTCGCGCGCCCAGTCGACGACCTTGCGCAGGTGGTCGGCGCCGAGGATCCGGCCGCTCGGGTTGCCGGGCGAGTTCAGGTACAGCAGCTTCGGCGTGCGGGGGCCGATCGCCACCGTCGAGTCCGCCGCGAGCACGTCGCAGCCGGCGTAACGGGCGCCGACCTCGTAGGTCGGGTAGGCCAGCTCCGGGAACACGACGAGGTCACCGGCGCCGAGGCCGAGCTGGGTCGGCAGGTTGGCGATGAGTTCCTTCGAGCCGATCGACATGAGCACCTGGTCGCGCTCGATCGATGCGGCACCCGTGGCGCGGGCGACCCACGACGCGATCGCGTCGCGCACGCCGTCGGGCCCGGCGACCGTCGGGTAGCCGTGGGCGTCCACGGCCGCCAGCAGCGCCTCGCGGGCGACCTCGGGCACCGGGTCGACCGGCGTGCCGATCGACAGGTCGACGATGCCGCCGGAGTGCTCGGCGGCGCGGGCCTTCGCCCCGGCGAGCGTGTCCCAGGGGAAGTCGGGGAATCGCGCCGAGACGCGGGCCACCGAGGTCAGTCCTGGTTCTGGGGCGGCAGCTCGGCGATGAGCGGGTGGTCCAGGTCGATGACGCCGAGCTTGGCGGCGCCTCCGGGCGAGCCGAGCTCGTCGAAGAAGTGCACGTTCGCGTCGTAGTACGACGCCCACTCCTCCGGCGTGTCGTCCTCGTAGAAGATGGCCTCCGGCGGGCAGACGGGCTCACACGCACCACAGTCGACGCACTCGTCGGGGTGGATGTAGAGCATGCGCTTGCCCTCGTAGATGCAGTCGACAGGGCACTCGTCGACGCACGCGCGGTCCTTGACGTCCACGCACGGCTGGGCGATCACATACGTCACTGCTCTAACTCCATTCCGACGGTCCGTGGACCAGTATCGCGGCTGCGCGGCACGACCCACACGTTAGGTTCGCCTCATGGACACCTCGGGAGTCAGACCCCCTGGATCGGAGGTCGTGGGCCGCCGCGTCAGCGTACGCCACCGCACACAGGACGGCGGTGCGAGCGACGTCGTCGGCCGGGTCCTGGCGACGGCTCCGGAGCTGCGCCTGGAGCGCCGCGACGGATCCGTCGGCGTCGTCGACCCGGCCACGGTCCTGATCTGGCGGGTCGTCCCGGACCGTCCGGTCCGCGCCCGACGGGCCACGGCGACCCCCGTCGACCAGCTGAGCCGCATCATGGCGCGCGGCTGGCCGGCGATCGAGTCGGTCGACCTCGGCGCCTGGGAGCTGCGCGCGTCGGGCGGGTTCACCAAGCGCGCCAACTCCGCCGGGGCGGTCGGCGATCCCGACACCGGCCTCGACGAGGCGCTCGACCGCGTGCGGGCCTTCTACGCCGACCGGGGCCAGCGGCCGCTCGTGCAGCTCGAGGCCGGCGGACCCTGGGAGCAGCCGCTCCTGGACCGCGGCTGGACGCCGGTCGCCGGCGGCGACACGTCGGTCCTGGTCGCCCAGCTCGACCGCCGCTGGCCCCTCGACCCCGAGGCCGAGGTCGCCGCACACCCCGATGCCGCCTGGATCGAGGCCTACGCCTCCCCCGGTGAGTCGACCGACCTCGCGCGGCAGGTCCTCACCGCGTCGCCGAACGCCGCCCACGTGCGCCTGGACGGTGCAGTCGCCCGCGTCGTCGTCACGGGCGAGTGGGCGGGCCTCAGCGCCCTGTGGGTGCCCGAGGTGCAGCGTCGGCGCGGCCTGGCCCGCCGGCTCGTGACGACGTGCCTCGGCTGGGCCGTCGAGCAGGGTGCCGACAAGGCCTACCTGCAGGTCGAGGTGGGCAACGACCCGGCCGAGCGCCTGTACCGCGCCTTCGGGTTCCTCGACCACCACGAGTACCGATACCTGACCTTCACAGGAACGGCACAGTCGACTCCCTGACGGAGTGCAGGCTCGCTGCCTACCGTCGGCCGCATGAGCGATCACACCGAGACCGAGGACCACGACCTGGGCCTGTCCCACGACCTGCCGACGATCTTCACGCGTCGCCGAGCCCTGGGGCTCATGAGCGCGGCGGGCCTCGCCGCGGCCCTGGCCGCCTGCGGCGCCGACGGCACGAGCTCGGGCTCGTCCACCGGATCGACGCAGCAGCAACCACCGGGCGGCTCAGGCGGCAGCAGCACGGCCGTGGGCGACGGCGAGATCCCCGAGGAGACCGGTGGCCCGTACCCCGCCGACGGCACGAACGGCGTCAACGTGCTGACCGAGAGCGGCATCGAGCGCAGCGACATCCGCTCCAGCTTCGGCGAGGCGAGCGGCGTCGCCGAGGGCGTGCCGCTCACGTTCAGCCTCACGGTCATCGACGTCAGCAGCGCCGACGACCCGGGATCGGCGCTCGCCGGCGCGGCCGTCTACGCGTGGCACTGCGACCGCGAGGGCCGCTACTCGATGTACGACGACGAGATCGTGGAGGAGAACTACCTGCGGGGCGTGCAGGAGTGCGACGCCGACGGCACGGTCACGTTCACGTCGATCTTCCCGGCCTGCTACTCCGGCCGCTGGCCCCACATCCACTTCGAGGTCTACCCGACCCTCGCCGACGCGACCTCGGCCAGCAACCGCATGCGCACCTCGCAGCTCGCGCTGCCCGAGGACGTCTGCAGCACCGTGTACGCGACCGACGGCTACGAGGACAGCGTGCGGAACCTGCAGCAGGTCAGCCTCGACTCCGACAACGTCTTCAGCGACGGGTACTCGCTGCAGCTGGCCACCGTGACCGGATCCGTCGCCGACGGCTACACCGCGACCCTCCGCGTTCCCGTGTGACTCAGGCGGGCGGCGGGCCGCAGACGACGGCGTCGCCAGCGCGGTAGACGGCCGTCTTGGTCTCCTTCTTGACGACCTGGCCGTTCTGCTTGAACGTGCGGTAGACGTCGACGTCGAAGCCCTGGATCGCCGCCTGCGCCGTGCACTCGGGCGAGGTGTCGTAGACCGTCGAGCCGCTGCGGAAATTCCGCTTGGCCGACACGCCCGCCTCGATGTCCCAGTACTTCGTGCTCCACATCTCGACGTGCATCGTGCCCTGACGGCTCGAGTTGCTCGGCACGACCCAGGCCTTGATGAGGATGCCGTGGGGCGTGGAGTTGGTGAACTTCAGGTCGGTCGTGCCCCAGTTCACCGTGGCCTCACGACCCAAGGGGTACCGCGTGAGGTAGAGCGAGTGCGGCTTGTGCTCGTCGTCATCCAGCCCGGCGAAGAAGGCCGCGTTGTAGGTCGTCGTGGCCACCTGGGAGACGCCACCGCCGAAGGACTCGACGAAGCGGCCGCCCTCGATCACGCCGCCCTGCACGAACCCGTTGGCCGCCGTGCGCTGGCCGACGACCTTGTCGAAGCTGAACTGCTCGCCCGGCTTGAGGATCGTGCCGTCGATCAGCGAGGCCGCGCGGCCCTGGTTGATGTTGCGGTACTGCGTGTTCGGGTAGTACGTCTCGAACTCGCTGACCTTCTCGACGATGCCGAGCGCCTCGGCGTCGGCCGTCGTGAACTCGGGCTCGACGGGCTGTGCCTCGAGGGTCAGGGCACGCTCGGGCCCCGTCGCGGTCAGGACCGGCAGCAGCTCGGTGGCCATGACCTCGGGCTGGAGCCCGATGCCCGGCTTGCTCGGCGTGATGACCGGTGCGCCGTTGACGATGTCGATGTCGGCGTCGACGGCCTTCTCGCCGATGCCGGTCGTGGAGTCGGTCAGCGGTCCGGCCAGGGCGGCCGGGTCGATGTAGGGCTTCATCTCGTCGCCCTCGGTGCGGATCTGCAGCGCCGGCGTGTAGGCCGAGACGGGCAGCTCGATCTGCTGGTCGCCCACGTTGAGGACGACGGGCGCGCTGACCGCAGGCACCGCGATCTCCTGCATCGCGACCTCGAGGCCCTCCGCGTCGACACCCGGCTCGACGACCTCGGTCGGGATCTCGACCTGCCCCTCGGCCACGAGGTAGACCTCGCGCAGCGCCTCGAGCAGGCCGTCGGACGTGACCCGGCGGCCGTCGGCCGGCTGGGTCGCGACAGGCTGGCCCTCGGGGAAGGTGATGAGCGACTCCGTGACCGGGACGTCGACGGTCTGCGCGATGGTGGCAGTGGCGGCGTCGAGGAGCTCGGAGTCGACGTCGAGCTCGGCCGGGTAGTCGTCGCCGCCGAACAGCGTGTCGACCATGTCGAGCGGGTTCCAGCTGCGCTTGCCGCCGGCGGCGTCGACCGAGGCCTCCGTGTCGAGCGACAGGCCCATGTCGGGCGCGGCGAAGGTGAACTCGCTCTCGTCCAGCACGAACGTGAGGTTCTCGCCCTCGCGCGGGCCCAGCTCGTCGTCGAGCCTCGCCTCGGCCTTGGCCGGGCTCAGGCCTCCGACGTCCACCCCGGCGATCGTGGTGTCGGCCGCCAGGCGGGACCCCGTGAAGAAGTAGCCGCCGACGTAGACACCACCGAGCACGATGACGGCAGCCGCGACGAACCAGGGCCACCGACGGCGCTTCCGGGGCTCGTCGTCGTCCGCCTCGGCCTCGTCGGTCGGCGGCACGACGGGCGGGACCACGGCCGTGTCGTCGAAGCCCTCGGGGCGGTCGACGGGCGGGAGATCGTCGGGCTCGGGCTCGGCCAGGGCAGCGGCGAGCACGCCGGTGTCGGTGTCAGCGTCCGGCGTGACGGACTCGTCCGACGGCTCCGGCGACAGGGACGGGTCGTCCGTCCGATCGTCGCTGCTCATGGCTTCTCCCCTTGGCGATAGGTCATCTCTGACTCAGGTGACCGCACGATGGTGCCGTAGTGCGACCGGTAGTACAACAGTGGGCGGTCGGCGCCCTCCCGGACCCGTGCCGCCACGACCTCACCCACCAGGATGACGTGGTCGCCGCCGTCGTGCACGGCGACCGTGCGGCACTCGAGCCACCCGAGGGCGTCGTCGAGCAGCATGACACCCGTCGAGCCACGGTGGTGCGCGATGCCCTGCAGCTGGTTCTCGAGGGGCCGGCCGCGCCAGGCGAACCACGACGCGGCGTCCTGGGCGGACTCCTCGAGGATCGACACGCCCCACACCCCGGAGTGCACGACGGCCTCGTGGAAGCGGCTGACGCGATGGGCGCACACGAGCACCTGGCGCGGATCGAGCGAGACCGACGTGAAGGCGCTGGCGGTCATGGCGTGGTCGATGCCGCTCGTGGGGCCGTGCTCGACCGTGCTGACCACGGTGACCCCGCTGGCGAATCGCCCCAGCGCCGCGCGGAACGCGGCGTCGTCGACCGGCGCGAGGCCGTCCGGGGCGATGTCGGGGTTCACCGCCTCAGCCTAGAGTTGACGATCACGCCGATCACGAGCAGGGCCAGCCCCAGCAGGGTGTACGTCCAGCCGATCGGGTCGTCGCCGATGAGGTACTGCCCCGGCGACGTGCTCTGCAGGACCAGCACCGAGCCCCAGCCGATCATGAGCGCGGCCCCGCCGAGCGAGACCGTGCGATCGGCGACCAGGACGAGCGGGACCAGCGGGAGCAGCGCCACCGCGACGCCCCACGGGACGTCGAGTCCGACCACGTCGGCGTCGTGCCGGTGGACGACCGCGCCCAGGACGCCGACGTACAGACCTGCGAGCGCCCAGAGCCCGCGGGTCAGAGCCCGGCGAACAGGTCCTCCTCGAGCCCCGACTCCCCCACCGGGCCGCGGACGCCCTTGACGAGGCGGTAGTGCTCGGTGCCCCAGGCGATCTTGGCCAGGTCGACGCCCATCGCGAAGAACATGCCGTCGGGCGTGATCTGCGAGGCGTGCGCCCGCATCGCCGCGAGCTTCGCGTCGGTGTGCTCGGGCGCCTCGATGACGGCGTCGAGCTGGTCGTCCTCGACCATGAACGGCGGGAGGTTGTCGGGGTCGAACCCCTCGATGCCCTCGGCGCCGGACTCGCGCATCATGCGGATGCCCTCGCGCATCCGGGAGGCCGACATCGCGCCCCAGTAGATCTTGGCGACGTCCCACGCCTCGCCCAGGTCGGGGCGGTGGCTGCGTGCCGCCGCGAGGTCGACGGCGTAGTGGGCGACCCGGTGCGCCTGCACGTGGTCGGGGTGGCCGTAGCCGCCGAAGGTGTCGTACGCGACGACGACCTGCGGCCGGACCTCGCGGATGATCTCGACCAGCAGGTCGGAGGCCTCGAGCAGGTCGGCGTTCCAGAAGGAGCGAGGGTCGACCTCGTCGGCCGCCGTGGCGTGGCCGTCGTCGCCCCACTTCATGCCGGAGTCGCGGAAGCGTCCCGCGCCACCCAGGACGCGGTGATCGGTGACGCCGAGCTCGGCCATGGCCGCAGCGAGCTCGCCGGCGCGGTGCGCTCCGAGCGCGTCGTCGCGGTCGGCCGCCAGGTGCTCGAGCTCGGGCACGAGGATCTCGCCGAGGTCGCCGAGCGTGCACGTGACGAGCGTGACGTGGGCACCCTCGGCGACGTAGCGCGCCATCGTGATGCCGTTGCCGATCGACTCGTCGTCGGGGTGCGCGTGGACCAGCAGCAGCCGACGATCAGGGAGGCTCATGCTGCTCAGGTTAGACCGGCGCGCCGACACCCTTGAGGCACGGTGGTGCGCGCACGCGCCCGGCCGTGGGTGACGTGGTGGGATGGGGTCATGACGGACGACGCCCTCTCGTATCCCCGCCTCTCCGCCCGCACGCTGCGGTTCACGCTCGGCGTGCCCCGCGCCGTCACGGTGTCGCCCGACGGCGGCACGGTGCGCTTCATCCGCACCCCGGACGGCGTCACGCGCACGGGGCAGGTGTGGGAGCACGACGTCGCGACGGGCGTCGAGGCGCTGCTCGTCGACCCGATCGCCCTCCTGGGCAGCGACGACGAGGAGCTGTCGGCCGAGGAGCGCTCGCGCCGCGAGCGCAGTCGCGAGGGTGCCGCAGGTGTCGTGGGGTACGACGTCGACGAGACGGGCCGCTGGGCCACCTTCGCGCTCTCGGGCCGGCTCTGGGCGACCCACCTCGGGACCAGGGCCACGCGGGAGCTGCCGTCGGAGGGCGCCGTGATCGACCCGCGGCTCGACCCCACGGGCCGCCGCGTCGCCTACGCGGCCGGCGGGGCACTGCACGTCGTCGAGCTCGCCGACTCCGCCCACACCACGCTCGTCGCCCCGAGCGGCGAGACCGACGTGTGGGGTCAGGCCGAGTTCATCGCGGCCGAGGAGATGGACCGCATGCGCGGCTTCTGGTGGGCCCCCGACGGTCGCTCGCTGCTGGTCGAGCGCTTCGACGACGCGGACGTCCCGGTGTGGCACGTCGCCTCGCCCGAGCACCCGGAGCGGCCCGCGGTCGCCCACCGCTATCCCGCTGCGGGCACGACCAACGCCGACGTCACCCTCTGGCACGTCACGCTCGAGGGCGAGCGCACCGAGGTCGTCTGGGACCGCGCGGCGTTCGAGTACCTCGCCCGCGTCTCGTGGTCCGAGCACGGTGCGCCCCTGCTGCAGGTGCTCTCGCGCGACCAGAAGCGCTCGCAGGTCCTGTCGGTCGACCTCGCGTCGGGCTCCACGTCGGTGCTGCGCGAGACCACCGACTCCGCCTGGATCGAGCTCGGGGCCGCCCCGCGCTGGTCGCCCGAGGGCGCGCTGGTGACGATCGAGGACGTCGAGGGGCGTCGCCGCGTCGTGGTCGACGGCACCGTCGTGAGTCCCGAGGACTGGCAGGTGCGCGGCATCGTCGCCACGTTCGCCGACTCGATCGTGGTCACGGCCTCGCACGAGCCCACCGAGGTGCAGGTCGTGCGGGTCGGGACCGACGGCTCCTTCGAGCCGATCACCCAGGGACGCGGGGTCCACGGCGCCGTCATCGGCGGCGAGACGACCGTCGTCTCGCGGGTCAGCCTGGCCGACACGCTGGTGCACCACACGGTCCACCCGGGCGACCCGGCCGTCGAGTCCGACGTGGCGCCCGCGACGCTCGACAACGTGGCCGCTCCCCTGCCGCTCGTGCCGTCGGTGCACCTGCTCAGCGCCGGGGCGCACGCGATCCGCACAGCCGTGTTGTTCCCGACGGGCCACACCCCCGGCACCCCCCTGCCGGTCCTGCTCGACCCGTACGGCGGCCCGGGCGCGCAGCGCGTCTGGGCGTCGGCCCGCGCGTTCGCCGAGGCGCAGTGGCTCGCCGACCAGGGCTTCTGCGTCATCGTCGCCGACGGCCGTGGCACCCCCGGGCGCGGCACGGCCTGGGACCGCGCGATCCACCACGACTTCGCGGGCGTCACGCTCGACGACCAGGTCGAGGCCCTGCACGCGGTGGCCGCCGCGTTCCCCGACGACGTCGACCTCGCCCGGGTCGGCATCACGGGCTGGTCGTACGGCGGCTACCTCGCCGCCCTGGCCGTCCTGCGCCGGCCCGACGTGTTCCACGCGGCCGTCGCCGGGGCGCCCGTGACGGAGTGGCGCCTCTACGACACGTGCTACACCGAGCGGTACCTCGGCCACCCCGACGAGGAGCCCGAGGTCTACGACCGCAACTCGCTGCTGCCGCTCGCGGCCGGGCTCGAGCGGCCGCTGATGCTTATCCACGGGCTCTCCGACGACAACGTCGTCGCGGCGCACACGCTCCAGCTCTCGTCGGCCCTGCTGGCCGCCGGGCGTCCGCACACCGTGCTGCCCCTGAGCGGCGTCACCCACATGACGCCGCAGGAGGTCGTGGCCGAGAACCTCAAGCTCCTGCAGGTCCAGTTCCTCCGCGACCACCTCGGCTGACCCCTCCCCTCCGCCCGGGGCGGGAGGGTGACGTGCAGGACCCCCGCACCGTGGTCGGT
>NZ_BAAAME010000010.1:21324-53890 GCF_039529015.1 Aeromicrobium alkaliterrae
CGGGGGTCCTGGCGTTCGGCAGGTGTCAGGCCTGCGGACGCTGCGCGAGCGCGGCGTCGACCTCCGGGTCGCCCAGCTGGCCGAGCCACTCGAGCATGCCCGGGTAGGCCTGCGGGTTGGCGGCGGCCGCCGCGCGAGCCTGCGGGTGGTTCTGCACCAGGTCGGCGAGCTCGGCCTGCGAGATCGTCGGGTCCGAGGCGCGCTGCACGATCGGGTCGACCGCGACCTGCTCGGTCAGGGCCTCGCCGACCGGGATCACCTGCGTCGGGGTCGGTGCAGCAGCCTCCTGCGCCGGAGCTTCCTGGGCAGGAGCCTCCGGAGCCGGGGCCGCAGCCTCGGGAGCCGGAGCAGCCGGGGCGGGCGCGGCCGGAGCCTGGTAGGCCGGAGCGGGCGCCGGGGCCGGAGCCGAGACGATCGGCGCGGTCGGAGCCGGAGCACCCGGCAGCGGCGCACCGACGGCCGGACCGCCGGCCTGAGCGTTGGCGACGGCCTTCTTGAACACGCCCGTGATCGGGGCGACGCCGGTGATAGCCAGGGCGATCACGGCAGCGGCCAGGATCGCACCGAGCCACGTGTCGGCCGAGAGGCCCTGCGGCCCGCCGTTCAGGTTCAGGAAGCCGGCCGAGCCCTCGTCGATGATCGCGATGATGATCGCGAGGATCGTCACGAGCAGCGCCCACACACCGGCGGCGACCAGCGGGAGCAGCTTGGATCCGGTCGACGAGGTCGTGACGAACCCGAACACCGCGACGACGGCACCGAGCACCGACAGGATCAACGTCACGATGACCGGAGCACCGAAGTCGTCGGCCAGGATGCCGATGAAGATCGCGCCGAGCACGTGCAGCAGCGAGGCGAGCGCGAGCAGCAGGAAGCCGGTCTTGGCCGCGCCCGACAGCGAGATCGGGTGCGTGGCGCCGCCCGTGGCGCGCGAGGCGCCCGGCGAGAGCGCGGCAGCAGCTGCGCCGACCAGGAGGAACGCACCGAAGCCCGGACCGTGGAAGGACTCGAAGCCACCGAGGAGGGTCACGAAGCCCGTGAGCTGCGAGGCGTTCTGGCCGTCGATGTGCAGGATGCCCAGCACGAGGACCAGCAGGCCGAAGCCTGCGATCAGGGCGATACCCGCCGGCTTGGAGAGCAGGGCCTGGACCGCTCCGTAGGCGAGCAGCGCCGTGTAGACGATCGCTGCGATGACGTAGACGATGATCTCCGGCGCCTCGGCACCGAGGTCGTTGAGGTCACCGATGAACACCAGCGAGCTGATCAGCGCGAACAGCGCCGACAGCGCGACGAGGCCGCCCGTGACGTAGACCCAGATCTTGTCGCTCGGCGCGAGCGAGGCCGGCGGCAGCTCGTGCTTGCGCGGCTGCGCCACCAGGAGCGCGGCGAACAGGCCGATCGCCACACCGATGCCGACCGCCCGATCGTCCGCGAGGTCGAGGATCACGACGACCAGGATCACGACGAAGTACAACGCTCCGGCGATCAGCCGGATCAGCCCGTTCGTGCGCGGGTTCCACGCCTGGCCGAAGACGCCCAGCTTCCACAGGTAGGTCGCGACGAGCGAGATGACGGCGAGTCCGGTGACCACGTCGACGAACCAGAGCTCGGCACCGCTGTTGATGCCGCCGTCGAAGTTCCAGTCGTAGAACAACGCCGTGACGAGGAGCACGAGCGCCGCGACGTCGCGCAGGACGTCGACGAGCGGGAGTCCGGAGAAGGGGTTGGTGACCTGGGCCGGGGCACCGGGAGCCGGCTGGTACTGCGGCTGCTGGTACTGCGGCTGCGGCTGCGGCTGCTGCGGCGGATAGGGCTGGGAAGTCATGGCCAGCAGACTAGCCCGAACGGACCATCCGGGCAGCGCGGAGTCCACCGCGCGACATGGGGACCACTCCCCCCGGTCACTCGCGCTTGAGCCTCTTGGGCCCGTCGGGCAGCTCCGGCGCCGCGCCGTCGGCCGGAAGGCGCTCGTCGCCCGGCATCCACCCGCCGTAGACGTCGACCATCTCGACCACGCGGGCGTCGAACGGCGACACGGTGAGCGCCCAGGCATGGTCCTCGGCGTCGTCCTCGCCGGCGAACGGCTCGCGCCGCAGGTCGGCGGCGTAGCCCTCGGCCGTGAGGGCCTTGACGAGCTCGCTGGCGTCGTCGGCCTCGTCGAAGTAGATCTCGGGGCTGCGGTCGGGCATGACTACCTCCGGATGAGGTCGAGCACCTCGTCGCGGACCTTCGCCATCGTGGCCTCGTCGTCGCCCTCGACGTTGAGACGCAGCAGCGGCTCGGTGTTGGAGGCGCGGACGTTGAACCACCAGGTGTCGGCCGTGACGGTCAGGCCGTCGAGACGGTCCTGGTCGAGGTCGCCGTACTGCTGCACGAGACGGTCGATGACCTCGGCGGCGTCGGTGACGGTGCTGTTGATCTCACCCGACGCCGCGTAGCGCGTGAAGCTCTGCATGAGCTCCGAGACCGTTCCGTCGGTCTCGGCCAGCGCGCCCATGACGTGCAGCGCGGCGAGCATGCCGGAATCGGCCAGGTAGAAGTCGCGGAAGTAGAAGTGCCCGGAGTGCTCGCCCCCGAAGACGGCGTCGGTGCGCGCCATCTCGGCCTTGATCAGCGAGTGGCCGACGGGCGTGCGCACCGCCGTGCCGCCGTGCTCGGTGACGATCTCCGGGACCGCCTTGGAGCAGATGACGTTGTGCAGGATCGTCGAGCCGGGCTGCTGCGCGAGGTAGCGGGTGCCGATGAGGGCCGTGATCGCGGACGGCGCGACGGGCTCGCCGGTCTCGTCGACGACGAAGCAGCGGTCGGCGTCGCCGTCGAACGCCAGGCCCAGGTCGGCGCCGTGCTCACGCACCGCGGCCTGCAGGTCGACGAGGGTCGAGGTGTCGAGCGGGTTGGCCTCGTGGTTCGGGAAGGTGCCGTCGAGCTCGAAGTACAGCGGGAGCACCTCGGCGTCGATCTGGTCCAGGACGGCGCTGGCGGTGTGCCCGGCCATGCCGTTGCCCGCGTCGACGACGACCTTCAGGCGGCGACCGGAGACCGGCGCGAGCGAGACGACCAGGGCCGCGTAGTCCTCGAGGAAGTCGCGCTCGGTCAGGGTGCCGCGCAGCGCACCCGCCGGCTGGTCGAGGAGGTCGCTCGCGGCCTCGGCGATGGTCGCCAGGCCCGTGTCGAGGCCGATGGGTCGCGCGCCGGCACGGCAGACCTTGAACCCGTTGTAGCCGGCCGGGTTGTGGCTGGCCGTGACCATGACGCCCGGCAGGTCGAGCACGCCCGAGGCGGCGTACAGCATGTCGGTCGAGGCGAGGCCGATCAGCACGACGTCACCGCCCTGCGCGCGGACGCCGTCGGCGATGGCGCCGGCCAGCTCGGGCGAGGTGTCGCGCATGTCGTGGCCGACGACCACCGTGCCGCCGCCGTCGCTGGTGCCGACCTCGTCGGAGTAGGCGCGACCGAAGGCCAGGGCGAGGGTGGCGTCCAGCTGGTCAGGGGTCGTGCCTCGGACGTCGTACGCCTTCGTCACGGCAGCGAAGCGGGGATGCATGCGGCGAGCCTAGTGGTCGCGCGGGGGGACGCTGCTGAGCCCCGGCGGGCCCGGCTGCTGCGGACCCGATCGGACGTCGCGGCCGGCCTCGCGCACGGCGTCCGCCAGGGCCAGGAGATCGTCCCGGGACGGCTCGGCCGTGCCGGAGTCGATCGCCAGTCGGATGACGTTCCAGCCCTGCGGCACCGACAGGCGCGCGGCGTGGTCGACGCACAGGTCGTACGTGTGGGGCTCCGCGGCCGTGGCCAGAGGACCGATCACGGCCGTCTGGTCGGCGTAGACGTAGGTGAGCGTGGCGACCGCTGCAGCGGGGCAGGCGGCTCGGGTGCAACGGCGGACACTCACCCGGGCGAGACTACCTCCCGCTCGCGTCCACCGTGGTCAGACTCGCAGCGTGGCTACCATCGCTGCGTGGGCACCTCACCGCGCGACGCACGACGCTTCGTCGGACCAGGACTCGAGCCGGTCGTGACCGGCCCGCGGCCCGGCCGCCTGCGTGACCGCCGAGGTCGTGGCGCCCGGGGCCCCCTGGCGCTGCCCGGTCCCCTCTCCCCCGCGAGCGTCCCGCTGCACCGGGCCCCGCGCGACGCGTTCGACCGGCTCGTGGCCGACGTCCTCGCGGCGCTCGAGCCCCACTTCGTCCGCGAGACCGACGACGTCGACGTCGTCGTGGAGGAGGCCCCGCTCCTCCCGCCGGAGTGGGACGAGCGCGTGCCGACCAGCGTCGTCGCGGAGCACCTCACGCCGGCCCGGCTCGTCCTCTACCGCCTGCCGCTCGCGAGCGGGTGCGAGACCCGCGCCGACCTGGAGCACGCCATCTGGGACGCCGTCCTCCACGGTCTCGCCCAGGTCTGGCACGTCCCCCCGGAGTCGCTGGACCCGCGATAGGGGGCGTTCCCCGGTGGTTGAGGTGCGAGTGCCGCCTGCGGCGCGAGCCTCGAAACCTCCCGGTACGTGACCGCTCCCGGCACCAACCGACAAGCGGCATGGACCGCGAGCGGCCACCGACGGTCACCTCACCCCCGCGCCTGCACGATGTGGTCACTCCGGTCACGATTTCGGGCCACATTCGTGACCGGAGTGACCACATGTTGCGGCCATCGAGATATGGCGACTTTGGTCCCATTCTGGCGCCCGAAATGGGGCCAAAGTCGACACATCTGGGCGGGGCCTAGAACCCGGGGCGGACGGCGGGGCCGAGGGCGTCGACAGGCGCCTCGACGAGGCCGAGCAGCGCGAGCAGGTTCTCGACGCGGTAGACAGCCGTGCCGTGGACCGGCGCGTCGGAGGTGAGCACGACGTAGGCGACGTCGGGCGAGCCGAAGGCCTCCGGGTCGGCGAGGTCGACCTGACCCAGCACCATCGAGCCGACCTCGACGGTCGTGGAGCCGACCGAGGTCATCGCGGCGTCGAACGCCTCGACCGTGACCTCGGCGGTCTCGTCGTCGGCCAGGAGCTGCAGCACCGGGCGCACGGCGCCGGCACCGGTGGCCACGGGGACCACGACCGGCCCCGTCCAGGCCGGGACGGCCGTCGCGTAGGCGAAGTCCTGCGCCGAGGGGGTGACCCGGACGGTCGAGAGCACCGGCAGGTCGGACTGCACGCGGAACGCCGTGGCGTCGGTGCCGGACGCCTGCGGGAGCGGGACCGACACCACGGACCCCGCGGGGACGGCGACGGCGTCGAGCCCCTCCGGCACGAAGTCGGCCTCCGCTCCGGCCTGGCGGACCGTCGCGGTCGCGGCCGTCGTGCCGGGGTTGGCGAGCAGGAGGGTGCGGGTGCCCGCCGCAGCGATGCCGGGCAGGACCGACTCGGTCGTCGGCTCGCCCGAGCTGGGCAGGATCTCCGAACCCGCCAGGACCGCGGACGACGTGTCCATCAGGGCCGTCGTCACGGCGCCGCGCGTGCGCACCACGCGGATCGCCACCTCGTCGGCGCCGACCGCGAGGTCGCTGACGTTGACGCTCCGCGTCTCCCCCGGCTCGACCACGATGCCGGTCTCGCCGACCGCGTCGATCGGACCCGCGGGCCCCCAGAGCTGCACGTCGACGCTGCCGACGACGTCGGCGACGTTGGTCAACACGAGCGCCGAGGAGTGACGTGCGGTCGTGCCGGCGCCGAGGTACCAGGTCTCGTCGGAGACGCGGGGGCACTCGGTCACGACGAGCCCACCGCCCGCCGACAACCGGCCGGCCGCATAGGCGACGCCGCCACCGGACCCGTCCTGGCGGACCACGGCCGCGTCACCCGTCGCGGCGCTCGGCGACCACACCGCGGGGTCCAGCTCTGCGTCGGTGCTCTCCTCGCCCGTGGTGGTGGTGACGACCGACGACGTGCCGGCCTCCACCTGACCGGCCGACGCCGTCAGTCCACCCGCCACGGGGCAGGCGGCGACCGACGACACGATCGGGACCTCGCGCGGGCCGGTCGTGTCGCTGCCGGCCGGACCGACGACGACGCCCAGCGCGACCAGCAGCACGCCGACGAGGGGGAAGGTCAGCACCTTCAGGGTCTCCGGTCCGACGCTCGGCCTCGCCGACCTGCGCCGGCTCATGCGAGCACCCCGTTCACGTCGTCGTCCTCGACCTCGTCGGCGAACGGCTCCGGCTCGGGGCGACGGCGCACCGGCGCGGTCAGCACGAGCGCGAGCAGCCACGTGAGGGTCTGCACGAGTCCGAGGCCGATGCGCCACCACGTGGTCTCGGGGGTCGTGTCGCCGACCTGACCCTCGATCGTCCAGACCCGCGAGGTGGGGCTCTCGCTGCCCGACGGCTGCATCGAGGGGGCGGCGTCGACCCGGGAGGCGAGCTGCTCGTCGGCATCCGGCAGGTAGACCGCGGTGATGCCCGCGTCGAGCAGCGTCTGCACGTCGTCGGCGGACGGCGCGGACAGCAACCGGTCGACGGCGGTGCGGACGTCGTCGGCGGTCTGGGACGAGCGCGCCATCGCCTCCTCGCCGAGGTCCTCACCAGCACCGCGCACGATGACGTACGTGACCCCGCCCTCGAGGTCGCCGCGCACGACCAGGGTCGAGCCCTCGCGGTCGACCAGGTAGGCCGGCACGACACCGACCGTGCCGTCGTGCAGCGGGTCGTGGGAGCCCCGCACGACCCAGTGCAGGCCTGCCAACGCGGGGAACACCAGGGCCAGGACGACCAGACCGATCGTCAGGCGGCGCGGCAGGAACTCCAGCTCCTCCGCAGCCAGCAGCGCGGCGCCGAGCATCGCGCCGAGGAAGATGCCGGACGGCAGGGCCAGCGTGGGCACGAGACCCGACGCGCCGCTCGGCGTGCCGTACGTGACGGCGTACCCGAGGACGGCCGTGGCCAGGCCGACGAGCCCGACGACCCAGGCCCAGCGCACCTCGTCGCGCGTCAGCGCGGGCAGCAGCGCCAGGATGCCGACCAGGACCGCCGTGATCCCGATCCAGCCAGGCGCGGAGCCCGGGCCGGACCAGCCGCCGAGCACGGCGGACGGGAGCGACGGGTCGGCGGAGATCGCGAGACCCGCGTCCCAGAACACGCGCCAGGGGTTCAGCGCCCGCTGCACGAGCCACGGGCCGAGCAGGACGACGGCGACGCCCGCCGAGAGCGCCAGCTGTCGGGCGAGCGCCCCGAGCTCCTCGTGCCTGCGGCGCGCGACGAGCACCAGGACGAGACCGATGACGGTCATCGACAGGACCAGCGGGGCGAACGCGGCCGCGACCGAGGTCCAGATGCCGAGTCGCAGGGCCGTCTGCCAGTGCGGGACGGCCACGAGCTGCAGCACGACGTTGACGATGATCGGCGCGACGACGAGGCCGACGACCGTGCCGAGCCGGCCCTGGTCGATCGCTCCCCCGGCCGCGACGACCAGGCCGTACGAGATCGCGAAGGTGATGCGAGCGGGCCGGTTGCTGCTGACGAGGCGGGCCAGCCGGTGCGCCGTCAGGCCTGCCAGGACCGGCGCGAGCACGAGCAGGGCCCACACGAGCAGCTCCGGCGCGAACCACACGGGGACCGCGGCCAGCGCCAGCAGCAGCACGTACGGAGGCGCGGTCGCCAGGGTCGGGAGTCCGATGTCGTCCGCACCGCGCAGCACGAGCTCCCACCAACCGCCGGCGGTCGACGGGGCCGGCAGCAGGGCACCGCCGGAGAGTCCCGGCAGGAGCTGGCGGCCGGCCAGGAGGGCGACGATCGTGAACAGCACGGTCGCGGTCAGCCAGGGGCGGCGCCGCCAGATCGAGGGGCCGGCGTCGAGCTCGATCTCCTCGCCGTCCTCGGTGTCCTCGTAGTAGGTCCGCCGCCCGACCGTCTCGACGGTCTCGGGGCGCACCATCGCGCGCACCGTCTCGACGAGGGTGTCCCAGGTGTGCTGGTACGGCAGCCACCACGGCGGGAAGAGGTGCGCGATGTCCTCGTGCGGCACGCGCGCCGTCCGCTGGCGCCACTGCCGGGCGCGCTTGAGCCGGCCCGGGTGCAGGTAGATCGACCGCAGGGCCAGGAGCTCGTCGGCCGCGCCCTCGGGGTAGCGCTCGACCAGCTGACCGAGGAAGCGCAGCAGGGTGCCGAAGAACAGGCGGACGTACTGCCAGGCGAACCGCCGGGTCGAGACGTTGGCGAGCACCGTGAACATCTCGGCGCGACGACGCTCGAAGTGCGGCGGGTCGCCGGCGGAGCGCTCGCGCACGCGCCGGCGGCTGGCCTCGGCGTGGAAGACGACGGCGGCCGGTGCGGTGCGGACCCGGTGGCCCGCCCGGTTGGCGCGCCAACCCAGGTCGAGGTCGTCGGCGAACAGGGGCAGCTCGGGGTCGAGGCCACCCAGCTCGTCCCAGACGTCGCGGCGCACGAGCATCCCCGCGGTGTTGACCGCCAGGACGTCCTCGGCCCAGTCGTGCTGGCCGGCGTCCGGCTCACCCGTCTCGAGCCCGGTCTCGCGCGAGGCGGTGCCGGAGATCGTCAGGCCGACCTCCAGGAGGCGACGCAGCGACGGCCACTCGCGGATCTTGGGGCCGACGATGCCGACGTCCGGGGCGCGGGTCGCCTCGTCGAGCAGGCCCGCGAGCGTGCCCGGTGTGACGGTCACGTCGTCGTGCAGGAGCCAGATCCAGTCGGTGCGCGGCAGCTCGGACAGACCGAGCCGGACCGCTTGGCCGAAGCCGGTTCCGGCCGGCGCGTACGTGATGCGCTCGGCGCCGAACGATCGGCGCAGGAGCTCGGCGGAGCCGTCGGTCGAGCTGACGTCGACCGAGTGCCAGGCGGTCGGGGCATGACTCAGACCGGCGAGCGAGGAGAGGACCTTGGGCAGCCAGGTGGCGCCGTCGTGCGAGACGAGGACCGCGGCGACGGTGGGTGGACTGCTCCGCCACGTCGGTGCCTGCTGCTCGTCGTCCACGAGCGTCGACACTACCGGTCACGTGGGTAGCGACCTCCGGGCGTCACGGGACCCGGCGCGGGCTCCGTGACCGGCGTCTCAGGCGCGCTTCTTGAGCTTGCGCCTCTCGCGCTCGGACAGACCGCCCCAGATGCCGAAGCGCTCGTCGTGCTGGAGCGCGTAGTCCAGGCAGTCGCCGCGGACGTCGCAGGTCAGACAGACCCGCTTCGCCTCACGTGTCGATCCGCCCTTCTCGGGAAAGAAGGCCTCCGGATCGGTCTGGGCGCACAAGGCGCGCTCCTGCCACAGGAGTTCTTCGGTGTCGCCCACCGGAAGGCCCAGATCGAATGACATGCATGTGATTACAGTCGCTCAACTGCCACACGTCAAGCCGAAAGTCCAAGATCAGGCCCCTCGACGGCGTGTCGCCCTGTGATTACGGCACGATGATCCTCATGCAACTCGTCCTGCTGTCCGGTGCGGCCGGTACCGGCCTGGCGCGGGAGCTGGCCGGTCGGTGCGAGCTCACGGTCGTCGCCCCGACGACCCGTGACTCGTGGGCCGACGGCCTCAAGCGCTCCCCCGACGTCGACGCCTTCCTGTCCGACCCCGCCCACGAACCGACCTACGGCGTCGCCCGCGCGCTCGAGGAGCTGGCGTTCGGGGCCGCCTGGCAGCGGGCCCACGACGACGAGATCGCCCTGCGGATCATGCGCACCGAGCTGCTGCACGCGGACTTCACCATGACGACCGCCGTCGCTGCCCTCGCGGAGCGCCGCGGGCTGCCGTTCACGCTGCTGCCGCTGAGTGACGACCGTGGCGAGATGCGCTACGTCGTGACCGACGAGGAGTCGGGCTCACGGGCCGTGCACCACGACGAGTACCGGGCCGCCCTGCCGGTCGGCGAGTCGCCGGAGCCCCAGGTCGTCGCGCTGACCTGGTCGGTCACCGACCAGGTCGTCGAGGCGGTGCAGGCCTCCGAGCAGACGACCGTCGCCGTCGTCGGCTCCGACGCCGTCGTCCGCCACGCGATCGACGCGATCGCGAAGCGCGTTCCCGAGGCCCGGTTCGTCGACGTGACCGAGGCCGGTGTCGCCGAGGTCCTGCGCGCCGTCACGACGCCCCGATGAGGCCCACCACGAGCCTGGTCGACCTGGCGGCCCGGGTCGCGAGCCCGGCGTCGCCGCTCGTCACGTACTACGACGCCGACACGGGCGAGCGCGTCGAGCTGAGCGGCGTCACGACCGCCAACTGGGTCGCCAAGACGGGCAACTTCCTGATCGGAGAGCTCGACGCCGAGATCGGGACGCGCCTGCGGATCGGCCTGCCGACCCACTGGCTGCGCGCGGTCTGGCTGCTGTCCGCCTGGCAGGTCGGGGCGGTCGTGACCGACGACGACGCCCAGATCGCCGTGACGGGTCCCGACCTCGCCGCCGACGAGCCCGAGCGCGTGGCCTCGGCCCTGCTCCCGTTCGGGGTCCGGTTCCCGACCCCGCCCGAGGGCTTCTGGGACCTGGGCGCCGAGGTGCCCGGGCACCCCGACGTCTACCTGGGCGTCGACGCCCCGGTGCTGCAGGACGACGCGGTCGACCTGCCCGGGCTCAGCGCCACCCACGCCGACCTGCTGTCGCTGACGCCGGACTCGCGGCGCCTGGTCGTCGGCGAGGGCGACGTGGCCCGTGACGCCCGCCTGCTCGTGGCCGCCTGCCTGGGCGGCGGCTCCCTCGTGCTGGTGCGCGGCGGGGAGCAGGCGCACCTGGAACGGATCGCCGTTCAGGAACAGGCCATCATCTGGTCGCCGAGCGTTTGACCGGAGCCCCTAGCGTCCGGTGACGTGGTGACCACCGACCCGGACGCGATCGCGCCAGCAACGCGAACCGGGCAGGTCCCGCTGACCCTGGTCGGCGGTCGTCCACCGCTGCCGACGTACCTGCGTCAGGTGTGGCAGCGACGCTCGTTCATCTACGCGCTCGCCCGGTTCCGCATCGAGGCCGAGAACCAGCAGAACCGCCTGGGGATGGCCTGGGTCGTGCTCAAGCCGCTGCTCAACGCGGGCCTCTACGGGACGATCTTCGGCGTCCTGCTGGCGAGCGGCAGGCCGCCCCACTTCGTCGAGTTCCTCATCATCGGGGTGTTCCTGTTCGAGTTCTTCGCGACCTCGTTCACGAGCGGCGCGAAGTCGATCACGGCGAACACCGCCCTGGTGCAGAGCCTCGCGTTCCCGCGCATGGCGCTGCCGATCGCGGTCGTGGTGCAGCGCCTGCTGCAGTTCGTGCCGATGCTCGCGATCATGGTCGTCGTCGTGGCCGCGTTCGGCCACCCCGTGGGCCCGGAGTGGCTGCTGCTGCTGCCGCTCACGGCGCTGTTCTTCGCCTTCAACACCGGGCTCGCGCTGATCGCGGCACGGCTCACGGTGCACGTGCGCGACCTGAACAACCTGCTGCCGTTCATCACGCGGATCACGTTCTACACGACGGGGATCTTCTTCAGCATCGAGCAGCGGTTCGCCGACGACCCGCTGGTCCTGCGCATCGCGTCCTTCGTGCCGCTGCACGAGTTCCTGACCCTGGCCCGGGGCCTGCTGCTGGACGACCCGGCCTTCGAGGCTCCCCCGGAGTTCTGGCTGTACGCCGCAGTGTGGTCGGTCGGCGTGCTGCTGGTCGGGATCGTCTTCTTCTGGGCCGCCGAGGAACGCTATGGCCGGACCGACTGACCCGCACGGGCGCCGGCCCGTCGTCGTGGTCGACGACCTGCACGTCGAGTACCGGGTGCTCACGACCGGCAAGCGCGCCGGGGCCCGCGACGTCCGGGGAGGCCTGCTGCACCGCGGTCGCACGACCCGCACGGTGCACGCGCTCCGCGGCATCAGCTTCACGGCGTACGAGGGCGACAGCGTCGGCGTGATCGGCGCGAACGGCTCCGGCAAGTCCACGCTCATGCGCGCGATCGTCGGGTTGACCCCGGCCACGCGCGGATCGGTGCAGGCGGCGGGCCGACCGAGCCTGCTGGGGGTCGGCGCCGCGCTCGTCAAGGAGCTGTCGGGCTCGCGGAACATCGTCCTCGGCGGCCTGGCCCTGGGGTTCTCGCGCGAGGAGATCGAGGCCCGCCACGACGACATCGTCGCGTTCGCCGGCCTGGAGGAGTTCATCGACCTGCCGATGCGGACGTACTCCTCCGGCATGACCGCGCGCCTGAAGTTCGCGATCGCGACGGCGCGCGACCACGACATCCTGATCGTCGACGAGGCGCTCGCGGTCGGCGACAAGGGCTTCCGCGCCAAGAGCGAGGGCCGCATCCGCGAGATCCGCGACGACGCCGGCACGGTGTTCCTCGTCAGCCACTCGATGAAGTCGATCCGCGACACGTGCAGCCGCACGATCTGGATCGAGCGCGGCAGCCTCGTGATGGACGGCCCCACGGACGAGGTCGTCACCGCCTACGAGGCCCGCTGATCCCACCGCAGGTGGTCACCGCACGCCCTTCGAGGCTCCTCGTTCCTCGTCGCACCTCAGGGCCCGGAGGCGTTCCCGCCCCCTGAGGTGCGCCCTTCGAGGCTCCTCGTTCCTCGTCGCACCTCAGGGCCCGGAGGCGTTCCCGCCCCCTGAGGTGCGAGGTACGAGCCTCGAAGGAGGTACCGCGACCACGCGGCTCCCTACCCCCACGAGGCCTCGAGCTCGGCGAGCGAGCTCTCGAGGTGCAGCAGGAGCCGCTGCAGGTGCGGCACGGTGCGGCGGCAGCCGATGATGCCGACGTCGATGTGACCGGCGCGGCTCGTCAGCGTGATGTTGATGGCCTGGCCGTCGAGGGCGATCGAGACGGGGTACATGCCGTCGAGGCGGGCACCGTTGAAGTACATCTCCTCGCTCGGGCCCGGCACGTTCGAGACGATCACGTTGAACGGCGGGTGCGTGTACTTCACGAACCCCGGGATCGGCGTGAACGCCAGCGGCAGCATCTGCAGGGCCGAGAACGCCAGGATCTGGGTCGGCGACAGGTCGCCGAGGATCCGCTTGGCCTGGCGCGAGGAGTGCGCGATCTCCTCCAGACGCGTCGACCCGCTCTCCCGGTCCGTCGCGAGGTTGACGATGATCACGCCGACCTGGTTCCCGCCGGTGCCGTCGTCGTCACCGGCGCGCAGCGAGAGGGAGACCGGGACCATCGCGGTCATGGGCTCGTCGGGCAGCGCGTTGTTCTCGACCAGGTACTCCCGCAGCGCTCCGGAGACCATCGCCAGCACGACGTCGTTCATCGTCGTGGCCGACGACTTGGCGACCCGCCGGATCCGCTCGATCTCCCACGACTGCGCCGCGAAGCGCCGCGCGCCGCCGATCGGCACGTTGAACATCGTCCGGGGCGCCCGCGGCAGGGTCAGGTCGTTGGAGCCGATCGCCTCGGCGGCGATGCGGGCCGAGGCGGGCAGCAGCCCGGCCAGGTCGCCCGCGACGTCCGCCGCGGCGCTCGCGAAGGACTTCGCCATCGAGAGCGGGGCGAACCCACCCCCTCCGCCACCGGACCGGGTGCTGCTGCGCTCGGGCTGCAGCCACGGGGGCAGGCAGTCGTCCTGGTCGGGATCGGTGCTGAGCGAGCGCTGCATCAGCCGGATCGCCGAGACGCCGTCGATCATCGAGTGGTGGACCTTGTTGTAGACCGCGAACCGGCCGTCCTGCAGGCCCTCCACGACGTGGCACTCCCACAGCGGACGGTGCCGGTCGAGCAGCGAGCTGTGCCACAGCGACGTCGCCTGCAGCAGCTCGCGGACGCGCCGCGGCTCCGGCAGGGCCGAGTGCCGCACGTGGTAGTCGAAGTCGATCGTCTCGTCGTGCGTCCACCACGTGCTGCCGACGGCCCCGACCGGCTCGGCCGGGCGCTTGCGGAACAGCGAGTTCACGGCGTCGCTGCTGCGGAACTGCTCCAGCAGGTCGCGCACGAAGTCGGGGCCCGCGTCCGCCGGCGGCTCGAACAGCTGGAGCCCGCCGACGTGCATCGGGTGCTCGCGCGACTCGGCGAGGAGGAACATCGAGTCGGTCGGCGGCATGAACGGCATGGTGGGTTCCTCGCGCAGGTGAATCGGATGTCGCGTACGCTAACGAGCGAATGTGAAGCAAGTCACAACAGGTCACGTTCTCGTGAATTCTCGAGAGCCGTTGGGAGTCGGCCAGTGACCCGAAGGGGAGTCAAGATGGGAAGCCACCTCACGGTAGCCGCGGACGCTCAGTTCCGCTCTGGTGCCAGCGTGCCGTCTCAGCTGCTGGCCTTCGGGCTCAAGCACACCGTGCGACCGCTCCTCGACACGTGGGCGCGCCTGCCGTTCGACGTCTTCCCGCCCAACCTCCTCGAGCACGCTGCGCGCCTGCTGCCGGCCCCCGAGGGCACGCGCTGGCGCACGGTCGACCTGCCGCACTGCCGCGCCGAGTACGTCATGGGCGCCGACGTCCCCGACGCACCGGGCCGGGGCGGCGCGATCCTGTACATGCACGGCGGGGCCTTCCTGACCTGCGGCCTGAACACCCACCGCCGCCTCGTCTCCCGCATCTCCTCGGCCGCAGGCTCACCGGCACTCAACGTCGGGTACCGGCAGATGCCGTACGAGCCCATCACCGAGTCGATCGCCGACGGCCTGGAGGGCCTGCACTGGCTGCTGGCCCAGGGGCACCGCATCGAGGACGTCACGATCGCGGGCGACTCGGCGGGGGGCTACCTGGCGTTCGCGATCGCCCGTGCCGCGATGGATGCCGGCCTTGGACGCCCCGCCGGCGTCGTGGCCCTCTCCCCCCTGCTCGACTTCGACCCTGCGGGCAAGGCGGCCCACCGCAACGCGCACCGCTGCCAGACCTTCTCGATGCGAGCCGTGGCCAAGCTGACCGACGTCACTGACCGCCTCGACGCGCGGCGCGGGGTCTCCGGGCGACGTACCAACCCCGTCGACATGCCGCTGGCCGACATGCCGCCGACGCTGATCCACGTCGGCTCGCGCGAGATCCTCCTGGCCGATGCCGAGCTCATGGCGAACCGCCTCGTCGCAGCCGGTGTGCCGTGCGACCTCACGGTCTGGGACCGTCAGGTCCACGTCTTCCAGGCTGCCGCCTCGTGGGTGCCGGAGGGCCGCGCCGCGATCGGTGAGATCGGCGAGTTCATCAGCTCGCTCGAGGCGCAGGAGACGGGTGCCCACACGCCTGCCGCGGCGAGCGAGACCGCGACCCGCCGCTCGGGCCGACGCCGCTCCGCAGCGCCCGCCTGAAGCCTGAGCCCGCCGGTAGGGTGCTGACGTGAGCACCATGCCCGGACGCATCTTCCTGTCGCGCATCGTCGGCCAGCCGGTCTTCGACCCGGCCGGCGACCGTGTGGGCAAGCTGCGCGACGTCGTGGTGACCGTGCGCTCGACCGGACGTCGCCCGCGCGTGCTCGGGATCGTCGTCGAGGTCCTCGGCCGGCGGCGCGTCTTCCTGCCGATCACCCGCGTCACGTCGCTCGACGGCGGCCAGATCATCACGACCGGTGTCGTCAACATGCGTCGCTTCGAGCAGCGCAAGCACGAGACGCTGGCGGTGCACGAGCTGTTCGACCGCCAGGTCACGATCGCGGGCGACGTGCCCGGCACGGTCTTCGACCTCGCGATGGAGATGGACACGCGCCGCGACTGGCACCTGACCCACGTCGCGGTGCAGGAGGCCGGCAAGCGATTCGGCCGCCGCGGCACGGCCCACACGCCGGAGTGGTCGGAGGTCGTCGGGCTCGCCGACGAGGACTCCGTGCAGGGCGCGCAGCACCTGCTCAAGACCATGGACGAGATGCGCGCCGTCGACCTGGCGAACGCTGTCCTGGAGCTCACGCCCAAGCGCCGTCTCGAGATCGCCTCCGAGCTCGGCGACGAGCGCCTGGCCGACGTACTCGAGGAGCTGCCCGCTAGCGCCCAGGTCGAGATCCTCGGCGTACTCGACCCCGAGCGTGCCGCGGACGTCGTCAGCGAGATGAACGACGACGACGCGGCCGACCTCCTCGGTTCCCTCCCGCCGGCCACGGCCGAGCAGCTCCTGGCGCGCATGGAGCCCGAGGACGCCGAGGACATGCGCCGCCTGCTGACCTACGAGGAGGGCACGGCCGGCTCGATGATGACGACCGACCCCGTCGTCCTGGCCCCCGACGCCACGATCGCCGAGGCCCTCGCCCGGGTGCGCGAGCCCGACCTGATCCCGGCGCTCGCGTCGATGGTCTACGTCTGCCGACCGCCGGTGGAGACCCCGACGGGACGGTTCCTGGGGGTCGTGCACCTCCAGGCCCTGCTGCGCCATCCCCCCTCGACCCTCGTCAGCGCGATCGTCGACGACGACATCGAGTGGCCGCGCCCCGAGTCGTCGCTCGCCGACGTCTCGAGCCTCCTGGCCGCCTACAACCTCGTGGCGCTGCCCGTGATCGACGAGTCCAAGCACCTCGTGGGCGCGGTCACGATCGACGACGTCCTGGACCACCTGCTGCCCGAGGGCTGGCGCGAGTCCTCGACCGAGGCGGTGCGTCATGGCTGAGCAGTCCCGGCGCGACGCCGACCGCCAGAGCCGCCTCGACCAGCCGCGCGACCGCCGTCGCGGCTGGCGCCCGCGCACCGACTTCGACACCGAGCGCTTCGGCCGGTTCGCCGAGTCGTTCGCCCGCTTCATGGGCACCGCCACGTTCCTGGCCGGGATGACGGTCTTCATCATCGTGTGGCTGGTCTGGAACGTCGTCGGTCCGGAGAAGGCCCAGTGGGACCCGTACCCCTTCATCTTCCTGACCCTGATCCTGTCGCTGCAGGCCTCCTACGCCGCTCCCCTGATCCTGCTGGCGCAGAACCGCCAGGAGGCCCGCGACCGCGTCCAGCAGCAGCAGGACCGTGACGCCGACGCCCAGTCGCACGCCGACATGGAGTTCCTCGCCCGCGAGGTCGCGAGCCTGCGTCTGGGTCTCGGGGAGGTCGCCACCCGCGACTTCCTGCGCAGCGAGCTCCGCGGTCTCGTGGAGGCGCTGGACCCCTCCGACGACGCCGAGCGACGCGACAAGCCGAAGAAGGACAAGCGCTCCACATCCGACTGAGGCTGGACTCACCTCGGTCGCACAGCGGTCCCCCGTACGATGGAGGGCATGGCCGTCGTCACCGAGGAGCAGGTCCGCGAAGCGCTCACGCGCGTCAACGACCCCGAGATCAAGCGTCCCATCACCGAGCTCGGGATGGTCGACACCGTCACGATCGAGGACACCGCCATCACGGTGCGCCTGCTCCTGACCGTCGCCGGGTGTCCGCTGAAGGACACGCTGACGCGTGACGTCACCAACGCGGTCGCCGGCGTGGCACCCGCTCACCTGGTCCACGTCGACATGGGCGTCATGACCGACGAGCAGCGCGCCTCGATGCGCGAGATGCTCCGGGGCGGCGCCGCCGAGAAGGAGATCCCCTTCACGCAGCCCGGCAACCTGACCCGCGTCTACGCGATCGCGTCGGGCAAGGGCGGGGTCGGCAAGTCCTCGGTCACGGTCAACCTCGCGGCCGCCATGGCGCTGCGCGGGCTCAAGGTCGGCATCCTCGACGCCGACATCTACGGCCACTCGATCCCCGACCTCATGGGCGTCGGCGACCACCGTCCGACCCAGGTCGACGACATGATCATGCCGGTCCCCGTTCCCGTCACCACCTTGGGCAACCACCCCGAGGCCATCGCGGCGCCGGACATCAAGGTCATCAGCATCGGCATGCTGAAGCCCCGCAAGGACCAGGTCGTCGCCTGGCGCGGCCCGATGCTCGACCGCGCGCTGGTGCAGATGCTCAGCGACGTCTACTGGGGCGACCTCGACGCCCTCCTGCTCGACCTGCCCCCGGGCACGGGCGACATGGCCATCAGCATCGGCCAGCACCTCTCCAACGCCGAGGTCGTCGTCGTGACGACCCCGCAGCAGGCGGCGGCGCAGGTCGCCGAGCGCGCCGGCACGATGGCCTCGATGCTGCACCAGCGTGTCGTGGGCGTCGTCGAGAACATGTCGTACCTGGAGCTCCCCACGGGCGAGCGCATGCAGGTCTTCGGCGAGGGCGGCGGCCAGCAGGTCGCCTCGACCCTGGCCGAGCGCCTCGGGCACGACGTCCCGCTCCTGGCCGAGGTGCCGCTCGACGAGCGCCTCCGCGTCGGCGGCGACGACGGTCACCCCATCGTCGTGGCCGACCCCGGCTCGACCGCGGCGGTCGTCCTGCAGGCGGCGGCCGACCGGCTCAGCGGGCGTTCGCGCGGCCTGGCCGGCATGCAGCTGGGTCTGACCCCCGCCGGCCGGCTCTAGGACCTTCCGTGTTCGGGATGGGTTGGGCCGAGATCGGCGTGATCCTGGTCGTGGCCATGCTCGTCTTCGGGCCCGAGCGCCTTCCCGAGCTGGCCAAGCAGGCCGGCGGCTTCGTCCGTACCGTCAAGCAGATGGCTGACAACGCCAAGAACGACCTCGGGCGCGAGATCGGTCAGGACCTCTCCGGCCTGCAGCTGCGCGACCTCGACCCGCGCGAGGCCGTGCGTCGCACGTTCCTCGACGAACCGCTGCTCTCGGGCGGGACCGCGGCCAAGGCCGTGACGTCCCGGGCCCTGCGCCCCGGCGAGAAGCCCCCCTTCGACGCCGAGGCCACCTGACGATCGCCCTCCGGTGACCGCCGATGATGCATCCCGGTAGCCCGGGCTGCCTCTTTGCATCGTTCCCCGTGCGTGACCGGGGCAGCGCGATCGCGGAGCCTCGTGGTCAGGCGGCGGAGACCCAGGAGGTCATGCGGTGCAGGCCGTCCTCGATGCGCTCGACGGTCGAGCGGGTGGGGGTCGAGGGCAGCTGGCCGACGACCTGCGCGATGCGCTCGGCGGACGCGTCGGTGACGACGGTGTAGACGATGCCGTCGGCCTCCCAGGCGGCGACCGTGGGGATCCCGTCGCGGACCCACACGTCGGACCCGGCGACGGTGCGGAGCTGGAACCCGGTCATCGCCGACGGCTCGAGGGAGCCGATCTGCTCGATGAGCTGCAGCTGCACGTGCTCGCCGGAATAGCGCAGCGAGACCTCCGCGTCGCCGACCAGACGCCCCTCGACCCGCTCAAGGTCGCCCGCGAGCGTCATGTGGCACGGCCAGCCGTCGGCGTCGAGCTCGTCCAGCTCGGCGGTGGAGAGGGTGTCGTCGCCGCCGACGGGGGCCGAGGCCGCGACGATGTCGGGCGCGCGCTGGCTCGCGGCCTCCTGCAGGAACTCTGCGGCGTAGGCGTCGAAGTCGGGACTGACGGGATCGGCCGTGGTCGGCAGCGGCGGCGCCAGTACGTAGGCCAGCAGCAGCACCGCGGCCGAGGATCCCATCAGGGCGACGACGACGCCGAGCGACCGCTGCAGCGCCTGCCGACCCCGCGGATCGGGCTCACCCGGATCGGCGGCGACGGCTGCCAGGGCCGCAGCGAGGTGGGGCGGGACGCCGGCCCGGGCTCCCGACGCCATCCGGCGCTTGAGCTGCTCCTGCTGCACGACGAGCTCGCGACACCGCTCGCACTCGTCCAGGTGACGACGCGCGGCTGACTCCCGTGCGGGCGAGAGCTGCCCGTCGACGAAGGCCGCGACATCGGCACCGAGATGGGTCATCCGATCGAGACCGGTCCCCAGACCCGGGTCCGGCCACGGCTGGGCGCACGGTGGGCGAGCGCGGCCCGCAGCTGGGTGCGGCCACGGTGGATGCGCGACCGCACGGTGCCGAGCTTGATGCCCAGGACGTCGGCGATCTCCTCGTACGTCAGGCCCTCGACGTCGCACAGCACGACGACGACCCGGAAGTCCTCCGGCAGCGACTGCAGGGCCTGCTCGATGTCGGGGTCGAACCCGGCGTCGTGCACCGACTCCTCCGGGCGCAGGTCGCGCGCCAGCAGGCGCTCCTCGGCGCCGTCGGCGAAGCGGTCCATGCGGATCCGGGTGGCGCGACGCGCGCGGTCGAGGAACAGGTTGGTGGTGATGCGGTGGAGCCAGCCCGGGAAGTTGCCCGGCTCGTAGGTGTCGAGCGAGCGGAACACGCGGACGAACACGTCCTGCGTGAGGTCCTCCGCGTCGTGCGGGTTGCCCGTCAGACGCAGCGCGAGGCGGTACACCCGCGCGGAGTGCTCGGCGACGATGTCGTCCCACTCCAGCGAGGGGTGCGGCTCGGCCGCAGCCTCAGCACTCACCTGGAGAGTAGTCACGGGGTTCCTGTCGCTGGTCATGGACTGATCGTGTCGGTTCTTGCTGAGAGAACGCCCAGCGCGCGCTGACGGTTCCCCAAGCACCTGAAGCGGTCGAAGTCGTCCCATTCTCCCGCGCGCCGCCGGGGTCTGCAGGTCGGGCCGCACTACGCTGACGACGTGGCCGGTGACGACAACATGATCAACGCAGCGAGCCTGGCGTACGCGGAGCAGTACCCCCGCGAGGACGCCGTCCTCGCCGAGGCCCGGCAGCGCGCCTCGGTCGTCGGCGTCGTCCCCATCGGTGCCGGTGGCGCCGCCACGCTCGCCTTCCTCGCCGCCGCGGTGGGCGCCAAGGCCGTCGTCGAGATCGGCACGGGCACGGGCGTCTCCGGCTTGTGGATCCTGCGCGCCGCGCCCGACGCGGTGCTGACGTCGGTCGACCTCGAGGCCGAGCACCAGCGTCACGCCCGCGAGGTCTTCGGACTCGCCGGTGTCCCGTCGCAGCGGTTCCGCCTGATCGCTGGCGCAGCGCTCGACGTCATGTCGCGACTGGCGGACGGCAACTACGACCTGGCCTTCCTCGACGGCGACAAGGTCGAGTACGGCGAGTACCTCGACGAGGCGATCCGGCTGGTCCGACCCGGCGGCCTGATCTGCTTCGACAACGCCCTGTGGCACGACCGCGTGGCCGACCCGGCGCAGCGCGATCCCGAGACCACGGCCGTGCGCGACCTCATCCAGCGGGTGCGCGACGACGAGACCTTGCGGGCCATCGTGCTGCCGGTCGGCGACGGACTGCTCGCCATCCAGAAGCTCGGCTGAGCCAGCAGCTCGCGCGCGTCAGTTCTCGAAACGGGCCGACGAGCGGAACCCGGCGGGTCCGCGCACGACCGCGACGACCTCGTAGGGCTCGATCAGGATCGGCGGGGTGCCGATCAGGCGAGAACCCGGCTGGGTCGTCGCCGTGGCGGTGAACTCGCGCTGGAACGCCTCACGCGCCTCGGCCGACGCGAACACGTACGTGCCCTCGAACCACTCGCCCTCGCGGGCACGCCAGGTCTTGTGCCGGAGCCCGTCCAGCCCGGCGAACCGGGCGAGGGACTCGTCCTCCACGTAGGCGCGAAGGCGTTCGAGCGTGCCGACCGGGGCGTCGGTCAGGGACCAACGCACCGCGAGGCCGAACATCACACTGCTTTGAGGGCGTCGCCGAGCGTCGCAGCTTCCTCGTTGTTGAGCTCGACGACCAGGCGGCCTCCGCCCTCCAACGGGACGCGCATGACGATGCAGCGTCCTTCCTTGGTGACCTCCATCGGACCGTCTCCAGTCCGCGGCTTCATGGCCGCCATGAGTTCCCCTCTCGTCGAGCAGGACCCGCCGTCGCAGCGGGTCCGAGCCTCCATTATCGCCCATACCGGTGACCGGTGCGACGCTGACCTCAGACCGGCGCCGTGACGCAGGCCTCGAGGTGGTCGTCGACCAGGCCCACGGCCTGCATCAGCGCGTAGGCGGTGGTGGGCCCGACGAACCGGAATCCCTGGGACTTCAGCTGCTTCGCCAGCGCGATCGACTCGGTGGTGGTCGCGGGGACGTCGGCGAGGCTGCGCGGGCGCGGACGCTCGGGCTGCGCGAAGGACCAGATCTGGGCGTCGAGCTGACCGTCGAGCGCCACGACGGCGCGCGCGTTGGCGAGCGTGGCCTCGATCTTGGCCCGGTTGCGCACGATGCCGGCGTCGGCGAGCAGCCGCTCGACGTCCGCGTCGCCGAAGGCGGCGACGGCGTGCGGGTCGAAGCCGGCGAAGGCCTCGCGGAAGGCCGGCCGCTTGCGCAGGATGATGGCCCAGGACAGCCCCGACTGGAACGCCTCCAGCGTGAGGCGCTCGAACAGGCCGACGTCGCCGTGGACGGGTCGCCCCCACTCGGTGTCGTGGTACTCCAGCATGTCGGGCGCGGCCCCCCAGGGGCAGCGCAGGAGGCCGTCGGGTCCGGGAATCGCGCTCACGGCCCGATCGTGCCACTGCCCACGGACAGGCTTTCGCCCACTACGCTTCTGCTCGTCGCCGGGAGTCCAGGCCGCCGAGGGGAGCACGAGTGTCCGACGCACGCGCGCGGGTGAGGTCGCTGGTCGACTCCTCGCGCTTCCAGTGGTTCATCATCGCCGTGATCGTGGTCAACGCTGCCGTGCTCGGCGTCGAGACGTCGCCCGGGATCCTCGACGACGCCCGCTGGGTCGTGACGCTCGGGTGGGTCACGGTCGGCATCTTCGTCGTCGAGATCGGCCTGCGGATCTTCGCGCACGGTCGCGACTTCTTCCGGGACGGATGGAGCCTGTTCGACCTGTTCGTCGTCGTCATCGCGCTGGTCCCGGCGTCCGGCACCCTCGGGGTCCTGCGCGTCCTGCGGGTCCTGCGCGTGCTGCGCCTGCTGTCGGCCGTGCGCTCGATGCGGCGGGTCGTGGCGGCCCTCGGGGCCACGATCCCCGGCATGGCCTCGATCGGCGCCCTGCTGCTGATGCTGGTCTACATCTGCGGCGTCATGTCGACCCACATGTTCGGCGGCACCGACCCGGAGCACTTCGGCGACCTGCCGACGTCGCTCCTGAGCCTGTTCCAGGTCATGACCGGCGACGACTGGGCCAACGTCATCCGCCCCGTCACCGACGAGCACCCTGCGGCGTGGGTCTTCTTCATCCTCTACATCCTGATCTCGACCTACATCGTGCTCAACCTGTTCATCGCGGTCGCGGTCGAGGCGCTCGACCGTCAGTCCGAGGACGACAAGGCCGAGATCGTCGCCGAGGTCGAGGAGGGCGAGGGGCTGATGCTCGCCGCGATCGCCGACCTCAAGGACGAGGTCGCCCGACTGCGGGCCGACCTCGACGAGCGGCGCGCCTAGCTGGTCAGCCAGGTGCGGAGACGGTCCTCGACGCTGCGGAGGTCGGCGACCGGCACCTGCTCGTCGGCCTTGTGCGCGAAGATCGGGTCGCCGGGGCCGTAGTTCACGGCCGGGACGCCGAGCAGCGTGAACTTGGCGACGTCGGTCCAGCCGAACTTCGGGCCGACCTCGGCGCCGACGGCCTCGACGAACGCCGCCGCGGCCGGACGGGAGAGTCCGGGCATCGCGCCTGGCGCGGAGTCGGTCACGACGAGGTCGAATCCGGCGAACGTCTCGTGCAGGAACGCCAGCGCCTGCTCCTCGGAGCGGTCGGGCGCGAAGCGGAAGTTGACCGTGAGCGTCGCGGCGTCGGGCACGACGTTGCCGGAGACGCCGCCGGAGATCGCCACGGCGTTGAGCCCCTCGCGGTACGTCAGCCCGTCGATCTCGACCTCGCGCGACACGTAGGCGTCGAGCGTGGCCAGGACCGGGGACAGTGCGTGGATCGCGTTGGAGCCCATCCAGGCGCGCGCCGTGTGGGCGCGTTCGCCCCGCGTGCTGATGTCGACGCGCATCGTGCCCTGGCAGCCGGCCTCGACGCCGGCTCGCGACGGCTCCATGAGGATCGCGAAGTCGCCGGCGAGCCACTCGGGGTGCTCGCGGGCCAGGCGGCCGAGGCCGTTGTGGACGGCGGCGATCTCCTCGGCCTCGTAGAACACGTAGGTGACGTCGCGGGTGGGCTCGGGGACCGACGCGGCGAGCTTGAGCGCCACGGCGACCCCGCCCTTCATGTCGCACGTGCCGAGCCCGTGGAGGACGTCGCCGTCGAGCCGCGAGGGCAGGTTGCCGTTCACGGGGACCGTGTCGAGGTGGCCGGCGATCACGACACGGTCGGCGTGACCGAGATCGGTGCGCGCGACGATCGAGTGGCCGTCGCGCACGACCGACAGGTGGGGCAGCGCCCGCAGCGCGGCTTCGACGTCGTCGGCGATCTGCTGCTCGTGCAGGCTCTCCGAGGGCAGGTCGACGAGGGCGGCGGTCAGGTCGACGACGTCAGCGGTGAGGTCCAGGGCCATGCGACCACTCTGTCACGCCCCCACCTCCTCCTCCCGACCGCTCGCGAGTGAGTTTCCGCCCTGCCGGGAGTGAGTTTCCGCCCCGCCGCGAGTGCGTTTCCGCCCCTGCAGGGGCGGGAATCCACTCGCCGAGGGGCGGGAATCCACTCGCGAGGGGGCGGGAATTCACTCGCGAGGGGGGAACACGCAGAACTCGTTGCCCTCCGGGTCGGCCATGACGGTCCACGGCTCGTCGTCGAGCGGCGGCCGCAGCACGGAGGCGCCCCGCGCGACGAGGTCGTCGGTCGTGACGCCCGGCTGCAGCACGACGTCCCAGTGGACCCGGTTCTTGACCGTCTTGGCCTCGGGGACCGGGGCGAAGTCGAAACCCTCCCCCGGCATCCCGGGGACGTTCTCGAGCGAGGAGTAGCCGTGGTCGGGGTGGTGGGTGAGGTCTCCCCCGACGACGTCGGCCCACCAGGCGGCGATCGAGGCGTGGTCGACCGCATCGACCTCGAGGGCCTTGAACGCCGTGACCGAGTCGCTGTCGAACACGCAGAACTCGTGACCCTCGGGATCGGCGAAGGTCGTCCACGAGAACTGGCCCGGCTCGCTCAGGCGGCGCAGGCCACCCTGGTCGGCCAGGGAGCCTCGCACGTCGATGTGCACGCGGTTCTTGACCGTCTTCTCCTCCGGGACGGGGTTGATCCAGACCGTCTGCCCCGGGTCGTCGCCCCGCAGCACCGCGTCGTCGCCGTCGTCGAACAGCTCGCGCCTCAGGCCGAGGCGCTCGGCCCAGAACTCGGCCGACGAGGGCGCGTCGACCGCATCGATCACGAGGTCCTTCCACGTCACGAGCGTCATGTCCCGACGGTAACCCGATCGATCCCGATCCGCCCTCAGTCCTGCACGGCCTTGACGATCGTGATGGCCGCGGTGACCCGGTCGGCGTCACCGTCCTCGATCGCCCACATCGCGTTGTGGGCCTCGCGGACGACGACCCAGTCACGCGCGCGGTCCTCGTCGAGGCCCGCGACGTCGACCAGGGTGTGGAAGCGCCGCCGGATCGCGAACCGCGGATCGCGCGCCGCGAGCACCTCGTCCCACCGGTTCCAGAGCATCGGGGCGATCTCGTAGTGCGGGTCGCCGGAGAGCGGCTGGGGGTCGATCGCGAGCCAGGGTGCACGGTCGGCGGCGAGCACGTTCTCGTCGTGCAGGTCGGTGTGGACCAGCGTGCCGTCGGTGCCGGGGTCGGCAGCGAGGGCCCGGCCGAGGTGGACCGCCTGCTCGACCAGACGGCGCGGGAACGGCGCCGACCGGGGCAGGGCCGCCAGGTCGTCGGTCCAGCGCGCCACGGTCGCCGACAGCCGGTCGAGGCGAGCCGGGGCCGGCACGTGCAGGGACGCGTAGAGGCCCGCGACGACCTCGCACGCCTCGATGGCGCCGAGGGCGCGCAGGTCGGACGTCCCCAGGCGCTCCAGCAGCAGCACGTTCGACGCCGGGTCGGCGCGCAGCATCCGCACCGCACCACGGCCGTCCCAGTGCCGCAGCGCGAGCCACTCCTGTCGGGGCTCCTCGAACGGCCAGCCGGCCTTGAGCACGGCGGCCGCGCCGTCGGCGAGCACGGGGACGACGACCGCGGTGTGCCCGTGCATCGGCGGACCGTCGACCACGAGGTCCCACGCCTCCAGGGCGTGAGCCAGGCGGCGCGGGACCGAGGCGACCCAGTCCGCCCAGCGGTCGTCCCGGCCCGCGTGCGCGAGGAAGCTCGCGGGCAGGTCGAAGGGCAGCAGGCTCACGTCACGAGCCTGCCACCCCCGCGGGGCTCAGATCGACTGGACCCCGGCGAGGAGCTGGCGCCCCATGACGATGCGCTGGACCTGGTTCGTGCCCTCGTAGATTTGGGTGATCTTGGCGTCGCGCATCATGCGCTCGACCGGGTAGTCGCGCGTGAAGCCGTAGCCACCGAGCAGCTGCACGGCGTCGGTCGTGACCTGCATCGCGGTGTCGGAGGCGAAGGCCTTGGCAGCAGCGCCGAAGAACGTGAGGTCCTTGTCGCCGCGCTCGGAACGTCCCGCGGCCGCGTACGTGAGCTGACGGGCCGCCTCGATCTTCATGCCCATGTCGGCGAGCATGAACTCGATGCCCTGGAACTCGGCGATGGCCTTGCCGAACTGCTTGCGCTCCTTGACGTACCCGAGGGCGTAGTCGAGCGCGCCCTGGGCGACGCCGACGGCCTGCGCGGCGATCGTCACGCGGGTGTGGTCGAGGGTCTTCATCGCGATGCTGAAGCCCTCGCCGACCTCGCCGATGATGCGGTCGCCGGGGATGCGGACCTGGTCGAGGTACACCTCGCGGGTCGGCGAGCCCTTGATGCCGAGCTTCTTCTCGGGGGCACCGAACGAGACCCCCTCGTCGGACTTCTCGACGACGAAGGCCGTGATGCCCTTGCTGCGCTTCTCGGGATCGGTCTGCGCCAAGACCGTGTAGAACTCCGACTCGCCGGCGTTGGTGATCCAGCGCTTCGTGCCGTTGAGGACCCAGTCGTCGCCGTCGCGCGTCGCGCGGGTCTTCTGGTTCGCCGCGTCCGAGCCCGCGTCGGGCTCGGACAGGCAGTACGAGAAGCCGCCCTCGCCGGCCGCCAGCCTCGTGAGGTAGTTCTTCTTGATCTGCTCGCCGCCACCGATCTGCACCGGCAGGGAGCCCAGCTTGTTCACCGCGGGGATCAGCGAGCTCGACACGCAGACGCGGGCGACCTCCTCGATCACCAGGACGGTCGCGAGCGCGTCGGCACCGGCGCCGCCGTACTCCTCCGGAACGTGGGGCGCGTGGAAGTCGGCGGCCACGAGCGCGTCGTGCGCCTCCTGCGGGTAGCGAGCCTGCTCGTCGACGTCGGCGGCGTGCGGGGCGATCTTCGCCTCGGCCACGTTGCGCACGGCCTCACGGATGGCCTGGTGCTCCTCGGACAGCACGAACATGTCACTCATCGTCGACTCCTGGTGGACGGTCTGGTGCGGTCCGGGGTCGGGACCGCACCATCATTCTAGGACTTCCGACTAACTGAGGACAGAGGACCCCGGGTCCCGTCCGTCACACTGGGGTCGTGACACAACGATTCGACGGGCACATCGTCGGCCTGGGCACCACGAGCGGGACCCGCGTGGTGGTCGGCATCTGGGACCGCAGCCCGCTCGGGAGCTTCGCCGACGCGATGGTCGAGCACCCCGACGGCCGGCGCCTCCTGCTGGCCCCCGACGACCGGGTCGCCGAGCTCGTCTCGACGACCTACACGTTCGACGAGGTGCAGGTCGTGCCGGTCGAGGTCGACGGGTGGAGCATCGCGGCCGGGCCGCTGCGGGCCCGGTGGACCCCGGGCCGACGCGCCCCGGTCGGCTGGGCGCTGCGCGCCGTGCCCCGACCCCTCGGCCGCCGCGAGGCCTGGGCCCGCGTGTGCGACCCGATCGCCCGCCGGCTCGTGCCGGGCGTGCGCACCCACGGCAGCGCGGGCCACGGCCGCACCGAGTGGTACGCCGCGTCGGACGCGTGGCACGTCGCCGCCGCCACCCTCACGTGGGACGGTGGCGACCTCGGCCCGCTCGCGCCCGTCGACCCACCCGTCCGGTTCGGGTTCGCCTCGGCACCGCGCACCCCGACGCTCACACGCGTCAGCTCCTTCATCCGCGAGGGCTGACCCCGCTCCTGGCCGGTGAGACGCACTTCACACCGGCGCCGGGCAATCTCACACCGATTCGATGCGGCCCTCAACCAGTCGCTCCGGCAGAGTTGGAAGGCGGACCAGAAGCTTCGGTCCGCACGTCTGCCGCAAGGAGTTGTCGAGCGTTGTCCGAGAACGCCAACCATCCCGTCCCGTCGGCCTCGCCGCTCCCCGATCGCGTCACGACCGACGTGCTGCTCGTCGGCGCCGGTGTCATGAGCGCGACGCTCGGTGCGATGATCCGCGCCCTCGAGCCCGACTGGTCGATCACGGTGCTCGAGCGCCTGGCCCACCCGTCGCTGGAGAGCACCGGCCCGTGGAACAACGCGGGCACCGGACACGCCGCGCTGTGCGAGCTCAACTACACGCCCAAGACCGCCGACGGTGACGTCGACATCTCCAAGGCGCCCGTCGTCAACGAGCAGTTCCAGCTGTCGCGCCAGTTCTGGTCGCACTGCGTCGACACCGGCGTGCTGGGCGACCCGGCGAGCTTCATCAACCCCGTGCCGCACGTGAGCTTCGTGCAGGGTGCCGAGAACGTCGAGTACCTGCGCAAGCGCTACGACAAGCTCTCGGCCAACCCGCTCTTCGAGGGCCTGGAGTTCATCGACGACCGCGACGAGTTCGCGCGCCGCCTGCCGCTCATGGCCGAGGGCCGCGACGAGAGCGAGGACGTCGCCGTCAGCTGGTCCGACAGCGGCACCGACGTCGACTTCGGCTCCCTGACGTCTCAGCTCGTCGACCACCTCGCGCGCACCGGTGCCGACATCCGCTTCGACCACCACGTCAAGAACCTGTCCCGCGAGAGCGACGGCACCTGGCGCGTCACGGTCAAGGACCGTCAGTCCGGCAAGAACGTCGTGATCTCGGCCAAGTTCGTCTTCGTCGGCGCCGGCGGCGGCGCGATCCAGCTGCTGCAGCGCTCGGGCATCGAGGAGATCAAGGGCTTCGCGGGCTTCCCCGTCAGCGGCCAGTTCCTGCGCTGCCTCGACGAGGACGTCGCCGCGAAGCACCAGGCCAAGGTCTACGGCATGGCCGCGGTCGGCGCCCCGCCGATGTCGGTGCCGCACCTGGACACCCGCGTCATCGACGGGCACCGCTCGCTGCTGTTCGGCCCGTACGCGGGCTGGACGCCGAAGTTCCTCAAGGAGGGCTCGTTCACCGACCTCCCGTCGTCGATCCGCCCCCACAACCTCGCGCCGATGGCCGCCATCGGCGTCACCTCCTGGTCGCTCATCAAGTACCTCGTGCTCGAGCTCGCCAAGACCCGCGGCGGCAAGGTCGACGCACTGCGCGTCTTCGCCCCCGAGGCCGAGGACCGCGACTGGGAGCTCATCACGGCCGGTCAGCGCGTGCAGGTCGTGCGCAAGAAGGGCCGCTTCGGCGGTTCGCTCGAGTTCGGCACGACCGTCATCAACGCGGCGGACGGCTCGATCGCGGGCCTGCTGGGCGCCTCGCCGGGTGCCTCGACCGCGGTCTCGGCGATGCTCGACGTGCTACAGCGCTGCTTCCCCTCGCGCTTCGAAGGCTGGCGCACCCAGCTCAAGGACGTCGTGCCCTCGTACGGCACCTCGCTCGAGGACAACCCGGCGCTGCTCGACGAGCTGCGCACCTGGACCGACAAGTCCCTCCAGCTGACCCGCTGAGCCCTACCCGCCCCGGGCGGGGGTGTGGGTCAGCGGGGGCCGAAGCCGGCCGGCCCCGGGCCGGCGGCGCCGTCGCGGACCGTGGCGCCCTTGGCGCGCGCAGCGTCGGCCAGCGCGGACTGGAAGTCGAGCATCTTCTGCGTCAGCGTCTCGTCGCCCGTGGCGAGGATGCGCGCTGCGAGGAGACCCGCGTTGCGGGCGTTGCCGATCGAGACCGTCGCGACCGGCACGCCGGCCGGCATCTGCACGATCGAGAGCAGCGAGTCCATCCCGTCGAGGTACTTCAGCGGCACCGGCACGCCGATCACCGGCAGCGGGGTGACCGCGGCGAGCATGCCGGGCAGGTGGGCCGCTCCCCCGGCGCCCGCGATGATCACCTCGAGCCCGCGGGCGTGCGCCTCGCGACCGTAGGCCAGCATCTCGTCGGGCATCCGGTGCGCCGAGACGACGTCGGCCTCGTAGGCGATGTCGAACTCCCGCAGCGCCTCGGCCGCGGCCTCCATCGTCGGCCAGTCGGAGTCCGAACCCATGACGATCCCCACGCGTGCGCTCATGGCGCGATCCTAGCCAGCACGCGACGTCGCCCGGGGGTCCCGGCTCACCCGACGGCGACCAGGAGCACCGCGACCAGGATCGCGACGCCGTGCCCCCACAGGACGTGGGGCGAGTTCGCGGCCCGGGCCCACCGGTTCGGCTCGACCCCGCCGAGGTGCACGCCGGCGAGCTTGTCGATCGGACGCACGTCGAGGCGGACGGCCGTCAGGCCCTCGGCCCGCAGCAGGCCCACGTGGTCACCGTCGCGGACGAGGCTCCCGATGCGGCGGCGGTAGGTCCAGACCGCGATGACGCAGGTCGCGACCCAGCCTCCGATCCAGAGCATCAGCATCCCGCCCAGACCCGCCTGGGCCGACTCCTGCCCCGTGAGCGCCAGGAGGACGAGCACCAGGCCAGCCACCACGAGCGGCGCGAGCACGACCATCCACCCGAGCAGGGCCAGGTGGGCCCGTGCCGTGAGCCACCGGGCGCGGCGGACGGTCAGCCGCGGCACGCTCAGCCGTCGGTGAGGAGGGCGGCCGCGCGGCGGGCGTCGGCCAGGACCGCGTCGAGGTCGTCGCCGACGACGGTCACGTGCCCGACCTTGCGTCCCGGCTTGACGGCCTTGCCGTACAGGTGGACCTTGGCGTGCGGCACCGCAGCGAGCGCGACCGGCAGCTGCGCCTCGAGGTCGGTGACCGATCCGCCCAGGACGTTGACCATGACGCTCCACGCCGCGAGCGGGCGCGCTGAGCCGAGCGGCAGGTCCATGACGGCCCGCAGGTGGTTCTCGAACTGGCTCGTGACCGCTCCGTCGATGCTCCAATGACCCGTGTTGTGCGGTCGCATCGCGAGCTCGTTGACCAGGACGCGACCGTCGGCGGTCTCGAAGAGCTCGACCGCGAGCATGCCGACCACGTCGAGCTCGGTCGCGACCCGCTCGGCGAGCGCGGCGGCCTGCTCGGCGAGCGCGGGGTCCAGGTCGGGCGCCGGGGCGACGACCTCGGCACACACGCCGTTCGCCTGGCGCGACTCCACGACGGGGTACCGGGCCACCTCGCCACCGGGGCGGCGGGCGACCTGCGCCGACAGCTCGCGGCGGAAGTCGACGAGCTCCTCGGCGATCAGCGGCACGCCGGCGGCCAGCGCGTCCTCGGCGTCGGACGGCTCGCGCACGACCCAGACCCCCTTGCCGTCGTACCCGCCGCGCGTCGTCTTCACGACCGCCGGGAAGCCGAACGCGGCGACGTCCTCGGCCGACGTGACGAACGCCCACCGCGGGCACGGCACGCCCAGCTCGGTCAGCCGTTCGCGCATCTCGCCCTTGTCCTGCGCGAACAGCAGCGCGTGGGGTCCGGGGCGCGGCGCGTGGCCCGCGGCCGCCAGCGCGCGCAGGTGCTCCGGCGGCACGTGCTCGTGGTCGAACGTGACGACCGAGACGCCCTCGGCGACGGCCTCGAGGTCGGCCAGGACCGTGTGGTCGCCCACGACGGAGTCGGCCACGACCTGCGCGGCCGAGACGTCGGGTCCCTCGGCGAGCAGCCGGATGCGGAGCCCGAGGGCGATCGCGGGCTGCTGCATCATCCGGGCCAGCTGGCCTCCGCCGATCACTGCCAGGTGTGCGCGCGCCATGACCGCGATGCTATCGAGCCCCGTCACCCGCACGCCCTTCGAGGCTCGCTCGTTCCTCGCTCGCACCTCAGGGCCCGGGACCCGCCCGCCCCCTGAGGTGCGAGGAACGAGCCTCGAAGGGGGTTCGCCGGCCGCTCGGCCGTCAGCGGGAGCGGAAGGCGCGGCGCTGGGTGACCGTGATGGGCGAGACGTTGCCGAAGCCGCGCAGCGGGCGCGGCGGGAGCGCGCGCGTCGCGAACTCGGGTCCGATCGCCCGGGCGGTCTCCTCGTCGACCAGCACCCGGTGGGCGCGGGCGACGTGCGAGAGGCGCGCGGCGAGGTTGACCGGCGGGCCGAAGACGTCGCCCAGGCGGCTGACGACCGACCCGGTCGCCAGGCCCACGCGGATCGCCGGCACGTCGTCGCGAGCACCGACGCTGCCGACGAGGTCGAGGGCGATGCGGGTCGCGACGACGGGGTCGGCGGTGACGTACAGGACCGCGTCGCCGAGGGTCTTGATGACCCGTCCGCCGCCGACCGTGATGACGTCGGCGCCACGCTCCTCGAACCGCTCCACGAGCGAGCCTAGCGCGGCGTCGTCGAGCTGGTTCGACAGCGAGGTGAAGCGGCTGAGGTCGGCGAACCCGACCGTCATCGTCGTGGTGCGCAGCTCGGTGTCCTTGGCGCCGATCGCCTCCATGCGAGCGGCAGCGGCCGTGAGGTGGCGCCGCCAGACCTGCACGAGGACCTCCTCGAAGCGAGGGGCCACCTGCTGGGCGAGGGTGAGCGCGACGCTGAGGCGGCTGTCGGCTCGTCCGACCTGGACGTCGTGCTCCATCTCGTCGACCAGCGTGGCGACCTCCCAGTCGGCCAGCCGGGCCATCGTCACGCCCATCGCGCGGGCGAGGCGCAGCACCGTGTCCTCGGTCAGCAGGTCGGACTCGACCGCGGCCTTGACCTGCCCGAACGCGGCGACGTCGGCGTCGCCGAACGCCTGGCGGTCGCCCGGCTCGGGGAAGCCCAGGGCCCGCCAGAGACGGCGCACAAGCTCGACGTCG
>NZ_BAAAME010000010.1:53904-57158 GCF_039529015.1 Aeromicrobium alkaliterrae
GCCGCAGCCGCCGCGACGTCGCGGTCGAGCTCCTCGCGCAGCAGCAGCGCGAGCAGCTGCGAGCGCAGCTCGACGCGTGCGGGCTCGCCCGCCGACGGGCGGTCGGTTCTGCTCATCGGACCGGCTCAGTCATCGTGGGTGTTCTGCACCTCGAAGACCAGGTCGCTGATCGCGCGGTGGAACTGCTCGACCCTCGGGATGTCGTCGAGCTTGAGTCCCTCCTCGTCGGCCGCGTTGTGGAACACGAGCGTGCCGGAGCGCAGGAGCCGGTCGTTGAGGTTCTTCTCGTACGAGACGTCGTTGATGCGGTTGAGCGGGATGATGCGGCCCGTGCGCGTCAGGACGCCCTTCTGCTCCACGATGCGACGGTTCGTCAGCGTGTAGGTCCACAGGTACCAGCGCAGGAACGGGATGATCACGAACCAGACGAGCAGCACGACCGCGACCGCCACGATCGCCCAGCGGACGTAGCCGTCACCGGTGTCGCCGGCCTGGGCCGCGCCGAAGGCCCCCGCGAACGCGATGACGAGCAGCAGCAGGAAGGGCAGGACCAGCGCCTTCACGTGCGTGCGCGTGGTCTGGATGTTGTGCTCGCCGGTCATGAGCATCTTGTCGGACAGGGCCATGGCCCTGATCTTGTCACGTGGCGACCCTCGCGGGCAGCACCTTCTCGGCTCTCACCGGTCAGGCACGGGCGCGGACGTGCGTGACGTCGCCCGCGCTCACCGCGGTGCCGGCGACGACGAGTCGACCGTCGGCGTCGACGTCCTCGGCCAGGCCCTGCAGGACCGAGCCGTCCGGGAGTGCCACGTCGACCACCCGGCCGACCGTGTCGCACCGCGCGACGTAGTCGGCCCGCAGCGCCTCCGCGTCGTCCTCGAGCCACCGGCGGTACGCCACGTCGAGGTGGTGCAACAGGCGCGAGAGCACCCGCCCGCGGTCGAGGTCGTCCGCTCCCGCGATGCGCAGCGAGGTCGCGTGCGGCACGGGGAGCTGCTCCTCGGCCAGGTCGACGTTGAGCCCGATGCCGACGACCGCGGCAGCCGCCGACGCGGCACCCGGGGTCTCGACCCGCTCGAGCAGGATGCCGGAGATCTTGCGACCGTCGACCAGCACGTCGTTGGGCCACTTGAGCCGCCCCTGGACGCCGAGCTCGGCCAGGGTCGCGTCGAGCGCCAGGCCCGCCGCCAGCGGCAACCAGACCCAGCGCCGCAGCGGCACCTCCGGGCGCCACACGACCGAGACCGCGATGCCCGTGCGCTCCGGCAGGGTGAAGCTGCGGTCGAGCCGTCCGCGGCCGGCGAGCTGGTGGTCCGCCGTCACGACCGAACCGTGCTCGGCGCCCTCGCGAGCCCATCGCGCGGCGTCGGCGTTGGTGCTGTCGGTCTCGGCGAGCACCCGCACCACGGCGTACGCCGGCAGGTGCAGAGCCGCGGCGTCGAGGGGTTCGGGGAGAGGTCGGTCGTCCACGTGTCCAGGCTCGCACACGGCCTCGCGGCACGGTCAACCCTGACGGTGGTTAATCTAGGCCCCGTGACCGAACCGCAGAGCACCGACGACCTCGAGATCAAGCCCGAGCTGCACACCACGGCCGGGAAGCTCTCGGACTTCCGTGACCGGCAGCGTGAGGCGACCGTCGTGGTCGCCGAGAACGCCGCCGAGAAGCAGCACAAGCGTGGGCGCAAGAGCGCCCGTGAGCGCATCGAGCTGCTCTTCGACGAGGGCTCGTTCGTCGAGCTCGACGCCCTCGCCCGCCACCGCAGCCACTCGGCCGCGCTCCAGGACCGCCGCCCGCTCGGCGACGGCGTCATCACCGGCTACGGCACGGTCGACGGCCGCCAGGTGTGCGTCTTCAGCCAGGACTTCAGCGTCTTCGGCGGCAGCCTCGGCGAGGTCTACGGCGAGAAGATCACCAAGGTCATGGACCTGGCGATCAAGGCCGGCTGCCCCATCATCGGCATCAACGAGGGCGCCGGCGCCCGCATCCAGGAGGGCGTCGTCTCGCTCGGCCTGTACGGCGAGATCTTCAAGCGCAACGTGCACGCCTCCGGCGTCATCCCGCAGATCAGCATGATCATGGGCAACTGCGCCGGCGGCCACGTCTACTCCCCCGCCGTCACCGACTTCACGGTCATGGTCGACGGCACCTCCGGCATGTTCATCACCGGCCCCGACGTCATCAAGACGGTCACCGGCGAGGACGTCACGATGGAGGAGCTCGGCGGCGGTCGCACGCACAACACCAAGAGCGGCAACGCCCACTACCTGGCCGCCGACGAGGACGACGCGGTCGAGTACGTCAAGGCGCTCCTGTCGTACCTCCCGCAGAACAACCTCGAGGAGGCCACGGTCTACGACGAGGTCGCCGACCTCGAGCCGAACGAGGCGGACGAGGCGCTCAACACGCTGATCCCCGACTCGGCGAACGTGCCCTACGACATCCGCACGGTCATCGAGACCGTCGTCGACGACGGCGACTTCCTCGAGGTCCAGCCGCTGTTCGCGCCCAACATCGTGATCGGCTACGGCCGGGTCGAGGGCCGCAGCGTCGGCGTCGTCGGCAACCAGCCGATGCAGTTCGCCGGCTGCCTCGACATCGACGCGTCCGAGAAGGCCGCCCGCTTCGTACGCACCTGCGACGCCTTCAACATCCCGGTCCTGACCTTCGTCGACGTGCCGGGCTTCCTGCCGGGCACCGAGCAGGAGTGGAACGGCATCATCCGTCGCGGCGCGAAGCTGATCTACGCGTACGCCGAGGCCACGGTGCCGCTCATCACGATCATCACGCGCAAGGCCTACGGCGGCGCGTACGACGTCATGGGGTCCAAGCACCTCGGCGCCGACGTCAACCTGTCGTGGCCCACGGGCCAGATCGCCGTGGTCGGCGCGTCCGGCGCGGTCAACATCCTCTACCGCAAGCAGGTCGCGGCGGCCGACGACCCCGAGGCCGCGCGCCAGGAGCTCATGACGGCGTACGAGGACGAGCTGTGCAACCCGTACATCGCCGCAGAGCGCGGTTACATCGACGCGGTCATCGAGCCGTCCACGACCCGCGCCGAGGTCACGAAGGCCCTGCGCCTGCTGAAGACCAAGCGCGAGTCGCTGCCGCCCAAGAAGCACGGGAACATCCCGCTGTGACGGACGAGACGCCCGAGACGACCCCGGAGCCGCAGAAGCCGGCCCTGCGGGTCGTCAAGGGCGACCCGACGCCCGAGGAGCTCGCCGCGCTGGTGGCCGTCGTGGCCGCCCGCTCG
>NZ_BAAAME010000010.1:57167-64375 GCF_039529015.1 Aeromicrobium alkaliterrae
GCCCGCCTCCGCGGCCGCCGCAGGTGCCCGCAAGCCCGTGCGCTCGGAGTGGGGCAGCCCCGCCCGCGCCGTGCGGGGCGTGCACCGTCCGGGCACCGACCAGTGGCGACGCTCCTCCTGGGGCTGACGTGCCGCTGACCCACGAGCCGGACACCTCCGTCGCCGACTGGTTCGTCGACGCGGAGGGGTCGGCCGTGGTCCGGGCCCTGCAGGGCCCGCCGGGCTACGAGGCCTACGCCACGATCCGCTTCGACGAACCGGACGACGCGGCGGAGGCCACCGGCTACCGCAGCGACCCCGCCCTCGTCGCGCTCGTGACAGGTCTCTGCGTGAACCACACGGCCACCCCTGAGGACGTGTTCTTCGCCCTCTGGGAGGGCTGGGGCGAGATCGACGGCGGCGACGCCCGGCTCCTGGGGGTCGACGTCCGCCACCGGGTCCTGCCGCGGATCTACCGCCAGCACCGCGGACCCGCCACGCCGCCCGCCTTCGGGCCCGCCGTCGTCGACGCGCCGCGGGCCGACCTCGGCGGCATCCGCTCGTACCTGCTCTTCCGCGGCCACCTGTCGCAGGTGGGCGACTGGGGCGCACGGCCGCTCGCACCGGGCTGGCCCCGCACCCTCCCGCAGGCCTCGCTGACCTGGCCCCGTGACCGCGCGTGGTTCATCGCCTCCGACGTCGACCCGTCCTGGTTCACCGTCGGCGGCTCGCGCGAGCTCGTCACGATGCTGCTGGGTCGCACCGACCTCATCGTCTCGGTGGGCCGCCACGGCTCCCCTCAGGAGCTCACGTGAAGATCGTCCTCGCCTCCCAGTCCCCCGCCCGGCTCGCGACGCTGCACGCGGCCGGCGTCAAGCCCGAGGTCGTCGTCTCCGGCGTCGACGAGTCGCAGATCCAGTCGCGCGACCCGGCGAACCTCGCCTCCGCGCTGGCCCAGCTCAAGTGCCGCACGGCGGCCGCCGACCGGCCCGACGACCTCGTGATCGGCTGCGACTCCGTGCTCGCCTTCGAGGGCGAGATCCTCGGCAAGCCCGGCGACGCGGCGACCGCGACGGCGCGGTGGCGTCGGATGCGCGGCCGCTCGGGCGTGCTGCACACGGGCCACTGCCTGCGGCTGCGGGGCGACGAGGTCGTCGAGGCCGCCTCGACGGTCGTGCACTTCGCGGACGTCTCCGACGACGAGATCGCCGCGTACGTGGCCACGGGTGAGCCCCTGCACGTCGCGGGCGGGTTCACGATCGACGGCTACGGCGCGGCGTTCGTCCGTGGCATCGAGGGCGACCCGGGGACCGTCGTGGGAATCAGCATCCCGCTGCTGCGCGAGCTGGTCGCCGACCTGGGCCTGCGGTGGACCGATCTGTGGTCGTTCATCCACCCGAACGACTGACGCCGCATCACGCGATTCGCTTCTGGGGCGAAACAGGAGGACCCTGGGAGGACCATGACCGCCTCTCGCCGCCCCCTCGCCAGCAGCCCGTTCAACCAGCCCGCGCCTCCCCCGGCGCAGGTCTTCGAAGTGGGACAGCGAGTCGCGCACGACGCGCACGGCCTCGGCTGGGTCGTCGCGGTGTCCGGCACGACGGCCGTCACGGTCGACTTCGGCACCCAGGTCTCCCACCTGGCACTGCCCTGCAAGAGCCTGCAGTCCCTCTGACCCACCGGCGCCGCCCGGGGTCGCTCAGGTCACGGAACGGGTGAGGTGGGCGACCGCGTCGTCGAGGCGTCCCGCGCCGTAGGTCCTCAACATGTCGGCAACCTCGGGGTACCGCGCGGCCACGAGGTCGGCAGCGGCCAGGTGGTCGGTGGCCGCGGCGACGCTGCGGAAGAGGGCCTGGACGGCAGCAGCGGTGTCACGATCAGAGACGCGGCGCGTCGTGCCCGTCAGCGCCTCCCCCGTCGCCCCCGCGCGTTCGACCAGCTCCAGGGCCGCGTCGACGGTGACCGTGCCGGACGCGACGTCCTCGAGCACGTCGACCATGACCTGCAAGCGCCGCACCGCGGCAGGATTGCCGATCTTGATGCGCTGCGCGCTCATGACCTGCGACAGCATGGGGGCCGAGATGCCGAGGACGGCCGCGAGGCGGGACTGGTTGAGACCCAGCACCGTGCGGCAGCGGTCCAGGACGTCGCCCAGCACCTCGCCGTAGAGGTCGCGCTGCGCGGCGCGGTTGGCCTCGACGTCAGCCATGGACCATCTCCCCCGACCGGCACCTGAATTTGCAGATGCGAACGGTTTCATCTTGACACCTCGCGCGATCCGGGACAAACTCCTCACAAGATTTGCAACTGCAAATGTTGCCGTCGAGGTTCTGGGGGAACCATGCGCCACCTGCTCGCTCTCGCTCTCGTCACGCTGACCTGCCTCGTCGCGGTCCCGGCCACCGCCGCCGACTCCGACTCCGGCGGCGACCCGGCGGCCGGACGCCTGCTGCTGGTGCTGGACTCCTCGGGCTCGATGGCCGAGCCGACCGGCGACGGCAGCACCCGCATCGAGGCCGCACGCGAGGCGGTGCTGGCCGTCGTCGACCAGCTCCCGTCCGACCAGCCCGTGGGCCTGCGGGTCTTCGGCGCCACGGTCGCGCCCGGCAGCCCCCAGGCCGACCTGTGCAGCGACTCCCAGAACACCGTCGAGGTCGGCACCGGCAACCGCGACGACTTGAGGACTGCGGTCGCGGGCTACGACCCCCTTGGCGAGACGCCGATCGGCTACGCCCTGCAGGAGGCCGGCGAGGACCTCGGCGACGAGGGGCAGCGCTCGATCGTGCTCGTGAGCGACGGCGAGCCCAACTGCGAGCCCGATCCGTGCGTCGTCGCCGAGCAGCTGCACGCCGACGGGATCGAGGTGCGCATCGACGTCGTGGGCCTCAACGTGGCGGGCGACGCGCGCGCCAAGCTCGAGTGCATCGCGCAGGCGGGCGGCGGCACCTACTACGACGCGACCGACACCGCGAGCCTGATCGACGGTCTCACGACCGCGCAGGAGCGTTCGGCGCGACCGTTCGACCTGACCGGAGAGCCCGTCGAGGGCACCGCCGACGTCGCCGACGCACCGGAGATCGCCGCTCCCGGCCAGTACCTCGACGCGCTGCCGGCCGACGGCCCCCTGCACTACCGCATCCCGCGCACCCAGGAAGGATCGACGATCCACGCCGGGCTCACGTTCGCCGGCGAGTCGGGATCGGTCGGCCAGGGCGTCAACCTGACCCTCTACCCCGCAAGCGGTCTCGACGGCGTCTCCTGCGTCTCCAGCACGACGTACGGCGACAGCATCGGCCAGGCCGACCCGTTCTACTTCGGCGGCGTCAGCACCTGGAAGGCGGACCCCGACGACCCGTGCAACACCGAGGACGAGGTCGTGCTCGTGATCGAGCCGACCGGATCGGGGACGGCAGGCCGGCCGGTCGAGCTGGCGGTGTACGAGGAGCCTCCGCTGGCCACGGGCGCCGACCGCGACCTCGACCCCGCCCCGGCGAGCCCGACCTGGAGCCCCCTGACGCCCGACGCCGACGCGGTCGAGGACACGGTCCCGGGCACCAGCCTGGCGAGCGCTCCCCTGGTCGAGGACGGCACCTACGCGCTCGACATCACGCAGGGCGAGACGCAGGTCTTCGCCGTGCCGCTCGACTGGGGACAGTCGCTGCAGGCCCAGCTCGACGCCGTGCTGACGGAGGGGACGGTCGACGCGGGCGTCGCCGGCAGCGGGTTCCGCGTCACCGTCACGGGGCCGTTGCGCACCGACGACGCCGTCTCGTACTTCGGCAAGGAACCCGAGGACTGGACCACGACCGCCCTGGCGAACATGTCGGCGGGCGACCCGTTCCGCACCGGCGCGCAGTCTGAGGAGATCGCGTACCTCAACCGCTCGAAGAGCCTCAACGACCGCGGCCCCTCACTGCCCGGGCTCCGCTACGTCCGCGTGTCGTTCGAGGCACCGCGGGGATCGACCAACCAGTCCTACACGTTGACCCTCGCGACGAACGGTGACGCGGGTGGCGGGGCGCCGGAGTACGACACGTCCCAGCTCGACGCGCCGCAGCCCGACTCGCCGCTCGTGACGGCGTCCGCCGAGGCAGCGGACACCGAGGCGACCTCGGGCGAAGCGAGCGACGACGGGGGCTTCCCGGTCCTGCCGGTCGGCCTGGGAGCGGCCGGGCTGCTGGCCCTGCTGGCGGCCGGTGCTCTCGTGCTGCGGGCCCGGGTCAGCGGACGCCGGTGACGACGGCCGCCACGACGAGTCCGACGCCGGCCACGGCGAGCAGCCACGCCCCGACCGGGACGCCGCGACGCTCGCTGCGGCGCTGGGGCGCCGGCGGGGTCTCGACCGGCGGGCCCGGCAGGGGCTGACGCGGGGTGACGGGCCGACGACGCGTCGGCTCGTCGGCGCGGACGGCGACCCGGGCAGCGGTCGGCGGGGTGGCGGTACCCGGACCGCCGGGCCCCCACCCCTCGGGCCACTCGGGCAGGTGCGAGAACACCTCCACGGGCTCGCCGGTCGCCGGCGCGACCACGACGGCGGACAGCGCGGCTCCGGCCTCCCGCGCCGACGCGAAGCGCCGGGCCGGGTCCGGCTCGACCAGGCGCTGCACCACGGGACCCAGCGGGCCCGGCGGCACGGGCACGATGCCGTCGGGCCGCGGGCGGGCGGCCGTCAGCATCTCCGCGAGGACGACGCCGGCGGCGTAGAGGTCCTGGAGCGGACTCGGGTCGGCGTCGGTGAAGACCTCCGGGGCTGCGTAGCCAGGGGTGTGGACGACCTCCCAGGCGCGGGTCAGTCGAGGCTCGTCGACGACCGCGGCGATGCCGAAGTCGGACAGGCGCAGGACCGGGCTCGCGGTTCCGGTGGCCTCCAGCAGCAGGTTCGCCGGCTTGACGTCGCGGTGCACCAGGCCCGCGTCGTGGACGGCCTGGAGCGCCACGAACAGCTGGCGACCGACCTCCTGCACCCACGCGTCCGGGAGCGGTCCGTGGTCGGCGACGACCTGGGCGACGGAACCGCCCGCGATGATCGGCATGGCGAACAGCACCGTGCCGTCCTCGGCCGACCAGCCGGTCGGGGCGACGACGTGGGGGTGCTCGACGCTGGTCGACGACTCGCGCACGAAGCGCAGGAGCGAGGCGCTGTCGGCCTGGCGCTGGAGCTTCGCCGCCCGGTACACGCCGTCGCGAAGGTCCCAGACCCGCCAGACGTCGCCCATGCCGCCGCGGCCCAGGAGGTCGACGAGCTGGTAGCGCCCCGCGAAGACCTGCGTCACGCGACTCACCCTAGTCCGACCCGGCAGCGTCCGCCCACCGTCCGGGACCCGGGCACAGTCACCGCTGACCGCCCTGCGGCGTGCGCCGCCCGAGGCCTCCCCTAGACTCGGCCCGCAGCCCTGCCGTGTCCGAGGAGAGCATTCGTGAGCACCCCCTTGCAGAAGGTCCTGATCGCCAACCGTGGTGAGATCGCCGTCCGCGTGATCCGCGCCGCGAAGGATGCCGGCATCGGCTCCGTCGCCGTGTACGCCGAGCCCGACCGCGACGCACTGTTCGTGCGCCTCGCCGACGAGGCCTACTCGCTCGACGGGTCCACCCCGGGCGACTCGTACCTGTCGATCGAGAAGATCATCGCGATCGCTCAGAAGAGCGGCGCCGACAGCGTCCACCCCGGCTACGGCTTCCTGGCCGAGAACGCCGACTTCGCGCAGGCCGTGATCGACGCCGGCCTGATCTGGATCGGCCCGCCGCCGTCCGCGATCGACAGCCTGGGCGACAAGGCCAAGGCCAAGCACATCGCGCAGAAGGCCAACGCGCCGCTCGCCCCCGGCACCAAGGATCCCGTCAAGGACGCCGACGAGGTCGTCGCGTTCGCGCAGGAGCACGGTCTCCCGGTCGCCATCAAGGCCGTCTTCGGCGGTGGCGGTCGCGGCCTCAAGGTCGCCAAGACCCTCGAGGAGATCCCCGGCCAGTACGAGTCGGCCGTCCGCGAGGCCGTGTCGGCCTTCGGCCGCGGTGAGTGCCTCGTCGAGAAGTTCCTCGACAAGCCGCGTCACGTCGAGACCCAGTGCCTGGCCGACAGCCACGGCAACGTCGTGGTCGTCTCGACCCGCGACTGCTCGCTGCAGCGTCGCCACCAGAAGCTCGTCGAGGAGGCCCCCGCGCCGTTCCTGACCGACGAGCAGCTCGAGCGCCTCTACACGTCCTCGAAGGCGATCCTCACCGAGGCCGGCTACGTCGGCGCCGGCACGTGCGAATTCCTCGTCGCCAGCGACGGCACGATCAGCTTCCTCGAGGTCAACACCCGTCTCCAGGTCGAGCACTGCGTGTCCGAGGAGGTCACCGGGATCGACCTCGTCCGCGAGATGTTCCGCATCGCGGCGGGCGAGGAGCTCGGCTACGGCGACCCGGAGATCATCGGGCACTCGATCGAGTTCCGCATCAACGCCGAGGACGGCGGCCGCGGCTTCCTGCCCGCGCCCGGCACTCTCACCGCGTGGGAGCCGCCGTCGGGCCCCGGCGTCCGTCTGGACTCCGGCTACGTCAACGGCGAGACCATCCCGGGCGCGTTCGACTCGCTCGTCGCGAAGCTCATCGTCACGGGTCGCACCCGCGAGCAGGCGATCGAGCGCTCGCGCCGCGCGCTCGACGAGTTCGTCGTCGAGGGCATGCCGACCGTCATCCCGTTCCACCGCTCGGTGCTGGACGACCCGGCGTACAACGCCTCGGGCGGCTCGTTCGACGTCTACACGACGTGGATCGAGACCGACTACGACAACCAGCTCGAGCCCTACGTCGCCGTCGCGGCCGACGCCGACGAGCCCGCTGCGCGCGAGCGCGTCGTGGTCGAGGTCGGTGGCAAGCGCCTCGAGGTCGTCCTGCCCGGTTCGCTCGGCGTCACCGCCGCTGCGGCTGGCGCCGGCGCGAAGAAGCCCAAGCGCAAGTCCGGTGGCGCCGGCGGCGCCGCCGTCTCGGGCGACTCGCTGACCTCGCCGATGCAGGGCACCGTCGTCAAGCTCGCGGTCGAGGAGGGCCAGGAGGTCGCCGAGGGCGACCTGGTCGTCGTCATCGAGGCCATGAAGATGGAGCAGCCCATCAACGCGCACAAGGCCGGCACCGTGACCGGCCTGGCGGCCGAGGTCGGTGCCACGATCGGCGCCGGCGCGGTCATCGCCGACATCAAGGACGCCTGAGCCCTCGCGCACGCGCCGTCACGACGAAGGGCCCCCACCGGA
>NZ_BAAAME010000010.1:64395-80117 GCF_039529015.1 Aeromicrobium alkaliterrae
TCCGGTGGGGGCCCTTTTCGCGGTCGTGCCAGGATGCCCGTCAGCTGATGGGGGCGCCGACGCTGTAGTACGGCTTCTGGGCCACCGGGAGCTGCTCGATCGGCGGCACCTTGCCGCCGCCGAGGCGCACCAGGGCCGCGTACGTCGTGACGTGCTGGATCGTCCGGCCGTCGGCCCGGTAGACCTCCGGCTGACCGGCGAACTGCACGGCGGTGTTCGCCGCGAGCTCCGGCCCGCCGACCCCGACGAGGTTCGCCGTGGCGGCGCTCCAGCCGATGAGCCTCGGGGCGCTGCCGCCCGTGAGCTGCATCAGGCGGTCCCAGCTGCGCACGTGGTGCAGCTGCTGCGCCTCGAGCAGGTAGACCTCGCCGCGCCCCGCGACCTGCATCAGGAACGGTGCGGACACCGTGGCCGCCGACTTCGGCAGCGAGGCGCACGCGGTGTCCGGCAGCGCCGTGGGCGTCCAGCCCGCCGTCCCCGAGCCGGAGACCGGCCGGAACGTGCCGCCGGAGGCCAGGTACGTCGTGCCACCGCACGTCACGAACGGGCTCAGCGAGCCCTTCGTGATCGGGGTGCTCGCCAGGCTGCCGGCCGCCAGGATCGTGTACTTCGTGGCACCCGCCTCGGCCGCGAGGTCGAAGGACGGGATGTGCAGGAGCCCGCCGTCGCCGACCGACAGGTAGACCGTCCCGGCGTTGGACTCGCGCACCAGCGTGTGCGGCTCGAGCAGGGCCGGACCGGCCGCGAGCTTCGCCGCCCCGCCCGCGGACATGCTCGCCACGTAGGTGTTGCCGCCCGCGGCCGAGCGCTGGAGCGCCGCGACCGTCGAGACGTAGCGGCGCTGGGTGCCGCTCAGGCGGTAGACCTCGGGACCGCTCTCGATCCGGAAGAAGTCACCGACCTCGGGACCCGTCGCGAACGCGTCGGCCTGGCCGGGCGCGATGTTGACGTAGGACGAGAAGGAGTACCCGTAGGAGGCGATCGTGTCCTGCGTCGCGAAGCGGTGCTTCGTGCCGTCGGCCTGCAGCAGGTACAGCGTGCCGGTACGCGGGTCGTGCACGTAGCGCGACGCGGGGCCTCCGGTCGGCAGCGGGTCGACCTGGGCGGCGGGGACCTGGCGGACCCAGCCCAGGCGCGAGGCCAGGACCGACAGGTCGGCGACGTCGGTCACGTGGTGCTTCGACGAGCCGTTGAGCAGCCAGACCTCGGGTCGGCCCGGGACCTGCACGAGCCCGGTCGGCGTCATGGCGGCAGCGACCTGGTCGCGCAGACCGCCCGCGGCGTTGATCCAGGTGAAGACCTGCTGGCCCGGGCACGCCGTGGACTTGACGCTGCGGTGGCCGTCGATCCGCTGGATCGTCACGCCGCCGATCGAGTACGCGCCCTTGGCCGGGGTGTTGAACAGGGAGTGGCGCCACGCGACGAGCCGCACGAGCGCGTCCTTCATCGCCTGCGGCGGGACCTCGCTCGTGAACTCGCCCATCAGCGAGACGCCCGTCGTGTTGGCGTTGACCGCGGTGTTGCCCGCGTGGGCGCCGTACGGGGTCTTGGTGATGCCGCCCGCGCGACCCTCGAAGATCTGGCCGTAGCGGTCGACCAGGAAGTTGTAGCCGATGTCGCACCAGCGCTGGCCGTCCATGTGGTAGGCCTGGATCGAGCGGACGATGCCGACCGACTGGGCCGCCGTGTAGACGTTGCTGCCGGCCGTGTGGTGCACGATCGTGCCCTGGAACGTGCCGTTGTCCGGGGCGGCGCCACAGCCGGCTCCGCCGTAGGCGCGAGCGCCCCACTGGGCGCGCGAGGTGATGTTCGGCTGGGCGCCGGCGGCCTGGGTCAGCGTCGGCGACGCGCCCGGGTCGACCGTCACGAGGGTCAGCCCGGCGGGGTCGATGTCCTCGGTCGCGACGATGCGGGCCTGGGCCGCCTGCGAGGCACCGACCCACTTCGGCTCGGTGCCCGGGATGCCGCCCTCGGCGGGCTCGTCCTCGGGGTCCAGGATCGTCCAGTCCGACCAGGTGCCGTCCTGCTGCCACCGGACCTGCACCTCGGCGACCTCGGCCGGCACGCCGCCGGTCCACGTGACGCCGAGCAGCTCGAAGGACGGCAGGTCGTGCGGAGCGAGCTCGGCGACGACGGTGCCGTTCTGGATCGTCGGGACGGTCGGGTCCGCGACGGCGACGAGGGCCGCGTCCTGCGCGGTGTACTCCTCGCGGTCAGGGGCCGGCGTCACCTCGAACTCGCGCTTCTCGACCTGGGTCGGGGTGCCAGCGGTGTCCTCGGTCTTCATCGACGTGACGACGACCGCGCTGAGCAGCGCGGCGACGAGCATCGAGACGGCCAGCAGCGGAACGGCTCGCACGAGGACGGCGCGGCGCGTGCGGCGCACCCTCGAGTGGCGGTTTCGTCGGGCGAACATGGATCTCCCCATCCGGCGGTGACTGGGGGGAAGGCTCACCGCCAGGGTCGATTAGACACCACTTTGGTCACACCCGCCACATGCACCACAGAACTACAACGGTGTGATTTTCCCTGGAACGCCAGGCCTCAGGCCGAGGGACCTTGGCCCCCCCGCCTCGTGGCCCCGCGACGTCACTCCGGGCGGTGGATCCGGCGAGCGACCTCGGCGACGGTGCCCGACATCGACGGGTAGACCGTGAAGGCGTTGGCGACCTGGTCGATCGTGAGGCTCGTGGAGACCGCCAGGGACACGACGTGGATCAGCTCGCTGGCGCGGGGCCCCACGATGACGCCGCCGATCACGGTGCCGCTGCCGCGGCGGGCGAACAGCTTGACGAACCCGTCGCGGACGCCCTGCATCTTCGCGCGGGGGTTGGCGGCCAGCGGCAGCATCGCGACGTCGGCCTGGATGCCCTGCTCGTCGATCTTCTTCTGCGACACCCCGACGGTCGCAATCTCGGGCGAGGTGAAGATGTTGCTCGAGACCTCGGTCAGGTTGAGCGGGTGCACCGCCGAGCCGAGGACGTGGGCCATCGCGATGCGTCCCTGCTGGGCCGCGACCGAGGCGAGCATCAGGACGCCGGTGCAGTCGCCGGCGGCGTACACGCCCGGCGCGGTCGTGCGCGAGACCCGGTCGACGCGGACGAAGCCGCCGTCGTCCAGCAGCACGCCGTTCTCGGCGAGGCCGAGGCCCTCGGAGTTCGGGATCGAGCCAAGCGCGAGCAGGCAGTGCGAGCCCTCGACGACACGACCGTCGGTCAGGGTGACGCGGACCGTGTCGCCGTCGCGCTCGACCGAGGCCATGCGGGAGTTGCCGAGCACGTCCATGCCCCGGCGGCGGAAGACGTCCTCGATCGTGTCGGCGGCGTCGGGGTCCTCGCCCGGCAGCACGCGGTCGCGGCTGGAGACGAGGGTGACGCGCGCGCCGAGGCCGTTGTACGCCGAGGCGAACTCCGCGCCCGTGACGCCCGAACCGACGACGATCATGTGGTCGGGCAGCTCGGTCAGGCCGTAGACCTGCTCCCAGGTCAGGATGCGCTCGCCGTCGGGCTGCGCGGTGTCGGAGACGCGGGGGTGGGCACCGGTCGCCACCAGCACCGCGTCGGCCTCGATCGTCGAGGTCGCGCCGTCCGCATCTGTGACCTCGATCGTGGTGCCGGACGCGAGGCGGCCCTGGCCCCGCAGGATCCGCACGCCGCTGGAGCTGAGGCGCTCCCCGATGTCGTGGGACTGCGCCTGGGCGAGGTCGAGCACGCGGTGGTTGACCTTGGCGAGGTCGGCGTGGACGCCCGAGGGCAGCTCGACACCGAGCTCGAGCGACTCGGCGACCTCGGTCAGGACGTCGGCGGTCGCGATCAGCGTCTTGGACGGGACGCAGTCGGTCAGGACGGTCGAGCCGCCCCAGCCGTCGCGCTCGACGATCGTCACCTCGGCACCGTGTCGCGCGGCCACGAGGGCCGCTTCGTATCCGCCGGGTCCGCCACCGATGATCGCCACGTGAGTCACGCGTCCATTGTCCCGCACGCGTTTCCGGACCATCACCCGGGCGAAACAGGGTCAGCCGACGCTCCGGACCGGGAATGATGCATTGGGGTCGCCCCAGCTACCCGAATGCATCAGTGCCGGTCCGGCCGGCTCGCCGGCTAGCGGGTCCGTGGGTCAGCGGCGCCAGGCGGGGAGCTGCTGCGTGAGCTCGGCGAACAGGGCGCCGTTGAGCCCGAAGACCGTCTTGACCTCGGCCAGGACCCGCTCCTGCTGGGACGGGTCGAGCGGCAGCGCGTCGAGGCGCTCGCGGTAGGCGTCCTTGTACGGCTTGGGCTTCGGGATCGCGGGGAAGGCGTAGAACTCCACGCCCGCGCCGTCGAGCTCGAACTGGCGCGCCAGGAGGCGACCGATGGCCTGCCCGCCCGAGAGGTCGCCGAGGTAGCGCGTGTAGTGGTGGGCCACGAACAGGGCGCCCTCGCCGGCTGCCTGCTGGACGCGCGAGACGTAGGCGTCGGTGGCCGGGCTCGCGTGCTCGACCGGTCCGCCCCAGAACGCCAGGTCGGCGTCGATCGAGGCAAGTCGCTCCAGGCTCGGGTCGATCACGGCGGACGCGATCGGATCGGCGGCCAGCGTGGCGGCAGCACCCTCGAGCGCGGCGTAGACGCGGCGCAGGCACGACAGGTACACCGCGTAGCCCTCGGCCGAGACCTGGCCGGCGAGGAGCTCGGTCATGAACGACGAGCCCTCGGCATCGCGGTGCTCCGAGGTCGAGCCCTCTCGCAGCAGCGTCGACAGCGAGACGGCGGAGGGCGACTCCTGGGTGATGGTCATGGTGGCTCCTGCGCGACGGTCGGGGCGGTCCCCCGATGGGGACCAGTGTCCATCATGGCAGATTTGATGACAAGTCGTCAGCATGGATCTGACGATGTGACGTGATCGAGATGACAACTCGACGCGTCATGCCTTAAAGTAAGCCAAGCCTTATTCAGGTTACCGTGCCCTAAGCGCGGTTGTCACTCGCCGGAGGAAACTTTTCGTGCTGCGCCGTCGCCTGCTCGCCGCGTCCTTCGCCGTCTCCCTGCTGGTGACCGCGGCCTGCGCACCCGGATCCGGCGGGGGCCACGGCTCGGTCGGCTCCGACGACGCTCCCCCGCCGCTGTCGGAGGTCACGCCCCTCGACGACCCCCGTGCGTGGGAGGGCGGAGCGCACGCCGGTCTCGGCGGCGTCGAGATCCGCCCCATCACCGACGACGCCGCTCCGGCGCTGCCCGTGACCGTCACCGACGCCCAGGGCACCCCCGTCACGATCACGAGCGTCGACCGGGTCCTGGCCCTCGACATCTACGGCACCCTCTCGCAGACCGTGTTCGAGCTCGGTCTCGGTGAGTCGCTGGTCGGCCGCGACGTCTCCACCCAGTTCGACGAGGCCACCGACCTGCCCCTGGTCACGAGCAACGGCCACGAGCTCAACGCCGAGTCGATCCTGGCGCTGGACCCGACGCTGATCATCACCGACACCTCGCTCGGCCCCTGGGACGTCGTGCTGCAGATGCGTGACGCCGGCATCCCGGTCGTCGTGGTCGACTCGACCCGCAGCCTCGAGAACATCTCGACCCTGACGAACCAGGTCGCGACCGCGATGGGCGTCCCCGACCTCGGCGTGCAGCTCAGCGAGCGCATCATGGCCGAGACCGAGGACGTCGTCGCGCAGATCGACGCCATCGCCCCGAAGTCCCAGGGCGAGAAGCTGCGCACCGTGTTCCTGTACGTGCGGGGGCAGGCCGGCGTCTACTACATGTTCGGCGAGGGATCCGGCGCCGACGACCTCATCACGTCGCTCGGCCTCTACGACGTCGCCGGCGAGATCGACTGGTCGGGCATGAAGCCGGTCAACGACGAGGGCATCATCGCGGCGCAGCCCGACCTCATCCTGATGATGACGAAGGGCCTGGAGTCTGTCGACGGCATCGACGGCCTGCTCGACCGCCTGCCCGCGATCGCCAACACCCCGGCCGGCCAGAACAAGCGCATCGTCGACATGAACGACAGCCAGATCTTGAGCTTCGGCCCGCGCACCCCCGACATCCTCAACTCGCTCGCGGTGTCGATCTACGCTCCCGAGGCGCTGAAGTGACCCTCACGACCCCCCGCGCCAAGGCGCCGACCGACGCTCCGACCGCGCACCTCCCGAAGGCCGGCGTGGCCCGCAGCTCGGCGCTGTTCCTGGTGCTGCTGATCGCCGGCGCCGTCCTCGCGGTCGTGGCGGCCGGTCGTGGCCAGCTCGACATCCCGGCGGGCGAGGTCCTCGGGTCGATCCTGCACCGCATCGGCATCGACGCCGGCACGATGCCGACCCACCCGCAGGGCGACGCCGCGCTCTGGCAGGTCCGCTTCCCCCGGGTCGCGATGGCGATGGTCGTCGGTGCCGCCCTGGCCGCGGCCGGTGCGCTGATGCAGGGCGTCTTCGGCAACCCGCTCGCCGAGCCCGCCGTCGTCGGCGTCTCGGTCGGCGCGGCCTTCGCCGCCGCGATCGTGATCGTCTACCAGCTCTCGTTCGCGGGCGAGTGGACGATCGCCCTGTTCGCCTTCGTGGGCGGGCTGGTCACGACCCTGCTCGTCTACTTCATGTCGCGGGCCGACGGTCGCACCGAGGTCGTCACGCTGGTCCTGACCGGCATCGCCATCAACGCGGTCTGCTCGGCCGGCCTGGCGTTCATGCTGTTCATCGGCGACACGCAGGCCCGCGAGGAGATCGTCTTCTGGCAGCTCGGCAGTCTCAACGGCACGCGCTGGCAGTACGTCTGGGTCGCCGCGCCCATCGCGGCGGTCGGCCTGCTCGGCGCCGTGATCCTCTCGCGCAAGCTCGACATCCTGTCCCTCGGCGACCGCGCTGCGCGCCACGTCGGCGTCGACGTCGAGCGGACGCGCCTCACCGCGATCGTCCTGGTCGCGCTGCTGACGGCCGCCGGCGTCGCGTTCGCCGGCATCATCGCCTTCGTGGGCCTGGTCGTGCCCCACGTCGTGCGCATGATCGTGGGGCCGGGCCACCGCGTCCTGGTGCCCGCGTCCGCCCTGATGGGCGCAGTGCTGCTGCTCGGCGCCGACCTGGTCGCCCGCACCGCGATGGACACCGCCGACCTGCCGATCGGCATGATCACCTCCCTCGTCGGCGGGCCGTTCTTCTTCTGGCTCCTGCGCCGCACCCGCCGCACCGCGGGAGGCTGGTCGTGAGCCTCACGGTCAGCGGCGTCGGCGTGACGATCTCCGGCAACCAGGTCCTCGCGGACGTCGACCTCACGGTCACCCCCGGCGAGCTCCTCGCCCTCGTGGGCCCGAACGGCGCCGGCAAGACCACGCTCCTCAACGTGCTGGCGGGCGACCTCACGCCGCAGGCCGGGACGGTCGAGCTCGACGGGCGCCCGGTCTCCGGCATCAAGGTGCGCGACCTCGCCCGCCGCCGCGCCGTGCTCCCCCAGGAGCAGCGCCTGGCGTTCGGGTTCCGCGTCGTCGACGTGGTCCGCATGGGCCGCACGCCCTGGGCCGGCACCGACGCCGAGGACCTCGACGACCAGGTCGTGGCCGAGGCGATGGCCCGCACCGATGTCGTGCACCTGGCCGAGCGCATCTACCCGACGCTCTCCGGCGGCGAGAAGTCCCGCTCCTCGCTGGCCCGGGTCGTGTCGCAGGCCACCGAGATCGTGCTGCTCGACGAGCCCACCGCGGCCCTCGACATCCGCCACTCCGAGCAGGTCCTGAGCGAGGCGCGCCGCCTCGCCCGCGCCGGCCACGCGGTCGTCGCGGTGCTGCACGACCTGTCGATCGCCGCCGCCCACGCCGACCGCGTCTGCGTGCTGGCCCACGGGCGCGTGCGTGCCGACGGCCCGCCGGCCGAGGTCATGCGCCCCGACCTGCTCGCCGAGGTCTACGGCCACCCCGTCGACGTCATCACCCACCGAGACCGCCTCGTCGTGATCCCCCACACGATCACCGACGCCGTTGCCGAGGAGGCCACGTGCACCCCGTCCGCCTGATCCCTCTCCCCCGCACCGCCGCGGCCGTCGTGGCTTCCGCGATCGTCGCCGCCGGCGCGCTCGTCGGCCTCGCGACGCCTGCCGAGGCGGCCGGGCGGGTCTCGATCAGCAACGACCAGGGCGGCGGCGCGGTCATCGACGCGACGTACGCGACGCAGCTGACCCTCTCGGGCAGCGGGTTCCAGTCGATCCAGGGCGGCCACGGCGGCGTCTACGTGTTCTTCGGGACCGTCTCGGGCGGCTGGAAGCCCAGCGCCGGCGGCCAGACCGGCAAGGACTACTTCTACGTCCCCGACAGCGAGAGCGCCGACAACCAGGGCTTCCAGAAGTTCGTGGCGTTCCCGGGCAGCGACACCGGTGCGGCGGCGAACGGCGGCCTGATCGCCGCCGACGGCACGTGGAGCACGACCCTCACGGTCCCCGGCGCGAAGTTCCAGTCGGTCGACCGCAGTGGTGCCGTCAAGGAGGTCGACTGCACGCAGGTGCAGTGCGGCATCATCACGATCGGCGCCCACGGCGTCACCAACGGCACCAACGAGTCCTTCACGCCCGTCGAGGTCGGCGACCTGTACGGCGGCCAGGCGCCCGCTGACACGGCCGCACCCGTCGCCGAGGCCCCCGTCGTCACCCCGCAGACCGGCGAGGTCGCGACGACCGCAGCGATGACCGTCGACCGCGCGGCTGCCGTGCCCGGACGCATCCTGACCTTCAACGCCGTCGGCCTGGTTCCCGGTGAGCTCGTCGTGGCGACCCTCGACGACGGCCTCGCCGCCGCCGGTCCCATCGCGGTCGGCACGAACGGCCAGGTCGCCGGTGCGATCGAGCTGCCGCTCGACCTGGAGCCCGGCACCCACACCCTCAAGCTCTCCGGCGAGCAGGGCCTCTCGGTCTCGTTCGCCGTCCGCGCGCTCGACGACGGCGGCGACACCCCCTGGCTGGCGATCGGCATCGCCATCGGGGCGGGCGTAATGCTGCTCGTCGTGCTCGTGGGCTCGGCCCTCTGGATCCGCTCCGCCCGTCGAAAGGCAGCAGCATGACCACCACGGCACGCCGCGCGCTCGTCGCGCTCCTGATCACGGCCCTCCTGACGGCCTGGGTCGCCCCGGCCTCCGCCGAGGAGGCCACGCCCCCGCCGGCCGGCGAGACGGGCACGACCGAGCCCGGCGCCGACCCGGGCGACCCCATCGACCCGGTGGACCCCGTCGATCCCGTCGATCCCGTCGAGCCGGTGGACCCCGTCGATCCCGTCGACCCCGTCGACCCGGTGGACCCCGTCGACCCGGTGGACCCCGTCACGCCTGAGCCCGACGGCACGGTCACCGGAGCCGTGCTCCGCTGGGGGGTCAACCACGAGTCCAACAACCGCGCCTTCGCGCCCGGCACCTTCAACTTCTTCCGCGCCGGCAAGCTGCCCGATCCGGGCCGGGGCGGCGTCACGATCACCGAGTCGCAGTGGAACGGCAGCGCTGGGAACGTGTCGATCCAGAAGTGGAACGGCTCGGCCTACCAGCCGGCGACCTGGGCGGGTCTGTCGACCGACCAGAACGGAACGACGATCCCGTCGGCGACGTCCGGCACGTTCTCCGGCCACCAGATCGTCTTCGCGAACGGCGCCGGCACCGTCGACCCGAACGCCGGCACGATGTCGCTGACCTGGGACGGCGACGCGACGATCATCTACTACTCCGGCATGACGTTCTTCTACCTCAGCGATCCCGCTCTGGAGGTCGCCAACGGTCGCGGCACGCTGACCGCGACGCTGTCGGGCTTCGCCTCGTCGATGGAGGACCTCACCCAGTGGGGACCGGTGGCCCCGCGCACCGTCACCGTCGCGACGTTCTCCCAGGCCTCGGTCACCGCTGACGGCGTCTTTCAGGCCACGCCGGACTACGCCGGTGTCGACAACGGCCTGCCGGAGCAGGTGCGGTCGGGCGACGACTGGGGCTCGTTCCCGAGCGAGTTCATCAGCTTCCAGCGTGAGGCCGGCGCAGCGTCGTACTGGTTCTCCAGCGGCGGCTCGGCCGACCGGTTCAAGACCGCACTGCCCGTCACGGTGCTCGTCGACCCCAGCATGCTGCCGCCCGCCCCCGTCGTTCCGGTGGCCTCGAGCTCGACCCTCCCCTCGAACACCGCGGTGGCTCCCCCGCGTGCCCCGACCCCACGAGCGGTCGCACCCGTCATCGCGCCCGTCGCCGCCCTGACCGCGGCCCCTGAGCCGGCCGCCTACCAGTCCGCCGGCGAGCACGGCTGGATGCTCGGCCAGACGCCAATCACCGACCAGCTCGTGTGGTGGCTGCTCGCTGCCGCGCTGCTGACGATGGCGGCCTCGACCGTCACGGCTTCGGCCGTGTACGTGCGCCGTCTGCGCCCCACGGCCTGAACGTTCCCCCTCCCCCCGGCCGGTTCGCCGGCAACCATCACGAAAGGCACGACATGTCCAGCAACAGACTGCGTCGCGCGTTGGCCACGGCCTTCGCGGCGACACTCGCCCTGGGAGGCGTCGTCATGGCGACGACGACTCCTGCAGCGGCGGCTCCGGCGACGGGAACCTCCCCGTCGAGCGCGATCAGCGGCGCCACCTTGGTGTGGGGCCTCAACGGCTATGCCCAGGACGGCATCTTCGGCCCGTGGACCTTCAAGGACTTCGCGGGCAACGCGACGTACCTCGAGGGCAACGTCGTCGGCACGGCCGCCCCGACCAACGCGAACCCGCAGACCGAGTACAACGTGTCCCCGGTCCCGGCCACCTCGTTCCCGGTCAGCAAGACCGGACGCCAGGCCAACGCGGTCAAGTTCAGCGCCGGTACCGGCACCAAGATCGGCGACGTCACGACGATCTCGTGGACCGGTTCCTACACGGTCAACGCCTACCCGGCGATCTACAACGCGCCCAACGAGATCTACGCGAACCCGACGCTGACGATCAACGCCGACGGCTCGGGCGTGCTGAAGATGAGCTTCAAGATCGGCGCGGGCACCTCGATGACCGGCACACCGTTCGAGGAGAAGGACTTCGGCCGCGTCTCGCTCGCGACGTTCGACGCCGGCTCCATCACGTCGACCGGCACTAACACGTTCCGCATCGACCCCGACTTCAACGGCGTCAACAGCGGCATCTCGAACCAGACGACGTCCTGCACCACGGGCACGGGCTGGGCCGGTTCCTGGCCGACCGAGTTCGTCCAGGCGCTCAACTCGCATGAGTCCGGTCAGTCGGTCGTCGCGCACTTTTACTCCACCGGCTGCGGTGGGCGCAACGACAACAAGCCCGCGCTGCCGATCGACGTCACGTACGCCCCCGTCGCTCCGTCGGTCACGGTCAGCGAGGTCGTCATCGACCCGACTGACGGCGCGGCCGACGTCACCGTCACCGGCACCGGCTTCCTGCCGCAGCTCTCGACCTCGACCCGCCCGCCGGTCGCGGTCGGGCAGTCCGGCGGCTACTACATCGCGTTCGGCAAGTTCGCCACGGCCTGGCAGCCCTCCGCGGGCAACGCCAGCTCGACCCGCTCCGTCGCCGCGGGCAACGCCGCGGTGACCAAGTGGGCCAACCCGGTCTCGAACGGCTACGTCGCTCCGAACAACCAGAACACGGTGCTCGGTACCGATGGCTCGTTCAGCACGACGGTCTCGGTCAACAAGGCCACGATCGACGCGATCGCCTCGGCCGCCGGCAACACGCAGTACGGCATCGCCGTCTACCCGGCCAGCGGTGGCTCGACGCCCGTCGGCGAGGTCCTCGTCCCGATCACGTTCGACTCGACCGACCCGGTCGTGACGCTGGACGGACCCGCGACGGTCGTCGAGGGCACCTCGGCCGACTTCACGGTCGAGGTCGACGACCAGAGCGCGACCACGGTCGAGTACCGCTTCACCAACGGTGAGTGGGTCACGGTCGAGGACGGTGCGTTCAGCCTGACGGGTCTCGAGCCCGGCTCGTACGACCTCGAGGTGCGCGCCACCGACGAGGTCGGCCGCACCGGCACCGACTCGGCGACCCTCGAGGTCACCGAGGCGCCGGTCGAGCCGATCGCGTTCACCGACACGGTCGGCAACACGTTCTCGAACGAGATCGCCTGGCTGTCGACGCAGGGCATCACGACGGGTTACGACAACGGCAACGGCACGTTCTCGTTCCGTCCGTCGGACGCGGTCCTGCGCGAGCAGATGGCGGCATTCCTCTACCGGTTCGAGAACGACGGGGCCAACCCGCCGTCCGATGCGCCGAACGCGACGTTCACCGACTCGGTGGGCAACACGTTCAGCAAGCACATCGCCTGGCTGGCCCAGCGCGGCATCACGACGGGCTACGCGGACAACACGTTCCGTCCGAGCGCTCCGGTCCTGCGTGAGCAGATGGCGGCGTTCCTGTACCGCCTGGCCGGCAACCCGGTCGTGGTGCTGCCGGAGACGTCGCCGTTCGCCGACATCCCCACGACCCACACGTTCTACAAGCAGATCGTGTGGCTGGCCTCGACGAACATCACGACCGGGTACGTCGAGCCGAACGGCTCGAAGACGTTCAAGGGCTCGCAGCCGGTCCTGCGTGAGCAGATGGCCGCGTTCCTGTTCCGCTACAACAACCTGCCGCAGAGCTGACAGGTCGACCGAACACAGCACGACACGAGCAGGGCGGTCCGGGCAACCGGGCCGCCCTGTTCGGCGTCTCAGGCGCGGACGGCGCGAACCACGAAGTCGGCGACGACCTCGGGATCGAGCCGGCGGGGCTGCACGCAGGCGTTGATCAGCGCGACGGTCGCCGGGACCCCGTCGACGTCGAAGTCGCCCGCCTCGATGCCGGCCTCGAGGATCTCGACCAGGACGCGCTCGACCTCGATGACGTGGTCGCGCATCTGGGCGAGGGCTCCGGGCGACAGCAGACCGAGCAGCTCGGGCCCGAAGCCGAAGTGCTGCTCGCCCTGGCGCTCGATGTGGTGCCGGACGTACGTGCGCAGGCCCTCGGTGGGCGTCGCGGCGCCCAGCAGGGCGCGGCGGGCGGACGTGACGTACTCGGTGGTCTCGTGGAGCGCCAGCTCGACGACGACCGACTCCTTGTCACGGAAGTGGTTGTACAGCGCCGTGCGACCCACCCCGGCCCGCGACGCGATGTCGCTCAGCGTGATGGCCGCGTAGCCCCTCTCCCGCATAAGATCGGTGAAGGCGTCGAAGACGTGGGATCGCACCAGGGCGCGGTGGTCGGCGAGGGTGTCGCCCACGATCTTCGGCATCGGTCCAGAATACGGGACACGACGACGGCCGCACGTGATCCAGCGCCGCGACGGCGCCGCGTCGCTGTCGTACGGTAGGCCGGTGAACCCCTACGAGCACGCCCAGCGCGCCGCCGACGTCCTGCGCGAACGCACCGGAGGCGGCGACCACGACGTCGCCCTCGTCATGGGATCGGGGTGGATGCCCGCCGCCGACGCGCTCGGTCAGCCGGACCACGAGATCCCCCTGGCGGACCTGCCCGGCTTCAGCGCTCCGGCCGTCGCGGGCCACGGCGGCACCGTCCGCTCGCTGCAGGTCGGCGACCGCCGAGTCCTGGTCTTCCTCGGGCGCACGCACTTCTACGAGGGCAAGGGCGTCGAGGCCGTCGTGCACGGCGTGCGCACCGCAGCGGCGGCCGGGGTGACGTCCCTGGTCCTCACGAACGGCTGTGGCGGCCTGGTGCCGGAGTGGACCCCGGGCACCCCGGTCCTGATCAGCGACCACATCAACCTCACGGCCTCGTCGCCCCTCGTCGGTGCGACGTTCGTCGACCTCACCGAGGTCTACTCGCGCCGCCTGCGCGGGCTGGTGCGCGAGATCGACCCCTCGCTCGACGAGGGGGTTTACGCCCAGGTCACGGGCCCCCACTACGAGACGCCGGCGGAGATCGGCATGATCCGCGCGATCGGCGGCCACCTGGTGGGCATGTCCACGGCGCTCGAGGCCATCGCCGCACGCGAGGCCGGGCTGGAGGTCCTGGGCATCTCGCTCGTCACGAACCACGCCGCCGGCACGACCGGCGAGCCCCTCAACCACGAGGAGGTCCTCGAGGCCGGCCGCCAGGCCGCCGCCCGCATGGGGGCCCTCCTGTCCGACGTCCTCCCCCGGATGTGACCGCCGTGAGCGAGCTGCACCAGCGGGCGCGCGACTGGATCGCCCAGGACCCCGACCCCGAGACCCGCGCCGAGCTGCAGGCCCTGCTCGACACGGGCGCCGACGACGAGATCGCCGAGCGCTTCTCCGGCCGCCTGCAGTTCGGGACGGCCGGGCTGCGCGGCGAGCTGGGCGCCGGCCCCCAGCGGATGAACCGCGTGATCGTCGCCCAGGCGGCTGCGGGTCTCGCGGCCTACCTGCTGCGGCACGAGGACGCCCCGTCGGCCGTGGTCGGCTACGACGCCCGCCACAACTCCGACGTGTTCGCCCGCGACACCGCCGAGATCCTCGCCGGTGCCGGGGTGCGAGCCGTGCTGCTGCCGGAGCCGCTGCCGACGCCGGTCCTGGCGTTCGCGATCGGCCACCTGGGGCTCAGCGCCGGGGTCATGGTCACCGCCTCGCACAACCCCCCGCGCGACAACGGCTACAAGGTGTACCTCGGCGACACGAGCCAGATCGTGCCGCCGGCCGACACCGACATCTCCGACGCGATCGACCAGGTCGGGCGCGTCGACGAGCTCCCCCGGTCCGAGGCGTACGAGGTCGCGGGTCCGGAGGTCGCCGAGGCGTACGTCGCGGCCGCAGCGGCCACCGTGCCGCCGGGCCCCCGCGAGGTCACCGCGGTCTACACGCCGATCCACGGCGTCGGCCTCGCGACGCTCGAGCACGCCGTCGCGGCGGCCGGCTTCGCCCCGGTGCTGCCCGTGGCCGAGCAGGCCCAGCCCGACCCCGACTTCCCCACGGTGGCCTTCCCGAACCCGGAGGAGCCCGGCGCGATGGACCTCGCACTGGCCCTGGCCTCGCGCTCCGGGGCCGACGTCGTGATCGCCAACGACCCCGACGCCGACCGCTGCGCCGTCGCAGTCCCGACCGGCCAGACCTGGCGGATGCTGTCCGGCGACGAGGTCGGAGCGCTCCTGGCCGACCTGATGCTGCGCCGTGGAGTGGAGGGCACGTACGCGTCGTCGATCGTCTCCTCCGACCTCCTGGGCCGCCAGGCCGCCGCCCACGGGCGCGCCTGGCAGCAGACGCTGACGGGCTTCAAGTGGATCGGCAAGATTCCCGACCTGGCCTACGGCTACGAGGAGGCGCTGGGCTACAGCGTCGCCCCGCACATCGCGCGCGACAAGGACGGCGTCACGGCCGCGCTCGCGATCCTGGCCCTGGTCGCCGACCTGCGCGCCCAGGGCCAGACCCTGCTCGACCGCATCGACGACCTCCACCGCGAGCACGGCGTGCACGCGACCGGCCAGCTCTCGGTACGGGTCGAGGACCTCACGATCATCACTGCGGCGATGACGACCCTGCGCACGGCTCCCCCGTCGGAGCTCGGTGGGCTGGCGGTCACGTCCGTCGACGACCTCGCCGACGGCTACCGGGGGCTCCCACCGACCGACAGCATCCGCCTGGGCCTCGACCAGGAGGCCCGCGTCATCTGCCGCCCGTCGGGCACCGAGCCCAAGCTCAAGTGCTACCTCGAGGTCGTCGAGACGGTGACGTCGTCCCTCGACGACGCGCGCGCCGCGGCCGCCGAGCGGCTCACGCGGATCCGCACCGACCTCGCTGCTGCCCTGGGCCTCTAGCCCACGGACGCCCACGGGCCGCGAG
>NZ_BAAAME010000010.1:80149-88407 GCF_039529015.1 Aeromicrobium alkaliterrae
TGCTCGCGGCCCGTGGCCGTGGTGCGCGCTGCGTCAGCCGACCTGCTGCGCCGCCTCGAGCTCGTCGAAGCGGAACAGGAACGCGGCCATCTGCTCACGCAGGACCGGCTGCGAGCCCTTGAAGGTCGTCGTGCCGTCGGCCTCCTCGTAGCCCGTCGTGACGTTCGTCGAGGCGAGCCACACGATCTCCTTGTAGAACGTGTGGGTCGTGGGGATGTCGGCGAACGGCGACGTCTCCGGCAGGACCACCAGCGGCGAGCCCGCGAGACGGTAGAGGAACGCCGCCATCTGCTCGCGCAGGACCGGAGCGCTCGGACGGAACGTGCCGTCGGCGTAGCCCGTGGTCACGCCCTGGTCGGCGAGCCACTTGATGTGGGCCTTGAACACGTGGCCGGCGGCGACGTCGCTGAACTGGCTCGGACCCTCGAAGAAGGCCGGGTTCGAGCCGTCGTTGTCGAAGCGGTACAGGAACGCGGCCATCTGCTCACGCAGGACCGGCTGGCTCGGACGGAAGCTGCCGTCGGCGTACCCGGTCGTGATGCCGGCCTCGACGAGCCAGGCGATCTCCGTCGCGAACGTGTTGCCGGCGACGTCGGTGAACTCACCGGCGACCTGCAGCGGGATGCGGACCAGGGTGCCGGCCGGCGCGACCTCGACCTCGAGGGTCACCGCGCCGGAGACCGACGAGGGCACCGTCGCGGTGATCGTCGTCGACGCCGCCGTGACGGTGAAGTCACCCAGGTCCGTGCGCGTGCCGTCAGCGGCCACGAGGGTCGCCGTCGCCGACGTCGACGCCGGGGAGCCCAGCGAGGTCAGGTCGAGCGCCGACAGCTTCACGGCGAGCGGGGTGCCCGCCTGCTGCAGGGGCTTGACGCCCTCGACCTGCACCGCGTGGCGCCCGAAGTCGGGCGCGACGGGGCTGTTCTCGCGCAGGTACTCGATCCAGGCCTCGTAGTCGACCAGACCGGTGTCGACCGCCGTGCCCTCGGTGAAGGCGCGGAAGTTGTCACCACCGGAGGCGAGGAACGACGGGACCGCGACCTTGTAGGAAGCGGCCAGGTCGACCGGCTCGCCGTCGATCCACAGCGAGGTGATGCGGCTGCCCGCAGCACGGTTCGGGTCGAACGTGTAGCTGACGTTGTCGGACGTGCCGAGCTGCAGGTACGGACGCGACGGGATCGTGCCGTCGGCGTTGGTCTGCCACTGCTGCTCGAAGACCTTCTTCAGCGAGGCGCCGGTCAGCGTGACCGTGCTGAGGTTGTTGACGAACGGCAGGACGGCGTTCGCCTCGGCAAAAGTGATGACGCCGTCCGGGGCGAAGCGCAGCTCGTTGCGCAGACCGCCGGGGTTCACGACGGAGAGGTCCGCGCCGGCCGGCGACTGCGCGGCCTTGGCGAGCTGGGCGTTGGCGACCAGGTTGCCCAGCGTCGACTCCTTCGAGCGGTCGTCGCGGTTGGCGCCGACGAACGCGGTCGTGATGTCGGCCGTGACGCTCGCGACCGGCTCGTTGCCGATCTCGGCTGCGTACTGCAGAGCGGCATCGGTGATCGTCTTGACCTCGGCGACCCGCGGGTAGGTCGAGACGAGCTCAGCGGCCGGCGCGGTGGTGCGCGGCGCGATGGCGGCGGTGTGGCTCTGGACGTCACCCGTGGCCGGGTCGACCGTCAGCGTGATCTCGCCGATGGCCTCGCCGTAGCTGCCGGTCTGCAGGACCGGGCGGGTCGCGCCCTCGACACCGGGGACCGGGGCGTCCCACGCGTACTGCTTGTGCGTGTGGCCCGTGAAGATCACGTCCACCTCGGGGTCGGTCTTGGTCACGATGTCGGCGAAGGCACCGCCACCGGCGACCTCCTGCTCCAGCGTCGCGCCGTCGGGCGTGCCCGCGCCGGCGCCCTCGTGGTACGCCGCGACGATGACGTCGGGTGCGTCCGCGAGCGCCTCGAGGTCGGCGACGGTGTCGTTGACGGCCTCGACCGGGTCGACGAAGGTCAGCCCCTCGATGCCCGCGGGTGACACCAGGCTCGGCGTCTCCTCGGTGACGACGCCGATGACGGCGACGTCGAGGCCGCCGACGGGGAAGATGTCGTAGGCCGGGAGGATCGGCTCGCCGTCCGCACCGAGCACGTTGGCGGCCAGGTGGGAGAAGTCGGCCTCGTCCTCGACGCGGGTCAGGAGGTCGTCGGCTCCGCGGTCGAACTCGTGGTTGCCGACGGCCGACGTGGCGAGGTCGAGGGCGTTCAGCACGTCGATCGTGGGCTGGTCCTGCTGCGTCGCCGAGGCGAACAGGGAGGCGCCGATGTTGTCACCCGCGGACAGGAACAGCGTGTTGTCCTCGCCGTGCTTGGCGCGGAGCTGCTCGATCGTGCCCGCGAAGTTCACGGTGTTGGCGTCGATGCGGCCGTGGAAGTCGTTGATGTCGACCAGGGCGATCGTGACGGGGGCCGCGACGGCAGCCGGCTCCGGCTCGTTGGCCTGGACGGGGGCGGCGGCGAGCAGCGAGACGCCGACCGCGGACGCGAGCGTGATCGCGAGGTGCCGCCAGGGGCGGCGGGCAGAGCTGACGGTGCTGGACACGGGTGTGACCTTCCTGAGGTGGTGATGGGGGGGAGGTGGAGCGGGGTGTGGGAGGACCGGGCCCGAGGACGCCGACCGGCGACGCGGGCCCGGCCCTCCCACGGGGTGGATCAGCCAGCCGTGGAGCTGGACAGGTTGTCGAAGCGGAACAGGAACGCGGCCATCTGCTCACGCAGGACCGGCTGCGAGCCCTTGAACGTCGTCGACCCGTCCGCCTCGGCGTACCCGGTGGTGATGTCCGTCGAGGCCAGCCACACGATCTGCTTGTAGAACGTGTGCGTCGTCGGGATGTCCGCGAACGGCGACGTCTCCGGGACGACCACGATCGGCGACCCGGCCAGGCGGTAGAGGAACGCCGCCATCTGCTCGCGCAGGACCGGCTGACCCGGACGGAACGTGTTGTCCGCGTAGCCCGTCGTGATGCCCCGGTCCGCCAGCCAGGCGATGTGCTTGCTGAACGTGTTGGTCACCGCGTCGGTGAACGTCGCGTTCGGAGCGCTGGCCGGCGGGTTGGTGCCCTCGTTGTCGAAGCGGTACAGGAAGGCGGCCATCTGCTCACGCAGGACCGGCTCCGACGGGCGGAACGAGGAGCTGCCGTCGGCGTTCAGGTAGCCCGTCGTGATGCCCTGGGTCGACAGCCAGGCGATCTCGGCCGAGAACGTGTTGCCCTCGACGTCGTCGAACACCAGCGGCGGCTGCGGCGCCTCGGTGACCTCGAGCGAGGCCGAGTCGGTGCCGACGTTGTCGGCGGCGTCGGTCGCGCGGACCTCGACCTCGTAGCTGCCGACCGCGAGGTCGCTCAGCGTGAACGTCCCGTCGGTGACGGCCGTCCACTCGCCCGCGTTGACGCTGTACTCCACCGACGTGATGTCGGAGTCGTCCGTCACCGCCACCGTGAACGTGGCGTCCTCGCCCTCGATGACCGTGGTCGGGCCGGAGAGCTCGACGACCGGATCGGTCGTGTCGGGCACCTCGGTGACCACGGGGTCGTAGCCGACGAGCGTCGGGTCGTGGTCGCTGGAGCGGAACACCGAGTCGTCGTAGATCAACGTCGCGTTGGTGTTGTACCGGCTGTACTCGTGACCGATGGGCTCATCGGCGTTGATGTCCCACGTGTCGGCGCCGGTGACCCGGTCGAACGCCTCGGTCGAGGCGAAGACGTGGTCGAGGGAGCCGACCCGACCCTGGAAGAGGTACGTCGCACCGGCGTCGAGCGCGCTGCCGACGTTGACGAAGCCGGCGTCCTCGAGCACGCCGACCGGGTCCTCCTTCGAGTAGGAGTTGAAGTCGCCGACCAGGAACGTCTGGTCCGTGCCGACGGCGGCCTCGAGGTCGTCGACGAAGCCGACGAGCGCCGTGGCCTGCTTGACACGCGAGGCGTTCGAAGCACTCTGGCCGTCGCCCGCGTCCGCGTCCTCGCCCGAGCCGGAGCTCTTGGACTTGAAGTGGTTCGCGATCACGAGGAACGTCGACGCCTCGTCGCCGCCGACCGGGCGGAACGCCTGGGCGAGCGGTGCGCGGGCGTTGACGAAGGCGGGATCGTCCAGGAACGAGGACCCGCCCACCGTCTCGACGGCGTCGACCCGGTAGATGAACGCCGAGGTGATGACGTCGGTGGTCCCGACCGCCGGCACGACGGCCGGCGACTCGACGGCAGCCCAGGTCTCCTCGCCGGTGTCGGCGTTGAGGGCCGCGACGAGCGTCTCGAGCGCCGCGTTGCGGTCCAGGCCGAAGGCCGCGGAGTTCTCGATCTCGGCCAGTCCGACGACGTCGGCGCCCAGGGTGTTGATCGCGTTGACGATCTTGACCTGCTGACGCTCGAGGTTCTCGGCGTTGGCCGCGCCGCGCGGTCCGTTCGGGTCGCACCGGTTGTTGTTCACCGGAGCTCCCGTGCGGTCGTTGTAGTAGGTGCAGGTGCCCGCGCCGCTGGCGACCCAGGCCTGACCCGTCGTCGTGAAGTAGTTGAGGACGTTGAAGCTCGCGAGCTGCAGGTCGCCGCCGACGTCCTCGGGCTTCTCCTCGGCTGCCCGCAGGCCCTGCTCGATGACGGCCGGCTTGGGGCCGGTCGCCGTCAGGGTCGCGGTCGGCTGCACGCGCCAGGTGTCGAAGCGGTAGTCGAGCACGAGGGGCTCGGTCAGCTCGACGGCTGCGCCGACACGGACCTCGTTGTCACCGTTGAGCCACGTCTGCGGGACGTCCCGACCGGTGGCACCGCTGAAGTTGGCTCCCGAGCCGTCGTCGAGCGTGACGGACTTCGCGAAGTTGTCGGCGACCAGCTGCGTGTACTCGGCGCTGCCGGGTGCGACGACCTCGGTCGGCTGGATCAGCGGCTCGGTGCCGGCCGCGAGGCCGATCTCGCCGAACGTGTGCGTGTCGTAGTTGTTGGTCACGGTGAAGTCGCCGTCGAGCTGGACCAGCATGCCCTCGAGCGCCTCGCGCTCGGTCTCGCTGATCGGGAACTCCACGGGGGTCGGCAGCACCTGCGCCGGGCCCTCCTTCAGGGTCCAGCCGTTGGCGGCCGGCGTGATCTGCGTCAGGCCGAAGTACTCGGTGACCTTGCCGGTGACCGAGACGAGCTGGCCCGGCTGGACCTGCGCCGCGAGGGCCTGCGAGAACACGAAGATGCCGTGCGAGGCCGTGGCGGTGCGATCGTGCGCGCCGCCGGTGCCGGTCGTCTGGAGGTAGACGCCGTTCAGGCCCCCGGTCGGGTACGACGCGACGACGACGCCCTCGGTCGTGACGTTCTTGTCGACGAACGGGCTCGCGGCCCCCTCGCCCTGGATCTCGGCGATCGTCGCGACCTCGGGGGTGCCCGGGTCGGTGCCGCCGCCGCACCCGGCGGAGCCGCACGGGGTGACGGTCGAGCTCAGCGTGAAGTCGGCCGAGTTGACGTCGGTGTCCACGGTCCCGTTGCGGACGATCGACTTCGGGTCGTTGTTGGCCGACGGAGCGGCGGAGGGCGACGCCTCGAAGGTGTTCGAGTTGCCGTAGCCGAGCAGGTCGACGACGCCGCCCGCGGTGGACCAGTTGGGGGTCGTCACGACGCTGCCGGCCGCCGGCGAGATGGCCGCGGTGCCCTTTACCAGGGCGATCGTGCCACCGGTGCCCGCGGGGTTCAGGCCGGTCTCGACGTCCACGTTGGGCACGGCGACACCATTGCTGCCGTTCGTGCCGCCGCGGATCAGGTAGGTGCCGTTGGCCGGGATCGAGCCACTCAGCGGGTAGCTCAGGAAGGTGGACGTGCCGGTGGCCGAGCGGTACTGGATCGACCAGCCGCTGAGGCTGATCGCGGTGCTCGTCGGGTTGCGCAGCTCGACGAACTTGTGGGTGTACGGCGCGTTGGCGCTGCCACCGTTGGTGTAGGCCTCGGCGATGACCGGGCCGGAGTTGTCGGGTGCAGCCTGCGCCGGCACCGCGGCGAGCAGGCCCGCAGCGAGCGACACCGCAGCGGCGGCGAGAACGGGAACCAGGCGGCGCGAGGCGCGACCGGAAGTTCGGGGCATGAAGGACGACCTTTTCGTCGAGACGGGACATGTCGCACCGAGTCGTGGGTCGTCGCGGGTCGTGATTCCCCCCGAAATCGTGCTCCCCCCACCCCATCGCAACCGCCGACACTGAACAACGCCTGAGAACCAACGGACGGTGACGACTGGGTGACGATCACGAAGGTCCGGTCCGACGGGTGGACCGTGCGAGGCGTCAGCGGTGGGCGAGCAGGTCCGCGTGGGGGCGGTGGCCGTCACCGTGCCGACGGCGCGAGGCCCGCGGTCGCAGCCCTGCGACGACCAGCGCGTCGCTCATCGCCTCGACCGACCACCACCAGGCCGTCGTGACCTGGTGGTCGAACGGGGTGCGGGGCTCGCCGTCGAAGAACCCGAGCAGGACCGACCCTCCGGGCCGCAGGACGCGCGCGATCTCGGCCAGCGCTTCCGGCACGAGCTCCGGGGGCAGGTGGATCAGCGAGTACCAGGCGAGGACGCCGTCGCAGCTGGCGTCCGCGAGCGGCAGCGCCCGCAGGTCGGCCCGGACGTACCGGCCCGAGGGGAAGCGAGCCCGCGCGGAGGCGAGGAACGCTGCGGAGAGGTCCAGTCCGACGGCATCGCGGCCGCCCGCGGCGAGGAGGTCGGTCCACTGGCCGGGCCCGCATCCGGCGTCGAGCAGGCGTCCGGGCGTCGCGCCGCGCCAGGCCTCGATCAGCGCACGGTCCTCAGGGGCTGCGTCGTCGACCGCGCCGAGCAGCTCGACGTACTCCGCGGCGCGCGCGTCGTAGGCACGGCCGATGCGCGCGAGCTCCTGGTCGGGCACGGCGCGGCCCGGTTCAGTAGGAGGAGTCGTCGCTCGCGCCGGTGCCGCTGCCGCCGGCCTCGCGGGCCGCCGCGTCGTCGAGGATCGTGGCCGTCGCGCTGGTGCCGAAGCGGGTGATGCCGAGGGCGCGCATCGCCAGGAGGGTGTCGAGGTCGCGCACGCCGCCGGACGCCTTGACCTGCACGTCGGGCCCGACGCTCGCGCGCATCAGCGTCACGTGGGGCACCGTCGCCCCTCCGCCGGCGAACCCGGTGGAGGTCTTGACGAAGGCGGCGCCCGCCCGCTCGGCGGCCTTCGACCCGGCCTCGATCTCGGCGTCGGTCAGGTACGCCGTCTCCAGGATGACCTTCACGACGTGGTCGCCGGCGGCCTCGACCACGGCCGCGATGTCGGCCTCGACGTCGTCGATCAGGCCCGAGCGGAGGCGCCCGATGTTGAGCACCATGTCGAGCTCGATCGCACCGTCGGCGAGGGCCTGACGCGACTCGGCGACCTTGGTCTGCGTCGTGGTCGTGCCGTGCGGGAAGCCGATCACGGTCCCGACGGCGACGCCGCTGCCGGCCAGCCGCTGCACCGCGTGGGCGACGTCGCTGGGTCGCACGCACACGCTGAAGATCCCGTAGCGCGCCGCGAGGTCGAGGTCGGCGTCGACCTCCGCGCGCGTCAGCTCGGGCTTGAGGATGGCGTGGTCGATGAGGGCGGCGATCTCGGCAGCGGTGACGGTCTCGGACATGCCGACCATCCTAGGTCGCCGCGCCACTAGGCTGGTCGGCCGTGGGTGTCGTGATCGTGGCCGGGCCGTCCGGGTCGGGCAAGTCGCACCTGGGCGAGCGCCTGGGGTGGACCGTGCTGCGCCTGGACGACTTCTACCGCGACGGCGACGCCCCCGACCTGCCCCGCTCCGACCTGGGGATCGTCGACTGGGACGACCCGGGCTCGTGGGACGCCGAGGCCGCCGTCGCGGCGATCCGCGAGCTGACCGAGCACGGCCGCACGGACGTCCCGGTCTACGACATCGCCTCGAGCCGCCGCACGGGCAGCCACACGGTGACGTGCGACGGCCGCTTCCTGGCCGAGGGACTGTTCGCACCGGAGATCGTCGCCGCCTGCCGCTCGGCTGGGGTGCTCGACGACGCGATCTGCCTGCGCCGGCCCCGGCTCGTGACGTTCGCCCTGCGGCTCGTCCGCGACCTGCGCGAGGCCCGCAAGCCCCCGCTCGTGCTGGTGCGCCGCGGCTGGCGCCTGATGCAGGACGACCCCCACGTCGTCGCCCGCGCCGTCGACGCCGGCTGCCGCCCCGTCACCCCCAGCCGCGCCTTCACCCAGCTCTCCCCCTAACCCCCGTCGAGTTACGGAGTCGGCACGGCGACTGGACCTCG
>NZ_BAAAME010000010.1:88422-182743 GCF_039529015.1 Aeromicrobium alkaliterrae
ACTCCGTAACTCGACGCGGGTTACTCCTGGTGCAGCTCGGCCTCGGGGAACGTGGGCCGGAGCGCTTCGGGGTGAAGGCTGTGGACCTGGCCGTCCTTGAGGTAGCGCAGCGAGTGGTCCCAGGCCACGCCCGCGTAGACGCCGTCCTCGGGCTCGCCGAGGTACAGCACCCACGAGTCCGGCTGCAGCTCAGCCAGCATCGCTGCGCTGGTCACGTTCAGCCCGTAGTTCTCGGCCTTCGGCCCCGGGTCGCGGCCCTCGAGATCGCGTGGGCCGAGCCTCAGCTCGTACTGCCCCAGCTCGTCGACCGCGGCGGTGTACTCCGCCAGCGGCACCGCACCGCCCGACAGGTCCACGCGGATCACCTCCGCGTCCTCCCCGCCCTTGTAGACGTCCTGCACCTGGACCATGTACGTGGTGACGATGAAGCCGCCCGAGTCGACGTGTGACCCCTCCACTCCGACGACCCGTCCGGACACGACGAGACTCGAGAGCTCGCGCAGCCCGGCCGGGTCGTACACATCCACCGACCAGTCAGCGATGCTGTGAATGGGAGGCACCGCCTCCGCACCCGTGTCGGCGACGAAGTGCTCAGGCATCGGAGGCTTCTCGGTGGCCACGACCGCATCCCCCGCCGGCGGAGTGCCCTGCGGACCGCAGCCGGCCACAGCGGCTAGGACGGCGAGCACCACCGCAGCGCCTGCCAGCCGACCACGTCCCGTCATCCTCGGAACCTAGGCCTGCCGTCCGAGACTTCGCAAGCGCCTGCGCCGCCGTCCCATGACGGCGCCCAGCCCTCCGGCGCCCGAGCGAGCCCTCAGAGCGCGGCGTAGGCCGGCTTGATGACGTCGTCGATCAGGGCGAGACGCTGGTCGAACGGCAGGAACGCGCTCTTCATCGCGTTGATCGTGAGCCAGCGCAGGTCGTCGGTGCCGTAGCCGAAGGAGTCGGCCAGGAGCTGCATCTCGCGGCTCATCGAGGTGTCGCTCATGAGCCGGTTGTCGCAGTTGACCGTGACGCGGAAGCCGAGGTCGGCGAGCGGGCCGATGGGGTGGTCGGCGACCGTGCTCATGCCGGGCACCGCGTCGGTCTGCAGGTTCGACGACGGGCACATCTCGAGCGGGATGCGACGGTCGCGCACGTACGAGGCGAGCCGGCCGAGGCGCGGACCGCCGGGGGCGTCGAAGTCGATGTCGTCGACGATGCGGACGCCGTGACCCAGGCGGTCGGCGCCGCAGCGCTGGACGGCCTGCCAGATCGACGGGAGACCGAACGCCTCGCCGGCGTGGATCGTGAAGTGCGCGTTCTCGCGGCGCAGGTACTCGAAGGCCTCCAGGTGCAGGATCGGCGGGAACCCGTCCTCCGCGCCCGCGATGTCGAAGCCGGCGACGCCGCGGTCGCGGTACTCCACCACGAGCTCGGCGATCTCCTGGCCGCGGTCGGCGTGCCGCATCGCGGTGAGCAGCTGGCCCACGGCGATGCTGCGGCCCTCGGCCTGCGCCTCGGTGCGCCCCTGCTCGATGCCGACCTGCACGGCCTCGACCGCACCGGCCAGGTCGAGGCCCGCCTCGAGGTGCTGCTCGGGCGCCCAGCGCAGCTCGGCGTAGACGACGCCGTCGCGGGCCAGGTCGAGCACCGACTCGCGGGCCACGCGCGCCAGGTCCTCCGGGCGCTGCATGACCGCGACGGTGTGCACGAAGGTCTCGAGGTAGCGCGGCAGCGAGCCCGAGGACGAGGAGTCGCGGAACCAGGTCGCCAGCCCCTCCACGGAGTCGGCCGGGAGCGCGTGCCCGATCTCGTCGGCGATCTCGGCGACCGTGGCCGGACGGATGCCGCCGTCGAGGTGCTCGTGCAGCGCCACCTTGGGCGCCGCAGCGACCTGCTCGGGGGTGGCGGGCGTGCCGCCGCCGCGCTTGGTGACCTTCAGCTCGGGGGTCTCCGCCGTCACAACGCTCCACCTTCCATGAGCAGCGAGACCGTCTCGGCGACGCACGCCGGACGCTCCTCGCCGCGGATCTCTACCGTGTGGCGCAAGGTGGCACGCTGGCCCTTCTCGATCTTCTCGACCGAGAGCAGGTCGACCGTGTTGCGCACCTTCGAGCCGACCCGGACCGGTGTGATGAAACGTACCGTGTTGAGTCCGTAGTTCACCCGGGCGACGTTGCCGGCGAAGGCGAACACCTGGGCACCCAGGAACGGCAGCAACGACAGGGTCAGGTAGCCGTGGGCGACGGTCGCCCCGAAGGGTCCGTCCGTCGCCCGCTCGGGGTCGACGTGGATCCACTGCCGGTCGCCGGTGGCATCGGCGAACAGGTCGATCCGGTCCTGCGTGATCGTGAGCCACTCGCTGGAACCTAGCGTCGAGCCGGCCGCGGCGACGATCTCCGCGGCGTCGTTGAAGACCTTCATCATCCACTTCCGAGGTATCGCTGCATGACCTCTCGACCCTAACCGAGACGCGATGCGATCCCGGTCACATCCCCCGCATCCCGCGGTTTCCCACGGGTCAGTCGACGCGCCCCAGCACGACGGAGGCCGGGAGGTCGGGGGCGTCTGCGCCGATGTCGAAGGCACCCTCCAGCGCGGCCTCCGCCCGGGCGAAGCGCTCGGGAGTGTCGGTGTGGAGCTCGATCAGCGGCTGCCCCGCGCGGACCGTGTCGCCCGGCTTGGCGTGCAGCACGACGCCCGCGGCGGCCTGCACCTGCTCGCCGGGACGCGAGCGACCGGCACCGAGGCGCCAGGCCGCGACGCCGACGGCCAGCGCGTCCAGTCGACCGAGGACGCCGTCGGACGGCGCCATGATCACGTGGGTCTCCTTCGGCGCGGGCAGCGCCGCGTCCGGGTCGCCCCCCTGGGCCGCGATCATGCGGCGCCAGACGTCCATCGCCCGACCGTCGGCCAGCGCCTCGGCCGGGTCGACGTCGGAGCGACCCGCCGCGGCGACCATCTCACGGGCCAGCGCGACGGTCAGGTCGACGACGTCCTGCGGTCCGCCGCCGGCGAGCACCTCGACCGACTCCGCGACCTCGACCGCGTTGCCGGCCGTCAGGCCCAGCGGCGTCGACATGTCGGTGAGCAGCGCGACCGTGTGGACCCCCGCGTCCTTGCCGAGCGCGACCATCGTCTCGGCGAGCTCGGTGGCCTGGGCCAGCTCCTTCATGAAGGCACCCGATCCCGCCTTCACGTCCAGCACGAGCGAGCCCGTGCCCTCGGCGATCTTCTTGCTCATGATCGAGCTCGCGATGAGCGGGATGGCCTCGACCGTTCCCGTCACGTCCCGGAGCGCGTAGAGCTTCTTGTCGGCCGGGGCGAGGCCCGAGCCCGCCGCGCAGATCACGGCGCCGACGTCCTCGAGCTGGGCCAGGATCTCGGCGTTCGAGAGGTCGGCGCGCCAGCCCGGGATCGCCTCGAGCTTGTCGAGCGTGCCACCGGTGTGCCCGAGGCCGCGCCCGGAGAGCTGGGGCACGGCGATGCCGCACGCCGCGACGAGCGGGGCGAGCGGCAGCGTGATCTTGTCGCCCACGCCGCCGGTGGAGTGCTTGTCGGAGGTGGGCCGGCTCAGGCTCGAGAAGTCCATCCGCTCGCCCGAGGCGATCATCGCGGCGGTCCAGCGGCTGATCTCGGAGCGGTCCATCCCGTTCAGCAGGATCGCCATCGCCAGGGCCGACATCTGCTCCGGAGCGACGACCCCGCGGGTGTAGGCGTCGACGACCCAGTCGATCTGCTCCGGGGACAGCCGGTGTCGGTCACGCTTCGCGGCGATGACGTCGACGGCGTCGAAGGGTTCGGTCATGGGGTGCCTCCTGGAGGTGGCGGGACGGGCGGGTACGACGGAGCAGGTGCAGGCGGGTGCGCCTGCGGCGGGGAGGGGTACGGGTAGTACCCCGGATGCACAGGCGGGTAGGCCTGGGGCGGGTAGGGATACGGGTACGGGTGCGGGTACGCCGGGATCCACACGGGCGGCGGCGGGGGCTTCGGGGGCAGGGGTGGGCGGGTGCGTTGCAGCCCCGACCTGCGGACCATCCACTCCACGAGCAGCGCGAACAGGATCGAGGTCACGACCGTGGGCAGCACGTCGACCGCGCCGTACTCGTCGCTCGTCAGGGCGAACATGTTGAAGGCCTCGAGGGTCGAGAGCACGACGTTGTTCGCCACGTGCGCCGCGATGGCCGCCTCCAACCCGCCCGTGCGGATGACGAGCCAGCAGGCCAGGAGGCCGAACACCCCGACGTCGACCAGGCCCCAGAACTCGTAGACGTGGCCGGCGACGAACAACGGCGTGCTGACCAGGACGGGGATGATCGCCCAGCGGGTCCAGGACCCGATGAGCTGGAGCAGGTAGCCGCGGAAGACGTACTCCTCGGCAGCCGCCTGCGTCGGCGTCAGGAGCAGCGCCACGAGGAAGACGGCGACAGCGTCGTTCTCGAGGCTGGGCGCCGTGATCTCGCCCCCCAGGCCCATCGCGAGGCTACCCAGGATCATCGCGGTGTAGACCAGGAACGCCACGGCGCTCAGGCGCGCGAGCCATCCCCAGCGCAGGCGACCCTCCACCGACGACAGGTAGCCGACCGGTCTCGGCCCCGTCGCCAGGACGCCGAGCACGACGGCCGGCAGCATCAGTCCGATGAAGATCAGCAGGAAGGCGAGCTCCCCCGGGGAGCCCAGCGTCGTGGAGCCGGCGCCGTCGAGCCAGGAGTCGACGGCCTCCAGGTCACCGTCCGAGGCGATCAGCACGGCGATGACCCCGACCAGCACCAGGCAGACGACGGCGACGCCGTAGCCCGCCACGCCGATCACACCGGCCACGGGGAGCTTCCACCACGCGTGGTCGGGGTGCTCGCGGGCGAGCCGGTGGTACGGGGTGCTGACGCTCACGACGTCTCGGTCAGGTCGCACACGAGGCTCTCGTAGCCGCGCAGGACCCACGTGGGGCGGCGCGGCGACTCCCGGAGCTCGATCGTGCCGAACCGCGCCAGCAGGGCACGCAGGCTGATCTGCAGCTCGAGCCGCGCCAGCGGGGCGCCGAGGCAGAAGTGCAGGCCCATGCCGAAGCCGACGTGCGGGTTCGGGTCGCGCGAGACGACGAAGGCGTCGGCGTCCTCGAACGCAGCCGGGTCGCGGTTGGCCGAGCCCATGAGGCACGCCACGACCTCCCCCGCCCGCACGGCCTGCCCGTCGACCTCGACGTCGGTCGTGGCGGTGCGCTCGAACAGCTGCAGCGGGGCGTCGAAGCGGATGAGCTCCTCGAGCGCCGTCGCCACCTCGACCTCGCCCGAGCGCACGCGGGCCTCCTGCTCGGGGTGCGCCAGGAGCGCGACCAGCCCGTTGCCGAAGGTGTTGACGGAGGCCTCGTGCCCGGCGTTGAGCAGCAGCACGACGGTCGCGACGAGCTCGTCGTCGGAGAGCTTCTCGCCCTCGTCGCGGGCAGCGATGAGGTCGGTCACGAGGTCGTCGCCGGGGCTGGTGCGGCGGTGCTCGACGATCTCGCGGACGTAGGCCGCGAAGTCGGTGCTGGCCTGCACCGCGGCGGCACGGGTGGCCGCGTCGACGTCGGACTCGTACATGTGCACGATCGCCTGCGACCAGTCGCGCAGCAGCACGTGGTCGGTGCGCGGGAACCCCAGCAGGTCGGCGATCACGAAGACCGGGAACGGTTCGGCGAAGTCGGCCAGCAGGTCGCTGCGCGGCTGGAGCCGCTCGACCATCTCGGCGGCGAGCGACTCGATGCCCGGCCGCAGGCGCTCGACGTGACCGCGCCCGAACGCGCCGGCCAGCAGGCGGCGCATGCGGGTGTGCTCGGGCGGCTCGTTCTCCATGAGCTGGTTGCGGTGGAGGGTGTTGAACGGCTCCATCTCGTCGGCCGGCTCCAGGTCGGTCCAGAGGCGGCCGAAGGCCCGGTTGCGCAGGACCTGCGTGACCGAGCCGTGCGTCGTGGCGAGCCAGCGGCCCGACGGCTCGTGCCACTGCACGCTGCCGCCGGCCCGCAGGTCGGCGAGCGCCGGGTACGGGTCGGCGACGAAGCCGGGGTCGGTCAGGTCGAGGTGGCTCACGCTCACGCGGGCGGCTCCGGGGCCGCCGCGCCGGCCTGCAGGTCGGTGACGTCGAACGCGTCGGGCAGGACCTGGTCCATCGTGCGGATGCCCGCGGGGGTCTGCAGCTGCATCGTCGGGCCACCGTTCTCCCACAGCAGCTGGCGGCACCGGCCGCACGGCATCAGCGGACGCCCCTCGGAGTCGACGCAGGCGACCGCGATGAGCCGGCCGCCACCGGTCGCGTGCAGGGCCGAGACCATGCCGCACTCGGCGCACAGCGCCACCCCGTAGGCCGCGTTCTCGACGTTGCAGCCCAGCACGACCCGGCCGTCGTCGACGAGGCCCGCCACGCCCACCTTGTAGTGCGAGTACGGCGCGTAGGCGCGGCCCATGACCTCGGTCGCGTAGCGCGTCAGGGTCTCCCAGTCGATCGGGTCGTCGGCACCCTTGATGCCGAGCGACATCGTCGGCGCCACTAGCCCGCTCCCCCGCGTCTGTACGGTTTCCCGTCGGCCGCGGGCATGCGGAGGCGTTGACTGAACACCGCCAGGACGAAGAGCGTCACGACGTACGGCGTCATGCCGGTGAAGGAGGCGTCGACGGTCTCGGAGAGGAAGTACCAGACGAACGCGCCGACCGAGATGCCCGCGATCACGAATCCGGTGACCCGTTCGCCCCCGCGGACCTTCAGCACCGCGAACACCGCGAGCAGGATCGCGACGAGCAGCAGCAGCGCGTGCACGATCGCGCCACTGTTGGAGAGCAGCGAGACGCCGTCGGTGTAGCCGAACATCAGCGCGCCCGTGAGCACGCCGCTCGGGCGCCAGTTGCCGAAGATCATGGTGGCCAGGCCGATGTAGCCGCGACCGCCGGTCTGACCGACCGTGAACGACGACGACGCGACCATCGCGAGGTACGCACCGCCGAGGCCCGCGAAGGCGCCGGAGATCAGCACGGCGACGTACTTGTAGCGGTAGACGTTGATGCCGAGGGTCTCGGCGGCCTGCGGATTCTCGCCGCAGGAGCGCAGGCGCAGGCCAAACGACGTGCGCCACAGGACCCATGCCGTCACCGCGACGAGCACGAACGCCAGCACCGTGAGCACCGAGAGACGGGTCGTGACACCCGCGACCGCACCCGCCACGTCGGAGATGACGAACCAGTGCTTGTCGGCGAGCGATCGCGCTCCGTCGGCGATCAGCGGGACGGTGAACTCCGGGGGCGTCGAGTAGCCCGACAGGTTGCGCGGTCCGCCGCCGTCGAGGTCGTCGAAGGTCGTCTTGGCGAGGAAGCCCACCGCTCCGAGGCCGACGATGTTGATCGCGACGCCCGAGATGATGTGGTCCACGCCGAAGCTGACCGTCGCGATCGCGTGGAGGAGACCGCCGATCAGGCCCATGAGGGCCGCGCCGAGCACGCCTGCCAGCGGACCGTAGTGGTAGGCGAAGAACGCCGCCCCCCAGGTGCCGAGCAGCATCTGGCCCTCGAGGCCGATGTTGACGATGCCCGCGCGCTCGGCCCACAGGCCACCGAGGCCGGCGAGCAGGATCGGGCAGGCGCCGATGATCGCGGCGCGCAGCGTGCCGGGGGCCGTGATGCGGTCGGTGCCGGTGTAGAGCCGGACGGTCGAGATGACGACGATGACCGCGAGTGCAGCCAGCCACCACGTGTACCGGAAGGTGCGGGCGCGCACGACCTCGGCGCTGACGCTCTGCTGCGTGCTCATGCCGCGGCCCCCTCTCGCTCGGCGTCGAGCTGTCGGGCAACCCGCTCCGCCTCGGTCTTGGCGCGGCGGCGGCCCACGACCTCGTAGGCGACGACGACCGCCAGCACCGTGATGCCCTGGGTGATGTCGATGACGTCCTTGGCGATGCCGGCCGACTGCAGGTTGTTCGACTGTCCGGACAGGAAGGCGAACAGGGCCGCGGCGAAGAAGATCCCGAGCGTGCGGTTGCGACCCAGCAGCGCGACAGCGAGGCCGATGAAGCCCAGACCCGCCTGGAAGTTCTCGGGCGTGCCGAAGGTGTGGACCGAGCCGAAGTAGGCGGGCATCCAGACCAGGCCCGCGACCGCGCCCGAGAGCGCCATGACGAGCAGCGTCATCTTCTTGGTGTTGACACCGCTCGCGCGGGCTGCCGTCTCCGACTCGCCCGTCACGCGCAGCTCGAAGCCGAACCGGGTGCGCGAAATCAGGAACCAGTACCCGATGCCGAGGATGATCGCGAGGCTCGACAGGGCCCACACGTCACCCGGGGCGTCGGGGAAGATCTTGAACCCGAGCGGCTGCGCGTCGAGCGGGAGACGCTCGGTCGTGAAGGTGTAGCCGCTCGCCTGGCCGTACTTCGTGACGAGGTAGCCGGCCATCGTGAGCGCGATGTAGTTCAGCATGATCGCGCTGATGACCTCGCTGACGCCGCGGAACACCCTGAGCAGACCCGCGATCGACGCGTACGCCGCGCCTGCAGCCGCGGCCACGACGAGCGTGGCCAGGATGTTGAGCGGACCCGGCACCAGGCCGCTGCCGGCGAAGAACGCCCCTGCGCAGGAGCCGACGATGTACTGGCCCTCGACGCCGATGTTGAACAGGCCCATGCGGAACCCGATGGCCGCCGCGATGCCCGAGATGGAGAGCATCGCCGACTGGTTGATGATCGAGAGCAGGACCCGATCGTTCGGCACCGAGAAGATCACCTCGAGGAAGCTGCCGGGCGACCCTCCGAAGGCGGCGATGAGCACGCTGGTCGCGACCATCGCCGCGACCACGGCCACGAGGGGCGGGAGCAAGGAGCCGACGACCGTGTCGAGGACGCGGCGCGGGGTCAGGCCCTTCATGCCGCCTCCCCGCCCGTCATCGCTTCGCCCAGGTCGCTCGCGGTGACCGAGGACGGGTCGAACCGGGCCGTGAGACGACTACGCAGGATGACCTCTAGGCGGTCGGACAGGCCGATCAGCTCGTCCAGGTCGGCCGAGACCAGCAGCACGCCGAGCCCCTCTCGTCGCGCGGCGCGGATGTGGTCCCAGATCGCGGCCTGGGCGCCCACGTCGACGCCTCGGGTGGGGTGCGAGGCGATCAGCAACCGGGGGTTGCCACTCATCTCGCGGCCCACGATGAACTTCTGCTGGTTGCCGCCGGACAGCGCGCGGGCCGACGTGTCGACGCCCGGCGTGCGCACGTCGAACTGGTCGATGATGCGCTGGGCGTCGGCCCGCGCCCCCTTGCGGCTCACGAGTCCGCGGCGGACCGCGGGGGCCGACGTCTGGTGACCGAGGACGCGGTTCTCCCAGAGCGGGTAGTCGAGCACGAGGCCGTGGCGGTGGCGGTCCTCCGGCACGAACCCGACCCCCAGGTCGCGCACGGCCCGCGTGCTGAGTCGCGTGATGTCGTCGTCGCCCAGGCGGATCGTGCCGGCGTTCGCGCGCAGCATGCCCATCACGACCTCGACGAGCTCGGACTGGCCGTTGCCCTCGACGCCGGCGATGCCGACGACCTCGCCGGCGTGCACGGTCAGGGAGATGTCGTGCAGCAGGTCGCGTCCGGACTCGTCGGCGACCGTGACGCCGTCGAGCCGCAGCACGGGCCGGTCGGTCACGGTGGACTCCGACGTCGCGGGCGACGGCAGCTCGGCACCGACCATGAGCTCGGCGAGCTCGCGCTTCGTGGCGGTCTTCGGGTCGGCCGTGCCGACCGTCGTGCCCCGGCGCATGACCGTGATGTCGTCAGCGATCTGGCGGACCTCGTCGAGCTTGTGCGAGATGAACAGGACCGACCGGCCCTGGCCGACGAGCTCGCGCAGGTTGGCGAACAGGGCGTCGACCTCCTGCGGCACGAGCACCGCGGTGGGCTCGTCGAGGATGATCAGGCGGGCGCCGCGGTAGAGGACCTTGAGGATCTCGACGCGCTGGCGGTCGGCCACGCCGAGGCGCTCGACCAGGGTGTCGGGGTCGAGCCCGAACCCGAAGCGCTCGGAGATCGCCCGGATCTCCTTCTTCGCGCCGTCGCCGATGCCGTGGAGCTTCTCGGCGCCCAGGACGATGTTCTCGGCGACCGTCAGGTTGTCGGCCAGCATGAAGTGCTGGAAGACCATGCCGATGCCGGCGGCGATCGCGTCGGTCGGCGAGGTGAAGGAGACCGGCGAGCCGTCGATGACGATCTGGCCGTCGTCGGCGGGCTGGACGCCGTAGAGGATCTTCATCAGCGTGGACTTGCCCGCGCCGTTCTCGCCGATCAGCGCGTGGACGCGCTCCGGACGGATGTGCAGGGAGACATCGTGGTTGGCGACGACGCCGGGGAACCGTTTGCCGATCCCGCGCGCCTCGACGTCGATGGTCGTCACGCGGTCATCCTCTCGCAGGTGGGGGTGCAGGGCCAGGTCAGGGGCAGGTCAGGGGCAGGCCGAGCAGGAGTTCACGCACGGCAAACAGCGAGTGGGTCCGGGAGCTGGCTCCCGGACCCACTCATCGTCCGTCGGTGAGACGCCTCACGGCGCCGTCGGGACCTCGATGTCACCGTCGATGATCTGCTGCTTGTAGTCCTCGAGGGTCGCGATCGTCTCGGGCGTCAGGAAGTTGCCCGAGGTCGAGTAGCCCACGCCGTCGTCGGCCAGGGTGAAGGTCGTGAAGCCCTGGTCCGGCTCGCCGTCGACGACCGACTGGATGAAGCCGTACGTCGCGGTGTCGACGCGCTTGAGCATCGAGGTGATGATGTGCTGCGCCTGCTCCGGACCCGCGGTCAGGAACTGGTCGGAGTCGACACCGATCGCGAGCTTGTCGGCGGCGACGGCCGCGTCGAACACGCCCGTGCCGGAGAAGCCGGCCGCGTGGAACACGATGTCGGCGCCGTCGGCGTACTGGCCCTCTGCGGCCGCCTGGCCACCGGCCGGGTCGCCGAAGCCCGCGGGATCGGACTCCTCGATGTAGGTCGTGAGGACCTCGATGTCGGGGTTCACCGCCTCCGCGCCCGCGGTGTAGCCGGCCTCGAACTTCTGGATCAGGGTGTTGTTGACACCGCCGACGAAGCCGATCGTGCCGGTCTCCGACTGCGAGGCAGCCGCGGCACCGACGAGGTAGGAGCCCTCGTTCTCGGCGAAGCCCAGGTAGGCGACGTTGCAGTTGACGTCGTCCTCGGTCGGGTCGAAGCCGTCGATCACGGCGAACGCGACGTTCGGGTAGTCCGGCGCGACCGTGTCGACGGCCTCGCTGTAGGCGAAGCCGACGCCGACGATGACGTTGTGGCCGGTGTCGGCGAAGTTGCGCAGGCGCTCCTCGCGGACGTCCTCGGACTCGTCCTGGCCGGCCTCGCCCTCGCTGGTGTCGGTCAGGCCGAACTCGGTGGCAGCCTTCTGCAGGCCTGCGTAGGCGGAGTCGTTGAACGACTGGTCGCCACGTCCGCCCACGTCGTACGCCAGGCTGACCTTGGCGTCTCCCTCGATCTGCACGGGATCGCACTCGGGGGCCGCGTCGGACCCCGAGTCGCTGTCGTTGTCAGCGGCGGTGCCGCAGGCGGTCAGGATGAGACCGCACGTCGCCAGGGCGACGCCGTACGTCGAGAAACGGCGCACATTTCCTCCTCGGTGATCGGCTCGGCCTTCTGCCGGCCTGCGGCAGACTCTAGGTCGCGCCAGGCCCGCCCGGAAGCGTTGTGACAACCCGTAACCGTTTTGTCACCGGCGGGCAGGACCCGTCAGCTCAGCGCCGCGGCCGCGAGGACGCGTGCGGCGACACCGATCGCGCGCTCGTCGACTCGCAAGTTCCCCTGGTGCAGGTCGTACGTGGGTCCGTCGGGGGTGCGGGTGCCGAGCCGGCCCATCGCACCGGGCACGGCCTCGACGTACCAGGCGAAGTCCTCGCCACCCAGGCTCTGCGAGGTCGTGGCCACGGCGCTGGGGCCGATGACCTCGGTGACGGCCCGCCGCATCGACTGGGTCGCCGCGAAGTCGTTGACCACGGGCGGGACGCCACGGACGTAGAGGACGTCGGCGCTGACGCCGAACGGCTCGATGATGTCGGCGATCAGGCCGCGCACGAGGTGCTCGGCCTGGTGCCAGGCGTTCGCGTCGAGCATGCGCAACGTGCCGGCCAGCTCGCCGGTGGCCGGGATGACGTTGGCGGCGTGCCCCGCGGCGATCTGGCCCCACACCATCGAGACGCCGGCGCGGGGGTCGAAGCGGCGCGACAGCACGGCGGGGAGCTGGGTCACGAGGCTGCCGAGCGCGTAGGTCAGGTCCTCGGTCAGGTGGGGCCGCGAGGTGTGACCGCCGCGGCCGCTGAGCGTGACCTGGATGCGGTCGGAGGCGCCCGTGATGGGGCCCTCGCGCAGACCCACCTGTCCGACGTCGAGCGACGGGTCGCAGTGCAGCGCGAAGATGCGCGAGACACCCTTGAGCACGCCCTGCGAGAGCAGCCGCAGCGCGCCGCCGGGCATGACCTCCTCGGCCGGCTGGAAGAGGAACCGCACCCGCACCGGCAGCGGCTCGAGCCGGTGCGCCTCCGCCAGGGCGACCGCAGCGCCGACGAGGCCGGAGACGTGCACGTCGTGCCCGCACGCGTGGGCGACGCCCGCGACCGTCGAGCGCCAGGTGTCCTGGGTCGTGTCGGGGATCGGCAGGGCGTCGAGGTCGGCGCGCAGCGCGACGATCGGGCCCTCCTCGCGGCCGACCTCGGCGACGAGGCCCGTGCCGGGCAGCAGCTCGTAGGAGATGCCGTGCTTGTCCATCCAGCGGGCGACGAGGTCGGTCGTGCGCTCCTCCTGCCAGGACAGCTCGGGATGGGCGTGCACGTCGCGGCGCAGGTCGATGAGATCAGGGGTGATCTCGTCGATCGTGCGCGTCACGACGTCGAGGGAGCCCATCGGGCCAGGATACGCGCGGCGCGCGTCACCGCTCGTCCCTCGCCCGAAGGACGGACCGCTCGCGAGTGGATTCCCGCCCCGCCGCGAGTGGATTCCCGCCCCGCCGCGAGTGGATTCCCGCCCCGCCGCGAGTGGATTCCCGCCCCGCCGCGAGTGGATTCCCGCCCCTCAGACCAGGTCGAGGGCGTCCTCGGTCGGGGCCGAGGCGGGTCGCGACCGGCGGCGGGTCCGGCGCTGGGCCAGCGCGTCACGCAGCGCGGCGTCGTGCTGCAGGAAGTACAGCGCCGACGCGATGACGCCGAGACCCACCACGATGCCGCTCGTCGCGAGCGCCCACCGCGCGCCGAACGCCTCGGCGAGCCAGCCGATGACCGGCGCGCCGAGCGGCACGCTGCCGAGGAACACCATGAGGTAGAGCGAGGCGACGCGACCCCGCATGGCCGGGTCGGTCGACATCTGGATCAGGGCGTTGGCGGTCGTGACGGCCGTCAGCACCGACAGCCCCACGAGCGGCAGCACCGCCGCATAGGTGACGTACGTCGGCATGACCGCCGAGAGCAGCTGCACCGCGGCGAAGACCAGGGCCGCACCGACGATGAACCGCAGCCGTGGCGACGGCCGGCGTGCGGCGAGCAAGGCGCCCGCGAGGGAACCGATCGCCATGATCGAGCCGAGCAGGCCGAACTCCCCCGCCCCCTTGCCGAACTCCTCGGTGGCCATCAGCGCGCTGGTGACGGCGAAGTTCATCCCGAACGAGCCCAGGAAGAACACGACCGAGAACAGCAGCACGAGGTCGGGACGCGAGCGGACGTACCGGACCCCGGCGCGCACCGCGCCTCGGCGGTCGCCCGTCAGCGGGGCGGGGTGCAGCAGGGTCGGGTCCATGAGCTGCAGCGCGAGGATCACGAAGCCGTAGCTGATCGCGTTGGCCAGGATGACCCAGCCCGTCGCCTCGACGCCCGACCCGAAGGCCGCGATCAGCACGCCAGCCAGCGCGGGACCGACGAGTCGCCCGGAGTTGAAGGACGCCGAGTTGAGCGAGACCGCGTTGCTGAGGTGCTCCTGACCGACCATCTCGGCCACGAACGACTGGCGGGCCGGCGCCTCGAGCGCCCTCGCGGCTCCGAACAGCAGGGTCAGCACGAAGACCTGCCACACCTGCACCACTCCGGTGATCGCGAGGACGCCGAGGAGGGCCGACGGCACGGCCATGCCGAGCTGGAGCCACCGGAGCAGGGTGCGCTTGGGGACCCGGTCGGCGAGCACGCCGGCGAACGGCGACAGCAGCAGGGACGGGACGAGCTGCAGCGCGACCGTCAGGCCGAGCGCGGCACCGCTGCCGGTGAGCTGCAGCACGAGCCAGGCCTGGGCCGTGCTCTGCAGCCAGGTGCCGACGTTGGAGAGCAGGGCGCCCGAGGCGTAGATCCGGTAGTTGCGGACCTGCAGGGAGGTGAAGGTGCCGGAGCGGGGCGCGGTCGAGGGGCCGCCGCGCCTCACGACTCGGCCAGGCGTGTCAGGATGCGCGCCGCCTCCGTCAGGACCTCGCGGTCGTGGGGCTCGAGCTCCTGCAGCCGCAGGTACAGCCACGCGTCGCGGCGCTCCCGCTCCTCGGTGAGGACCTTCTCACCGAGGTCGGACACGCTGACCACCACCTGGCGCCCGTCGTCGGGGTGCGGCTGGCGGTCGACCAGGCCGAGCTCGACCAGGCCGTTCAGCGTGCGGGTGATCGAGGGCGGGCTGACCTTCTCGCGTGCAGCGAGGGCACCGGGCGTCGTCGGGCCCGCGACGCGCAGGGCTCCGAGGATCGCGAGCTGGGTCGGTGTGAGCTCGGAGTGCCGCTCCTGCCGCAGCCGCCGGTTGATGCGCGCCACCGCGATGGCGATCTCCTCAGCGTGGGCGGGCATGTCATGAGCCTAGTTCATTAACCATGCAAAGCAAAATGCGCACCCCTTCCCGGTGGGCGGTGAGCCAGGAACCTGTCGCCGCCCTTGGCGGTGAGATAGAGACCTGTCAGAGGCTCCGACACGTCCCTCACTCACCGCCCGAGGGGCGGACACGTCCCTCACTCACCGCCCAGGGTCAGGAGGAGAAGGCGGCCTGGATCTGCGCGACGGTCTCGTCGGCGAGCTTCTCGACGGGGCGGCGCAGTACGATCCCGGCGAGCCAGCCCCAGGACCTCGGGAAGTCGAACACGGCGCGGTAGTGCACCAGCGTGCGGTCGCCGTCGCGGGTGAACGTCAGGTGGTCGGTCGCCGTGGTCCTGCCGTTGACCCCGCGGCACACGAAGTGCGTGGGACGGTCGTGCGCGATGGTCTCGTAGTCCAGCTCGACCGTGCGGCCCATGAACGACGAGCGGTTCCGGTAGGTCGTGCCGAGGCCGCCGTCACCGGAGGTGCGCCGGGTCCATACCGTGCCCGGGTCCCAGACCTGCGTGTTCTCGAAGTCCGCGATGAAGTCGAAGACCTCCTCGACCGGACGGTCCACGACGAAGCTGCGCTCGACATCCATGCCTCCACGGTAGGCCGGAAGCACGCGTGCGGCTCGCCAACGGCGGCGTACCGTCGAGCCCATGAGCAGCGACACGCACGTCCCCGCACCCGTGGCCACCCTGGTCGACGCGATCAACGCCGGCGACACGGACGCCTTCGTCGAGGCGTTCACCGAGAACGGCAGCGTCGACGACTGGGGCCGGGTGCTGACCGGTCCCGACGGCGTGCGCAGCTGGGCCGAGACCGACGCGATCGGCATGGACGCGCAGATGACCGTCCTGTCCGCCACGTCCGAGGGCGACACCACGACGGTCGAGTTCTCGTGGAGCAGCAGGAAGTTCAACGGCACCTCGACCGCGATCGTGACGGTCGACGGCGACCGCGTCAGCAGCTTCCAGATTCCTCCAGCGCACTAGTCCTCCGGCGCACTAGCCCTCCGGTGCACTAGTCCTGACGCTGGCGCGCCCGGTACGCCGCAGCCGCCACCCGGTTGCCGCAGGCCGTGCTGCAGAAGCGTCGCGAGCGGTTGCGCGACAGGTCCACCACGACGCCCTCACACTCGGGGTCGTCGCAGCGCGAGAGACGTGACATCTCGTCGGCGCGGATGACGTCGATCATCGCCATCGCGGTCTCGACGAGGATGCGCTCGGCGAACGGCCGGTCGTCGGCGACGGCGTGCAGGTGCCAGTCCCACTGGTCGTGACGGACCAGGCGCGGCAGCGCCCGCCCCTCCTGGAGCATCGCGTTGACCAGCTCGACCGCGTCGTCGCGCGAGGCCAGCATGACCTCGCGCAGCCGTGGCCGCAGCGCCCGCACCTCGGCGAGCTCGGTCGCGTCGTGGGCCCGGGCACCCGTGAACCGGTGCTCCTCGGCGAACGCGTCGAGCTCGTCGACGGTCGTCAGCGTGTCGGGCTCGAGCGCACTGTTCGCGAGCCAGGCGGCCGAGCCGAGCGACATCTCGACGTCATGGGCGAAGACCATGTTGACACCTTACGGCATGCGCCCGTAGCGTCATGCTCCATGACGCAGTTGACTCATGACGCGCGCACGACACAGACCTCGCAGCGCCACCTCGGCGCCGGCCTGCTGCTCGCCGTGACGAGCGCGACGGCGTTCGGCACCTCGGGCGCCCTGGCCCGAGGCCTGATCGACGCTGGCTGGTCGCCCAGCGCCGCCGTGACGGTGCGCATCCTGGTCGCGGCTGCCGTGCTCGCGGTCCCCGTCCTGCTGACGCTCCGCGGGCGCTGGGGCCTCGTCGTCGAGCACGCCCGGCTCGTGACGCTCTACGGCATCGGCGCCGTCGCGGCCGCGCAGCTGTGCTACTTCCAGGCCGTCGCGCGCATGGACGTCGGCATGGCGCTGCTGATCGAGTACACCGCCCCCGTGGCGATCGTGGGCTGGCTGTGGTTGCGACGCGGCGAGCGCCCGAGCCGCCTCACGATCGCCGGCGCGATGGTCGCTGCGGTCGGTCTGGTGCTCGTGCTCGACCTCGTGGCGGGCGGGAGCCTCGACGTCATCGGCGTCCTCTGGGCCCTGGCCGCGATGGTCGGCATCGCCTCGTACTTCCTGCTCTCGGCCGACGACAGCTCGGGCGTCCCGCCGCTCGTGCTCGTGGGCGGCGGGCTCGTCGTGGCCGGGATCGGCCTGGTGCTGGCCGCCGTCGTCGGCATCCTGCCCTGGACGTCATCGACGGACGACGTCGTCTACGCCGTGGGCACGGTCCCGTGGTGGGTCCCGCTCCTGGCGATCGGCGTGATCGCCGGGGCGTTCGCCTACATGACGGGCGTCGCCGCCGCGCGCCGGCTGGGCTCCCGCCTCGCGTCGTTCGTGGCCCTGACCGAGGTCCTTGCGGCGCTCGTGTTCGCCGCGATCCTGCTCGACCAGGTGCCCTCACCCCTGCAGGTGCTCGGCGCACTCGCCGTCGTGGGCGGCGTGGTGCTCGTGAAGCTCGGCGAGCCGCGTCCGGCCGGCGAGCCCGAAGCGATGCCGGCGGTCGCGGGCCTCGACGCCGACGGGCGGTGAGCCAGCAACCTCCGGGGAGTCCCTGGAGGTTGCGTGCTCACCGCCCGACGGGTGGAGAGGTTGCCTGCTCACCGCCTCGCGGCGGGGCCGATCAGCTGCCGATGGCCTCGCGCGAGAGGGCACCGAGCAGGTCGCGGTTGAGCCGGCTGATGACGTCGAGCGGGATGCCCTTGGGGCAGGCCGCCGTGCACTCGCCGATGTTGGTGCAGCCGCCGAAGCCCTCGGCGTCGTGCTGCTCGACCATGCCGAGCACGCGCGAGTCGCGCTCGGGCTGACCCTGCGGCAGCAGGCCCAGGTGGGTGATCTTGGCCGCGGTGAAGAGCATCGCCGAGCCGTTGGGGCACGCCGCGACGCAGGCGCCGCAGCCGATGCAGGTGGCGGCCTCGAACGCGTGGTCCGCGTCGACCTTGGGCACCGGGATGTTGTTGGCCTCGACCGCGGCACCCGTGGGGGCGCTGATGTAGCCGCCGGCCTGGATGATGCGGTCGAACGCGCCGCGGTCGACGACGAGGTCCTTGACGACCGGGAACGCACCCGCGCGCCACGGCTCGATGTCGATGACGTCGCCGTCGGAGAACGTGCGCATGTGCAGCTGGCAGGTCGTGGTGACCTCCGGGCCGTGCGGGATGCCGTTGATCACGACGCCACACGTTCCGCAGATGCCCTCGCGGCAGTCCGAGTCGAACGCGACCGGGTCCTCGCCGTCGATCGTGAGCTGCTCGTTGAGGACGTCGAGCATCTCGAGGAACGACATGTGCTCGTCGACGGACTCGAGCGGGTACGTGACCATCGCGCCCTTCGCGGTCGCGTCCTTCTGGCGCCAGACGTTGACGGTGATCTTCACTTGTAGCTCCTGGCCTTCATCTCGACGTACTCGTACTCGAGCGGTTCCTTGTGCAGGATCGGGGTCTTGCCCTCACCCGCCGTGTCGTACTCCCAGGCCGCGACGTACGCGAACTGGTCGTCGTGACGCAGCGCCTCGCCGTCCTCGGTCTGGCTCTCGGCGCGGAAGTGACCGCCGCACGACTCGGCGCGGTTGAGCGCGTCGATGCACATGAGCTCACCGAGCTCGAGGAAGTCGGCCACGCGGCCGGCCCGCTCGAGGGTCTGGTTGAGCTCCTCGTTCTCGCCCGTGACCTTGACGTTGGTCCAGAACTCGTTCTTGAGCTCGCGGATCAGGCCGACGGCCTTGGTGAGGCCCTCCGCCGTGCGCTCCATGCCGCAGTACTCCCACATGATGTGGCCGAGCTCCTTGTGGATGGAGTCGACCGTGCGGGTGCCGTTGATCTTGAGCAGCGTCGAGATGCGCTCCTCGACCTCCTGGCGGGCCTCGACGACCCGCGGGTGGTCGTCGGCGACCTTCTCGAACGGGCTGGCCGCGAGGTAGTCGGCCAGCGTGTTCGGCAGGACGAAGTAGCCGTCGGCCAGGCCCTGCATCAGCGCCGAGGCACCGAGGCGGTTCGCGCCGTGGTCGGAGAAGTTCGCCTCGCCCGTGCAGAACAGGCCCGTGATGTTGGTCTGCAGGTCGTAGTCGACCCACAGGCCGCCCATGACGTAGTGGACCGCCGGGTAGATGCGCATCGGCTCGGAGTACGGGTCCTCGCCCGTGATCCGGGCGTACATGTCGAAGAGGTTGCCGTACTTGGCCTCGACCGCCGGACGACCGAGTCGCGCGATGGCGTCCTGGAAGTCGAGGTAGACGCCCAGGCCGCCGGGTCCGACACCCTTGCCGTCGTCGCACTGGTACTTCGCGGCGCGCGAGGCGATGTCGCGGGGCACCAGGTTGCCGAACGAGGGGTAGATGCGCTCGAGGTAGTAGTCGCGCTCGTCCTCGGGGATCTGCGAGGCGGGGCGGTCGTCGCCCTCCTTCTTCGGCACCCAGATGCGACCGTCGTTGCGCAGCGACTCCGACATCAGGGTCAGCTTGCTCTGGTACTCGCCCGAGACCGGGATGCAGGTCGGGTGGATCTGCGTGTAGCAGGGGTTCGCGAAGTACGCGCCCTTCTTGTGCGCGCGCCACGTGGCCGTGGTGTTCGAGCCCATCGCGTTGGTCGACAGGAAGAACACGTTGCCGTAGCCGCCCGAGGCCAGCACGACGGCGTCGGCCGTGTGGGTCTCGATCTCGCCCGTGACCATGTCGCGCACGACGATGCCGCGCGCACGCTCGGTGCCGTCGGCGTCGGGCACGAGGATGACCTCGAGCATCTCGTGGCGGGTGTTCATCTCGACCGTGCCGGCGCCGATCTGGCGCTCGAGGGCCTGGTAGGCGCCGATCAGCAGCTGCTGACCCGTCTGGCCACGCGCGTAGAACGTGCGCGAGACCTGGACGCCGCCGAAGGAGCGGTTGTCGAGCAGGCCGCCGTACTCACGGGCGAAGGGCACGCCCTGCGCGACGCACTGGTCGATGATGTTCACCGAGACCTGGGCGAGGCGGTAGACGTTCGACTCGCGCGAGCGGAAGTCGCCGCCCTTCACGGTGTCGTAGAACAGGCGGTAGATGCTGTCGCCGTCGTTGCGGTAGTTCTTGGCTGCGTTGATGCCGCCCTGGGCGGCGATCGAGTGGGCGCGGCGCGGGCTGTCCTGGTAGCAGAAGCTGACGACCTGGTAGCCGGCCTCGCCGAGCGTGGCCGCGGCCGAGGCGCCGGCCAGGCCGGTGCCGACGACGATGACCTTGATCTTGCGGCGGTTGGCCGGGTTGACGAGCTTCGCGTTGAACTTGCGGTCGTCCCAGCGGCGCTCGATCGGGCCGGTCGGGGCGGCCTCGTCGCGGATGTCGTCGCCGACGACGTGGAACTCGCCGGGTGCGGGGGTGGTCGTGGTCACGGGGTTCAGCCCTCCAGTCCGAGCAGGATCGCCCACGGCGGCAGCAGGAAGCCGATGATGATGACGAGGGTCACCACGACGGCGATGCCGGTGAGGCGGGAGTCGATGCGGGTCGCGCTGCGGTTGCCACCGAGGGTCGTGAGCGCGCTCCAGATGCCGTGCCACAGGTGCAGGCCGACGGCGAGCATCGCGACGGTGTAGCCGACGACGACCCACCAGATCTCGAAGCCGTTGACGACGCGCTGGTACGGGCTGTCGGACTCGCCACCGGGGTGGATCACGTTGGCCGTCAGGTGCAGCAGGTGGTAGACGATGAACGCCAGGATCACGACGCCGCCCCAGCGCAGGGTGAACGAGGCGTAGCTGCGCTGGATGCCCGTCCGGTTCTGCTTGGAGTGGTACCGCTTGCCGCCGGCGTAGCCGGCCGCCTTGCGGTTGCGGACCGTCAGGACCACCACGGCGTAGATGTGCACCAGGATCGCGACGAGGAGCACCACGCGCACGATCCAGAGCAGGCCCTCGTAGGGGAGCATGGGCTCGCCGAAGGTGCGCAGGTGGTGGGCGTACTCGTCGAACGCCTCCTGGCCAGCGAAGACCTTCAGGTTGCCGTACATGTGCAGGAGCAGGTACCCGATCATGATCAGACCGGACACTGCCATCGCGTACTTGAGCGCCACCGTCGACCGCGTCGCGGGGGTGCGCTTCGTCGGAGCAGAAGTCACCACGAAGGTCACAGTAGGCCGCTTCGACGATTCTGTCGCAGTCAGACTGAGGCTGAACTTCATAGACGACGGGCATGCAAGACTTGACCTGTGCAGATACAGCAGCTCCGGTACTTCGTGACCGTCGCCCAGACCCGTCACTTCACCCGTGCCGCCGAGCTCACGGGGGTCTCTCAGCCCAGCATGTCCAAGCAGATCCGCGTGCTCGAGAACTCGCTCGGGACGCCGCTGTTTGTCCGCAACCGCGGGGCGATCGAGCTGACCAGTGCTGGCGAGGCGCTGCTCCCCCACGCCGAGCGCATCATCATCGACGTCGAGGCCGCCGAGGAGTCGGTGCGCGAGGTCGCCGGGCTGCGCCGGGGCCGCGTGCGCCTGGGCGCCACCCCGTCGTTGTGCGACGGCGTCCTGCCCGAGGTGCTGACCGCGTTCCACCGGCGTCATCCGGGCGTCGACCTCGAGGTGCACGAGTCGGGGTCGCGGCTACTGATGCGCGACCTGGCTCGCGGACGGCTCGACCTGGCCCTCAACATCGTCTCGGCCGGGACCGAGCACGAGGACATCGTGACGACCGAGCTGCTGACCGAGCAGCTCGTCCTGGTCGGGCCGCCGCACCACGACCTCGCCGCCGAGGTGCCGGTGCGCGACCTGCGGGACGTCCCCCTCGTGATGGCCCGCGACGGCTACGACCTGCGCGAGCGCACCAACGCCGCCTGCCGCCAGGCCGGCTTCGAGCCGCGCGTCGCGGTCGAGGGCGGCGAGATGAGCTCCGTGCTGCGCTTCGTGGAGGCCGGGCTCGGCCACGCGATCGTGCCGCAGATGGTCGTCGCGACACGCCCGCAGCTCACCGTCGCCCGCCTCTCCCCCCGGCTCACGCGCACCGTCGGCATCTCGCACCGCCCCGAGGAGGCCATGTCGCTGGCCGCCCGCGCGTTCCGTGACGAGCTCGTCAGCCAGCTCGGCTAGAGGCGCGCCAGGGCACGGCAGCTCGTGGCGGCTCAGCCCAGGGGGAAGCGGGTGTCGACGTGCCAGCCGGCGCCGTCGTGGCAGAACAGGACGAACTCGGCGACCTGGAACTCGGCCGAGAACTCCGCGAGGTCCTCGCACGCGTGGTCGAGCGAGGACGCGTCGAGGTGGTGCGCGACGGTGACGTGCGGGTGGAACGGGAAGTCCGGCTCGCCCGCGGACAGGCAGTCACGGACAGCACCTGCGAGCCGGGTCGTCTCCTCGGTGCCGTCGGCGACCGCGACGAACGCGACGGGCGAGACCGGGTGGAACGTGTCGGTGCCGTCGAGCCGCATCGTGAACGGCCGGTGCGACGGACCGACCGCGGCGAGCGCGGCGCGCACCGCGTCGATCTCGGCCGCCGAGGTCGACGTCGGGGGCACGAGCGTGACGTGCGTCGGCACGATCTCGCCCTCCGGGTCGCCGAACTCGCAGCGCTTGCCACGCAGGTGCGAGGCGTGGGGCTCGGGCACCGCGATCGCGACGCCGTAGGTCGTCGTGTCCCCCACCTCCGCCGTCGTCATCGTGCGCCTCAGACCGGCCGGACGAAGCCGGAGCGCTCGTAGACGAGCTCCAGGGTCGGGGCGGCGACCTCGCGGGCGCGCTCGGCACCCGCGGCCAGGATGCGGTCGAGCTCGGCGCGGTCGTCCAGCAGCTCGCGGGTGCGGTCGCCGAACGTGCCGACGAACTCGGCCAGCAGGTCCCCGAGTGCGACCTTGAGGTGGCCGTACTGCTGGCCCTCGTACTCGGCGACGATCTCGGCGATCTCGCGCCCGGTCAGCGCCGAGTAGATCGAGAGCAGGTTCGCGATGCCGGGCTTGGCGGCCAGGTCGTAGACGATCTCCGTGCCGGAGTCGGTGACGGCCGAGCGCACCTTCTTCGCGACCTGCTTGGGGGTGTCGGTCAGGTCGACGACGCCCGCGTGGGACGCGTTCGATCCGCTCATCTTCGACGTCGGGTCCTGCAGGTCGTAGATCTTCGCGGTCGCCTTGACGATGTGCGCCTCGGGCACCGTGAACGTGGGCCCGAAGCGGTGGTTGAAGCGCTGCGCGAGGTTGCGCGTCAGCTCGACGTGCTGGCGCTGGTCCTCGCCCACCGGCACCTTGTCGGCCTGGTAGATCAGGATGTCGGCGGCCATCAGGATCGGGTAGGTGAAGAGCCCGACGCTGGCGTTGTCGGATCCGTTCTTGGCCGACTTGTCCTTGAACTGCGTCATCCGCCCGGCCTCGCCGAAGCCCGTGATGCCGTTGAGGATCCAGGCGAGCTGGGCGTGCTCGGGCACGTGGCTCTGCACGAACAGCGCGCTGCGGGCCGGGTCGACGCCCGAGGCCAGCATCTGCGCGGCGGCGATGTAGGTGCGCTCCCGCAGCAGCGCCGGGTCGTAGTCGACCGTGATCGCGTGCAGGTCGGGGATGAAGTAGAACGCCTCGAACTCGTCCTGGAGCGCGACCCACTGCCGGAAGGCACCGAAGTAGTTGCCCAGGTGGTACGAGTCGGCGGTCGGCTGCGCGCCCGAGAGCGCGCGGGGGCGCCGACCTGTGCCAGACCGAAGGGGGGAGGCGTCGGACATGGCCAGCATCATGCCAGTCGCCCGCCTGGCACCCGCTCCGGCACCTCCCTCCTGGACACCTGTCCCAGACCGGGCCGAACCTGTGGACGAGGTCCCCCGCCCAGGCGTGGGACTCCCCTAGGCTCGCCCGGTGGCGAGTTCAACGGGGGACATCAAGCAGTGGCACGTGCCGGGTCGGGTCAACCTGATCGGCGAGCACCTCGACCACAACGGCGGCCTCACGCTGCCGTTCGCGATCGACCGCGGCACGACCGTCAAGGTCCGCCGCCGCGCCGACGACCGCGTCCTCGTCTGGAGCGGCGGCGAGCGCGCCGAGATCGCCACGACGGTCGCCCCGGGTGACGCCGACGGATGGGCCGCCTACGTTGCGGGCGTCGTCTGGGCCCTCGGCCAGGCCGGCCACCGCGTGCCCGGCGCCGACGTCGTCGTCGAGTCGAACCTCCCGCAGGGCGCGGGCCTGGCGTCCTCGGCGGCGCTGACCTGCGGCGTCGCGCTGGGGCTGGCCGACCTCGCCGACCTCGGCCTCGACCGTCCCGCGCTGGCCGCCGTCGCCCAGCACGCCGAGACGGGGTTCGTCGGAGTTCCCGTCGGTCGGATGGACCAGCTCGCGGTGCTGCTCGGCCAGCCGGGGCGCGCCGTGCTGATCGACCACCGCGCCGACCCGCCTACCACCAGCGAGGTCGCGCTCGACCCCGCCGCCGACGGACTCGCCCTCGCCCTGATCGACACCCGCGTCCACCACGCGCTCGCGGCGGGCGAGTACGCCGCGCGCCGGGAGGAGTGCGCCGCAGCCTGCGCCGAGCTCGGGCTCGACCACCTCGCCGCGGCGCCCCTCGACGCCGTGTTCCGGCTGACCGACCCCACGCTGGTCCAGCGCACCCGCCACGTCATCACCGAGACCACCCGCGTGCGCGGCGCGGTGCGGGCCCTCGGCTCCGGGTCCTGGAACCAGCTCGGCACGATCCTCAGCTCGTCGCACGAGTCGCTGCGCGACGACTTCGAGGTCAGCTGTCCCGAGCTCGACCTCGCCGTCGAGGTCGCCCTCGAGCACGGCGCCCTGGGGGCCCGGATGACCGGCGGTGGGTTCGGCGGGAGCGTCGTCGCCCTCGTGCCCACCGACCGCGCCCCCGCGATGGCCGCCGCGGTCAAGGAAGCCTTCGCGGGACGCACGTGGGCCGAGCCGGTCGTGGCTCCGGTCCGCCCCTCGGCAGGTGCCAGACTGGTGCCGTGACCTCCACTGCCGCGACGGCCCGGATCGCCTACCAGGGCGAGCCCGGAGCCAACTCCCACATCGTCTGCCAGCAGCACTACCCCGAGCTCGAGGCCGTCGCGTGCGCCTCGTTCGAGGACGTGTTCGCGACGGTGCGCGCGGGCGAGGCCGACCTCGCGATGATCCCGATCGACAACTCGATCGCCGGCCGGGTCGCCGACATCCACCACTTCCTGCCGGACTCGGGACTCCACATCGTCGCCGAGCACTTCCTGCGCATCCGGTTCCACCTGATGGCGGCCCCCGGGGCGACCCTCGAGTCGATCCGCACCGTGCACAGCCACGTGCACGCGCTCGGCCAGTGCCGGCGGATCATCGGTCGGCTGGGACTCACGACCGTGATCTCCGGCGACACCGCTGGTGCCGCCCGCGAGATCGCCGAGGCCCAGGACCCCACCCAGGCGGCGATCTCACCGCCCATGGCGGCCGAGATCTACGGCTTGGAGGTCCTGGCCACCGACGTCGAGGACGAGGACCACAACACGACCCGCTTCGTGGTGCTCTCCCGCGAGCCCGAGCGGGCACCCGCGGGCCAGGGTCCCGTGGTCACGAGCTTCGTGTTCAACGTCCGCAACCTGCCGGCCGCGCTGTACAAGGCCCTCGGCGGGTTCGCGACGAACGGGGTCAACATGACCAAGCTCGAGAGCTACATGGTCGACGGCACGTTCTCGGGCGCGACCCAGTTCCTCGCGGAGGTCGACGGGCACCCCGACGACCTCGGGCTCGCGCGCGCCCTGGAGGAGCTCGCGTTCTTCACGACCGACGTCACGATGCTCGGCGTGTACCCGGCCGACGCCTACCGCGCGAACCGCTGAGACGCGCGCCATGAGCGACCTCGGCTGGCCCCTCTCGGTGCCGGTGCTGACCGACGGCACCGTGACCCTGCGCGCCCACACCCCGGCCGACCTCGAGCTGATGGTCGAGACCGCGACCGATCCCGAGCTCGTGCGCTGGACCTCGGTGCCCAGCCCGTACGACCGCGACGACGCCGAGCGGTTCATGACCGACGTCGTCGCTGCCGGGTGGGACGCCGGGACGCACCAGATGTGGGCGATCGAGGTGCTCGACGCGCAGGGTCGTCCGCACTTCGCGGGCGACGTCGCGATCCGGGGACGCGGCGTCTCCACGATCGGCTTCGCGCTGCACCCCGACGCCCGAGGCCGCGGAGCGATGGCCGCGGCCGTGCGGCTCGCGGTCGGCGAAGCCTTCTCGAGCGGCTACACCGAGGCGGTCCACTGGCACGCCCACGTCGGCAACCTGGCCTCGCTGCGGGTCGCTCACGCGTGCGGGTTCCGGCTCGTCGCCGAGGTGCCGGCCCTGCTCTTCGAGAAGGGCCGCGCGATCGACGGCTGGCACGCCGTCCTCCTGTTCGGCGACCTGATGTTCGCGCGCCGCCCCTGGCGCGGCGACACCGTGCTGGAGACCCGCACCGCTGCGGGACGGCCGATCAGGCTGCGGCCACCGGTCGAGACGGACGTGCCGCGCCTGACGGAGGCCTTCGCCGACCCCGACACCCAGCACTGGCTCGTGCAGACGCCGACCGACAGCAGCGCCACGCACACCGCCGTGCACCGCTGGTGGTGGCGCAACGCGACGGGCCAGCAGGCCACGTGGGTCGTGGCCGACGGCGAGGTCGACGAGCTGCTCGGGCAGATCAGCGTGCTCGACATGCTCGGCGTCGACCCGGCCTGCGGCGAGATCGGCTACCTGCTGCACCCCGACGCCCGGGGCCAGGGCGTGCTGCAGGCCGTGCTCGCCACCCTGGTCGAGCACGCCTTCGCGCCCGACGGTCTCGCGCGACGCCGCCTCACCGCGGCGGCTGCGGAGGGCAACGGCGCGAGCCTCGCCCTGCTGCGGGGAGCGGGATTCGTGCCGACGGGCCGGCAGAGCGCGGCCGAGCCGCTCGGCGACGGCACCTTTGCCGACCTCCACGAGCTCGAGCTGTTCCCGGGGTCCTCGCGGGGGCTGTGACGAGGACAACTGGTTGCCGATGGCAATCATGTCGGTGCGGCGCGCCACTATGGAGCCATGACTTCCTCCGCTCCCGCCACGACGACGTCGGGCCTCCCGGACGACTACCGGCCCTGGCCCGCCCTGTGGGCCATGGTCATCGGCTTCTTCATGATCCTGCTCGACAACACGATCGTCTCGGTCGCGACGCCCGACATCATCCGTGAGCTCGGCACCGACTTCACGAACGGCATCTGGGTCACCAGCGCGTACCTCCTCGCGTACGCCGTGCCGCTGCTCATCACCGGACGCCTCGGCGACCGCTTCGGCCCGAAGAACGTCTACCTGATCGGTCTCGTGGTCTTCACGCTCGCGTCCCTGTGGTGCGGCCTGACCGGCTCGATCGAGGGCCTCATCGTCGCCCGCGTCGTGCAGGGATTCGGCGCCGCGCTCATGACGCCGCAGACGATGGCGGTCATCACCCGCACCTTCCCCGCCGCCAAGCGCGGCAGCGCGATGGCGCTCTGGGGCGCCACGGCCGGCGTCGCGACCCTCGTCGGGCCGATCCTCGGCGGCGTGCTGGTCGACCTGGCCGGCTGGGAGTGGATCTTCATCATCAACGTGCCGGTCGGCGTCGTGGCCTTCGTCCTGGCCGTCCGGCTCGTGCCGGTGCTGCCGACGCACAGCCACAGCTTCGACCTCGTCGGAGTCGCGCTCAGCGCGATCGGCATGTTCCTGCTGGTCTTCGGCATCCAGGAGGGCGAGAAGTACGACTGGGGCCAGATCGACGGCTTCCTCAGCGTGCCGCTGCTGATCGGGGCCGGCGTCGTCGTGCTGGCGATCTTCCTGTGGTGGCAGACCCGGGTGCGCACCGAGCCGCTCGTGCCGCTGAGCCTGTTCCGCGACCGCAACTTCGCGGTCGCCAACATCGGCATCGCGCTGGTCTCGGCCGCCATCACCGCGATGGCGCTGCCGTTCATGTTCTACGCGCAGGGCGCGCGCGGGTGGAGCCCCATCCAGGCCGGCCTGTTCATGCTGCCGATGGCCGTGGTCCTCATGGGGCTGTCGCCCTTCGTCGGCCGCCTCGTCGACACGGTCCACCCGCGCAACATCACGCTCGTCGGGTTCTCGACCGCGGCGGTCGCGATGGCGTGGACGGGCCTGCTGATCGACGTCGACACTCCCCCGTGGCAGCTGCTGATCCCGATGGCACTGTTCGGCGTCTCCAACGCGTGCCTGTGGGCGCCGCACGGCGCCACCGCCACGCGCAACCTGCCGATGTCCTCCGCCGGTGCGGGTGCCGGCGTCTACAACACGACCCGTCAGGTCGCGGCTGCGCTCGGCAGCGCGGCCATCGCCTCGCTCATCGGGGCGCGACTGTCGGCCAACGGGCTCGAGGGCGGTGCCGAGTCGTTCCAGGGCTCGTCCGGGCCCATGCCGGAGGCCATCCAGGGCCCGTTCGCCCAGGCGATGGCCGAGGCGTACTGGCTGCCGGTGCTGTGCTTCGTGCTCGGCATCGTCGTGGTGCTGTTCTTCCGCGCGCCGAACCACGACCGCGAGCCCGCCGTCGACACCGAGAAGGCGGTGCCCGTCGCCGAGTAGCCCCTCGGGTGCACAGCGACCCCCTAGGCTGCGTGCGTGGGGGAGCTACTAGAGCAGATCAACGACTTCGCGGTCGACCTCGGGGCGTCGCCCTGGGTGTTCCTGGCGGTGTTCGCCTTCGCCGCGATCGACGCGTTCTTCCCGCCGATCCCCAGCGAGTCGGTCGTCGTGGCGCTCGCCGCGATCGGGGCGAGCTCGGGTGAGCCGAACCTGGTCCTGCTGGCCCTCGCGGCCGGGCTCGGCGCGTTCGTCGGCGACAACATCGCCTACCGGATCGGGCGGGCGGTCGGGGTCGATCGGTTCTCCCCGGAGCGCAGGCCGCGTCTGGGCAGGGCGATCGAGCGCGCGAGGTACGAGCTCGACCGCCGCGCCGCCGTCCTGATACTCACGGCCCGCTACATCCCGGTCGGCCGCGTCGCGGTCAACATGACCGCCGGCGCCACCGGGTTCCCGTACCGCCGATTCCTGCCGCTGTGCGCGCTCGGGGCGATCTCGTGGTCGGTCTACTCGGTCCTGATCGGCGTCGTGGCGGGCACCTGGGTCAAGGAGCACCCGCTCGTCGGCGCGGTCGTCGCCGTCGTGATCGCCGCGATCGTCGGCTTCGTGATCGACCACCTGCTGCAGCGCAAGCGCCGCAAGGACGACGAGAAGGACCTCGACCCCCTGCCGTGACGGCGGCTCCGTCCGACACGGCGGCGTCCCACATGCTGTCGACCTGTCCCACATCGTGAGATCTGTCAGCGCGCGCTTCTGAGCCGCCTAGATTGCTTCGCGAGCCGACGCCGATCCGACGCGCCGACGACCGAAGGACGACGACCATGAGCCTGACCCGACGCAACCGACGCATCGCCGTCGCAGCCGCCACCGCGGCCCTGCTGACGCTCGGTGCCTGCGCCAGCGCCGGCGGCAACGGCGGCAGCGGCGACAAGGAAGTCGTCGACCTCGTCGGCTTCGCCGTCCCCGAGGCCGCCAACGAGGCCATCGAGGCCAAGTTCAACGAGACCTCCGAGGGCGAGAACATCGACATCCGCGGCTCGTACGGCCCGTCGGGCGACCAGAGCCGCAAGGTCGAGGCCGACCCGGAGATCGCCGACTACGTGCACTTCTCGCTCGAGGGCGACGTGCAGCGCCTCGTGAAGGCCGGGCTCGTCGCCGAGGACTGGAAGGACAACGAGAACGAGGGCATCGTCTCGCGCTCGGTCGTGGTCCTGGTGGTGCCCGAGGGCAACCCCGGCAACATCCAGGGCTGGGACGACCTCGCCCGCGAGGACGTCTCGATCGTGACGCCCGACCCCGACTCCTCCGGCGCCGCGCGCTGGAACATCCTCGGCGCCTACGGCCACGCGATCGCCGAGGGCAAGACCGAGCAGGAGGCGAACGACTTCCTCGTCAGCGTCTTCAAGAACGTCGACCAGTGGGCCGCCAGCGGCCGCGAGGCCACGACGGCCTTCGACACGGGCGAGTACGACGTCCTGATCAGCTACGAGAACGAGGCCATCCTGGCCCGCCAGAACGGCAAGGCCTACGACTACATCGTCCCGGACGACACGCTGCTGATCGAGAACCCCGGCACGGTCCTGATCGACGCGCCCGAGGCGGCCACGACCTGGCTCGACTTCGTCCTGTCGGACGAGGGCCAGACCGAGTTCGTCAAGAAGGGCTTCCGCTCGATCAACGACGACCTGGACGGCATCGAGGTCGAGGGCGCCAACGACCCGAGCGACCCGTTCCCGACGCCCACGACGCTGCTCACGATCGCCGACGACTTCGGCGGCTGGGACGCGGCCAACGCGAAGTTCTTCGCCGAGGAGAACGGCCTCATCAAGCAGCTGCGTGACCAGGCCAACCAGGGGTGAGCACGCTCGACACCGAACGCCCTGATCCGGCGCCTGCACAGCCTCGGCTGCGCAAGCGCCGGTCTCGGCGTTCCACCCTGACCCGCGCCTCCGGGGTCGGCCTCGGCCTCGCCGTCGTCTGGTTCAGCCTGCTGGTGCTGATCCCGCTCGCGGCGGTCGTGATCGCGGCGGCCGACGGCGGCTGGAGCACCTTCGTCAACACCATCACCGACGGCGACACCGCCGCCGCGATCCGCCTCACGGTCGCCGAGGCCGCCCTGGTCACGGTCGTCAACGTCGTGATGGGCACCGTGATCGCCTGGGTGCTGGTGCGCGACCGGTTCTGGGGCAAGCGCGTGCTGGAGGTCGTCATCGACCTGCCGTTCGCGCTGCCCACGATCGTCGCGGGTCTCGTGCTGCTGAGCCTGTACGGCCCGGACAGCCCCGTCGGCGTCAACGTCGTCAACACCCGCCAGGGCATCTTCCTGGCGCTGCTGTTCGTCACGCTGCCGTTCGTCGTGCGCACCGTCCAACCGGTGCTGCTGGAGCTCGACGCCGAGGTCGAGGAGGCCGCAGCCTCGCTCGGCGCCTCGCGCGCCACGATCTTCCGCCGCATCATCCTGCCGGCCCTGGCCCCTGCCATCACGGCCGGCGCCTCCCTGGCGTTCGCCCGCGCGATCAGCGAGTTCGGCTCGCTGGTGCTCATCGCCGGCAACCAGCCGCGCTACACCGAGGTCGCCTCGCTCAAGATCCTCAAGTACATCGAGGGCGACCAGCAGGCCGCCGCGGCGTCGGTCGCGGTGCTGCTGCTGCTCGTCGCCGTCGTCGTGATCGTGGTGCTCGACATCATCTCGCGGAGGGTGGCGGCCCGTGGCTGACGCGATCCCCACTCCGCTGGACGCCGGGCCCACCCGGGAGGCGAGGCGTCGCGTGCGCAGCAAGCGCGGCCCGCTGGCCTACGTGCTGCGCACGGTCGTCGTGCTGTACCTGTTCTTCCTGGTCGTCTGGCCCGTCTCGGTCGTCGTGCAGCGCGCCTTCGCGCCGACCGACGGCAAGCCCGGTGGCGTCGGCCCGCTCTGGGAGCGCCTGACCGATCCCGCCGCGATCTACGCGTTCAACCTGACGCTCACGATCTCCTTCTGGGCCGTCGTGATCAACACGATCTTCGGCGTCGGCATCTCGCTGCTGCTGGTGCGCCACCGGTTCCCGGGCCGCCGAGCCCTGTCGGTCCTGATCGACCTGCCGATGAGCGTCTCCCCCGTCGTGATCGGTCTGGCGCTCGTGCTGACCTACAGCACGTCCCTCGGCATCTTCGGCGACGTCATGCAGGCCACCGGGCTGCGCATCATCAACTCGACCCCCGGCCTCATCATGGCCACCGCGTTCGTCAGCCTCCCGCTGGTGATCCGCGAGGTCGTGCCCGTGCTCGAGGAGGTCGGCGAGGACTCCGAGACGGCCGCCAAGAGCCTCGGTGCCAACGGGTGGCAGACGTTCTGGCGCATCACGCTGCCCACGATCAAGTGGGCCGTCGTCTACGGCGTCGTGCTGAGCGCCGCCCGCGCCATCGGCGAGTACGGCGCGGTCCGCATCGTCAGCCGGGGTGCCGAGTTCAACGGCGAGACCGCCACCTTGCTGATCCAGAACGAGTACCAGGCCTTCAACGAGGCAGCCGCGTACGCCGCGGCCTTCGTCCTCGTCGTGCTGGCCGTCCTGGCCCTCGTCGTCGTCACCGTCATCCGCCCGCAGGAGAGCCACCGGTCATGAGGAAGCGTTCATGAGCATCGAGATTGAAGGCGTCAACAAGTTCTTCGGGGACTTCGCGGCGCTCACCGACATCAACCTGACGATCCCGACGGGTCAGCTCACCGCGCTGCTCGGCCCGAGCGGCGGCGGGAAGTCGACGCTGCTGCGGGTCATCGCGGGCCTGGAGGAGGCCGACTCCGGCCGCGTGACGATCGAGGGCAACGACGCCACGGCCCTGCCGGTGCAGAAGCGCAACGTCGGCTTCGTGTTCCAGCACTACGCGGCGTTCAAGCACCTGAGCGTGCGTCGCAACATCGCCTTCGGCCTCGAGATCCGCAAGCGCCCCAAGGCCGAGATCGCCGCCAAGGTCGAGGAGCTCCTCGAGCTCGTCCACCTCACCCAGTGGGGCGACCGCAAGCCGGCGCAGCTCTCCGGCGGCCAGCGCCAGCGCATGGCCCTCGCCCGCGCCCTCGCGATCGAGCCGACCGTGCTGCTGCTGGACGAGCCGTTCGGTGCGCTCGACGCGAAGGTCCGCAAGGAGCTGCGCGACTGGCTGCGTCGCCTGCACGACGAGGTGCACGTGACCACGGTGTTCGTGACGCACGACCAGGAGGAGGCCCTCGAGGTCGCCGACCAGATCGTCGTGATCAACGACGGGAAGATCGAGCAGATCGGCTCCCCCGACGACCTCTACGACCGCCCGGCCAGCGAGTTCGTGCTGAGCTTCCTCGGTCCGGTCACGCGCCTCGGCGGCAACTTGATCCGCCCGCACGACATCGAGATCTCGCGCTACGAGCAGGCCGCCACGGCGTCCGGCTCGATCACGCGGTGGACGCGGGTCGGCTTCGAGGTGCGCCTCGAGGTCACGCCCGAGGACGCGCTCCACCCGGAGCCGGTCCAGGTCGCACTGACCCGCACCGAGGCGAGGGCGCTCGACCTGCACGTGGGCGACCGCGTGTGGCTGCGCCCGGCGGTGGGCGCGCAGTCGGTCAACGCCTGACCGCTCCCGCGGTCAGGCGCGCTCGCGGGCGCGGATCACGCGGGTGCCGATCACGAAGATCAGCACGCCGAGCAGGGCCAGGCCCGCACCCACGAGGCTCGGCGCACGGTAGCCGTGGCCGGCCGCGATGACCATCGAGCCGAACCAGGCGCCGAGGCCGTTGCCAACGTTCAGCGCGGAGTGGTTCAGCGCGGCACCGAGCATCTCGGCGTCGCCCGCCTCGTGCATCAGCCGCACCTGCAGGTTGATCGCGACGACCGAGCCGAGGCCGCCGATCGCGAACGAGATCAGCGCCAGCGCCAGCGGCACGCCGGCCAGCGGCAGCACGAGCAGCAGGGTCACGACGGTCGCGACGAAGCCCAGCACGATCGAGCGCTCGACGTCCCAGTCGGCCATGCGGCCCGCGATCCAGGTGCCCGCGACCGACCCGACGCCGAACGCCAGCAGGAACAGGGGCACGGCCGCCTCGGCCAGGCCTGACTCGTCGGTCACGAGCTTGGCGATGTAGGTGTACATCGCGAACAGGCCGCCGAAGCCCACCATGCCCGCGACCGCCGCCACCACGACCTGGGGGCGCTTGAGCGCCGAGAGCTCCTGGCGCACCGTCGCGTCCGGGTTGCCGGGCGTGGCCGGCACGAACGCGAGGATCATGAGCGCTGCGAGGACGGCGATCGCCAGGACGACCCAGTAGGCGCTGCGCCAGCCGAGGTTCTGGCCGAACCAGGTGCTGGCGGGCACGCCGGCCACCGTCGCGACCGACAGGCCGAGCATGACCGAGCTGATCGCGCGGCCGCGGTGCTGCGGCGGCACCATCGAGGCGGCGATGAGCGAGGCCACGCCGAAGTACGCCCCGTGCGGCAGGCCGGCGACGAAGCGGGCGAGCATGACCGGGCCGTAGGTCGACGCGATCGCGGTGAAGGCGTTGCCGATGCCGAGGGCCAGCACGAGGGCGACGGCCAGGCCGCGGCGCGGCAGGCGGGCCCCGAGCGAGACCAGCAGCGGTGCACCCACGACGACACCGAAGGCGTAGGCCGTGATCACGTGGCCCGTGGTGGGCACCGACTCGCCGATGCCCCGCGCGATGTCCGGCAGCAGACCCATCGACATGAACTCGGTCGTGCCGATCGCGAAACCGCCCATCGCCAGCGCCAGCAGCGCCAGCCCGAGGTGCGCGGGCCTCACCGCAGGCGTCGTCGACGGGTCGGTCGGACGGGCGGCGGTCGCGGCGGGGCTGTCGGAGGTCACCCCTCATTCAAGCCGACGCATCGCCGAGACATTCCGCGGCAGGGCGCCGTCTCGCGGTGTCACCCGTCACAGCCACGACCGATACACTTGGGACTGGTGTGCCGGGAAGTCTGGTCGGCGATCCTGCCGCCGACCCCGAAGGGGCCTCATGACCCGCCTGCGCCGCATCGTCACCGACGACACGACCTCCGGTATCGTCCTGCTGACCGCCGCCGTCGTGGCCGTCGTCTGGGCGAACTCCCCCGCCGGCGACCTCTACCGCGACCTGACGAGCGCCGTCGTGGGGCCGTCGGCGCTCCACCTCGACCTGAGCGTCTCGACCTGGGCGGCCGACGGCCTGCTCGCGGTGTTCTTCCTCGTCGTCGGGCTCGAGATCAAGCACGAGCTCGTCGCGGGCAGCCTGCGCGACCCGCGCGAGGCCGCCGTGCCGATGCTCGCGGCCGTCGGGGGCGTCATCGCCCCGGCGCTGATCTACACGGCGATCGTCGGCGCGCAGGGAGCGCCGGGCGAGCTGCGCGGCTGGGCGATCCCCGCCGCGACCGACATCGCGTTCGCCGTCGCGGTGCTGATGGTCGCCGGTCGAGGCCTGCCGCTGGCGCTGCGCACGTTCCTGCTGACGCTCGCCGTCGTCGACGACCTCATCGCGATCACGATCATCGCGGTGTTCTACACCTCGGCGGTCGACCTGGCCCTCCTGGCCGGGGCGATCGCGGCGGTCGCGGTGTTCGCGGTGCTGGCCCGGTCGCGGGTCACCCGCCTGTGGCTCCTCGTGCCGGTCGGTCTCGTCGCGTGGTGGCTCATGCACGAGTCGGGCGTGCACGCGACGGTCGCCGGGGTGCTGCTCGGGCTGACGGTGCCGGCCACCCCGCCCGACGACGGCAGCGACTCCCGGGCGGTGCGCTGGGCTCACGCCGTCCAGCCCTGGTCCGCCGGCATCGCGCTGCCGGTCTTCGCCTTCTGCGCGGCCGGGGTTCACCTGCCCGACGGGATCGCCGCACCGCTGGCCTCCCCCGTCGCGATCGGCGTGATCGCCGGTCTGCTCGCGGGCAAGGTCGTCGGGGTGCTCGGCGTGACCGCCGTCGTCACCCGGGTGACGCCGCTGCGCCTCCCGTCCGGGATCGGAGTGCGCGACCTGCTCGGCGTGGGTCTGCTGACCGCGATCGGCTTCACGGTCGCGCTGCTCGTCTCCGAGCTGTCGTTCGCGTCCGAGGCATCCGTGGAGACCGCGAAGGCGGCGGTGCTGGTGGCCTCACTCCTCGCTGCGGTCCTGGGCTCGATCGTGCTGCGCCTGGAGGCCCGACGCGCCCGCTCCGACGACATGAACGAGGACGGCGTCCCCGACGGTCCGCTGGCCCGCATCGGGGACGCCTGACCAGCACGCGTTGGACGGGTACGTCGTCTGCGATACGTTGGCGATGTCGCGCAGGTCACACTCTTCGCAAGGAGCCTCGATGAGCCCCACCCCGGTCAAGATCGCCGTCACCGGAGCCGCAGGACAGATCGGCTACAGCCTGCTGTTCCGCATCGCCGGCGGTGACCTCCTCGGTCCCGACACTCCCGTGCAGCTGCAGCTGCTGGAGATCGAGCCGGCGCTGAAGTCGCTCGAGGGCGTCGTGATGGAGCTCGACGACTGCGCGTTCCCGCTGCTCGAGTCGGTCGAGATCGGCTCCGACCCGAACGTCGTGTTCGAGGGCGTCAACCTGGCCCTGCTCGTGGGCGCCCGTCCCCGCTCGGCGGGCATGGAGCGCGGCGACCTGCTGGAGGCCAACGGCGCGATCTTCACCGCTCAGGGCAAGGCGCTCAACGCCGTCGCCGCCGACGACGTCCGCATCGGCGTCACGGGCAACCCGGCCAACACCAACGCACTGATCGCGATGAGCAACGCCCCCGACATCCCGCGCGACCGCTTCAGCGCCCTGACGCGCCTCGACCACAACCGGGCACTGAGCCAGCTGCACGGTCGCACCGGCGTCCCGGTGGCCGACATCCGCAAGGTCACGATCTGGGGCAACCACTCAGCCACGCAGTACCCCGACATCTTCCACGCGGAGATCGACGGACGCCCGGCGGTCGACGTGATCGACGACCTCGAGTGGGTCGAGAACACGTTCATCCCGACCGTCGCCAAGCGTGGCTCCGCGATCATCGACGCCCGCGGCGCCTCGTCGGCCGCCTCTGCCGCGTCAGCCACGATCGACGCCGCGCACGACTGGCTGCTCGGCTCGCAGACCGACGACTGGGTCTCGATGGCGGTGGCCTCCGACGGGTCCTACGGCATCCCCGAGGGACTCATCTACTCGTTCCCGGTCCGGACCTCGGACGGCTCGTGGAGCATCGTGCAGGACCTCGAGATCAACGACTTCAGCCGGGCGCGCATGGACGCGACCGCCGCCGAGCTCGTCGAGGAGCGCGACGCCGTCACGAAGCTCGGCCTGATCTGACAGCAGCCGCCTGACCGCTGCGACGTCGGAGCGGTCAGGCGTCGGGGCCCGGGGGCACGACGAAGCCGAGCACCACGAGGGAGATGCCGAGGAACGCCGTCCACGCGACGTCGAAGCCGCGGCCACGCACGGCCAGCAGGCCCTTCTGCTCCTCCGGCACGACGGCGCGCAGCCCCGCCGAGACGATGAAGGCACCTCCGACCACGACGATGCCCCGACGCCAGTGACCCGAGGCCACCAGGCCGAGGCCGACCAGCACGACGAGCAGCAGGACGATGTACGCCTGCGTCCCGCGCGAGCGGGGCATCTTCAGGAACGGGCTCACGCGCCGGCCGACTCGAGGGCCTGCTCGGTCGCGTCGACGACGTTGGCCAGGAGCATCGCGCGGGTCATCGGACCGACGCCGCCAGGGTTCGGCGCCACCCAGCCCGCGACGTCGTGCACGCTGGGGTGCAGGTCGCCCACGATCTTGTTGTTCTCGTCGCGGCTGACGCCGACGTCGAGCAGCGCTGCACCGGGCTTGACCATGTCGGCGGTGATGATGCCGGGCACGCCCGCCGCCGCGATCACGATGTCGGCGCGGCTGACCTCGGCCGCGAGGTCGCGCGTGCCGGTGTGGCACAGCGTCACCGTGGCGTTCTCGCTGCGGCGCGTGAGCATCAGGCCCATCGGACGACCGACCGTGATGCCACGGCCGACGACGGCGACGTTGGCGCCCGCGATGGGCACCTCGTGGCGCCGGAGGAGCTCGATGATGCCGCGCGGCGTGCACGGCAGCGGGGCGGGCTCACCCAGGACGAGCCATCCGAGGTTGGTGGGGTGCAGGCCGTCGGCGTCCTTGGACGGGTCGATCCGGCCGATCACGGCGTTCTCGTCCAGGCCCTTCGGCAGCGGCAGCTGCACGATGTAGAGGGTGCACTCGGGGTCGGCGTTGAGCTGGTCGACCGCGGCCTCGACCTCGGCCTGCGTGGCGGTGGCCGGCAGGTCGATGCGGATCGAGCGGATGCCGATCTCGGCGCAGTCCTTGTGCTTGGCACCGACGTACCAGTGGCTGCCCGGATCGTCGCCGACCAGGATCGTGCCGAGACCGGGGACGACCCCCCGCTCGGCGAGCGCCGCGACCCGCGTCGCCAGCTCGGACTTGATGTCGGCGGCGGCAGCCTTGCCGTCCAGGATCTGCGCAGTCACGGGGACGAGTCTGTCACGCGGCGCCCTCGGCGGGTCACGCGGAATCCCCGCGCCGTTCACAGGGTCGGCGCATAGACTCGAGGACGCTGCACGGACCGGGCTTCCCGACGCGCACGGCACGAGCAGAACTTCGGACGAGGAGCGTCAATGGCGTCGCGAGCACAACTCAGTCAGGCCAGGAGCCGGGCCCGGCGTGACGAGCTGCTGATCGCCGCGATCGACCTGTTCGCGGAGGGCGGAGCACGCGCCGTCACGCACCGCGCGGTCGCGGCCCGTGCCGGGCTCCCGCCGGCCACGACGACGTACTACTTCTCCTCGATCGAGGAGCTCGTGCGCGAGGCCCTCTCGACGCACATCGCCAGCTGGGTCGCCACGCTCGAGGCCCTCGCGGACGTCGAGATCGACGCCCGGCTGGACCTCGGCACCGCCAGTGACTTCGTGACCGGCATCTTCGCGACCCGCAGCCCCGCGAAGGCCGGCACCGAGCTGGCGATCTACCTCGCCGCCGCGCGCGACCCCGAGCTGCGCGCGACGGCGGCCGAGGCGCTGCAAGCCCTGGAGGACCTGGCCGTCCGCTTCTTCGAGCGCCTGGGGATCGGCACCGCACGCGACGTCGCCGCCCAGGCGGTCGCGCTGATCGCCGGGGTGGCGCTGCGACGGCAGAGCGGGCAGTACGACGACGTCGAGGAGGCACGGCTCCTGACGTCGGCGATCGGCCACCTCGTCGCCGCCCACCTGGCGCCGGTCGACGGCAGCCCGGCGCCCGCCGCGACCTGACGCTCGTCGGCCGACGAGCGAGGCCCCGGGACCGCGCCTAGGCTCACCGCATGGTTCGGCTGCGACGCGTCTCCGCCGACGATCCGGGTTGGTCCCGCGTCCGTCACGGTCGAGGATTCCGGTACCTCGGCATCGACGGCGTCTCCCTGACCCCGGTCGACATCGAGCGGTGCAAGCGGCTCGTGATCCCCCCGGCCTGGACCGAGGTCTGGATCTGCCCGTTCGACCACGGACACCTGCAGGCAGTCGGCACCGACGACGCCGGACGGCGCCAGTACCTGTACCACGAGGAGTGGCGGCGCCGCCGTGACGCGGAGAAGTTCGAGGCGATGGAGCAGTTCGCCCGGTCGCTCCTGCGCAACCGCCGCGTGGCGCGCCACGACCTGGGCCGCGACGAGCCCGACCTCACCCGCGCCTGCGCCGTGGCCTTCGGGCTGCTGGACCTGGGCCTGTTCCGCATCGGCAACGAGCAGTACCGGGCGGCGAACGGCAGCCACGGCCTGACGACGCTCGACCGCGACCACGTCACGATCGAGGGGCAGCGCATCGCCCTGCACTACCCGGCCAAGTCGGGCCAGGTCGTCGACGGATCGGTGCGCGACGAGCGCCTGGCCACCGCGGTGCGGGCGATGCTCGAGCGTGACGGCGGGACCGACCGCGCGTTCGCGTGGGCCGACGACGCCGGCTGGCACGACCTCGACTCCGCGACGGTCAACGCCTACGTGGCCGACGTCCTGGGCCCCGGCTTCACCGCGAAGGACTTCCGCACGTGGCGCGGCACCGTGATCGCGGCGCGAGCCCTCGCGCTCGCCGACGCCTCGACGGCCCGGGCCCGGAAGTCAGCCGTCACCGGAGCCATGCGCGAGGTCTCGCAGCACCTCGGCAACACCCCCGCCGTCGCCCGGTCGAGCTACGTCGACCCGCGCGTCGTCGACCTGTTCGAGCAGGGCGTCACGCTGGGCGACACCGCCCTCGGATCGCGCCGCCGCATCTCCCCCGGAGCGCCGGTCCCCCGCGTGCTGGAGCGCTCGGTGCTCCGGCTCCTCAAGCGCAAGCCCTAGCCGGCGGCGAACCGCGACGCGGACCGGGAATGATGCATCGAGGTCGCCCGAGCAGCCGCGATGCCTCATCTCCGGTCGTGCACCGCTCCGCACGGCCCGCGGGAGCGCGCCGCAGGTCGACGTCAGTGGAAGAAGTGGCGCGTCCCCGTGAAGTACATCGTGACGCCGGCGGCCTTGGCGGCCTCGATCGTCTCGTCGTCGCGGACCGAGCCGCCGGGCTGCACGATCGCCTTCACGCCGGCCTCGATCAGGATGCCCGGCCCGTCGGCGAACGGGAAGAAGGCGTCGGACGCGGCGACCGAGCCCCGCACGCGCTCCTCGCCCGCCCGCTCGACCGCGAGGCGGCACGAGTCGACGCGGTTGACCTGGCCCATGCCGATGCCGACCGACGCACCGTCGGCGGCCAGCAGGATCGCGTTGGACTTCACGGCGCGGACCGAGGTCCAGGCGAACGCGAGGTCGGCCAGCGTGGCCTCGTCGGCGGGCTCGCCGGCCGCGAGGGTCCACGTGCTGGGGTCGTCGCCGCCCGTGACGGCGCCGTCAGCCTCCACGACCGCGTCGACCTGGTCACGCATCTGCACCAGCACGCCGCCGCTGACCTGGCGGATCTCCGCCGGCGGGTACTGGCCGAGGTCGTCGGCCCGGAGGATGCGGATGTTCTTCTTGCCCTGCAGGACCTCCACGGCGCCGTCCTCGTAGCCCGGCGCCACGATGACCTCGGTGAAGACCTCGGCGACCTGCTGCGCCATCGCGACGCTGACGGGCCGGTTGGCCGCGATGACGCCACCGAAGGCCGAGACCGGGTCGCACGCGTGGGCGCGGGCGTGCGCCTGGGCGATGTCGTCACCGACTGCGATGCCGCACGGGTTGGCGTGCTTGATGATCGCCACCGCGGGGCGGTCGTGGTCGAACGCCGCGCGGATCGCCGCGTCGGTGTCGACGTAGTTGTTGTAGCTCATCTCCTTGCCGTGCAGCTGCTCGGCGGCGGCCAGGCCACCGGAGCCGTCGGTGTAGAGGGCCGCCTGCTGGTGCGGGTTCTCGCCGTAGCGCAGGACCGCGGACTTGTCCCAGGCCTCGCCCACGAACTCCGGCCAGCCGTCCTCCGAGCCGTCGTACGCCGAGGCGAACCAGGAGGCCACGGTCGCGTCGTAGGACGCGGTGTGCGCGAACGCCTGCGCCGCGAGGTGGCGGCGCTGCTCGAACGTGAAGCCGCCGGACGCCAGCGCGGCGCTCACGTCGCCGTACGCGTCGGGCGAGGTCACGATCGCGACGGTGGGGTGGTTCTTCGCGGCCGCGCGGACCATCGAGGGTCCGCCGATGTCGATCTGCTCGACGCACTCGTCCGGCGTGGCACCCGAGGCGACCGTCTCGCGGAAGGGGTACAGGTTCACGACCACGAGGTCGAAGGGCTCGACCCCGAGGTCGGCCAGCTGCTGCACGTGCGACTCCAGGCGCGAGTCGGCCAGGATGCCGGCGTGCACGCGCGGGTGCAGGGTCTTGACCCGCCCGTCGAGGCACTCGGGGAAGCCCGTGAGCTCCTCGACCGGCGTGACGGGCACGCCCGAGGCCTCGATCGTCTTCGCGGTCGAGCCGGTCGAGACGATGTCGACGCCGGCGTCGCGCAGGGCGAGGGCGAGCTCCTCCAGGCCGGACTTGTCGTACACGGACACGAGGGCGCGCTTGATCGGGCGCTGGGTCATGGGGCTTCCTTCTTCTGGGGTGACGTGACGCGGCGTCCATCGATCGAGTAGCCGTCGCGGGCCAGGCGGCCCACCCACTCGACGAGCATGCCGCGCTCGCTGGTCTTGATGCGTTCGTGGAGGGTGTCGACGGAGTCGTCGTCGAGGACCGGCACGGCGACCTGGGCCACGATGGGCCCGGTGTCGACCCCGGCGTCGACGACGAACAGCGTCGCGCCGGTGATCTTGACGCCGTGCTCGAGGGCGTCGCGCGGGCCGTGCATGCCCGGGAACGCCGGCGAGAGCGCCGGGTGGGCGTTGAGCGTGCGGCCGCCGAAGCGGGCGAGGAACGCGGGACCCGTCAGCTTCATGAAGCCGGCCAGCACGACGAGCTCCGGGGCGTGCGCGGCGACCTGGTCGGCCAGGGCGGCGTCCCACGCGTCGCGGCTCGCGAAGTCGCCCACGGACAGGACGAACGTGGGGATGCCGGCGTGCTCGGCCCGCTCGAGCCCGGCGATGCCGGGACGGTCGGCCCCGACGGCCACGATCCGCACGCCGTAGGCGGGGTCGTCGCACGCGTCGATGAGGGCCTGGAGGTTCGTGCCGCTGCCGGAGACGAGGACGACGACGGGCGTCGCATCAGGCAGCGGTGGCACGGCCTCCACGATAGTGGGCCGCCACCGCACCGACCGCAGCGGCCACGGCCAGGAACGGCAGCACCGCCAGCAGCCCGAGGAGCGACTCCGGCCCGACCTCGGCCATGCGGCCGGGGCCCACTGCGCCGCCGGACATCCAGGTCAGCAGCGCGAGCGCCACGGCCCCGGCCGCGCCCGCCCCCGCAGCGATGCTGACCCCGCGCCAGAAGTCGGTGGCCAGGTCGAGCTGTCCGCGCCGGACGAGACGCCAGCCGGCCCACCCCGCGGCGACGACGGGCACGAGTCCCAACAGTAGGGCCCACGTGGGCAGCTCGCCCGGGGCCGGGAGCGCCGCGAGCACCGGGAGCCCGGGCACCTGTCCGAGGTCGGCGCTCGTCAGGTCGACCGACGTGTTGGTGCCGACCTGGAAACCCGGTCCGAGCAGGGCTGCGGCGGCCCAGAGGGCCAACGTCGGCACGAGCAGCAGACACACCACGGCGAGCGCGATGCCGCCGCCGAGTCCCGGGTCGAGCAGGGCCCACAGGCTGCCGGCCTGCTCGACGTGCCGCGCCAGCAGCAGGGCCACCAGGACCAGGGCGACGCCCAGCACCGTGACCACGATCGAGGCCGCACCACGCAGGACCGCCAGGACCTCGGGCTGGTCCTCGGGCCACCAGGCGGCCGGTGCACCGTGGACGCTGACGTACGCGATCGCCGCACCGACGCCCGCCAGCACGAAGGTCACGAGGGCAGCCCGGATCGTCGGGACCGAGATGGCCGCGTCGTTCGCGACCGAGGTCACGATCGAGGCCAGCACGGCGTAGACGCCGGCCGCGGTCGCGGCGAAGGCCGCCGGCTCGGAGACGGGCTCGCGCGCCTGCCGACGGGCCACGAGCACCACCAGCGTCAGGGCCAGGAGGACCCCGCCCCACGGCACGAGCGTGATGTCAGCGCCGTCAGCACTGATCCCGCTGCCCTGGGCGACGAGCCACACGCGGGCACTGGCACGGATCGTGCCCACGACGCCGTCGCCGGCACCCGCCGCGACGAGCAGCACCACCGTGAGCACCCAGCCCACGACGGCGGCCCAGATCGCGGCGACGGCGCCCGGCCAGACGGCGGACCGCAGGTCGTCGGAGGAGCTGATGCGAGCAGGGGACGGCACCCCTCCATCCTCCCCTGTAGTGTTGCGGCGTCTTCCGGAGCCACGCCGACTCGCGAGGAGGGGTTCGAATGCCGCGGGTCGACGATTTCGACGCGTTCTACGCCTCCACGTCGGAGGACGTCCTTCGGGTCTTCTATGCCCTGACGGGCGATCGTGCCGTCGCGCGCGACGCGACGATCGACGCCTACCGGCACGCCTGGCGCGACTGGTCGAAGATCCGCACCCAGGATCCGCAGCGCTACGTGCGCATCGAGGCCTGGAAGGCCCAGGCCGTCACGCGAGGCACGCACCCGTTGCGCCGGCGCCACGAGGAGGACTCCGACACCGAGCTCCTCGACGCCCTCACCGCGCTGCCCTCGGACGACCGTCGCCTGCTGGTGCTGATGACCCTGGGCGCGACCGACCTCGACGTCGCCGCCCGCGAGATCGGCGTCGGCGACGAGGAGGCGATCGAGCTCGTCACGACCGCCATCACGACCCTCGAGCAGAGCACGGGGCAGACGATCGACGAGCTCGAGCGCCGCCTCAACGCGCTCGGCGCCGTCACGAGCCAGCTTCCGATGCCCGAGGCGGAGCAGATCCGCGAGCGGGCCGCCCGCGGACACCGGTTCAACACCATCGCGGTCGTGCTGGTGGCCGTCGTCGGGATCGTGCTCGGCAGCGTGGCCCTGACCGACGGGCGGCCCCTGACTCAGCTCGCGAGCGACTCCTACCGCGAGAAGATCGGCGCCGAGAGCCACGACCTGGTCCTCGACGCGCAGAAGATCACGACCGACAACCTGCTCACGACCGCCCAGGTCACCGACCTCGCGCCGAGCGCGAGCTGGTCGATCGACGCGACCGAGGAGGACACCGACGAGACCGAGCCGCTCACGACCTGCGCGACCGATCGCTTCGCGACCACGGACCCGCTGAAGGTCTTCGTGCGCACCTTCGAGGCCGGCGGCGACGCCAACGAGCGGGTCACGCAGTCGATCGAGGTCGCGCGGGGCGTCGCCCCGGCGAACGAGGCGTACCTGAAGGCGGTCGACTGGTACGCCGGCTGCGAGCTGCCGCGGGTGCAGCTCACCGAGTCGTACCGCGTGCCGCGGCCGTTCGGCGACGTCCTGATCCTGCGCCTCGTCGACCACAACGACCCGAACCGCACCCTGACGGTCGGCATCGGCTGGTCGGGCACCGTGACCTCCACGATCATCCACCAGACCGACGGAGCCGACGCCCCGACGATCGAGGACTTCGCCCGCACGATCAGCGATTCCTTCGAGAAGGTCTGCAGCGACAGCGGCGGCCAGTGCAGCGAGGACCCGACCGCGCTGCCCGCCGATCCCCCGCCGCTGCCGGAGGACCCCGGGTTCCTCGGCACGATCGACCTGCCGGCCCTGGCGGGCGTCGAGAACCCGTGGGCCAGCACCGAGCCCGACGACACCGCGACCAACCCCGCCTCGACGACGTGCGACCAGGCCGACTTCGCCGCGAGCGGCGGCACGTCCTCCGCGCGGATCTTCCTGGCCCCCGACGCCCAGGGTGCGGCGACGCCGTTCGGCCTGGTCGAGTCGGTCGGGACGTTCCCGACGGCCGAGGCGGCGACCGCCTTCGTCGACCAGGTGCAGGCCGCGATGAACGCGTGCCCGCAGACCAACCTCGCCGCCGCGGTCGGCGAGCAGCTGACCTTCGGCGACACGCCGGACTACCGCGGCGCCACGTGGGCCCTGACGCTCCAGGTCGAGGGCGGCGAGCCCGTCACGCTGCGCTCGGCGATCGTGCAGCGCGGCACGTCGGTGGCCCAGATCCTGTTCACCCCGGCGGCCGGCGTCGACTTCGGGCCCGAGGCGTTCACCGAGACGGCTCAGCGCGCCACCCAGCGCCTGATCTACGCCGCCCCGCCCGCCTGACCCGGCCACCGCGGGCGGAGTGCCCCCTTCGAGGCTCGCTCGTGCCTCGCTCGCACCTCAGGGGGCGGAAGGTTCCCGCCCCCTGAGGTGCGACGAAGGAGCCTCGAAGGGGGCACCGCCACCACGCGAAGGCCCCCGAACGGGCAACGGGCGGTCACCGACCGGAGTCGATGACCGCCCGTGGCGGTGGTGCGTGAGGCTCAGAGACCCTGCAGGATCTCCCGCATCAGAGCGGCGGTCTCGGACGGCGTCTTGCCGACCTTGACCCCGGCGGCCTCGAGGGCCTCCTTCTTGCCCTGCGCGGTGCCCGCGCCGTCGGACACGATGGCGCCGGCGTGGCCCATCGTCTTGCCCTCGGGAGCGGTGAAGCCGGCCACGTAGCCGACGACCGGCTTGGTGACATTCGCCTGGATGTAGGCCGCAGCCTTCTCCTCGGCGTCGCCACCGATCTCGCCGATCATGACGATGGCCTTGGTCTCGGGGTCGGCCTCGAACGCCTCGAGGGCGTCGATGTGGGTGGTGCCCACGATCGGGTCACCACCGATGCCGATGGCCGTCGAGAAGCCGAAGTCACGCAGCTCGAACATCATCTGGTAGGTCAGCGTGCCCGACTTCGAGACGAGACCGATCGGACCCTTGCCGGCGATGTTCGCCGGCGTGATGCCCGCGAGCGCCTCGCCCGGCGTGATGATGCCGGGGCAGTTCGGGCCGATGATCTGCGTCTTCTTGCCCTGGGCGTAGGCCCAGAACTCGGCCGAGTCCTGGACGGGAACGCCCTCGGTGATGATGACGAGCAGACCGATCTCGGCGTCGATGGCCTCGATGACGGCGTCCTTGGTGAACGCCGGCGGGACGAACGCTACGGAGACGTCGGCGCCCGTCTTCTCGATGGCCTCGGAGACCGAGCCGAAGACCGGGAGCTCGACGGCGTTGCCGTCGGCGTCGGTGTGGGACACGGTCGTGCCGGCCTTGCGGGCGTTGACGCCGCCCACGACCTGCGTGCCGGCAGCCAGCATGCGGGCGGTGTGCTTCGAGCCCTCACCGCCGGTGATGCCCTGGACGATGACCTTGGAGTCCTTGGTCAGGAAGATCGACATGTCTAAAGGCCCCTTCAGCCGTTCGCCAGCTCGGCGGCCTTGTCGGCCGCTCCGTCCATCGTGTCCACCTGGGTCACGAGCGGGTGGTTCAGCTCGTCCAGGATCGCGCGACCCTCGTCGACGTTGTTGCCGTCGAGACGCACGACCAGCGGCTTGGTGGCGTCGTCACCGAGGAGCTCGAGAGCACCCTTGATGCCGTTCGCGACCGCGTCGCAGGAGGTGATGCCGCCGAAGACGTTCACGAAGACGCTCTTGACCTGCGGATCGCCCAGGATGACGTCGAGGCCGTTGGCCATGACCTCCGCCGAGGCTCCGCCGCCGATGTCGAGGAAGTTGGCGGGCTTGACGCCGCCGTGCTTCTCGCCGGCGTAGGCGACGACGTCGAGGGTGCTCATGACGAGACCCGCGCCGTTGCCGATGATGCCGACCTCGCCGTCGAGCTTGACGTAGTTGAGGCCCTTCTCCTTGGCCTTCGCCTCGAGCGGGTCGGCCTCCTCGTGGATCACGAAGTCCTCGTGGTGCGGGTGACGGAACTCCGACGCGTTGTCGTCGAGCGACACCTTGCCGTCGAGCGCCTCCAGCTTGTCGCCCTCGAGGCGCGCCAGGGGGTTGACCTCGACGAGCGTCGCGTCCTCCTCGACGAAGACCTTCCAGAGGGCCTGGATCAGCGTGACCGCCTGATCGGCGAGCTCGGCCGGGAACTTGGCCTCCTCGACGATCGCGCGCGCCTTGGCCTCGTCGACACCGGTACCGGCGTCGATCGGGATCTGGCGGACCGCGTCGGGGTTGGTCTTGGCGACCTCCTCGATCTCCACACCACCCTCGACGCTCGCGATGCAGAGGTAGCTGCGGTTCGACCGGTCCAGCAGGAAGGAGAAGTAGTACTCCTCGAGCGGGGGCGTCGCCGGGGTGACCAGCACGCGGTTGACCGGCAGGTCCTTGATCGTCAGGGCCAGGATGTTGGTCGCGTGCTCGAACGCCTCGTCGGGCGTCTTCGCGATCTTGACACCGCCCGCCTTGCCGCGGCCGCCGGCCTTGACCTGCGCCTTGATGACCGTGACGCCGCCGAGCTGCTCGGCAGCCGCCTTGGCCTCCTCGGCCGTCTGGACGACGACGCCGAGCGTCGTCGCTACGCCATGCTTGGCGAAGAGTTCCTTCGCCTGGTATTCCATCAGATCCACGGTGATGACCGTCCTGTGGTGTTGACGAGTGAAATGGGCGCGACGACAGGTCCGCCGAAGGCCGAGGCGACTCTAACCGCGCCGGGATTCCAGAGCGAACCCGGGTGGGTTACCCGTGAGTCAGGTCACCCTCACCGGGACGACGTCGATGTCGGCGGCCTCGCGCTGCGCGAGCGCGCGCTCGACCTCCGGCGCGCCCGTGGTCGGCGCGACCTCGACCGCGTCGGCGTCCTCCGCCACGGCCACCGCGGCGACCTGCTCGGCCTGCAGCCCGCTGCCGACCCAGATCACCTCGACCCCGTCGTCGCGGAGGACGCGGGCGCGGCGCACCAGGGGCAGCTCGTCGGTGTCGCCCAGGCCGGCCACGACGACACGGCGAGGAGCCGCGGCGGGCGGGGTCGGCTCGGTCACCTCGTCATCCTCTCAGGCGTGCCGGCGGGCACTGGCGCGACGACCGTCCCACAGCGTGAGACCCCGCACATCCTGGGGCCCTTGTGCCGCCTGGTGCAGGGGGTAACGTGAAGGAGATCATCCGATCGGCTGTGACGATCTCATCCTGTCGGCTATCCTCGTCGAGGTTTGTGTCGTCCATCAGTCGGAGGTTGTGCGTGAGTTCCCCCGCACCGAAGCGCCGGCTCGACGTCCGTCACCAGTCCAGCGTTCGCGCGTCGGACCCGGCGGCCTCGAGCCGCCGAGCAGCTCCTCGTCGTGCGCGCCGTTCGTTCCGGCCCTCGATGGCGATGGTCGGCGCCGTCGCCCTGGTCATGGCCGGGCTCGGCTCCGCCGTCATCAGCAGCCGCTCCGACTCGGGCACGCTGGGTGGCGACTACCAGGCACTCTCCGCCGACGTCTCCAACGGTGGTTTCGACGTGAGCCGCGACTTCGACCGCGAGCTGCTCGCCGAGCAGACCGACGCGCAGGCCGCACAGCTGCTCCAGTCGCAGCAGGACCTGCAGGCCGCGACGCAGGCCAAGGCCGACGAGCTCAAGGCCAATCAGTGGGTCCTGCCCGTCACGGGCTACCGGATCACGGGCCGCTACGGCGTCACCAACTCGCTCTGGGGCAAGGGCCACTCGGGTCTCGACTTCGCCGGCCCCAGCGGCTCGACGATCTCCTCGATCGCCTCGGGCACCGTCATCGCCGCGAGCTACTCGGGCAACTGCGGCAACATGACGCAGGTCAAGCTCGACGCCGAGGACATCGTCCTCATGTACTGCCACCAGAGCCGCCAGACGGTCACGGTCGGCCAGCACGTGACGGCCGGCGAGACGATCGGCTACACGGGTTCGACGGGCCGCTCGACCGGGCCGCACCTGCACGTGGAGGTCAAGCCGGGAGGCGGCAAGTCCGTCGACCCCGAGCCGTACTTCCACGACCACAACGTCTACCCGTAGACGGCCACCTGACGGCACGCGTCAGCACCGGACGAGCGGCATGGACCAGCAGCGGTCGACCTCCGCGCCCGGTCGCCTGACCGGCGATGATGCTTTCCGGTAGCCAGCGCAGCCCGAATGCATCACCTCGAGCCGCGCGCACCGTCGCGGTCCATGCCGAACGACTCCTGGCGCACCGCCATGGGCAGCACCGCTCCCCCCGGGCCCGCGGGAGCAGAGCCCTACAGCTTCTCGAGCTTCGCGTACCGCAGGATCAGCCGCTTGACCCCGGCCGAGCCGAAGTCGACCGAGGCCTGCATGTTCTGACCGCTGCCGTCGAGCGCGACGACAGTGCCGAGGCCGAAGGTGTCGTGGGTGACCCGGTCGCCCGGCTCGAGCGACGGCACGCCGGTCATGTCGGCCGAGCGGGAGACCGAGCGCGACGTGAAGGTCTCGCTGCGGCGGGTCGTGGCCGACGGCGTGGACGGCGTCCAGGACGTGGGCTCCGGTGCCTCGCGCCGCCAGTCGACGAGCTCGGCCGGGACCTCGTCGAGGAACCGGGAGGCCGGGTTGTAGGCGGGTGCGCCCCAGGCCGAGCGGCTCGTGGCGCGGGTCAGGTAGAGGCGCTCGCGCGCGCGGGTGACGCCGACGTAGGCGAGGCGCCGCTCCTCCGCGAGCTCGTCGGCGTCGCCGATCGACCGCATGTGCGGGAAGATCCCGTCCTCCATGCCGGTCAGGAACACGACGGGGAACTCCAGGCCCTTGGCCGTGTGGAGGGTCATGAGGGTCACGACGCCGTCGCCCTCCTCCGGCAGCGAGTCGGCGTCGGCGACCAGCGCCACCCGCTCGAGGAAGGCGTCGAGCGAGCCGGGCTCGAAGGGCAGGACGTCGTCGGGGTCGACGTCGGGGGCGTCGTCGTCGATCGTGGCGGCGCCGGTGACGAACTCGCGCGCGACGGCCACGAGCTCGGCGAGGTTCTCGACCCGGGTCTCGTCCTGGGGATCGTCGCTGGCCTCGAGCCCGGAGAGGTAGCCCGAACGGGTCAGGGCGGCCTCGAGGACCTGGTCGGCGGGCGCGCCCCCGGACGCCATCTCGCGCAGCTCGTCCATGACCGTCGCGAACTCGCGGACCGCGTTGGCCGAGCGCGTGGCGAGCTCGTTGACCTCGTCGACGCGGCGCATCGCGTCGGCGATGCTGGTGCGCTCGCGGGCCGCGAAGCTCTCGAGGGCGGCCTCGGCCCGGTCGCCGATGCCGCGCTTGGGCTCGTTGATGATGCGCCGCAGCGAGACCGTGTCGCGCTCGTTGGAGATGGCCCGCAGGTACGCCAGCGCGTCGCGGACCTCCTTGCGCTCGTAGAAGCGCACGCCGCCGATGACCTTGTAGGGCATGCCGACGCGGATGAAGACCTCCTCGAACACCCGGCTCTGCGCGTTGGTGCGGTAGAACACCGCGACGCCGGCCGGGGTGACGACGCCGTCGTCGGTGAGGGTGTCGATCTCGTCGGCGATGAACTGCGCCTCGTCGCGCTCGTCGTCGCCGACGTAGCCCACGATCTGCTCGCCCTCGCCCGCCGCGGACCAGAGGTTCTTGGCCGGACGGTTCTCGTTGCGGCTGATGACGGCGTTGGCGGCCGACAGGATCGTCTGCGTGGAGCGGTAGTTCTGCTCGAGCACGATCGTCTCGGCGTTCGGGAAGTCCTTCTCGAACTCCAGGATGTTGCGGATCGTGGCCCCACGAAAGGCGTAGATCGACTGGTCGGAGTCGCCCACGACCATCAGGTCGGTGTGCTCGTCGCTGAGCTCGCGGATCAGCTGGTACTGCGCGTGGTTGGTGTCCTGGTACTCGTCGACCAGGACGTGCCGGAAGCGCCGGCGGTAGCTCTCGGCGATGGCCGGGAACGCCTGGAACAGGTGCACCGTGTGCATGATCAGGTCGTCGAAGTCCATCGCGTTGGCGGCCGCGAGGCGACGCTGGTACTCGCCGTAGATCTCGGCGAACGTCTCCTCGGTGGGCGTGGACGCCTGGCTGCGGGCGGTCTCGTGGTCGACGAGCTCGTTCTTGTGGTTCGAGATCCAGTTGAGGACCGTGCGCGGCGGGACCCGCTTGGGGTCGAGCTGCATGTCGCGGCACACCAGCGTGACGAGCCGCTTGGCGTCGGTCGCGTCGTAGACCGTGAAGGACGACGTGAAGCCCAGCGTGGTGGCCTCACGGCGCAGGATGCGCACGCACGCGGAGTGGAACGTGGAGACCCACATCGCGCGGGCCGCTCCCCCGACGTCGTCGGCGACGCGCTCGCGCATCTCGGCGGCGGCCTTGTTGGTGAACGTGATCGCCAGGATGGAGCCGGGCGGGGCACCGCGGGCGGCCATGAGCCAGGCGATGCGGCGGGTCAGGACCCGCGTCTTGCCCGAGCCGGCGCCGGCGACGACGAGGAGCTGACCCGGCTCGTGTCCGACGGCAGCGCGCTGCGGGTCGTTGAGCCCCTCCAGCAGGGTCTCCGACCGGGGCCGCCGACGGTCACGAGAGGTCGGGGCGGAACGGGCTTCGGGCACGGGGAACGGCAGCGTCATCGTCGTCCCAGCCTAGTCGGCCGGACCGACGCTCCCGCGCCGCCGTGCGTGCCGGGTCTCGCTACAGTGCGGGACACCCCTCGACCCGACCGGAGGCCCGCCGTGGATCCCGTGACCCCGCTCGTGGTCGACCCCTCCAGCGCGGAGCCGCCGTACGAGCAGGTGCGGCGCCAGGTCGCCGCGGGAGCGGCCGGCGGCAGCCTGCCGCCCGGCCACAAGCTGCCGCCGGTGCGCCAGCTGGCCGCCGACCTGGGGCTGGCCGCGAACACGGTCGCGCGGGCCTACCGCGAGCTGGAGGCCGACGGCGTGATCGAGACGCACGGACGCCGTGGCACCTTCATCGCCTCGCCGCACCTGTCCGACCCCGCCGCGGTCGAGGCTGCCGCGGCCTACGTCGAGGTCGCCCGCCGATCCGGCCTCTCCCGCGAGGAAGCCATCCGCCTCGTCGACGACTCCTGGACGACCCCTCGCGAGTGAATTCCCGCCCCGCGAGGAGTGAGTTCCCGCCCTGCCGCGAGTGAGTTCCCGCCCCGCGACGAGTGAGTTCCCGCCCCGCGACGAGTGGATTCCCGCCCCGCGGCGAGTGGATTCCCGCCCTGTCAGCGGAGCTGCGCGTCGATCAGCCGGTCTAGGACGTCGTGGGCCTGCTCACGCGGACCGTCAACGGACGGCTGCTCTGCGATCCAGAGCGCCGCTTCGTTCATCGCGCCGGAGAGCAGCGCAGCGGTCGCCTCCAACCGGTCGATCTCGACGCCGGCATCTGCCAGCGCCTCGCGCAGGTGAACTCCGGAGCTCTTGGCGTCGAGCTGTCGCCACTGGGTCCACCCCATGACCGCGGGGGCATCGACGAGCAGCAAACGCCGAGCCGGCGCGGCAGTGATCGCGTCGAGGAAGGCGTGACAACCAGCCCGCAGCTGCACCGCGGGGTCGCCACCTGCCCGCTCGGCGCTCGCGACGACTGCCGAGGCCACCTCGGCCTGCAGGCGTGCGGCAACAGCCCCGAACAGGCCTGCCTTGTTGCTGAAGTGGTGGTAAATCGCGCCTCGCGTCACTCCGGCCGACTGAGCGACGTCGTCGAGGGACACGGCCGGAAATCCACGCTCGGCGAACGCGTCGGTGGCGGCATCCAGCACCTGGGCCGCAGTGAGCGCTGCGGCGGCCGCAGTGGCACGGGGCATCGTCGGTCCTCTCGTCGGACTGGTTTTACATACTCAGTGTATGTATCGTGGATCTCGATACATACACATCGTACGTAAAGGGGATTCTCATGACCACCACCGCCTTCTACCCCGTGTTGATGTCGGCCGACGTCGGCGCCGCAGCAGACTTCTACCGCGAGGCCTTGGGCTTCACGACGACCTACGACTCGGACTGGTACGTCAGCCTGCGGCTCGGTGCCTTCGAGCTGGGCCTCGTCGCGCACGACCATCCGACCGTGCCGGAGGGCTACCGAGCGCTGCCCCAGGGTGTCATCGTGAATCTCGAGGTCGGCGACGTCGACGCCGTGCACGCTCGCCTCGTTGAGCTGGGGATCGACCCGATCCTGCCGCTGCGCGACGAGGACTTCGGTCAGCGGCACGTCATCGTGGCCGCCCCGGACGGCGTCCTGCTGGACGTCATCACGCCGACCGAGCCGACCTCGGAGTTCGCGCCGGCTTACGCCTGACACCACAAGGGCGGAAACTCACTCGCCGCGGGGCGGGAATCCACTCCTGACAGGGCGGGAATCCACTCGCGACGGGGCGGGAATCCACTCGCGAGGGGTCAGCCGCGCCAGCGGCGCTCGAAGGGGAGGCGCCAGCGGCGGGGGGCGACCAGCTCGAGGGCGGCCTCCGGGCCCCAGGAGCCCTGCGGGTACGACTGCACCGGCGGCGGGTCGTCGAGCAGCGGCTGGCTGACCTCCCAGAGCCGCTCGATGCCCTCGGCCGTCGTGAACAGCGTGCGCTCGCCCAGCATCGCGTCGTGGATGAGCCGCTCGTAGGCCTCGAGCACGTCGCCCGAGCGCCCGGTCTCCTGCATCGCGAACTGCATCGAGAGCTTGTCGAGGGTCATGCCCGGGCCCGGACGCTTGCCGTAGAACGACAGCGACATCCGCGAGGCGTCGGCCAGGTCGAACGTCAGGTGGTCGGGCCCCGAGCGCCCCACGCCGGAGCCCTCCGGGAACATCGACTTCGGCGGCTCGTTGAACGCGATCGAGATGATGCGCGCCCCTTCGGCCATGCGCTTGCCGGTGCGCAGGTAGAACGGCACGCCGGCCCAGCGCCAGTTGTCGATCTCGGCCTTGAGCGCGACGAAGGTCTCGGTCTGGGAGTCCGGATCGACGCCCTCCTCCTCGCGGTACCCCTCGTACTGGCCGCGCACGACCTCCTCGGCCACGAGGGGCTTCATCGAGCGGAATACCTTGTTCTTCTCCTCGCTGATCGAGTCGGAGTCGAGCGAGGTGGGCGGCTCCATCGCCATGAACGCCAGCACCTGGAACAGGTGCGTCACGACCATGTCCTTGAACGCGCCCGTGCCCTCGTAGAACCCGGCCCTGCCCTCGACCGAGAGCGTCTCGGGGATGTCGATCTCGACGTGGTCGATGAAGTTGCGGTTCCAGATCGGCTCGAACAGGCCGTTGGCGAACCGGAAGGCCAGGATGTTGAGCGCCGACTCCTTGCCGAGGAAGTGGTCGATGCGGAAGATCTGCTCCTCGTCGAAGACCTCGTGGATCGCGGCGTTGAGGCTGCGGGCGCTGGTGACGTCGGTGCCGAACGGCTTCTCCATCACGATGCGCGACCGCTCGACCAGGTGGGCCTCGTCGATCAGGTGCACGACGTCGAGCGCCGCCTTGGGCGGGACGCTGAGGTAGTGCAGGCGGCGGGCGTCCTCGCCGAGCTGCGCCTCGAGCCCGGCCGCCTTCTGCTCGAGCGCCTCCGCGCCCTGACCGAGCGAGATGAACGACAGCTTCTGCGCGAAGCTCTCCCAGACGTCGGTGCGGACGGGGCGCGTGCTGAACTCCTTGCACGCCTGCAGCGCGAACTCGCGGAACTCCTCGTCGCTGTAGTCGTGGGTCGAGACACCGAGGATGCGGGCGTCGCCGACGAGGTGAGACTCCACCAGGTGCATGAGCCCCGGCAGCAGCTTGCGTCGGGCCAGGTCACCGGTGGCACCGAACAGGACGATCAGGTGCGGCTGCTTCATGCCTCCAGGCTAGTCCGGTGGCATGACGCGCGCGTGAACGACGAGGTCAGCCCGAGGAGCGCTTCTGGTCGCGCTGCGCCTCGTAGACCAGGACCGCCTGCGCGCTGAGTCGCTGCTGGGCCTCCTCGAGGGAGACGCCGCTGCTCTCGAGCAGGTAGGCGCCGTACGGGTAGAAGCACAGGAACGCGGGCCAGAACGTGAGGTCGGGGTTCTCCTCGTCCTCGTTCGCCAGGCACGACGCCTCGTCGAGGCCCTGGGGCGACTCGGCCTCGACCATGCCGAGCCCCGTGGCCTGCTCGAGGAACGCCTCGACGAGGCTCTTCGCCCCTTCGGCGTTCTCGGCGACGTAGATCGAGGTGAGGTTGGAGGCCACGCGGGAGACACCGGCCTTGGTGAACGCCCGCGAGACGCCGTCGACGTTGATCTGACGGGTCTCGGCGGCGTGGCTGCCGGCGGTGTAGGCGGTCTCGCTCAGGGAGCCGCGCGCGTCGGGCGCCAGCGTGAGGCCCCAGATGCCCGTGGGGTCGAGGTCGCGCAGGCGCGGTGCCTCCGAGATCGTGACGCGCTCGGCGTCCTCGAGCGCGACCTCCTGGTCGGCCAGGAACTCGTCGGCGTGCTCGCGCACGTCGTCCATCGTGCCGTTGATGTCGTAGACCCATGCGTAGGTCAGGAACGAGCCGTAGGCCCGCAGGACGTAGATCTGGTTCGCGACGTCCGGCGTGTTCGTGACGAGCGTGACGGCCGCCTCGTCCGCGGGGTACGGCTCCACCACGAGGTCGACGCCGAACTCGACGTCGGGCGCGGCCATGCTGGCGGCGGCGGTCTGCACCGCGTTCTGCGCGGCGGCCTCGTCGGGGAACTGCACGATCGAGGTCGTGATCCAGGCGTCGGCGTCCTGGTCGGTCCGTCGCGTCAGGTACCCGGTCTCGGCGCCGGCCATGGCCGGGGCGGCGTCGCCGAGCATGTACTCGTAGTCGTTCGGGTCGACCAGGGTGCCGCTCTCGATGCCGTACTTGGTCAGGTCGGAGCGGAGGTCCTGCGGCAGCACGAGGTTGGCCGCCAGCGTGTAGGCCGCGACCAGGCGCGAGCTGGTGCCGGTCAGGGCCGTGGAGAGGTCGGTGCCGGTGGGCTCGATGCGTCCGAGATCGAGGGCCTCGGGGTCGAAGGCCGCCGTGGGCGACGGCTCGGGATCGGGCTCGTCGCCCCCGCCGCAGGCCGTCAGGCCCGAGAGCACGACGACGAGCGACGCTGCCGTCGCGACTGCGCGCCTGAGCATCGTGGAGCCCCCGTTCCTGTCCCGCGGTGGGCGGGACCGTCGCGGCCGCCCGCGAGGGCGACCGGGGCGATTCTATCGAGACGCGGCGACACCCGCTGACGTCGCGTACCGAACCTCGGGACGCGGTGTCAGATCAGGCGGCGGTCGCTCGCCCAGCGCGTCAGCTCGTGCCGGCTCGAGAGCTGGAGCTTGCGCAGCACGCTGGACACGTGGGTCTCGACCGTCTTCGGCGAGATGAACAGCTCCTTCGCCACCTCCTTGTACGCGTACCCGCGGGCGATGAGGCGCATGACCTCGCGCTCGCGCTCGGTCAGGCGGTCGAGGTCGGAGTCGACCTGGGCCACCTCGACGTGGCCCGCGAACGCGTCCAGCACGAACCCGGCGAGACGGGGGCTGAACACCGCGTCACCCGCGGCGACCCGGCCGATCGCGTCGACCAGCTCCTCCCCCGAGATCGTCTTGGTGACGTAGCCGCGGGCCCCGGCACGGATCACGCCGATGACGTCCTCGGCCGCGTCACTGACCGAGAGCGCCAGGCACCGCACCTCCGGCGCCTGGGTGGAGAGCCGCCGCAGCACCTCCGGGCCACCGCCCCCCGGGAGGTGCACGTCGAGCAGCACGACGTCGGGTCGGGTCGCGACGATCACGTCGACCGCGGCGTCGACGTCGCCGGCCTCGCCCACGACGTCGACCGCGGTCACGATCTCGGCCCGCACCCCGGTGCGGAACATCGCGTGGTCGTCGACGAGGACGACCCGCAGGGGGCCGCCGGGCGCGGCTTCAGACACGGTCATGGTCACTCCTGGGGTCGCTGGCCTCGGGGGCCGTGGTCTGGTGCTCGGAGCGGGGCAGCACGAGCTGCACCTCGGTGCCGGAGCCGGGTGAGGACCTCACCTCGGCCCGTCCGCCGTGGCGCCGCATGCGGTCGACGATCGAGCCGCTGAGCCCCATCCGGTCGGGGTCGACCGTGGCGGGGTCGAAGCCGGTCCCTCGGTCGCGGACGAAGACCTCCACGACCCGCGGCGTCGCCTCGGCGAAGACGTCGACGCGGTCGACACCGGCGTGCTTCGCCGCGTTGACCATCGCCTCGCGCGCCGCCCGCACGACAGCGGCCACGTCGGCGTCGACCGGGGTGTCGCCGACGACGACGAGCTCGACCGCCACCCGGTGGTGGTCCTCGACCTCGTCGGCCGCGGCGCGGATCGCGGCGGCCAGCGTCGAGTCGGCGAGCTCGTCGGCGCCGTAGAGCCACGCCCGCAGCTCGCGCTCCTGGCGGCGCGCGACCGTGGAGACCGTGGCGGGGTCGTCGGCGTACTTCTGCAGCAGCGAGAGGGTCTGCAGGACCGAGTCGTGCAGGTGGGCCGCGACGTCGGCGCGCTCCTGCGACCGCACCCGCTCGCGGCGCTCGGCCCCGAGGTCGGCCACCAGCGAGGCGACCCAGGGTCCGGCGACGAGCGCGAGCCCGACGACGGCCACAGCGATCGCGACCCCGGCGTCGGCCGCCGCGGCCCACCCGCCCTCGACCGTGACGGCGTAGGCCGCGGCCGCCGCGACGAGCCCGATGCCCACCACGACGCGACCGATCGACCACCAGCGCAGGCGCGAGACCCGGCCGACGTCGTCGAGGCCCCGCCACATCACGGCCAGGCCCGCACCGCCGACCGTCAGCGGCACGAGCCAGCCCCAGGCGATGCCCTGGCCCGAGATCTGCAGGGCGAGGGCGACGCCGGCGCCGAGCGCCAGGATCGCGACCGCCCGGGTGTGGTCGACCCAGCTCGTGGTCCGACCCGGGCGCATCCCCCGTCGCGCAGCGGCCTCGAGACCCGGGCTGGCCTCGTCGTCGGCGAGCGGCAGGAAGCGCCAGAGCAGCAGGTAGGCCACGATGCCCATGCCGTTGAACACGGCCGTGACCGTGAAGGCCAGCCGGACCCACAGCGTGTCGACCCCGAGGTGCTCCGCCACGCCGGCACTCACCCCGGAGACCAGCCGACGACCGGCAGGTCGGTACGCGCGGCGCACGGGCGGTGCGGGTCGCGGGGAGGGCGGAGTCGTCACCCCCTGATCGTCACACGTCGCCGGACGCGGCACCATGAGGGAACCACCGGGCCGGACCCCGGGTCATCTCAGGGTCGGACCAGGGTCGCACCCGATGGTCCGGGGACGATCGCACGACCACGATGGAGACATGAACCAGACCACCACCCCACCACCGCCGCCGGGTGCCCCGCACGCCGGTGACACCGGCCCGGACCGCGAGCGGTTCCGGTCGGTCGTCTCGACGCGGCGCTCCACCGACGGCCGCCTGGTCGCGGGCGTCGCGGCCGGCCTCGGCCGCCAGCTCGGCATCGACCCGATCATCGTGCGCATCGTGTTCGTCGCACTGAGCTTCGCCGGGCTCGCGGGCGTCATCCTCTACGCGGCCGCCTGGCTGGCCCTGCCGCCGGACGACGGTCGACCCAGCGTCATGGCCGACTGGTTCCGGCTCGAGCAGAACGAGCCGCAGGCACGCACCGTCGTGCTCGCCGTCGGTGCCGCGCTCGCGCTGGCCTCGATCGTCGGCGACACCGGCTGGTGGTGGGGCGTCTCGACCCCGTTGTTCACGCTGTGGATCGCGGTCCCGATCCTGTTCGTCTACTGGCTGGTCGTGGTGCTGCCGCGTCAGCGCCGCGAGGGCCGTCCCCCGGCCGCTGCGTGGCCGACCCCGCCGCCGCCCGCGGGCCCGCCGCCCCCCACGACGTTCTCCTCGACGTCCTCCTCGGCCGCGCCGCCGCCGAGCGCGCCGGACGTCCGTGAGCCCGCCGTCGACGACGCGGATACCGCGGCCGGACGCGACGACGAGGTCGCCGACGACGAGCCGACGTCCGAGCTCGACGGCGAGCCGCTCACGGCCCACGACGACCACGACGGCGCCGACGAGCCACCGCCCCCGCCGGCGCCCGCCGGCCCCGGCGGCTGGCAGCCCGCCCCCGTCAAGACCCGCACCCCGCCGACGCTCTTTCTCGCGACGATGTCGGTCGTGCTGATCGCGCTCGGCGCGCTCGCCACGGTCCACGCCGGCACGGACGTCGACCTGCCGCCACAGGTCTATCCGGCCGTCGCGCTGGGGATCGTCGGGGCCGGCCTCCTGGTCGGCGCCCGCTGGGGCCGCAGCATCGCCCTCGTGCCGATCGGCCTGGTCCTGTCCGTCGTGCTGCTCGCCGTCGGAGCGGTTCCGGACGGGCCCCTCGGCGACGTCCGGCGCACCCCCACCACCGCGAGCACCGTCGCCTCGGAGTACGAGCTGGGAGCCGGGCAGCTGCGGCTCGACCTCACCGAGGTCAGCAACCCCGAGGACCTGCTCGGTCGCACGATCGTGATCGACGGCGGCCTCGGTCAGGTCCACGTGATCCTGCCGGCCGACCTCGCCGTCACGGTCGAGGCCCGGATCTCCGGCGGCCAGATCCGCATCCTGGGCGAGGAGACGTCCGGCCAGGACGCCAGCCTCGACGTCGTCAGCGACGAACGTCCCGCGCTGACGATCGAGATCGACCACACCTTCGGACAGATCGACGTGGAGCGAGCATGAACCAGCACCCCTTCAACCCGTGGAGCTTCCTCGCCGGAGCCCTGTTCCTCCTCCTGGCGGTGGCCGGGGCGGTCGTCTCGGCCGACCTCGTCGCCCCGAGGACGATGCTCGCCGCCTCGCCCGTCGCTCTGATCGTGCTGGGGATCGGCGGCCTCGCGCTCACCTTCCGCCGAACCTCCTGAGGGCCTCGCGGGCCGTGCGGGTGTCGTCGGCGAAGAAGCCGTCGACACCCGCCTCCAGGAAGACCCGGTACTCCCCCAGCGCGTCGCCGCGGGCGGCCTTGTCGTCGCTGAGCTTGAAGTCGACGGGCAGGAAGTTGTTCTCGTCGCGCATCGTCCAGATGTGCACCTGCAGGCCCACCGCGTGGGCCGCGGCCACGAGCCCGGTCTCGCCGACCAGGCGGTGCCCGGCGTCACGCGCGACCACCAGGCTCTTGTTCGGCCCGATCCCGTCGGCATAGGTCGCGATCTCGGCCAGGGCCTCCGGGGTCGTGAGGTCGGCGTAGGTGCGCGGGTCCTTCGCCTCGATGAAGTCCCACGGCGCGCCCTGCCGGTCGATCAGCTGGATCAGCGGCAAAGGGGTCCGCGGTCGCAGCCGCCGGAGGTTCCCGGTCTCGAAGGACTGGATGATCACGGGGACGTCGGCGCCGGGCCGGTTGAGGTCGCGCCGGTCGAGGGCCTCGATCAGCCGGTCGTCCAGGTCGAGGCCGAGGCCCGCGAAGTAGCCCGGGTGCTTGGTCTCGACGTACACCCCGACCCGACGGTCGGCCGCCGCGGCGATGTCGAGGACCTCCTCGAACGTCAGCACCGGCTCCGTGCCGGCCAGGTCGATGTTCTGCGGTCGCAGCTGCGGCAGGCGCTCCTGGCCCCGCAGCGTGCGGAGCTCGGCCAGGGTGAAGTCCTCGGTGAACCAACCGGTGCGCGGGATGCCGTCGACGAACCTGGTCGTCTTGCGGGCAGCGAATTCAGGGCGGTCGGCCACGTCGGTCGTCTCGGCGATCTCGTTCTCGTGCCGCACGACCAGGTGCCCGTCGGAGGTGCAGACCACGTCGGGCTCGATGAAGTCCGCGCCCCACGCGATCGCCAGCTCGTACGAGGCCCGCGAGTGCTCCAGGCGGTAGGTCGGCACCCCTCGGTGCGCGATGACCAGCGGCTCGCTGACGAGTGGCCGTTCCACGCCCTTCATCCTGCCATCGGGCTCGGCCGCGCCGGGGGATCTCTCCCCATCGCGGAGTCGCCGCGCCGTTCCTATCGTCGGGGCATGAACAGATCTCGGACCCGCGTCCTGTCCCTCCTCGGTGCCGCCGCCCTGGCCTCGAGCCTGACCGTCGGTTTCTCCTCGTCGGCCTCGGCGAACCCGCCGCAGCCGCGGCTGCACAGCTTCGCCACGAAGGCCGAGTGCCTCAAGGCGCAGAACTCACCGGCGTACAACAACTCCTACGTGCGGGTCTACCAGACCTGCCGGTACAACTCGATCACGCCGAACTGGCACTTCCACAGCATCGCCCGCGCCTGAGCCGGGCCTAGCGGTCGTGGTGCACGAGGCGCACCGCACCGTCACGGCGCGGGTCGGCGGCGGCCACGAGGTGGCCGTCGGGTCGACGCAGGGTCGCGGCGACGCCGCCGAAGTACATCGAGGGCTCGGTCTCGACCTTGACCTCCTCGGTGGGTCGCCCGGCCCGGTGCACGTGCACCCTCGGGTGGTTGACCGCGGCCTGGAGGCCCAGCCCGCCGTTCACGAAGCCGGCCAGCGCCTGGACGATCGCGGTCGTGATGCGGTCGGCGCCCGGTGAGCCGATCGCGAGCGTCGTGCCGTCGGTGTGACGGCCCACGGTGGGCGCCATGTTGGAGAGCAGGCGGGTTCCGGGTGCCAGCCCGTGCAGACCGCGCGGGTTGAGCTCCTGCTCGCCGAGGCAGTTGTTGAGGTAGATGCCGGTCCCGGCGGCGATCATGCCGGAGCTGTAGCCCGAGGAGACCGTGACGGCGCACGCCGTGCCGTCGGATCCGGTGGCCGAGACGTGGGCCGTGGAGCCCGACTCGAGGGCCGCGATGCCGCGCGCGTCGACCTCGGCGAGCAGCAGCGCCGCCTCGGCCGCCAGGTCGTCGGTGACCTCGAGACGGTCGAGCCGCGCGGACAGCACCGCCCGCTGGACGCGGACCAGGTGGGCGACGTCGGCCTCGCTCCACCGCAGCTCCGCCAGCGGGGCGCGCGGGTGGCCGTCGAGCAGGCGCAGCATCGCCGCGACGCACACACCCCCGACGGCCGGCGGCGGGTTCGTGCCGAACGTCCAGTCGCCGAGGCGCGCGACCAGCGCGGGGCGCACCACCGGGCGGTAGGCCGCCAGGTCGTCAGGGCCGAGGATGCCTCCGCGGTCGAGCACGTCGGCGCTGATCGCCCGGGCGAGGTCGCCCTCGTGCATCGCGCGGGGGCCCTCCATGGCCACGACCTCAAGCGAGGCGGCCAGGTCGGGCACCACGATCGGCGCGGTCGTGATCTCGCCGTCCGGGTCGTGCACGACGGCGTGGCTCGCGGGGTCCCAGCCGAAGATCGAGGCGTGGACGTACTCCAGGTAGTAGCGGGAGGCGGCGCTGAGCCGAAAGCCCGACCGCGCGACGTCGATCGCGGGCTGCACGAGCTCGGCCCACGGGAGCCGGCCCCAGCGCCCCTGGGCCTCCCCCAGCGCGGCGATCGAGCCGTGCGTCGCGACCGATCCTGGACCGACCGTCACCGTGACACCGCCCCCGTAGGCCGTGTCGACGTCCCAGGTGCCCGTGCGCAACGCCTCGGCCGGGGCGGCACGGCCCGGCATGTCCATCCAGCCGTCGACGGTCTGCGGCGCGGACCCGTCGCCCGGCTGCACCGTCACGAAGCCGCCCGAGCTGGGCGAGACGATGCCGACCTCGTTGACCATCGTCACGAGGGCGGCCGCGACCGCCGCGTCGACCGCGTTGCCGCCGGCGCGCGCGATCTGCTCACCGGCGTCGGCTGCGGCCTCGCTGGGCGCGGCGACGGCGACGTCGGTCGTCACGACGGGGTGCTCACTCCCACTCGATGGTTCCCGGCGGCTTGCTCGTGACGTCGAGCACGACGCGGTTGACCTCGCGCACCTCGTTGGTGATGCGGGTCGAGATGCGCTCGAGCAGCTCGTACGGCAGGCGGCTCCAGTCGGCCGTCATGGCGTCCTCGCTCGAGACGGGGCGCAGCACGATCGGGTGGCCGTACGTGCGGCCGTCGCCCTGCACGCCGACCGAGCGGACGTCGGCCAGCAGCACGACGGGGAACTGCCAGATGTCGGAGTCGAGGCCCGCGGCCGTGGTCTCCTCGCGGACGATCGCGTCGGCGTCGCGCAGGATGCGCAGCCGGTCGGCGTCGACCGCGCCGACGATGCGGATCGCGAGGCCCGGGCCGGGGAACGGGTGGCGGCCGACGATCGCCTCGGGGATGCCGAGCTGGCGACCGACCTCACGGACCTCGTCCTTGAACAGCGCGCGCAGCGGCTCGATCAGGCCGAACTCGAGGTCCTCGGGCAGGCCGCCCACGTTGTGGTGGCTCTTGATGTTGGCCGCGCCCTCGCCGCCGCCCGACTCGACGACGTCGGGGTAGAGCGTGCCCTGCACGAGCCACTTGACGGGCGCGCCCGGCGTGCTGAGGATCTCGCGCTCGGCGGCCTCGAAGGTGCGGATGAACTCGCGCCCGATGATCTTGCGCTTCTCCTCGGGGTCGGTGACCCCGGCGAGGTGACCCAGGAACTGCTCGGCCGCGTCGACGACCTTGAGGTCGACGCCCGTCGCGGCGACGTAGTCGTTCTCGACCTGCTCGGCCTCACCCTTGCGCAGGAGGCCGTGGTCGACGAAGACCGCGGTGAGCTGGTCGCCGATCGCGCGCTGGACGAGCGCCGTGGAGACCGCCGAGTCGACGCCGCCCGACAGCGCGGAGATGACGCGGGCGTCGCCGACCTGCTCGCGGATCAGGGCGACCTGCTCCTCGACGATGTTGGCGCTGGTCCAGGACTGGCGGCAGCCGGCGATGTCGACGAGGAAGCGCTCGAGCACCTCCTGGCCGTGCTCGCTGTGCAGGACCTCGGGGTGCCACTGCACGCCGGCGAACCGGCGGTCGGTGTCCTCGAAGGCCGCGACGGGGGCGCCGCCGGTGCTGGCGAGCACGGAGAACCCCTCGGGGGCCTGCGTGACGGCGTCGCCGTGGCTCATCCAGATGCGGTGCGTCGGCGGGACGCCGTCGAGCAGGACGCCGCCGGACACGACGGAGACGTCGGTGCGGCCGAACTCCGACAGGCCGGTGCGGGCGACCGTGCCGCCGAGGGCCGCGGCCATCGCCTGGAACCCGTAGCAGATGCCGAACACCGGGACCGAGCCGTCGAGCACGCCGCTGTCGAGCTGCGGTGCGCCCGGCGCGTACACCGACGACGGGCCGCCGGAGAGGATCACGGCGGCAGGCTTCTTGGCCAGGATCTCCTCGGCCGACATCGTCGAGGGCACGATCTCCGAGAAGATGCGTGCCTCGCGGACCCGGCGGGCGATCAGCTGCGCGTACTGGGCGCCGAAGTCGACCACCAGGACGGTGTCGTGCTGGGCCTCGGCCGCGGCCTCGGGGGTGGAATCGGCGGGGGTGCTGGGGGCGTCCGTCACCCAAGTGATCCTAGCGGCCGAAAAACTTTCTCCGTCGCCACGTAACCCCCCGTGTGGGGCGTCGTTGATACGAGTGGATCTGACACTTTCTCCCTCCCGTCAGATCCACCGTGCCCGCTCCTCGTGGCACAACAGAACCCGGTCACTTTCTCCCTCCCGACCGGGTTCTGTGCTTTCCAGGAGCAGCACTCGCGTGACGTTCGCTCCCGCAGGCCGGTCCTCCCGACCCGCCTGCGGGAGCGAGCCCCACGCCTCTCTTGCACTGGCCTGATCCGCCGCCTCCACCAGATCTGCGCAGTTGTTCGGCCGAATCAGGTCGAATCGGCCGAACAAGCGCGCAAATCTGGTGGATTAGCTGACGATGGGCAGGCGCAGCGCGGCCGGAGCGTCGTCGGGGACGACGGGGCTCTTCGGAGCGACCGGCTCGATGCGGCGGTACGCCTCGGTGACGTCAGGGCGCGTGTCGGTCTCGCCCTTGTTGGGCCAGAACGACATCGCCCGCTCGGCCTGGGCCGTGATCGTGAGCGAGGGGTTGACGCCGAGGTTGGCCGTGATGGCGGAGCCGTCGACGACGTGCAGGCCCGCGTGGCCGTAGAGGCGGTGGAACGGGTCGATCACGCCGGTCTCGGAGCTGTCGCCGATGCACGCGCCACCCATGAAGTGGGCCGTGAGCGGCACGTTGAACGGCTCGCCGATCGTGCCACCGGGGGTGCCGGGCATGTGCGACGCCATGCGCTGCACCGCCTCGTGCCCCTCGGGGATGAACGCCGGGTTGGGGGCACCGTGCCCCTGGCGCGACGTGAGCCGGCGGCCGAACAGGCCCCGCTTGGTGTACGTCGTGATCGAGTTGTCGTGGGTCTGCATCACGAGCGCGATGACCGTGCGCTCCGACCAGTGGCGCAGGTCGTACAGCTTGAACAGGTTGCGCTTCTGGACCCACATCTCGCGCAGCCACACGCGCCAGCGCGCCTTGGGCCCGCTGCCGTCGGTCAGCACGGTCTGCATCAGCGACATCGCGTTGGAGCCCTTGCCGTAGCGGACGGGCTCGACGTGCGTGTACTCGTTCGGGTGGAACGACGACGTGATCGCGACGCCCTCGCTGTAGTCGATGTCCTTGCCGTCGGAGATCGCGCCGAGGAGCGCCTCGGAGTTCGTCCGGGTCAGCAGGCCGAGGCGCGGCGAGACGTGGGGCAGGTCGCCCGTGTCGCGCATCTTGTGCAGCAGCTTCTGCGTGCCCATCGTGCTGGCCGCGAGGACGACCTGCCCGGCGCGCAGCTTCTGGTGACGACGGAAGCGCTTGTTGGTGCGGCGGGTCTCGACCTCGTACCCGCCGCCCGGCAGCGGGCGCACGGCCGTGACGGTCGTCAGCGGGTGCACCTCGGCGCCGTTCGTCTCGGCCAGGTGGAGGTAGTTCTTGACCAGCGTGTTCTTGGCGTTGTGCCGGCACCCCGTCATGCACTCGCCGCAGTTGATGCAGTTGCGGCGGGACGGACCGGCCCCGCCGAAGTACGGGTCGGGCACCTCCGCGCCCTGCTCGTCGCCGAACAGCACGCCCACGGGCGTGTGGTGGAACGTGCCCTCGACGCCCATCTCGGTCGCGACCTGCTTGATGAGCCGGTCGGCCTCGGTCTCGTACGGGTAGATGCTCACGCCGAGCATGCGCTTGGCCTGGTTGTAGTACGGCGCGAGCTCGGCCCGCCAGTCGGTGATGTGGCCCCAGGCCGCGTCCTTGTAGAACGGGTCGAGGGGCTCGTAGAGGGTGTTGGCGTAGACCAGCGAACCGCCGCCGACCCCGGCACCCGAGAGGATCAGGACGTCCTTGAGCTTGTCGATGCGCTGGATGCCGTAGCACCCGATCTGGGGCATCCAGAGGAACTTGCGCAGGCGCCACGAGTTCTTCGCGAAGTCCTTGTCCTCGAACCGCTTGCCGGCCTCGAGCACCGCGACCTTGTAGCCCTTCTCGGTCAGGCGCAGCGCCGAGACGCTGCCGCCGAAGCCGGAGCCGATCACGATGACGTCGTAGTCGAAGTCGTTGTTGTCAGTCATGGCAGGTTCCTCTCCTCACCGACGGACCGTGGTGCGTCGCAGGACGCGGAGCAGGAACGTCAGGACGGCAGCGTACGGCTTGGCAGGGATCGCCGCAGGTCCCGCGACGGGCACGAGGCGCTGCACGCCGACCGACTGCGTCTCGGTGTAGCGGTAGAAGCCCTCGTCGCCCTGGCGGCGGCCCGTGCCCGAGGTGCGCATGCCGCCCATCGGGGCGTCGACGCTGCCGAAGGTGGCCGCGAAGCCCTCGTTGATGTTGACCGTGCCGGCCTTGATGCGCGGTGCGAGGCGCTTGGCGAGCGGCACCGGGCCGAAGAGCGAGGCGTTGAGGCCGTACTCGCCCGCGTTGGCGAGCTCGACGGCCTCCTCGACGCTGCCGTAGCGGTACAGCGAGACGAGCGGTCCGAAGGTCTCCTCGGCGAAGCACTCCGCGGCCGGGGTCACGTCCTCGAGGACGGTCGGCTCGAAGAAGTACGGCCCGAGATCGGGGCGCGCGCGGCCGCCGGTCACGACCGTGGCCCCGTTCGCGACCGCGTCGTCGACGTGCTTGGTGACGGTCTCGAGCTGACTGGCCGAGACGAGCGATCCCATGTCGACGTCCCAGTCGAGCGAGGCGCCGAGGCTCATCGAGGAGACACGGCGCACGAACGCGTCGCGGAAGTCGTCGTACAGCGAGTCGTGCACGTAGAGACGCTCGATCGAGACGCAGAGCTGGCCGGCTGACGAGAAGCAGGCCCCCACGGCACCCTCGGCCGCCTTTTCGACGTCGGCGCCGGGCAGGACGATCATCGGGTTCTTGCCGCCGAGCTCGAGCGAGTAGCCCACGAGGCGCTCGGCGGCCAGCTTGGCGATGCCGGTACCCGTCGCGGTCGAGCCGGTGAAGCAGATGTAGTCGGCCTGCTGCACGATCGCGGTGCCGACGACCGAGCCGGCGCCGCTGACCATCTGCCAGACGTCGGTGGGCGCACCGGCCTTGCGCAGCAGCTCGAGCGCGGCGAGGGCCGTCAGCGGGCTCTGGCTGTCGGGCTTCTGGACCACGACGTTGCCCGCCGCGATCGCCGGGATGCCGTCGGCCAGGGCCATCGTCAGCGGGTAGTTCCAGGGGCTGATGATGCCGACGACGCCCTTGGGGACGTGGTGGACCGTCACCTGGGTGATGAGGGGGAAGACGCCGACCTTGCGGCTCGAGCCAGCCAGGTGGCGCAGGCGGCGGCCGTAGTAGCGGGCCGTCAGCGCGAGGTGCAGGACCTCGTCGTACGCGTGCTTGCGGGTCTTGCCCGACTCGAGCTGGATCAAGTCCATGAGCTCGCCCTGGTGCGCGAGCACGAGGTCGTGCAGGCGGATCAGCATCGAGGCGCGGTCGCGGACCGCGGTGCCGGCCCAGCGGACCTGCGCCACGCGTGCGGCGTCGAACGCGGCGTCGACGTCGTCCAGGCTCGAGACCGGGACCTCGGCCAGGGCCTGGTCGGTGAAGGGCGTGCGGGTCGTGCGGGACTCGCCCGTCGTGGAGCGGATCAGGCCGGTGAGCGCGGCGACCCGGGCCGCCGAGACCGGGGCCTCGGAGAGCGACGGGGAGACACCGGGGCGTGCAGTGGTGGTCGACGACATGAGGACCAGCATACCGCCGGTATGTGACGTGTGCCATCACTCCTTCGATCCACCCTGCGGCACCGCGTCTGACCTGCGGCGATGCCTCAGGAGGTCACGGCGACCGCGACTCCGACGAACACGAGCGTCGCGCAGGCGGCGACGACGTGACCGGCCACCACCCAGGGCCAGGCCCGTCCGCCTCGCGCCAGGGCCACGATCAGCCCGATCAGCGAGACCGTGCAGGCCAGGAACAGCACGATCAGACCGCCCACGACCGTCAGCGCGTAGGTCGAGCCACCAGCGTCGGTGCAGATCGCGGGCTCGGCATGGTTCGGGCCGCACGCCAGGCCAGCCAGCAGCGATGCCGGCGAGAGCAGGGCGAGGAAGCCGCTTCCGGCCGCCAGGACGACCCACCCGAACACCGACAGCACCATGTCGACCGGGTGCGTGGCCCGCGACACCTGCGGCGGCGGGTACGGCATCGCGTACGAGGGGACGTGCGGGTGGCTCACACCCTCGATCGTCGCACCTCCGGCAGCGGACGTCGCTCCGCCAGCATGGGGTGAAGTCCCCTGGTCGTCACGACGAGATCCAGGTCCAGCTCGGCGACGGCCACCCCCGCCTCCCCCTCGGGCACGGCCGCGACGGTGCGGCCCTCGGGGTCGTGGATCGCGGCCCCGCCGCAGAACCGTGCCCCGCCGCACTCGCCCAGCAGGGCGCCGACCGCGACGAAGAAGCCGTTGTCGAGCGCCCGGGCCCGCGTGTAGAGGTCGCGGCGGTGCTCGCTGCCGGCGTAGAAGGCGATCGAGGCCGCGTAGAGCACCGCGCCCGCGTCGGCCGCAGCGCGACCGTGCTCGGGAAAGCTGGTGTCGTAGCAGGTCGCCAGGCCCACGGGTCCCGACGTCAGGTCGAGCAGCGTGCCCGCCTCACCGGCGACGAAGTGGTGCTGCTCGTCGCCCGAGAGGTGCTGCTTGTCGTAGACGCGCCGCACGTCGGACCCGCCGAACGCGAGCGTGCTGAGCGTCGGCCGCCCCTCCCCCGCGATCGCGGCGCCCGCGAGGACGACGGTGCCGGCGGCCACGGCCGCCGCCTGGAGCGGCGCGAGACGCTCGTCGTCGGCCGCGATGACCGGCGGCGGCAGCGCGTACCCGGTCAGCACGAGCTCGGGGAGCACGAGGAGCTCGGCTCCTTCGGCGTCCTCGACGGCTCGCACCGCCGTGCGCACGTTGGCCTCGACGTCGCCGGCGACCGAGCCGACCTGGGCGACGGCGACCCGCATCACAGCTCCTTGGCGAAGCAGACGGACTCGGGGACCTCGAGGTACGGCTCGAACACCGGGACCTCCTGGTACCCGCTGTCGCGGTACAGCGCGATCGCCGCCTCCTGGCGCAGGCCCGTGTGCAGCAGCATCCGGGGCGCGCCGACCCGGCGTGCCCGGTCCTCGAGCTCCTCCAGCAGGGCCCTCCCGAGTCCGCGACCTCGGCCGGCCGGGGCGACGAACATCCGCTTGGCCTCGACGTCGGAGCCGAGGCGACGCAGCGCTCCGGTGCCGACCGGGAGGTCGCCCTGGCTGACCAGGAGCGTCACGACGACCGCGTCGGGGTCGATGCCCTCGGCGGGCACGCCGTGTCGGGGCCGGCCGTAGAGGGTCGCCATCTCGGCGGCCATGTCCTGGCGCAGGCGCAGCACGACCGGGTCGTCGACCTCCACCTCGGTCACGACGAAGGGGGTCACCCGACGACGACCTCGACCCGCTGGAACTCCTTGAGCTCGGTGTAGCCCGTGGTGGCCATGGCGCGCTTGAGCGCACCGATCAGGTTCATCGTGCCGTCGGGGACGGTCGACGGGCCGAACAGCACCGACTCGAGCGAGCCGATCGAGCCGAGCTCGACGCGCTCGCCGCGGGGCAGCTCCGCGTGCCACGCCTCGGCACCCCAGTGGAAGCCACGCCCCGGCGCCTCGTGGGCGCGGGCCAGCGGCGAACCGATCATGATCGCGTCGGCACCACAGGCCACGGCCTTGGCGATGTCGCCGCTACGACCGATCGATCCGTCGGCGATGACGTGCACGTAGCGGCCGCCCGACTCGTCGAGGTAGTCGCGACGCGCTGCTGCGACGTCGGCGACGGCCGAGGCCATCGGCACCGAGATGCCGAGGACCGAGCGCGTCGTGTGCGCCGCGCCGCCGCCGAAGCCGACGAGCACGCCCGCGGCGCCGGTGCGCATCAGGTGGAGCGCGGCCTGGTAGGTGGCGCACCCACCGACGATGACCGGCACGTCGAGCTCGTAGATGAACTCCTTGAGGTTGAGCGGCTCGGCCTGGCCCGAGACGTGCTCGGCCGACACCGTCGTGCCTCGTATGACGAACAGGTCGACCCCGGCCTGGACCACGACGTCGGCGAACTGCTTGGTGCGCTGGGGCGACAGCGCGCCCGCCACCGTGACGCCGGCCTCGCGGACCTCGTTCAGCCGGGCGGTGATGAGCTCACGCTTGATCGGCTCGGCGTAGATCTCCTGCATCCGCGCGTTGGCGGCGACCGGGTCGAGGCTCGCGATCTCCGCGAGCAGCGGCTCGGGATCGTCGTAGCGCGTCCAGAGGCCCTCCAGGTCGAGCACGCCGAGGCCACCGAAGCGGCCCAGCGCGATCGCGGTGGCCGGGCTCATGACCGAGTCCATCGGCGCGGCCAGCACCGGCAGGTCGAAGCGGTAGGCGTCGATCTGCCACGCGGTCGAGACCTCCTCGGGGTCACGCGTGCGCCGGCTCGGCACGATCGCGATGTCGTCGAAGGAGTACGCCCGGCGTCCGCGCTTCGCGGCTCCGATGTCGAGGTCAACCATGCGCCCCACCCTATCGGCGGGCCGTGCCGCAGCCGCGCCCCGAGGTGCGCGGCGGCGGGCGAGCCGTCCGGGGCCGGCGACAAGCGGCATGAACCGGAACCGGCGGGTTCGGCATCGCAGATGGACGGCGAATTGCCGTGCCGGCACGGCAGATCGCCCTCGGGCACGGCAAATTTGCCGTGCCCCGGGGCGATTCGCCGTGCCCAGCACCAGCGACGGGCGGATTCGGGGGCGCCGCCCGGCTCGTGGTCCATGCCGCCTGTCCCGCGGATTCGCCGTGCCCAGCACCAGCGCCTCCGGTTCCACGCGAGCCCTCAGCGCCCCTTCCGCCAGGTCCCGCAGGTTCAGCAGCTGGCGACGCGCCATCGGCAGGTCGCCCAGGCACACCAGCGTCGCGGTGCCGCGAGGCGGGCGGCCGGCGAGCTTCAGCAGCAGACGGGTACCGCCGCCGTCCTGCGGGACCACGAGGTACGACATCGCCACGCCCATGATGCGTGCGGTCAGCTCGCGACCGGGATCGACGGCCAGGACCCGGCCGAGGCTGCGCCCCGCCGACGCGGTGAACGGGTCACCCGCCTGCGGATCGGGGAGGTCCGAGCGCTCGCGCGGCGACCGGCGGCCGAGGTTGTCGATCCAGTCGTAGGAGTACGGCGCGAGACGGATCTGCCGGACCCACGACCACACGGTCGCCGGGTCAGCGGCCACGCTCGCGCCACGCCAGGCCTCCAGAGTCGGATCGACGACGAACGCGTCGCACCCGTAGGTCAGCCGGGTCTCACCGTCGGTGACGCCCCAGCGGTCGCCGATCACAGCGCACCGCACCTCAACCACCGGTGGTTGAGGTGCGAAGGCGCTCTGGCGCCTGAGCCTCGAAACCGTGGTGGGCTCGACCCGAGGCCTGACCAGGGTTTCGAGGCTCGCGCCCTAGCGGGCACTCGCACCTCAACCACCGGAGGTCAAGGCTCAGCGACCGGCGTAGTTGGGGGCCTCGACGGTCATCTGGATGTCGTGGGGGTGCGACTCCTTCAGACCGGCCGAGGTGATGCGCACGAAGCGACCCTTGGTCTGCAGGTCGTCGATCGTGCGGGCGCCGACGTAGAACATCGACTGGTGCAGGCCGCCCACGAGCTGGTGGGCGACGGCGCCGAGCGGCCCGCGGTACGCGACCTGGCCCTCGATGCCCTCGGGGACGATCTTGTCGTCGCTCGTGACGTCGGCCTGGAAGTAGCGGTCCTTGGAGTACGACTTCTTGCCGCGCGAGGCCATGGCCCCGATCGAGCCCATGCCGCGATAGGTCTTGTACTGCTTGCCGTTGACGAAGACCAGGTCGCCCGGGCTCTCCTCGCAGCCCGCCAGCAGCGAGCCGATCATGACGGTGTCGGCGCCGGCGACGAGGGCCTTGGCGATGTCGCCCGAGTACTGCAGGCCGCCGTCGGCGATGACCGGAACGCCGGCCGGGGCCGCCGCCAGGGACGCCTCGTACACCGCGGTGATCTGCGGGACGCCGACGCCGGCCACGACGCGGGTCGTGCAGATCGAGCCGGGCCCGACGCCGACCTTCACCGCGTCGACACCGGCGTCGACGAGCGCCTGCGCGCCGTCGCGCGTGGCGACGTTGCCGCCGATGATCTGCACGCCGTCGAACGCCGAGTCGGCCTTGATGCGGCGGATCATGTCGAGCAGCAGGCGCGCGTGGCCGTGCGCGGTGTCGACCACCAGCACGTCGACGCCGGCCTCGCGGAGCTGGTTGGCCCGCTCCCAGGAGTCGCCGAAGAAGCCGACCGCGGCGCCCACCATCAGACGACCCGAGGAGTCGTTGCTGGCGAGCGGGAACTGCTCGGACTTCACGAAGTCCTTGACCGTGATGAGGCCCGCGAGCTTGCCCTCGGGGTCGACGATCGGGAGGCGCTCGCGCTTGTGCTGGCGCAGGAGCGACTGGGCCTCGTCGCGCGTGATGCCGACGGGTCCCGTGATGAGCGGCATCTCGGTCATGACGTCGCCGACCAGCGTGCTGGCCCACTCCGCGACCGGCGTGAACCTCAGGTCGCGGTTCGTGATGATGCCGATCAGCGTGCCGTCCTCCTCGACGACCGGCAGGCCGGAGACGCGGTACTCGCCGCACTTGGCGTCCAGGTCCTCGAGCGTGGCCTTCGGGCCGATCGTGATGGGGTTCGGGATCATGCCGGTCTGGGTCCGCTTGACGAGGTCGACCTGGTAGGCCTGGTCCTCGATCGAGAGGTTGCGGTGCAGGATGCCGATGCCGCCCTCGCGGGCCATGGCGATCGCCATGCGCGACTCGGTGACGGTGTCCATCGCGCTGGACAGCAGCGGGATGCGCAGGGAGATCTCACGCGTCAGCCGCGCGGTCGTGTCGACCTCGCTCGGGATGACGTCGGTCTCGCCCGGCAGCAGCAGGACGTCGTCGTAGGTCAGGCCCAGCGTCTGGAACTTGTCGGGGATGCCACCGCTCATGGAGCCATGGTACGCGCGCCCGCGAGCCGCTCCTGCCAGGGCGAGGGTGATCTCCGGCTCCCCGCCCCGTCCCTGCGTGGGAGGGGTCAGAGGCCCGTCTTGCCGTCCGCCCAGTACGGCTGGGTGCGGATGCCTCGGCGGTCGATCGGGGTCAGGTCGAGCAGCACCCGACGCTGACGCTGGATCGACTGGCCGTGGCCCGCGAGGTAGACCGTGCTGGCCGGGTCGAGCTCGCCCGCGTGCCGCTGGAGCCACGCCTCGGCCACGAGCCCGTGGGCGCCGTCGCGCGCCACGACCGTCGCAGCAGGGACGAGCTCACGCGTCGCCTCGACGTCGCCCGGCTCGACCTCGAGCAGCGCCGAGAACGGGCGACCCTCCGCCGCGGCGCGGTCGCCGAAGGCCATGACCAGGCTGATGACGGTCGCGTCGCCGACCACGAGGACCGGGTTGCTGCCGTCCTCCCAGCGGAAGTTCTTCTTCGAGCCCCACTGGCACACCGCCACCGGGTCGCCGTCGGACCAGCCGAGGATGAGCTCCTCGCCCGGACCCGACCCGTGCTTGTGGACGATGATCGACAGCTCGCCGCGCTCGGCGTCGAGCCGGGCCGGGGTGTAGTGCCGGAACTCCGTGCGCCCCGTGCGGAACGCGGTGGAGTCACCGGGGACGAACGAGGCCCCCCGGAAGTCGTCGGACCCGAGCACGAGCTCGAGGAGCCCGTGCCCGAGGTCGCGACGACTCACGAGGGTGGCGGCGTGCGCCGACTTCATGACCTGGTCGGCGAGGAAGCCGGGCGTGCGCACCATGGGTCAGAGCAGTCCCTGCGCCGCGGTCGTGAACCGGTTGAGCAGCGTCGCCGCCTCCGCGTAGGTCGCCGGGTAGACCGAGGTCCACGGCGTGAACGCGTTGTTCTGCGCGGCGGTGATCGTCGCGAAGACCGGCTGCGCCTTGAGGGCCTCGAGGCCGGCCTCGCCCTGACGGTCGTCGTACAGCGCGAGGTCGGCGTTGTACTTGTCGGACTCCTCCCAGCTCAGGGTCTCGAAGTAGCCCTGCGGGTCCGGGTTGTCCGGGACGACGATCGGCAGTCCGAGGGTCTCGACCCAGTAGTTCAGGTCGGCCGAGACGGCCGGGTTCGAGACGTAGTACGAGTCGGTCGAGCCCGAGACCGCGACGGCGGTCTTGCCCGCGGCGGTCAGCTGCTGGCCGAGCGTCGTGGCGGTCGCCGAGGCGGCCTCGAACGCGGCGCGACCGTCGGTGACCTCGGAGCTCTCCAGGTCGGCACCCAGCTCACCCGCGAGCTCCTCGACGGCGTCGAGCTGCTCCACCAGGTCCAGGCCGTCGTAGCTGACCGCGACGATGTCGTAGCGCTTCGCGAGGCTGTCGTGGATGTTCGTGGCCATGTACCAGTAGTCGCCCTCGAGGTAGCTCGAGGTGATCACGAGGTCGGGGTCGAGCTCGGCGACCTTCTCCTCGTCGATGTCGCCGTAGTCGCCCGCGCCGGTCACGTCGGTGACCGACTCCGGGTCGAGGCCGTTGGCCTGGCTGTCGACGCCGCCGTCGGGGCCGTTGAGCGGGCCGAACGTGCCGACGATGCGGTCGCCCAGGCCGAGCTGCGTCAGCGCGGCGGCGACGGTGCTCTGCGCCACGATGCGCTGCGGCCCGCCGTCGGGCAGGTCGGTGTCGATGCCGTCGGTCTGGTCGACGTTGCCGTCGCCGCCACCGTCGGAGCCGGATCCGGAGTCGGAGCCGCACGCGGCGAGGGGCAGGAGGAGGAGGGCGCCGACGATGCCGCCGACGATGGAACGTGTCTTCATGTCGGGAAGGTTACCCTGCCCTTAGTCGATCGCGGACCACGGCACGGACCGATCTTCGTCACATCGGGTGACGAGACGACGGACGGCCCGTCCCCCACGCGGGGAACGGGCCGTCCTAGGTCGAACGAGAAGACGCGTCAGTGGTTGTGGCCAGCGTGCGCGTCGTCGTCCTCGGCGGGCTTGTCGGCCACGAGGGTCTCGGTCGTCAGGAGCATCGCAGTGATCGACGCGGCGTTGGCCAGCGCGGAGCGCGTGACCTTGACCGGGTCGAGGATGCCCTGCGCGAGCAGGTCGCCGTACTCACCCGTCGCACCGTTGTAGCCCTGGCCCGACTCGCGGACCTTGCTGACGACGACCTCGCCGGCGGCGCCGCCGTTGCGGGCGATCCACTCCAGCGGGGCGTCGGCGCCCTTGCGGACGATGCGGACGCCGAAGGCCTCGTCACCGGTCAGGCCGAGGTCGCCCTCGAGCACCGCGACGGCGTGGACGAGGGCGGAACCGCCACCGGGGACGATGCCCTCCTCGATCGCCGCGCGGGTCGCCGAGACGGCGTCCTCGATGCGGTGCTTCTTCTCCTTGAGCTCGACCTCGGTGGCCGCGCCGACCTGGATGACGCAGACGCCGCCGGCGAGCTTCGCGAGACGCTCCTGGAGCTTCTCCTTGTCCCAGTCGGAGTCGGTCAGGTCGATCTCGGACTTGATCTGCGACACGCGGCCGGAGACCTCGGCGGAGTCGCCGCCGCCGTCGACGATCGTGGTGCCGTCCTTGGTCACGACGATGCGGCGGGCGGTGCCCAGCACGTCGACGCCGACCGAGTCGAGCTTCAGACCGACGTCCGGCGTGACGACCGTGGCGCCCGTGAGTGTCGCGATGTCCTGCAGGATCGCCTTGCGACGGTCGCCGAAGGCCGGGGCCTTGACCGCGACCGACGTGAACGTGCCACGGATCTTGTTGACGACGAGCGTGCTGAGCGCCTCGCCCTCGATGTCCTCGGCGATGACGAACAGCGTCTTGCCGGCGGCGATGACCTTCTCGAGCAGCGGGAGCAGGTCCGAGACCGACGAGATCTTGCCGGCGTGCAGCAGGATCAGCGGGTCGTCGAGCACGGCTTCCATGCGCTCGGTGTCGGTCACCATGTAGGGGCTCAGGTAGCCCTTGTCGAACTGCATGCCCTCGGTGAACTCGAGCTGCGTGCCGAGGGTGTTGGACTCCTCGACCGTGATGACGCCGTCCTTGCCGACCTTGTCGAAGGCCTCGGCGATGAGCTCGCCGATGTGGGCGTCACGGCTCGAGACCGTGGCGACGGCCGTCATGTCCTTGACGTCGTCGACGGCGCGGGCGGTCTCGTGGAGCTTCTCGACGACGGCCGCGACGGCCTTCTCGATGCCCTTCTTGAGCCCGACCGGGTTGGCGCCGGCGGCCACGGCGCGCAGGCCCTCGTGGACCATCGCCTGGGCCAGCACGGTGGCCGTGGTGGTGCCGTCACCGGCGACGTCGTTCGTCTTGGTGGCGACCTCCTTGGCGAGCTGCGCGCCGAGGTTCTCGAACGGGTCGTCGAGCTCGATCTCACGGGCGACGGTGACACCGTCGTTCGTGATCGTGGGGGCGCCCCACTTCTTGTCGAGCACGACGTAACGGCCCTTGGGGCCGAGGGTGACCTTGACGGTGTCGGCGAGCTTGTCGACGCCGCGCTCGAGCGAGCGGCGGGCGTCCTCGTCGAATTCCAGGATCTTGGGCATCTGGATGCCTTTCTGGGAGAGCGGAAAAGTGGAGGAGACGCGAGAGCCCCGGCGCCCTGCCACCGGAGGTGGGGGCGGACCGGGGCGTCAGCGCATCAGGAGATGACGGCGAGGATGTCGCGCGCCGAGAGGATCAGGTAGTCCTGACCGGCGTGCTTGATCTCGGTTCCGCCGTACTTGCTGAAGATGATCTTGTCGCCGACGGCGACGTCGAGCGGGACGCGGTTGCCGTTGTCGTCGATGCGACCGGGGCCCACGGCCACGACCTCACCCTCCTGCGGCTTCTCCTTGGCGGTGTCCGGGATGACGAGTCCGGACGCGGTGGTCTGCTCGGCCTCGCTCGTCTTGATGATGAGACGGTCCTCGAGCGGCTTGATCGTCGACATACGTCGACCTCCCGTTGTGTCTTGAGTGGAGTCGGATGCGGGTGGTGTGCACGTCGTCGCGGGTGCCGTGCACGGTTGGCAATCTCATGGTGAGAGTGCCAGTTCTGACGTTAGCAGATCACTGGCACTCGGGGAACGCGAGTGCCAGCGCCACGTGCTCGCTCCGCTTCGCACTCAGTCGGGCTCGGCCGCAGGCGGCCTCGCCCTGGGCGCTTCTCGTCGCTGCGCTCCTCGCCGTGGTCACCACCGGCGGTTGAGGTGCGAGCGTCACCACCGGTGGTTGAGGTGCGAGCGTCACCACCGGTGGTTGAGGTGCGAACGCCCTCTGGGGCGCGAGCCTCGAAACCTCGACCGGCTGTGGAGCCGCTTCACCCCGCTAGGGTTGGCGTGTGGACCTCGCGACGTTCGAGCGACTGCTCGCGCCCGAGGGCCAGGAGCTGCTGGCGGAGGTCGCCGAGCGGGCGGGGATCGAGTCCGACCTCGGCCTCGGCACCCGGCTCCGCAAGACGCACCCCGGCGACCTGGTCGCCGCCGCCGTCACCCAGAACCACCTGCGGGGCAAGGCCGCCACCAAGCTCGGCTCGGACGCCGCCCACCTGTACTTCACGCACGACGCGCTGGAGCAGGCCACCCGCCGCCGCGTCGCCGACCACCGGGCGCAGCGGCTCGCCGAGTCGGGCGTCAGCGGGGTCGTGGACCTGGGGTGCGGGATCGGTGCCGACCTCGTCGCGTTCGCCCGCGCCGGACTCCGCGTGCGCGGCATCGAGCAGGACCCCGTCCGCGCCGCGATCGCCCGCGCCAACCTCGCGGCCCTGGGCCTGGACGGCACGATCGAGACCGGCGACGCGACGCAGGCGACCCTCGCGCCCGACGAGACGGCCTTCGCCGACCCGGCCCGCCGCACGGGCCGCGGCCGCGTGTTCGGCACGGCCGACCTCCAGCCGCCGTGGCCCTGGGTCCGCGAGCTGCTGCGCGGTCGCGCCGTCGCGAAGGTCATGCCGGGCCTGGCGCACGCGGACGTCCCGGCTGGCGTCGAGGCCGAGTGGGTCAGCGACGGCGGCGACCTGGTCGAGTGCTGCCTCTGGGGCACCGCCTTCGCCCGCACCCGCCGCCGGGCCACGCTGCTCCCCTCGGGCGCGACGCTCTCGCTGCGCGACGAGCCCGCCGTCGTCGGCGGGGTGGGCGCGTACCTCTACGAACCCGACGACGCCGTGATCCGCGCCGGCGTCGTCGCCGAGCTGGCCGCCGAGCTCGGCGGGTGGCTGCTCGACCCGCACATCGCCTACGTCAGCGCCGACCGTGGCGACGTCACGCCCCTCGGCCGCCGGTTCAGGGTCGAGGGCGAGCTGCCGTTCCGCGAGAAGCCGCTCAAGGCGGCCCTCCAGCAGCGGCGGATCGGCACCCTCACGGTCAAGAAGCGCGGTGTCCAGGTCGTGCCCGAGGAGCTCGTCAAGCGGCTGCGGCTGACCGGCCCGCACAGCGCCACGATCGTCATGACCCGGGTCGACGGCGTGGGCCGGGCGTTCCTCGTCGAGCCGCTGCGCGGATGAGGCCCGGGCCCGCCCCTAGGCTGGGCGCATGCAGGTGGACCTGAACGCGGACGTCGCCGAGAGCCCTGACGACCTCGTCCTGCTGGACGTCGTGACGAGCGCCAACGTGTGCTGCGGGGCGTACGCCGGCGGCGTCGACCTCATGGTCGAGGCCTGCGCGCGGGCCGTCGAGCGGGGCGTCGCGATCGGCGCCCAGGTCGGGTACGCCGACCCCGAGGGCTTCGGCCGACGACCCCAGGAGCCCGACGACGAGGAGCTCGTCGAGTCGGTCCAGCAGCAGATCGACCTGCTCGCCGAGATCGCGGACGCGGCCGGCGGCCACGTCGCCTACGTCAAGCCGCACGGCGCGCTCTACAACACGATCGTCGCCGACGAGCGGCAGGCGCGAGCCGTCGTGGAGGCCGTGGCCCCGTACGGCCTGCCCCTGCTCGGCCTGCCCGGAGCAGCCTCGTTGCGGATCGCCTCCGCGGAGGGCCTGCCGGTCGTCACGGAGGGCTTCGCCGACCGCGCCTACCGGCCCGACGGCACGCTGGTCCCCCGCTCCGAGCCCGGCGCGGTGCACGCCGAGGTCGCGACAGCGGTGGCCCAGGCGCTCCGGCTGGCGTCCCAGGTCGACTCCCTCTGCGTCCACGGCGACACCCCGGCAGCCCTCGAGCTCACGCGCGCCGTCCGAGCCGAGCTCGAGGAGACCGGGTACGCCCTGCAGGCGTTCGCGTGAGGCTGCGTCCGTCGGGCGACCGGGCCGTGCTGCTCGACTGCGACGACGCCGCCGAGGCGCGGGCCTGGTTCGCAGCCCTGCAGGAGCAGACCGACGCGACGCTCGGCGCGCGCACCGTGCTGGTGCGTGGCGTGCCGGCCGAGATCCGGCGCATCATCGGCGGCACGACCCCGGGCGAGGTCGCCGGCCAGGCGCGGTCCGAGGTCGTCGTGCCGGTCACGTACGACGGGCCGGACCTGGCGGAGGTCGCCCGGCTCACCGGCCTGACGCCCGACCAGGTCGTGCAGGCGCACACCGGCACCCCGTGGACCGTGGCCTTCACGGGCTTCGCCCCCGGATTCGCCTACCTGACGGGCGGCGACCCGCGGCTGCAGGTGCCTCGGCGCGACACGCCCCGCGCCCGCGTGCCGGTCGGTGCGGTCGCCCTCGCGGGCCCGTACTCGGGCGTCTACCCCCGCGAGTCTCCCGGCGGCTGGCAGCTCCTCGGCCGCACCGACGTCCCGCTCTGGGACCTCGACCGCGACCCGCCGGCCCTCCTGCTGCCCGGGGCGCAGGTGCGGTTCGAGGCCGTCCCATGAGCCTGCGGGTGACGGCCCTGGCCGGATCGGCTCTCGTGCAGGACCGGGGCCGGCCCGGGCGCACGGGCCTCGGCGTCACGCCCTCGGGCACGTTCGACCGCAACGCCGCACGTCAGGCCAACCTGCTGGTCGGCAATCCCGAGGACGCCGCCGTGCTCGAGGTCGTCGGGTCCGTGACCCTGCACGCGACCCACGCCGCGGCCGTCGCGGTCACCGGGGCACCCGGGCCCATCGACGTCGACGGGGTTCCGCGCGACACCGGGCAGGTGCTGCACCTCGCGGAGGGAGCGGGGCTCACCCTCGGGCCCGCGACGATCGGCGTCCGCCGCGTCGTGGCCGTGGCCGGCGGGTTGACCCCCGACCCGGTCCTGGGCTCCCGCGCGACCGACGTGCTGTCGGGGCTCGGCCCGCCGCCGGCAGCGATCGGCACGCTGCTGCCGGTGGGGTTGACGGGTGACCGCACGCTCACGACCCGGATCGAGACCGGCGTCCTGGGCGTCGGCGACCTCACGGTGCGGATCGTCCTCGGGCCCCGCGACGACTGGTTCACCGCCGCCGCGATCGGAACCCTGCTGGGCACCGGGTGGACCGTGTCGCCGCGCAGCGACCGCATCGGCGTGCGGCTCGACGGGCCGGTGCTGGAGCGGGCCGTGACGGGCGAGCTCGAGTCGGAGCCGGTCGTGCGCGGGAGCGTCCAGGTGACCTCGGCGGGTCTGCCGGTGGTGCTCGGCCCCGACCACCCGGTCACGGGCGGCTACCCCGTCATCGGGGTCGTCCTCGACGCCGACACCGACCTGCTCGCGCACGCGGCCCCCGGCCGGGTCGTCCGCTTCCGCCGCCACCCCGCCCCCTGAGGGGCTCAGGCGACGACCGAGGTGACGGGGAGGCCCGAGTCGGCGCCCAGGGTCGCAGCCGACGGCGGGAGGCCCCGGCGCACGACCTCGGCTCCCAGCGCGGCCACCATCGCCCCGTTGTCGGTGCACAGCCCGAGGCGCGGCACGCGCAGCTCGAGGCCCGCCTCGGCGCACCGCTGCTCGGCGTACCAGCGCAGCCGCGAGTTGGCCGCGACGCCGCCGCCGATCACGAGCGTGCCGACGTCGTGCACGCGGCACGCCTCGACCGCCTTGGCCGTCAGCACGTCGCACACCGCGTCCTGGAACGACGCGGCCACGTCGGCGACGGCGACCTCGCGCCCGGCGAGCTGCTCGCGCTGCACGTGCCGCGCGACGGCACTCTTCAACCCGGAGAACGAGAAGTTCCAGCGGTGCTTCTCCTGGTCGCGCGAGGCCGTGAGCCCGCGTGGGAACGGCACGGACCTCGGGTCGCCGTCGGCCGCGACCCGGTCGATGTGCGGCCCACCGGGATACGGCAGACCCAGCAGACGGGCGACCTTGTCGAAGGCCTCCCCCGCCGCGTCGTCGATGGTCTGGCCCAGCAGCGTGACGTCGGAGGCGATGTCGTCGACCAGGAGGATCTCGGAGTGACCGCCGCTCGCGAGCAGCGCGACGACCCGGCGGTCGAAGCGACCGTGCTCGAGCTGGTCGACCGCGACGTGCGCCGCGAGGTGGTTGACCCCGTACAGCGGCACGTCGTGCGCCAGCGCCAGGGCCTTCGCTCCCGCCAGGCCGACGAGCAGCGCGCCCGTCAGGCCCGGGCCGCTGGTCACCGCGATCGCGTCGATCTCGGCCATCGTGAGGTCGGCGTCGGCGAGCGCCTCGGTCAACGTCGGCACGAAGGCCTCGAGGTGCGCGCGACTGGCGACCTCGGGCACGATGCCGCCGTAGCGGACGTGCTCCTCCATGCTGGAGGCGACGACGTGGGCCAGGAGCTCGGTGCCCCGCACGATGCCGACACCGGTCTCGTCGCAGGACGACTCGATGCCGAGGACGACGGGCTCACTCACCCGCCCATCATCCCACCTCGCCACACCTGGCCACGTCGGGCGGTAGGTCAGCCACCTGTGAGCGCTGCGCGGGCTGGGCGGTAGGTGAGCCACCTTTCGAGGGGCTCGAACGGTGGCTCACCTACCGCCCGCTCCGGGGGCTACTCGGAGACGGTGACCTTGCGGTCGAACGCGACGTAGCCCGCGAAGTCCGTGCCCACGCGCTCGACCGCACCGGGCAGGAGGTCGGGGTACGACCACGCGCCGTCGGCGAGCTTGTCGTCGCCGGTGCCGACGTCCCAGTACTGGGTGTCGCCCTTCCAGGGACAGTGGTACGCCGTGTCGCTCTCGGCGAACTCGCCGACCAGGCTCGACGGCGGGAAGTACCAGTTCCCCTCGATCTTCACGAGCGCGTCAGCCGGGGCCTCGGCCAGGACGGTGCTGCCGTAGACGGCCTTCATGGTGCCTCCTCAGGGTCCTCCCCCAGTGTGACCCCCGCACCCTGAACCCGCGACCCGTCCGCCGTCCGCCCCGGTGGGCGGTGAGTGTTCCACCCAGGGCGGTGAGTCTTCCACCGCAACACGGCTCATACGGTGGAGGACTCACCGCCCCTCCTGGGCGGGGGTCCTGAAAGGTGGACAGCTCACCGCCCCGCGGAGCGCCCTCAGCCGTTCTCGCGCTCCGCGCTCAGCCGTTCTCGCGCTCCGCGCGGCGGGCCGCCTTGGCGGCCTTCTCCTCGGCGTCGAGGCGAGCCGCCTCCTCCGGGGTCGGCGCGAGGCCGCCGAAGCGGGCCGGGGCCCACCACTGCCCCTCCGGGCTGATCGGGTACTCGGTGATGGCCTTCTCGAGCAGGCGGGTCATCTCGGCGTGCAGGAGCGCGGTCTCGGCGACCGGGTCCTCGCCCGTGACCGCGAGCGGCGGACCGACGTGCAGCGCGACGGTCTTGCCGCGGCCCCAGATGTCGGACTCGTGGTCCTTGGTCTTGAGCAGCTGCGTGCCCCACGTGACCATCGGGATCAGCGGGACGCCGGCCTCGGCGGCCATGCGCACCGCGCCGGTCTTGAGCTCCTTGATCTCCATCGAGCGACTGATCGTCGCCTCGGGGAAGATGCCCACGACCTCGCCGGAACGCAGGTACTCGACCGCGGTGTTGTACGACTCCTCGCCGCTGTCGCGGTCGACGCTGATGTGGTGGAAGGACCGCATCAGCCGACCGGTCGGACCCTCGAACGCCTCGCGCTTGGCCATGAAGCGCACGAGGCGCTTGCTGGGCTGCGCGGCGAGGCCGTCGAAGACGAAGTCGACGTAGCCGATGTGGTTGGCCGCCAGCACCGCGCCTCCCTCACGAGGGATGTGCTCGGTGCCCGAGGTCTGGAACCTCATCCCCAGGGCCTTGAAGAGCGTCTTGGCCGTGACGATGACAGGCGGGTACGTGATGTCACGCATGTCGCGAGCGTAGTGCACACGCGTTCACCGTGGTGACGCGTGTGCCCTCAGTAGCGCGTGTCGGCCGACGTGTGCTCGGCGAAGATCTTGCCCCACGCGTCCGGGGAGGTCAGGTCGGGCAGCGCGGCGCGGTACTGCTGCGACAGCGTCTCCCACTCCTGGTGCAGTCGACGGTGCAGCAGGGCCGCCTCGCCGAGCATCGAGCGGAGCTTGCGGGGATCGCGGCGGTACCAGGAGACCGCGGTGCCCTCGGCGTTGGAGACCAGGGCCGAGTCGAACTGCGAGATGCGCCAGAACGCGTTGTCCTGGTGCGGCAGGTGGGCCTGCGGGCGGGCGACCTGCTCCTCACCGACCTCGGCGAACGCCTGGCGCACGAAGTTCTTCATGGCCCACGGCGCCAGCAGGGCCCGGGGCGGCTTCGAGAACGCACGGCCACGACGCGGGGGCTTGGACATCCCCGGCGGCGGCAGCTCGTCGAGGTCGCTCACCATCTGCGAGTCGCTGTGGCGCTTGAGCTCGTCGCGGATCTCGGGCAGTCGGGTCGCGAGCAGCGTCGGCAGGACCTCGGGGCCCTTGAGCACGTCGGCGATCGCGAGGTTGCGCAGCGCGACGGTGCCGTACTGCAGCGAGAGCAGGTGACGCACGGAGTGCGCGAACAGCTCGCGCGGCACACGTCCGCCCTGCCCGTACGGGCTGTGCAGCAGCGCCGCGACGACCCGGTTGCGGGCGTGGAAGTACGCCTGCCAGCCGACCGTGTCGTCCTTGTCGACCCACGACACGTGCCAGACGCCGGTGCCCGGCATCGTGACGGTCGGGAAGCCGTGCTCCTTGGCACGCACGCCGAACTCGGCGTCGTCCCACTTGATGAAGACCGGCAGGCCCAGGCCGACCTCGCGGATCACCGCGGTCGGGATCAGGCACATCCACCAGGCGTTGTAGTCGACGTCGAAGCGGCGGTGCAGCCACGGGGTCTGGCGCAGGTTGGAGGCCGCGAAGTCGTGCGCGTACTCCATCGTCTCGTGGGCGTTGTTCCAGAAGAACCGCCACGGGTTGATGCCCTCGCCGAGCGTGTGCAGCATCGAGCGGTTGTACAGGTCGTACATCAGCCCGCCGATGATGGTGGGCTTCTTGGCGAGCTGGGCCATCGCGACCATGCGCGGCAGGCTCTCGGTCTCGACCTCGACGTCGTCGTCCATCAGCAGGACGTAGTCGTAGTCCTCCTCCAGCGCCTCGTACATGCCGCGGGCGAAGCCGCCCGAGCCGCCGATGTTGGACTGGTCGATGATGCGCAGGCGCCCGCCCAGGGCCGCGGCGGCCTCGGTGAACCCGTCCTCGTCGGCGACCTTCTTGCGGCCCTGGTCGACGATCAGGATCTGGTCGACGAGCTCGAGGACCTCGGGCTCGGCGCCGAGGCGCTGGAGGTTGCCGACGCAGTAGTCGGGCTTGTCCATCGTGGTCATCTGGATCATGACGCGGGGACGCTCGACCGGCGGGGTCTCGGCGGTCCAGGCAGCCTCCTCGAGCACGAGGTCGGACTCACCGGCGACGAGGTCGAACCACAGCCAGCCGCCGTCGCCGAACGGGGCGAGCGAGATCTCGGTGACGGTCTCGGTGGTGCCCTCGAGGCGGTGCGACTCCAGCAGCTGCAGCGTGCCGCGAGCGTTGGACTTCATGAGCAGGAGGGAGCCCTCGCCGCTCGTGCGCACGCGCAGGGTGATCGAGTCGACGGTGGTCCAGCGGCGCCAGTAGCTGGCCGGGAAGGCGTTGAACATCGAGGCGAGCGAGATGCGGTTGCCGGCCCGGACCACGATCGAGCGCCGCGAGAGGAAGTCCTCCAGGTGGGCGTCGCCGCCGGCCTGGGTCAGCGAGACCAGGACGTCGTTCGACTTGCGGACCGACGGGTCCTTCGGCGGCGGGCGCAGCGTGATGGCCTCACCGGTGTCGACGTAGAGCGCTGCCGCATCGAGGGCCGTCGACGGCGGGAACACGATCTTCTGGATCACCGTGGTCTGCGTCGCCTCGGCCGTGACCGTCTTACCCATGTGTTCGTCGAAACCTTCCGTCGTTCTGCCGTGTGGCCGGACTCCTCATCGTCTCACACGGTTTCGACGTCGGGCCGTCGTCGGCGGGCCGTGAGGGCCGTGACGACGACCACGACGGCCAGCACGGCGGCGCACGCCCCGACGACCGACCATCCCGAGAGCCCCGCCCGGGTGACGGCGGTCACGACCCCGGCGCCCACCGTCGTCCAGATCGTCGCCCAGAGCGCCGCGCCCGGGACGAGTCCCAGGAGGTAGCGGGGCACCGTCATCCGGCAGAGGCCTGCGGCCAGGTTGATCACGGTCTGGGCGCCGACCGTCAGGAAGCTCAGGGTCACGGCCGGCGGCCCCCAGCGGTCGACCCGGTCCATCGCGAACCGGAGCCGCTCGCTCGGCTCGCGGCCGTGGGCGGCCCCGGCGGCGATCAGCCGGCCGATGCCGTAGGTCGAGCCCGCCCGCAGCACGACGATCGCGAACAGCGTCAACCAGGCCCAGGCCCACGGCCACGAGCGGATGTCCGAGAGAAGGTCGTTCACGACAGCACCCGCTCCATGACGAGGGCGTCGCCGCCGTCGGCGTAGTACGCGCGCCGGCGGTGGATCTCGCGGAACCCGGTCCCCGCGTAGAGCACCTGCGCCGCGGTGTTCCCGGCGGCGACCTCCAGGAGCACCCGCTCGGCGCCCGCGGTGGCAGCGGTCCGCAGCAGCTCGTCGACCAGGACGCGGCCGATGCCGCCGCGACGCGCCCCGGGGTGCACGGCGACCCGCAGCAGGTCGGCCGTGTCGGCGACGACCTGCGTGGAGGACCATCCGAGCACGGCGTCGCCGTCCTGACCGAGGGCGATGCGGACGTGCCGGTCAGGCGCGGCGAGCTCGCCCGCGACCGACCCCTCGCTCCAGGGGTCGTCGAAGCACAGGCGTTCCAGCTCGACCAGCCCGGCCACGTCGTCCGCCGTCGCCGGACGGACCAGCACCGAGGCGGTCATCGCTGATCGAGCGGCACGGCGTCGGGGCGACGCAGGTAGAGCGGCTCGAGCGGGAGGATCTCGACCCGGTCGGCGACGACCGCGCGGGCCAGCGCCGCTCCGGTGGGGTCGAGGGGGCCTCGGGACCCGCCGAGCACCGCAGCGTGCACCTCGGCGCCGCGGCCGACGACGGGCAGGTCGCCGAACCGTTCGAGGACGACCGCCGGGGTGTCGACCGCGGGGCCGTCGAGGCGCTGCGCGTCGGCCGAGTAGCGCGCCCAGTAGACCTCGCGGCGGCGCGCGTCGGTGGCGACGAGGAACTCGCCGTCGAACGCCTCAGCCGCCTGCGCCGCGACGATGTCGAGGGTGCAGACCCCGTGGGTGCGCAGGCCGAGCGTCGCGCCGAGCGTCAGGGCCGTGACGATCCCGACCCGCAGGCCGGTGTACGGCCCGGGCCCGACGCCCACGGCCACGTCGGTGAGGTCGGCAGGCACCGCTCCCGCCTGCGCGAGCGCCTCGCTGATCGCGGGGGCCAGCTGCTCGCCGTGCGCCGTCGCACCCTCGCCGCCGGACTCCGCCACGACGGAGGTGCCGTCGTGGACCGCGACCGTGATGGCCGGAGTGGCGGTGTCGAAGGCGAGCAGGAGCACGGACCGAGCCTACAAGTCCGCTGCTGAGGGTCCCCTCAGCCGGTGACCCGCGGTGGTCACCACCCCGCCCCCTGAGGTGCGCCCTTCGAGGCTCGCTCGTTCCTCGCTCGCACCTCAGGGCCCGGAGACCTGCCGCCCCCTGAGGTGCGAGGAACGAGCCTCGAAGGGGGGCTCGGTCACCACCAGGGTTGCTACGCGGTGGTGCCGAGGAGGGTCGAGCGCAGGGGCACGCCGAGCCAGCGCGGGCCGTAGGAGCGGATCGTCAGGACCCGCGACTCGGCCAGCTCGTCGGCCTCCCCCGCCGCGACGCCGAGCGGGTCACGGGTGCCGAGCGGGTCGCCCGGGCGCGCGTGGCGACGCTCGAGGTGGACGTGCAGACGGTTCGGCGCGAGCTGCTCGGCGATGCCCTGCCCCCACTCGACGACGGTCACCGAGGTGTCGACCGAGGCGTCGAGGTCGAGGTCGTCGAGCTCGGCGGCCGAGCCGAGGCGGTAGGCGTCGACGTGCACGAGGCCCGGACCGTCGACCGTGCTGGGGTGCGTGCGCGCGATGACGAAGGTCGGCGACGTGATCGGCCCCCGCACGCCGAGACCCTCCGCGAGGCCCTGGGTGAAGGTCGTCTTGCCGGCGCCCAGGTCACCCGAGAGCACCAGCAGGTCGCCGCGGCGCAGGAGCGTCGCGAGGCGGCCCGCGAGGGCCTGCGTGTCCTCCGGCGTGTGCGTCTCGCGGGCGAGCCACAACGTCTTGCCGAACTCCAGGAGCGTCGTGCCACCCCGGCCCGTGTTGACGTACTTGCGGCGCTCCCAGAAGCGGACGGTGTCGGGCAGCTCGGAGCGGACGTGCAGCCAGATGCCGTCCTTGCCCCGCTCCTCCGCGGTGTCCTCCGCGACGCCGACCATCGCCGAGGCGACGCCGCGCGACTGGATCTCGGGGTCGACCGAGACGCGGCGCAGGCCCAGCAGGCCCGGACGCGACTCGTCGAACAGCAGGGCGCCCATCGGCCGGCCGCGCCGCTCCACCAGCAGGCCTCCGGCCGTGGCGAGCGCCTCGCCGACGGACTCGGCGGTCTCGTCGACGGCGGTGCTGGGCGGGTCGAGGACGGGGCGCGCGGCGAAGGAGCGGCGGATGATGTCGGCCACCACCTCGGCGTGCTCGGGTCCGGCCTCGATGACGTCGAGCGCGTGCATCAGGTGACCTTCGCGACGAGGGCGTCGATCGCCTCGTCGACGTCGTCGGGGTCCTCGAGCATGACCATGTGGCCCGCCCCCTCGACCAGCACGAGCCGGGCGCCGTCGATCGCCTCGGCGAGGCGGCGGCTGTGCTTGGGCGGGGTCAGCAGGTCGGCCGTGCCGCACACGACCGTCACCGGCACGTCGGCCAGCGTCGACAGGGCGTCGAACAGGTCGAGCGAGGGGAAGTTCGGGTAGAAGTCAGCGATGACGCGGGACGGGGCGCGCGAGATCATCTCGTCGGCCATCGCCGCCCGCTGCGGGTCGGCGTCGGGCCCGACGGCCCAGCGCCGGATCACGCTCTCGCTGTTGAACGCCCGGCCCCAGTCGAGCACCGGGCCGGAGCGGCGCACGAACCACGCGAGGCGCTCGAGCGCCGGCGTGCCACGGACGAGCTTGCCGGCGCTCGTGCCGACCAGGACGACGCCCACGACGGTGCCGCCGAAGAGCTCGGGCCGGTCGGCCGCGAGCTGCATCGTGGACATGCCGCCCATCGAGTGGCCCACCACGACGACCCGCCCCTTGCCGTGCGCCTCGATGACGCGCGCGAGGTCGTCGGCGAGGTGGCTCAGGTCGGAGTTGGCGCCCGAGGTCGGGCCCGAGGCGCCGTGGCCGCGCTGGTCGACGAACACCAGGCGCGCGCTGCCGCGCAGGTGCAGGCGCTGGAAGTGCCACGTGTCCTGGTCGCACATCCAGCCGTGGACGAACACGATGGTGAGGGAGTCGTCACCGTCGGCGTCGGGCTCGTCGATCTCGACGTTGATCTCGACGCCGTCGGCCGCGATCACGGTGTGCCGCTCGCCGCGCACGGAGCCGAAGGGCGCGTCGCCACCGAGGTGGCGGCGTCGCTGGACGATGCGCTGGTGTCGCAGCAGCGAGGCCGCGACGCCCGCGCCGGCGAAGGCGGCCGCGGTGACGGCCGCCGTCGTGATGCGCTTCATGAGAATCCCTCTGTGGTGGTGCCGTGGACGAGCTGGATGCGGCCGCCGAGTCCCGTGACGACCTCGTACGCGATCGTGCCAGAGGCCACGGCCCAGTCGACCGCGGTGGGCTCGCCGGAGGTGCCCGGGCCGAACAGGGTCACGACGTCGCCGCGCTCGGCGGGCAGGTCGCCGAGGTCGACGACCATCTGGTCCATGCAGATCGTGCCGACGACCGGCACGCGCTGCCCCGCGAACCAGGCCGAGGCCCGGCCCGTGGCGGCGCGGTGGACGCCCTCGCCGTAGCCGATCGGCACGAGGCCGAGCGTCGTCTCGCGCTCGGTGACGTGGCGGTAGCCGTAGGAGACGCCCTGGCCGGCGGGCACCCGCTTGACCGCGGCGAGCCGGGCCTTGAGCGACAGGACCGGGGTCAGGGGCACGTCGTGCGGCATCGCGGGGTCCGGCGGGAGCCCGTAGGTGGCGATGCCGGCGCGGACGAGGTCGAAGTGGGCGCTAGGGCGGGTCATCAGGGCGGCCGAGTTCGCCAGGTGCCGCAGGCCGGGGTCGACGCCGGCAGCCTCGAGCTCGGCCACGGCCTCGCGGAAGCGGGCCTCCTGCGCGTCGTTGGCGGGGTGCCCCGGCTCGTCGGCGCACGCCAGGTGCGACCACACGCCGGTCACCGGGACGCCCGCTCGCGCCACCGCGCCGACGAGCTCGGTCCACTGGTCGCCGAAGGCCCCGTTGCGCCCGAGCCCCGTGTCGACCTTGAGCTGGATGCGCGGGACCTGGGTCGCGGCGAGGATCTCGGCCAGCTGCTCGGCCGAGGAGGCCGTGACCTCGACGTCGTGACGGGCCGCCGCGGCGAAGTCGGCGCCCGGCGCCGTCAGCCAGGACAGCAGGGGTCCCTCGTCGCCGGCGGCCCGCAGGGCCAGCGCCTCGTCGAGGGTCGCGGCACCGAGCCACACCGCACCCGCCTCGCGGGCGGCCCGGGCGATCGGGCCGACGCCGTGGCCGTAGGCGTTCGCCTTCACGACGGCCATGAGCTGCGCGTCGGGGGCGAGGGCCGCGAGCGTGCGGATGTTCTGGCGGTAGGCGTCGAGGTCGACCTCGGCCCACGCTTGAGGCGTCACCAGTCCCGCTCCCCCGTGAGGCGTCCGGCGAGGAAGTCCGCCAGCACGGCCGGGATCGCGGCAGCGACGGCCGTGGCCGTGACGGGGCCGCCGGGATTGGCGCGGACGGCCGCCGCGCCGTGCAGGAAGGCGCCGACCGAGGCGGCGTCGCGCGGAGGCAGGCCCGAGGCGAGCAGGGAGCCGAGGAGACCGGAGAGCACGTCTCCCGATCCTGCCGTACCGAGCCAGGCCGTGCCCGACAGGTTGACCCGGGTCGGTCCGGTCGGTGCGACGACGATCGTGCGGCGCCCCTTCAACAGCACCGTCGCGCCCCAGCGCCCCGACGCCGTGCGGGCGTGCGTCCACGGGTCGGACTCGACCTCGGCGCGGTCGACGTCGAGCAGCGTGGCGAGCTCGCCGGCATGGGGCGTGAGGACGACGTCGGCGCGCAGGTGGTCGGGCAGGTGCTGCAGGGCCGTGGCGTCGACCACGACCGGGACGTCGTCGGCGAGAGCCGCGGACAGGTGGGTGCCTGCGTCGTCGCCGCCGCCCGGCCCGACGACCCAGGCCTGCACGCGGCCCGCGGCCGGGACCACCTCGGGTGCCCGCAGGACGACCTGCTGCGCGACCGCGTCGTCGCCGACGAAGCGGACGTAGCCGGCCGGACCCGACTGGGCGCCGGCGACGACCAGGTGGGCGGCGCCCGGGAACTGCGTGGACCCGGCCCTCACACCGACGACCCCGCGCGTGTACTTGTGGGCGTCGCCGTGCGGGACCGCAGGCGCGAGGACACCGGCGTCGGCGGTCGTGAGCGCCTCGACGACCGGCTCTCCCAGGTACGGGCCGAGGCCGATCGGGGCGAGCGTGACGGTGCCCGCCGCGTCGGCAGCGGGCCCGACGAGCAGGCCCGGCTTGGAGGTGCCGAACGTGACCGTGCGGTCGGCGACGAGGTGGGGGCCCGGGGTCGTGCCGTCGTCGACACCGATGCCCGAGGGCACGTCGACCGCCACCGTGTAGGGACGCGTCTCTGCCTGCCAGGCGGCCCAGCCGGCAGCACGGCCGCTCAGGCCCGCGCGGGCGCCGATGCCCAGGATCCCGTCGACGACGACGGTGTGCCCGTGCGGTTCGTCGACCTCACCGACACCGGCGGCGCGCGCCGCGGCGAGGCCCGCCTCGTGGGCGTGCTCGGGGTCGAGCAGGCAGACGTTCGCGGGGAACCCGCGCTCGCGCACACGGGCCGCCGCGAACAGGGCGTCACCCCCGTTGTTCCCCGGGCCGACCAGGAAGACCGGGGTGCGGCCGCTCGGCAGCTCGGCGAGCAGGACCTCTGCGAGCGCGTCGGCGGCCTGCTGCATCAACGCGTCCCAGCCGACGTCACGAGCCGCGAGCTCCTCGGCGGCGCGGACGGCCGCGACGTCGTGCGCGTGCAGCATCGTCAGGCCACCTCGGCGACGACGAAGGCCGTCGCCACGGGGCCGTCGTGGGCGATCGACAGGTGCAGCGCCACGATGCCGAGCTCGTGCGCCCGCGCCTCGGCCTGGCCCGACAGGACGAACGAGGGTGCACCCCGGTCGTCGACGACGACCTCGATGTCGGTCCACGACATGCCGGCGGGCGCCCGGAGCGCCTTGACGAAGGCCTCCTTGGCCGCGAAGCGGCCGGCCATCGACTCCAGGCTGAGCTCGGCCTCGGCCGGCGTCAGCAGCCGCTGCCGCAGCGTGGGGGTGCGCTCGAGCGACTCCGCGAAGCGCGCCAGGTCCACGACGTCGACCCCGACCCCGTGAACCGCCATGCCCCCAGACTAGTGCTGCTGGTGGTCGGGGAGCGCCCTTCGAGGCTCCTCGTCCCTCGTCGCACCTCAGGGCACGGACGGCTTCCCGCCCCCTGAGGTGCGAGGAACCAGCCTCGAAGGGGGCACCCCGCCAGCGGCCCCGACCCCACGGTGGCGGGCTTATTCGACCGTGACGCTCTTGGCGAGGTTGCGGGGCTGGTCGACGTCGTGGCCGAGCTGCGCCGCGAACTCACACGCGAAGATCTGCAGCGGCACCGTCGCGACGAGCGGCTGGAGCAGCGTGGGGACCTTCGGCAGCCAGATCAGGTGGTCGGCGTAGGGCACGACCGACTCGTCGCCGTCCTCGGCCAGCACGATCGTGCGTGCTCCGCGGGCCCGCACCTCCTGGATGTTGCTGACGACCTTCTCGTGCACCTCGTTGCGCCCCGGCGGGGGCACGACGACGAAGACCGGCACGCCCTCCTCGATCACGGCGATCGGGCCGTGCTTGAGCTCGCCCGCCGCGAAGCCCTCCGCGTGGAGGTAGGCGAGCTCCTTGAGCTTCAGCGCACCCTCGAGCGCGACGGGGTACCCGACGTGACGGCCGAGGAAGATGAACGACCGCGCACCGTTCAGGTCGGCGGCGATCTTGCGGACGACGTCGGCCTCGTCGAGCATCCGCTGGATCGCGGCCGGCGTCGCGATGAGGTCGTCGAGGATGCGGGCGATCTCGTCGCCGTACTTCGCCCCCTTGACCTGCGCCAGGTACAGCCCCAGGACGTAGCAGGCGACGATCTGCGCCAGGAACGCCTTGGTCGAGGCGACCGCGACCTCCGGGCCGGCGTGCGTGTAGATCACGGCGTCGGACTCGCGCGGGATCGTCGAACCGTTGGTGTTGCAGATGCTCAGCACGCGCGCCTTCTGCTGGCGGGCGTACCGGATGGCCATCAGGGTGTCCATCGTCTCGCCGGACTGGCTGATCGTGACGACCAGCGTCGACTGGTCAAGGATCGGGTCGCGGTAGCGGAACTCGCTGGCGAGCTCGACCTCGACCGGGATGCGGGTCCAGTGCTCGATCGCGTACTTGGCGACCATCGCGGCGTAGTACGACGTGCCGCACGCGATGGCGACGATCTTGTCGACGTTGCGCAGCTCGTCGTCGGACAGCCGCATCTCGTCGAGCTGGAGCCGTCCGTCCTGCGTGTGGCGGCCGAGGAGGGTGTCGGCGACGGCCTTGGGCTGCTCGACGATCTCCTTGAGCATGTACCACTCGTAGCCGTCCTTCTGGGCGGCCGAGAGGTCCCAGTCGACCGTGAAGGTCGTGGTCTCGGCGGGCGCGCCGTCGAAGTCGGTGACGGTGATGTCGTCGGCGGTGATCACGACGACCTGGTCCTGGCCGAGCTCGACGGCCTCGCGGGTGTACTCGATGAACGCCGCGACGTCGGACCCGAGGAAGTTCTCGCCGTCGCCGCGGCCGACGACCAGGGGCGAGTTGCGTCGGGCGCCGACGACGACGCCGGGGGTCTGGGCGTCGCAGATCACGAGGGTGAAGGCGCCCTCGAGGCGGCGCGCGACGGTGCGGACGGCGTCGGGCAGCGCGGCGCCGGCGGCGAGCTGCTCGGCGACCAGGAAGGCCACGACCTCGGAGTCGGTCTCGCTGACGAGCTCGCGGCCGGAGCGCTCGATCTCCTCGCGCAGCTCGGCGAAGTTCTCGATGATGCCGTTGTGCACGATCGCGACCCGGGCCGTGTCGTCCAGGTGCGGGTGCGCGTTGCGGTCGGTGGGGCCGCCGTGCGTGGCCCAGCGCGTGTGGCCGATCCCGGTCGTGGCGTGCGGCAGCGGGGCGGCCTCCAGCTCGGCGTCGAGGTTGACGAGCTTGCCGGCCTTCTTGGCCGAGGCGATGGTGCCGTCGGCCACGAGCGCGACGCCGCCGGAGTCGTATCCGCGGTACTCGAGACGTCGCAGGCCACCCATGACGACGTCGACGGCAGACCGCTCACCGACATATCCGACGATTCCACACATGACGATCAGGGTACCGACTGGTGCACTCCGTCCGACCATCGTGACAATGGACACCATGTCCCGGGAGCTGACGCCGTACGTGGAGCTCGAGCGCGACGCCTGGGCCATGCTGGCCGGCGACGCGCCGCTGCCGCTCACGGTGGACGAGATCGAGCGAGTCCGAGGTCTCGGCGAAGAGCTCGACCTCGAGGAGGTGCGCCAGGTCTACCTGCCGCTGACCGAGCTCATGATCCTGCGGATCCGCGCCGCGTCGGGCCTGTACCGGGCGACCGAGAAGTTCCTCGGCAACCCGCAGCCGCAGCGCACGCCGTACGTCATCGGCATCGGCGGATCGGTCGCGGTCGGCAAGTCCACGACCGCGCGCCTGATCCGTGAGCTGCTGGCCCACGCGCCCGAGAAGCCGACCGTCGAGCTCGTCACGACCGACGGCTTCCTGCTGCCGAACGACGAGCTCGAGCGGCGCGGCATCCTCGACCGCAAGGGGTTCCCGGAGTCGTACGACCGCAAGGGTCTGCTGCGCTTCATCATGAGCGTGAAGTCCGGGGCCGAGCACGTCGAGGCGCCGGTGTACTCGCACCTGACGTACAACGTGACCGACGAGGTCGTGAGCCTGCACCGGCCCGACGTCGTGATCGTCGAGGGTCTCAACGTCCTCGCGCCGGCCCGTGCCCGTGGCGA
>NZ_BAAAME010000010.1:182781-212447 GCF_039529015.1 Aeromicrobium alkaliterrae
CGGTGTACGTCGACGCCGCGAACCGCGACATCAAGCGCTGGTACATCGACCGTTTCCTGACCCTGCGCCGCACCGCGTTCGCGGACCCGGAGTCGTACTTCCACCGCTACAGCTCGCTGACGGACGCGGAAGCGTTCGAGCGCGCGGAACATCTCTGGAACACCATCAACTGGCCCAACCTGCGCGAGAACATCCTCACGACCCGCGGCCGCGCCGACCTCGTCCTCCGCAAGGACGCCGACCACAACGTCAAGTGGGTCCGCCTCCGCAAGATGTAACCCCCTCCCCAACCCCCTCCCCCAGATTTGCGCACTTGTTCGGCGTCTGAGGGCCGAAAGTGCCGAACAAGTGCGCACATCTGCGCCAGGTCGCCGTGATCCGCTCTCGTCCACAGCCCGTCACCGTCCACAGGACCCGCACCGGGCCGCCCAGAGCGGGCTCATCGGGGCCAGCGTGGCCGGATGATGGATCCGCGACGACCGTTCACCACCGCCCAGGCCAACGCCGCGGGCATCTCCCGAGACGTCCTGGCCAGTGCGCGCTACCGGCGCCTGTTCCGGGGCGTCCACATCCGTGCCGGGTTCGAGATCGACCTCCGCACCTGGATCGCCGCTGCCTCGCTGCTGCTGCCGCCGGACGCCGCCGTCAGTCACACGACGGCCATGCGTTTGTACGGGTTCGAACCGACCGCGGTCCATCCGCTGGAGTTCTCCACCAACACGCGTCATCAGAGGCGAATCCCCGGAATCGTCCTGCACCGACGTCTGGGCAGTCTTCATCCGCGCGACGTCAGCGGATTCCCCACGCTCGGGCCGGACCGGACGTTCGTCGACGTGGCGCAGCGGATCAGTCTTCCTGAGCTCGTGTCCTTCGGCGACCACCTCGTGCACCGCCAGCTCACTACTCCGGACGACCTCCGGGCCTACGCCGAGACCCACCACATCGACGGAGTCCGGCGGGCCCGACGCATCGCTCCGCTGGTCCGAGCCGGTGCCGAGTCTCCTCAGGAGACTCGCGTCCGCCTCATGCTTCGCTTCGGGAGGCTCCCGGAACCGGAGGTGAACGCCGAGATCCGCGACGCCGACGGCGCATTCATCGCGCGCGGCAACCTCGTCTACCGAGCCTGGAAGGTCGTGGTCGAGTACGACGGCTTCCACCACCTGCGCGACCGACGCACGTGGCAGCACGACCTCCGCCGTCGTGAGCTGCTGGAGGCCGCCGGGTGGATCGTGATCGTGATCACGGCGGCCGACCTCGAGCGACCTGCCTCGGTCCCGGCCCGAGCGCACGACGCACTCACGCGCCGCGGGTACGAGGGCCCCGCCCCCGTCCACAGCGTCCTCTGGCAGGGATGGTTCGCCGCCTGACCCCAGCCCACGACGGCTCAGATGTGCGCACAACGTCGGCATTTTCGGGCCCCATCACCCGAGCAAGTGCGCAAATCTGGTGGAGGTGGGGGTGGGCTAGCCGAGGACGGACTTGACGAGGGTGTCGGCGGCGTCGGGGCTGAGGCAGTGGTAGCTGGCGGCGGTGACGGTGAGGGTGATCGTGCCTTCCGTTGGTGGGGTCCCGCCCTGCTCCGTCAGGAGCTGCTCCACCACGTCCGCGCGTTCGTCGGTCGACATCAGGGCGAAGTCCTCGCAGCGGGTCTCGCCGCCCTCGTTGGAGCCGCACGCCGTCACCGACGACACCAGCGCGAGAACGGCCGCCGCCACGCCGCCGGACGCTCGGAGCGTCCTGGAGGCGCGGCCGCGGCCGTGCACGTGCGTGTCCACTCAGGCCGGCTGGCCCGTGTTGATGGTGAACCGCTGCATGTTGTCGCTGGCATCGGACTGACCGGGGCCGGTCTGCACCGGACCGTCCGACAGCTGGATCTCGATGTCCTCGATGTCGTCGCCGGCCGTCGAGCTGGCCGGACCGGTCTGGACCGGCTCGTCGGCCAGGTTGACCTGCGTCGGCGAGATCCCGTTGCTGGCGTCGGACTGGCCGGCACCCGTCTGCACCGGACCGTCGGACAGCTCGATGTTGGTCGCGGCCGGAGCCGGCTCCCGGTCGATCAGGAACGGGTGCGTGAGCGGCGGGAAGTCGATGTTCTCCAGCAGCTCCGCGCCGTTGCCGGCGAGCTCGGAGTCCGCCTCGACGTACTTGTCGTAGACGATCGTGATGCCGGAGGCGAGCTTCTCGACGACCCGCTGGCCCATCAGGCCCATCTCCTCGGAGACCGTCGCGAGCATGTCGTCGAGCAGCCCCTTGAACATGCCCGTCGTGGCGAAGTCCGGGATGGCCGTCGGCGTCAGGTAGTCGGTCTGCATGTGCCAGTCCAGCAGCGTGTTGAAGGCGACCTCGAAGTCGCCGTACGCCGCCTCGATGTCCTTGACGGCCTTCTGGATGTCCAGGAAGTCGCACACCAGCGACGGCACGACGACCGTGCCGCTGACCGACGGCGTGATCGAGACGACCACGTCGGCGACCGGGCGGGTGACGGCCTGGATGGCCGACTCGGTGAGCTGGTTGATCGGGTCGATGACCCGGGTCTGGATCTCGTCGTTGATCGCCCCGACCACCTGGGCCATGAGCTCGGAGACCGCGATGTCGATGATCGCCTTGAGGGCGTCCTTGACCGCGAGCCGCACCAGCGCACCCGCCGGCCCGGAGCCGATCAGCAGGGCCGCCTGGACCGTGCCGACCGCGAGGACCGAGATCTTGTAGGTGCGGATGCCGTCGGCGATCGTCGAGCAGATCGGCTGCGTCGCGGCGACCGCCTCGTTGAGCGGCGTGAAGATGTTCGAGCGCGTGTCCTGGAAGACGTCGGCGTAGGAGTTGAGCGCCGAGGAGTCCGAGACGTCCGCCACCGTGCCGACCGCGTTGCCCACCGACTCCACGAACGCGTCGAGCGCCGTGGTGAAGTCGAGCAGCTGGCCACCCAGCTCTTCCACTGCGTCCTCGTTGATGTTGATCCACTTCAGACCGAACAGGTCCAGCGCGTACTCGACGGGCTCAGGAATCATGATGGGCATGGCGTGTGTCCCTTTCCGGGGTCACGGTCGCTCCGGCACCCCCGCCGGAGCGACCACGGTCAGGTCAGGAGGCGTTGATCGCGCTCGACAGGTCGGCGTCGGTCGCGGACAGCGTGTCGGCGGCCTGCTCGAGGTACGCAGCGAGCTGCTCGAGGGCGTCGACGGCCGAGCGGGTGCTCGTCGTGAACTGCTCGTACTGGTCGTTGTAGGTGACCGACGCCTGGTCGGTGACGAACCCGCTCTGCACGAGGTTCTGGATGAAGCTGCTCAGCTCGGTGAGCGTCGTGTTCATGTTCTCCTGGCCCGTGCGCAGCTGGCTGGCCGCGGAGCGCATCTCGTCGTAAGTGACCGAAACGTTCGACATGGTGTTCCCTTTCGCTGACCCGCCCCGTTGGCGGCTTGTGAGGAAAACATTAGGAGCGGTTGGCCGCTCCCGCGATGGGGAGCACTCCCCGGGCCCGACGGGAACATTCACGGGCCCGGGAAATCACTGCAAGATCAGGACTTTTCGCCGGTCCACGGCACCTGCACACGGATCGGCTTGCCGGCCATGACGGCCATCGCGCGACCCGGCGGGAACTCCCGCTTGGCGAATCGCGGGAACGGCGTGCGCAGGATCGTCTCGCCCTCGATCGACTCCGGCTGCATCAGCATGCCGCGACGGCCGTTGCGGATCTCGCTCAGCAGGGGGTACATCGATCCCCACGTGCCGGTCTCGGACTCGGCGACCAGGAAGTGGTCGGTGCGCCGGATCGCGCGGCTCAGCTCGACGATCGCGGCGTCGGCCGGCGTCGAGAGGAAGTCGGCGATCGACTCGACGAAGACCGCGATGTGGCCGTCGTCCTCCTGCGCGACGCGAGCCGCGAGCTCCTTGGCGAGGGTCGCGACCTCCGCGACGTCGGTCGCGACCGCGGTCCAGGGCGCCATGCGGGGCACGACGGAGCGCCGGTGGCCGAGATAGATCAGCTCGCCGTCGGGCCTCCACCGGTGCAGCGAGCGCGCGAGGGCCACGATCGTCGTGGTGCGCCCGCTCGAGGCACCGCCGCCGATCAGGAACGTGCCGGCGGGCTCGAAGCCGATCGGCTGCAGGGCCTCCTCGCCGATGCCCAGCACGGGGCGGCCGTTGACCTCGTTCGGGAGGTCCGCCTCGGGCACCTCGACGGGCATCGACCCGACCGGGGGCGCCGGGACGACCTGCTGCCGCTCCATCGCCCGGGCGAGCTTGCCGATCGCCTGTGACTGGTCGGCGACGTTCCCCGACCCGCCCAGGACCGCCATCTGCGTCTCGACGCCGTCGATGATGCCGCGGCCCGTCGGGGAGGCGGCCGACAGGACGTCGGTCGGCATACCCATCACGAGGTACGCGGTCTCGTCGGCCAGGCGCAGCACCACGCGGCGCGGCACGCTGGACGAGATCGATCCCGGAACGCTGGCGGGGCGGTCGGCCGTGAAGACGACGTGGATGCCGAGCTGGCGCCCCTCCGACAACAGCTGCTGCAGGACGCCGTACCACTGGGCGCGGGAGCCGCCGGAGTCGTACGCCTCGCGGAACGCCGGGAAGTTGTCGAGCAGCAGCAGGATGCGCGGCTCGTCCGGACGGTTGGTGGCCGTGCGGTACTCGGTGATCGAACCGGCGTTGACCTCCGGGAAGTCGCGGGCGCGACGCTCGGCGATGCCCTTGAGCGTGCGCAGCAGGCGCACGATGCGCTCGTCGTCGTCGCCGGAGACGATCGAGCCGACGTGTGGCAGCGCCTCCAGCATCCGCAGTCCGCCGGCGGCGAAGTCGAGCCCGTAGACGTGCACGGGGCCGCCGCGGGGCGTGACGCCCGCGCCCGCCGCGAGCGTTCGGAGCAGCACGGACTTGCCCGAGCCGCCCGTGCCGTAGATCGCCATGTTGCCGTCGACGTCGGGCTTGAAGGCGACGACGTGCTGGGCCTGGTGCTCGGGGAAGTCGGCGACGCCCATCAGCAGCTCGGTGTCGGTGCGCGGGCCGAGCAGGGCCAGGTCGTAGACCTCGCTGAGCTCGTCGAGCCAGGGTCGGCGCGGTTCCGGCAGCTCGGCCAGCAGCGAGGCCCGACCGATCGTGTCGACGAGACGGACCTGGTCGGTAGGCCCCGGATCGGCCACTTCCGGCTCGACCTCGGGCTCCGGACGGCGCCACCGCTCCTCGGCGCCGAACTTCAGCGGGTGCAGGTGCACCGATGCCGGCACGACCTCGTCGGTCGTGTGGCCGCCGGCGTACGCCGACTGGAACGGGATCAGGCGCCCCGGACCCATCTTGGCGACGGCGCGTCCCGGCAGCGACGGGTCGAAGTGCGCCGCTTCGGTCGAGTCGATGACGTCGGAGCTGTCGGACTCGTCGGCCATGCGCAGGGCGATGCGCAGGTTGGTGTTGGCCCGCAGGTTGTCCTTGATCACGCCGGCCGGGCGCTGCGTCGCCATGATCAGGTGGATGCCGAGCGAGCGGCCGCGCTGGGCGATGTCGACGACGCCGTCGACGAACTCGGGCACCTCGCTGACCAGTGCGGCGAACTCGTCGATCACGAGGATCAGCGCGGGCGGCGACTCGGGGTCGCCGCGCTTCTCGAGCTCGAGCAGGTCCTTGGCGCGCTTGCGCTGCAGGACGCGCTCACGGTGGTGCAGCTCGGCGCGCAGGCTGGTCAGCGCGCGACGCACGAGGTGCGGACTGAGGTCGGTCACCAGACCGACGCAGTGCGGCAGCTTGACGCAGTCGGCGAACGCGGCGCCGCCCTTGTAGTCGACGAACAGGAACGTCACCCGGTCCGGGCTGTACTCGGCCGCCATCCCGAGCACCCAGGACTGCAGGAACTCGCTCTTGCCCGAACCGGTCGTGCCGCCGACGAGCGCGTGCGGACCTTGCGAGCGCAGGTCCAGGTGCATCGCGTCGACCGCGCCCTGACCCACCAGGGCACGCAGGGTGCCGTTGCGCGGGAGGGGGCGCGGCGGCTTGTCCCGCTCGTGCACCGAGAAGTTCTGCCGCCAGCGGTCCAGCACGGCCTCGCCCGACGACCGCATGTCGGTGCCGAGCAGCGTGACCATGGAGACCTGGCGCGGCAGGTCGCTGGAGTCGTCGGTCACGGCACCGTCGTCGGCGAGGGGCGCGAGCGCCATCGCGAAGCGCTGGGCGTGCTCGACGCTGACGCCCTCGACCCGCACGTCGGCCACGATCTGGCCGTGCCGCACGAAGTGCGCCTGCGCCGCACCGAGACCGCTCGTGACGTCCAGGAACGTGCGGCACATCGCGGGCAGCCGGTTGCGGGTCGAGCCGACCCAGATCGGGAACACCCCGACCTTGTGCGCCCGCTCGAACAGCTGCACGACGCGGGGGCGGTCGATCGGCGCGTCCTCGGTGACGAGGACGACGACCATCGGCAGGGCGACGTCGTCGTCGTCGCTCTTGTCGGTGACCTCGCCGACCGAGCCGCCGCGGGCGGTCGACTCGAGCTCGCTCGCGAGCGGCCCCAGCCGCTCGGCGGGCTCGCTGGCCCGGCGGCCGAGGCGTTCGTCGACGAGCTGCTCGAGCGCACCGACCAGGGCCGTCGCGGTGGTCTGGGTGTCCACGAGGTGGGAACCGGACAGGGGTGACTGGGGCGAGCTGGTGTGCGGCAGCCACCGCATCCAGTCGATCGCCGGGGTCTCGTCCGGGCTGGCGATCGCCGCGAGCACGACCTCGGCCGGCGAGTGCAGCCCGCTGATCTGCAGCAACGCGCCGCGCACCGCGTCGGCGGCGTGCTGGGCCGGGCCCACGACCCCCAGCGCTCCGGCGGTGTACAGCGACTCGACGACCGGGACGTCGGGGACGTCCCGGTACCGGTCCTCGACCTCCTCGAGCATCCGCGTGAACTTGGGGATGCCCTCGTCCATGTCGTGCGCCTGGGCGACGGTGTGGCGCGACGGCAGCGTCGCGGTGCCGAGTCGCAGGTTCAGCATCGTCCAGTGCTCGGGCCGGCGGGTCCACAGCAGGTCGCTGCGCTCGAGACCGGCCTGGTACACCAGCGCGACGGCCGGCGTCTCGGCCTGACGGACCCGGTGCTCCTCCGGCATCGCGGTGCGCAGGCGATCCTCCAGGACCCGCAGCTGCTCGGTGAACTTCTCGGAGTCCATCGCGAGCGTGCGGTTGTTGCGCAGCTTCCGGTTGACGAAGTTGCTCGTCATCATCAGGGGCGCCATCGCGACGAACAGCAGCGACATCGGGTTGCCCGTGATGGTGAACATCGCGGTGCCCATGACGATCGGCGCGACCATCATGAGGAACGGGAACGGCTGCGGGGTCGGCTCGATCGGCACCGTGGGCCGCGGGTGCTCGTGGTCGGGGTAGCGCTCCTCGACGCGCGGCGAGCGGTTGAACGGGATCACGCCGCCGCGGATCTCGGTGCTCGAGACCGTCGGCAGACCGGCGACCATCGCGAACGACAGGCGCGTGTCGCCCAGCTGCACGGTCTGGCCCGGCAGCATCGCGACGCGGGACACCACGACGCCGTCGACCGCGATGCCGTTGGCCGAGTTCAGGTCGACGACCTCGATCGCGGCCCCGACCTCGACGCGGGCGTGCCGCTTGGAGACGAACTGGTCGCCCAGCACGACGTCGGCGCTCGCGTCACGGCCGATGACCGACGAGCCCGGCGGCAGGTTGACCTGGCGGCCGGCGTCGGGGCCCGACTCGATGCGCATCGTCGCCGCGACGACCGTCGAGCGGGAGCCACCGACGGCCTCCACGACCGACACGACGCTGCCGGACGCCACGGGCGACTCGCCCAGGATGCGGTCGGGCGAGAGCACCGTCGGCCGTCCCCCGCCCAGCGGGGTCACGGCGAGCGTGACCTCCTCGGCCGAGCGCGCGGCCTGACCCGCCTCCGGGTCCTGCTCGAGCAGCTCGCGGGCCACGTCGCCGACGTGGGCGGTCGGCTCGGTCACCAGCACGACGTCGGTCGTGGGACCCGTGACGCGCTGCAGGGAGAGCTTGAGCCTCATCCGTGCTCCGCCACGAAGGCGCGGTCGCCGAACCAGACCGTGTCACCGGTCTGGATCTCCAGCGGCGTGCCCGGCTGGACCGCCGACTCGACGCCGTGGCTCAGCACGTGGGTGCCGTTGGTCGAGTGCAGGTCGTCGACCCGCAGGGCTCCGCCCGAGACGGTCAGCACGGCGTGCGTCTTCGACACGCTGCGCTCCGGGTCGGGGATCGCCGCCGGCAGGGCGCCCGTGTGGTCGCCCGTGTCGGGGTCGCGACCCACGACGACGGTCGACGTGACGGCGATGCGACGGCCGTCCTCGCTGACCAGGACCCACGTGGGCCGGGCCGAGCGACGCTGGCCGATCTGGGTCTTGGCGTCGATGGGCTCGGACGCGACGGGCTCGGGCTCGGGAGCCGGCTCGGAGGCCGCAGGCTCCGGCTCCGGGGCAGCGGCAGCGGCAGGGGCCTGCTCCTCGTCCTCACGTGCGGGCCCCGCGTGCCGCGGTCCGGGCACGGGGGCGGGCACGTCGACCTCGGGACTCGCCTGCTCGAGGCTGGCCGGTTCGGGGCTGGCCGGTTCGGGGGCCGGGGGGCTCGTCGGCGGAGTGCCGCCGGAGCCGGGGAACCCGGGCACCGAGGTGATGAGACGACCTGATCCGGTCGGCGGGGCGATCGGGGCGGCCGGCTCGACCGACGCCGGAGCGGCGGCGGGTGCCGGCGGCGGAGTCGGCTCGGGCTCCGGCAGGGGCTCCGGCTCGGGGGCAGGCTCCGGTTCGGGCGCCGGCTCCTCGACCGGTCCGGGCGGCGGCGGGAGGGGCGGCATCTCGGACCGCGACGACGACGGCGGACCGACGGGCGGAGCGGACGGCGCAGGCGTCGGGGCGGGAGCCGGCGGCGCAGGTGCGGCCGGGGGCGCGGTGGGCGGCGTCGGCGAGGTGTCGCCCGCGATCGCCGCGGACGGGACCTGCTGGTCGGGGTACTGGGTCGGAAGCTCGGTCGGCGGACCCGCGTACTGCACGGGCGGCGCCCACGGGGCCGGGGCCGCCTCGGGCGTCGCGAGACCGGCCGGCGGGGCGAAGCTGTCGAGCATGACGCGCTGACCGCTGAGCTCGATCGGTGCCTGCCGCGCACGACGCTCGGCGGCCTCGACGATCGACTCGGGAGTGCCCTTGACGACGACGGCGCCGACCGCCTTGTCGTGCCAGGCCTGCCGCTTCTCATCACCACGGCTGAGGATCATCGCGACCAGGACGAGGAACGGGACGCCCTGGATCAGGCCCAGCACGATCGTGCGCAGCAGCGCCTTGCCGAAGCCCAGCGGCTGGCCACCCTCGGCCCGCAGCACCGAGATGCCGACGAGCCGCCCGCCGACCGTGAACCCGTTGCGGGACAGGTTGACCCACTGCACGATCAGGAAGATCAGGGTCAGCACCGTCGGGATGCCGGCGAAGAACAGCTGACGGCCGCCGGGGCTGCCGTCCTCGAACGCGACGTAGTAGAGCGCGGCCGCGGGCGAGACGAGCGCGAGCAGGATGATCCGGTCGATCAGGAACCCGCCGAAGCGGGCGCCGAGCGACGCGAACGGTCCGGTCACGGTGCCGACACGGTCTTCCGGGCGGGGCAGGTCCGTCATGAGGGGGTTCCCTTCCGATCCTTCGTGTGCTGGCGACGCCGCCGCGCCGCGGCTCGGTCCGAGACCCAGCGAGCGGGCGCGGACCGACGTGCTGATGCTCCCAGACGGCGGGCCCGGGAGGTGACGCGACGGCCGAGCTGGCGCCACGGGATGCTGGCCGGCGAGAGCACCGCGACCCAGCGGCGCCACCACGGCACCGAGGTGCGCATCCGCGCCAGGGCCGTGCGGACGTCGCTCCAGTAGGCGTCGACCTCGTCGGGGGTGGGCTCCCCCGGCGCGAAGACGTGCCGGTCCGCGACCGAGGCGAGCGTCGGGGCGCCGGCCTCGGGGAACCGTCCGTCGAGCACGAGGCCGTTCTGGTGCCGGGTGTTGCTGACCGGCAGCCGCACACCGAGGTCGCGCGCCCGGTCGGTGACCTCGCGCCAGCCACCGCTGAGGCGGGTCACCGGGTCGCCCGCACTGCGTCGGCGACGGCGTCGCCACCACTTCACGAGCAGCAGGCCCCAGATGGGGGTCAGCAGCAGGAGGATCTTCACGATCGTCCAGAGCACGCCGAGGATCGCCAGGATCAGGCCCCACAGGTCGAACCCGGTGTTCTCGCCGGCACCCTGCGGAGGGGCCTGGTCGGCCTGGCCCGGCTCCTGCGGCACCTGCGGCGGCTGCGGCAGGTAGGGCTGCGGGACGGGGTCCGGCTCCTCCTGCTCCTCCTTGAGGATCTGGTCGTCCGGCGGGGTCGGGGTCAGCGGCACCCAGCCGAGGCCGTCGAGCGCGACCTCGACCCAGGCGTGCATGTCGTCGCCGGTCACCGCGCCGCTGGCGGGCACCTCGGCGCCGATCACGACCCGGGCCGGGACCTGGAGGTTCTGCAGCGCCACGCCGAGCGCCGACGCGTACTGCTCGTCGTTGCCGACCATCTGCCGCGGACGCTCGACGAGGTCCGAGACGCGCTTGACGCCGTGGCCCGCGGCCGAGGGGTAGCCGCTCGGCTTGCCGTCGCTGTAGAACCCGTCGTCCTTGAAGCGCTGCGCGAGGACCTGTGCCGTCGCGCCGTCGCCGCCGGCTCCCCCCGCGTCGCCGATCCAGGTCTCGACCAGCTTGGTCAGGTTCTCCGGGACGCCGACGGGGGCCTCGAGCTCGACCCCCTGCTGACGGGCGGCGTCGACGATCTCCTCCTCCGAGGGAGCGTCGGGCAGCACCGTCTCGAACTCGTAGGTCGTGCCGGGGCCGACCCCGCCGACCTGCGCGACGGTGCCCGTGGGCTGGTTGTGCAGCACGTTGACCGAGCGGTCGGCGTCGACGTTCCCGTCGACGTCGCGGACCGTGACGGACTGGCTGTCGCCGACCGACGGCACCCAGACGCCCGTGTACTGGTCGATCGTGACGGTGACCTCGGTCGTGTCGCCGGAGGCGGCCTCGTCGCGGAAGCGGACGAACGTGCCGGAGGCGTCGCCCGAACCCGCTCCCCCGGTGACGTTCCAGACGATCCCGTCGAAGTAGTCCATCGTGGCGACGCGCACCAGCGTGCCGCCCTCCACGCCGTCGACCTGGAACATCGGCGTGGTCTTGAGGTTGAGCTGGTCGGTGTAGGCCCGGAACTTCGAGAGCGGGCTCGGGTAGTCGCGTGGGTCGAACGGCGGGTCGACGTGGTCGCGCAGCACCTCGCGGCGGTCGCCGTCGAGCAGCGTCGTGGCCCCCACCGCGGCGCCCGCGACGATCGCGAGCGTCAGCGCACCCAGGACGCCCCGGCGCACCCACGCGGCCCGCGAGCCGCTCATCGAGCGCCAGCGGATCCACATCAGGAGCAGCACGGCGAGGACGATGCCGCGCACCGTCGTGTGCTCAGCGTTCGCGGTGCCGAACGCGACCGAGATGCCGAGGATGCCGAGCACGACGACGGCCGCGGCTCCCGGCCAGCGGCTGCGCCACACGAGGACGCCGGCCACGGCACCCCCGACGAGGCCGACGACCCACGGCACGATCAGCACGTTGCCGGTGCTGCCGAGCGGGGCGATCAGGGTCAGGGAGTCGCGCCAGGCGTCGACGACGCCGCTGAGCAGCGTCCGGATCGCGTCAGGGCTGGGCGCGACGCCCCCGGCGGCGAGGTCGGGCGTCGCCAGAGCCGGACCCACGACGAGGTAGACCAGCACGAGGGCGCCGGCGGTGAGCCAGGGGCCGAGCTGGGCCAGGCGCGACGTGAGGGCGACGACCAGGCCGAGAGCCAGGCCGCCACCGACCGCGGCGGCCCAGCGCCAACCGCCGTAGGCGTCGGCGAGCGGGCTGGCCGCGACCAGGCCGATCGCGAGGAGCGCCACGAGGTCCAGGAGCGCCGACGGCGCGGTCAGCGGCCGTGACCGGTGCTCGGTCGTGTCGAGGGTGCGGGCGGTGCGCCCGGTGGCGCGGCCCGGGGTGCGTCCCGTCGTGGAGGTGCTCACGTCGCGAGCCTCCGCATCGTGGGCGCCAGGTCCTCGAGCCCGCCGAGCACGGCGATGTCGAGGTCACCGACCGGGTGCACCGCGGTCTCGGCGCCGGGGCGCACCTGCACGACGATCGTGCGGACGTCGACCGGCAGGAAGCGACGGGCGCGACGCAGCTCGACGGGGTCGACGAGCGAGCCGCACACGAGCACCGCGACGCTGGCGCCCGAGACCTCGCGGACCAAGCGGCGCACGAGCTCGGACAGGCGCGGCGAGGTGGGCTCGTACTCCACACCCGCGAGCTGGTCGAGCCACTGCTGCACGGTGGGGGTGCGGAGGCGTCGCGTGGAGGTGGACCCGCTGAGCGTCTGGCCCTCACCGAGGCACTGCACGCCCAGGGAGCCCGCGACGGAGACCGCGAGCTCGAACTCGTCGTCGGTGCCGTAGTCGTCCAGGCGCGTGCTGAGCGCCACGAGCAGGTGCGAGCGGCGGGTCTCCTCGAACTGGCGCACCATCAGCGTGCCGGTGCGCGCGGTGGACTTCCAGTGGATGTAGCGACGGTCGTCGCCGGGCACGTACGGCCGCAGGGCGTGGAAGGCGACGTCGCTGGTGGACAGCTTGCGGACCGTCTGGCCCTCGAGGTCGCGGATCAGACCGGTCGCCGAGCTCTCGAGCCGCACGGTGCGCGGGTGGACGTACAGCAGGTGGTCCTCGGTCAGGGGCTGCTCGCGACGGAACAGGGCGAACGGGTCGGAGCGGACCGACAGCACCGGGCCCACGGGGATGATCGCGCGGCGCTGCGTCGGGATCGCGAACAGCTCCTCGCGCTCGTCGCCGATGCGCAGCGAGGGCACGTGGAACGCGGCGCTGCCGCGCCCGACGGGCAGCTCGATCGTGACCGGCAGGCTGCGGCGGCGGCTGGCGTTGCTGACGAAGATCGCGCCGTTGGCCCGCTCCCCCACCACGACGCGGTCACGGCCCAGGTCGAAGCGCGCCGAGAGCTGGTGCCGGCCCAGGACGAACAGCGCGCACACGAGCAGCAGCGCGAGTCCGAGCCAGAAGCCGAGCAGGAGCTCGAGCCAGCCGAACCGCCACCCGACGAGTCCGACCACGATCGTGACCACGGCGACCGCCGCCGCGGCTCCGCTCGTGACCTCGGTGACGGGCCGCAGCCAGCGACGCGGGGTCGCCGTCGTGCGCACGACCTGGTCGCGCGCACGGAGCACCAGCTGGAGGGTGCGACGACGCACCCCCCTGATCCGGTGATCCACCGCGTTCGCGCTCATCCGGCAGCGCGCTCCTGCGGGGCGGGCACGGTGTCCAGCAGACGCTGCACGACGGCCTCGGAGGTGAGCCCGCGGAACTCCTCCTCGGGGTCGAGGATCATCCGGTGCGCGAACGTCGCGATCGCGAGCACCTTGATGTCGTCGGGCAGCACGTAGTGACGGCCCGAGGCCGCCGCCCACACCTTCGCGACCCGCACGAGCGCCAGGCCCGCGCGCACGCTGCAGCCGAGCTGCACCTCGGGGGCGCTGCGCGTCTCGGCGAGCAGGGTCGTGACGTACTCCAGGACGACGTCGTCGACGTGGACGAGGGCGGCCAGGTCGATCATCGAGGCGACCGCATCGGTCGTGATGAGCGGCTCGAGGCCCGTCGCGGACGCCTTGGTGGCCGTCGCGGCGAGGATCTTGAGCGTGCTGGCGTGGTCGGGGTAGCCCAACGTGGTCTTCATCAGGAAGCGGTCGAGCTGCGCCTCGGGCAGCTTGTAGGTGCCCGCCTGCTCGATCGGGTTCATCGTCGCGATGACCATGAACGGGCGTCCGACGCGGTGCGTGTTCCCGTCGACCGTGACCTGGCCCTCCTCCATGACCTCCAGCAGCGCCGACTGCGTCTTGGGCGAGGCGCGGTTGATCTCGTCGGCCAGGACGATGTCGGCGAAGATCGGGCCCGGGTGGAACTCGAACTGCTGCGTCTTCTGGTCGAAGATCGTGACACCCGTGACGTCGCTCGGCAGCAGGTCGGGGGTGAACTGGATGCGGCTCTGGCGGCCCTTGAGCGTCTGCGCGATCGCCCGCGCCAGCGAGGTCTTGCCCGTGCCGGGGAAGTCCTCGAGCAGCAGGTGGCCCTCGGCCAGCAGGCAGGCCATCGCGAGCTGGATCTGGTGGGTCTTGCCGACGACGGCCTGCTCGACGTTGCCGACGAGCTGGCCGAACGTCGTGGCGAACCACTGCGTCTGGTCGGGGGTGAGTGTCATGGATGTCCTTAGGTACCGGGGCAGCGTTGGAAGGTGACGTTGCCGGACTTGTATTCCCTGCCGGTCGAGTTGTTCTTCAGCTGGGCGTAGTACTGGTTGCTGCCGCCACCCGGGGCGCACGACGACCCGAAATCGCGGACCTGGTTGTTCGAGGCGTTGACCTGGCGCGCTTGGGTGCCGTCGAGCAGGTCACCGTTGACCGTCTTGTGCAGCGTCATCGTGTAGCTGCCGTTGGGCAGGTCGTCACCGTTGATGTAGACCTCGGGGAACCCGAACCTCGTGCCGCCGGTGTACCCGGTCGTGACCCGGGGGTTGTAGTCCTCGGTCGTGGCCGCGGCCGACCTCGGCTCGGACTTGCGTCCCTCGGAGTCGACCGTGCGGACCTCGATCGTGTGGCGCGTGCCCGGCTCGTAGCCCGTGCCGCGGAAGCTCGTGCCGTTGGTGGGCTGCCACCCGCCGCCACCGTCGATGCGGTACTCGAAGCCCGAGATGGGTCGACCGTTCGTCGCGGGACGCGACCACGAGTAGTTGATCGCGGTGCGACCGTCGCGGCTGGCCTGGACGTTGGTGGGCGCGTTCGGGGGGCCGTTGGGGCGGATCGGGCCGTACGCGTTCGACTGGGCGCCCGGGAGGTTGCCGTTGTCGCCGCTGAGCGGGGTGATGCGGACCTGGTACCCCTGCTCGCTGTTGGCCACGCCGGTCACGGTCAGGGTCGTCGCGGCGCCCTCGGCCTGGGTCGGGGCGTTGACGGTCTTCGTGCCACCGGCGCCCGTCACCTGGTAGGCGCGCACCGGGTAGCCGCCGTCGTCGGCCGGCGTGATGATCTGCAGGTCGAAGCGGCCGTCGCCCTCGGCGGCGCCCGTGATCTGCGGAGCGCTCGCCGGACCGAAGGGCTTGACGACGTTCGAGCGGGGGCTCGGTGACGGCGACCAGCCGGCGCGGTTGCGGGCCTCGACCGTGAACGAGTAGTCGACGCCGTTTTCGACGCCGTCGTAGGTGCGCGACACGGTGCCCGCGGGCAGCTCCTCGGTGCGCAGGACCGATCCGTTGGCGTAGGTCGTCAGGCGGTACCCGGCGATCGGGTCGCCGTTGTCGTCCGAGGGCTCCCAGAGGGCCCGGATCGTCCGGCCGCCGGCCGCGCCGTTGTTGCGCGCCTCGGCGACCGGGGCCGACATCGTCGCCGGCACGCCGAACGGGGCGACGGCCGCCGACGACGGCGAGAACTGCTGCTGGGTCGGCGTCTTGTTGATCGCCCGGATCTGGAACTGGTACGTCGTGCCGTTGACCAGGCCGCCCCACGTGTACGACGTCGAGCCGCCGGGGACGGTCTGCGACTGCCCGGAGCCGACCATCTTGATCTCGTAGGACGTGATCTCGGAGCCCTCGTTGCCGGGGCGCGCCCAGGAGAGCTGGAGCTGACCGTCCATCGCGGTCGGCTGGATCGCGATCTGCGGCGGCGCCATGACGTCGGGCATCTTGTCCGGCGTGACGGGCGCGGACGCCGGGCTGGGATCGCTCTCGCCGACGCGGTTCACCGCGACGACCGTGAACGTGTAGGCGTCGCCCGGGTTGAGCCCGGCGATCGTGCACGTCGTGGAGGCGCACTCCTGGTTGACGCCGCCCGAGCCCGTGACCTGGTAGCCCGTGATCGGGGCACCCCGGTCGCTCGGCGCCGACCAGGTCAGCACGACCGAGCGGGCCTCGGTCGTCGTGACCTGCGGGCGTCCGGGCGCCTCGGGGCGGCCGGCGACCGTGACGGTGGCCCGGCCGACGACGTCGCGCAGCCGGTCGCCCGAGGCGTCCGAGACCGTGAACCGCACCGTGACGGTGCCGAACGTGTCGGCCTTCGGGGTCACCGTGAACTCGGTGCCCTGCACGCCCGAGACCGAGCCGTCGCCGTTCTCGATCTCGACGTTCGAGAGCTTCAGCGGCTCGTCGTCGTCGGCGTACGGGTTCGTCGCGTAGTCGGCGACGTCGATCGCGACCGGGTTGCCCGCCGTCGCGTCGATGCGGATCGGGGCGACCGTGATGGGCGGCCGGGTCGAGCTGGAGATCTCAACCAGCACCTGTCCCGGCACCTGCACCGAGCCGTCGTCGACGACGACGTCGATCGTCGCGGTGTCGCCGGCCGAGGCGCCGTCCTGCGCCGACACCTCGATCACGGTGTCGCCGTCCATGTCGGCGTCGACCGGGCCCTCGACGCCCGTGATCTCGAAGCTCAGCTCGTCGTCCTCGTTGGCGTCCTTGGCCGCGTTGACCAGGTCGAGCTGCGACGGCTCGCCGTCGTCGGCCACGACCATGCGGACGGTGCGCATCGTCGGCGGGACGTTGCCGTCCGGCGTGACGTCGATCGGGATCGTGAGCAGCGACCGCTTGCCCTCGGGGTCGTTGAGTCCGTCGCCGTCGGTGACCTCGACCGTGATCGAGGCGGGTCCGACGTAGTCGGCCTGCGGGGTGAACACGACGCGGTCGTCCTCGCCCTCGCGCACCAGCGCCGAGCCGTCCGAGCGCTGCGCCGTGATGACGTCCGAGGTCGTCAGCACCGGCACCCGGCCGTCGCGGACCAGGACGACGTCGGCCAGCTCGATCTCGATCGGCGTGTTCATCGGCGTCTCGACCGGGACGGTCTCGGGGTTGATCGTCGGCGGGGCGCTGTCGGTGCCCGAGACGAACACGAAGCCGTAGGCGATCTGGTCGTCGGCGTCGACGACCTTGTAGGCGACGACCTGGTCCTCGGCCTTCAGCGTGACCTCGAGCTGACGGTCCTCGACCCGGCTGACGTCCTGGTCGACGATCTCGATCTCGAGGTCCTCGACACGGCCGTCGAGGTCGCCGTCGTTCTCGAGCACGTCGACGAGCGCGGCGTCGCCCGGGGTCTTGCCCGTCACCTCGGCGAGGTCGGCGGAGTCGTCGCGCACGATCGGGGCGTGGAAGGGTGCGTCCTCGCTGGCGCTCAGGACGAAGAACGCGTTGCCCGTGCCGCCCAGGCCGTCGCTGATCGTGTAGCCGACCGAGACCGACGACGTCTCTCCACCGGTCGGCTCGGGCGCGGTGACCTCGATGAACGTGCCCGAGACGCGCGCGTCCGAGCCCGGCGGGGTCGAGAGCTCGGCCAGCAGGTCGATCGGGTCGCCGTCGGGGTCGGCGTCGTTGAGGCGCGGGTCGAACTGGATCTTCTTGCCCGGCTTGACCAGCAGCTCGTCGTTGAGGGCGACGGGCGCCTGGTTGACGGGGGCCTGCGGGATCACGCCGATGCGGACCTCGGCGGGGGCGGACGCACCGTACTTGTCGGCCACCGTGACGCTGAAGACGTCGGTGCCGGCCTCGCCCTCGAACGGCTCGTACTCGACCCAGTCGGCGCCGGTCGCGACGATGCGGCCCTTCTGCGGAGCCTGCACGACGCTCTTGAAGCCCACCGCGTCGCCGTCGGGGTCGGCGCCCTGCACGTTGAGCGGGATCCGCACCGTGCTGCCCACGATCGCGCGGTCGACGATCGGGTTGGGCCGGGGCGCGCTGTTGCCCTCGGCGGTGTCGGGCTTGACCGTGAGCCACACCGTGGACGCGACCCGGACCCCGCGGGCGTCGCGGACGCCGTAGGTGAAGGAGTACTGGCCCGGCTCCTGCGGGGCCCGCACCTTGAGGTCGTCGCCCGAGACGAAGACCAGCAGTCCGGCCTCGGTCGTGGCCTCGTCGACCACGAGGTCCTCCTGCACGAGGCTGAGCTCGTCGCCGTCGGGGTCGGAGTCGTTGTCGAGCACCGAGACCGTCGCCACGGAGCCGGCCCGCATCGTCTGGTAGTCCTCGTTGACGACGGGAGCGCGGTTCTCGCGGAGCGAGCCGGGGCTGATGACGACGGCGCCGCGGGCGGTCTCCTCGCCGTCCGAGACGATGTAGTCGATCTGCGCGGGCTCGGTCAGGTCGCCCGTCGCCTCGACGCGGAGCATGCTGTTCTCGAGCAGCACGGCCTTCAGCGGCACGCCGTCGGCGACCTCGACGCCCTGCACGACCAGGACGTCCTCGTCGGGGTCGTAGTCGTTGGCCAGGACGTCGACCAGCACGGACCCGCCGGCCGGGAGGACACCCTGGTCCTTGACCGCGACCGGGGCGGAGTTGGCCTCGCTCGGGGCCTTGACGTCCAGGCGCACGACCGAGGTCGCGGAACGGTCGACGTTGGCGGCGGTGTACGGCAGGTAGTACGTGCCGGGGCGCTGCGCGGTGGCGGTGAAGGTGCCGGCGATCGCGTCGACGACGACCTCGACCCCGTCGACGCGTCCGACGTCGGTGAGCGTCAGCGGGACACCGGTGGGGTTGCCGTCGTTGAGCAGCGGCTCGACCAGGGCCTTGGTGCCGGCGACGCCCACGGCGCGGTCGGCGACCGGCTCGGGCGCGGCCGAGGTGGCCGCGACGACGTTGACGGGCACGACCGCCGTGACGTCGCCACCACGACCGTCGGAGACCGTGATCTCGACGCCGTTCTGACCGACCTGGCCGAGGGTGTCGATGAACTCGACGGTGCCGTCGGGACGGAACTCGACCTGTCCCTCACCCGTGGGCACGGCGGAGGTGACCGTGACGTCGTCGCCGTCGGGGTCGAGCCAGTCGGCCAGCACGAACACCGCGTTGCGCTGGCCCTGGGCCACCGTCAGCGAGGTGTTGCGGTCGGGCAGCTTGACCGGGACGAGGTTCTCGCTGGGCCCGCGCATCGTGATCGTGGCCTCGGTGGAGGCGGTGCCCCCGCGTCCGTCGGCGATGTCGTAGCGGAGGATCGCGTCGCCGACGGCGTCGGGGGCGAACGTCGCCTGGACCTGGGTGTCGTTGCCGACGACGGCGTAGCCGCTCTGCGGCTCGGGTCCGCTGACGTGGGTGACCTTCGTGATCGTGATGAGGTCGCGGTCCGGGTCGGTGTCGTTCAGCACGACCGGCAGGATCGTCGCCTGACCCGGGCGGGCACCGAGGGCGTCGGGGTTCGCGACCGGCGGCCGGTTCTCCGGCTGCTCGTCGGGGTCCTCGACCTCCTGCTTCTCGAGCTCCTGGCGCTGTGTGTTGGGGTCGACGTCGTCCCAGTTGTTGACCCGGTCGAGCGAGTCCTTCTGCACCATCCAGGAGTCGCCCGAGACCGTGTCGTTGAGCACGACCACGTCGCGGTTGACGCGGAAGACCAGGTTGGCGGCGGACGTCACGCCCGGGATCGCCTTGTGGAAGTCGCGCTCGCCCTCGCACAGACGGGTGTAGGACTCGGCCTTGCCGTCGTCGACCGCGCTGTCGTCGGCCCAGGCCGCGTGGACGCAGCGGTCGAGCACGACGGGCGCGGCGGGGTCGCCGGCCACGGCGGGCTGCTTCAGCTGGGTCAGGTCCCCGCCGGTCGGCGAGGTCGAGAAGAGGCCCTCGAACGTGCCGATGTAGAGCGTGCCGCCGGCCGCGCTCGGAGCCTGCAGGCGCACGGCCGCCGGCTTCTCGGTGTCGATCCGCACCGGGTCGGCGCCGGGTCGGAAGACCTCGCCCTGGGAGGCGTCGTAGGCCACGGGCGTCGACCCGACGACCGTGAGCTGGGCACCGGCGCCGATCCCGCTGCCGATCTCCCAGGTGTTCTCCTGCGTCGGCGTGCCGTCCTCGGCGAGCGCGAAGCTCGTGACGACCCCGGACGTGCGGTCCAGGACGTAGGCGACGCCGCTGGTGCTGACGGCCACGGCGCCGTCGCTGCCGACCTTGAGGAGCTCGGGCTCGGTCTTGGCCGCGAAGGCCGTGAGGTTCTGGCTCGAGCGCACCCAGAACTGGCCCGTCTCGGTGTCGAGCATCGCGATCGTGTGGCCGCCGAACGCCGCGTCGACCGACTCCGGCAGCTCGACCGGGTCCGAGGCCACCGCGCGGGCGACGTCGACCTGGCGCAGCGTGCGGGTGTCGCCCTGGTTGTCGATGAAGACCGTCGAGGCGTTCTGGAAGATGTCGACGTCGGCGGAGTCGGTCGAGACACCGAGATCGAGCTGCTTGATCTGCGGGTTGAGTCGACCGATCAGGAGGCGCTGGGAGTTCGAGACCCAGACGCTGCCGTCGTGCAGCTCGACGTCGGTGACCGGCGTGCCGTCGGCCCGGAAGGCCAGGACGACCAGCAGCGAGGAGACCAGGGCGAGCGACGCTCCGGACGCGACCTTGCGCCACCGGCGAAAGCGCGGGCTGCGGGCGGCCGCGGGGAGCGACACGGCACGGCGTGCTCCGGCGCGGGGGCTCATCCGTCACCGCCGGGCTCGTCCAGCAGCTCCAGGTGCTCGGGCCGCACGATGCGCGCGGCCACGGCGTACTCCACGAGGCGGGCGCGACGGTTCGTGGCCAGACGCCCGGCGCCACCGCGCAGGCCCTTGACCCCGGCGGCCGAGAACTTGTCGCAGACGTTGTCGAGCTTGCGGTTGAACGTCGTGATCGGCCAGCCGAGGCGCTCGGCGGCCTTGGCGTTGCTGGGCAGCTCGCTGATGCCCGTGCCGGCGCGCCGCAGGGAGCCCTCGGCCAGCGCCAGGATCAGGCGGAACTGGGTCGGGGTCAGCTCGACGGCGCCGAGCGTGCGGTCGCCGGCCGGCTGGTCGAGGTCCTGGTGGGGGCTGACGACGAACGTCGGCGCCTCGCTGTGCACGTTGACCTCGTACGTCGTCTCGCCCGCGGTGAACAGGACCGCGAGCTCGGGCAGCACGACCGGCACCTGCGAGCCCGGGCCCACGACCGACTGGAGCGTGCCGGCCTCGCCGGTCACGGTCAGCGACAGGCGCGATCCGACGTTGGTGATCCACCACAGACCGCGCTCGTGACGCAGGTCGACCAGCTGGCGGTGCAGGTAGGGGTTGTCCTCGTCGACGACCAGGTCGGCCTCGCGGCCGATCGTGAAGGTGTCGCCGACCTCGATGTCGTACTCCTCGCCGCAGAACTCCACGGTCAGGCGCGACACCTCGTCCTGGGTGTCGTCGTCGGACGTCAGGTCGTCGTCCAGGTCGTCGTCGTGCTCGACGTCGCGATGGTCGTTCATGCCCCCGTGCCCCCCATGGCCCGTCAGACCGCGCACACCGGCGCGGACTCGTCGGCGGGCGAGGTCCGCCCGTCGGCTCGCTTGACCATGACGACGATGCAGGTCGTCTGGCCCTCGGTTCCCCGGATGCTCAGCGTCGGCTCGGTGACCTCGTTGGCCGTGTTCAGCTGGCCGTCACCGGCCCGCATCCAGACGTACGTGTCGCCCTCCTCCGGGTCGGGATTGACCCAGGTGAAGGTGACGAGCCCGCCGTCGACCGTGCCCGTGAGCTCGACGGGCGCCTGCGGGGCGTCGCCGATCACGTCGGTCGGGTCCTGGCGCTGCGGGTCGTCGAGGTCGTCGGTCTGGTCGCGGCTCGACGAGGTCCCGTTCAGGAGCGCCGTCGTGACCAGCCCGGCGATCACGAGCAGCACGACGAGGCCGCCGATCCAGACCCACGGCGAGCGACGGCGTCGCTCGGGCTCGGCGGGTGCGGTGGTCGTGGCGGGCGCTGGCGCGGCGGGGCCGAAGCCGACCGCCGGGAGCGGCGCGGGGGCCGCCGGTGCCGCAGGACGGGGAGCTGGTGCCATCGGCGACGGCGCGGGCGCCGGAGCACTGACCGCCCGGGCCGGGGCCGGCGGCGCGACGTGACCGGGCGGCGCGGGAGCCGGGCCCGGGGACGGCGGGCCGGCGGGCACGGGCCGCACGTGGGTGCGGTCGTCGATGCCCTCGACGACGACGGGGCGCAGGCGCGTGCCGTCGGCGCGCTCCTGCGGGTCGATGACCGAGACCGGGCGGACGCGGGTGCGGTCCTCGTCCTCCTTCGGGCCGGGCGCCGCCGAGGCGTCGAGCACCTCGATGCGGGTCGGCGGCAGGCCCAGCTCGAGCTGGACGTCGTAGAGGGCCGAGGCCAGCGCGAGCGCCGACGGCTGCCGCGACGCGACGTCCTTGCTCATCGCCATCGCCAGGATCGACATCAACGAGTCGGGGACGTCACCGCGGTTGATCCGCGCCGGCTGCTGCCGCTCGATGCGGGTCATGAGGGTCGCGTTGTCGTTCGCACCGCCGGGGACCTCGAACGGCGAGCGGCCCGCGAGCAGCGTGTAGAGCGTCGCGCCGAGCGACCAGACGTCGCTGCGGACGTCCGCCGGAGGGTTGTCCCAGAACGCCTCGGGCGGGGACCACGGCACGGAGACGCCGGTCGAGCCGGGGCCGATGTCGTGGGTCGTGGCGGCGATGCCGAAGTCGGTCAGCATCGGGGCGCCGTAGGCGCTCGTCAGGATGTTGTGCGGCTTGATGTCGCGGTGCAGGATGCCGGCCCGGTGCGCGGTCTCGACCGCACTGCCCAGGCGCACGCCGATCTCGAGGGCGTCGGGCACCGAGAAGCGCTCGGCCCGGTAGCGGGCGGCGAGGTTCGGCGCGGGGCAGTACTCCATGACGAGGTACGGGCGGCCGTCGTTGCTGACCCCGGCCTGGAAGATCGAGACGATCGAGGGGTGGTCGGAGAGCTGGGCCATCAAGTTGGCCTCGGCGTGGAACACGTCGCGCTCGGCGGCCTGCACGGCCGACTCGAGCAGCACCTTGACCGCGACCTGGCGGTTGAGCGCGTCGCGGTAGAGGAAGACGTCGGCGAAGCCGCCCTCGCCGATGTGGTCGACGAAGGTGAAGCCGTTGAGGGCCGGCGGGTTGCTGCGCAGGCGGGTCATCGCGGAGCACCTGCCAGACCGGCGATCGAGACCGTGATCGTCAGGTCGTCACTCAGGCGCAGCGCGGCACCGTCACCCACGTCCGTGGGGACATCCTTCACCAGTACCCCTTCCGAGCCCCCGAACGGCGTGTGCGTCGTCCCGTTCGTCGACACGTCCGTCACGCGAACGGTAGTCGGGCCGACCGTGATCTCCAAGTGCGTGCCGGAGACGTACGGGTCGTCGACCACCACGAGCTGCGGCAGGCCCGTGCCGGTGGCGGCGGTGGAGCGGGGGCTGCGGCCGACCAGGGCCCGGGTCGTGACCTCGCAGGTCTCGCCCGAGCTGAGCGAGAGCGTCACGACCGGACCGCGGGGGCGGGCGGCGACCTGGGTGTCGGGTGCGCGGCGCGGAAGGCTGCCGCGCGCGACCGTGCGGCCGTCGTGGTCGCCGGAGTGCGGGTCGACCTCGCCGGCCGGTGCGACGACGGCGTCCTCGGCCTCGTCGAGGTCGTTCTCGACGGGTCGGACCGCCGCGTCCTCGGGCCGTCGGCCCGGGACCGTGACGCCGAACATCGCGTCGAACTCGAGCTCGTCGGTCTCGATGATCGTGGCCGAGGAGTCCGGGACCGGGGCCACGGGTCTCGGCATGGGCTCGGGCTCGGGCTCGGGCTTCGGTTCCGGCTCGGGCTCGGGCTTCGGTTCCGGCTTCGGTTCCGGCTCGGGCTTCGGTTCCGGCTGCGGTTCCGGCTCGGGCTTCGGTTCCGGCTGCGGCTTCGGTTCGGGCTGCGCGGCTGCCGGTCGCGCAGGTGCGACCGGAGCGGCGAGATCGGGGTGCCACGAGATCTGCGAGACCGGGACGACCCCGGAGCCGATCGGCAGGCGCTGGCCGGTCTGGGAGGCCTCGGCCTCGCGCACCTCGACCCGCTGGACGTCGCCGAGCGGCCACGCGCGCTCGGTCCAGGTCGTGACGCCGTGCCCGTCGAGCTCGTCCTCCCCGACCGTGACGTGATAGCGCCCGCGCGCCAGGACACGCACCTCGTCGCGGTCCGCGACGGCGCAGGCGAAGTCGGGGACCGAGCGCCAGCCCGAGGCCGTCAGCGTCTGGACGATGCGCTCGATCGCGAGCGGCTCGGCCGCCAGCTTGACGAGCGTGCGCTCGTGGCCCGCGTCGATCACAACGACGCCCACGCCCGTGACCAGGGCGAGGGCGTCTCCGGGGCGGTACCAGCGGTGCGTCACCACGGTGGCCTCCGCAGGAGGTCGGCGGGCGTCATGCGTGGCTCCTCGCCTGCGGCACGGTGTCGACCTCCGGGTCGCTGCGACCGTGCCCGAGCGTGTCGGCGTGCGACAGGATGTCGCTGCCGATGACGTCGATCACGATCGCCGTGACGTTGTCGTGGCCGCCGGCCTCGACCGCGGCGGCGACGAGCCGCGCGGCGGTGACGGCGGCGGAGGCTCCCCCGCGCAGCACGCGCTCGATGCGCTCGTCGTCGAGCTCGCCCGTGAGCCCGTCGGAGCAGAGCAGCAGACGAGTGCCCCCGCGCGCGGGCATCAGCGTGAAGTCGGCCGCGGCGTCGTCGACGGCGCCGATCGCTCGGGTGATCACGTGCCGGTCGGGGTGGACCCGTGCCTCGCGCTCGTCGATCTCGCCGGCGTCGATCATCTCCTGCACCAGGGAGTGGTCGTGGCTGACCTGCTCGAGCCGCTCGGGCGTCAGGAGATAGGCCCGGGAGTCACCGATGTTGACCAGCAGCCAGTACCCGCGACCGCGCTCGACGACGTAGACCGCGGCGACGACGGTGGACCCGGGCGCGGTGACCGGCGAGGTCGCCAGCGCCGACACCGCGGTGCGGGACGACTCCAGCACCCGCTCGATGTCGGGCGCCGTGACGTCGTCGCGTCCGGCGAGCTCCTCGAACGCCTCGATCACGAGTCGGCTCGCGACGTCGCCGGCCGCGTGACCGCCCATCCCGTCGGCGACGACGTAGACCGGCGGGCTGACGAGCCAGGCGTCCTCGTTGTGGCGGCGCACCGCCCCCTCGTGGGTGGATCCGGCCGCGACCAGCGTGACGCCGGCCGACATGATGTCGGGCGTCCACGTCACTGCTGCTGTCTGCGTCACCCGATTCCCGTCCTCCCGGTCGCACCCCCACGTCGTCGGGGACGATCGTCCCCCGACGCCGCATCGAGCGTGTGCCCGTGCGCCGCAGAATACGATGCCCTCACCGTAGGAGCGAATCGAACCGGCCCGCCATGGGGACCGCTCCCCCGGGGTGCCAGGTCCGCGCGTCAGACCTCCCGGGTCATGAAGACGCTGTGCGGGTCGAGCCGGTACTCGCCGAAGGGTGAGCAGACCGTGAACCCGTGACGGGCGTAGAGGCGTCGCGCCGGGGCGAAGTGGTCCTGGGTGCCCGTCTCGAGGCTGACCCGGCGCATGCCGGCGCGCTGTGCCTCGGCCAGGAGGTGGCGCACCATCGCCTCACCGACGCCTCGTCCGCGGGCGGCGGCACGGGTGCGCATCGACTTGAGCTCCGCGTGGGCGCCGCCGAGGTCCTTCAGGGCGCCACAGCCCACCAGGTCGTCGGCGTCGCGCGCGGTCCAGAAGCTGATGGACGGCGCGGACAGCGCTGCCACGGGCAGTGCGTGCACGCTCTCGGCCGGGCTCGTGGCACGCATCTCCGCCAGGTGCTCGGCCAGGAGCGCGGCGACGTCGTCCCGTTCGAGCCCGCCGGCCTCGAACCGCAGCGCGGGGTGGGTGGACACGACCGAGCTCAGAGCGCGAGCTGGGCCCGGACCACGTCGGCGAGCTGGTCGGCGACGGCCGAGGCCTCGTCGGCCGTGGGGGCCTCCACCATGACGCGCACGAGCGGCTCGGTGCCGGACGGGCGCAGCAGCACGCGTCCGCGACCCTCGAGCGCGGCCGAGGCCGCCGTGACGGCGCCCTGCACGACGGGGTCGGAGCTGCTGCGGGCCCGGTCGACGTCGGTGACGTTGACCAGCACCTGCGGGAGCCGGGTCATGACCGAGGCGAGGTCGGCGATCGTGCGACCCGTGAGCTTCATGCGGGCCGACAGCTGCACCGCGGTGAGGACGCCGTCGCCCGTCGTGGCGTGCTCGGCCAGGATCACGTGGCCCGACTGCTCGCCGCCGAGGGAGAAGCCGCCGGCGCGCATCGCCTCGAGGACGTAGCGGTCGCCCACCGCGGTCTGCACCGTGCGCAGGCCGGCGCGCTCCATGGCCTGGACGAAGCCGAGGTTGCTCATCTGCGTGACGACGACCGTGTCGTCGTGCAGCGTGCCGGCCTCGTGCTCGGCGACGGCCAGGATCGCGAGGATCTGGTCGCCGTCGACGGCCGTGCCCTCGGCGTCGACCGCGAGGCAGCGGTCGGCGTCGCCGTCGAAGGCGAAGCCGGCGTCAGCGCCGTGGCGGAGCACCGCGGCCTGCAGGCCCTCCAGGTGCGTGGAGCCACCGCCCTCGTTGATGTTGGTGCCGTCGGGCGCCGCGTTGATCGTGACGACGTCGGCCCCGAGCGCCTCGAAGACCTGCGGACCGACCTCGTGGGCGGCGCCGTGGGCGCAGTCCAGGACGATCGTCAGACCGTCCAGACGCGTCGGGGACGAGGCGACCAGGTGCCGGACGTACTCGCCGAGACCGGCGTGGCTCTCGCCGACCCGGCCGACGTCGGCGCCGGTCGGACGGTCCCACGGCTCCTCGAGGCGGTCCTCGATCTGGCGCTCGATCTGGTCGTCGAGCTTGTGCCCGCCGCGACCGAGGAACTTGATGCCGTTGTCGGGCATCGGGTTGTGGCTGGCCGAGATCATGACGCCCATGTCGGCGGCCAGGTGCTCGGTCAGGAAGGCGCAGCCGGGGGTCGGGACGACACCCAGACGGTGCACGTCGACCCCGGCCGAGGCCAGGCCGGCCACGACCGCGGCCTCCAGGAACTGTCCGGAGACACGCGTGTCGCGGGCGACCACCGCTGTGGGTCGGCTGTCGGCGAACGCCCCGCGCTCGCCCAGGACGTGAGCGGCAGCCACGGCCAGGTCGACCGCGAGCTCTGCCGTCAGGTCGCGGTTCGCGAGCCCCCGGACGCCGTCGGTTCCGAAGATCCGACCCACGAGCGGATCAGCGCTTGCTGTACTGCGGAGCCTTGCGGGCCTTCTTGAGACCGGCCTTCTTGCGCTCCTTGATGCGCGAGTCGCGCGTGAGGAGTCCGGCCTTCTTCAGGACGGGCCGGTTGGCCTCCTCGTCGATGCCGTTGAGCGAGCGAGCCACGCCGAGACGCAGCGCGCCGGCCTGACCCGTCATGCCACCACCGGTGACGCGGGCGACGACGTCGAAGCTGTCCTCCAGGCCGATGGCCGCGAGGGCCTCCTTGGCGATCTGCTGGTGCAGCTTGTTCGGGAGGTACTCCTCCAGCGGCTTGCCGTTGACGGTCCAGACGCCGGTGCCGGGCACGATGCGCACGCGGGCGACGGCCTCCTTGCGACGGCCGGTGGCCGCGCCGGGGGCGACGACCGCGGGACGGTCGGTGGCCGAGGACGCGAGGCCGCTCGACTCGGACGTGTAGACGCCGTCCGTGGTGGTCTCGAACTCGGCGTCCTGGGTGGTGGTGTCAGCCACGGTGCTCTCGTTCCTCGTGCTCACTGGGAGATCTGCGTGATCTCGAACGGCTGGGGCTTCTGGGCGGCGTGCGGGTGGCTCGGGCCGGTGTAGACCTTGAGCTTGCTCAGCTGCGCGCGTCCCAGACGGTTCTTCGGCAGCATGCCGCTGACCGACTTCTCGATGGCCTTGCGGGCGTCCTTGACGAGCAGGTCGCCGTAGGAGATCTGCTTCAGACCGCCCGGGTAGCCGCTGTGGCGGTAGACCTGCTTGTCGGTGCGCTTGGCACCGGACAGGGCCACCTTCTCGGCGTTGATGATGATGACGAAGTCGCCACCGTCCATGTGCGGCGCGAAGGTCGGCTTGTGCTTGCCGCGCAGCAGGGTGGCGGCCTCGACGGCCAGTCGGCCGAGGACGATGTCCTGGGCGTCGATGACGTGCCACTGACGGGTGATGTCAGTCGGCTTCGGGCTGAACGTGCGCACGGCGTGACCTTCTCGTTCTGGAGTGTGGGACCTCGGGACACGGCCCCGAAAGAATGGTGGTCGTACCCGCGTGTGGAATCGCGAGAGCACGACGACGTCCAAGACTAACCGCCTGGCCGTCCCTGGGTCAAAACGACCAGTGGACAGTCCACCCCGAAGGCGCGGCGCTCCCCAGGCGGGGCTAAGTTGGACGTCAGGAGCGTCACACCCAAAGGCGCGCGTCGTAACCGTCACAGGAGACCCATCGTGACCGAGAAGAACACCCTGACCGTCCGCGACAATCGCTCGGGCGAGGAGTACGAGGTCGAGATCACCGACGGCACGGTCCGCGCGACCGACTTCGGCAAGATCGGCAAGACCGACGACTCCCCCGGCCTCGCGGTCTACGATCCCGGCTTCACCAACACCGCCTCCACCCGCAGCGCCGTCACCTACATCGACGGCGACAAGGGCATCCTGGAGTACCGGGGCTACCCGATCGAGCAGCTCGCGGAGAACTCGACCTACCTCGAGGTGGCCTACCTGCTGGTCAACGGCGAGCTGCCGAACCAGAAGCAGCACGAGCAGTGGGTGCACGACATCACGTTCCACACGTTCGTGCACGAGAACCTCAAGAGCTCGATGCAGGGCTTCCGCTACGACGCGCACCCCATGGGTCAGCTGATGTCGTCGGTCGGCGCGCTGTCGACGTTCTACCCGGAGGCCCGCAACATCAAGGACCCCGAGGTCCGCATGGCGCAGGTCGTGCGCCTGATCGCCAAGATGCCGACCCTCGGCGCCTGGTCGTTCCGCCACGCGCAGGGCAAGCCGTACGTCTACCCCGACAACGACCTGTCCTACACCGAGAACTTCCTCTCGATGCTGTTCAAGATGAGCGAGCGCAAGTACGACGCGGACCCCCGCCTCGTGAAGGCCCTCGAGGTCCTGTTCATCCTGCACGCCGACCACGAGCAGAACTGCTCGACCAACGCGGTGCGCTCGGTGGGCTCCAGCCAGGTCGACCCGTATTCCGCGGTCAGCGCCGGCATCGCCGCGCTCTATGGCCCGCTGCACGGCGGCGCCAACGAGGCCGTGCTGCGCATGCTCAAGCGCATCAAGACCAAGGACAACGTCCCGGCGTTCATCGAGGGTGTCAAGAACGGTGAGGAGAAGCTCATGGGCTTCGGTCACCGCGTCTACAAGAACTTCGACCCGCGCGCGACGATCATCAAGAAGGCCGTCGACGACGTCTTCGAGGTCACGGGCGTCAACCCGCTGCTCGAGGTCGCCCAGGAGCTCGAGAAGATCGCGCTCAACGACGAGTACTTCGTCAAGCGCAAGCTGTACCCCAACGTCGATTTCTACTCGGGCCTGATCTACGAGGCGCTGCAGTTCCCGCCGGAGATGTTCACCGTCCTGTTCGCGATCCCGCGCACCTCGGGCTGGCTGGCCCAGTGGCTCGAGCTCGTCGATGATCCGGAGCAGAAGATCGCCCGCCCGAAGCAGATCTACACCGGCGGCCGTCAGCTCGACTTCACGCCCGCCTCGCAGCGCTGGGCCTGACCCCTCCGCGGTTTCCCACGAGTCCCCCTACGACTTCGTCGTGGGAGGTGCCAGCACGCTCGAATCCCGCAT
>NZ_BAAAME010000010.1:212499-220067 GCF_039529015.1 Aeromicrobium alkaliterrae
TGCGGGATTCGTGGCTTGACCCAGGAAGTTTCCGACGGTCTCGTGGGAATCCGCGCGACGGGAGCCGTCAGGGGGTCCGGGTGAGGCGGAACGGCTCGCCGCCGTCGGCCGCGGGCACCACGAGCGTCCCGCCGTCGAGCGTCAGCGGGGTCGTCACGCCGATCTCGGCCACGAGCGACGGATCGAGGCAGCCGCGCAGGGTGGAGATCCACTCCGCGAGCACGACCTCGTCGCCCTCGGCGCTCCACTCCCCCGAGCCGCTGTTGCACCCGTCGTACGCCTCGCCCCGGCCGCCGTCCTGCAGCACGACGTAGGGCGTCCCCGCCGCGACCGCCTCCGCCAGCGGCACCCCGTCGACCGTCCAGGTACCGACCAGCGGGTCCGCAGCCTCGTCGCCCCCGCCGTCGCGCCCGCACGCCGCCAACGCCAGCAGCACCGTCCCGATCATGAGGATCCTCATCCTCCGATGATGCACCCACCGACTACCGTGGCCCCGTGAGAATGCGGATCGACCTGGCGTACGACGGCTCCGAGTTCTCCGGGTGGGCGATCCAACCGGGGCTCCGCACCGTGCAGGGTGAGCTCGAGGCGGCCCTCGGCACGATCCTGCGCCTCCCGGAGAACCCCAGCGTGACGTGCGCGGGCCGCACCGACGCCGGCGTCCACGCCCGTGGCCAGGTCGTCCACGTCGACCTCGACACCCACCCCGGGGTCCTGGAGCGCCGCCTGCGCCGCTTCGTGCCCGGCGACATCCGCATCAAGGCCGTCACCGAGGCGCACCCCGACTTCGAGGCCCGCTTCGCCGCCGTCGAGCGCCGGTACGTCTACCGGATGACCGACCACCCGGCCGGTCCCGACCCCCTGGCGCGCGGCATGATCGTCGCCCATCCCCGCCCGCTCACGGTCGACCTGATGAACGAGGCCGCCGAGCACCTCCTCGGCGAGCACGACTTCGCCGCGTTCTGCAAGAAGCGCGAGGGCGCCACGACGATCCGCACCCTCCTGACCCTGCGCACCGTCCGCGGCGGCGAGACCATCGCCACCACGGTCCGCGCCGACGCGTTCTGCCACTCGATGGTCCGCTCCCTGATGGGCTGCCTCGTCGCGGTCGGTGAACGCCGCTTCCCGCCGGAGTTCGCCGCCGAGGTCCTGGCCGGGCGCGTCCGCGACGGACGGGTCAAGGTCATGGAGCCGCACGGCCTGGTGCTGGAGGAGGTCGTCTACCCCGACGACGCGGGCCTGGCCGCCCGGGTCGCCGAGTCGCGCCAGGTCCGGTCGTGAAGGACGCCTGACGTGCCGCGCCTGCTGAGCGCCGGGCTCCTCCTGCACCGCGAGCGCGACGGGCGGACCGAGGTGCTCCTGGGCCACCTGGGCGGACCGTTCTGGGCCGGCAAGCACGAGCGCGCGTGGTCGATCCCGAAGGGTGTCCTCGAGGGCGACGAGGAGCCGGAGGCCGCGGCCCGACGCGAGTTCACCGAGGAGCTCGGGCTGCCGGTGCCCCCCGGCCCCCTGGTCGACCTCGGCCGCGTGCGGCAGTCGCGCAAGGACGTGCAGGTGTGGGCCCTGGCTGCCGACCTCGACCCCGAGGCGGTCGTGCCCGGCACGTTCGAGCTCGAGTGGCCGCCTCGCTCGGGCCAGGTGCAGCAGGTCCCCGAGCTCGACCGCGTGGCGTGGTTCGGGCTCGACGACGCCGCCGACGCGCTCGTCGCCGCTCAGGTCGAGTTCCTCGACCGGTTGCGCTCGCTCGCGCCCTGAACGGACGGCACACTGGGCCCATGGCCACCACGTGGGACGAGCTCGTCGGGCTCGCGACGTCCACCTTCCCCGACACCGAGGTGTCGACCTCCTGGGGCAACCCCTCGCTCAAGGTGAAGGGGAAGATGTTCGCCCGCCTGCGCCTCGAGAAGGAGGCTCACGGTGCCCTGGCCCTGAAGTGCTCGCTCGAGGACAAGGAAGCACTGCTGGCCTCCGGCGACGCCGCGTTCTTCACGATCCCGCACTACGACGGGTACGGGTACGTCCTGGTGGACCTCGAGAGGGTCGACCCCGCCGAGCTGCGCGAGCTCGTCACGGACGCGTGGCTCATCGCCGCCCCGGTCCGCGTCCGCCAGGCCTGGGAGGCGACGCGATGAGGCTCGGTCTGGCCCTGGCACTGGTGGCGGCGCTCCTCGTCGGCTGCGGCGGGGGCGACGACACGTCTCCGGACGGACTGGCCCTGCCCCCGGTCGGCGCGGTGGTCGACTACCAGCTCGGGGGACGCTATGCGCCGGCCGACGACGTCGACGTCGTCACCCGTGACAGCTCCTCGATCCCTGACCCCGACCGCTACTCGATCTGCTACGTCAACGGGTTCCAGACCCAGCCCGGCGGCTCCCGCGACGTCTTCGTCGTGCTGCACGGCGTCGACCTGCTGCTGCAGGAGGGCGGCGACGACGTCATCGACCCGGGCTGGCCGGAGGAGACGCTCTTCGACATCTCGACGCCGGAGAAGCGCGACGAGCTGGCCGAGGTCGTGGGCGACTGGATCCGCACGTGCGCGAACGACGGTTTCGACGCCGTCGAGGTCGACAACCTCGACAGCTGGACCCGCTCGCGCGGTCTCCTGACGCAGGACGACGCCGAGGCCTTCGCCGCCCTGCTCGTCGAGGCGGCCCACGACGCCGGGCTGCCGATCGGGCAGAAGAACAGCGCCGAGATCGACGGCCCCGCCCTCGGCTTCGACTTCGCCGTGACCGAGGAGTGCGCGGTCTACGAGGAGTGCGACGTCTACACCGACATGTACGGCGGCCACGTGATCGAGATCGAGTACACCGACAACGGTCGGGAGGCCTTCGAGCAGGCCTGCGACGACGCCGCAGGCGACCGCTCGATCCTGCTGCGCGACCGCGACGTGGTGCCCGACGACGACCCGGCCTACGTCTTCGAGCACTGCTGAGAGAATCGCCGGGTGCCCGACCACTACTTCGCACCGGCGCCCGGCAGCGACGACCGCACCCGCGACCTCCGGGTCCGCGTGCTCGGCCGCGAGCTCGACGTCACGACGTCGTCCGGCGTGTTCTCGGGCGACGGCCTCGACCACGCCACGGCAGTCCTGCTCGCCGAGCTGGCGTCCGCCGAGGCGGCTCCTGAGCGCGTGCTGGACCTCGGCTGCGGCTGGGGTCCCCTAACCCTCGCGCTGGGCCTCCAGTGGCCCGAGAGCGAGCTCTGGGCCGTCGACGTCAACGAGCGCGCACTGGACCTGACCGCCGCCAACACCGCGCGGCACGAGGTGACGGCACGCGTCGGGCTGCCCGACGACGTCCCCGCCGACCTCCGCTTCGACGCGATCTGGTCGAACCCGCCGATCCGCATCGGCAAGCAGGCGCTGCACGAGCTGCTGCTGCACTGGCTCGCCCGCCTGTCGCCCACCGGGACCCTCACGATGGTCGTGGGCAAGAACCTCGGGGCCGACTCGCTGCAGCGCTGGCTCGGCGAGCAGGGCTGGCCCACCGAGCGCCTCGCGTCGTCGAGGGGCTTCCGCGTCCTGCGGACGTCGCGCCCCTGACGCGGCAGGACCCCGCACCGCCGAGGCGGTACGGGGTCCTGTCAGGCAGGTGAGGTCACTCCTTGTCGGAGGACTCCTCCTTGGCCGGCTCGTCGGAGGCGGGCTCGTCCGTGGCCGGGGCCTCGGTGTCGAGCGTCTCCTCCGCGTCGGGCTCGCTGACGACGTCGGGATCGCTGGTCGCGGTCTCGTCGGCCACGACCTCGTCGGTCACGGTCTCCTCGGCGGGAGTCTCCTCGACCGGCGCGGCCGTGGCGGCCTTCTTCTTGGGTGCCTGGTTCTGCGCACCGAACTCCTGGGCCTCGACGATCTCGATCACGGCCATGGGGGCGTTGTCGCCCTTGCGCGGTCCGATTTTCGTGATGCGCGTGTAGCCGCCGGGACGGGTGGCCATGGCCGGACCGATCTCGGTGAACAGGGTGTGCAGGACGCTCTTGTCACGGATGACCTTGACGACCAGGCGGCGGTTGGCCACCGTGTCGAGCTTGGCCTTCGTGATGAGCTGCTCGGCGTAGGGACGCAGACGGCGGGCCTTGGCCTCGGTCGTCGTGATCTTGCCGTGCTCGAACAGCGACTGCGCCAGGTTGGCCAGGATCAGCCGCTGGTGCGCGGGGCTGCCGCCGAGGCGGGGACCCTTGGTGGGGGTAGGCATGCGTTACTCCAGGTGGGATGCGGCGGGCCGACGGCTCGCCGGGTGGCTCAGTACTGCTCGTCCTCGGCGAACGACGCATCGTCGTCCTCGAAGGACACGGCGGACGGGTCGAAGCCGGCGGGGCTGTCCTTCAGGCCCAGACCCATCTCGACCAGCTTCTCCTTGACCTCGTCGATCGACTTCTGCCCGAAGTTGCGGATGTCGAGGAGATCCTGCTCCGAACGGGTGATCAGCTCACCGACGGTGTGGATGCCCTCGCGCTTGAGGCAGTTGTACGACCGGACGCTGAAGTCGAGGTCCTCGATCGGCAGCGCCAGGTCGGCAGCAAGCTGCTCGTCGACCGGCGACGGACCGATGTCGATGCCCTCGGCCTCGACGTTGAGCTCACGGGCCAGGCCGAAGAGCTCGACCAGGGTCGAGCCGGCCGACGCGATGGCGTCACGCGGGTCGATCGACCGCTTGGTCTCGACGTCGATGACGAGACGGTCGAAGTCGGTGCGCTGCTCGACGCGGGTGGCCTCGACCTTGTAGGTGACCTTCAGCACGGGGCTGTAGATCGAGTCGATCGGCATGCGGCCGATCTCCTCGTCGCCGGTCTTGTTCTGCACGGCCGAGACGTAGCCGCGGCCACGCTCGACGACGAGCTCGACGTCGAGGCGACCCTTCTCGTTGAGCGTCGCGATGTGCAGGTCCGCGTTGTGGACCTCCACGCCCGCGGGCACCTCGATGTCGGCAGCGGTGGCCGCGCCGGCGCCGGAGGCACGCAGGTACATCACGACGGGCTCGTCGATGGTCGAGGAGACCACGAGACCCTTGAGGTTGAGGATGATCTCGGTGACGTCCTCGGTGACACCGGGGACGGTCGAGAACTCGTGCAGGACGCCGTCGATCTTGATCGACGTGACGGCGGCACCCGGGATCGAGCTCAGGAGAGTGCGACGCAGCGAGTTGCCGAGGGTGTACCCGAAACCGGGCTCCAGGGGCTCGATGACGAACCGCGAACGGTAGTCGTCGACGACCTCTTCGGACAGGGTGGGGCGCTGGGCGATCAGCATGGTGATTCCTTTCCGGGACAACCGTTATATGAGGCCCGGGTGGGTGGGGAAAGAACTACTTCTTCGAGTAGAACTCGACGATCAGCTGCTCCTGGATCGGAACGGTGATCTGCTCGCGGACCGGGTTCTGGTGGACCAGGATCCGACCGCGGGTGGGCGACACGTCGAGCCACGCGGGCACGGTGTCGGCGTCGTGGGTCTCACGCGCGACGATGAACGGCGTCGTGTTCAGGCTCTTGGCCTTGACGTCGATGATGTCGAACTTGCTGACCTGGAACGACGGGATGTTCGTCTTGACGCCGTTGACCAGGAAGTGACCGTGGTTGACGAGCTGACGCGCGTGACGACGCGTGCGGGCGAGCCCGGCGCGGTACACGACGTTGTCGAGACGGGACTCGAGCAGCGTCAGCAGGTTGTCACCGGTCTTGCCGGGACGACGCGAGGCGAGCTCGTAGTAGTTGGCGAACTGCTTCTCGAGGATGCCGTAGGTGTAGCGCGCCTTCTGCTTCTCCTGCAGCTGGGTGCGGTACTCGGACTCCTTGATGCGGGCCCGGCCGTGCTGGCCGGGCGGGTAGGGACGACGCTCGAAGGCGGCGTCACCACCGACGAGGTCGACGCCGAGGCGGCGCGACTTCTTGGTGAGAGGACCGGTGTAACGGGCCATGGTTCAGTGCTCCTGGAATTCGTGGGTCGAGGCTGGGACGCGAGGTCTCAGAGACGACGGTGCTTGGGCGGGCGGCAGCCGTTGTGGGGGCTGGGGGTGACGTCGGAGATCGTGCCGACCTCGAGGCCGACACCGCTCAGCGAGCGGATCGCGGTCTCGCGACCCGAACCCGGGCCCTTGACGAAGACGTCGACCTTCTTCATGCCGTGCTCCTGGGCCTGACGCCCAGCAGCCTCGGCCGCCATGCCGGCCGCGAACGGCGTCGACTTGCGGGAGCCCTTGAAGCCCACGGTTCCACCGGACGCCCAGGCGATGACCGCGCCGGACGGGTCGGTGATGGTGACGTGCGTGTTGTTGAACGTGCTCTTGATGTGGGCGTGGCCCTGAACGACGTTCTTCTTCTCCTTGCGGCGCACCTTCTTGGTGCCAGCGCTCTTGGGAGGCATCAGCGAATCACTTCTTCTTTCCGGCGACGGTGCGCTTCGGACCCTTGCGGGTGCGCGCGTTGGTCTTGGTGCGCTGGCCGCGGACCGGCAGGTGCGCACGGTGACGACGGCCCTGGTAGCTGCCGATCTCCATCTTGCGACGGATGTCGGCCGTGACCTCGCGACGCAGGTCGCCCTCGGTCTGGTAGTTGGCCTCGATGTGGTCACGAAGCGCGACGAGCTGGTCGTCGCCGAGTTCGTGGACCCGGAGGTCACCCGAGATGCCGGTGGCGGCGAGGGTCTCGGCGGCGCGCGTGCGCCCGATGCCGAAGATGTACGTGAGTGCGATCTCGAGGCGCTTCTCGCGCGGGAGATCCACTCCGATGAGGCGTGCCATGTGCTGGCAGTTCCTTTCGGTTCAGCAGAGGTGTGGTCATCCGCGGCGCCCCAGCTGCCTCCCGGAGGCCTCTCGTCCGCAGGTGCGGGGAGATGGTGATCCGGAGCCGGGCCCCGGCCTCTGCGCCGGGGGTGACGCCCAGGAGTGGTCCTGGGCGAGCCGTCAGATGTTCAGTGATGCGACTGAAGAAGTGGTCTGCGTCAGCCCTGGCGCTGCTTGTGCCGGGGGTTCTCGCAGATGACCATGACGCGGCCGTGGCGACGGATCACCTTGCACTTGTCACAGATCTTCTTCACGCTCGGGTTGACCTTCATGGGAGAAGCTCTTTCCTCAGAACAGATGCGTGAATTGACGGTTATGAAGTTGTGGGGATGACGCTCGCCGGGGCGAGGGTCACTTGTAGCGGTAGACGATGCGACCGCGGCTGAGGTCGTACGGCGAGAGCTCCACCACGACCCGGTCCTCGGGGAGGATTCGGATGTAGTGCTGGCGCATCTTCCCGCTGATGTGGGCGAGCACCTTGTGCCCGTTGGTCAGCTCGACGCGGAACATCGCGTTGGGGAGAGCCTCCACCACCGCGCCTTCCATCTCGATGACGCCTTCTTTTTTCGCCATAACCTCAGCTTCTCGGTTGCTTCGTCGGGTGGCCCGGACATGCGGAAATCCGCCTGGACAGGCCGACGCACCAGTCTACGCCCGTTCGGGGGTTCCCTCCAAATCGAGGCCCTACGCTCTCCCCCGACCCGTTGCCCTGAGGTGCGAGCTTGCGAGCCTCGAAGGGGGGCACAGCCACCACGCGGCGGTCGGTCGGGCCGAGCCGAAGGCGAGGCAGGC
>NZ_BAAAME010000010.1:220095-241480 GCF_039529015.1 Aeromicrobium alkaliterrae
CCGGTCACCGGTGAGGAACGAACCGGGGGGACGGCGACGAAGGAGCCGTGCGCCGCTCCCCCGTGATCAGCGCGCGGTGGAAGGCGACGCCGCGGTCGAGCCAGGCGGCCTCGACCCACTCGTTCGGGGCGTGGATCGAGTCGCGTTGTGCCCGGCTCATCTTGAGCGGGCTGAAGCGGTAGACCGCGTCGCTGATGCGGGTGAAGTGCCGGCTGTCGGTGGCGCCGGTCTGCACGTACGGCACGACCCGGATCGGCTCACCGGGCACCTCGAGCGCGGCGATCGCGCGGCCCAGGTGCGCCCAGGCGGCGTTGTCGGTGCGGGAGACCGGTGGCGGATCGTTGCCCTCGATCGCCTCGATCTCGACGTCCAGGCCCTTCAGGAGCCTCGTGAGTCGGGCGCGGAGCTGCTCGCGGTCGTCGCCGACGGCCAGGCGCACGTTCACGACGGCGCGGGCCTCGGTCGCGAGCACGTTGTCGGCCGGGCTGCCGCTGAGGCGCGTGACCGCCATCGTGGTGCGCACCATCGAGCTCGTCTCCTTGCTGACCCGCGCGAGGACCTCGGCCACGGGCCGGCGGGCCCGGCGCGCCTGGCCGAGCGCGAGCCGCACCGGGAGCGGCATCGCCGCGCCGACGACGTCGAGCATCTGCAGGACGGGCTCCGACAGGCTGGGCGCAGCGGGGTTCTCCTCGAGTCGCACGACCGCCCGCGCCAGCCGAGCGGTCGCACCGTCGGGCGACGGCGTGGAGGCGTGCCCACCGCCTCCGCGCGCCAGGAGGCGGACGTTCGTGATGCCCTTCTCGACCGTCGCGACCATCGCGCTGTGGCCCGTCAGGCCAGGCAGCGCGTCGTCGACGATCGCGCCGCCCTCGTCGGACACGAGCCACGGGCGCACCCCGAGGCCCTCCAGGTGCGCCACGACGCGTCGGCACTCGTGACCCTCGACCTCCTCGTCGGCCCCGAGGGACAGCCAGACGTCGTGGGCCGGTGTGACACCCTCGGCCAGCAGCTGCTCGACGGCCTCCGCGACGCAGACGAGCGAGCCCTTGTCGTCGAGGGTGCCCCGGCCGTGCACCTTGAGCCCGAGCGGCCCCTCGACGATCTCGCCGGCGAACGGGTCGCGGTCCCACTGCTCGACCGGCGCCGGCACGACGTCGTAGTGCGCCATCAGCACGAGCGGGGCCTCCGCGCTGGCTCCGGGCCAGCGGAACAGCAGCGACCCGCCGGGAAAGGTCGTCAGCTCGAGCTCGGCGTGCAGGCGCGGGTAGAGCCGGGCGAACGTCGCGCGGAAGCGCTCGAACTCCGCCTCGTCCCGCTCGTCGGGCGCCGAGACGGTGCGGCACCGCACCAGCTCGGCGAGCCGGAGGGCCGGCGTGGTCGCGGAACCGCTCACGGAGCCACCTCCTCGAGCGGCACGGGGTCGGCGAAGGCGAGGCGTGGCACGAACGTCAGCAGCACCGCGGCGACCACGGCGGTGGCCGAGCACACGACCCAGACCGTGTAGTACCCGCTCATCGAGGCAGCGGTCGCGTGGGTGGCGCCCTGGGCCAGCGCGACGCCGAACACGCAGGACGCGAAGGCGCCGCCGATGGTCTTGGTCGTGTTGGTCAGGCCCGTCGCGACTGCGGTGCGCCCCTCCGGTGCCGCGGCGGCGGCCGCCGCGGGCAGGGCTGCGACCAGGGCGCCCGACCCGAGGCCAGCGACGACCATGCACGCCGCGACCGACGGGATCGTCCCGTGGGCCACGACGAGGGCGCCGTACCCAACCGCGATCAGGCCGGTGGCCCCGATCAGGCAGTTCCGGGGGCTGAACCGCTGACTGACCCGGGCGAACACCAGCGCTCCCACGAGGAGCGACAGGACGTAGGCGCCGATCAGCGGAGCGACCGTGGAGGAGTCCAGCCCGAGCCCGTAGCCGTGCTCGTCCGGATCGGTCTGGGCGAACGTCGACAGCGGCACCTGGGCCCCGAGGACGCTGACGCCGAACAGCAGGGCCGTGAGCTGGACGGGCCACATCGACGGCTGCCGCATGACGCGCAGGTCGACCAGCGGGTCCGGCGAGCGGAGCTCCCAGCGGCCGAACGGCACGAGCAGCGCGGCGCCGACGGCCATCGCGAGCCAGGGCCACGGCGACCCGACGCCCTCGGTGCGCACGAGCGAGAGGCCGCCGGTCACGAGCACCAGGCTCGCGCTGATGATCGCGAGCCCGCGCCCGTCGAGGGTGCCCACCTGGACGACGTGCTCGCGGTCGACGGCCAGGTGGATCACGAGCACGACGCCGGTCGTCAGGATCGCCGGTACCGCCAGGACGATCCAGATCGGCTCGAAGGCCGCCGACGTGGCACCCGCCGAGAGCGCGCCGGCGATCGCCCCGGCCTGGAGCGCCGCGACGATCACGCCGGTCGCCTTGCGGGTCGCGGCGGCCCGGTCTGCCAGCCCGAGGCTGCGGCGGTAGATCAGGGCGACCTCGAGCGGGAGCCACACGGTGAACACGCCCTGCAGCGCCCAGAAGACGAGGTAGGTCTCGAACGACGACGAGAACGCGATGCCCCACGTGGCCACTGCCGTGAGCACGGCCGACCACCACAGCACCCGCTGGTGGCCGACCAGGTCGCCCAGCTTGGACAGCGCCGGGACGCAGAGGGCCGAGAGGAGCAGCTGGGCGGCCTCGAACCAGTTGACGTCGGCGTCGTTGATCGACAGGTGACGGGCGATGTCGGACGCGAGCGGCGTGTAGTACCCCTGCAGGAAGCCGCTGACGAACTCGACGAAGACCAGCGCCCCGACGAGGCCGGCGCCGATCGAGGTGGCTCGCGAGGACGGTCTCACGCCCTGAGCGTACGACGCGGCGGGCGCACGAGGGCACGGCCGCGGCCGGCGCCGTCGGCTCAGCCGCAGGCGCCGAGGGTGATCGCGGTGATCGTGTCGGCACCGTCGAGCTCGAGGGCGAAGCACGTCGTGCCCGTGCCGTCCGCCGCCACGGTCACGCCGTCGCCGGAGGTCGTCGCGGACCCGTAGAGCCGCTCGGCGTCGGTCCGGGTGTCGCCGACCGCCAGGCCGTCGATCGTGCGCACGTCGGGAGAGTCGACCGTGACGGCCGAGAGCACCCCGTCGGTGAACGTCAGCGTGCCGGTCGGGATCTCGACGTCCACGACGCCGCGGCTGCGGATCGTCGCGGACACGTCGGGGTCGGCCGCCGTGACCTCCGCGATCGTCATGCCGAGGGAGAGGCCGCGGTACGAGGTCGGGGTCAACGCCTGACCCGACCACCCCGCGTTGAGCGTCGCCGAGAGCCGCGTGCTCAGCAGGGTCCCGCTCGCGGCGTCGAGGTGCTGGCCTCCGCCCTCGCGGGCCATGCACCCGAGCTGCTCGGCGGCCTCCGGGTCGGCGGCGCTGCGGAACCCGATCGTGCTGACGGTCAGGTCGGCGTCGGCCCGGTGCAGGGCTCCCGCGATGTCGCACGGGTCGGGGCCGAGGCCGGCGGAGGCGCAGGTGTCGCTGCCGTCGGAGACCACGACGATCGAGCGCGGCCCGTCGCCCGGGAGCTGGGCGGAGGCGACCTGCAGGCTCAGGCCGATCGGCGTGTAGCCGCTGGGTCCGAGCGGACCGAGCTGGTCGGCCACGGCACGCGGACGCAGCGGGCCGAGGGGCACCGCGACCGTGACGTCCTGGCACCCGGCGACTTGCTCCTGCGGCGTCCCGCCGGTCGAGGTCCCGTAGACCACGATCCCGACCTCGTGGCCGGCCGGCAGTCCGGCGACGACCTCGCCGACCGCGTCCTTGGCCGCCTGGAGCCGCTGGCCCGGAGCGTCCTCGGTGGCCATCGAGCCGGAGGCGTCGATCACGATGACGGTCGGCACGGGCGGCGCCTCCTCGAGCGCAGAGACCGGCATCGGGGCGGAGACCTCACGGTCGGGCCCGGTCGACGGTCCGGGACCTGCTTCGCCGGAGCCGCTGCAGGCCGCGACCAGCACCACGATCGTGCCCGCCACCGCGGCGTGCCTCCTGAACCGGCGCCCCATGGCTCGAGACTACGGGCGCACAGCCGCCGTGGTCAGGGGGACTTCTCCCCCGGCAGACCGCTCACCACGGTTCCTCCCCGCTCGACGAGGCGCGACAGGACGATCGCCGTCTCCGTGCGCTCGACGTTGCGGGCGGCCTTGCGGAGCCGCTCGAGCGCGTCCTCGAGATGGCGGACGTCGCGGGCCACGAGGCGCACGATCGCGTCGGCCTGACCCGTGACCGTCACGGCGTCCTGCACCTCCGGGATCGAGGCGAACGCCGCCTGCAGCTCGTCGGGCCCGATCGTCCCGTGGCAGTGCAGCTCGACGTAGGCCTCCGTGCTCCAGCCGAGGAGCTGCGGGTCGAGCACGGCGGTGAAGCCGCGGACGACGCCGTCGGCGAGCAGGCGGTCGAGGCGTCGCTTGACGGCCGGCGCCGAGAGCCCCACGTGGTCGCCGATCGTCGCGAGGCTCGCGCGCCCGTCGTCCAGCAGCACCTCGACGATGCGGCGGTCCAGCTGGTCCATGGGTCCATCCTGGCAGAGACGGAAGAATTCTCCGACACCCGGGAGTTTGCGCAACGAATCACTCCCCACACGCCATGTTGTGGCCTCGACCCGGGCAGCGATCGACTTCTAGCATTGATTCGTTGCACCGGGCCCACCCCGCACCGGTGCCACGACGTCCCACCGGATCCGACCCCGAGGTGACCATGACCGTCCTGGACCCGCACCGTCCTGCTCCCGCCGTCCGCGCCAGCCCGTCGCGCAGCGCACGGACCCGGACCTACGCGATGTGCCGGCCGACCGAGTTCGCGGTCGACTACGCGATCAATCCCTGGATGGACCCGTCGCGGCCCGTCGACCGCGCGCGGGCCCTCTCCCAGTGGGAGGGCCTCCTCGCGACGTACCGGTCGCTCGGGCACGCCGTCGCGGTCGTCGAGCCGATCGTCGGCGCGCCTGACATGGTGTTCGCGGCGAACGGCGCGCTCGTCGTGGGCGACGTGGCGTACGGCTCGAGCTTCCGGTTCGCCGAGCGTGAGGCCGAGGCCGCCGCCTACGCGTCGTGGCTGCGGAGCCAGGGCCTCCACCTCGTGCCGGCGACGCACCCGGCCGAGGGCGAGGGCGACTTCCTCGTGCTGGGGCACGTCGTGCTCGCGGGCACCGGCTTCCGGACGAGCCTGGCCGCCCACGTCGAGGCCGCCACCGTGATCGACCGCCCCTTCGTGACCCTCGAGCTCGTCGACCCGGCTTTCTACCACCTCGACGTCGCCCTCGGGGTCCTGGACGACGGCCGCGGCGAGGCGCCCGCCGACATCGCCTACTACCCCGGCGCGTTCAGCCTGCACAGCCGGCGCACGCTGCGCGAGCTGTTCCCTGACGCGCTGCTGGTGACCCGCGACGAGGCACGGTCGTTCGGCCTCAACCTGGTGAGCGACGGCCTCAACGTCGTGCTCCCGCAGGAGGCGACGACGCTGGCCGGCCGCCTGCACCAGCGCGGATATCAGCCCGTGCCGGTCGAGCTGGACGAGTTCCTCAAGTCCGGGGGCAGCGTGAAGTGCTGCACGATGGAACGGCACGCCTAGCCTGCTCTAGTCTCCCGCCATGGACATCCCGGGAGAGCGTCACGGATCCGACCGCGGCGGCGTGCGGCGCTGGGCGGCCCTCGTGGCGCTGCCGGTCGGCGCGTACGCGAGTGCCGTCGCCGTGCGGCGCGTCGTGGACCTCGACGGCGCGTGGCGGCTGATCGACCCCTCCGGCCCCCTCGACCCCGTGATCAGCTGGGGTCAGCTCCTCGGCCTGGTCGCTCCCGGCCTCGGAGCGCTGCTGTTCCTCGCGGCCCTGCTGGCCCTCGGGGTGCACCGCCGCTGGTCGGCCGTCACGTTCGCGGTGGTGGCGGTGACCGACCTCCTGGCCTGGATCGCCTATCTGACGCTGCTCCTGGTCGCCGAGCGACGCTTCGGCGGGGTCGTCGAGACCTACTGGACCAGCGAGGGACGCTGGCCGTACGACGCGGTCACGATGACGGCGCTGCCGCTGCTGGCGCTGGTCCTCGCCGTCGCGAGCCTGCGGCGCGGTGCCACCTCCCCCACGCCAACGGCTCAGGAGACCACCGAGCCCGAGCCCGCTCCCGCCTCGGACTCCCCGTGGTTCGTGCAGATCGGTGGCACCGAGTACGGCCCGTACCGCTGGGCCCAGGTCCAGGAGTTCGCCCGTGAGGGACGCGTGCGCGGCGAGACCGCGGTGCGGCCCGCGGACGGTCCGTGGCGGTCGGCATCCGGGGTTCCCGACCTGATCCCGTGAGTCGCGACCGGCCGAGCGGCGAGAACCGTTCTAGTGTTCTCGCCATGACCAGTACGACTCCGCCGCCTCCTGCCGCGACCGCCCCGGCGTCCGATGCCCCGACCCCGGGTTCCACGCCACGGCGTTTCGGCGTCGCTCGCGCCCTCGGCCTCGCGGTCGCCGCGTTCCTCGGCGGCTACCTCGCGCACCTCGCACTGGCCGAGTCGATCGACATCGTGCGGGACCGCCTGTTCAGCCAGTACAACTCGCTCGGCTCCGCCGACGAGCGCTTCCGCCTGCTGAGCCTGCTCGCCGAGGGGTTCGGCGCGCTCGCCGGCCTCGTCGCGGTCATCGGCCTCGCGGCTCGTCGGTGGGCCCTCGGCGTCCTGGTGCTGACCCTGGTGTCGGCCCTGTGCCACGTCGGGTTCGCCCTGCAGGTCGTCGACACGAACTTCCGCTCGGGATTCCTCGAGCCCGGGCGCAGCTGGGGTGCGTCCTACGGCCTGCCGTTCACGGTCGTCGTGCTGGCGCTGCAGCTGCTGGTCGTCCTGCTCTGCCTCGTCCGCGGCCCCCGCCCGGAACCTGTCGTGGTCGCCGCGCCGCCCGTCGCGGCCGAGCCCCCGCCGCCTGCGCCGGCGCTCGATCGCGACGAGGAGCTGGCCCGCGACGCCGAGGACCACCCGCACCGCGCGACGCCCGTGATCGCCGACGACGCCGCTCAGGCCGACGAGACCGACGACGTCGAGGACGATGACGACGTCTACCTCGTGATCCACGGTCGCGAGTACGGCCCGTACCCGGCCGAGCGCGTGCGCGGCTTCATGGTCGAGGGGCGGATCCACCCGGGCACGCTCGTCCGCATCGGCGACGAGACCAAGCCCGCCTCCGACGTCCCCGCCATCTTCGGCTCCTGACCCCGCCCGGGGCGGTAGCTCAGCCACCTTTGCCCGGGGGCGATAGGTCAGCCACCGATGGAGGCGTCCGAAAGGTGGCTCACCTACCGCCCCTGGGTGGGTGTCAGGCCGGGAGCGTCAGCACCACGGGGCCGTCGGTCGTGATCGCGACCGTGTGCTCCCAGTGCGAGGCGCGGCTGCCGTCGACCGTGACGGCGGTCCAGTCGTCCTCGAGGACCTGCGTGTACGGCAGGCCCCGGGTGACCATCGGCTCGATCGCGATGACCAGACCGGGCTTGAGCCGCAGACCGCTGCCGGCGCGGCCGACGTTCGGCACGTCGGGGTCCTGGTGCATCGCGGTGCCGATGCCGTGGCCCGTGAAGCCCTCGACGATCCCGTAGTCGCCCGCCGCCTGGATCGACGACGCGATGGCGTGGCCGACGTCGCCCAGTCGCGCGCCGGGCCGCGCCGCCTCGATGCCGGCCCACAGTGCCGCCTCGGTGACCCGTGACAGCTCGGCGTCGGCCGGCGAGACCTCGCCGACGGCGACCGTGATCGCGGCGTCGCCGTGCCACCCGTCGATGATCGCGCCCGCGTCGACCGACACGAGGTCGCCGGACTCCAGGACGCGACCGCTCGGGATGCCGTGCACGACCTCGTCGTTCACCGACGTGCAGATCGTGGCCGGGAACCCGTGGTATCCGAGGAAGTTCGAGGTCGCCCCGTGCTGCGCGATGACCCGACGCGCCACGGCGTCGAGGTCGAGCGTCGTCACGCCAGGCGCCACCGTGTCACGGACGGACGCGAGGACGTCGGCCACCACCACGCCGGCGCGGCGCATCACGGCGATCTGCTCGACCGACTTGTACTCGACGCTCCGCCCGAACATCGCGACCGCGGGGAGCGCTACAGGCCGAGGGCGGCGTTGATGCGCGCCTCGACCTCGTCGATCGAGCCCATGCCGTCGACCTCGCGCAGCAGGCCGCGCTCGCGGTAGACGGGCAGCAGGGGGGCGGTCTCGGCGATGTAGGTCTCCTGGCGCTCGCGGATGACCGCCTCGGTGTCGTCCGGGCGCCCGCTCGTCTCGGCACGCTTCAGCAGCCGACCGATGAGCTCCTCGTGGTCGACCGTCAGCACCAGCACCGCGTCGAGCTCGGACCCGAGCTCGGCGAGGATCCCGTCGAGCGTCTCGACCTGGTTCGGCGTGCGCGGGTACCCGTCGAGCACGAAACCGGCCTGGGCGTCGTCCTGCGCGAGCCGGTCCTTGACCATCGCGTTGGTGACCTCGTCGGGCACGTACTTGCCGGCGTCCGAGTACGACTGGGCCAGCTGGCCCAGCTCGGTGCCTCCGGCGATGTTCGCGCGAAAGATGTCACCGGTCGAGATGTGGGCTCCGCCCACGCGCTCGGCCAGACCCGTCGCCTGGGTGCCCTTGCCCGCACCCGGCGGGCCCATGATCAGCATTCTCATGACCGGAGGAATCCTTCGTAGTTGCGCTGCTGCAGCTGAGCCTCGATCTGCTTGACCGTGTCGAGTCCGACGCCGACGATGATGAGGATCGTCGTGCCGCCGAACGGGAAGTTCTGGCTCGCGTTGAGCAACGCGATCGCGAACATCGGGATCAGCGCGATGAGACCGAGGTACAGCGCACCCGGAGCGGTGATGCGGCTCAGGACGTACTGCAGGTAGTCCTGCGTCGGCCGGCCGGCCCGGATCCCGGGGATGAAGCCGCCGTACTTCTTCATGTTGTCGGCGACCTCCTCGGGGTTGAAGGTGATCGCGACGTAGAAGTACGTGAAGAACACGATCAGCGTGAAGAACGTGATCATGTAGTACGGGTGGTCGCCGCGCACGAAGTGGTCGTTGACCCACGTCGCCCACGGGGATCCCTCGTTGAACTGCGCGAGCAGGGCCGGCAGGTACATCAGGCTCGAGGCGAAGATGACCGGGATGATGCCGGCCTGGTTGACCTTGAGCGGGATGTACGTCGAGGAGCCGCCGAACATCCGGCGACCGACCATGCGCTTGGCGTACTGCACCGGGATCCGGCGCTGCGCCTGCTCGATGAAGATGACGCCGGCCACCACGATCAGACCGACGAGGATGACGAGGGAGAAGGTGACCCAGCCCTCGCGCTCCGAGGCGGCCTGGGCCTTGATCTGCCACAGGGCGCCGGGGAAGGTCGCGATGACCTGCGTGAAGATCAGGATCGACATGCCGTTGCCGACGCCACGGTCGGTGATGAGCTCGCCGAACCACATGATGATCGCGGTGCCGGCGACCATCACAAGGACGATCAGCAGGAACGCCGGGATGCTGTCGGGGTGGTACAGCAGGTCCTGCGTGCACGCGCCACCGAAGAGGCGGCCGCTGCGCGCGAGGGCGACGATGCCGGTGGCCTGCAGGACGGCCAGGCCGAGCGTCAGGTACCGCGTGTACTGGGTGATCTTCGCCTGGCCGGCCTGGCCCTCCTTCTTGAGGGACTCCAGGCGCGGGATCACGACGACCAGCAGCTGCAGGATGATGCTCGCGGTGATGTAGGGCATGATGCCCAGCGCGAAGACCGTCAGCTGCAGCAGCGCGCCGCCGGAGAAGACGTTGATGAGCGCGAACAGATTGCCGTTCTCGCTGCCGGCCGAGGTCGCCACGTCGATGCACTGCTGGACGTTGGCGACGTCGATACCGGGGGCAGGGGTCATCGACCCGAGCCGGAACAGCACGACGATGCCCAAGACGAAGAGCAACTTGCGTCGCAGGTCAGGCGTGCGGAACGCATTGACGAAGGCGCTGAGCACTTCCGTCCTCCTCTAGAATTGGGCAGCCGGGCAACCCGGCGACTCTAACAGTCGATCGTCCCCGTCTCGCAGTTGCATGGGGGTTGCGCCATCGGGACGCGGGTGCGGCCTGGAGCCGCCCTGCACACGCACGATGGCGAGGCCCTCCGTAGGAGAACCTCGCCACCGTGTGCGGTTGTGTCGACCGAGCAGGATCAGCGAGCGCTGACGCTGCCGCCGGCCGCCTCGATCTTGGTCTTGGCACTGGTCGAGAACTTGTCGACCGTGACCTGCACGGCCACGGCGATCTCGCCGCCGCCGAGCACCTTGACCGGACGGCCCTTGCGCACGGCACCCTTCGCGACGAGCGCGTCGACGTCGACGGCACCGCCCTCGGGGAACAGGGCCTCGAGCCGGTCGAGGTTGACGACCTGGAACTCCTCGCGGAAGGGGTTCTTGAAGCCCTTCAGCTTGGGCAGACGCATGTGGAGCGGAACCTGGCCGCCCTCGAAGCCAGCGGGCACCTGGTAGCGGGCCTTGGTGCCCTTGGTGCCACGACCGGCGGTCTTGCCCTTGGAGCCCTCACCGCGACCCACACGGGTCTTGGCAGTCTTCGCGCCCGGAGCCGGGCGCAGGTGATGAAGCTTGAGCGTCATGTCAATCAATCTCCTCGAACGTCACGAGGTGCGGGATGGTCTCGACCATGCCGCGAATCTCGGGACGATCTTCCTTGACGACCGTGTGGCCGATGCGCTTCAGACCCAGCGACCGCAGCGTGTGCGCCTGGTTGTCCGGGCGACCGATGGCCGACTTGATCTGGGTGACCTTGAGGTTCGCCATCAGACACCTGCCTCGACGGGCTCGGCCTGCGTGGCCGGAGCCTCCTTGCCGGCCTTCAGGAGCGCCGCCGGAGCGACGTCCTCGACCCGCAGACCGCGGCGGGCCGCGACCTGCTCGGGCGACTCGAGCAGACGCAGGGCCTCGACGGTCGCGTGGACGATGTTGATGGCGTTGGACGAACCGAGCGACTTGCTCAGGACGTCGTGGATGCCGGCGGCCTCGAGCACGGCGCGCACCGGACCACCGGCGATGACGCCGGTACCGGGCGATGCCGGGCGCAGGAAGACCACGCCGGCCGCCTTCTCACCCTGCACGGGGTGCGGGATGGTGCCCTGGATGCGCGGGACGCGGAAGAAGTTCTTCTTCGCCTCCTCGACACCCTTGGAGATCGCCGTGGGGACCTCCTTGGCCTTGCCGTAGCCGACGCCGACCTGACCCTCGCCGTCACCGACGATCACCAGGGCGGTGAAGCTGAAGCGTCGACCACCCTTGACGACCTTGGCGACACGGTTGATCGTGACGACCTTCTCGATGTAGTTGGACTTCTCGCCGCGATCGCCTCGCTGGCCGCGACGATCTCCGCCGCCTCGACGCTGGCTCATGCAACGCTCCCAAAGTTGGTGGTGTGAATGATGGTCATCAGAACTCCAGTCCGCCCTCGCGGGCGCCGTCGGCCAGGGCCGCGACGCGTCCGGCGTACTTGTTGCCGGCGCGGTCGAAGACGACCGTCTCGATGCCGGCAGCCTTGGCGCGGTCGGCCACGAGCTCGCCGACCCTCTTGGCCTTGGCCGTCTTGTCGCCGTCGAGGCCGCGCAGGTCGGCTTCCATGGTGGACGCCGAGGCCAGCGTGTGCCCCTCCAGGTCGTTGACGACCTGGGCGACGATGTGCTTGCTCGAGCGCGTGATCACCAGACGCGGACGATCGGCCGAACCGGCGATCTTCTTGCGTCCACGGATCTGACGACGCGCACGCGAAGCGGCGCGGGTCGACAGGCTCTTGCGGTGCTTGATCGAGATGGCCATTACTTACCAGCCTTTCCGGCCTTGCGCAGCACGCGCTCGCCGGCGTAGCGCACGCCCTTGCCCTTGTACGGCTCGGGCTTGCGGATCTTGCGGATGTTGGCGGCGACCTCACCGACGGCCTGCTTGTCGATGCCGATCACGCTGAAGGCGGTCGGCTTCTCGACGGCGAAGGTGATGCCTTCGGGCGCCTTGACGATGACCGGGTGGCTGAAGCCGAGCGCGAACTCGAGCTCCGTGGGGCCCTTGGAGATGACGCGGTAACCGACGCCGACGATCTCGAGCTTCTTCTCGTAGCCCTCGGTGACACCGATGACCATGTTGTTGACGAGCGTGCGGCTCAGCCCGTGAAGGGCCTTGCTGCGGCTCTCGTCGTTGGGGCGCTCGATCGACAGCGTGCCGTCGTCACCCTTCGAGATCGTGATGGGCTCGGCGACGGTGTGCGTCAGCTGGCCCTTGGGGCCCTTGACGTGCACGTCCTGGCCGTCGATGGAGACATCGACGCCGGCCGGGACGGCAACGGGAATCTTGCCAATGCGGGACATGGTTCTCCTCCCCTCACCAGACGTAGGCGAGGACTTCCCCACCTACGCCCTTGCTGTTGGCCTGACGGTCGGTCAGCAGACCCTGGCTCGTGGAGATGATCGCCACGCCAAGGCCGCCGAGGACCTTGGGCAGGTTGCTGCTCTTGGCGTACACGCGCAGACCGGGCTTGCTGATGCGGCGGATGCCGGCGATCGAGCGCTCGCGGTGCGGGCCGTACTTCAGCGTGATGGTCAGCGTCTTGCCGACCTCGCCCTCGCCGGGCTCGGACACGACGAAGTCGGTGATGTAGCCCTCCTGCTTCAGCAGGGTGACGACACCCTCCTTCAGCTTGCTGTAGGGCGCCGCCACGGAGTCGTGGTAGGCCTGGTTGCCGTTGCGGATCCGCGTCAGCAGATCCGCGATCGGGTCAGTCATCGTCATGGTGTGGTGTTTCCGTTTCTCGCTGCGGTTTCCGTCTCGTCCTCACCGAGGTGAGTGGGAGGGGACCTCTCAGCGTGTAGGGGGTTCTTCTGGGATTACCAGGAGCTCTTGGTGACGCCCGGCAGCTCTCCGCGGTGCGCCATCTCGCGCAGGCAGATGCGGCACAGGCCGAACTTCTTGTAGACCGACTGCGAGCGGCCGCAGCGCTGGCAGCGCGTGTAGCCACGCACCGCGAACTTGGGCTTGCGAGCAGCCTTGACCTTGAGACCAGTCTTCGCCATGTCAGTTCTCCTTGTACGGGAAGCCGAGCAGCTTGAGCAGCGCGCGACCCTCGTCGTCGTTCGTCGCGGTCGTGACGACCGTGATGTCCATGCCGCGCGAGCGGTCGATCTTGTCCTGGTCGATCTCGTGGAACATGACCTGCTCGGTCAGACCGAAGGTGTAGTTGCCACGGCCGTCGAACTGCTTGGGCGACAGGCCACGGAAGTCACGGATGCGGGGAAGCGCGAGCGTCAGCAGACGGTCGAGGAACTCCCACATGCGGTCGCCGCGCAGCGTGACGTGCGCGCCGATCGGCATGCCCTCACGCAGCTTGAACTGCGCGATGGACTTGCGGGCCTTGGTGACCTGCGGCTTCTGACCCGTGATGGCGGTGAGGTCGCGCACGGCGCCCTCGATCAGCTTGCCGTCACGAGCCGCCTCACCGACACCCATGTTGACCACGATCTTGGTCAGGCCGGGGACCTGCATGACGTTCTGGTACTCGAACTGCTCACGGAGCGCGGGGAGGATCTCCTCGCGGTACTTCAGCTTCAGGCGCGGGGCGCTGGTAGCGGTGTCAGCCATGCTCAGATCTCCTTTCCGGTCTTGCGCGAGATGCGGACGCTGCGCTGGGCGGCGTACGTGGAGCCGTCGGGACGCGTCTTGGTGACGTCGTCGCGGCGATAGCCGATGCGCGTCGTGGTCTTGCCGTCGTCGCCGTCGACGACGAGGGCCACGTTCGAGATGTGGATCGGGGCCTCGACGGTGATGATGCCACCGGTCTCGGCGCCACCGGTCTGAGCAGCACGCGTGTGCTTCTTGACGCGGTTGACGCCCTCGACGATGACGCGGTCGGCGTCGGTGAGGACCTCGATGACCTTGCCGGTGACGCCCTTGTCGGCGCCGGCGAGGACCTTGACCTGGTCACCCTTCTTGATGCCAGCCATCACAGCACCTCCGGTGCGAGCGAGATGATGCGCATGAACTTCTTGTCGCGAAGCTCACGCCCGACGGGACCGAAGATGCGCGTGCCGCGCGGGTCGCCGTCGGCCTTGAGGATCACGGCCGCATTCTCGTCGAACTTGATGTAGGAACCGTCGGGACGACGGCGCTCCTTCACGGTCCGCACGACGACGGCCTTGACGACGTCGCCCTTCTTGACGTTGCCGCCGGGGATCGCGTCCTTGACGGTCGCGACGATGGTGTCGCCGATGCCGGCGTAGCGCCGGCCCGAGCCGCCGAGGACACGGATGCAGAGGATCTCCTTCGCACCGGTGTTGTCGGCGACCTTCAGCCTGGACTCCTGCTGGATCATGTCGTCACTTCGCCTTCTCGACGACCTCGACGAGGCGCCAGCGCTTGGTGGCCGACAGCGGGCGGGTCTCCATGATCCGCACGCGGTCGCCGATCCCGGCGCCGTTCTCCTCGTCGTGGGCCTTCAGCTTGATGTTGCGGCGCAGCACCTTGCCGTACAGGGGGTGCTTGAAGCGCTCCTCGACCGTCACGACGATGGTCTTGTCCATCTTGTCGCTGACGACGAGGCCCTCGCGCACCTTGCGAGCGCTGCGCTCGCTGGTCTCCTGGGTCACGGTCTTGTTGTCCTTCGTGCTCATGCGTCCACCTCGGCGTTGTCGTCGGCGGACTCGGTGATGCCGAGCTCACGCTCGCGCAGCACGGTGTAGATGCGGGCGATGTCCTTGCGGACGGTGCGCAGCCGCGCGGTGTTGTCGAGCTGGCCGGTCGCGTTCTGGAAACGCAGGTTGAACAGCTCTTCCTTGGCGTCGCGCAGCTTCTCGCCGAGGTCGTCGGCGTCGAGCGAGCGCAGCTCTGCGGCGGTGGAGTTCGCCATCACAGACCTCCCTCGGTCTCGCGGCTGATGAAGCGAGCCTTCATCGGCAGCTTGTGGATCGCGCGGCGCATCGCCTCGCGGGCCGTGGTCTCGTCGACGCCGGACAGCTCGAACATGACGCGGCCGGGCTTGACGTTGGCGACCCACCACTCGGGCGAGCCCTTGCCGGAACCCATGCGGGTCTCGGCGGGCTTCTTGGTCAGCGGACGGTCCGGGTAGATGTTGATCCAGACCTTGCCGCCGCGCTTGATGTGGCGCGTCATGGCGATACGAGCGGACTCGATCTGGCGGTTGGTCACGTAGTGACCCTCGACCGCCTGGATGCCGTACTCACCGAAGGCGAGCGTCGTGCCGCCCTTGGCCTGTCCACGGCGCTTCGGGTGGTGCTGCTTGCGGTACTTGACCCGTCGGGGCATCAACATCAGGACTCACTCCCCTCAGCGGCGGCAGGAGCGGCGGCCGCGACGGCCTCGGCCTTGGGGGCCTCGGTCGTGGCGGGAGCCTCGGCACCCTCGCGGGCGGGACGCTCGGGGCGACGTCCGCCACCGCGGCCGGCGCGACGAGCGCCCGGAGCGGCAGCACGCTTGGCCGCCTCGGCCTCGCGCTCGGCGCGGGTACCCGCGACCTCACCCTTGTAGATCCAGACCTTGACGCCGATGCGACCGAAGGTGGTCTTGGCCTCGTAGAAGCCGTAGTCGACGTCGGCACGGAGCGTGTGCAGGGGCACGCGGCCCTCGCGGTAGAACTCCGAGCGGCTCATCTCGGCGCCGCCGAGGCGACCCGAGCACTGGATCCGGATGCCCTTGGCACCCGAGCGCATCGTGGTCTGCATCGCCTTGCGCATCGCGCGACGGAACTGCACGCGACCGCTCAGCTGCTCGGCCACGCCCTGCGCGACGAGCTGGGCGTCCATCTCGGGCTGCTTGACCTCGAGGATGTTGAGCTGCACCTGCTTGCCGGTGAGCTTCTCGAGGTCGCCGCGGATGCGGTCGGCCTCGGCGCCACGGCGGCCGATGACGATGCCCGGACGCGCGGTGTGGATGTCGACGCGGACGCGGTCACGCGTGCGCTCGATCTCGACACGGCTGATGCCGGCGCGGTCCATGCCCTTGGTCAGCATGCGACGGATCTTGACGTCCTCGCCGACGTAGCTGCTGTACAGCTTGTCGGCGTACCAACGGCTCTTGTGATCGGTCGAGATGCCGAGTCGGAACCCGTGCGGGTTGATCTTCTGTCCCATTAGCGGGTCCCTCCCTTCGTGGTGTCGACCGGCGTCACGACGACGGTCAGGTGGCTCGTGCGCTTGAGGATGCGGTTGGCCGCACCCTTGGCGCGGGGGCGCCAACGCTTCATCGTGGGGCCCTCGTCGACGGTGACGACGCTGACGACCAGGTTGGCGGCGTCGAGGCCCTCGGTGGTCTCGGCGTTCGCGACGGCGGACTCCAGGAGCTTCGAGAAGTTCTCGGCGACGGCCTGCGGGGCGAACGCGAGCGTGTTGCGGGCGTCCTCGACCGACGCGCCACGGATCAGGTCGCCGATGCGGCGGGCCTTCTGCGCGGTGACGCGGACGTGACGCGCGACGGCGAACGCACCGGGCTGGTCGCCCAGCAGGCGCTCGCGACGGGCGCTGACGTTCTCACGGGTAGCGGCACTCATCGACGCTTCGCCTTTCGATCGTCCTTCTCGTGGCCACGGAAGGTGCGGGTGGGAGCGAACTCACCCAGCTTGTGGCCGACCATGGAGTCGGTGATGAACACGGGGACGTGCTTGCGTCCGTCGTGCACGGCGACCGTGTGTCCGATGAAGGACGGCAGGATCATCGAGCGACGCGACCACGTCTTGATGACGGTGTGGGTTCCGGCCTCGTTCTGCGCGTCCACCTTCTTCTCGAGGTGGCCGTCGACGAACGGGCCCTTCTTCAGGCTGCGGGGCATAGTTCAGGTCCTCTCTCAGCGCCCGGACTTGCGGCGGCGGACGATCAGCTGGTCACTGGCCTTGCGCTTGCGCGTACGGCCCTCGGGCTTGCCCCACGGGCTGACCGGGTGACGGCCTCCGGAGGTCTTGCCCTCGCCACCACCGTGCGGGTGGTCGACCGGGTTCATGGCGACACCGCGGACGGTCGGGCGCTTGCCCTTCCAGCGGTTGCGGCCGGCCTTGCCCCAGTTGATGTTCGACTGCTCGGCGTTGCCGACCTCGCCGAGCGTGGCGCGGCAGCGGACGTCGACGTAGCGCATCTCGCCCGAGGGCAGACGCAGCTGGGCGCGCGAGCCCTCCTTGGCGACGAGCTGGACGCGGACACCGGCCGAGCGGCCCATCTTCGCGCCGCCACCGGGGCGCAGCTCGACGGCGTGGATGACCGAGCCGACGGGGATGTTGCGCAGCGGCAGGTTGTTGCCGGTCTTGATGTCGGCACCGACACCGGACTCGACGTTCTGGTGCTGCTTCAGGCCGTCGGGCGCGATGATGTAGCGCTTCTCGCCGTCGGCGTAGTGCAGCAGCGCGATGCGCGCCGTGCGGTTCGGGTCGTACTCGATGTGAGCGACCTTGGCCGGCACGCCGTCCTTGTCGTAGCGCTTGAAGTCGATGATGCGGTAGGCACGCTTGTGGCCACCGCCCTGGTGACGAGTCGTGATCCGTCCCTGGTTGTTGCGGCCACCCTTCTTGGGCAGCGGCTCGACCAGCGACTTCTCAGGAGTCGTGCGAGTGATCTCGGCGAAGTCGGCCACGGACGAGCCGCGACGGCCCGGGGTGGTCGGCTTGTACTTACGGATTGCCATGTCTGCTCAGTCCTCAGCTCGGGCTCGAGAAGATGTCGATGCTCTGACCGGCAGCCACGCTGACGATCGCCCGCTTGGTGTCCTTGCGCTTGCCGACACCGTTGCGGGTGCGGCGCGTCTTGCCCTTGCGGTTGAGCGTGTTGACTGCGGTCACCTTGACGTCGAAGATCCGCTCGACGGCGATCTTGATCTCCGTCTTGTTGGCGTCAGGGTGCACCACGAAGGTGTACTTGTTGTCGTCGATGAGGTTGTACGACTTCTCACTGACGACCGGGGACAGCACGACGTCGCGCGGGTCCTTGGGCAGGGTGCTCATGGTCACTCACCAGCCTTCGTGAATCCCGCTGCCTGGGCCGACTCCTCGGAGTCGAACCAGACCTCGGCGATCGTGGTGTCGTACCACTGCCCGTCGGGCTGGTGGTACTTCATGGAATCGGCGTTGCCCTTGATGTCGAAGCCCTTGGGCGCGTTGCCGCTCTTCAGCGGCGCCTTCGAACCCGGACCGTAGGGCTGGGTCTTGCTGGCCTCGGCCGGCTGCGCGGCCTTGGCCGGCTCGGCTGCCGTGGCGGCCGAGGTCTTCGCCTTGGCCTTGGGGGCCTTGGCCGGCTTGGCGGCGTCGGCCTCGGTGGCCGCGGCGCTCAGCTTGACGGTCTCGACACCCTCGGCCGAACGCGCGGCGACGAAGGCGTCGAACGCGGCCTTGGTGAACACCACGTCGTCGCTCTTGATGACGTCGTAGGTGTTGAGCTGGTCGAAGGTCAGGATGACCAGGCCCGCGTGGTTGCGCAGGCTCTTGACCGTCAGGTGGTCGTCGCGCTCGACGACCAGCAGGATGCGCGGACGCGTCGAGATGGCGGCGAGGGCCACGACGGCCGTCTTGGTCGAGGGGGCGTCACCCGTGACGAGCGCGTCCACCACGTGCAGGCGACCCGAGCGGGCCCGGTCCGAGAGGGCACCGCGCAGGGCGGCGGCCTTCATCTTCTTGGGCGTGCGCTGGTCGTAGCTGCGCGGCGTGGGGCCGTGCACGATGCCACCACCGGCGTACTGGGGTGCGCGGATCGAGCCCTGACGAGCCCGGCCGGTGCCCTTCTGGCGGTACGGCTTGCGGCCACCGCCGGCGACCTCGCCGCGCGACTTGGTGTCGTGCGTGCCCTGGCGCGCCGCGGCGAGCTGGGCGACGACGACCTGGTGGATCAACGGGACGTTGACCTGGGTGCCGAAGATGTCGACCGGCAGGTCGACGTCGATCGTCTTGGTTGTGGCCATGGTCAGGCTCCCTTGGCGGCGGAGCGGATGACGACGAGCTGGCCCTTGGGACCGGGAACCGCACCCTTGATCAGGATGAGGCCCTTCTCGACGTCGACCGCGTGGACGGTCAGGTTCTGGGTGGTCACCGTGTCGGTGCCCATGTGACCCGCCATGCGCAGGCCCTTGAACACGCGGCCGGGCGTGGCGCAGCCGCCGATCGAACCCGGCTTGCGGTGGTTGCGGTGGGCGCCGTGCGAGGCGGAGACACCGGCGAAGCCGTGACGCTTCATGACGCCGGCGAAGCCCTTGCCCTTGCTGGTGCCGGTCACGTCGACCGCGTCACCGGCGGCGAAGATCTCCGGGGAGATCTCCTGGCCGAGGGTGTAGTCGGCGACGAGCTCGGTGCGGATCTCGACCACGTGGCGACGCGGCGTGACGCCGGCCTTCGCGAAGTGGCCGGCCTTGGGCTTGGTGACCTTGCGTCCGTCGATCTCGCCGAAGCCGAGCTGGACGGCGCTGTAGCCGTCGGTCTCACGCGTGCGGATCTGGGTGACGACGTTGGTGTCGGCGGCGATGACCGTGACGGGGACGACGCGACCGGCGTCGTTCCAGACCTGGGTCATGCCGAGCTTGCGGCCGAGGAGGCCGCGTGCGGTGGCGGTGGAAGAGGTGCTCATGACTGGCCTCTCAGAGCTTGATCTCGATGTCGACGCCCGCCGGCAGGTCGAGTCGCATGAGCGAGTCGACGGTCTTCGGGGTCGGGTCGAGGATGTCGATGAGCCGCTTGTGGGTGCGCATCTCGAAGTGCTCGCGGCTGTCCTTGTACTTGTGCGGCGAACGAATCACGCAGAACACGTTCTTCTCCGTGGGGAGCGGGACCGGTCCGGCCACCTTCGCGCCCGTGCTGGTGACCGTGTCCACGATCTTGCGTGCCGAGGAGTCAATGACCTCGTGATCGTAGGCCTTGAGCCGGATACGGATCTTCTGTCCCGCCATGCTCGCGTTGTCCTTTGCGTCGTCGTACATGTCACGATCCACTCCACCTCGGAGTGGTTCGGCCACTCCGGTCCCACGCTCCCCGAGGTCGGGCGTGTCGCGCTCGTGAGCACGGACAAGCACAGATCTCAAGTTGGGTGGTTGGGCTCTCGGTGCTGCACCGACCCGAAGGTCAGGAGCTGATCGCGAGCCAGGTCGGACCTCAGGTTCGGCGCCCTCGTGAATCCCGGCGTGAGTTCCGGACGAGCGCGCCCCAGCGGTCCGGCCGGAGCAACCGCACTAGTCTGACAGAACCCGGGCGCGAAAGACAAATCGGCCCCCCGCGCCCTCCTCCCCCACCAGCGGTTTCCCACGAGACCGCTCGAATCCCGCGTCGAGCGCACGAAGCTTCATGCGCTCGGCGCGGGATTCCTGGGATCACCCAGGAATCCGCGCGCGGCGCGTCAGGCGTGGAGGTGCGGTTCGGAGTCGGCGTGGCCGCGGGGCTCGAGCTGGAGCGTCGAGTGGGCGACGTCGAAGTGCTCCGACAGGCACGAGCGCAGGCCGTCGAGCACCTCGTGGGCCTGGCCCATCGCCTCGATCGAGTCCTCCACCACGACGTGGGCGCTCATGACCGGCATGCCCGAGGTGATCGTCCAGACGTGCAGGTCGTGCACGTCGGCCACCCCTGGCGCCTCGAGGATGTGGCGCCGCAGCTCGTCGAGGTCGACGTCGGCCGGCGAGGACTCCATCAGCACGGCGACGACGTCGCGCAGCAGACTGATCGCCCGCGGCAGGATCAGCGTGGCGATCGCGAGCGAGGCCACGGCGTCGGCCCGGACCCACCCCGTCAGCAGGATCACCACCGAGGACACGATGACGGCGACCGAGCCGAGCGCGTCGCCCAGCACCTCGAGGTACGCGCCGCGGACGTTGAGGCTGTCCTGCGCACCCGAGCGCAGCACCATCAGACCGATGACGTTGACGACCAGGCCCACGGCACCCGCCGCGAGGACCGGCCACGCCTCCAGGTCGACCGGGTCGCCCAGACGGCCGATCGCGCTGAGCACGATCCAGGCGCACAGGCCGATCAGCAGCAGGCCGTTCGCGCCGGCCGCGAGGATCTCGGTGCGGTGGTAGCCGAACGTGCGCCGCGACCCGGGCGGGGCGCCGCGCTGCGCCACCGCGATCGCGGCGAGCGCCATGACCAGACCGATCGAGTCGCTCAGCATGTGGCCCGCGTCCGCGAGCAGCGCGAGGCTGCCGGTGACCATCGCGACGACGGCCTGCACGACCAGGACCGACGCGGTCAGGGCCAGCACCAGCACCAGCTTGCGGCGGTGCTGGATCCCGGTCCCCGAGGGGGCGTGGTCGTGTCCGTGTCCCATGCCATTAACGCTACGCACCCCTTGCGGAAACCGCGAGCACCTGTCCGCCAAAGGGACGCCCACGACAACCGTTCCCGCGGTCAGGCCGGACGGGGGGGGGGGGGGGGGGGG
>NZ_BAAAME010000010.1:241488-245723 GCF_039529015.1 Aeromicrobium alkaliterrae
GGGGGGGGGGGGGGGGGGGCATCCGGCATCGCGGATCGTTGCGGACAAGCAGGCATGGACCACCCAGCGGGGCGGGGACCGGCGATGAGGCATTAGGGCAGCCCTGGCGACCGCGATGCCTCATCCCTGGTCCCCGACGACGGACCGCCGGGGCCGACCCCTCCTCCACGCACGACGAAGCCCCCCGGACCCGTGAGGGTCCGAGGGGCTTCGCTGCAGTCTCAGCTGAGCTGCGTCAGATCGACAAGGTCACTTGACGATCTTGGTGACGCGGCCGGCGCCGACGGTACGGCCACCCTCACGGATGGCGTAGCGCAGGCCCTCCTCCATGGCGATGGGCTGGATCAGCTCAACGCTCATCTCGGTGTTGTCGCCGGGCATGACCATCTCGGTGCCCTCGGGCAGCGTGACGACGCCGGTGACGTCCGTGGTGCGGAAGTAGAACTGCGGACGGTAGTTGTTGAAGAACGGCGTGTGACGGCCACCCTCCTCCTTGGACAGGATGTAGGCCTGGCCCTCGAAGTTGGTGTGCGGCGTCGTGGAGCCGGGCGCGATGATGACCATGCCGCGCTCGACGTCCTCGCGCTTCGTGCCACGAAGCAGGAGGCCGACGTTCTCGCCCGCCTGGCCCTCGTCGAGGAGCTTGCGGAACATCTCGATGCCGGTGACCGTCGTGGTCTGCTTGGTCTCACGGATGCCGACGATGTCGACGGTCTCGTTGACCTTGATGACGCCACGCTCGATACGACCCGTGATGACGGTGCCACGACCGGTGATCGTGAAGACGTCCTCGACCGGCATGAGGAACGGCTTGTCCGTCTCACGCGGGGGCAGCGGGATGTAGTCGTCGACGGCCGCCATCAGCTCGGCGATCGCGTCGCCCCACTTGGCGTCGCCCTGGAGCGCGGGGTGCGCGGCAACACGGACGATCGGGACGTTGTCGCCGTCGAACTCCTGGTCGCTGAGCAGCTCGCGGACCTCCATCTCGACGAGCTCGAGGATCTCCTCGTCGTCGACCATGTCGCACTTGTTGAGCGCGACGACCATCGACGGCACGCCGACCTGGCGGGCGAGCAGCACGTGCTCACGCGTCTGGGGCATGGGGCCGTCGGTGGCGGCGACCACGAGGATCGCGCCGTCCATCTGCGCCGCACCCGTGATCATGTTCTTCACGTAGTCAGCGTGACCCGGGCAGTCGACGTGCGCGTAGTGGCGGTTCTCGGTCTGGTACTCGACGTGCGAGATCGAGATCGTGATACCGCGCTGGCGCTCCTCGGGAGCCTTGTCGATCTGATCGAAGGCCGAGGCCTCGTTCAGGTCGGGGTACTTGTCGTGCAGCACCTTCGTGATCGCCGCGGTCAAGGTCGTCTTGCCGTGGTCGATGTGTCCGATGGTGCCGATGTTCATGTGCGGCTTGGTCCGCTCGAACTTCGCCTTAGCCACTGGGGCTCCTTCTGGGTTGTGATGTCTGCTGACGGTGAGGCCGTCGGTCCCGGCGTGGGAAACCTCAGGCCACCCTATGGGATGGGTACTACCGAGTGGTGTGGGGGCCGAGGCCCCCGCGGACTACTCGCCGCGGACCTTCTTGATGATCTCTTCCGCGACGGCCTTGGGGACCTCCGCGTAGGAGTCGAACTGCATCGAGTACGAGGCACGACCCGAGGTCTTGGACCGCAGGTCACCCACGTAGCCGAACATCTCCGAGAGCGGCACGAGCGCCTTGATGACCTTCGCGCCGCCGTAGCCCTCGTCCATGGACGAGACCTGGCCTCGACGGGAGTTGATGTCGCCGATCACGTCGCCCATGTAGTCGTCGGGCGTCGTGACCTCGACGGAGAACACGGGCTCGAGGAGGACCGGGCCAGCCTTGCGCGCGGCCTCCTTGAACGCCATGTTGCCGGCCAGCTTGAACGCGAGCTCGCTGGAGTCGACGTCGTGGTAGGCGCCGTCCTCCAGGGTGAACTTGACGTCGACCATGGGGTAGCCGGCGAGGACGCCGAACTCCATGGCAGCCTGTCCGCCGGCGTCGACCGAGGGGATGTACTCGCGGGGGACGCGTCCACCGGAGACCTCGTTGACGAACTCGTAGCCACCCTCTCCACCGGCCTCGGGGCCGTTGGGCGCGATGCCGATGACGACCTTCGCGAACTGACCCGAACCACCGGTCTGCTTCTTGTGGGTGTAGCTGTGACCCGTGACCGTCTTGCGGATGGTCTCGCGGTACGCGACCTGCGGCTTGCCGACGTTGGCCTCGACGTTGAACTCGCGCTTCATGCGGTCCACGAGGATGTCGAGGTGGAGCTCGCCCATGCCGGCGATGATCGTCTGACCCGTCTCCTCGTCGGTGTGGACCTGGAACGTCGGGTCCTCCTCGGCGAGCTTCTGGATCGCGACGCCGAGCTTCTCCTGGTCGCTCTTCGTCTTGGGCTCGATCGCGACCTGGATGACCGGGTCGGGGAACGTCATGGACTCCAGGACGATGGGGTTGGCCGAGTCGGCCAGCGTCTCGCCCGTGGTGGTGTCCTTCAGGCCCATGACGGCCACGATCTGGCCGGCGCCGACCGACGCGATCTCCTCACGCTTGTTGGCGTGCATCTGGTAGACCTTGCCGATCCGCTCCTTGCGGCCCTTGGTCACGTTGAGGACCTGGGTGCCCGCCTCGAGGCGGCCGGAGTAGACGCGGACGAACGTGAGCTTGCCCAGGTGCGGGTCCGTGGCGATCTTGAAGGCCAGGCCCGAGAAGGGCACGTCGTCGGACGGCTCGCGGGTGTCGTTCTTGGACTCGTCCTTCGGGTCGAGGCCGACGATGGCACCGACGTCGATGGGCGAGGGCAGATAGGCGACGACCGCGTCGAGCAGGGGCTGGACGCCCTTGTTCTTGAACGCGGTGCCACACAGGACCGGGTTGAGCTTCGCAGCCAGGGTGGCGCGACGGATCGCGGCCTGGAGGACCTCGACCGAGATGTCGGCACCGTCGAGGTACAGCTCGGCGATCTCGTCGTCGACGTCGGACAGCGTCTCGAGGAGCGCGTCGCGGCCCTCGGCGGCGGCGTCGGCCAGCTCGGCCGGGATCTCCTCGACGGAGTAGTCCTCGCCGATCGTGGTCTCGCCGCGCCAGGTCAGGGCGCGCATGCCGACGAGGTCGACGACGCCCAGGAAGTCCTGCTCGGCGCCGATCGGCAGCTGCAGGACGAGCGCGGTGGCGCCGAGGCGCTCGCGGATCGTCTTGACGCAGAAGTCGAACGAGGCGCCGGTGCGGTCGAGCTTGTTGACGAAGCACATGCGCGGGACGCCGTACTTGTCGGCCTGACGCCAGACGGTCTCGGACTGCGGCTCGACACCGGCGACGCCGTCGAACACGGCGACCGCGCCGTCGAGGACGCGCAGCGAGCGCTCGACCTCGACCGTGAAGTCGACGTGGCCGGGCGTGTCGATGATGTTGATCTGGTGGTTCTTCCACCAGCAGGTCGTCGCGGCCGACGTGATCGTGATGCCGCGCTCCTGCTCCTGCTCCATCCAGTCCATCGTGGCGCCGCCGTCGTGGACCTCACCGATCTTGTAGTTGATGCCGGTGTAGAAGAGGATGCGCTCGGTGGTCGTGGTCTTGCCGGCGTCGATGTGCGCCATGATGCCGATGTTGCGGACCCGGGTGAGGTCGGTGGTGAGTTCGGTAGCCACTACGTGAGCTCTCTCTTGATCGTGGAACAGGTGGTGGTGCGGGCGGGGCCCGTACGGCCCCGCCCTGCGGTGGTGATTACCAGCGGTAGTGCGCGAACGCGCGGTTGGCCTCGGCCATCTTGTGCGTGTCCTCACGCTTCTTGACGGCACCGCCGAGACCGTTGCTGGCGTCGAGGATCTCGTTCTGGAGACGCTCGGCCATGGTCTTCTCCCGGCGCTCGCCGGCGTACTTGACGAGCCAGCGCATCGCGAGGGTCGTCTGGCGGGCCGGACGGACCTCGATCGGGACCTGGTAGGTCGCACCGCCGACGCGGCGGCTCTTGACCTCGAGGCTCGGACGGACGTTGTCGAGCGCGCGCTTGAGCGTGATGACCGGATCGGTCGCGTTCTTCTCGCGAGCGCCCTCGAGCGCCGAGTAGACGATGCGCTGAGCGGTCTGCTTCTTGCCGTCGACCAGGATCTTGTTGATCAGCTGCGTGACGATCTGGCTGCTGTAGACCGGGTCGGTCTCGGGGATGCGCTTGGTGGCGGGACCCTTACGAGGCATTAGCTCTTCT
>NZ_BAAAME010000010.1:245767-260617 GCF_039529015.1 Aeromicrobium alkaliterrae
CCCTGGGTGTCGAGCGAGCCACGGACGATCTTGTAACGGACGCCGGGAAGGTCCTTCACACGGCCACCACGCACGAGCACGATCGAGTGCTCCTGCAGGTTGTGACCCTCGCCGGGGATGTACGCGGTGACCTCAGTGCCACTGGAGAGCTTGACTCGGGCGACCTTGCGGAGCGCCGAGTTCGGCTTCTTGGGGGTGGTGGTGTACACGCGGGTGCAGACACCACGACGCTGCGGCGACCCCTTGAGGGCCGGGGTGCTGGTCTTGACCACCTTGGACTGGCGGCCCTTGCGGACCAGCTGATTGATCGTGGGCACTACGCGACATCCTTCTTCTCGACTGAGCGTCTCGACTGTGTGATGCACTCGCCATCGATCCCGTGGATTCGAAGATCCGGACGTGAGAGCGACAGGATGTGTGCATCGGCCTGGTGGATCCAGACACAGTGTTCAAGACTACCTGCCCGGACCAGGCCGGTCAAAACGCTGTCAGGCCTGGGCCCGCGGGGCTCGCGCCGGGTCGGCGGTCAGCGTTCCGTCAGGGCAGCGGGGTCGTGCCGCGGCCCCGCTCGAGGGTCGTCATGACGTGGTAGACGACGATCGCCGCGACCGTGCCGAGGGCGATGCCGTTGAAGGTCAGCTCGCCGGCGCTGAAGGTGAAGTCGGCGATGCCGACGACGAGCGCCGTGGCGGCCGTGAACTGGTTGGCGGGGCGCGAGAAGTCGACGTGGTTGTCGATCCAGATCTTGACGCCGATGATGCCGATCAGGCCATACAGCGCGGTCGTGACGCCGCCCAGCACGCCCGGCGGGATGGTGTTGACGACGGCACCGACCTTGGGCAGGAAGCCCAGGGCGATCGCGAAGAAGCCGGCGACCCAGTACGCCGCGGTCGAGTAGACCTTGGTCGCGGCCATGACGCCGATGTTCTCCCCGTACGTCGTGGTGCCCGAACCGCCGCCGAGCCCGGCCACGGTCGTGGCGACGCCGTCGGCCAGGAGCGCGCGGCCCGTGCGCTCGTTCAGGGCGGGGTCGGTCAGGTGCGCGACGCTGCGGACGTGGCCGACGTTCTCGGCCACGAGCACCAGCACGACCGGGATGAAGGCCGGCAGCACCGACCAGGCGACGGTCGGGCTCGTGAAGTCGGGCAGGCCGATCCAGGCCGCCTCGCGCACGGGCGTGAAGTCGACCTGGTCGGCGATCACGGCGGCGACGTAGCCGATCACGACGCCGAAGAAGATCGACAGCCGGGCGATCAGCCCACGGAAGACGACGGTCCAGAGGATCACGGCGGTCAGGGTGATGAGCGCGACCCACGGCGCCTTCTCGACGTTGCTCTTGGCGACCGGCGCCAGGTTGAGGCCGATCAGCGCGACGATCGCGCCGGCGACGACGGGCGGCATCAGGGCGTCGATCCAGCCCGTGCCGGTGACCTGCACGAGCGCACCGACCAGGGCCAGCAGGATGCCGATGACGACGATGCCGAACAGGGCACCACCCGGGCCGTCCGAGGCGGTCGCTGCCGTGATGGGCGCGATGAACGCGAACGACGACCCGAGGTAGCTCGGCAGCTTGTTGCCCGTGATGACGAGGAACAGGATCGTGCCGACGCCGGAGAAGAACAGCGTCGTGGTGGGCGGGAAGCCCGTCAGCAGCGGCACCAGGAAGGTCGCGCCGAACATCGCGACGACGTGCTGAAGCCCGAGGCCGATCGTGGCGGGCCAGGCGAGGCGCTCGTCGGGACGGACGATCTCGTCCTCGCCGACGGTCCGACCGTCGCCGTGCAGCTTCCAGGTCAGCAGGTTCGCCGGTGTCGTCTTCTGGGCCATGCGCACATGATGGCGAACGGCCGCCGCATCACGGCACGAGGGGCCCGGCGACCAGCTCGCGGGCCGCGGCCCCGTCGGTGACGAGCCGATCGCGGTCCAGGCGCCCCCAGAGCCCGAGGTACAGCTCGGCCGCGGTCCCCCGCACCTCGCCGTCGATCCCGGTGTACGACCCGTCGAACTGCAGCACGGGGGTCCGCAGGGAGTCGGGCGCCTCCCCCACGACCCAGCGCTGGTCCACGTCCGTCGCGTGGAACCGCACCCGTCCGCGCAGGTGCGGTCGCTGGCCGCGTGCCGTCATCCGGGCGAAGAAGACCGACAGCACCTCCTCGACGCCGTCGGCGGCGAGCTCGGGCGCGATCGGCCAGCCGTCGAGACCGAGCCCCAGGGCCAGGCTCGCGTCGACGACGTGGATCGTCGTCTCGTGCATCTGGCGACGCGGCCAGAAGGCGGCGGTCTCCTGCACGCGGGCGAAGTTGGGCGTCGGTTCGTCCGCCGGCACGGCCCGCACGACCTCGAGCAGCGCCGAGGCCGTCGAGGCGTACCACTCCGAGCGGGGCTCGGTGACGAGCACGCCGTGCGGGTCGTCGAGCCGCTGGCCCGAGAGCAGGATCGCCGCCGCCCAGCGGTGCACCGTGCCGACGTGCTCGGTCAGGTCGTCGATCGTCCAGCCGGGGCAGCTCGGGACCGGCTCGTTGCCGAACGCAGCGGCCGACAGCTCGGCGAAGCGGTGCATCGCGGTGCCGAGCTCGAGCACGGGGTCCATCGTCGTGAGTCCTCCGGGGGTGGGGCAGCAGGCTCAGTGTGACGACCCGGAGCCGCCGTGTCCGCCGGTTCGGACGAGATCACACGACCGACGTCACCAGAGCTCGACGGACTGCGTCAGGATGTCGGCGACCGCCTCGGCCGTGACCTCCCGCGGCGCGGTCGCCAGCAGGCGCTGCTGCTTCAGGGTCCCCTCGACCAGGCCGTCCACGTCGCCCGCGCCGAAGCCGACCTCGGCGAGCCCCGAGGGGATGCCGATGTCGCGCATCAGGGCCGTCAGCACCGCGGGGAGCTGCTCGCGCGGGTCGCCGACCGTGGCCGCGTCGGGCGCCAGCAGCGCTGCGGCTCGCAGGTGCCGCTCGGGCGATGCCTCGAAGGTGAAGCGGAAGGCCGCGGGCGCGGTCAACGACACCGCCATGCCGTGCGGGACGAGTCCGTGGTCGGCGTGCGGGTCGGCCTGCGGGTAGCCGTCCGGCGCGAACGGACCCACCTGGCCCGCGATGGGGTAGGCGTTGGCGTGCGGGATGTGCACGCCGGCGTTGCCGAAGCCCAGCCCGGCGAAGGTCGCCGCGAGCGACATCTGCTCGCGGGCCGCGAGGTCCGACCCGTCGCGGACCGCGGTGCGGAAGGCCGTCGCGAGCAGCGACATCGCCCGCTCGGACCAGGCGTCCGAGATCGGGTTGGCGCCGCAGTACGGCACCCGCTCCCCCGGCTGCTTGTGCTCGTAGGACGTGTAGGGCCGAGCCGTGTAGCTCTCGAGGGCGTGGCACAGGATGTCCATCCCGGCCGCCGCGGTGACCCCGGCCGGCTGCGAGATCGTCAGCTCGGGGTCGACGATCGCCATCGTGGGTCGCAGGCGAGCGTGCGAGATGCCGGTCTTGACCTTCTGGGCGATGACGTCCAGGACGCAGATCGTGGTCGACTCGCTGCCGGTGCCGGTCGTCGTCGGCAGGGCGATGAGCGGGAGCAGCTGGTGCTGCGGTGCCCGCCCCTGGCCGACCGGCGCGTTGACGTAGTCCATCAGCTCGCCGTCGTTGGTCAGGAGCAGGTTGACGGCCTTGGCCGTGTCGATGCTGCTGCCGCCGCCGATCGCCACGACGACGTCGAACCCGGCCGCGCCGGACTCGCTCCGCGCGAAGTCGACCGCCGCCTCGAGGCTCCCGTCGGTGGGCTCGACCCGCACCTGGTCGAAGACCACGACCTCGACCCCCGCGGCCCGCACCCGCTCGGCGACGTCGTCGACGAGCCCCGCCGCCCGGACCCCGGCGTCGGTCACCACCAGGACCCGTCGGGCCCCCAGGGCGACCAGCTCGTGCGGCAGCTCGTGCCGCGCCCCCGTGCCGAACTTCAGCGCCGGGGAGGCATAGGTGAACACGGTCTCCGGACGAGCCGGGTCGAACGATGAGGACACGGACGACTCCCTTCGGTCGTCTCGAGGATACGGCCGATCGCGGCCGCCACCCGGTTGCACCACGGGCCCACCTGTGCGGGCCCCGCTAAGGTTGGGCCGATCTCGCGGAGATCGATCGACTGGAGGTAGGGCATGAAGCGCTGGGGGCGTGTCGCAACGGCAGCACTGTCGGCAGCCGTGGTCACGAGCGTGCTCACGGGGTGCCAGATCGGGTCGGGGTCGTCCGGATCGACCACCGGCCAGCCCACCGCCCCGGCGGAGATCACCGACCACGAGGGCGGCCCGGAGTCGCCCATCATCGCCGGCCTCACGGTGCCGACCGGCGCCGTCCAGCTCGGCCCGCTCGTCCGCAACCGCAGCGACCGCGTCATCGCGGCCTACCAGCCCGACTTGGCCGTCGCCCTGACCCGCCAGGGCGTCTCCGACGCCGTCTCGGCCGCCAACAACAACGCCGACGGCGTCCTGCAGGACGTCCCGCCGGTCATCACGAAGTCGGGCCGGCCCGACGACGACTCGTTCGCGCTGCTGGAGGACCCGCCGCCGGCCGACGTCACGACCGCGCTGATCCGCCTCGACACCGACGAGACCCAGGCCGTGCAGTCGATCGTCACGCAGATCGCGACGCTCCTGCCCGACGCCGACATCGATCCGGACGACTTCACGAGCTACTGCACCGTGGTCGACGAGCGCGTCACGGGCTGCGACCTCGAGGCCGAGGGCGTCACGACCGACGACCGCACGCTGGCGATCTCGATGCGGATCGACACCGGGAACCTCCAGACCCGCATCTCGGCCCCGTCGAGCCTGACCCAGCCCGTCATGGAGCTCCAGGTCCAGGACCTCAGTGATCCTCGCCTCGAGCGCGCAGCGCCCGACACCGACGAGCTGCCCGTCTCCCCGCCCGTCACGGCGCAAGAGCCCGACGACGTCATCTGGCCGGCGATGGACGCCGATGCGCCGGCCGACACCCCGCTGCTGAACGGCTGGGTCGCGCCGTCGGACGCCACGATCCTGCTGAGCTCGTTCGACCCGGGGTTCGTCGTCCTGAACGTCGCCAGCGGTGCTGACGCGCGCGAGATCGCCCGCGGCTACGTCACCGACGCGGCGCCCGGCTCGGTCGTGACGACCGACTCCTACGAGGGGCTGAACGAGGTCGACGTGACCTTCAGCGCGACGGCGGCCGACGGCTCGATCGCCCAGGGCACGCACGTCATCACGGCCCGCGGCAACTACGTGATGCTGTTCTACTCCCCCGCCAGCTGATCGAGCCGCTCCAGGACGTGCTCGACGACGGGCAGCAGCGGCCGGCCGTCGCGCAAGTCCTCGACCGGCACCCAGGCCGCCAGGTCGGTGGTGCCGCCCACCTCGACGACGTGCGGGACGACCTCGTCGTCGACCCGGCACGCGTACAGCAGGTGCACGCCGTGGTAGTCCTCCCAGGAGTCGCCACGGCCCGGCGAGACGGTGTGCACGTCGTGGACGGCGACCAGGCGCCGCTCGAGCACCGTCAGGCCCGTCTCCTCGTGCACCTCGCGCACGACGGCGTCGTCCGGGGACTCCCCGTGGTCGACCCCGCCACCGGGCAGGGCCCACCACCCGGCGGGGTACCCGAGCGGTGAGACCCGCGTGATCAGCAGCTCGCGGGTCGCGCGCTGGCGGGTGATGACGCCGTAGGCCCCGAGCCGCTGCGTCTGGCGGATGTCGTCGCGCTGGTCCACGTCGCTCAGGATGTCACTTCGAGGCACCATGGCTACAGTCGGTTCGGTGTCTGCACTCGCCCCGCTGCCCGTCACCCCGTCGGCGCCCAAGGAGCGCGTCGCCTACCTGGACAACGCGCGCTACTGGGTCATGCTGCTCGTGGTCGTCGGCCACAGCCTGACCGAGTTCGTCGTGATGGACTCCGCGCGCGGCGTGTACACGTGGATCTACGCGTTCCACATGCCGCTGTTCATCCTGATCTCGGGCTACACGGCGCGCCACTACGTCGGTGACGTCAAGCAGATCCGCCGCATCGTCAGCACCCTGGTCGTGCCGTACCTGATCGTCGAGCTCAGCCTGCAGCTCATCACGCGCCACTACACCGGCGAGCCGGCGCAGCTCATGGTGCTGTCGCCGCAGTGGATCGGCTGGTTCATGGCGGCGCTGATCCTGTGGCGGCTCACGACCCCCATCTGGCGGGCGCTGCGCTACCCCATCACGACGTCGATCATCATCTCGCTCGGCTCGGGACTGATCGACATCCCGAACGTCCTCGCGATCCACAAGACGGTCGCGTTCCTGCCGTTCTACGTCATCGGCCTGCACATGACGCGCGAGCGGTTCCTGCAGCTCGGGACGATGCGTCTGCGGGTCGCCTCGGCGGTCCTGCTGAGCGGGCTGTTTGTGCTCTGCCAGTTCGTCCGGTTCCCGCAGTCGGGGCAGTGGCTGCTGTGGAAGAACAGCTACGTCGACATGGGCGTGACGTTCGGCGAGGGCCTGCTGATCCGCAGCGGCCTGATCGTGCTCGGCCTGGTCATGACGTTCGCCGCCCTGTCGCTGGTCCCGCGCGGGCGGTCGTGGACCACGGCGCAGGGCGAGCGGACGTTCTACTGCTACCTGCTGCACGGCTTCGTGATCATCTGGCTCGACCGGCACTACCACCTGTGGGACCAGCTCGAGCCCTACGGCGCCACCGCCGTCGCCGGACTCATCGTGGCCTCGGTGATCCTGGCGAACCTCCTGATGACCCGCCCCGTCGCCCGTGCGTTCCGCCCGATCTTCGAGCCCAAGCTGACCTGGCTCTTCCGCCCCATCGACGAGTCCCCCAAGGTCAAGATCCCCACCTGACCCCGACCAGGGACCGGAAATGATGCATTGGGGTAGCCCGCGGTGCCCTAATGCATCGTCGCTCCGACCGACCGGACCGGCGATGATGCGATCGGGTCGCCACCGCGGCCGCAATGCATCACTTGCGGTTCCGGCGCCAGTGCTCGAGTCGGCTGGCGTGTGGCCGGACGACACCCGGCCAGCCTCCCGCGCGGAGCGCTCGGGCCAGCTGGTCGATCACGAGCGTCGACTCGTGGCGGATCACGTACGACGTGAAGAAGAGCAGCTTCGGGCCCTCGATGACCACCTCGTTGGACCGCACCAGGTCCTTCGACCACTGCACGACCCCGTGGTGCGGCAGCCCGTGGATCTCCGCAGCCACTCCGTACCGGGTCCACTCGACGTCGAGGTAGTACCGACCATCGGCCGCAGACCGCACGCTGCCTCGTCGGACGGGGCAGCCCGGCGATCGCCACGATCTCGTCGAAGTCCTTCTCCGGCAACGACTGGATCCCGCCCACCGCGTCCAGGACGGACTCTCGGACCAGCCCACGGCGAAGGACGTCACCACGACGGTCCAGCGCCTCGTGCATCAATCGGTCGTTGACGAGTCCCTGCTGGAAGGCGGCGAGAACTGCGGCTCGGGCCTGGCGATCTGACAAGGCCCAGGACGCCATGTCGATCACGCTCCTGGCGACGACGGTGCGCCGCGGAGTGAGCGCCGGGTGCACGTCGGCGACGTCGAGCATCGTGCTCCAGTGCGTCACGAGACCGGTGGCACCTGGACGTCGGGCGCCCTCGGGGAGCACCACGTAGGTCGTCCGCGCCTCGAAGCCTTCAAGGCCGTACAGCTCGAGGGCTGTCGCGCCCGCGAAGGCGGACCTCGGCGGACACGACGCGAGGTGAACCTCCCGCTGCTCGGCCGGGCCCAGTGGCCCGTTGTGCGTGACGATCACGCCACGGGCGGGCCGCTGCCACCTCCCGGAGGCCACGGCGTGACGCACCGTCCCACGGCCGTGGGCGGCGACGGCCTCGGCCGTTCTGAGAACGCTCATGCCCCACGGTCAGCCGGAGCAAGCCGTCCACGACACCTGCCATCCGTCCGCTGTGGACGGAGCCCGCCTGTGGATGGGACCGGAGATGATGCATTCGGGCAGTGATGCCAACCTCAACGCATCATTCGCGGTCCGGGGCCGGCGAGCGTTGATGCAGCGTGGCCGCTATCGCAACCTCAATGCATCATCTCCGGTCCCCCCGGTGGGAGCGCCGGAAAAGGGCGAGGGCCCCGGAACCTGGTGTGGTTCCGGGGCCCTCGTCAGCGAACGACGATCAGCTCTCGTAGGAGGTGTAGTCGTACGAGTCGACCTGGACACCCTCGGTCTGGCCGAAGTTGTAGTCGTAGCCCTCGTAGCCCGAGACCGCGTACGCGGCCTGGCGGGCCTCCTCGGTCGGCTCCACCGCGATGTTGCGGTACCGCTCCAGGCCGGTACCGGCCGGGATGAGCTTGCCGATGATGATGTTCTCCTTGAGACCACGCAGCGAGTCGGACTTGCCGTGGATCGCCGCGTCGGTGAGGACGCGGGTCGTCTCCTGGAAGGAGGCGGCCGACAGCCACGACTCGACGGCCAGCGAGGCCTTCGTGATGCCCATGAGCACCGGACGACCCGACGCAGGCGTGCCACCCTCGGCGACGACGCGACGGTTCTCCGCCTCGAACGTGGCCCGGTCGACCAGGTCGCCCGGGATCAGGTTCGAGTCGCTCTGCTCGATGACCGTCACGCGACGGAGCATCTGGCGCACGATGATCTCGATGTGCTTGTCGTGGATCGCCACGCCCTGGCTGCGGTAGACCTCCTGGACCTCGTCCACGAGGTGCTCCTGCACCTTGCGGACACCCAGGATGCGCAGGACCTCCTGCGGGTCGGGCGTGCCGTGCGTGAGCTGGTCGCCCACCTCGACGTGCTGACCGTCGGTGATCTGCAGACGCGAACGCTTCGTGACCGGGTACTCGATCGGCTCGCTGCCGTCGTCGGGGGTGACGACGAGCTTGCGGGTGGCCTCGGAGTCGTCGATCTGGATGCGACCGGCGGCCTCCGTGATCGGCGCCTTGCCCTTGGGCTGGCGGGCCTCGAAGAGCTCCACGACGCGCGGCAGACCGTGCGTGATGTCGTCACCGGCCACACCACCGGTGTGGAAGGTACGCATCGTCAGCTGGGTGCCGGGCTCACCGATCGACTGGGCCGCGATGGTGCCGACGGCCTCGCCGATGTCGACGAGCTTGCCGGTCGCCAGCGAGCGGCCGTAGCACTTGGCGCAGCTGCCCGCCGCCGCCTCGCACGTGAGGACGGTGCGGACCCGCACCGTCTCCAGGCCGGCCGCGATCAGACGGTCGATGTCGTCGTCTCCGATGTCCTCACCGGCGCCGATCAGGACCTCGCCCGACTCCGGGTGCACGATGTCGGTCGCCGACGCGCGAGCGTAGATCGCGGTCTCGACGTGCTCGTGGGGCACCAGGGTGCCGTCCTCGAGCTTGTCGGCGATCTTCTTCGGCAGACCACGCTCGGTGCCACAGTCCGGCTCGCGGATGATGACGTCCTGGCTGACGTCGACGAGTCGACGCGTCAGGTAGCCCGAGTCAGCGGTACGCAGGGCGGTGTCGGCCAGACCCTTGCGAGCACCGTGCGTCGCGATGAAGTACTCGACGACGGACAGGCCCTCACGGTAGTTCGACTTGATCGGGCGCGGGATGATCTCGCCCTTCGGGTTGGCCACGAGGCCTCGCATGGCGGCGATCTGACGCAGCTGCATCATGTTTCCGCGAGCACCCGAGTTGACCATCATGTAGATGGGGTTGTCGACGTGGAAGTTGGCGTTCATCGCCTCCGCGACTTCGGCCGTGGCCTGGGTCCAGATCTCGATGAGCTCCTGACGACGCTCGTCCTCGGTGATGAGACCGCGGTCGAACTGCTTCTGGACCTTGGCGGCCTGGTCCTCGTAGCGCGCGAGGATCTCGGGCTTGGAGTCCGGGCTGACGACGTCGTCCATGCTGATCGTGACGCCCGAGCGCGTGGCCCAGTGGAAGCCGGTGTCCTTCAGCGCGTCGAGCGCGTTGGCCACGTCGACCTTGCTGTAGCGCTCGGCCAGCGCGTTCACGATGACGCCGAGCTCCTTCTTGCCGACCTGGAAGTTGACGAACTCGTAGTCCTCCGGGAGCGCCTCGTTGAAGATCGCGCGACCCAGCGTCGTGGCGCGCGTGACGCCCTCGATGCGGATGCCGACCTTGCTCTGCAGCGTGATCTCGCGGCGGTCGAACGCCATGACCGCCTCGGCGACCGAGCCGAAGCTGCGGCCCTCGCCGATGTGGCCGTCACGATCGAGGGTCAGGAAGTACAGACCGATGATCATGTCCTGCGTCGGCATCGTGACCGGGCGGCCGTCGGACGGCTTCAGGATGTTGTTGGTCGACAGCATCAGGATGCGCGCCTCGGCCTGGGCCTCGGCGGACAGCGGCAGGTGCACGGCCATCTGGTCACCGTCGAAGTCGGCGTTGAAGGCCGAGCAGACGAGCGGGTGGATCTGGATGGCCTTGCCCTCGATGAGCTGCGGCTCGAACGCCTGGATACCCAGACGGTGCAGCGTGGGCGCACGGTTGAGCAGCACGGGGTGCTCGGCGATGACCTCTTCGAGGACGTCCCACACGACCGGGCGCGCACGCTCGACCATGCGCTTGGCGCTCTTGATGTTCTGCGCGTGCGCGAGGTCGACCAGACGCTTCATGACGAAGGGCTTGAACAGCTCCAGCGCCATCTGCTTGGGCAGACCGCACTGGTGCAGCTTGAGCTGCGGGCCGACGACGATGACCGAACGGCCCGAGTAGTCGACGCGCTTGCCGAGCAGGTTCTGACGGAAACGACCCTGCTTGCCCTTGAGCATGTCGGAGATCGACTTGAGCGGGCGGTTGCCCGGACCCGTGACGGGACGGCCACGACGGCCGTTGTCGAACAGCGAGTCGACGGCCTCCTGCAGCATCCGCTTCTCGTTGTTGACGATGATCTCGGGCGCGCCGAGGTCGAGCAGTCGCTTGAGGCGGTTGTTGCGGTTGATGACGCGGCGGTACAGGTCGTTCAGGTCCGAGGTCGCGAAGCGGCCACCGTCGAGCTGGACCATCGGGCGCAGCTCCGGCGGGATGACCGGGACGGCGTCCAGGACCATGCCGGACGGGTGGTTGCCCGAGGCGCGGAACGCCTCGACGACCTTGAGGCGCTTGAGCGCGCGGGTCTTCCGCTGGCCCTTGCCGGTCGCGATGATCTCCTTGAGCACCTCGGCCTCGTTGTCGAGGTCGAAGTCCTGCAGGCGCTTCTGGATCGCCGCGGCGCCCATGTAGCCCTCGAAGTACGCACCGAAGCGGTACGTCATCTCGCGGTAGAGCATCTCGTCGCCCTCGAGGTCCTGGACCTTGAGGTTCTTGAAGCGGTCCCAGACCTCGCGCAGGCGGTCGAGCTCGCGGTCGAAGCGCGTGCGGATCGCCTTCTCCTCGCGCTCCGCGGCGTCCTTGACCTTGCGCTTGGCGTCGGCCTTGGCGCCTTCGTCCTCGAGGGCCTTGAGGTCCTCCTCGGCCTTCTGGCCGCGCTCGGCGAGCGCGGTGTCGCGGCGCGTCTCGATCTGCTTGAGCTCCAGGTCGATCTTGGCCTCGAGCGAGGACAGGTCGCGGTGACGCGCGTCCTGGTCGACCCGCGTGATCATGTACGCGGCGAAGTAGATGACCTTCTCGAGGTCCTTCGGCGCGAGGTCGAGCAGGTAGCCCAGACGGCTCGGGACACCCTTGAAGTACCAGATGTGCGTGACGGGCGCGGCCAGCTCGATGTGACCCATGCGCTCACGGCGCACGTTCGAGCGCGTGACCTCGACGCCACAGCGCTCGCACACGATGCCCTTGAAGCGCACGCGCTTGTACTTGCCGCAGTAGCACTCCCAGTCCCGGGTGGGACCGAAGATCTTCTCGCAGAACAGACCGTCGCGCTCGGGCTTGAGCGTGCGGTAGTTGATCGTCTCGGGCTTCTTGACCTCACCGTGCGACCAGTGACGGATGTCATCGGCGGTGGCGAGAGCAATCTTGAGGCGGTCGAAGTTGTTGACGTCCAGCACGGTGTCTTCTTCTCTCCGTATGTCGGAAAACTCAAATGATGCGGGAGGTGGGCCGGGGCCGGCGCGGTGCGCCGACCCCGATCACCTCAGAGGTCGTCGACCGAGGACGGCTCACGACGCGACAGGTCGATGCCGAGCTCGTCGGCAGCGCGGAACAGCTCGTCCTCGGCGTCACGCATGTCGACGGCGCTGCCGTCGGCCGAGAGCACCTCGACGTTGAGGCAGAGCGACTGCATCTCCTTGACGAGCACCTTGAACGACTCCGGGATGCCCGGCTCGGGCACGTTCTCGCCCTTGACGATCGCCTCGTAGACCTTGACGCGTCCGGCGATGTCGTCGGACTTGATCGTGAGGAGCTCCTGGAGCGCGTACGCGGCACCGTAGGCCTCGAGGGCCCAGACCTCCATCTCACCGAAGCGCTGGCCACCGAACTGGGCCTTACCGCCGAGCGGCTGCTGGGTGATCATGGAGTACGGACCGGTCGAACGAGCGTGGATCTTGTCGTCGACCAGGTGGTGCAGCTTCAGCATGTACATGTAGCCCACGCTGATCGGGTCGGGGAACGGCTCGCCGCTGCGCCCGTCGAACAGCTTCGCCTTGCCCTGGCCGTTGACGAGACGCTCGCCGTCGCGGGTCGGGGTGGTCGAGTGCAGCAGGCCCGAGATCTCGTCCTCGCTCGCACCGTCGAACACCGGGGTGGCGACGTGGCTGTTCGGGGGCGCCTCGGTCAGGCCGATCTTCGACAGGCTCTTGGCCCACTCGGCGGTCTTCTCGTCGACCTTCCAGCCGGTCTTGGCGATCCAGCCCAGGTGCATCTCGAGCACCTGGCCCACGTTCATGCGTCCGGGGACGCCGAGCGGGTTCAGGACGATGTCGACGGGGGTTCCGTCGGCCAGGAAGGGCATGTCCTCGACCGGGAGGATCTTCGAGATGACGCCCTTGTTGCCGTGACGTCCGGCCAGCTTGTCGCCGTCGCTGATCTTGCGCTTCTGCGCGACGTAGACGCGGACGAGCTGGTTGACGCCCGGGCTGAGCTCGTCACCCTCGGACGCGTCGAAGACGCGCACGCCGATGACCGTGCCGGACTCGCCGTGCGGCACCTTCAGCGAGGTGTCGCGCACCTCGCGCGCCTTCTCGCCGAAGATCGCGCGCAGCAGGCGCTCCTCGGGGGTCAGCTCGGTCTCGCCCTTGGGCGTGACCTTGCCGACGAGGATGTCGCCGTTGCCGACCTCGGCTCCGATGCGGATGATGCCGCGCTCGTCGAGGTCCGCCAGCATCTCCTCGGAGACGTTCGGGATGTCCCGGGTGATCTCCTCCGGTCCCAGCTTGGTGTCGCGCGCGTCGACCTCGTGCTCCTCGATGTGGATCGAGGTCAGGAGGTCGTCCTGCACGACGCGCTGGGAGAGGATGATCGCGTCCTCGTAGTTGTGGCCCTGCCACGGCATGAACGCCACGAGGAGGTTCGTGCCGAGCGCCATCTCGCCCTCGTCGGTGCACGGACCGTCGGCCAGCGGTGCGCCGATCTCGACCCGCTGACCTGCGGCGACCAGCGGACGCTGGTTGGTGCAGGTGCCCTGGTTCGAGCGACGGAACTTCGCGAGGCGGTAGGTCGTGTAGGTGCCCTCGTCCTCGGCGATCTCGATCGCGTCGGCCGAGACCTCCTTGACGACACCGGCCTTCTTGGCCACGGTCACGTCACCGGCGTCGACGGCGGCACGGAACTCCATGCCGGTGCCGACGAGCGGGGCGTGGCTGCGGATCAGCGGCACGGCCTGACGCTGCATGTTCGAGCCCATCAGGGCGCGGTTCGCGTCGTCGTGCTCGAGGAACGGGATCAGGGCCGTCGCGACCGACACCATCTGGCGCGGCGAGACGTCCATGTAGTCGACCTCGGCGGCCGGGCGCAGCTCGGCCTCGCCACCGCGCTGACGGACCAGCACCGCGGCGTCGACGAACGAGCCGTCGTCGGCCAGCGGCGAGTTCGCCTGGGCGATGATGAAGCGGTCTTCCTCGGTGGCCGTCAGGTAGTCGACGGTGTCGCTGACCTTGCCGTCGATGACCTTGCGGTACGGCGTCTCGACGAAGCCGAACGGGTTGATCCGACCGAACGACGCGAGCGAGCCGATCAGACCGATGTTCGGACCCTCGGGGGTCTCGATCGGGCACATGCGGCCGTAGTGCGACGGGTGGACGTCACGGACCTCGTAGCCGGCGCGCTCACGCGACAGGCCGCCCGGTCCGAGGGCCGACAGACGCCGCTTGTGCGTCAGGCCCGCGAGCGGGTTGTTCTGGTCCATGAACTGCGACAGCTGCGAGGTTCCGAAGAACTCCTTCAGCGCCGCCACGACGGGACGGATGTTGATCAGGGTCTGCGGCGTGATGGCCTCGACGTCCTGGGTCGTCATGCGCTCGCGCACGACGCGCTCCATGCGGGCCAGGCCCGTGCGGAGCTGGTTCTGGATCAGCTCGCCGACCGTGCGCATGCGGCGGTTGCCGAAGTGGTCGATGTCGTCCTTCTCGACCAGGGTCGGGCCGGCCGGCATCTCGATCTCGGTCTCGCCGGCGTGCAGCGCGACGACGTACTTGATCGTGGCGACGATGTCGTCGACGGTCAGCGTCTGCTGGTCGAACGCCTGGTCGGTGCCGAGCTTCTTGTTGATCTTGTAGCGACCCACCTTGGCGGTGTCGTACCGCTTCGGGTTGAAGTAGTAGTTCTCCAGGAGGGTCTGCGCGGCCTCGCGGCTCGGCGGCTCGCCCGGACGCAGCTTGCGGTAGAGGTCGAGGAGGGCCTCGTCCTGCGTGTGCGCGTTGTCCTTCTCGAGGGTCGTGCGGATGGAGTCGTACTGGCCGAACTCCTCGAGGATCTGCGCCTCGCTCCAGCCGAGCGCCTTGAGCAGGAT
>NZ_BAAAME010000010.1:260666-272311 GCF_039529015.1 Aeromicrobium alkaliterrae
CTTGTCGATCTCGAACTCGAGCCAGGCGCCGCGCGACGGGATGACGCGCGCGGTGTAGATGTCCTTGTCGGACGTCTTGTCGGGCGTGCGCTCGAAGTAGACGCCCGGCGAGCGGACGAGCTGGCTGACGACGACACGCTCGGTGCCGTTGATGATGAAGGTGCCCTTGTCGGTCATGAGCGGGAACTCGCCCATGAAGACGGTCTGGCTCTTGATCTCGCCGGTCTCGTTGTTCATGAACTCGGCGGTGACGAACAGCGGCGCGGCGTACGTGACGTCGCGGTCCTTGCAGTCCTCCACCGAGTACTTCGGGGGCTCGAAGCGGTGGTCACGGAACGACAGGCTCATCGTCTCGGAGAAGTCCTCGATGGGACTGATCTCCTCGAAGATCTCCTCGAGGCCGCTCTTGGTGGACACGTCGGTGCGACCCGCCTCGAGGCTCGCGGCGACGCGGGCCTGCCAGGAGTCGTCACCGATGAGCCAGGCAAAGCTCTCGGTCTGGAGGGCCAGGAGCTCGGGAACCTCGAGAGGCTCCGAGATCTTGGCGAAGGAGAGGCGACGGGTGTTCGCGTGGGTGGACGATGCTGTCTTCTTCTGGGCGGAAGAGCGCGTGGCGGCCAAGAGAAGTCCTTCCGAAGGCTCGCAGGCGGATGGCTCGGTGCGCACGACAAACCAACCCCGTCAAGGGCTGCTCCAACCGGAAGCGGGCATGGCAAGGCGAGCGCGAAAGATCAGTGTAACTCGCAACTTCCACCGAACGCAAGCGGAATGCTTGACATCGGAGCCGTGATGCAGCACTCTATGCGCCTTGGCCTGCCATTCCAACGGTTATTGCACTTCTCGCCGACACCGTACCCTGTTTCGGCGGCAGATGCGGGAGGTCGCGGGACTCAGGCGCCGAGGTACGTGATCGAGTCGACGAGCCAGTCGTCGTCCTCGTCCTGCACCATCTCGACGCGCAGGCGCTGCGACGTCACCGACGGTGCCTGGAGGTTCGTCGTCAGCGTGATCTTGTCGACCACGACCAGCACCGACGCCTCACCGGCGGGGCACTCCCCGCGGCACGTCTCGGTCGCGGCGGCGTGCACCGTGACCTCGACCTGGGCCTGGCCGGCCTCCGCCTCGCTGCGCAGCGTGTCGATGATGTCGTCGAACTCGGAGCTGGCGTAGCCGTCGGTCATGGCCGCGCGCGCTTCGGACTCGTACGTGTCGAGGTCGCGGTAGTCGTAGCCCATGATCGCGACGACACCGTTGCCGGCCGCGTCGGCGGCGGCGCGCGCGTCGGCCAGCGTCAGCGGGGCCTCGCGCTGCATCTGCAGGAAACCGGCGATCGCGGCAGCGACACCGACCAGGACGACGAGGACGGGGAGCAGACGGCGGACGCCGGTGCGGGACGGCCCGGCGTCGTCGGTGGTCCTCTCCGGCTTCGTCCGCGAGACCGCCACCGGGGTGGGCTCCTCGCTCGCGACCCGGCGGCTCGGGCGGGAGACCGGTCGGCGCACGACCGGCGTCGCGACGGCGGCCTTCTTCTCGGTCTCCTCGCGCTCGCGCTTGGTCGGCGCGGGCTGCGGGGTCGGGACGACTGGGCGGCTCGGGGTGCGCGGCGGCGTGGGGCGGCGCGCCTGCGGCGCTGCGGCGTCCTGGCCCGGCTTGCTCTCGCCGGCGATCCGGCGCCGACGAGGCGGCTGCTGCGCGTTCACGGCGTGGGCTCCGGGGTCGGCGCGGGGGTGGTGCCGTCGGCAGGTGCGCCCGTGTTGGCCTGCACCTGCTGGATCTCGGACAGGTCACTGACGAGCCAGGTGTCGCCCGACGACCGGGTGACCTCGACGACGACGCGGCTCGCGACGCTGATCGGGTCCGAGTCCGGCGCGGACGCCGTGAAGGTGAACGTCACGACGACGTCGAGCGTGTCGCCCTCGACCTGGGTCGTGCCGACCGAGGTGACCGAGACGGCGCCGAAGGAGATCTGCGCGTCGATGATGCCCTGCTCGCTGGCGTCGAGGCTGTCGGTGAAGACCTCGTCGAACTCGTCGGTCACCAGGCCCGCGACGCGCGTGCGGTACTCGTCCAGCGTGTCGGGCTCGTACGTGTTGTAGGTCGTGACGAACTCACGGGCAGCGGCCTCGGCGGCCTTCGCGTCGGCCGACCAGCCGTCGTCGGCCACGGCGGGCACGACGAACGCCATGACGATCCCGGCGACGACGCCGATCGCGCCCACGAGGTAGGGCAGGTTGGCGCGCAGACGCCCGGCCCGTGCCTCGCGCCCGGGCTCCCGGGCGTCGGTCACTGGTTCGTTCCGAGCAGCAGCCACTCCAGATCGCCCTTCCCCGCCGTCGCCGTGGTCGGGACCACGGTACGGGACAGCTCCGAGTTCTCGGAGCCACGGGGAACCAGGTTCGGGTCGGTGCAGCCGAGGTCGGTGCGGAAGATCTCCTGGCCGAGCGCGTCGACGTCCGAGATGTCCGACGGCAGTCGGATGTCGCGGTAGCCGTTGTCGGGACCCTCGCAGAGCGTGAAGCCACCGGGCAGGCCGCCCGGCAGGCCGAGGATGTTGCCGAAGGCCGCGTTGTAGTTGCCGTCGGCCGTCGGCGTCGCCACGGTGTACGCGCCCTGGATCAGGTACGGGTACAGCAGGAACAGCGACTGCAGTCCGGCGACGTTCTGGTCGAGGACGCGCGTCGGGCCCTGGAGGTTGGCCAGGATCGAGCTGAGGTCGGCCGAGTTCTCGCCGACGACCGCGTTGATGGTCTGCGCCGCGCCGGATCCGTCGTCGATCAGGCGACGCAGGTCGGGGTCGGACGTGACCAGCGTGTCGGTGAACAGCGCCAGGTCGGCGGCGAACGACTGGATCTCGCTGCCCTTGTCGACCTGGGTCTGCAGCACCGTGCTGGAGGACCGGATCAGGCTGCGGGTCACGTCGAGGTTGTCCTGCGCCTGCTGCACCAGGTTCGAGGTCGAGTCCAGGATCTCCGACAGCGCCGGGCCGGCACCGTCGAACGCGGTGCCGAGCTCGGTGACGACGGTGTTGAGGTCGTCGGTCGGGACCGAGCCCACGAACCCGTTGAGGTTCGTCAGCAGCGTGGCGGTGTCGATCGGGACCTGGGTGTTCTCGACCGTGATCTTCGAGCCCGCCTTCAGGTACGGCGAGCCCGAGCCCTGCGGGCGCAGGTCGAGGTACTGCTCGCCGATCGCCGACTTGTTGGCCACGACGACCTGGGCGTCGGCCGAGATGCGCGGGGCGGAGTTCTCGATGTCGAGCGTCGCCCGGACGCCGTCCTCGGTGAAGGTCAGCTTCTCGACGGTGCCGACGGCGATGCCACGGTACGTGACCTCGGCCCCCGCGAAGATGCCGCCAGACTCCTTCAGGTCGACCGTCACCGGGAAGGTGCGGTCGACGAACAGGCGGTCGATCTGCGCGTAGCGTGCACCGACGAAGCTCGTGCCGAGCACCGTCACGATGACGAACAGCAGGAGCTGGATCTTGGTCAGACGGCTGATCATGCGGAGGCCTTCCAGTCCAGCAGCATCGCGGCCAGGTCGGAGTCACCCGGCGAGGCCGGTGCGACCGTCGTGCGGCACAGCAGGCCCGGGAGCAGACAGGTCGGCGCGGCGCCGCCTCCCGCGCCGCCGGTCCCTGTCGTCGGCGCGCCGGGGCTGGCCGTGGCGCCGGGCGTGGGCGTCGCCTCGGGAGCCGGAGCGCTTCCGCCACCGCTGAGCATCTGCACGAGGTCGGTGAGCTGCGCGGTGCCGTCGCTCAGCGGCGTCGAGGCCTGCGTCTCCCCCGTGACCGGCGTGCCGCCCTGCGGCACGAGGAACCGGAAGATGTTGACCAGGCTCTCGAGGTCGAGATCGACGTTGACGTTGAGGTTCAGGTAGTCGCCGCCACACCCGGACGGGGTCTGCGCGAGCGGGACGTTGTCGGTCGGGCGCGGGCAGTACTGCTGGGCCGCCGTCAGCGATCCGCCGACCGCGCTGTTGGGGAACGGGAACGACACGAAGGTGCTGAAGTTCTTGACCAGGTCCTCGCCGGCCAGCGCCAGGTTGGACAGCAGCGGCTGCAGGGCCTGCAGGTTCGCCACGGTGTCCTCGCGCGAGGCCTGGATGACGCCGGTCGCGGTGTCGCCCAGGTTCTGCAGGGCCGTCGTGAGCGTCACGAGGTCGTCGCGCTGCTGGTCGAGCACCGTGAACGCCTCGGGCAGGTTGTCGAGGGCCGACTCGATCGCGGAGCGCTGGTTGTTCGCCGTGATGGCCAGGTTGTTGACCTTCTCGAGCGAGGTCAGCAGCGCGTCCTTGTTCTGGTCGATCTGCCCGAGGAACACCGTGGTGTTGTCGAGCAGCGCCTTGATGTCGGCCTCGTTGCCGGTCGTGGCCTTGTTGAGCTCGGTCACGATCGTGTTGACCTTGTCGAGGCCGCCGTTGTTGAACAGCAGCGACGCGGCGCCGAGCACCTCCTCGACCTCCGGGTTGCGGCCGGTCTGCGGCAGGGCGATCTCGTCGCCGTCGGCGAGCTTGCCCGTCGCGCCGGAGGCGGGCGGGCTGAGCGAGACGAACTTCTCGCCGAGCAGGCTGCTCTGACGGATCGTGGCCTCCGCGTTCGCCGGCAGCACGACGTCGTCGTTGAGCTGCACGACGACGACGGCGGTCCAGCCCTCGAGCTTGACCGACTTCACGCGGCCGACGGCGATGTCGTCGACCCGCACCGCGCTCTGCGGGACGAGGTCCAGGACGTCACGGAACTCGATCGTGACCTCGTAGGGGTTGTCGCCCACGTCGGCGCCGCCGGGCAGCGGGACGTCGGTGGCGCTGAACGAGCAGCCGGACGCCACGAGGGCGACGGCCAGGCCGGCCAGCAGGTGTCGCAGGTTCGGGCGCTTCACTGGGGTGCTCCCGTCAGGCTCTGCACGAGGCTCGCGAGGTCGGGAGCCGTGGTGGCCGGCGCGTCGGGCGCCGCGGCGGTCGGGTCGACCGGCAGGCCGGTCTCACCGCCCGGGGACGGCAGGGCCGGCAGGCCGCCGAAGATCGGTGCCAGCAGGTCGAAGACCGACTTGCACAGGCTGCCCGGGGTCTCCGGAGCCTGCCCCAGCACCGAGCAGATCAGGCGCGCGGGACCACCGGGCCCCGTCAGCAGGTTCAGGATCGAGCTGGGCAGGTTGGCGTGGGTGTCGAGCGTGCCGTAGACCGGGTTGTAGGCCAGCGTCACGTTCGACAGGACCGTCGGTGCGGTCACGGCGAACTGTCCGAGCTCGCTCTCGCGCGCCGCGAGGACCTCCGCGAGGGACTTCAGGTTGGTGACGTTGGTCCGCAGCGAGCTGCGGTTGTCACTGACGAGGGACTCCACGCTGGTCAGTGCCGTGCTGAGGGTCGCGAGGGTCGCCGCGAGGTCGTCGCGCTCACCCTCCAGCACCTCGGCGACGGCCGCGGTGTTGTCGTTGAACGAGCGCACCGTGGCGTCGTTCGCCTCGAGCATCGAGACGAAGTCCTCGACCTGGCGGACACCGGCGAACAGCTCGTCGGAGTTGTCGCTGAGCGTCGTCGTGAACTGACCGAAGTTCTTGAGCGTCTCGTTGAGCTGGGCGCCCTGGCCGTCGAGCTGGGCGGCGGTGCTGGACACCAGGTCGCTCAGGGCACCGTCGGCATTCGCGCCGTCCGGACCGAGGGCGACCGCGAGGTCGTCGATCGAGGAGTAGACCTGGTCGAGCTCGACCGGGACGGCGGTGCTGTCCTGGTTCAGGTGCGCGTCGTCGGCGAGCACCTGTCCCCCGCTGTAGGCGGGAGCGAGCTGCACGAAGCGGTCACCCACGATCGCGGGCGAGACGATGACGGCCTTGACGTCCTCGGGCAGCTTGACGTCGCGGTCGTACTCGATCGTGGCGCGGATGAACTCGCCCTTGGGCTGGAGCTTGGTGACCTTGCCGACCGGCACGCCGAGCACACGCACCTCGGAGCCGACGTACAGCGACGTCGTCTGGGTGAAGTCGGCCGTGATCGTGCGACCGTCGCTGCCCCGGTTGAAGACCAGCACGACGGCGGCGAACAGCGCCACGACGACGAAGATCGCGAGGACCTTGCTCGCGCCGGCGAGGCGCTGGGCGAAGGAGATCGAGCTCATGGGGTGCCTCCCGACGTCGGGAACAAGTTCGGCCCGCCGAGCCCGAGGAAGTTGTCGAACCACGGGCCGGTGCCGAGCGCCTCGGAGAACAGGCGCAGGAAGGTCGGCGAGACGCGCAGCAGCTCGTCGAGGCTGGCCTCGTTGCGCACGAGCGAGTCGGTGACGGTCGCGAGCTGGTCGAGGGCCGGCTTGAGGTCGGCGCGGGTCGAGTCGACCAGCGCCGTGAGCTCGGTCGAGATCTGCTGGGTCGAGACCAGCAGCGTGTGGATCGCGTCGCGGCGAGCGGTGACCGCGTCGAAGAGGGTCGAGGAGTCCTCGAACAGCTTCTGCAGCTCGGCGTTGCGCGACGCCAGCGTCCCGGAGACCGTGTCGAGGCCCGTGAGCAGGTCGTTGATCTGCTGGTCGCGCGCCGCGAGGTTGGCCGAGAGGTCGGACAGACCGACGATCGCCTGGCCGAACTCGGCCGTCGAGCCGGCCGCGATCTCGCCGACGGTCGACAGCGCCGTCGCGAGCTGGTCGGTGTCGATCGCCCCGGTCGTCGTGGCGAGGTCGGAGAACGCCTGGACGACGTCGTACGGCGCCTGCGTGCGCGTCAGCGGGATCGTCGCGTCCTCCTTCATGTCACCCTTGCCCGCCGGGGTCAGCGCCAGGTAGCTCGCGCCGAGCAGCGTGCGGATGCGGATCGCCGCACTGGTGTCGGGTCCGAAGCCGGATCCGCCGGTGATGCGGAAGCTCACGATGACCTTGTCGCCGTCGAGCTTGATGTCGTCGACCTTGCCGACGCGGACACCGGCGATGCGGACCTCGTCGCCGGAGCGGAGTCCGCCGATCTCGGAGAACTCGGCCTTGTAGGTGTCACCGCCGCCGATGATCGGCAGGCGGTCGGCACGGAAGGCACCGAGCAGCATCAGGGCGATCACGGTGAACCCGACGATCCCGATGATCGTGTGGTTGCGTTCGCGGAACGGCTTCATGCTCACTCACCTCCCGGGATCGCGTCGCGCTGGCAGCGGTCGCCACCGATGTCAGGCAGGTTGAGCGGGGTTCCCTGAAGCGTCAGGTTCAGGCCGCACACGTAGAAGTTGAACTGGCTGCCGGCCGAGGCCGCGTTGCTCAGCTTCTTCATCTTGATCGGCGTGATCTGCAGGTTGCGCTCGAGCTCGCCGAGGTTGTCACCAGCGGTGAGCGTGGAGGTCAGGTCCTTGAGCGCCGTGACGTCCGCGGCCAGGGCCGGAGCGCCCTCGTCGAGGAACTTCGCGGTCTCGTTCGCGAGCAGCGAGATCGAGTCGATCGAGCCGAGGATCGCCTCGCGGTCCCCGTTCAGGCCCGACACGAACTGCTGCAGCGTCACGATCGTCTGGTCGAGCTGGGCATCGCGGTCGGCCACGATGTCGAGCGTCGTCGAGAGGTTGGTGATGACGTCCCCGATCAGCTGGTCACGGTCGGCCAGCGTGTTGGTCAGCGACGCCGTCGTGGCGAGCAGGCTCTGCACGCTGCCGGACTCGCCCTGGAGCACCTGGATGATCTCGAAGGCGAACTGGTTCGTGTCGTCGGGCGAGAGCGCCTCGAAGACCGGCTTGAACCCGTTGAGCAGGACGTTGAGGTCCAGCGCGTCCGTAGTCTGCGCGTCCGGGATCGTCGAGCCCGGCTTCAGGACCGCGCTGCTGCCGCTGGGGTCCTGCGACAGCGCGAGGTAGCGCTGGCCGACCAGGTTGCGGAACTTCAGCGTGGCGTGGGTGTTCTGGGTCAGCGGCCGGTCGGCGTCGACGCCGAAGGTGACGACCGCCTTGTCGCGCTCGTACACCTTGATGCTGGTGACCTTGCCGACCGAGACGCCGGCGATGCGCACGTCGTCGCCCTTCGAGACACCCGTGACGTCGGTGAAGATCGCCTTGTACTGGTGGTCGTCGCGGAACAGGCCGTTGGCCAGGATCGACATCAGCAGGTACGTCACGATGCCGGTGAAGGCCAGGAACAGCCCCACCTTGATCATCGCGGAGAAGGCCTCACGATCGAGCCTCATGACGTCACCGCCTTGAGGAGAGCAACCGTAGACGGTGCCGTCATGAGAAGTGCCCGAAGGTTCACTCGCTGGCGCTCGTTCATCGGACCGCCACCTCCGAACCCTCGTAGACGGGGCCGAGGAGCAGCGGAGCCAGGTCCGAGCTCGTCGTCGGGTCGAGGCCGACGCTGTTGGTCACGAGCATGTCGAGCGTGTTCCACTCCGAGGGGACGGCGGTGCGGTTGGCGCTGCCGGCGGGCGTGCCGTCGGCGCTGAAGAACTTGCCGTGCGGGCTCTTGACGCCGACGAGCTGGTAGAGCTCGGCGGCCCGGGCCGGACCCGGGTACGGGTTCTCCTGCGGGAACAGGTCCTCACCCTCGGCCAGCTGGTCGAGCTGCAGGCACGTCGGCTGGACGAGCGACTCGTTCTCCGGCGAGTTGAGGTCGTCGTAGTTGATGACCGCGTTCTCGTCGGCGGTGTACGGCCCCGGCATGCCGCCGCGCATGTTCTGCTGCCCGAGCGGGTTGATGATCTCGAGGTTGATGTGCACCGAGTTGTCGCGCAGCACGCTGTCGAACCGCGGGATCGCGGTGTCGAGCGCGTTGAAGAAGCACGGGAACGTGACCGAGTACCGGCCGGCCTGGTAGAGGCCGCGACGTCCGTTGGCGTTGAGGTCGACCAGGTCCTGGCCGCTCGTCGCGAAAAACGTCGTCAGGGTGTTCGCGAGCGTCGTGGTGCTGGCCAGGAAGGCCGTGAGCTGCGCGTCCTTCTCGACGATCGTGTTGCCGGTCACGACGGTGTTCTCCAGGACCCGCGCCAGGTCGGGCAGGGCCGCCGCGTAGACGTCGGAGACTTCGCCGAGCTTGACCAGGTCGTCGACGGCCTGCGGGATCTCGGGGTTGATCTGGGTCAGGTAGTCGTTGAGCTGCACGAGCGTGTCGCCCAGCTGCTCGCCGCGGCCGTCGAGCGCGGTGGAGACCGCGGTCAGGGTCGTGGAGAGCTCGGAGGGCTCGACGGCCTCGAGCAGGCCGTACAGGTTGTTGAGCACGTCCTCCAGCTCGATCGGCACCTCGGCCTTGGTGATGACGTCACCGGCCTTGAGGGACTTGCCCGTGTCCGACGCGGGCGGGATCAGGGCGACGAACTTCTCGCCGAACAGCGTCTTGGGCAGGATCTGCGCCGTGACGCCAGCGGGGACGTCGCCGATCAGGTCCGGGTTCAGGCCGAGGGTCAGCTCGACCCCGTCGTCGGTGATCTTCTGCCCGGTGACCTCGCCGACGATCATGCCGCGCAGCTTGACGTCGGCGTTCTGCGGCAGCTGGGAGCCGGCCTTGGTCGTGAGCAGGGTGACGTCGTCGGTGCTGACGAAGGTCTTGTTGAAGAACGCGAACGTCAGCCAGATGAAGAACAGCATCAGGGCCAGGAAGCCGATGCCGAGGACCTTGAGGATCGACGGGCGGTCGAGGGTGGCAGTACGAGGCATCGACGTCACCCTGCCAATCTGACGGTCACGGTCGTGCCCCAGATGGCCATCGAGGCCAGCAGGTCGACGACGTTGACGGCGACGATCGAGGTGCGCACGGCCAGACCCACGGCCACGCCCACGCCGGCGGGTCCGCCCGAGGCGTAGTAGCCGTAGTAGCAGTGGATCAGGATCACGACGACCGCGAAGATCAGGACCTTCGCGAACGACCACAGCACGTCACCGGGTGGCAGGAACGTGTTGAAGTAGTGGTCGTAGGTGCCGGTGCTCTGACCGTAGATCTGGGTCACGGTCAGCCTCGTCGCGAAGTACGACGACAGCAGACCGACCATGTACAGCGGCACGACGGCGATGAGGCCGGCGATGACGCGGGTCGTCACAAGGTAGGGCAGCGACGGCACGGCCATGACCTCGAGCGCGTCGACCTCCTCGGAGATCCGCATCGCGCCGAGCTGTGCCGTGAAGCCGCAGCCCACCGTGGCCGCGAGCGCGATGCCCGCCACGATCGGCGCGATCTCGCGCGTGTTGAAGTACGCCGAGACGAAGCCCGAGAGCGCCGAGGTGCCGAGCTGGTCCAGCGCCGCGTAGCCCTGGATGCCGACCTCGGTGCCCGTGAAGAAGCACATCGCGGTGATGACGCCGACCGTGCCGCCCACGAGGGCGAGCGAGCCGGAGCCGAAGGTGACCTCGGCGAGCAGCCGGAAGATCTCCTTGGAGTAGTTCTTGATCGCCCGCGGGACGTTGGCGATGACGCGCACGTAGAACGCCATCTGGCGTCCCATGTCGTCGAGCGCACCCGACGGCTTGGAGGCCAGGTGCGAGATGCGCGTGCCGATGGTCTTGTTCGACATCACAACCCCTTCGGCGGGACGAGCTGCAGGTACAGCGCGGAGATGACGAAGTTGACCACGAACAGCAGGGTGAAGGTGATGACGACGGCCTCGTTGACCGCGTCACCCACGCCCTTCGGCCCACCCTTGGCGTTCATGCCCTTGTACGAGGCGACGATGGCGGCCAGGAAGCCGAACACGACGGCCTTGACCATGCCCTGGTAGATGTCCGGTAGCTGCGCCAACGCCGTGAACGACGAGACGTAGGCACCGGGTGTGCCGTCCTGGAGGATCACGTTGAACACGTAGCCGCCGGCGACGCCGACCAGGCTGACCAGGCTGTTGAGCAGCAGCGCGATCATCATGCAGGCGAGCACGCGCGGCACGACGAGGCGCTGGATCGGGTCGATGCCGAGCACCATCATCGCGTCGAGCTCCTCGCGGATCTTGCGCGAGCCGAAGTCGGCCGCGATGGCCGATCCGGCGGCGCCCGCGATCAGCAGGGCGGTGGCGATGGGGCCGGCCTCACGGATGACCGCGAGGACCGCGGCCGAACCGGTGAACGACTGCGCGCCGAACTGCTTGATGAGGCCACCGACCTGCAGCGCGATGACCGCGCCGAAGGGGATGGCGACCAGAGCGGTCGGGACGATCGTGACCCGGATGATGAACCACGACTGCAGGATGAACTCCCGCATCTGGAACGGACGGCGGAACAGCGCCACCACCACGTCCAGCATGAATGCGAACAGACCTCCGGCGACGCGCGCCGGGCCTGCGACGGCCGAGAGGCTCACGCACCGCCACCCGTCGGGACGGGGGTGGCGGCCTCGAACGAACCGGGGGGCGGGGTGACGCCGTTCTCACGGCACCAGCCACCGGGCTCGCGCTGCGCACGGCGCGGGCGTCCGTCGCTGGGGTCGAGCTGCATCGGGATCGGGGGCAGCGGCGGCATCTCGATGCCGGACTCGGAGGCGAGCTCGTCGGCGTCCTTCTCCTCGGACATGCCGATCGGACCGACGCGCTGGGCGTTGAGGAACTGGGCCACGACCGGCTCGGTGCTGCTCAGCAGCATCTCGCGGGGACCGAACATTGCCAGGTGCTTGTGGTAGAGCAGGCCGATGTTGTCGGGCACCGTGCGCGCGGTGTTGATGTCGTGCGTCACGATCAGGAACGTCGCGTCGATCTGCGCGTTCAGGTCGATGAAGAGCTGGTTGATGT
>NZ_BAAAME010000011.1:0-23198 GCF_039529015.1 Aeromicrobium alkaliterrae
CGACGCCGTCGACAACCTGATCAGCTACCACCAGATCGTCTCGGGACAGCCCGCCGATGTCACGAACTACGCCTACGACGACGCCAACCGTCCCAACCTCGTCCAGAACGCTTTCGGCTTCACGCAGATCGCATCCGATGACGACGGTCGCACCAAGACGATCACGTTCCCCGAACAAGCCGGCTATCCCGGTACGAGACTCGACTACGACTACACCAACGCCGGTCAGCCGGAACTCATGACGTGGAAGACCCGCGACAACGCCAGCCTGGTCGCCAAGTGGGACTACAAGTACACCAAGACAATCCCTGGCACGAGCATCGTCGTCGACACCCCTCAGCAGCAGTCCCGGCAAGTCACGTCCTCGTTCGTGACCGCCGGCACCACGACGTACTCCTACAGCCAGCAGCGGCTCATGAGCGCGACCGACACTGCAGGGCCGGACTACACCTACACCTACGACAACGTCGGCAACATCCTCTCCGAGAAGATCGACACGACTACGACCCACTACGGCTACGACAAAGCCGGAGAGCTCTGTTGGCAGGGCGGCACGGCTGGCACGACCGCTCAGAAGCTGTCACTCACCTGCGCCGCAGGTCCGGCCGGGTCGACGCCGTTCACCAGCGACGCAGCCGGAAACAACCTCGGCACGACAGGCGCACCGCTGACATACAACGACGACTCGCAAGTCACCGCCGTCGGCGGGAAGACGCAGACCTACCTCGATCAGGGCAACGACCTGCGCACCAAGTCCGCCACCACACTTCTGATCAACGGACCACTCGGGATCACCGCCTTCAAGGAAGGCGGCCAGACCGTCTACATCAGCAGGCTCCCAGACGGGACCCCGTTGACGTCTCGACCTACGTACGGGACGCAGTCCTACTTCATCACCGAGCAAGATGGGAGCGTCGCGTTCCTGGTCGACCCGTTTGGCTACAACGTCGGCTCTTACACCTACTCGCCGTATGGCAAGACGACCCTCGGCCCGGGAGTTAGTCAGTACAACCCGTTCCGCTGGGTCGGGCAATGGCAGGAGACCACCGCCTCGGGCGACCCGGGGCTGTACAAGCTCGGGGCCCGTTACTACAGCACCACCGGGCACTTCACGCAGCCCGATGCCATGGAGGGCAACCTGGGTGACCCTCGGACTATGACCGCCTACAACTACGCAGGTGGCGATCCGATCAATCAGGCCGATCCGAGCGGATACAGCGCCGTTGACCGCTTCAAGAAGTTCGTCAAGAAGGCGGACGGCGCACTCGGCAAGGCGGGGCAGGTGATCGGCGTCGCAGAGGTGGGTTACAACCTGTACAAGCGCCGGTGGAAGAAGGCCGCCGCAAAGGCCACGGGTCTCGTTGTCGGCGGCGGAGTAGGTGCCGGGTGCTCAGCTGCAGCATCGGCTACTGGCGTCGGAGTAGCAGCCGTACCGATCTGCGGCACGGTCGGCGGGGTCGCGGGAGACCTTGCGTCGAAGTACGTTGAAAAGAACCTCTAGAGAAGGCAGTGGTATGGAGAGATTTTACCGAGGTCTGTTCATCGTCGGGCTCATCGCGCTCGTCGGCTTCGTCGTGGTCTTCTTCGCGATGGGAGATACGAGCAGGGCGATGGTTCTCCTCCCATTCGCAGTCGGAGGCGTTGTCGCCCAGGTGTTCTTTGTGTGGCTGGATCGCCGAAGGAGCAGGTAGGTTCAGCGGCCGCAGTTGCAACCGATGCCTCCAACGAAACATCAGGACAGGACCCATTTTGAACGCGCGTAGCTGGTCGCGCCGGCGGTTTCTCACTGTGGGTTGCGCACTGCTAGCCCTCATCATCGCGCTTTCCATCGTCGCGGAGCCCGTTGAAGACGGGGCGGGCTTCTGGCTGATTCGCGCGCTCATCATTGTGATTTCGCTTGTGCTGCTGTACGTGACGTTCACGTTCGCGCGCGGTCTGGACGAGCGGCGCCGCAACGGCGAGTCCTGACCAAAATGGTCCACTAACGGAAGCAAACCATTCCGGGGGAGTAGTCCTCGGGAATGTGCCTAGAAGGCCCCCGACCCCGCCAGGTCGGGGGCCTTCTGTTCCCCCAGAACGGGTCCCGCGCCGCTACGCGCGAGGGATCGGACCGGCCTTCGGCCGGGCTCTGTCACCCCCTGGCGGGGGTCCTGGCCTAGCACCGCCTCTCTCCACGTCAAGGACGCTCTTCGGCCAGCTGCGCCGAACAAGTGACTCGGCGCTCGCAAGCTCGCTGATTTCCTCGCAACTTCTCCACTTCGCAGGCACGCGTCCTTGACCCGGAGCCTCTTACGGCGATGCCGGGAGCGGCCTAAGCGGCAGGCAGGAAGAACAGCCAGCCGCCCGGCACACGGACCCACGCGAAGGAGCACCCCATGACCGCCGACGAGATCTCCACCCGAGCCCACGCCGCCTACACCAAAGCCACGACCGCGAGCCCGCCTTGAGGCAACTGCGTATCGCGACTGATGATCTGCCCTGGCACCTGACCGAGGCCGAGCGCTGGGACGCCGTCGCCGCGCTCGAGCACATGACCACCCTCGCCACCGAGGGAGCGACCCGATGAACGGCGTCCACACCACCAACACCCCCGGGGGCCTGGTCGAGGCGCTGCCCGCCCTGTTCGGGTTCGTTCCCACGGACTCCGTCGCCGTCCTGACCACCATGGCGAACGGTCGCCGCATCGGATTCCGCTTGCGCATCGACCGGCGCGAACCGCACCAGCGCGCCGAGATGGCCGACACGATCGCCGGGCACGTTTCGCGCCACGTCGGGAGCGGGGGAGCGGTCATCGTCATCGTCCTGGCCGACGACCTCGACCAGGGCATGAGCGACCTCGCCGCCGTCCTGGACGCGCTCAGTGAGCCCGTGATCGTCGCCGGCGTCGCGCACCTGGGCGTGTTCACCGAGTGGGGGACCGGGAACGTGTGGCCGTACGAGGACCCGGCACACAGCACCGCGACCGTCGCGGCCGTCGCCGCCGGGCAGAACGTCGAGGCCTCGCGAGCGGCGCTGGCCGCGAGCCTCACGCCGACCTACGCCAACGCATACGTGCCCGAAGGGGAGGCCGACACTGCTTTGTGCTTGGCCGTGCTGGCCGGGACCCACGATCTGACCGACGAGGCACGAGTCGCGTTCACTCGCGCGGTCCGCAACATCGGAGTGCGGGACTACCTCTGGGGCGAGGCCACGGCGGAGACCGCCGGGCGTCACGCGGCCACGTGGACCGCCGTGGCGCTTCTGACGCACCGCCGCGACGTCGCCGGCCTCTACGCCATGGCCGCGATGGCGACCTACCTCAGCGGCGACGGCGCCCGTGGCCGCGATCTCGCCGACATCGCGCTCAAGCATGACCCCGAGCAGAGCCTCGCGAAGATCGCCCTCACGGCGATCGACGCCGGCATGAGCCCGGCCCGCTGGTTCGAGATGGTCCAGTAGCCACGGCGGCCGTTCGGCCGGAGAAAAGTTGTGACTCAGGTGACAACTCTCCGGCCGAACGGTGCCCGGTCCCAGGGAAGGGCCAACGGAGTCGGCTCGAACCGTGTTGGCTCGGCGGCCAAGGACCGGGCACCGGGGGAGTGAACTCGACGTGACACCGCACTGCACCCGCGCCGCCACGGAGGGCGGCTCAGCTGGGGTCGGGCACGGAGGCCCGACCAAGAAACTCCACGGCCTCTCGGCCGTGGCAACGGGCCGGCCTGACGGCCGGACAGAGCTCATCACCCCGAAGGGGTGTCCTGGCCTAGCACCGCCTCTCTCCACGTCAAGGCCGCTCTACGGCCCCCGCCCGCGGACAAGTCGATCGGCGCTCGCGAGCTCGCTTATTTCCTCACACCTTCTCCGCGCCCGCGGGCACTCGACCTTGACCCGGAGCCTCTGACGGCGGTGCCGAGATCGGCCTAAGCGGCAGGCAGCAAGCCCGCCGCCCGGCATCCGGACACCCCAGAAGGAGCAACCACTGTGACCACTCAGACCACCGACGCAGGCGTGATCGAGGACCTGATGAACGACGTCCGATCCGAGATCGGAAACGCAGGCTTCGCCGCCCAGGTCGGGCACCGAGACCTCGCCATCGACGCGCTGGCCGTCGCCGCCCAGAAGATCACCGCCGCCCGAGACCTCCTGCAGGAGACCACGTGAAGCCACGCGAACTACTCACTCCCAAGGAAGCGGCCGACTACCTCGGCATCACCGCCGAAGCGCTGGCCGAACGCCACCAGCAGGGCACCGGCCCCAACTACGTCCCCATCACGAAGACCATCACCCGCTACCTCGTCGAGGACCTCGACGAGTGGCAGAACACCTAGGAGAAGCCATGTTCACCAGCACCATCACCATCGAAGGCCGACTGGCCCAGGACCCGACCGCCCTGGAGGCACTGACCGAGTTCGTCGTGCTGACGAACCGACGCGGCCGAGACGACGCGGGGGAGTGGGAGAACACCGACACCACCCGGTACACCGTCAAGGCGTTCCGGACCCTCGGTTCCGCCGCCGCCGACCTCGAGAAGGGCGACAAGGTCGTCATCGTCGGCTCGATCGTCACCGAGACGTGGGAGGACCGCGACAGCGGTCAGAACCGCTACAAGTCGGTCATCCTGGCCGACGCCATCGGCCGCAGCATCTGATGCGCCGGACGGGGGAGCCGTCGCGACGGTTCCCCCGTTCTAGGCCACGAATATCAGGACAAATGCGGTAGAATCGAGATAGGAGGACACCATGACTCAGCACACTGAAACTGGTCGTTCGCGCCTCGTCGCCGAGGCCGAGCACAGCGGGAAGATGGAAGGCCTCACGGTCACCACCACCACGAAGGCGGACGCCGCCAAGTACGTCGCCGGGGAATTCACCACCGACGAGTTGATTGACCGCGCACGCCGCCGCTATGGCCTCGACTGAGTTCGTCGACCCGTACCTCGATCCTGCGACAGGGATCCTGCGCAACAAGCTCGGCGCCACCGACCAGATCGCCCTCGATCAAGCCGAGGGCGATCTGGTGTTTCTGCGGCTCACCAAACTGATGTCCGAAGGGGTGTCTGCTCCGCGCGGCGACCTGGACGAGATTCGCGAGATCCATCGGACCCTGTTCCAGGACGTCTACGACTGGGCGGGCGACATCAGAACCGTCGATATCCGCAAACCCGGCGCCGACGCCCAGCCGTTCCTCGCCGTCTCCAAGATTGAGCTCGCAAGCAGTTACATCCAAGGCGAACTTGCTGACGAGAAGATGCTCCTCGGACTTGACCGCGATGCCTTCATCGGCCGAATTAGCCACTACTACGACCAGTTCAACTACATGCACCCCTTCCGGGAAGGCAACGGCCGCACGCAGCGTGTCCTCATCAGCCGCATAGCGCACCACGCCGGCTGGGAACTGGACTGGAGACAAGTCAGCGGCGAGGAGAACGACGCCGCTAGCCGAGCCGGAGCAGAAGCGTTCGACCTCCAGCCACTGCATCGGATGTTCGACAAGATTGTTATCGGCCCAGCTGCTAGCACCGAAACACAAGAGGGCGCTGAGCGTGCCCGCAGTGCTTTTGGCCACCGAGCAGGACGGCCCCTGACGCCAGACGCCAGCGCCGAACCGAAGTCACCGTCGACGAAGTCGCCTGACCCAAGCTGCGAACGCTAGTCAGCGCCGACTCTTCTCGAGCGAGACCACACGTTCCACACCACCTGACGGTCGTCGTCGCGCGCTGTCGTCAGGTAGGTCCATCCCGCCGCCAACCGGGTTGCCGCGACACGGTCAGCGTCGGAAGCCGACAGGAGCGGGGGAGTGGCGAACCCGTCCGCCTCGAGCAAGGCGCCCGCGGCGTCGTCGAACACGAACGTGTCGACCTCGATCTCCATGCCCGACTATCCCACCCGAGTGCTGCGCGTGCCAGGAGCGGGCTTTCCCGTCGTGGGGCCTATGGAGATGGCGAAATCGGAGCGGTTGGCCCCTCGATGTCGTTGGATGGGGATAGCTCGGCGAAGGTCGAGCCACCCGCGACTTTGCAGTAGATCAGGGGACATTCATGATCGACACCTTGGATCTGAACGGGCTGCCGGCTTTCGGCCCGTCGCCAGCACCGTTTGGGCAGCTCGGGCGGATCAACTTCGTTTTCGGACCCAATGGGTCAGGAAAGACCTCAATCTCTCGCAAGTTCGATGCGCTTAAGGTCGCCCCCGAGGCAGCCAGTTGGGTCGACAGCGATCGCCTGAGTGTCTGGGTCTTCAACCGTGACTACGTCGCGAAAACCTTTCAGGAGGATCAGGACTTGCCTGGGGTCTTTGTCCTGGGTGAGGGACGTGCTGAGGCAATGATCGAACGCGAGCGCCTCGCGTCGCAGCGGAAAGACCTCCACGAACAGATCATTAGTCTTCAGAATCAACTCGGTCCCGAAGCGCAAGACAAGAAGTCGCGAGCGGGCAAACGTGGTGAACTCAGCAACGTCCGAGAGACGCTCGCGGATGCAGCCTGGGCGGCGAAAGACAAGTTGCTCCCGACGTTCAAGGAGATGTTCGCCAAGTACAACGCCAGTCGATCAACATTCGTGGCCGAGGTGCTGCGAGTTCGGGAGGAGCTTTCCGATAGCCGTGATCAGGGCGATGGCGACCGTGAGATCGGCGAGTTGGAGGTGGACGAGCTCCCGGGGCTCGTCTCGCGACTCGACGTACTGCAGCAGCACGCTGGCCAGGAGGCCAGTCTCAGTCCGCTTCCGCCAGAGTTGGAGCGCGGGTCCGGGCCGGTTAGCGAACTTATGTCAAAGCCCGTGCTCGGCCGGAAGGACGCGCCCGTCGCTGCGCTGATTGAACGGCTTAACAACAGTGATTGGGTAGCCGAAGGCCAGAGCCACTTGGACCACACTGAGGGTGTCTGTCCGTTCTGCCAGCAAGAGCTTCCGGAAGGATTCGCCGACCAGTTGGCTGAGTATTTTGACCGTGGCTTCGAAGAAGATATCGCCGCTATTCGTGCCTTCGCCGGCGAAGTCGAAGAGTTCCTCGTCCAGCTCGAGTCGGTGGTCGCGGACCTGGTCAGATTGGATTCAACGCTCTGCGAGATCTCGAGCCAGTCAGATCTCGTTCGAGACTGCGGAGCTCTCGTGCGGCAGATGCGCGCTGGTCTGGCGAGGAAGCTTGAGAGCCCAGCGGCGGTCGTTGAACTGCCCGCCTCTCGCGATGTCGTGGCTCGCTTGGTTGCCGAGCATGTGGGTGCTCAATCCGCGATCGAGGCCCGGCGTGAGCTGCTCGCGAATAAGGCGCTGGCCCTTGAAGAACTTCGCGCTGACGTATGGGCGTTCCTGATTCAAGATCGCCTTTCAGGTGAACTCGACCTCTACGACGTCGCTCGTGAGCCGCTCGAGAGAGCCATCGCCGGGATGGAAGCGAGCGAGGAGCGCAAGAGTCTCGAGCTGCTCGAGATCGATGAACGGCTAAGGGAGCTCGCTCGAGAGGCGGTGTCGAGCGAGCCGGTACTTGATCAGATCAACGAAATGCTGGGTGCCGTTGGATTCACAAGTTTCCGGCTGAATCCATCAGACCAATTGGACGATGGATATCAGCTCGTTCGTGATACCGGAGAGGTGGTGGGGCACACCCTCAGCGAGGGTGAGAGGTCGTTCATCAGCTTCCTCTACTTCGCGCATGAACTGGAGGGGGTCCCCCCTGAGGGCGGCCGCTCGGAGAATGCCGTCGTGGTGATTGACGACCCGATCTCGAGTCTCGACAGCGAGGCTCTGTTCTTCGTCAGTACCTACCTGAGGAATCTGCTGAAACGTGTTGTCGATGGCACTACGGCCGTCAAACAAGTGCTCGTTTTGACACACAACGTCTTCTTCCACAAGGAGCTCACGTACAAGGCATCGAAACTTTGCGGTGGGGCTCGGCACCTTCGCTACTTCGAGATCGTCAAACGCGGTTCAAACGGCAGCATTGTCGTCGCTCACGACACAAACCCCGTGTCGACGGTCTACGACGGTCTCTGGCGACAGGTTCGGCGTGCCCGAGCGGGAGAGGACGTTCCTGGGCTTCAGAACGCGATGCGCAGAATCGTCGAGTCCTACTTCCAGTTTGTCGGCGACCCGCTGCTTGGTGACCTTCCCGCAAGTTTCGAGGGCGTCGATCGATTGATCTGCAAAGCGCTCATCTCATGGGCGCACGACGGCTCGCATGCCTCGTCATTTCTCGACGCTATCGACTACGCGCCCACCGGCAGCTCCAACGAGCAGTGGCTCAACGTGTTCGAGCGCCTGTTCGAGATCGCCAGTCACCGTCAACACTTCGAGGCCATGACTGATCAAGCCGACTGAAGCCTCGTCTGCGCCCCAGCGCGCTATCTCTCGCTTCGATAGTCAGAGACGGCGGCGCGCGGCATGATGTGCAGCATGACTGAAGACGTTGTTGAGCTGTATGTGACCCTCGGGCATCCTGGTGACGACACCTTCAACCTCCGAATGTCTCCAGGAATTGTCGATGAGGTGCTTGCATCGCTCGACGAGCAAGGCATCGCCCACGGCGGAATCATCGAGATGTCCGCAGGTCCCGAGCTGTACATCGAGGCCGTCCGCGTGCTCGGAGGGGCAGGAGGACTCGCCGCTCTCGCGTCCGTCATCAAGACGGTCGTGAAGCGCAACGAGGGCAAGCACTTCCTCATCGAGCGTGACGGAGAAAAGATCGAGGCAGACGGCTATTCAGAAGATGCCGTCGAGCGCATCTTGAAGAACCGGGCGGAGGAGCAGGCGGCGCGGGATCAGGAGTGGAAGCGCGTCCTCGGAGACCAAGACCAGAGCGGCGACACCTGAGCCGCCCCGTAGGCGTGGCGAGACCCTCCAACTCTGATCGACTGATGATTGACATGCGTGCCCGCATCGCGATCGCCTCCTTGCCCAACGCGAAACGCCATACCTCCGCCGTGGAGAGCAGCACTTTCGTGAGCTGGCATTGGACGTGCGGCTGAACGCCCGTCGCTACCACCTACCTGACCGAGTGGATCGGCCTGAGCAGGCTCGACATTCAGCACAACTGACTGGCCGAAGTGAGACGGGGCCCGGCCGTCGACGTGCGATCCTTGGCTTGCCGCTTGGTCTACGAACGAAACAACGCACCCGACTCAACAGTCCACGACGGGAACCGCTGCAGCCCCGTCTACGCGACCCGCCGCACTGCCTTGAAGCCGGCCTGACGGTGGATCGGCTGGGAGGCTGTGGGGGATTGGGGCCCGTCGCAGATACGTGCTAATTGACATAAGGTGTGTTATCGGGCCCGAAAGGATCTGGCGAAAGTTCGAGTGAGAGTAGAGAATCACGGCCAAGCTTCCGCCAATTCCGTCGATGCCTGCGGCAGGTGGCCTCATGTGACGATACGTTCGCCGTGAGTGTTCGACGAACAGGATTGACAAAGATGACGCCAAGAGACCAGTTGGCCCAGGATCTTCGCTCCGGGCGCGTAGTGGTTCTGGTTGGCGCGGGTGTGAGCCTTGCAGCGACTGGCGACGCGAACGCCTCTTGGCCGGGTTTATTGGCCAATGGGGTGGACTTCGCGGAGGCTCGCTACGCGATGGACGCTGACACGGCCGAGATCTGCCGAACGATGCTGAGCGATGCGAGTGCCGAGAACCTACTAGATGTCTCGACCGCGGTGGTCGATTCTATGGGAGGCCAAGAGGGCGCCTTGTTCGAGGAGTGGCTCGGTCGGAGTGTTGGCTATTTGCAAGTCAGTGACGATCGGGTGATCAGGTCGGTCCTGGGCCTTAACTGTCCGATCGTGACGACTAACTACGATTCATTGTTGGAGAACGTTGGTAGTCGGGACCACGTCACGTGGACCATGCCGACCCAAGTTCAACGGGTTCTAGCTGGCCAGTCGCGATCGATCGTTCACTTTCACGGGCATCACAGTGAGCCAAAATCCATCGTGCTGTCACGCCCTAGCTATCAGCTACTGCTCGCGAACAAGTATATCGAGGCACTGCGCCATGGCATGGCTGCCACGAACACGCTGATCTACATCGGATTCGGCGCCGGCATGGACGATGCCAACTTCAGTTCGCTGCGCGATTGGGTGGCTGAGACGCTGGCTGGGACACCGGTCAAGCAGTACCGCCTTTGCCGGGACGACGAAGTAAGTCAGCTGGTGAGCGAGCACGCCGGTGAAGCGATCATCCCCGTACCCTATGGGCCTGGTCACGATGATCTTGCGCCGTTCCTCGAGCAATTCGAAGCGACCGCGGGTACCGACGCACCATTCACTCCCTCGCAGTTGCTCACGAGCCTTGAGAATACGGTCGAGAGCGCGTCGGTCATCGCCCCTCAGACCCCCAACGCCGCACAGCGGCTGACCGACTTCCTCGTTCCGCCGGCTGTTCTGCCCGTCAATCAGGAGCAGTGGGTCCAGGCAGCAAAGTCGCACGACCCGCTCGATAGGCCTAAGCGGTGCAACAACTTTGAACAGTTGGAGCACCCGTTTCTGATGCTGTCGGCCGATGAGAACTCGGGCCTTACCTCGGCACTGCAGTGGTTCGTCGCTCAGCATCACTTGAGGGACGCCTCTCTGATCCCACTCGTGGTCGATGGGCGGTCGCTCGCACAACGGAGGAAGGCGCTAGACAACGCTCTCCGCGAGGAGCTGCGGATCGGTGGGTACTCGATCAGTGACAGGGCCCCCCTCCCGGCTATCGCCCTCGCGATCGACAACCTGGATGCCCTGCCGGCGAAGTTGCTAGCTCGAACGCTCAACTACCTGAGCAACTGGTCACAAGGGCCGCTCATCGTTGGCTGCCGCACGAGCAGCGACATCGATCTCGTGCCAGCAATGCGGGAGCGAGGTCTTGACCCGGCTCAGCGCTTCATCGGTCGAATGAGCAAGAAGGATGTTCGACTCCTCGCGGGTCTGACTGAAGCGCCGGATGCACACGATCTTGCGGACAGGGCGATTCGGGTCGCGCAGTCACAGCACCTACCGACCACGCCCTTCACTTTCTCCATGATCATGGTCGCGGTTCTTCGAGGAGGAAACCTCCTCAACGCGACCTCCCAAACGGCCCTCCTTGATGCGTACCTCGACATCCTGATGGGGCGCGGCAACCCAGACGAGGACTCCCGCTTCGGCCTCGACTCCGAGAACCGCTCGTACGTGGTGGAGACGCTCGCCGAGCTCTACGTGCGGAGCAGGCGAGGGTCAGTAGCGCAAGCGCAAGTCGTTGACGCGCTTGAGACCGAGTTCAACCAGCTCGAGTGGGAGCAGAGTCCCATTGACACGATCAAGGACTTCGAGAGCAGGCGTCTCATCGCCATCCGGGGCACCGAAATCGCCTTCGCCCAAAGTAGCTACCTGCATCTATTCGCCGCGAAGCGCGCCGTTCGCTCTCCAGACTTCCTTGACTACCTGAGAGCTGATCCTCTCTTCTTCGCGCCCATCCTCCAGCACTATGCAGCGCTGAAGAGAGACGACGAAACACTTCTGGTTCACCTCGCCGATCTCCTCGACGGCCTCCAGGTGGAGGCAGAGTTCGAAACCGGAGTATTCGCGACCAGTCATTCAGGGAAGCATGCCGAGTCGGACGCTGCACTTGAATCGGTCAAGGCTCAGATGTCAGCCGTGGCGGCCGCGGACTCGGACGATGACGACCTGTTCGAACTCGACACAGTGTCTGACCGCGACGTCGAGCCTTTCCCACTGACGCCGCTTGAAGACTTCAGCCCCGTCACCCGAGTGGCAGTGACCCTCAGTCTTGTGTCTAGCGTTTTGCGGGACACCGAGATCATGAAGACGGTGGCGATCCGGCGGCGAGTGCTCACGGAGTTGTTGACTGCATGGTCCAACTTCGTCCACTTAGTCGAGACCGATCTGGAGTACAAGGACTTCATTCTCGAGGTTGCAGAAGGACTCGCCGACGAACTCGGCCTCGAGGGCCAAAAGCGGTCGAGCCTCGTCAAACGTTTCCCCGGTCTCTTCGCCTTGGGGATCGGCGTCGGAGGTCTGGCTTCCAATCTCTCGTCGGTGAAGCTTGGCCCCTCACTATCCAAACTGTCGGAGACCTCTGAGTTCCTTCGTCATCCGGGCCGGGCAACGCTGGCGTCCGTACTAGCTTTCGACATCCAAAGCGACGGCTGGTCGGAACTCCTACTAGCGGTCGGAGAACGTCATCGCGAGATTGACGCCGTCTCAAACTTCCTCCCAACACTCGCCCAGCAGGCGCTCATCCGCCAAGAGCTCACCACGGAGGACTCAGATAACCTCCTTGACTTCGTCACCTCAACCAACATGAGTCGGGGAGCGCCAAGGGCTCAAAGTGTCCACTTCCGAAACGGACTCAAGAAGCAAGTCATGACGCACCGTCTCGCTTCCCCTCAACCAGTTCTGCCGCCTGGCACCTCGGTCCTGCAGAACGATCAGCTCGATCAGGCCTGAACAGTGTCCGTACCCTCTGCAGTGGCCACAGCCGCAAGCGGTCGGCGCATTCCGGTATCGAAGTTTCGTAGCGAAAGGAACTAAGGGCAGCGACGTTCGATCATCGATCCGTCTGCCGGTGGTCAGCCAGAGTTGCAGAAGGACCTCAAGCCGGCGGACAGGTCCACTACCGTGAGCGTGTGCCATTTCACGCCACCGTCGTTCAGGTCCTCGTCGCCTCGCCCGGGGACACCCAAGCCGAACGCACAGCGATCCTGACTGACACCTCCAGGTGGAACGGCCGCAACGCTCAGGGCCGCGGTTTCATCCTCTCGCCGTGGTTGTACGAGTTGCACGCGACTCCAATCTATGGCGACCGCCCGCAAGCGATCATCAACCGACAGGGCGTCGACAGGTCTGACGTTGTGGTAGCTGTCTTCGGCACCAAACTCGGCACTCCGACTGGGGTTGACGTCTCCGGGACAGTCGAGGAGATCAAGCGCGCACACGAGCTGGGCAAGCCCGTGCACGTGTATTTTTCTGCCGCTGACCTGCCCCACGACGCAGACTTGCAGGACCTTGCCGCCCTGAAGGACTTCAAGGAGGCTTTCGAGGGTCTCTACAGCACGTACTCCGACCCCGCCGATGTCGCTCGCCAGGTGCGCGACGCACTCGAGTACGACCTCGACGCATTCGATGCACTTCCCGCTCCCGTGGCAGCTGCTGGTGCCAGGCTTGACGTTTCCCACGAGCACCAGACGGAGCAATCGGGCATCGACAAGAAAGGGAAGGTGAAGTACCGCCACATCGTCAGGGACCTGGTTATCAAGAACTCGGGCGACGGCGATGCCGAGGATCTCTGTTTCAAAGTAGAGCTTGTTGACGACGGCGGTCCGGTTCACCTGGACGCTGAGTCAGACGATGACGGTTGGGTGACCGTCGGTGATCTCAGCGACGGATCAAGTCGCAGTTGGACATGCTTCCCCATGGCTAGGCGCGCGGACATACGAGTCCTCACCAGGTGGGCCGAGAACGGGAATGTTCACACTAAGACTTTCACGACTACCGTCACATGAGATCGGGGCAGCCCGCTAGATCAGGACAGTGGAATTGGCCCTACTGCCGCTGTCTCGAGATGTAGTTCGGCTAAGCCGGTTGCGGTCGAGGGCGTTGAGAGACCCCGGTTCCCAGTGCAGGCTATGCACGGTCAGCCCGGAAACGGTCGTTTGTGAACAGCGGCTCGGCCCGGCCAACCGCGGCCGGTATCCCGCTCACGGTGTCGACCGAAACTACGACCGAAACCTGTTCGAACCGAGACGCAGTTAGGTCAGTTCCGGCCCGGCGCGAGCCAACCGGCCGTCTCCGGCCGACTCGTGCTCGAGTGGAAGCACGAAGGGCGCGACTGGGTTGCCCGGGTGGGGTGGGTCGTCGATCGCGACGAGCGCCGGAGCGACGAGCCGCCGTATGTCATCGCCTGGGTGCCTCGCCGGCTCCTGGGCCCGGTGCGGTCAGACCCGAACGAGACGGGTCCTTATCGATCGCGGCGCTAGTGCTGGGGTCGTCGGGAGGTTCCACCGTGAGTCAGTCGCCCTCACCAGCTGATGCCGTCCGGACCCTCGACGGCGGCAGGATGACCCCATGAACCTCGCGCGCACCGTGGCGGCCGCCATCGTGCTCATCGGTGTCGCAGGATGCGGCACCCGAGAGCCGATCGCCGAGACGTCGCTGTCGGAGGTCGTGCAGGTCGAGCGGGTCGTCGACGGAGACACGGTGTGGGTCACGACGGCCAATGGCCACTCCGAGAAGGTCCGCATCCTCGGCATCGATACCCCCGAGCTTTCGGAGCCGGCCGAGTGCTGGGCGGCCGAAGCGACTAACGCGCTAGCGCTGGCACTCTCGCGCGACGGCGTCACGGTCGAGCTCGTGACTGACCCGATGGCCGATGACCGCGACCAGTACGGGCGCCTCCTGCGGTACGTCGAGGTCGACCAGGTCGACGTCGGCCTCGAGCTCGTCGAGCAAGGGCACGCCTACCTCTACCGAGACGCCGACGACCTCACCCGCACCGACGCCTACCAAGACGCACGTGAGACCGCGCAAGACCAGAAGGCTGGACTCTGGGGAGCCTGCGACCGCTAACGCTCGTTCGAACGTCGGCTGTCTGCTCGGGACTGCTGCGCAGCCGAGCAAGATCAGATCTGCTTAGGCTTCTTCGAAGTGGATCTCGAGCATGCGGAATGTCGTGTCGTCGGTGTGCAACTCGTGGAGGAAAAAGTCCTGGTGGTCGACGATCGCCCAGCCTTCGCCGCGGGCGACCTCGTCACTCACCAGCTCCACGCGGAAGTTGAGTCCGACACGGTCGACGCGGCCGCTCGGATGCCAGTCCTCCCCGGGTCGCCCCCAGATGTACGCGTACTTCGGGCGTAGAAGCTTGCCGAAGTAGGTACCGGCCATGTGCTGAGGAGGGCCAACCTCGACGTGGTCGCCGGCCGTGGTCGTCGATTCACTCATGCTGGTTTCGACGGCGACGCCGGTCGTGCTCCGTGATGACCACTCCAGCGGCTGGCCTCGGTAGACGAAAGCCTCCTCGACGGCAGGGTCCTGGGGGAAATCCGCCGAGATCACGCCACGGGCGAATGCGTACTGCGCCCCTAGCAGCGGGCCAAGAATCTTGAGAAACGGCCCGCAGTCGGTCAACCCGGAGTTAGCCTCAGCCATGAGCCCACGCTACCGCTCCATCGCCGCCTCGCTGAGCGCCTTTGCTGTTCTGGTTGCGCTCCCTCAGATCGCGAGTGGCGAGGAGGCGACCACCACCGAACCGCCGGCCTCTGCGGAGGAGCCCTCGGTCGAGGATCTGCCGACATACGAGGATGATCCGGAAAACCTTATTGCTCCGGACGACATTCCCGAAGTCGCAGGCGAGGCGTGCGACGACTTCGCACGCCAAGAGGCCGAAGACCCCTCAATCGCGAACCCGTGGCTCTGCCTCGAGAGCGAAGTCACCGAAACGCTCGCGGACGGCTCAACTGAGACGACAGAGCTGGTCGAGACCCCCGACGGGGCCGAGCCGGCCGAGTACAGCGACACTGTCGCTTCGTTCTTCTTCCCACGCTCGGTTGACGGACCTTTCGCTCCCGACGCTTCCGAGACCGTGCCGGCCCTGTACAACCCCCTGCAGCAGGCGACGACCCTTCCCGCACGTGTGATTGATGGATACCACTCGAGGATCGAGGGGAAGCTCTATTGGAGTGTGAACCAGTCTTCGGGCTACATCACCTTCAACATCAACACCGCACTCGCAGGACGCAGCGCAGACGTCGCCATGAACTATTTCTCGCAGAATGGGAAGCCGATCATCCTCAACTGGCGGCTCCGCCTCCGGCAGCATGTCGGCAACCTCCGCCCTGACAACAACATCTTCAATTTCCCGGCTACGTACGGTCCGGGCTCAGCGCGCGCCTCGTACTCGGTCACCGAGGGCCGGTACGGCGCCGGCCACAACAAGCCACCGCCGGGGCGCAAGAACCTCTTCTACGACGCCTACGGATTCTCTGTCCGAGTGAACGGGACGAAGGTGGCGGCAAGCAGCTCGGTCCAGTCCGACCGGTTCAACTGCACCAGCACCAGGTGCACGTTCTAGGGACGCGGACCGAGCACCAGCTGCGGCCGTTATGCGGGCGACCAGGGCTGGCCGTCCACCCCGGTTACTCACCTCGCCGTCAGTGAGTTCTGACCGTCTGACGTTATGGTTTGTTATGGAAGGCCTCTTCCATAACAAACCATAACGAGGTGGCGACGGTGGATCTGCAGCCCTACACGCCTGGTGCTCTCCCGCGGTACCTCGCTGGTCGCGAGGCTGAGATGCGGCGGGTTCGCCGGCTCTTGGCTCCGACGGCAGCGTACGGCGAGATGGCTGGACCGCCGACGGTGTTCCACGCCGTTCGGGGGCTGGGGAAGACGTCGCTGCTGCGTCACGCGCAGCGTGAGGCCGAGGCGCAGGGATTCGTCACCGCTTGGGTCGCGTGTACGAAGGGCACCCCCTACCTGCCCGATCTCGACGCGGCTGTTCGCCGCGGGATCGCTCGCACCGACCTGGGCGAGCCTGAGGGCACGTGGGCCAACCGCAAGCGCACGCTCGGAGCGGAGCTGGGTCTGCCGGGCCTGAAGCTTTCCGCGCAGCTCGAGGCGGAACAGTCAGCCGCCGACGAGGCCAGCGGTGTGGTCGACACCGTGCAGCAGTACCTCCACGAAGCGGCCAACCGCGTTCGCGACGCAGGCGGCGCCGGTCTGGTCGTCTTCATCGACGAGTGGCACGCCGGCCGCGAGACCGACACCGGCATCTTGCTCAACGCCGTCCAGTCCCTCGGCGGCCGGCCAGAGGAGAACCCGCTCGCTGTCGTCGGCGCCGGGCTGCCGTCGGTGGTCGGGACGTTGACCAAGGCGGCCACGTTCGCCGAGCGCAGCACCTGGGTCCCGCTGCAGACCCTCGACCCCGACCCGTCTCGAGAGCTCCTGCTCGAACCGGCCGCCGAGCTGGGCGTCAGCTGGGACCCAGTCGCCGTTGACGTCGTCGCCTCGCAGGCTGGCGGTAACCCCTACTTCCTCCAGCTCATCGCGGCCAACGCGTGGGAGGCTGCCGACCCCGAGCGCGGTGACACGATCACCGAGGCGCACGTTGAGGCAGGCCTCGTCGGTGTTCGTGCTCAAGTCGTTGAGATGTATGAGGCGCGGTGGCAGGCCGCGGCGCCGGCGGAACGGAAGTTCCTCGTGGCCATGGCTGCGACCGGTGAGCCGGTCGTCGCTCGAGGCGACGTCGCCACCGCTATGGGCGTGTCCTCGGACAACCTGTCGGTGCCGAGGGAGCGTCTGATTGACAAGGGCATCATCGAGGAGGCCGGTCGTGGCCGGCTCCGGTTCACCCTGCCGGGCTTCGGTGACTACGTCGCCGAACAGGCCGATCAAGGACGCGACCTGCGCGAGGCCGCGTTTCCCCGGAAGCCTCGTCGAGGACCTGGTCCTGCGATCGGCGGCACCGATCAGCAGCGCCCCATCACCAGGTCTTCGCAGCGCCCGCCCGAGCTCGGCAGGTAGATCACCCGCGGCACCCGGCGGCATCCCGAGCCGGTCGAGGATGAGTTCCCTGCCGCGGATGGTCGGAGCGAGGGTCAGCGGGAGTCCCACCCTCCGGGGTCGCCTCTTCTCGCGCTTCTTCGGTTTCTTCCCGCCGGCGCTGGCGTAGAAGACGCGCTTGATCAGGTCTCGGGGTGCAGGTCGCGCCTTGCGATCTCGGGGTAGACGTCGTCTACGAACCGCTCGATGATGTCGACCTGAGTGCGGTAGAGATCGTACCAAGCAACGCCCTTCACTTTCTTGAGACCGTTGCCCTGGTAGCACTCGAACATCGATCGAAGCGCACCTGTGTAGTCGTAGCTGAACTTCTGGATCGCCTTGACCGCCTCAGTGGAGCAATGGATCTGCACGGCCACGATTAATTCATCGACCCTGGTTCCTGTGCCGTTCAGAGACTGACCCTTCGCCCTCGCTTCGTCGAGGTCTGCCTGGACAGTGGGGGTGATCGTCGGGAACTCTTCGTCGTGCCCTGATTGAGCGAGAACGAATTGCGCCCAGACGTGCTCCAACTGCATCCACGCCCAGCGGGTGTAGTTCAGAACTTCTTGATGAACCTCACGGCGGGACTCGCGCCACATCGCGCGCTCGGCGTCCTTGCGATCTTCTAGGCGCTGTGCTGACTGCGCTTCGCGGTCGCGCCTTCGCTCGTCGGCATCCTGACGACGCCGACGAGACTCGGCAACGTTCGTGACGATGAGCGTGATCAAGACGGGTACGACGGTCAGCAGGAGAGTCTGCCACCACTTCATCTACGCAGTATCGCGCTATCGACAGACACAACAAGGCCCGACTTATGCTTGAGCTGGGATAGTCCTCATTAGCCGATGCGCCGGGTGAGATCTCGGAAGCGCCCCAGCTCGGCCGCTTTGTAGCGGATCGTCCGGCCGGTGATGCGGACGTAGGTCGGCCCCTGGTCGTGCTCGCGCCACGACGTCAGACGGTCCTCGTCGATGCCGAGCCACGCCGCAGCCTGACCCGGCGTCAGCAGGGTCGGCAGACCCCTCATGCGTCGTCCTCTGCCGGCTTGCCGGGAGCCTTCGTGACGGCCACCGTGGCGAACCTCAGAGACGCCCCGATCGCGTCGGCGATGACATGGTCGGCGTACCTGGTCTGAGCGCTCTCGCGGTCCTCCCAACGGTCGGTCTCGACCCGTCCGACCACGACAACGGTTGCTCCCTTCGGCAGCTCCGCGGCGTGCTCAGCTAGGTGCCCGTAGGCCTTCACTCGGTGGCGCGTGGGGGTCGCGTCGACCCACTCCCCTGCGTCGTCTCGGACGCGACGGTTGACCAGGACGACGAGCTCAACGACGGGCGTTCCGAGTCGGGCGGTGAAGCTGAGGTCGGGCTCTTGGGCGAGGTTCCCCTCGAAGGTGATCGTGTTCAACATGGTGTTCTCCTCATCGGCGGATTCCGGAGACGGGTCGTCTCCAGGTGGTCACCGGAGGCGGGGTGCTTGTGGCCCTGAACCACATCACCTCCCGCTCCCGATAACTGCCGAGAATTCCGATCTGAGGCCCTGGCAAGGGTCGAGGTACGAGACACGTCTTGCCCTTGCCAGGGCCTCAGATCGGGACAGAATTCCGGCGTCGGGAGCGGGGGGTGTACCGCCCATCGGGCGGACAGGAGTCACCGGCGCGAAGCGCTCTGCTCTATGCCGGCACAGTCGGCGCTCTAATGGCACGCCCTAGGACGGCCACGGACCTCAACGCCGTAGGCGAAGCGGAGCAAGATAGTGCTTAAGTAAACTTAAGCGGCTCAGAGGCTCGACTTCGCCGGCCCCTTCGGCGACACTGGGAGTGTCGGAACCCCATTCGGGGGCGCTGCGCTGGGCAAAGAGCGGGGGTGTTGGTGGTGGCTGAGAACGATGCGGAGGGCACGTCGGTGGGTCGCCAGCGGCGCTCGCGGATCGCCGGTGGAGCGCGGTCGAAGACGATCGGCGTGAGGGTCACGCCCGAGGAGCGAGCCGAGGTCGAACGGCTCGCCGGCGAACGTGGAATGACCCCTCCGGAGCTGCTGCTGTCAGCGGCGCTGACGGAGTCGATCGAGGGTGCCGACCAGGTCGCTGAGCGGCGCCTGGTGGCGGCCGAGCTGATGGCCGTGCAGCGGATCATCGGACGCACGGCGGACAACATGAACCAGATTGCGAAGAAGGCCAACACCGTCCACGAGGTGCCTTCGGACTTCACCGCGGCGGTCGCTGAGGCCCGCACGGTGTGGTTCCGGTGCGAGCAGGTGCTCGAGGAATTCGTCGAGCTGAACCGGCGGGCCGGCGCATGATTGTGAAGATCAGCCGGGGCGGTAAGGCGTCGGGTCTGATGCACTACCTGGCGGGTCCGGGACGTCGTAACGAGCACGAGACCCCGCACCTCGTCGCGGGCTCCGCGGGGCTGATGTCGTGGTACTCCACCGACGAGTTGAGCACGTCAGATGCGTACCGGTTGGGCATGCACCTGGAGGCCCCGAATCGGGAGTTCGGGGTGAGTGTCACGCAGGCGGTCAAGAGCTTCGACGAGGAGGCCGGGACACTCCGTCCGACCGGTGAGCGGCGCGACGCGCACGTGTGGCACTGCTCCCTCTCGCTGGCTCCTGGACACCCGGATCTGGACGACGAGAAGTGGGGCGCGATCGCCAACGACTTCGTCGACGCGATGGGGTTCACCGAGACCTCCGGCAAGGCCCCCTGTAGGTGGGTCGCGGTCCAGCACGGGCCGAGCATCAACGGCGGCGCGCACATTCACATCGCGGTCAACCTGGTCCGTGAGGACGGCACCAAGGCCGACACGTTCCGCGACTACAAGCGGGCGTCGACCGCGGCCGCCGAGCTCGAGGTCAAGCACGGGCTCGAGGTCGTCGAGGGACGCGAGGTCGGACGCTCGGCACGACCGGAGCTCATGCGGGAGCTCGCCGCCGTCGAGGCCGGCGAGACCACCGAGACCCCTTCGGCGCGGATGGCACGCACCGTCCGGGCGTGTGCCACGGCGTCGGAGAGCGAAGCCGAGTTCGTGCGCCGGCTGCGCCGCGAAGGTCTCTGGGTGCGGCCGCGGTTCGCGGCCGGTGGCCACGACGTCGTCGCGGGATTCTCCGTCGCGGAGCGCCCCGCCCACGGCGAGCGTGCCGAGTGGCGCGCGGCCGGCAAGCTCGGCCGAGACCTCACACTCCCCCGGCTGCGTGACAGTTGGGGTAAAGACACCGGCGCCCTGACCGGCGCCGACGCGCACGCCGCGATCGACGCGGCCGACGAATGGGCGGCCGCCTGGCGCGGTGCACCGACCGTGCGGGCCGAGGCTGAGCCGGTCGAGGTCACCGGTGAGGACCTGCGCCGCTGCGCGTCCGAGCTGGCCGATCTGAACAAGAGCCTGACGTCGATCTCGCTTCGCGATCACGCCGCGTGGGCCGAGGCCGCACATGACGCCTCCGGTGTCCTGGCGGCGTGGAGTCTTCGCACCGAGCAGACGCCCGGCGAGCTGGCCGTGGCGTCAGACCAGCTGGCACGGGCCGCGGCGCTGCACCGCCGCGAGATGCCCGAGCGCCGCACCCCTGTGCGGACGCGGTCGGCCGCCAGCACGGCGCTGGCCCTGGTCGCTGCCGGCAGCGGCGGACGCGCGGGTCAGGCTCTCGTGGTCCGTCAGCTGATCGTGACGGCGAAGGCGCTCACGATCGCGGCCGACCGGACCGGGCAAACCCGCCAGCTCCGCCGGTGGAACGACGCAGCGCGCCGCGACCTCGAGACGGTCGCGACGCGCCTCGAGCAGGGCGCCCGGGTCACCCCGGGTGTTGGTCGACCGACCGAGGCACAGCGGCCGGCACCGGCGCTGCCGAACGAGCTACAGCGCGCCCGTGAGCGTGCGCAGCGTGGCCGCGATGGACGCGACCACGGACGATGAGATCGGGGGATCGACGATGAGTGACGCCACAGAGGATCCCGGCGGCGACGTCGGCAACAAGGCCATCCGCGTGACGATGGTTGCCGCGAGCATGGCCGCCTCACGTCTGGCGCGTGAGCTTGCGGAGCGTCAGCAACGACGCCGCGAGGAGGCCGAGCTCGAACGGGCCCAGTCCGATGCCCGCTGGCAGGCCGAGCGCGCGACCGCGCAGAGCCAGGTGCGAGCGGCTGACGCGGCCTGGCTGCAGGCGGCCTCGGCGGAGGAGGCGGCCAGGACCTGGTCGACCGCGCACGCGTGGGCCGAGGTCGACCCCGCCTTCCGTGGTGACGCCGACCGCATCCGCGCCGGCATCGAGCAGCGGTGGGGTGTGAGCGTGAGCGCCAGCGACACCGAGGCGTCGCTGCGGGAAGCGGCCGACCGCCAGCGCTTCGACGCTCGGGCCGAGGACGGCGCCCGCGTCGTCGACGAGGTCGCCGCCGGCAGCATCCTGGCGGACACCCCGGCCGAGCTGGCCGCGCTCGAGGACGCGGACCGGCACGCCAGCAACGCCGGCGACCATGAGGCCGCTGCCGCGAGCCTGGACGCCTCGGCCGACGCCGCGGCGTACGACAGCCAGGCGCGACGAGACCAACTGGTCGACCGCGCCACAACAGCCGGCGTCGACCCAGTCACGGCGCGGGGGCGAGGTCGCGCGGCCAACGCGAACGCCGAACCGGTCAAGAACGCGACCCAGTCGAGCAAGACACCCAAGAAGGCCGGCCGCCGCGGCCGCGCCAACGGCCGCGAGCGCTCTGACCAGCTGACCCGTTGACTGACGCGACCGCCGGCCAACAGGAGACGGCGAGGGCATGCTTCGCCATCGCGCACGTTCTCGTCCGTCGCTGGCGGCGCCTTCTGCGGGTGGCGGCGAAGTTCCGCGAGATCGGGAGATCTGCTCACTCGGCCTCGGCCGTGGCGATAACCTGCGCAGATGTCGCGGTCAGACGATCCAAGCTTGTGGTCGGAGCAGCAGATCAAGAAGCAGATCTCTCTCGAGTTGAAACACGCCGCAGTGAAGGCTGGCAATCAGCTCCGAGCCGGAGAAGTGATGGGGTACTCATCGCCGGGGTCGTTCTCGAAGCTGCTGAAGGGCACCACGCGACTGAAGGTCGAGCGTGCGGAACTGATGGACGAGTTCCTCGAGCCCCACGGAGGCACGCAAGGTCCGCACTCCCTCGTGGATCTCGCCGCACTGCTGCATCGACGTCCGGAGCCGAAGGCGACCGACGTGATGCTCGCGTCCCCCATGTCAGCCGCTGGCGACGACTATGAGGGTGATCAGAAGCTTGCGATGAAACTCGTCAACGAGCTCCGGCGCAAGAATCACACCGTCTACTACGCCGGTGAGCGCCTGAAGCGGCCTAGCAAATTCGACGCGTACGACGTTGCCTACAAGGAGAACGTCGACCACATCATGAACTCACGAGTCTTCGTGCTCTATCTGCCTCGCGACATCGCGGAGGCCGTTGGTCCCCCTAGTTCTGTTTGGATCGAGCTCGGCATGGCTCTTGCGCGTGGCATCCCTGTGACGATCTTCGCGCCTGAGTCGACGGTGCTGCCATATGTCGTTCGACGGGCAGTCTCCGATGAGGCGTCACCGTCTCGCCATGTTCTGGATGTGCGGTACTTCGATGACCCGAAGAAGCCTGCTGCGTGGATTCGAACCCATGGAGACACAGTGATCAATGGGTTGTCGCGCCGCTGAGGAGTCGGCGTGTCGAGCCCGCGGGACGGGGTTCGTGGTGCAAGATCGAGGTGGTTAGTCGCACGATTTGACT
>NZ_BAAAME010000012.1:0-702 GCF_039529015.1 Aeromicrobium alkaliterrae
AGGCCGTGCGGACCGGGTCGAGGCCGGAGTCGGGCTCGTCGATCAGCAGGATCTCCGGGTCCAGCACCAGCGCGCGCGCCAGGCCGGCGCGCTTGCGCATGCCGCCCGAGATCTCACCGGGGAGCTTGTTCTCCGCACCGGTCAGACCGACGAGCTCCATCTTGTCCATGACGACCTGCCGGATCTCCGACTCGGACTTCTTGGTGTGCTCGCGCAGCGGGAACGCCACGTTGTCGTACAGGTCCATCGAGCCGAACATCGCGCCGTCCTGGAACAGCACCCCGAAGAGCTTGCGAATCTCGTAGAGATCCTTCTCCGAGCAGTTCGCGATGTCGGTGCCCTCGATCCACACGTGACCCTTGTCGGGCTTCAGCAGACCGATCAACGTCTTGAGGAACACCGACTTGCCGGTGCCCGACGGGCCCAGCATGACGGAGATCTCCCCCGCGGGAAGCGACAAGGTGACGTCGTTCCAGATCATCTGCGATCCGAACTTCTTCGTCAGACCCTCGACCCTGACCTCAACTCCCACGGAGCCCTCCTCGTTTCACCGGCGTCCCCCGACCGGATGGTGGATCTGCGCCATCGTAGTGCAGTGTGACCGGGCGCACAGACCTAACGAGACGCCGTAGCCGAAGTTACGTTTCTACCGTTTCGTCACTGAGAGTTACCGATCGCGCTGTGACTGTAACCGAGGACACA
>NZ_BAAAME010000013.1:0-19036 GCF_039529015.1 Aeromicrobium alkaliterrae
TTTGCCCACGTTTCGCGGAGCTCGCTCCAGATGCGCCGTGATTCTTTCGTCGCGCATGAGGTCGCAGGTGGCGCCGATCGGCGGACGGAGTTTGGAGTCGATCCGGACGAAGTTTCTGGAAACAGGGAGCGGAACGGTGAGGCCCACGGCAGCGTACGTCCGTGAGCTACATCTCTTCGACGATCTGCATGACTCTGGACGCAGCGTAGGTCCGGTTGTACGCTCGCCCACTGGTCTCCCGGAGCACGCCGATTTGTACGAGGCGGTCGATTGCAGACTTCGCGGTAGGGCCGCTCACGCCATATCGATCCTGAACGAACCGATTGGAAATCACAGGCCAGTCGATGAGGTCCTCGCAAATCGAAGCCACCGTTCCTGTCCAGTGGCGCTCGTTGAGGTCAGCCCGAACATTCGCGAGCCACGTCATCAGCTTGTCGACGACCGCAACGGCCGCATCGGCCTGCGTCCAGACGCCCTCGCAGAAAAACTGAACCCAGGGATCCCAGTTGCCGGTGCGGGAGACGCTCAGTAGGTGATCTTGGTAGGCGTCGCGTCGTCGCCGAAGCCATGGCGAAATGGTGATCGCTGGTTCTGACAGCGCCCCCAGTCGCAGCATCTGAAGCACGATGAGAAGCCGTCCGATGCGTCCGTTGCCGTCGCCGAACGGATGCAACGACTCGAACTGATAGTGCGCGATGGCTGCCATCAAGACGGCCGGCATCTCTCGGTCAGACTCGAACCATTCAATCCAGTCGTCGAGGCCCGCCCGCAGACGGTCGTCAGGCGGCGGCGGGATGTAGCGTGCTTCGTAGACGCTGCAGTCGCGTGGGCCGATCACAACCTGGTGCTCCCGCACCTTCCCGGGATCGCGCTGGGGTACCTGGGCTTCGGCCACCAGCATTCCTTGGAGGTGCTCGAGAAGGGGGATCGTGACAGGTCCAGTCTTCACCCAGTCGAACCCGAAGTAAGCAGCTCGTTCGTAGGCTCGAATTTCAGCAATCTCCGGTGAATTGACCTTTGTGTCCGAGAGTCGAGCTTCCATGACGTCAGCGAGGGCGCCGTATGTGCCCTCCAGGGCCGAGGTGTCGACCGCCTCGCGAACCAGCGCTGGCGCAATGAGCAGACCAGGATTTGGGAGTGGTGCGCACGCCTGATGAAGTCGGCCGAGTGCGCTGGCTGCCTTGGCTACTGAATTCCAGGTCGTCGGCTGAAGTTGAACAAGGGCCGGGAGATGGTCAGGCAGAAAGGCGAAGTGCGAGAAGTCGCGCCCGAGCTTGTCGGTCCCGCTGATGGGTACGACCTGCCCCACGGTGGTGTCGCGAAGAGCCTCGAGGTCCATGAACTTAGGATACAGGGCGGAACCCCTAACTTTCACGCGTGTAATCGCAAGGGTGCCCTTCGAGGCGTCTGTCGAAGTTAGGACACGCCGCGCTGGACCTAACATTGGGCCGCGCAAAGCGATGGGATCCCTAACAAGTTCGAATCAGTGGCCCGACCGCGGCTGGCAGGCACGAGTTGTCGATAGAGAGCGGGCTCAAACACTCCCGTCCGCGGGTCATGCAGGGTGCCGAGGCGCTCACGAATGTAGTGCTGGCAGCCATCGTGCGCGTAGATCGGGACTCGTCCAGTCGGGAGCCAGTCAGCCCGACATGAACTTGGAGCCAGCTGAATCCAAGGCGCTCGCGACGGCGTCGAGGTCGTCGTCGAAGAGGCCGCTATAGATGTCGAGCGTCATGGCGGCGCTCTTGTGGCCGAGCATGCGTTGGACAGACTTCACGTTCGCGCCGGCAGATATCGCCAGGCTCGCTGCGGTGTGCCGCAGGTCATGCGGAGTGATGCGCGCGATCTTCGCGCGCTTAACCGCGCCCGCGAACCAACCGCCGCTGCCCATGTCGCTGCGAGTCCGACGCATTAGGCCGCCATCGGCGCCACTGAAGATGTAGGAGTTTGGGAGCCTGTCATCGCACAGCTCGCGGATGCTGGTGTCCAGCATCGCAGGGAACGGCACGGACCTTCGTTCGTGCGTCTTCGGTGTGCCGACCTCTACGCGAGATCCGATCTCCACCGCGTTCTGATTGATGTTGAGACGTCGGCGCTGGAGGTCGACGTCCTTGACACGAAGTCCGATGGCCTCGCCCCACCTGAGCCCGCAGTACCCGAGCACTAGTACGAACGTCTTGTGTCTGCCGCACTCGTTGGCAAAGCGATGTAGCTGTTCGTGAGTCAGGTAGACGCGCTCTTTAGAGACCTTGCGCGGAGTCGAGACTCCTCGGCAAGGATTGCTGAGGATTCGCCGGTCCCTCACAGCGTCGTCAAGGATCCCCGAGAGGACTCCGAGCACTCGCTTGATCGTCGTGGCGCTCAGACCCCGTTTGTGTAGTCCGGTGATCCATGACTGGACCGCGGTGAACTCGATTCGCGACACAGGGGTGAGCCCCCATCGCGGCTCTACGTGCACCCGCCATGCGCTCGCTAGCGTGCGCCAGGTCGACGGTTTCAGGGTGGACTTCCGATCGAGCCACGGCTCACCGAGTTCGGCAACCGTGACTTTCGACCGGCTCGCGTCGACGTACTCGCCGCGGAGCTTCGACACCTCGATAGTCGCCGCGAACTCTTCAGCTTCACGCTTAGTTCGGAACCCTCGTCGGTCGGTCTGCCGATTGTCCGGGGTGCGATATCTGACGCGGTAGCGCTTTCCCTGGCCGGTCTCATAGGCCTTGATGGTGGCCATCGCTACCTCCTATCCGCGAGACCCGAGTGGTCGGTTGGCCCTGCCGTAAAAGACGCTAGGTACCGATCAGCACCCTCTACAGCGCCAGATGCGCGGCGGTGGAAAAGTTCGCGCCCAGTGGATCTGTGGACTAGGAGCGTCAGCCGGTGCTTATGGGGAAGTGCGCGTGCGCCGGTGGCCCTGAAGCCATTCCTCGACGTCAGCGAGTGCGTAGCGAACACGTGTGCCGACCTTGACGTAGGTGGGGCCCGTCCCGAGGTAGCGCATCTGTGCGAGCTGCCCTTCGCTCACGCCCAAGTGCTCCGCGAGGTATCCCGGCGACAGGAGCTGTTCGATCATCGGTGCAGTCATTGTTCGTCTCCATCACGAGAGGTGGTCAACACTCATGGCCTTGGGACTTGCCTCCGGTGATCGGCCGTCGCGGTTCGAATCGCGTGCGCCGGATGTCGACTTGAGGGCGGCGCGACGGCTATGGGGATGGAACAGGGGATCCACAGCAACGCAATTGATCACCCGAAGGCTGTTCCCGGGCCCTGAGGGTTGATTAATCAAGACTTCTCGGTGAACGATGAAGTCACGCAGACAGACACCGGGGGGTGTGTGCGTATGAATCTACGATCCACGCGGCGTCCAGGCGCGCTGATTGCGGTTGTCGTGACGATCGTGCTGCTAGCTGGATGTCAGCGCAGCGACGACGAGCCGCCAAGGTCGAGTCCAGATTCGACTCAGACAGCCACACCGTCCTGGGAGGACGGGTTCTCGGATGACGAAGTAGATGCCGCGTTCGAGGCGATCGACTTCCTTCACTCTTACGACGCCACCATCGAAGGATTCGTCGAGTCAGGCGAGGCGACCCCCGAGGCGATGGAGTATCTCCAGGACAACCACGCAGTCTGGACGCCGGTCTGGGAAGGACTGCAGGCCGCTGAAGCCGAGGGACGGACGTCGGTGACCGAGCCGGGGTGGGATGTCACGACGACGCCGACCGAGGTGACCGTTCAACCCGACGGGTACGCGCTTGTCGAGATCACTCGTTGCGTCGACCCCTCGAAGACAATCGACTACGTCAACGGCGTGGAGCAGACCTCGGTACTTGTCCCCTCCTATGAGCAGTACGTCGGTCTCCAGCGGGACTCGGACGGACATTGGCTGATCAGCGGAATCTCCGCCGACGTGGAGGCGACGTGCGATCTCGCCGCCGGCTGACCGTCACGCTCACGATTCTTCTGTCGCTGAACTTCGCAGCGACACTGATCGGAACGTCGCCTGCGGACGCAGCTTGTGTCGACGGCCAGGAGACGTATCTCGATCCAGTCACCGGAAAGATCAAGACGCGCGTCTGCGACTCCGGTGACCCGGGCGGCAGCACCACCTCGCCAACCGGGCCGACGGCGTGCGTTCGCTCGACCGGCGAGGTCATCCCGTGTTCGTTGGGGTCTGGTCGCTGGTCGCCTGTCCATGACTGCTACCTGTTCGTGACCGAGCAGCCGGATGCGAGCGATCCCAGGTGGGCCACCGCTGATGGATCCCCTGAGGCTGGACGTTTCCATACGTGCGACGACGATCCGCAGTTGTGGATCTACATCGCCAATGGAGCCGAGGCCCCGCCAGATCCTGCGGTCCTGGCGCAGGATGCACTCGGGGCGGTGCAGTTGACAACGCCGACCCTGCAGCTGGCACCGGCTCCTCCGGCGAAGTCCTACGTGGGGTTGGAGACGTGGATGTGGATGCCGGAAGGTCAGTGGGCGCCGTTGACCAACACGGTCACGGCTGGATCGACGTCGGTGACGGTCACGATCGAGCCGCGCTGGGTCACATGGAACATGGGCCCAGGATCGAAGGTCTGCTACGACGCTGGCCGGCCCTGGCAGATCGGACAGATGCCGCCCGGCTCGGCGACGTCGTGTTCGTACACGTATGCACGGGTGAGCGACTTTCAGCCGGGCGGCGTGTGGTCGGTTTCGGCTGCGATCACGTGGCGAGTCAGCTGGACGTGCGCAGGCAACTGCTTGGCGACGGCCGGATCCCTTGGCGAGGTCGACGGCCCTGCGGGGATAGCGAGCCTGGTCGTCGCGGAGCGGCAGTCGGTCAATGTCCTGCCCGATGAGACGAGGAACCGATGAGCACTCGTTCCACGGCACCTCCGCCGCACGCACCCAATCGAACGCAGGGGTCGGGGCTGTTGTCGGGTCGACGTGATGACGGTCGGCGTCTGCGCACAGCTCCGCGGCGGCGAGGACTCTTGGCGTTCGCGGGCCTGATGATCGCTGGCTCCGCGCTTGCTGGGGCCGTGCTGTTCTCCCAGGCCGGGGACCGCACTGACGTCCTCGCTGTAAGCGCTGACGTCGCGAAGGGGCAGGTCATCTCCGAAGACGACCTTCAGCGACAGTCCGTCGCCGGCGTCGATGATGTGATCCCGGTCTCCGCGATCGATACCGTCGTAGGCGCCACGGCGAAGGTGGACATGGTCGCGGGTCAGATCGTGACCGACTCGATGGTCACCCGCGAACCAGTACCGGGTGACGGACAAGCCACAGTCGGTCTCAGCCTCGACGCATCGCGCGCTCCATCGGCTGGGCTGACTCCAGGCGACCTCGTGAGCGTCGTGGCGGTGCCGAGCGGCACGGTCGACCTTGGCGCAAGCGTTGCGCTGGACGCACCGCAGATCTTGGCGCGTGGCGCTGAGGTCCTGGATGTTCAGGGCTCACCGACCGAGGGTGCGACGGTGTTGGTCACGGTCATCGTCGATGAGGACGACGCCAGCACCATCGCCGCATACTCCGCGGCAGGACTGGTCGCCGTCGTCGAGACTACGGCCACAGGGAACTGATCGTGCTGACCGTCCTGTACTCGGCCAAGGGTGCCCCCGGCGTGACGTCCGCAGCCCTTGCCCTGTCGGCGGTGTGGCCACGCCCGGTCGTGTTGGTCGAGGCGGATCTCGCCGGAAGTGATCTGGCATTGCGGTGCCGGGGTGCCTCAAGGGCAGCGGTCGCGTCGAGCCCGAATCTGCTCGGATTCGCGGCCGCCACTCGCGGCGATCGGGACTCGACCCTGACCGAGTGGGCCCAACAGTTGGCGTGCGGCGTCCACGTCGTGTTGGGGGTGCAGGCGCCTGCGCAAGCTCGAGGCGTTGCGGATCTGTGGCGGCGTCTCGCGGTGGCCGCCGCCTCCGCCGACGTCGATGTCATCGTCGACCTGGGAAGGCTCGGTCGCGATGCCGCGACGATGCCGCTTCTGGTCGCGGCTGACGTGCGGGTCCCGGTGATGGCCAGCGCGGTGGAGTCGATCCTTCACACGCGGGCGCACCTGTTGGATGTCGCGGTTGCCGGCGGACGAACCGTACCGCTGTTGGTCGGGCCCGGCCGTAACGCGGCGGCTGACTGCCGCGACGTCGACGAGGTCCTGTCGCAGGCCGGCGTCATCGCTGCTGCGTCATCGCATCTGCCTTTGGATCATCCCGGCCTCGCCGCCTTGCAGGGTGGGGTCTCCCCGACCGGGCGGGGCCGGTCATCGCAATTGGTGCGTGGCGCCCGCGCGGCCACCGAGCATCTCCTTGCCTCCGCTGGGCTGGAGGTTCGCTGATGAGTGCCGACAACGAGCTCGTTGCTCGACTGCAGCAGCAGGTCGGCGACCGTCTGCAGACGCAGCGGGCGCAACGCCGCCAGGCTGGCCAGCCGCTGCTCGCGGCGGGGAGCGAGCAGCAGCTTGCGCGTCAGATGATCGCCGAGGTCCTGCGCGGTCATGCCGAAGGTCGACTGAGCGATGGTCAGAGCCCGTTGGGCGACGAGGCCGAGGACGAGATCGCGGAGGCCATCTTTGCGCGCATGTTCGGCGCGGGCCGGCTCCAGCGGCTGCTCGATGACGACTCGATCGAGAACATCGACATCAACGGCGCCGACGAGGTTTGGATCAGCCGAGCCGGCGATGACTACCCAGCACGGGGCGAGCCGGTCGCCGCCAATGACGCGGAGCTGGTCGAGATGATCCAGACCCTCGCCTCCTACAGCGGCCTGTCGTCTCGGCCCTTCGACGCAGCGAACCCCGAGCTGGACCTGCAGCTGCCCGACGGAAGCCGACTCTCTGCTGTACAGGCGGTGGCTGCCCGCCCGGCGGTCTCGATCAGGCGCCACCGATTCCAGAAGGTCGACCTGGAGGACCTCGTCGGTCTGGGGACCTTGACGCACGCGACGGCCGACTTCCTGCGCGCCGTCGTCGCCGCGCGGTTCTCGGTGATCATCGCCGGCGGGACCAACGCCGGCAAGACCACGCTCCTGCGTGCCATGGCGGCCGAGATCCCTCCGGAAGAACGCATCATCACGATCGAGAAGGCGCTCGAGCTCGGGCTGCGCGACGACCGGGAACGTCACCCCAACTGCCTCGCTCTGGAGTCACGCCCGCCCAACACCGAGGGCGCGGGAGGCATCAGCATGGCGCAGCTGGTCAGGCGAACGCTGCGCCAGAACCCGTCACGGGTCATCGTCGGTGAGGTCCTGGGAGATGAGATCGTCCCGATGTTGAACGCTATGAGCCAAGGTAACGACGGCTCCCTGTCGACCATTCACGCCGACAGCGCTCGCGAGACGTTCAACCGCATCAGCAGCTACGCCCAGCAGGCCGAAGGTCTCCCGCGTCAGGTCGTCCACGAGATGATCGCCGGTGCCGTCGAGTTCGTGGTGTTCGTCGGCCGCGACATCCACGGCGGCGTGCGCCGCGTCCGGACCGTGCTGGAGGTCAACGGGTACGACGAGCAGATCGGGGTGTCGGCGTCCGAGGTCTTCACCACGGACTCCTGCGGCAACGCGACCCGTGACTACAACGTGCCCGTGCAACGCGCCGAACGCCTCCGTGCCGTCGGATGGAACGACGGGGGTGGTTCCTGGTGAGCGCTCTCGGCCTGCTGATCGGCGTCTGCCTAGCCGGCGGAGTGGTCCTCGCGGTGGCCGCATGGATGGGCTGGTCCCCGCCGCCGCTGCCGACCCGCACGACCGCCCGCCTGACCGCCGCTCGTGATCGGCTCTGGAAGTCGGCGCTCGCGGTATTCGTGGTCGCGGTACTGACGCGGTGGCCCGTCGCCGCTGCAGCCGCAGGGATGGTCACGTGGATGTGGCCAGCGCTGTTCGGAAGCAAGGCCGAGGGCCGCGCACACCTTGCCCGGTTGGAGGCCGTGGCCATGTGGACAGAGTCCCTGCGCGACACGATGGCCGCGGCGATTGGGCTGGAGCAGGCCATCATCGCCTCCGCTGACGCGGCGCCACCGGCGATCGCCCCGGAGCTACACCGGTTGGTCGGACGGCTCCGCGCCCATGTTCCGGTGCCGCAGGCGCTGGCCGACTTCGGTGAAGACCTCGACGACCCATCAGTCGACCTGGTTGTCGCCGCGCTCATCATGAACGCTCGCCTTCGAGGTTCCGGGCTGACCGGAACGCTCACAGCACTAGCTGAGACGGCGCGTGCTGAGCTCGAGATGCGCACCCGGGTGGAGGAGGGTCGCAAGACCCTCCGCCGTGACTCACTCACGATCGTTGGCGTGACCCTCGTCTTCGCCGGCGGTGTGTCACTCCTCGCCCGCACCTACCTGGAGCCGTACAACAGCCCGGCCGGCCAGCTGATGCTCGTCCTGGTGCTGGGTTGCTTCATCGCAGGGTTCGCATGGATCCGCCGCTCCTCCCGCATCGATCTGCCCGAACGATTCCTGATCCGTTCGGAAGACTTCACGGCAGACCAGTCTGGAGCCGGTCGATGATCCCCGCGCTGCTCATCGGCGCCGCCTGCGGGACAGGTCTGCTCGCACTGGCGTGGGCCATCGTTCCGCCACGACGCGACCTCGCCGCCGCCATCGCCACGATCGACTCGCAACGATCCACCACTACCGCACCTGCCCGTGACGATCGAGAGTCCCTCACGGACCGGCTCGGACGATGGCTCACCGTCCAGCTCGAGCGCAACGGCTTCATGGCGCCCAAGCTCCGTGCGAACCTCGCACTCCTGGATCGTCCACTCGAAGCACACCTCGTCTCCATGCTCGCGATGGCCGCATTCGGCATTAGCTTGCCGATCTTGACCAGCCTGATCGTGAACGTCGCCGGAGTCAGCACCGGCTTCTCCGTGCCGCTACTCGCCGGGCTGGCCCTCGCTGCGGGTTTTTCTCTCATCCCTAACACGACGGTGGCCACCGCGGCCGCCACCCGCCGGAACGAGCTGCGCCGAGCACTGGCCTGCTACCTCGACCTGGTCTCCATGGCACTGGCCGGCGGCCGGGGTGTGCCCGAGGCGCTGCCTGCTGCTGCGCAGCTCGGCAGGGGCTGGTCCTTCGACGTCATCGCCGACACGCTCACCATGGCTCGCTACTCCGGCACCACACCGTGGGAAGCGCTGCGCGCCCTCGGAGAACGCGTCGACGTCGCAGAACTACGCGACCTCGGATCGGCGCTTGGTCTGGTCGCCGACGACGGGGCCAAGGTCCGCGAATCCCTCCGCGCTCGAGCAGCAACCGCGCGCGCCCGTCAGCTCGCCGAGGCCGAAGGTGCCGCTGAACGCGCCTCGAGCTCCATCACGAACGCCCAACTCTTCCTGGGATTCAGCTTCCTGCTGTTCCTCGGATACCCCGCCATCGCGGCCGTGATGGCGATCTAGAGGAACGAGGGAAACCATGAACACCCACCTGACCATGATCGCGACATGGCTGCTGTCGCAACTGACCGGCGAGAGGATGCGCCACGATGAGCGGGGCGTGGCGTCCGAAGTCATCTGGATGGGACTGCTGGCCGCCGCCGCGATCGCCGCCGGCGTCATCATCACCGCCAAGCTGCTCAGCGAGGCGAACGGAATCGACTTGGGGTGATCACCGACGGGCACCACCGTGGCCTGTCCGCTGACGGGGGCAACCAACCACGACCCGGAGGAAGACGGTGACTGCAAGACAGCGGGACGAACGCGGCAGCATCGCCGCGTCCGTCGTGATCTCAGCAACGATGTTCCTGTTCGTCATGGCCATCATCCAGGTCGCCCTCGTCCTCCACGCCCGTAACGTCGCCGAGGGCGCAGCCCAAGAAGGCGTCACCACTGCGGCAGCCTTCGACGGAACCGAAGGCTCCGGACACGCCAGCGCCACCCAGGCCCTGAACACGCTGGGGCCAGCCACGCTCACCAATCGCACGGTCGACGTCGAACGCACGCCCACCACCGTCACCGTCACCGTGACCGGCACAGCCCTGTCGTTTATCCCGGGCATCAGCCCCAAGATCGTTGAGACCTCCACCGGCCCCGTCGAGCGCTACGTTCCCCCGGAAGTCGACACCCCATGAACTGGCGAACCCGGCGACCAGACAGCGGAGCCACCACGGCGGAGTTCGTGGTCATGACCCCACTGCTCTTCGCGATCTTCCTGTTCGTGATCGGTCTCGGACGAATGGCGTCGGCACACCAAGAAGTCCAAGACCTCGCAGGCGAAGCCGCCCGGGCGGCATCCCTGGAACGCAACACCTCCCTGGCCGCCGGTCGAGGCGAGCAGACCGTCAGAGCATCGCTCCAGAACCGCGGTCTCTCGTGCAGCCAGCTCACCGTCGACATCGATGTCTCGAGCTACCAGCCCGGTGGCGTGGTCCGCGCCGACGTCACCTGCACTGCCGACCTGAGCGATGTCGCTATCAGCGGCCTGCCCGGCACCAAGACCTTCACCGGCAGCGCGACCATCCCGATCGAGGAGTACCGGTCCCGATGATCACCCCCAAGCCCCCCGGTGACGAACGCGGGGCAGCCGCGCTCTTCATCGTCCTGATGACGGTAGCCATGCTCGCCGCAGCGGGCCTTGTCATCGACGGCGGCGCAGCGCTGGGCGATCGACGAACGCTCACCAACCAAGCCGAGCAAGCCGCACGCATCGGCGCCGATGCGCTCAACCAAGACTCACTGCGCGACGGCGGTCGCCCCACCGTCGACCCTGCCCGCGCACGCGCGGCGGCCGACGCCTACCTGCGATCAGTCGGAGCACCACCAGCCTCCATCAGGATCACCGGCGGCCGCGTGACCGTGACCCTCACTGGGCAGACCACCACCAACATCCTGTCGCTGGCCGGCCTGACGTCAATCACCGTGACCGGTACTGGGACAGCCGAGTCGATCGACGCCGACAACCCCTAGGAGGCAACCATGAAGTGGATCAAGGCACTCGGCGCGCTGCTCCTGCTCGGCGCCGTCGTTCTCGGCGTCCCAGCGATGCTGCTGACGTTCGTCGGATCCCCCATCCCCGACGACCTCAGCGCCAACATGCAGCTGACCGACGCCGTGCTGGTGCAGCTGCTGTCCCTGATCGTGTGGGCGTTCTGGCTGCAGACCTGCTGGTGCATCACGCTAGAAGTCATCGCATCGCTGAAGTCGCAGCGACTGACCCGCACCCTAGGCGCGTTCAACATCCAGACCCTCTTCGCCCGAACCATGATCGGCCTCGTGACCGCCGCGTTCGTCAGCGTGCCACTCCTGCCCTCACCCATCCACGCCCACACCCTGCAGACCAACGGTTCGCAGGGCAACCCCGATACCCCCCCTGTCCCCGTTGTATCGGCGACGGACGGCGCCGAACAGCAGTCCAACTCGGCCGCCACCCAGGCACCGACCGACACACCCACTGCCACGCCCGCCGCGTCTGTCGTCGAGATCGTCGTCGAACAGGGCGACACTCTGTGGGCTCTCGCGCAAACCCACCTCGGTAACGCTGAGCGGTGGACCGAAATCGCCGACCTCAACGACGGCCGGACCATGGTCGACGGCACAACCTTCGCCTCCGCCAGCCTCCTCAGACCCGGATGGGTCCTCCACCTTCCCGGCACGGCAACGCCCCAGACACCCGCACCGGCCGACTACACCGTCAAAGCCGGCGACATCCTCTCCCAGATCGCCGCAGACCAGCTCGGCGACGCCGACCGCTACCCCGAGATCTTCGAAGCCTCCACACATCTCGACCAGCCCGTGCCCCTGACCGACCCGAACCTGATCTACCCCGGACAGGTCCTCGACATCCCCAGCGCACCACCGGCTGCAGAGACTCCTCAGCCAGCCCCGAGCCCCGTACTCACTCCGGAGCAGGCGCCACCACCGGATGAAGCCGCACCGAACACGCTGCTGCCCGAGACGGTCCCCGAAGTACTGGCTCCCCCGGGTGCCACGGGTGGGGCAGTTGGAACCGCCACGACTACCCCCGAGCCGGCTCCTTCCGCCGGGACGGGCGACCCGCGTGCCCCGACTGAAGTCGAAGAGCTGGACTCAACCTCGGCAGAAACAAACCTCGATGCCTCTGACACGCTGCCCAGTTGGGTCTGGCCGTCCATGGTCACCGGCGGCGCTCTCCTCGCCGGGGGTTTCCTTCTGGTGCTACGCCAGCGACGAAGCACCCAGCGTCGTTCGCGCCGGCCCGGCCGAGTGATGCCCATGCCCACGGCCATCGCCCGCGAAGCGGAACAGTCCATCGCCACAGCCGGAGCCGAGTCGGTCGACGTGCTCGTCCTGCTCGACCAGATCTTTCGACGAACCGCCGCTCTCCTGACCCGAACTCACCAGCAGGTTCCGGAACTCGCAACAGTCGAGATCACAGCGACCGACATCTTCCTGCACTTGCGCACCCCGGCCGAGGCGCCGCAGCCCTGGTTCAACACGCACGACTCCCAGACGTGGAGGTTGGACCGCACGACCGAACTGGACGCTGTCGGTCCCGACCCGATCGACGACCCCTCGCCCTGGCCGCTGCTCGTCACGATCGGCTCCACAGCCGACGGCAGCATCTCGCTTCTCAACCTCGAGGGCCAAGCAGTCACTGTCACGGGAGACGCGCGCAAGGGCCAGGACTTCGCCCGCTACGTCGCGGCCGAGATCCTTTGCAACCCCTGGTCGCGCCACACCACGTTGGACCTACTCGGCATCGGCAGCGAGTTGGCTCCCATCGACCCCGAACGGACCAACTGCCCAGACGACTTCACCAGCGTCGCCGCCGAAGCCGTCACCACAGCAGTCACCACGGCCAGCCGCCTGGACACCACCGGCGATCGAGATGCGCCCGCCGCTCGCGCGGCGTCCACCGATCCAGACGTGTGGGAATCCCGACTAGTCATCGCCGACGGGGCGTTCGACGTAGACGAGCTCGACCAGCTCGCGAACCTCGTCGAGTCACACGGTGCTCGCACCGGCAGTGCCCTGCTCGTGACCGACCAGCGCGCCGTGCATGGCATTGAGATCGTCGTCGACGCGGTCGGCCGACTCACGGTGCCCACATTGAATCTCCGGCTGAACGGCGTCGGCATGACGGCATGGGAAGCCGCCGGCTGCGCCACCCTGTTGATGTACCTTGACGCCACGTCTGACGAGCCCGCACCCGACCTTGAGGGCGACGACCCATGGGACGAGCTCATGACCACGACCGGTGCCCTGCGCGACGAGTACCGCATCGACCGCTCGACCACCGCCATCGAGCCAGCCGAGTCAGTACTTCCAGAAGCCGACGACACCTACTGGTCGGTAGCCACCACGACCGAGGACGACCTGAACCGGCTCGCACCGAAGGTGTCACTGCGCACCCGAGACCACGTCGCCGACACCGACCCCAGACTCGACCAGGACTTGGATGAGTGGAACTCGGGCGACGTAGTTCGGCCCCGGTTGAGCCTGCTCGGGCCGGTCTCGGCCGAGACGGCAGGAACACCCGCGACCAAGCGGCGGCCGTTCTACACCGAGATGTTCGCCTACATCGCGACCCGCCCCTACGGCGCCACGACGGAAGAGGTCGCAGAAGCATTCGACATCACCCCGGCCCGCACCCGCACCGACGTCGGCCGGCTACGCGACTGGCTCGGCATCGACCCGCGCACCGGAACGAAGTACCTCCCCGATGCTCGCGAAGCCCCAGCCGCCGTCCGCCGAGGAGTCGGGGTCTACCAAGTCTCCGACGCCCTGGTCGACCTCGAACTGTTTCGGCGACTTCGTGCGCGAGGTGAGAGCCGTGGGTCCGACGGCATCGATGACTTCGTGAGTGCGCTCGCGCTGGTCACCGGCCGCCCCTTCGAGAAGCTTCGCCCCGGAGGCTGGGGCTGGATGTACGAAGACGTCAGACTCGACCAGCACGCGATCTGCGCCATCGCCGACGTCGCCCACCTTGTCGTCGTCGAGATGCTCACACGCGGCAACACCGAGTCGGCTAGAACCGCCGTCAGCATTGCTCTCATGGCCGCGCCCGATGAAGAGATGTCTCGCCTCGACCTGGCCGCAGTCCTCGACGCAGAAGGTCACACGGACGAAGCTGTACGGCTCGTGCGTGAGGACATCTGCGACCGAAGCGACGACGGCACCCCTCCTCAGGAGTTGCCTGCCAGAACTGCGGCCCTCCTGGAGGACCACCCGTCATTGCTTCGTCGAGCGCAGTGAGAGTGCGGGGCACCGACCGAGGAATCGACTGGACTTTAGGCGATCACTGGGTCCCCGTGATCATCGACCGGAGTCGCTCGCTGCGAGGTGACACTGGAGCACTCTCGACACTCCGCGATGCACGGTGAAGCGTCCGCAGTCTCGCCCGGGCCGGCCAACCCGATCGACTGACTCCGAGGCGGCTGTGCGGGCCCACTGCGGCCCCTGTGCCGCGAGTCCTGCTTCGACTCACTTGCCCTAGCGGTCGCCGTCGACGGCCCATCGCGGAGGTCGCGACTGGATCTGTCGGTTCATCGACTCAACCAAGTCCACCCAACCAGCGTTGATCGCTCGAAGTTCATCCAGCTCGACTCCGCACTCCCAGCGGACGAGACCCATCCGATGCCGCAGGTAGATCGGATCGATGTTCATCGCGACCGCGTAGCACATGGCGATTCGTCGGAGTCGTGGGTCGCTGGGGGGTGCTTCGGACTCCTCGATTCGAGTCAGGGCCCTGCGCGAGCATAGTTCGACCGCTGAGATGGTCTTCGCCAATCGATCTAGTCCGATGCGCCGGGGGTGAAGGCGGAGTCGAACGAAGATGTCACCCCAGATGAACCTAGGCACCTTCCAGCCTCCCGGTGGCGGCGGAGGCATCGGTTCGTTCTCCAGGAAGTCGCGGAACTCCCTGCGCATCTCGAGGATGTCCAACTCGGCGGCGATACTGTCAGTGACGGCGCTCTTATAGTTTTCGAGCGACAGGGTGGGCACTTGAAAGTGCTCGTAGGCCTCACGAAGATCGTTGTGTTTCGCCCCGGTCGCGAACTCGCGAACTAGTTCCGACATCACTCCAGCGAAGCCGTCACCGTGGTCCGGGAGTGGGCGGTGCTGGTTGAGCTCACCGGGCTTTCGGCGACGTTGGCTGGCCTGGAACCTTGGCGCGATGCAATGAGCCAGTTCGTGCAGGACGATGAGTTCGTTCAGCATCCGCGGATGGATGCTGATCCTCCATCGACTTGAGGGACCTGCTTCTGGCCCCGAAGCGAACGAACTGATCCATTCATCGCCGAGGTCTCCGCGACCGCCAATCTCGGTGGTGATGGAGACGTCGTACTCGATGTTGTGGCGCCACCATGCGGATCGCTTCACTCGCCGTACGAGGTCCCGCGCTGCCTTGATGTTCGGCAGGGGGTCTCCGAGCGGTACGGACTGTTCGGCCGAGTACACCCGCCACGTACTCACGCTGTCGATCACCCACACGAATATAGGTGTGGCGCAACTGCGAACCGCGAGTTGTCGATTGCGTCTGGCCCTTAGTCGGGACTCCCGCCACGTGCGCGAGCCTCGTGCTCGAACGCTCGTCGGTCGATGACACGACCCAGACGCAGGAAGCGTCTACTTGCTCACTCCACCTACGCCATCCGCGCGAGGGTCACCATGGCGCCATCGTGAACAGGCGACCCGACTCGCCCTCGTCGTGAAGGATCTTCACGATCTCGGAGGACTTCATCGTGCCCGAGTTCGCATCCAGAGGTTCCGGCAAGTCTGAGTCAAGCAGCGAAATGATCGGCTGGAGACCGTGCCCCTCGTATTCCCGAAGGACGCTGATGAGCTTCTGTCGTTTGCGCGGCTCGAGCTGTTCGAGAGCCCCGTCGTGGTACACAAACCGGGGAAAACTCTCGTTAAGGTAAGCCCGGAGGAACGCCAGGTCGAATGCTATGCAGAGGAGTTTCTTGTAGGAGGTGCCCTTGTCGCCGCTTGTCGCCTTTCCGCCGTCCCCGACAAACTCAGCCACGAAGTCGAGCCCTCCGCTGCCATTCACCTTGATGGCGAGGATCGCGTTCTGGCCAAGCACCTCGTGAACAATCTCCGTGAAGTACTGACGGATCTGCCCGAATCGGCTGGTGTCATCCTTCGATATTTCCTCGATCTCGTTTTCGACAGCCGTCTGGATACGTCCTGTCTCCTCGACAAGCTCCCTTTGCTCCCGGCGTAGTTCGAGCAGGCGTCCAGCCGCGGTTCGTCGAGCCTCGAGAATCTGGAGGTCCGCGCGAAGTGTCGCGAGGTCACGCCCCAGCAGCTTGTACTTCTCGAGCGCCTCTGACTCGCGCAGGAACTCCAGCGACTCAGCGCGGCGGGCATTCAAGGCAGGCAAGGCAATCTCGATCGCTTCAAGCCTTGCCTGACCTGCCGCGAGCTGCGACTCAATCTCGCCTCGTCGCTCTTGCGTGATCTTTCTGTTGAACTCCACCAGTTGGTCAAAGTTCCGAGTCAGCTGCTCGCCGAACACGACGCCGGCTTCGGCGAACAACTTCGCCGCGTCCTTCGTCCTGAAGACGATCTGCTCGTCGGCAAGCGACTCGCTCAGGCGCTCGAGGATCTGAAGAAGTTCATAGCGCTCTTCGTTCAGTTGAGCGATCTCTGCTTCGACGACTTCGACCACTTCGACGACCACGTCACGGTCTTCGATGTCGAAGTTGAAGGACTCGAGAGCCTCGGCGCTGACCGCAACTTCGCGGCGCTTGACCGCGATCAGCCCGTCCAGAAGTGACGCATCGACGTCATCGCCGCCCCACTCTTGGGTCAGCGTCTGGAGCCTGGAGTCTGCTGCTGCTAGTTCTTCACGCTTCTCGTAGAGGGCGATGACCGGCTGCGAACTCATCCCCAGTAGGTGCGCCACAAACGGCTTCCAGTCGACGTGCTTGCCGGAGAACTTGTTGAGCTGGAAAACGTCCTGGTAGTCGGACTGCGACCGGACGAGGTACCCGGCCAGCTTCCGATACCCCCACGGGGCCAAGGCCGTGAAGCCAAGCCAGCCGTCGAGCAACTTCTTGGCCCGATCGAATGACACGTTCGTGTGATCCCACTGATCGAGTCTCGAAATCTCCTCTGGACCCGTGGAAGTGTCAGCCTTCAGGAAGTCGATTCGGGACCCGGGAGAGACCGGGCGCGAGATCGTAAGGAACGTGTCGTCGTCGAGAGCGAGTTCGAGGCGGAAAGTGAAGTCCGCGAACCGGGCTTGATGCTTGAAGAGGAAGAACTTGTCGTGCTTGCCCCGCAGTAAGCAGAAGTCGATGAGTTCGCCGACCGTTGTCTTACCCAGGTTGTGCGTGTCCAAGTCGCGATTGCTGGGAATGCGGATCTCCGCGAAGACTGCTGACACCCCGTCGTTGAAGACGATCTCATCGAACTCTGGCTGATCTGAGTACAGCCTTCGGAGCCTCATGAGGTCCCTCCGAGGTACTCGAATGCGTCCACCGCTGGTCTGTACTCAACGAGGCCGAGAATGTAGAGGAGGCTGAGTGCAGGGCTGAAGAGGTAGTCCGCGGAGCGTGTTTTCTTCTCGACCGCTCCCTTCAGTTCGTCGTAGGGAAGGACACGCTTCTTCTTCAACGCAACAAGGGCGACCGTAGCTGCGGCGAGTACCGTCGCGTCCGGGTGTGAATGCTTGCTAGGTAGCAGCATCTTCGACCTCTCCAATGTCGCAATGCCAGTACATGTAAAAGACCATTGCCCTGACCAGGCTCTTCTGGCGGGCAAGAACGGCATCCTGCTTGAAGAGGACTTCGAGCAGATGGTTGAAGACGTCATCGAAGCTCTGGAACTCGCTACGCTTGGCGACGATCTTGAGTTCGAAGTCCTCGACTGCAGCTTCGTACCTCTCGAGCGAGTCGTGGTTCGCAGGGTTCGCGAGGAAGTCTTCGATGGGCTTCGTGTACAGCTGGAAGCGCCGCTGAAGAACGGCGGCGAAGCTTGAACTCATGTTGTTCAGCTCGTTCTTCCGATCAAAACTCACCCGGTCTACTGGCGGCACGTCAAACTCTGGCAACGGCGCATCGAGCGCTACCTGAAGGCCGAGGATCACCTCGGCGAGGTCGGCACTTGAGACTCGGAGCGGACCGTCGACTGGATCGATGCGAGCCAACGTCAACACATCGGGGTAGGTGCGCAACATGTCGTCGAGGTACTCAATGCCAGCGAAGAAGACGCCCTCAGGCACGCCCGCCCCTGTCTTGACCCGCTCGCTCAACTTCTCGTTCAGTTCGGCGCCGAGTCGTCTGTTCGTGAAAACTATGTAGTTGTCTGCTGCGCCGGCCGCCGTCAGTTTCTTGATGCGAGGAATCTCTTCGCTCATGACAGACGAAGCTGCGGACCCACTGAAGTTGGGGTCAGAGCAATGCGCATTGAAGGCGATGGTGTGCTTGGCCTGGATGATCGTCGTGCCTGTCCAAGGCGCTGAACGACTCGGGAAGACTTCGGCCGTTCCGACGAACTTCGCGTCGCGTCCGCCGTCGGGGCCGGCCGCGAAGCCAGCGACACCGATCCCGAACAACTTTCGGCAGATCTGGACCGCAAGCCGCTCGAACTGCGAATCATCTAGATCCTCGAACGGGTAGCCCATCACCCGAGCCTACAGGCGGAAAAGGCGAGGGCGGGCTGATCCAGCGCCTCCCCTGGACATCTCGTGGCTCGACCGACGGGGCGTGATCTGAACTGTCACTCTTCCCCGGGCCGTCGCCGGTGAAGTCAAGAGGTGGCAGTGGCGACGGCGTCGATTCAGTGACACTTCGGCTGGGCTTCGTGGTGACACTTCGCGGTTCAGGCTGCGGTGGTGGCTGCCAATGAACCGATCGAGGCCCGTGTCCGTCTCGTGATTGCCCAGTGGCCGCGGCACGCTCCTCGCGGGGCAGTCTCGACGTTCTGCGTCGAGCACGGCCTCTCACGCAAGTAGTTCTACGAGCTCCGAAAGCGAGCCGTCAAGAGCGGCGTCCCTTTGCGGTCTCGGCGAAGAACCTGCAGTGCCTCTGACCGTGCAGTTCGGATCATCGATACAAACTCGCGGGAAATTCGGGGGTACGTGCGCTGACCTGCGTAAACATGGGACGTACCCCCCTACGTACCCCCTCTTGTTGAGGCTTG
>NZ_BAAAME010000014.1:0-2221 GCF_039529015.1 Aeromicrobium alkaliterrae
TGAGTATGGCCAGGGCGTCCTCACGGGAGCGAGTGGTGCCCGACACCACCAAGTCGGCGGCCTCCTCCGGATGTGCAGAGATCCACCTGTCCGTGTCGTCTAGTGCCTCGAGCAAGACGCGCACTGCATCAGGATCCTGATCGAGCGCCGCACGGGTACTCCAGATGATCGAAGGGTGGGAGAGGATGTCCGAGGTCTTCACCAGGATGTTGACGTCAACCTCTTGCCGTACTTTCGAGATCGTCGGTTCATCAATAATCCAGGCGTCCAGATCACCATTGCGAAAGGCCTGCCTGGCCGAGGCAACACTCAGGTCGACAGCGACGACATCGCTCCACGCGAGACCGGCAGTGTCAAGGCTGAACGCCAAGGCCGTGGTGTGCCACGATCCGAAGATGTTAGCGACGCTTCGACCCCGCAAGTCCTGAACAGAGTTGATGCCGCTGTCGGCCCTCACGACCAGTCCGCCACCGTAGCGTCCGTCGCGAGGTGCTGACGTTGCCAAGAAGACCACGTCGACACCGTGCGCCATCATGGCGACGGGTGGCTGCGAGGCACCCCCGGAAACGTCCAGGGCGCCGATCCGGAACATCTCCACAGTTTCAACGCCATCGAAGCACCAAACGATCTGGTAGTCGATCCCCGCGTCGATGAGCGGCTGCTGCAGCTCCAGGCTTCGAGCGAACACATCCAGCGTCGGACTGTTGTGATGGGCGCCGATGCGCAGGGTCATGGTCGGACTCCGTTCAGAGGTGACGCGGAACGATCCCGACTGCACGCGCGGCAGTCGTGAACCCGGCGACGATACGTATGTGGTGGTCATTGTCGCCAATATGATCGCCATTGTGCACGGGGTCTCTAGTGTGGTCAAGCCATGGCCCGCCCGCGAGTGTGCGGCGTTAAGGGCGTGGGAGCGCCGCCGGAGAGGGGCAGCAATTCTCTGGGCCGGCTCTCGAGTGGGTTGCGCTCTATCCGAAATCCAATGCCACGGCCTTGACTGAAGAGCAACAGGTGTGCAAAATAGCAGAATCTATTGTCTACAATTTTCGGCGAACGTTTGGCCGTGCGAGGGAGCAAGATGACAGCCGTTCACGGTGCAGATCGATTGGCCCAAGTGCTGCAGGAGCATGGGGTCGAGAGTGTCTTCACCTTGTGTGGAAATCACACACTCCGCATCTATCAGGCCCTCCACGACGTCGGGATCCGACTTGTCGACTGTCGCAACGAGGCGGTAGCGGCGATGGCGGCCGATGCAGCCGCGCGACTGAGCCGACGACCTGCCGTCGCGTTGGTCACCGGGGGGCCCGGACTCACGAACGCACTCACCGGCCTCGTCACGGCCCACGGCGCCGACAGTCCGCTGATCCTCCTGAGTGGTCAGAATGCCACCGCCCTTGACGGTATGGGGGCGCAGCAGGAACTCGATCAAGCGGCAGCTGCGTCGGCCCTCTGCAAGTGGTCAGCAGTCGTCACGGAAGGGGACCAACTCGTGCCCATGCTGCGGCATGCGTTCGCCACCGCCATGTCGGGTACCACGGGCGCGGTCCACGTGGCCCTGCCCTCTGACGTCATGACGTCAGAGGGCGGCAAGGAAGGATTCTGGGTCGCGCCCGAGCTGCCAGAATCTGTTGTTCGGACCGAGGATGTGGCCCATGTCGCCGAGTTGATCCGCGCCGCCGAGCGTCCGATCGTGATCGCAGGCGCAGGTGCGTTCATGGCGGGTGCGGACATCTCACTGCAAACTCTGGTCGAGCAGTGCAACATCCCGCTGTTCACCCTCGATACGGCTCGAGGTCTGGTGCCTGATGACCACCGTTGCGTGCTCGGATATGGGGATCCGTCATTCAATCCCGCCGCGGCCCACATGGGCGATGCCGATTGCGTCGTCCTGATTGGCCGACGCCTCGACTTCCGTCTGCGCTTCGGTGACGATTCCGTGATCCACCCTGAGGCGACCTTGATCGACATTCACAACGCTGGCGCTGTAGTCGACGGGAACCGGCGCCGAGAGCTTGTTGCCACCGACATCGATGGCTTCCTCACCAACCTGGCTGCGGACCTCGCCGACTACCGCGCGGACGACGCCTGGCTGGATCGGCTGCAGTCGGACAACCCTTTGCGGCGCCCTGAGACTGAGCGCCACGTTCCTTCCTCGGACACCCCGGAGGGGCTGCTTCACCCTGCTTCCGTTGTCGATGCACTCAGGGATGCCATCCCGCCA
>NZ_BAAAME010000015.1:0-1878 GCF_039529015.1 Aeromicrobium alkaliterrae
GACGAGCTGTGCCAGGCCGTATCGAACACGATTGAGGAGGACGAGAAGTTCGGATCGGTCGCAACCTGGTGGCGCCACCCTAAGACGTTGGACTCGACGGCCGGGTCCAGCTCGATCTGCAGCTTGGGCAGCAGATTCACGCCCGTCGCGTTGTTTGGAGGCGAGTCGGTCAGCGAGTTCTTTGGCTTTGGGTAGTCCTTCCAGTAGATCGCTAGGTCCGTGTCAATGTGCTTGAACGAGTACTGACCGGGTGACTCATCGCCGCGGGTCACCAGCAGAGCTCCCCACGCACTCTGCGCCGTTAGATCTGCGTAGAACTGTCCGTGATCGAGAGTGGAGTAACCCGTCGCGATCGGAGCGTAGCTGCCCAGATTGCTGTAAGTGCCGATGCAGTTGTACTGAAAACAGTGAGCGTGGTGGACGCTGCCGCCCTTCGCTGCTTGCGTGCCGCCTGTCCACCCGACCAGGTACGTCGCACCCAGTACCTGCCGACCTGCCAACGCGGTGTAGTCGAACGATTGAAACGCGCGCCAGTGCACGTTCTGGTTGCCTTCTCGTGTATTGCCAACAAGGAGCTCGTTTGTCCGCACAAATCCGTCAGACGACTTCACAGAGAAGGTGTGTGTACGGCCCGGCTCGAGAGACGGGTCAACAGTCACCGGGAAGACGCGAGCCGGATCGTCGAGCCAAGCCCGGTCGACTTCGAGGGAAAGAGTCCACACATCGCCCTCGTTCGCGAGCGAAAGATCGGCGCCTGTAGTCACTGGCTCTCGGACACCTGTCTCGCCAGATGAATCCCAGACCGCCGGCGTCGGGATGTTCATCACCACAGCGCCATCGGCGTCAACAAATTCGACTTCGCCGAACTGACCTTCGCGCAACGTCAGCCCCGGAGCCTCAATTCGCCACGACCAGGAGTTGATTCGCCGGGATGCTCCTTCAGCACCAACGACTCTTTGACTGCGCTGGCATCAAGCTTGTACGTCAGATCAGCGTCTGGAAGGACGTTCTCGTATCGCGCACCGAACACGTCCCACAACAGGCCGGTTGAGCCCACCTCAACGGACCGTGCTTTGGACCCTTCAAGCGCGATTGACACGACATAGCCGCCCCGCTCAACGGTGAGCGTCGAGTCCCCGCCCGATTCGGCTGCGAAACTCGGCTGCAATGGATGCACCGGGGCCGCCAAGCCTCCATCGGCGGAAGACGACACCGCCGGTGTGCTTGGCACCCACCCACCCGGTGAGACCTCGACGTTCACCGGACTTGGGGAGAGTTCCGTGACGCGCTCGCCATTCTCAAGCTCGTATGTCGTTGAGGTCTCGTCGCGGTCAAGGACCTTGGACTTTGAATACTCAGCCCGATCGGGGACCTCGACCGGATCGATGGCCTCGCTTGGCTCGACCGGTTCGAGTGGCTGAACCGCCTCCTCGGTAGGAGCAACCAACTCACCGGTTGGCACCTGCGGCAGTTCCGGCTCGGGCAGCGGTTCTGACTCGCTGACTCCCAGCATGGTGAGCGCATCGTCAGGCGTGAGCGGTTCAGGAGGAGCCGGAGCGGCAAACACCACCGAAGCCAGCATCGTCGAGATGAGCAGACCGATGACGGCCGCTGCAGTGGTGCGAATCCTGACTGACATGCCCACGAGGTGTCCCGTTCTCCCGGCAGTCTCCCCGACTGCCTCCGATGACGACGGTCGAAATCTAGAGGTGAGGGATCTCTCATGTTCAGGCAATTCACAGAGAAGTAGTAAAAACCACCCGAAAGAACTACGAGTACTCGTGCTCGGGTCGGTCGTAATCACGCTGACCATTCGCTTGGATCGCGGCCCCGTGGCCGGGTTCTGAGTTGTAGAACTACAACGGCTACGGCGGCGTG
>NZ_BAAAME010000016.1:0-1224 GCF_039529015.1 Aeromicrobium alkaliterrae
TGCTGGCAACTGCATGATCTGGAAGCCCTCTCCCGACACGCCCTTCACGGGAGCCCTGATCCTTGAGTGCTTGATCGAGGCCGGTCTGCCTCCGGGCGTGCTGAGCTACCTCACCGGGACCTCCTCCGAGGTGGGCGAAGCGCTCGTGAGGCACCCGGGCATCCATGCCATCACGTTCACTGGGTCGACAGCAGTGGGGCGTGCCATCGAACTTGCAGGTGCTCAGTCGGGCAAGCGCGTCCAAGCAGAGATGGGTGGGGTGAATCCGCTTGTGGTCCTGGCCGACGCCGACGTCGCGGTCGCCGCCGCAGCGGCCGCCGAGGGGGCATTCGGGAGCACAGGTCAGAAGTGCACCGCGACCCGACGCGCTCTTGTCGAGAGCTCGGTCTACGACGAGTTCGTGGAGATCGTCTGCGCGTCAGCAGCGTCTCGGCGGCTCGGTGACGCCCAGGAAGCCCAGACTGAACTGGGGCCCTTGGTGAGCGAACGAGCTCGAGCCCTCGTCGCTCAGCAGGTACGTGAACTGGCGGCCGCCGGCGCACGGGTGGTCTGTGGCGGTGCTGAGTCGCCGCAGCCGCACCTGGCCGACGGTTGGTACTTTGAACCAACGGTGATCGTCGACGTCCCACGCTCGTGTGAGCTCCTCGATCACGAGATCTTCGGTCCAGTCCTCATCATCGAGCGGGTCGCCGATCTCGCTGACGCACTCGGACGGATCGCGCAGAGCGAGTACGGGCTCGCAGCGGGACTGTTCTCCGACAGTCATCGCTCGATCACCCAGTTCGCCGCAGCAGTGGAGGCGGGTCTCCTCGCCATCAACCTGCCGACCACGGGCGTGGAGCCTCAGGCTTCATTTGGTGGGCTGAAGTCGTCCGGTAATGGTTCGAAGGAAGTGGGCCAGGACGCGCTGCAGTTCTACACCGATGAGGTCACGATCGCTCTGGCGGTCTCCTGACTGACATGTACGACGGTTCGGCTGGTCGTGATTGCTGCGCCAGCGACGTTGTGAACACATCTGGAGGAACGATGAATGTAGAACGACTCGCAGAACGGCTCTACTCCTATCCAGACCTCCCCGCGGAGGTCGCGGAGACTCGCCTCGAGGTGCGGGACGTTGCGGACCGGTTGGTCGGCCCCGTCGCGCATCGCCTGGCGACGCAAGACGAACGTGACGATGGCTTTCCGACCGACGTCTTCGACGGCCTGGCCGGCGCTGGGTTGTTC
>NZ_BAAAME010000017.1:0-1624 GCF_039529015.1 Aeromicrobium alkaliterrae
ACTGCATCCTGGCTGGCCACGCCTTGGATCAGGGAACTGATCAGCAGCGAGCTCGCTGGTTGCGGCCGCTGGTGGAAGGCGAGATCGTGGGCGCCTTCGCAACCAGCGAGCCTGGAGCATCCAGTGACCTGACGCCGTCCGCGGTTGCCACCGACGCTACGCGGGACGGTGACGTGTGGGTGCTCAATGGTCGCAAGCGGTGGATCACGAATTCTGTTGCGGCCGGGATCATCGTCGTTCTCGCGCGGACCGGCGATTCGTTGACCACCTTCCTGGTGCCCGGAGATTCGCCGGGACTGCGCATCGGCGTCGCGGACCGCAAGCTCGGTAACCGTGCTCAGATCACGGCAGATGTGATCCTCGACGACGTCCGCCTCGATGACTCTCACGTGTTGGGGAAGGTCGGCCGTGGACTGACGGTGGCGCTCCAGACACTCACCTACGGACGCATTGGCATCGCCGCTGCTGGGGTCGGCATGGCCCAAGCCGCGTTCGACCGCACGGCAGCTCATCTCGCGTCGCGCTCAGCCTTCGGCGGGTTGCTGGCCTCCAAGCAGCACTGGCAGTTCGTCATGGCCAGGCGAGCCGCGCAGATCGAATGCGCCCGCAGCCTCTATCTGAAAGCTGCTGTTCGACTCGACGGCGGCGTCCGCTTCCCGGAGCCGGAGGCCGCGATGGCGAAGCTTCTGGGTAGTGAGGCGGCAGTGGAGATGGCTCGTGACGCGGTCCAGGCGTTCGGAGGTCTCGGCTTCACCGTCGAGCGAGGAGCTGATGGGCTCGAGGGGCCGGTGGAGGCGATCTATCGCGACTCCAAGATCGGCGAGATCTACGAGGGCAGCAACGAGATCCAGCAGTGGGTCATTGCTCGTCACATCTTCGGCCGAGAGATCTCGGGATGATCGCCTCTCGACCACCGCGCGCGCTGCTGGATCTAATCCGCCTCTGACGCGCGCGTGTGTGTGCAGGGCCGACTGTCGCATCGCGCATCCGCATGCACCTCACGATGTCGGGGCGACATCGGAGTTAGCGCCTCCCTCGAGCAGACGATGGGTGTCTCACATGGTCAGTAGCAGCGATTTCCCAGATCGTCCCGGACTGGGGAGGCGTGCACTCCTGCAATCGGGGGTGTTGCTCGGCGCGGTTCAAGCCGTGGGCGGACTGGCCGGGGCCGCGTCGGCAGCGGCGAGCGATGCCCTGCGGCGGCCCCCGCCTCCCGGGCCCAGCGAGTTCTACGCGGTTCCTGCTCAAGCTCCCGTCACGTGGGGTCGTCTCTCAGTTCCTGGAGGCCACCTCAGCTTCTGGGACACCGGCGGCTCGGGCCAGGCAGTGGTGATGTGCCACCCCGCCACGGGCAGCATGGAGAGCTGGCCCTACCAGCAGCCGGCACTGGTTGGAGCGGGCTATCGGGTGGTGAGCTACTCGCGTCGTGGACACCTCGGCTCATCCCCTAATGATGGCATCGAACAAGCGGTGGGCTCGGCCGATCTGGGCCTGTTGCTGGATCATCTCAATCTGGACCGGTCCCACTTGGTCTCCGCGGCCTACGGTGGGTTCTTCGCGACGGACTACGCGTTCTCGCACCCGGATCGCGTCAGAAGTCTCACGGTCCTGAGTAGTTTCATCA
>NZ_BAAAME010000018.1:0-12023 GCF_039529015.1 Aeromicrobium alkaliterrae
CGTCAACCGGTCTCTTCTCCCCGGCTCATCGATCCTTCATCGGATGGCCAACGACATCTCTCCGCAGACTCTGGGTGACCTGGACGTACCAGTGCTGCTGATGACCGGAAGCTCGGACCTGTATGTCCCTCCGCCCATCCTCGACAGTCAGGCGGAGCGCATTAAAGACGCCAGCAACTTCATCTTCTCGGGGGTCGGTCACAGCGCCAATTGGGAGAGTCCACGTCTCTTCAACGAGACACTCCTCCTGTTCCTCGCGGCGCATCGTCGGGGTGGCCGACCGCAGACCGGGTGATACCTGCCCGCCGTGCGCGATGTCTGGCTCAACAGCTAGCGAAGATGCGGTGCAAACGGAAGGGAGGATGGCCTGATCTTTGCAGTCGTCGCCCCTTTCGGTGACAGCTTCATCGAATGGCCGTCGCGTTGGCCGGTGACCCCGCGCCACCCGTGAGGTTCAGGGGCGAAGCCACGATCAGACAGTCCCAACGCCCGTCCCGTGCACACCGCGCGGCGAGCTCGTCGAGGTCCCACAGCTCACCCAGCACCATGCCGAGCAAGGGGATCAGTACCCGGTGCATCAGGCCGGTGTGACTCGTCGACGCGACGTCACCCGATGCCTCGGACCTGGTGATGAACGGAGAGGCTTCGTGGGCTGGCCAGGATTCGACAGCGAAGTTATCGGTCGCCACGAGCGCGAACTGGTGGTCCCAAAGCCACGCAACTGTCTCGTGCGATGCCTCGAGTCCTGAGCTTCGCATGGGTTCGCCACCTGGTACCGCAGCAACTGGATCGTGCCTGTAGTGAGTCAGCCATCCCGTACGAACCAACAGAATGTCGCCGGGACGGAGTTCGACGCCCTGGTGTGCTGCGGTGGCGGCCAGTGTCTGCGCAGGAATCGCCTCGCCTCGGTGGTCGATCTCGTGACCGAGCGACCGCAAGTAGCGGTCCACGTCGAGGACGACGCCACGCCCAGCAATACCGTGTTCAGCGAGCCGGTTGATACCCAGGAACGGGCTCCCCGCGGTGAAGTGCTCGGGGTTGGCCCCGTTGTAGAACCCAAGATCGGGGTGCCCGATGTGTCGGAACCCGTCGATCTGGGTCGCGTTCTGGGTGAAGAAGTTGTCCAGGTACTCATCGCGATGGTGTGGATTGCTGGCAAACAGGTGATGGCTCAGGGGTTTGCGGGTCGAGACCAGTGCTGGATCGAAGGCGTCAAGCGGGAGGTCCAGGTTCACGACCTCCCCGCTCACCACCGTGCCCATGGCAGCAAGGAGCGTCTGCGGCGTCAGGTGGTTGAGCGTCCCGAGTTCGTCGTCGGGACCGAAAACCCCCCAGGACGATCCCGCCGGGCCGTCGACGCGGTGGCGCAGCTCTTGGTACGAGGGGATTGCGTCATTCATATTCATCCGTCCGTCAAGCGGACATTTCGTCCGCACAACGTCAATAGACCCATCGCTGGTACCTATTTGTCAACTTTCGCGCTCGGCGGCGACGCGTCCGCCGAGGTCCTTGCTGATGGCCGCAGCGGCCGCGACGAGATGGGGGACGTGCTCGGAACGGAGTCGCTCGAGAGTGGTCGAGGAGACCGTGGTCGACATTCCGACGGCGGCGACGGTTCTGCCCTCAGCCCCCATGACAGGTGCAGAGATCGAACGGAGCCCCTCCTCCAACTCTTGGTCGACAAGCGCCCACCCGTGCTGTCGCACCTGCTCCATGCGGGATCGGATCTCGTGAGGTGAGTGGAGGGTCCTGGCCGTCAGCCGCGGCAGGTCGGCGCGGGTGAGGTAGCTCTCGAGCTGGTCTGGGGTCAAGTCGGCTAAGAGCACTTGGCCCATGGATGTGGCGTGCGCCGGCAGGCGAGTTCCCGTGGTGAGAGGAAGGCTGGTGATCCTGTGCGTCGGCACGCGATTGACGTAGACAACATCGCAGTCGTCGAGGACGGCCATGGCGCAACCCTCCCCGGTCAGCTTCACCAGAGCGTCCATGTGGGGCTGGGCGACCTGGGCGAGGTCGAGCGAACTCAGGTAGGCGTAACCCAACGCCAGTACCCGGGGAGTCAGCGAGAAGCGTCGAGCATCTGTCTTGACGAAGCCGGCGTCCTCGAGTGTCAGGAGTAGTCGTCTGGCGGTCGGTCTGCTGAGCCCGACGACCTCCGCCACCTCGCTCAGCGTCATGCTCGGACGCAGATGTGAGAAGGCCAAAATCACGTCGAGCCCGCGCGTGAGCGCCCGCACGAAATCGCGCTCCTCGGGTGGCTTCATCAAGTGCTCCTCTTGACAGTAGGTGATTACGGACGCAGACTCTTGTACGCTAAGCGGATCTCTTGTCCGTCTAGCGTACAAAATTCGAGGCGGTCTGTCAATGCCCGCCCCATCCTGCCTCGGTCGAAGACCAGAGGCCGAGCGTGAGGAAAACCGTGCAGGACAACCGAGTCGTACAAGTTGTCGAGGATCTCGAGCAGACGCTGCTGCAGTTCATTCGCAAGCACCGGATCAGCCATGCGGACTACCGCCTTGCGACCGACCTGATCGTCGAGAGCGTCAAGCAGGGCGAGGAGTCGCTTCTCTTCGACATCTTCTTCGAGGCAGAGGCCACCGACGTCGGCAGCGCCGGTAGTCAAGCCAGCCAGGCCGCGATCGAGGGACCGTTCTACATCCCCGGTGCGCCACTGCTCGAGAAGCCGTACGTCATGCCCCAGCGCGAGGACGAGGCTGGGGAACCTATGACGTTCAGCGGGGTCGTGTCCGATCTGCACGGCAACGCAGTGTCGGGTGCCGTGATCGACGTGTGGCACGCCGACGCTGCGGGGTTGTACTCCCAGATCCACCCCAACATCCCCGAGTGGAACCTACGCGCACGTTTCGTCACGGAAGCCGACGGGTCCTTCACTGTGGAGACCATCCTCCCGCCGCCCTATGAGATCCCGAAGGACGGCCCCACGGGTATCGTGCTCAACGCTCTCGGCCGTCACTTCTTCCGCCCGGCGCACGTGCACCTGAAGGTGTCCGCAGACGGATTTGAAGACCTGACGTCGCAGCTGTACTTCCCGGGTGGTGAGTTTCTCGACAACGACGTGGCCAACGCTGTGCGGGACGGCCTCATGTTCGATATCGAGGAGGACGAGGACGGCGTCCACGCCAAGTATGACTTCACGCTGACGACCGCGTCCCCGTCCTCGTGACGGGCAAGGCTGAATTGTGGACGATCTGAGAGTCCATTCGGTCCACACCACTCTGGTTGACCTGCCGCTCGTGCGGCCCCACCGTTTCGCCGTCACCAGCATCGAGCACCAGAGTGCCGTGATCGTCCGCCTGCGCACGGCAGACGGCATTGAAGGCATCGGCGAGGCAGTCGTGCCAGGGGGGCCCTGGTGGGGGGGTGAGTCGATAGAGGGCATCAAGGCACTCATCGACGGCTACATTGCTCCGCTCATCATCGGTGCTGATGTGCACAGGGTCGAGGCCCTCGCCCGCCATCTCGAGAAGGTGATCGCCGGCGCACAGTTCGCGAAGGCTGCCGTCGAGATGGCGCTGTGGGATGCACGCGGCAAGGCTTTGGGCGTGCCCCTCTACCAGTTGCTCGGCGGGCTCGCGCGCGACGATATCGACGTCACCTGGGCCATCGGTATCGAAAGCGTGCCCGTCATCGTGCGGGAGATCGAGGCGAAGCTCGACGAAGGCGCCCACAGGAGCTTCAAGTTGAAGATGGGCCATGGCGATGCTGCCGATGATGTGGCACGCATTGTCTCCGTTGCCCGGGAACTCGAGGGCAGCACGAGTCTGCGGGTCGACATCAACGGGTCATGGTCTGAACTCACCGCGACGAGGTGGCTGCCGGTGCTCGAGGAGGCTGGGATCGATCTCATCGAGCAACCGGTCGCCGCGTGGAACATCGAAGCGCAAGCTCGCCTCGCTTCGCGACTTGTAGTCCCCATCATGGCGGACGAGTCCCTCAGAACCGCTGAGGACGCGATGCGGTTGGCCCAACACGGTGCAGCTGATGTGTTCGCCGTGAAGATTGCGAAGTCGGCCGGACTGTCCGCGGTGCAGCGGATCGCTGCGATCGGCGAGGCTGCAGGGATCGGGTGCCATGGTGGAACCACCATCGAGACATCGGTCGGAGCAGCCGCCAGTGCTCACCTGTTCTGTGCCGTACCGGGCATCGATACCGGGTCGGAGCTGTTCGGACCGCTCCTCCTGGCCGATGACATTGTCAAGGAACCGATCCCCTACGTGAACGGTCGTGTAGCTCCGCCGCACGGCGCGGGTCTGGGCGTGCAACTCGACGAATCAAAGGTTCGCAAGTACGCCAGGCCGATCTGAGCAATGGAATCTCGGCTCGACTAGTTCCGCAGTCGTCCCCGCGTCGGGTGGGGTCGGGCGTTAGCTTGATAGGAGTTGTACTGATGGAGTTCGTGCACGAGTCACTGGCTCAGCGTGTGGTGTTCGCGACCGGCAACGCGGCGGGTGCAGCCGCGCATGAGATCGAAAATCTTGGGTACCGAAAGGTGATGCTGGTCGCCTCGGAACGGGAGGACGAGCTCGCGGCTCCAATCGCCGCCGCCGTCCCGGTCGTAGAGCGATTCAATGAGGTGGTGATGCACGTCCCGGTCGACGTGGCAGCGCGGGCCTGCTCGGTCGCCGAATCCGCAGGTGCCGACGTCTTGCTCTCGATCGGTGGGGGATCCACCACAGGGCTGGCGAAGGCGATCGCACTGAGGACAGGGTTGCCTATCGTGGCCGTTCCCACGACGTACGCCGGCAGCGAAGCCACCAACGTATGGGGCTTGACCGAGAATGGCGTCAAGACCACCGGGATCGACCCGAAGGTGCTTCCGGTCTCCATCATCTACGACGCGAAGCTCCTGACTTCGCTTCCGAGTGACATGACCGTGGCATCAGGTTTGAACGCGATGGCGCACTGTGTGGACTCGTTGTGGGGTCCACGTGTGGACCCCATCGACCAGGCACTGGCGCAGGAAGGCATTCGAGCTCTGTCGTCCGGGTTGCTGCAGGTTTCGACCAATAACGCGTCCACCGATGCGGCCGAGCAGACTCTGTACGGCGCCTACTTGGCCGCGGTCTCGTTCGCGTCGGCCGGCTCTGGCATGCACCACAAGATCTGCCACGTCCTAGGCGGGATGTTCGACCTGCCCCATGCCCAGACTCACGCCGTGGTGCTACCGCATGTGCTCGCGTTCAACGCGCCTTCGGCGCCGGAGGCCGAGCGACGTATCGCGGAAGCACTGAGTGCATCCTCGGCGACGGGAGGATTGCGCACTTTGCGTGCTCGTCTGGAAGCCCCCAAGGCGCTCAAGGACTACGGAATGCCGGAGGCTGGCATCGCGCGCGCGGTGGGTCCCATCCGAGCCGCCATCCCGGCCAACAATCCGACCCCCGTCGACAGCGAGAACATCACCGCCCTGCTTCGCGCGGCGTGGGAAGGGGACCTCCCGTAGGTCGGCGCCTCGAAGCGGTCGCGAGCTGAGCCACCTGTCGGGACAGGGCGGACAGGGCGGGCGAGGTGCCAGCCTTGCCGTTCAGCGCCCGCCGGCCGGCGGATCCGCTATCGCTCATCGCGAGGTGCGTCCGTCACGCATTGGACAATTGCCGCGGCTACGCTCGCTGTCGCGAGGGAGCGGTCGGAGTCGCGGCGAACGAGCGCTAGGTCGATCGCGGTCGGAGACGCAAGGTCGACGTAGGTGACGCCGTCCAGGTGCAGGCTCCGGACGGGGGCGGGCACGAGCGCGACGCCGAGTCCGGCGGCCACGAAAACCGTAAGCGTGGCAGTCTCACCGACCTCCAGGATCGACCGTGGGCTAAAACCGGCCCCAGCGCACGCCGACAGGACGTGTTGGTGGATCGACGAGCGGTCACCGGAGGGATGGATCACGAAGTCCTCGTCCGCAAGGAGTTCGAGATCGATCTTGGTCCGGCTGGCTAGCGGGTGCGAGCTCGGCAGGATGGCAACCAGTTCCTCAGATCGGAGGTGGGTGGTGAGGAGCCCGGCCGGGAGGGTCCGGTTTGGACGGACGAGGGCCAGGTCGAGGTCGCCTGACGCAACACTGGTCAGCAGCGCTGGGTTCAGCTGCTCCCCGCGCAGCGTCAAGTCGACGCCGGGCAATTCAGCTCGGACCCGCTGAGCGACCCTAGGTAGGACGTCGTACGTCGCCGTGCCAACGAACCCGACCGCGACCGAGCCAACCCGGCCGTTCGCGACGGCCCGCATCTCGCTGCTCGCCCGGTCGGCCGCGGCGACGATGTTCCGCGCGTGCTCGACGAAACGCTTGCCTGCAGCAGTGATGGTCACTCGCCGGGTGGACCGGTCGAAGAGTCGGACGCCGAGCTCGACTTCCAGCCGCTTGAGTTGCTCAGAGAGCGCTGACTGGGCGACGCCGGCTCGCACTGCGGCGCGGCCGAAGTGCTCCTCCTCGGCCAGCGCCAGCACGTAGCGCAGAACTCGTATCTCCACGGCCTCAACTTATCTCCGTACGAGATCAATTTATCGGAAAGAAGTGTTGGACGCGATCGAACGACCGGCCTAGGGTCGATTCGTGCCTTCCGCCTACATGTATGCCGCCACCCGCACAGCCTTCGGTCGATTCGGCGGTGCGCTTGCCGGGGTCCGCCCTGACGACCTCGCTGCGACCGTGCTTAGCGAGGTCGTGCGAAAAGCGCCGGGTCTCGACCCAGAGCGCATTGGCGACGTTGTGTGGGGTAATGCCAACGGCGCTGGCGAGGACAATCGCAACGTCGGCCGTATGGCCGTGCTGCTCGCGGGTCTGCCAACCTCGGTGCCGGCAACGACGGTCAATCGGCTGTGCGGATCGAGCCTCGATGCCGCGATGATCGCCTCGCGCACCGTCGAGTCCGGCGACGCTGAAGTCGTGGTCGCCGGTGGCGTGGAGTCGATGACGCGAGCTCCGTGGGTGTTGCCCAAGCCCGCGCGCGCCTTCCCGGCGGGAAACACGACCGCGGTGTCGACGACGCTGGGCTGGCGGCTGGTCAATGATCAGATGCCGGCGGAGTGGACGGTGTCGCTGGGCGAAGCTAACGAGGCGCTGGGGGAGCGGTTCGCGATCTCGCGCGAGCGCCAGGACGAGTTCGCCGCACGTTCGCACGACCTGGCGCACGCCGCCTGGGAGAGTGGGTTCTTCGACCAGTTGGTCGTGCCTGTGCCTGGCGTCGCCTTGGCGCGCGACGAGGGCATCCGTCCCGGCTCCACGGCGGAGGGGCTGGCGGGCCTCAAGCCGTCCTTCCGTCCCGACGGTACGATCACTGCTGCAAACGCCTCACCGCTCAGCGACGGAGCCTCAGCCTTGCTCATCGCGAGCGAGAGCGCTGCTCTTGGCCTCGAACCGATCGTCCGGATCGCCGGCCGCGGCACGCATGCCGTCGATCCGCAGGATTTCGGCTTCGCCCCAGTCGAGGCCGCCCGCAAGGCCTTAGCCCGTGCCGGCATCAGCTGGGCCGACGTCGGCGCCATCGAGCTCAACGAAGCATTCGCAGTGCAATCTCTTGCGTGCGTCGACGCCTGGGGGATCAATCCCGACCTCGTGAACGCCCGCGGTGGCGCGATCGCGATCGGCCACCCGCTTGGTGCGAGCGGTGGCCGCATCCTGGGCACGCTCGCCCACAGGCTCCGCGACAGTGGTGAGCGCTGGGGCGTCGCAGCCATCTGCATCGGCGTGGGGCAGGCCCTCGCCGTCGTGCTGGAGAACGCCGCGTGAGCGGGGCCGTCACGGTGTGTGACGTCACCGCGCAGGCGGTGGAAGGCATCACGGACGGCGCGACTGTGCTGATAGGCGGGTTCGGCATGGCGGGCATGCCCGTCGCCTTGATCGACGCGCTCATCGAGCAGGGCGCCACCGACCTCACGGTCGTGTCCAACAACGCCGGCAACGGCGAGACCGGCCTCGCCGCTCTTCTGGCGCGCGGTCGGGTGCGCAAGGTGGTCTGTTCCTATCCTCGCCAGGTCGACTCGTGGGTATTCGATGACCTGTACCGAACCGGTCGGATTGAGCTCGAGGTCGTTCCCCAAGGGACCCTCGCCGAGCGGATGCGCGCGGCCGGGGCCGGCATCGGCGGATTCTTCTGCCCGACAGGGGCAGGCACGCCGCTTGCCGAGGGGAAAGAGATCCGGGAGATCGACGGCCGGTCCTATGTCCTGGAACTGCCGATCCACGGCGACGTCGCTCTCATCAGCGCCCACCGCGCAGACCGGGCGGGCAACCTCGTCTACCGCAAGACGGCGCGCAACTTCGGCCCTGTGATGGCCAGCGCCGCCGCGACCGCCGTCGTGCAGGTGCGCGAGCTGGTCGAGGTCGGTGAAATCGACCCCGAGATCGTGGTCACTCCTGGCATCTACGTGGACCGGGTGGTGGTCGCATGAGCGCCGGCGCCACCCGGACGAAGGACGATATTGCCGCGGCGATCGCCCGCGACATCCCGACGGGGTCGTACGTCAACCTCGGTATCGGTCAGCCCACCCTGGTCGCCGACCACCTGCGCCCTGGCTCGGGCGTCGTGCTGCACACCGAGAACGGGATGCTCGGTATGGGGCCGGCCGCGGTCGGCCACGAGGTCGACGCGGACCTGATCAATGCAGGCAAGCTTCCGGTCACCGAACTGCCCGGGGCGGCGTACTTCCATCAGGCCGACTCCTTCGCCATGATGCGCGGCGGCCACCTCGACGTCTGCGTGCTCGGCGCTTTCCAGGTCTCCGCCAGCGGCGACCTTGCAAACTGGCACACGGGCGCTCCTGATGCGATCCCGGCAGTGGGCGGCGCGATGGACCTAGCGATCGGGGCGAAGCAGGTCTTCGTGATGATGACGTTGTTCGCCAAGGACGGTTCGCCCAAACTCGTGCCGGCGTGCACCTACCCGCTCACCGGCCTGGGCTGCGTCAGCCGCGTCTACACCGACGTCGCTACCTTCGAGGTCGGTCCTCACGGCGCGCGGTTGCTCGCGCTCTTCGGCATCACCCGGGTGGAGCTGGCCGCGCGGCTGGGCCTCGACCTTGGCTGAGTCTTCGCCCGAGAAGGTCGGCACGCCTAACGCCGGCGTTCGGAGCGTCGAGGCCCGCGGCGAGCGATACTGGGAGCAAACTCTGCGGTTGGTCGACCGGTGACCAGCACGCGGCCGAACCTGTGAGGTCCCAGAACCGCTGGGTCCAGCTCGCGGTGACAACTTTCCTGCTCGCGGCGGTCTCGGTCGGCCTGAACGCCCCGGGTTTCTTGATCCCGCACTTCCACCTGGCGCTTGACCTGAGCTTGGCCAGCGCCGGCGTGGCCGCGGCCGCACCGATGATCGGCATGGCCTGTTTCCTTGTGGTCTGGGGCGCACTCGTCGACCGGGTCGGTGAGCGTCGCGTGTTGACGATGGGACTGTCGCTCGCCACCGTAGGTGCTGCGCTGGCGGTGCTCGCGACGTCATTCAGCTTGCTGGTCGTCGCGTTCTTTGTCATCGGTGCGGCGTCGGCGAGCGTTCACGTGTCGAGCGCGAGGCTTGTGACTGGCTGGTTCGCGCCCGGTCAGCGAGGCACGGCGATGGGCATCCGTCAATCCGCGGCGCCCGTGGGAATCGCGGCCGCGGCTGGCTCGGTGCCTAACTTGGCCGACCGGTTCGGCACCGCGACCGCGCTCATGGTGCCGGTGACGGTCCTGGCTGTCGGGTTGGTTGCGTGCCTCATGCTTGTGTCTAATCCGACGCGGTTGCCGCGCAGCGACCCCGCGGCGCAAGTCCACCTGCGAAATCCGTACCGGGGATCATGGCGCCTGGCGCGGGTGCACCTCGTGGCGGCGATGCTGGTCGTCCCCCAGGTCATGATCTGGACATTCATGTTGGTGTGGCTGATCGTGGTCCACGACTGGAGCGTGGCGTCGGCCAGCGTAGCCGTCGCGGTCGTACAGCTTCTCGGAGCCGGCGGACGAATCGCCGCCGGCTGGTGGTCCGACGTCGCCAAAATGCGAATGCGCCCGATCCGCTGGATCGCCGTGGCGGGCGCGGTATCGATGTTCGTCCTGGCCAGCTCGGGGGACTCCCCGGTCGCCGTCGTCGTGATCGTCCTCGCCTCGATAATCGTCGTGGCCGACAACGGCATCGCGGCGACCGCGGTCGCCGAGGTCTCGGGTCCGTACTGGTCGGGTCGTGCACAGGGGTTGCAGAACACCGGACAGAACGCCGTGGCGGCCGCCGTGCCGCCCCTCGGTGGCGCGCTAATCGCTAGTCACGGCTACTCGGCGGCATTCCTCGTCGCCGGCCTGATCGGCCTGGTCGCCGCGCCTTTCGTGCCGGTTAATGGGGAGCCAAAGCCCGAGTGACGGCCAGCGGCGCGGGGCTGACTCAAGTCGGGCACGCAGGGATTCCCGACCGATTACGCGGTCCGAGGCGTCGAAGGTCGCGCTCGTGTCAGCAGCGGGTACCGGTGACTGCGAACCCGGGATCTCCAGACGGCAAGACTAAGTCGCGGTGGCGGTGAATGCATCGGCATAGTCCGGAGCGGGCTCGATGGGCTGGATGACGTCCAGCAGGACGCGGTCCGGTCCCTCGACGATGAAGTGCCGTTGCTCGAAGGTCTCGCTGCGCAGCGGCAGGACCGGCGACAGCCCGAGGTCGGTCGTCAACCGGTCGTGGACGGCGTCGACGTCCTCGACCTCGACGTCGACCAGCACTCCGGCCGGCCGGTGGCGAAACCCTGCGGGGATGGTCGGATGGTCGTGCTGCAGCACGGCGAGCTCGAAGGTGCCCACTCGCAGGCTCACGTACCAGTCGCTCTCGAAGGTCGTGACGGCGACGAGCGCGCGTCGGTAGAAGCTGGCGGCGGCGCCGACGTCCTGAGACATGAGTACGGGATAGAGGCTGGTGACTTGGGTCCTCCGAGGCGTGGGGTGCGGCGCACCGCGAGGCGGGAGCATCGACGGACGATGCCACGACGCGAGCACGTCGAACGGCGGCGTTCTACCTGGGAGAGGACCAGAGCGATGGGTGAGAAGGCAACGAGCATCAACGAGTACCTCGACGGGATCGACCCGGTCTTTCGGCCTGAGCTCGAAAAGATCCGCACGCTCGTGACCGAGCTCGTGCCGAGCGTCGAGGAGACGATCAGCTACCGCATGCCCACACTGAAGTACAAGGGTCGGGCGCTGGTGTTCTTCACCGCCTCGAAGAAGCACATGAGCTTCTACCCGTCGTCGTGGGCCATCGAAGCGTTCGCCGAGCGGCTGGAGGGCTACGCGACGACGGAGCACTCGCTCGAGATCGCGCTGCCGCGCGCGAGGGTCTTGGAACTCCTCGAGAACCCTGTCCACCGTCCGAAGTGGCTCCGTGGCCTGATGCTGCACGAGCCGATTCGCGGTGAGGACGGCCAGGTCGGCACCGAGTCTCGCGTGGTGTTCGAGGCAGGCGGCAAGACCATGGAGTGCAGCGAGACCATCACGAGGCTTGAGCCCAAGGATCTGCACGGCATCGCGCCGGATCGCGTCATCCGCTACGAACGGGAGATCGTCGCGCACGGCATGTGGAACGCCGCGCGCGAACGGCTGACGCAGACCGGTCCGGACGCCACGCTGTGGGCGAGCGAGAACGAGTACCGGTTCAGCGGCCCGATGCGCCTGGCGGCGCCCCTACTGCGCCGGGTCTTCGTGAAGCAGACCGGGCTGGTGATGGAGGACTTCAAGGCGTTCGCCGAACGCGGCACGGACGTCCGCGACTGTTCGGACTGACTATCAGCACCGGCGGCTGCCACGTCCCAAGGCGCTCAAGAAGGTGTCGCCGCGGTTCGACCTGCAGGAGGGACTTCCGGAGTCACGGGTCGGGCTCGCCCGGCTTGCGAGATGGGTCGGGCACGAGGATTCCGAGTAGCTCGCCGGTCTGCGCGCCGAGCGATCCGTGCCCACATTCTGCCCACATTCGTCCGTGATCTGACGTGAATCCGACAATCGTGATGTTATGCAGAATCACTGCAATTCCAGACCTTATCGGGCATCGTCGCAGGTCAGAGAATCGCCAAGAACGAGTTCAAAT
>NZ_BAAAME010000019.1:0-5068 GCF_039529015.1 Aeromicrobium alkaliterrae
GGCTGGCCTTCGGTGCGGCGGCGGCGTCGCCAGACACGCCGGTCGTGCTCTTCACCGGCGACGGCAGCTTTGGCTACTACCTGAGTGAGTACGAGGCGGCATCCAGGCAGGGGTTCCAGTTCGTGGCGATCGTCGGCAACAACGCGGCCTGGGGTCTCGAGCAGAACCTCCAGAGCGGCCTGTACGGGGACGAATACGTGATCGCGTCCACACTCAGCTCAGTTCGCTACAGCGATGCGGTGCGAGCGCTGGGTGGGCACGGCGAGTACGTCGACTCTCTGTCTGAGCTGCCGGCCGCGTTGGAGCGTGCCCTGCAGTCCGGCCTCCCGTCCTGCATCGAGATTCCGATCGCCCCGGTACCGAGTGCCCTCACCCAAGCCGTCATCGCGCGGGGTGGCGAGGTCTGACTCGCCACCCCGCGCTACTTCGACCGGTCAACGATTCTCCAAGGGGTCCGTTTACATGAACAGTCCGTTGCACGTAGAGCGCGACGACCACGTCGAGACGTGGACGATGAATGTTGCACAGCAGCGAAATGCGCTGTCGGGCACGGGGCTCATGGAGGCGCTGACGGCGAATGTCGAGCGGGTTAATGTGGAATCGACCGTGCGCGCCGTCGTGCTGACAGGAGCAGGATCTACCTTCTCCGCGGGCGGGAATCTCAAGGACATGATCGAAGGCAAGCCACCCTTCGGGGGCACGCCACATCAGTCGATGGGGGCCTATCGTCACGGGATTCAGCGACTTGCACAGGCGGTTCACGGCTGTGAGATCCCGGTCATTGCGGCGGTCAACGGCCACGCGATCGGCGCCGGCTGCGACTTGGCCCTCATGTGTGACATCAGACTCGCCTCTCAGACGGCCACCTTCGCCGAGAGTTTCGTCAAGCTCGGGATCATCCCCGGAGACGGTGGCGCCTGGCTCCTGCCGCGTGCGGTCGGGTGGGCGCGTGCTGCCGAGATGGCCTTGACGGGTGACTCCGTCGATGCGGACACGGCCCATGAATGGGGACTGGTGTCGAAGGTGGTGGAACCCTCTTCCCTGTTGACAGAAGCCCTCGATCTTGCCCGCCGCATAGCATCGAACCCGCCGCACGCCGTGCGGATGGCGAAGCGACTGCTCCGCAGTGCGGACAGCGGGACGCTCTCGAGCATTCTGGAGCTGTCCGCGGCATTCCAGGCCATTGCACACACCACGCGCGACCACCACGAAGCGCTCACGGCGCTGACTGAACGTCGTTCACCTCGATACGGGGGTGAATGAGGGTGTCGATTCCCAACCTGTTGCCTGCGATGGCACTGGAATCCGACGTCATGCGAACCCTCCGGCTGGAGGTGCGAGCCTGGCTCCAGGCTGAGGTCGATGCGGGACTCTTCGAGCCCGGCGTCGACCGCTGGCTCGACGGGTACGACCGCGAGTTCACCACTCGTCTCGCCTCGAGGGGATGGCTAGGGATGACCATCCCCACGAAGTACGGGGGGCAGGGCAAGTCGTTCCTCGAGCGATTCGTCGTGACGGAGGAGCTGCTCGCGGCGGGCGCACCCGTCGCCGCGGCGTGGATCGCGGATCGCCAGGTTGCACCTAGTCTTCTGCGCTTCGGAACCGAAGCGCAGAAGAACACTTACCTACCCGCCATTTCCGCGGGCGAGTGCTTCTTTTCGATCGGCATGAGCGAACCAGATTCCGGGTCCGATCTCGCGAGCGTCCGCACCGTCGCCACGAAAAGTGACGATGGATGGAGACTGACCGGCACCAAGGTCTGGACCTCAGGAGCACATCTCTCAGATGCATTCATCGTGCTGGCGCGGAGCTCACCGAAGGACATGTCGCGGCGTCACGACGGTCTGAGCCAGTTCATCGTGAACCTGCGCGCGCCTGGCGTCGAGGTGCGTCCCATCATCTCGCTCAGCGGAGGTCACCACTTCAACGAGGTGCATTTGGACGACGTCCTCGTGTCGCACGACATGCTTCTGGGCACCGAAGGTGCGGGGTGGGAGCAAGTGACGTCAGAGCTTGCGTACGAGCGCAGCGGGCCCGAGCGGTTCCTGTCCACGTTTCAGCTCTTGTGCGCGATGGTTGACGAGGTCCGTACGAACAACCCGTCGGCTGAGCTCGGTCTGGGGCGCATCGTCGGTCGGTTGCGGGCACTGCACTGCATGTCGATGGCCATCGCCGGAGCGCTCGAACGGGGCGAATACCCGGATACCGCAGCGAGCATCGTGAAGGTGCTGGGCACGACGTTCGAGGGAGACATCGCCGAGGTCGTCGCGCTGGGTCTCCATCTCGATCAGGATTCAGTCGGCAACCTGGGCGGTCGGTTGGACGACTTGCTGGCGACGTCTTTGGCGCATCGGCCCGGGTTCACGATTCGAGGCGGCACCAATGAGGTCCTCGGCGGGCTGATCGCGAAGGGACTGGGTCTGCGATGACTCCGACACCGATGTTCGCGACCGGCGTCGATCCTGACTTGGTCCGGCTGATGAGAGATGTCGTCGCGGACCTGTCCGCGTCGGACGTCGATGTCCAGTTCGAGGCTCACGACCCCGGACGTTGGGAGACGCTGGATTCCCTGGGACTGACGAGGCTCACAGCGAACGAAGCCAGCGGTGGGAGCGGAGCCGGGTGGCGGGAGTCGGCCGCACTGCTCGCCACGGCCGCTGAGTTTGGGCTGGGTGTCCCGCTGGTCGAGCACGACTTGCTGGCAGGATGGCTTCGCGAAGTAGCTGGACTTAACCCGACGGTGGAGTTGAGCACTGCGTGCCGAGTCAGGTCCGGCCGGGGAGCGGTGGCCGTACCGTGGGTGCGCTCCTGCAGCAGGATGGTGGTGCTCTCCGAGCAGGACGGTCGCTGGCAGGTCTCCGACGTGCCTGTCCGAGCCGTCTCCCTCGTGTCGCGATCCCGGCCTGGCAGTGAAGCGCGGGACTTGGCGCAGCTCGATCAATGCGGGATGGCCGGGCGCACAGTGCCTGCCGAAACTGCCCACGAGTTCCTACTCCGGGGCGCACTCGCACGATCGATTCAGACGTGCAGCGCCATGAACAGCGCCGTGACATCTTCGGTCGAACATGTCCACGAGCGCGAGCAGTTCGGCCGGCGCCTCTCGAAGTTCCAGGTGGTGCAGCACCTCGTTGCAGAGGCCGCAGCGGAATCAGCGTTGGCACAAGCCGCGACGGAGAATGCCCTCACCGCGGTGGTTCAGAATGGCTTCTCCGACAGCTCGTCGACGATGGCCATCGCCACTGCTCGGACATGTGTCGGTCACGCCGTCGCGTCTGTCGTACGAACGACTCACCAACTTCACGGCGCCCTGGGGACGACGCGCGAACATCGACTCCGCCAGTTCACGATGCCAGCGCTGACGTGGCGCAACGACTACGGGTCGGTGCGTTTTTGGGAGGACACCCTCGCGCGAGCTGCACTGGGGAGGCAGGGGTCCGACCTCTGGGCCCTGATCACCGACACCCCGGACCGCGGGAGCGAGCAGACCCTCGACCTCCGTGGGGCTGATTGACCTCCCTGAACGTCGAAGAGACTCCTTTGTGCCGTCGGAGTTCGATTCCGAGGACGAGAATTGTCAAATGCAAGTCAGATGTCGGTGCGGCAGGCAGCACCGGAGAGGACCGCGAGGACCATGAGCCAGAACCAGTTGCAGTTCGGCGAGGCAAGCAAGGAGGACCGCAGCCAGTGGTGGCGGACGGTTCTCGGGGAATACCCGACCGGCGTGTGCATCGTCTCGGCCCTCGGCGCGGACGGACTGCCGCAAGGTCTGGTCGTCGGCACCTTCTCGGCTGTGTCGCTCGACCCGCCGCTCGTCTCCTACATGCCGATGCGTTCGTCACGGTCCTACGGCGCAGTCCGAGATGCCGAGTACTTCCGAGTGAGCGTCCTGGGTGCCGGGCACGAGGAGCTGTGCAGGGCGTTCGCGACCGCACCGCCCGAATCGCGATTCGCCGGCGGCGCCTGGGAGACCGATCGTCACGGGATTCCCTTCCTGACCGATTCCGTGATCTGGTTCGAGTGCAAGCGTCATCGAACGGTGGAGGCAGGCGATCACGACATCGTGCTCGGCGAGGTCCTCGATCTTGGCTTCGGCCGTAGCGGTGAGGGGATGCCACTCCTGTTCCTCAAGGGGGGGTACGGATCGTTCACCGTGCCCCACCTCGACTTCGACGCCGCAGGACTCGGAGCCCAGATGAAGGTGGCCGAGGAGGTGCGCGCACCGGTGCAGCGCCTGGCGGAGGAGCTGGACGCTGTGATCACCTTGGGGGCTATCGCCAAGAGCAGCGTGGTGGTCCTGAGTGCTGCAAACCTGCGCACACGAGACCCCTTGGTCGGCTCGACCTTCCCATTTGCTGCGCCCTTGGGTTCGGTGTTCGCGGCGTGGGGAACTCCGGAGCGTGAGGCCGCCTGGCGGGACGCAGGTAGAAAGAACGGCTTCGCGAACGACGATCTGGTCAGTGCCATCCTGACGCACGCTCGTGAACGGGGTTACTCCGTGAGCCTCGGTGCCACCAGGACCAAGACGCTCGGTCGCACGTTGAGCACGGCCCGGTGGGATCGAGATCAGACTGCGGCTCTGTGGAACGACATCGTGGAGGACGCGAAGTTGGCCGAACAGGATGACTGGGGGGCCCACGTCACCTCCATCCAAGTTCCGGTGATCGGGAGCTCTGGTCATGCGGTTCTGTCCTTGGCTGCCGTCGGCCTCAAGCCTGGGATGGACCGTGGCCGGGTTGAAGCAGTGGCGACAGCTCTGCAAGCGATTGCGCACACGATCTCCATGAAGTTGTGAGCTGAAGCCGTCGCGACAGCCGGACGCTGGCAGGCTTGTCAAGCGAATCGTCCCAAGAAGAAAGAAGGACCTTCCCATGCCATTCATCTGGGTAGAACTTGCTGAAGGACGCAGTCTTGAACAGCGTCGGTCGTTCGCCAAGGCTGTGACTCAAGCCGCTGTCGTGCATCTTGGCGCTCCGACGGAACGAGTCGCGATCAGGTTTCTGGACATTCTGCCCACCGACTTCGCACGCGGGGGCGTCCTGACGGTGGATGCGCAGTCGAGAGAGGTCCC
>NZ_BAAAME010000020.1:0-2737 GCF_039529015.1 Aeromicrobium alkaliterrae
GTCCGCATCGAGGCCTGGCCCCTCGTTCCGAGTGCTGTCGTCACCTTCACTGAAGATTGGTTCCGTCGAAGGGGAGGCGACCCCAGGCACCACAAGAACGGCAAGCTTGTCGGTAAAGACCTGTTCTCCCGAGTGCTCGAGGACCAACCGCTCGGAAACGAGGACGGCGAGCAGACGGGGTGGAAGCTGCTCGGCATGGGACTGGCTCAGGCGATCGGCAACCTCCATCGGCACAATGTTGAGCAACGAGCCGACGCCGAGCAACTGGCGTGGCGCGTCATCGGCCTCGCCAGCCTTCTCTTAGGTGAAATGAAGCGGAGCCATCCGGCCCCGACATCCTGAATGGCACGCATCCAGGCCCGGGGCTCTTAATCGAGCAGGCCGGGACGGCCATGTTGATTCATGTCGAAACCCAAGTCGGGACCGTGAAGAGCCTTCACCTCCAATCTCGGGCGACAGCTCCCACCGAGAATCTCCTCGCTACGTGCCAGGAGTCGTAACGATCCGGGATATCGCGTTCATCGAACTCAGCCTTCGCTGGAACCTCGAGCTGACAGTTCAGTCGCGCAGCTCGGTCGCTCTGGTCAACGGGCATCGTTAGTGCCAGACCCAGCTTCCGCGCGCGAAGAAGCTCGCTACCTTCACCGAACGCGAGCACGCAATCTCCGAAGAGTTCCAACTGTCCCGGTCCTGTGACATCAATACTGCTTCGACCCTGGATTGCGACTCCGCCTTCCGCAACACGTTGAGGGACGCCGAACTTGCTGATGCCCTCGTGTCGGTAGGAGCCGAAAAGGTTGAATGTCCCTAGATCGAAGGATCCACCTCGCAATGTGCTGATTCTCAGGTTTTGCCGGTGTTCCGGGAGGTAGGCGGCGCCCTGCGGAGACATGAACATCTTCAACTTCGTTGAAACCCTCAAGGTGCCCAGTCGGTAGTCCCTGGGGTTCTCGTGCGGCCCGTCGTTGCCGGCGTAACGTTCGACATCAACTTGCCCGCCGATCAGCTCGAGTGTCGGCACCGACGCCTCGGAGATAACGGACCTGATCAACTCGCTGCGGTGGGCAGTACGAGTGCTGTTTCCCTCTCGCCAGGGCACCTCGCGTTCTACCCTTCCACCGTTCTCGACTCCGACGATGTACGGGGCGCGGTCGCTGGTGAAGTGAAGCGCAACGACGGACTTGCCCCTTCCAATAGGCACGTTGAGTATCTGCAGTTCGGGATGAACCTCATCGAAGTGCCTGCTGACTGAACCCCACCAGTTCGACGGCTCGGTCCCGCCGGCTCCGTGAACTCTCCTACCGCGTTCGTCGACGCCGATGATCCAGAGAATCGGTTCGCCCCCAGATGCGTTCGCGTGGCCCGCGACCTGGCGTGCAACCTTGAGTCCGGCATCAGGCCAGTCGCGCTTCAGCTCCACCCGATCGTCCTCGACCTGCGTTCCCGCGATCGCAGCGTCAACGATCTCGATGACCCGTGCTTCGAACCTTTGTCGCTCCATGAGCCTTAGGTCTAGCAGCGCGAGGTGGGGAATGCCTTCGAAAGAGCGACAAGTCGCCACCTGCTTCGCTCGCAGGCGTCGCTTAGCGCGGTTGACGCATGATGCCTACATGCCCGATCGCTCCATCGTCACCGCTGAGTCGTTCCAGGAGAGCGTGGGCGCCCTCCGAAGCGGCGCGCTTAGAGCCGTCAGGTACTTCTGCGCAGTCGAGCACCTCGGCTGGGACGAGGGTCCACAGCACGTTGCCGACATGGGCGTTGAGCTCGACTTCGGCAACCGAACGGTCGTTGTTTCGTGGGGTGACGCCTTCGGCCACTTTGGCCTCGAGTTGCAACTCACTCGGGGCAGCGAGCTATTCAAGAACAACCCGACGATCTTCGATGTTACCCACCACGATTTCTGGCAACCGTTTGTGGGAGGCCGTCTCGAAGCAACCGACATCTGGCGAACTGGCGTGGTGGGGGCCACCGAACCGGCCCCCGTCGCGGTCAACCTTCGGTGCCGAGGTCAGGACCTCTGGGTGGTCGCCGCTGAAGATCGGCTCTACGACGGATTGTGGCTCGGCGCGGACTCGTTGATGGTCACGCGCGACCCCTCCTGGGTCGAGACACACCTCGGGTCAGCGGAGTAATCCGGAGCGCGCCTTGCCCTCGGCGAGGATTGACGAGAATCTTTGAACCTGCGCAGGACCTGACACAGGGGTCCGCCTTTTCGACTCCAGAGGGTCATCCCCCCACACGTCGGTACAGGTTGGTCAAGCGCCGGCCCGACGATCATTCACGGCAAAGCGTCACTTGTCTTGCGGCTTCCGGATCAGGAAGAAGTACACGAAGACCCCGAGCGCAACTGAACTAGTCACCGCATCGAGGTGGGCCGCAATCTCGGGATGCAACAGTCTCTGTTCGAGGGACAACAGGCTGAGGTAGGTCGCCATGATTAAGGCAGGAAGGCGGCCTCCGACCACAACATCCTCGTCGTCGAGTGACGCGGCAACGGCGTCACGCGCCAACTCCTCGAACTCCGCGACGAGCGCATCGTCGACTTCGGAAAAGTCCAACTGATCAGCGAGGAAGTCGTCAGTGGCAGTCACATTCCAGACGATCTGCTCCGCCATCTGATCGAACATCCGGCTCGTATCGAACGACTCCAACAACTTGCTGGTGTCCATGCCCGCCACAATCCGGCTCGCGTCGAACGACTCCAACAACTTGCTGGTGTCCATGCCCGCCACAATCC
>NZ_BAAAME010000021.1:0-3505 GCF_039529015.1 Aeromicrobium alkaliterrae
TCGAGGGCGAGACGCATGAGTAATGACGTCCGCGGAGACGCGCCGCCAGATGGGGCGTGCGACAGTCACGTCCACGTGTTCCACGGCTCGGTCGACGCGGCGATCGACCGCCCCACTCCGAATCTACTCCTGGCGTCACTGGACCAGCTCGGATTCGACCGCGCCGTCGTCGTCTCTTCTGCCATCCCCGGGACTGCCGGATCGGGGAACGCGGCAACCGCGCGGGTGCTCTCGCTGGCACCGGAGCGTCTGCGTGGTATTGCGCTGCTGTCCGAGTCGAGCGAGCGTGAGCAGATCGAGCTGCTCGGTACGCAAGGTTTCGTCGGCGCGCGCTTCTCCTATATGGACCTAGACGCCCTCCGTGCCGGGCGTCCTATGGGGCCGCGTGTGGATCGGCCGCGAGCTTTGACGCAGATGGCGACGGTGATGCGTGAGATTGGTTGGCAGGCGCACATCTTTGGCACCTGCTCCCAGATCGTGGCGGAGACCGGCTTCCTGGCCACGTTGCAGGTTCCTGTCGTGATCGATCACATGGGTTGGCTTTCGGACACCAGTCCTCGAGGAGCGACATTTCGCGAGTTCGTCGCCGCGGTGAAGGCCGAGGGATGGTGGGTGAAGCTGTCTGCGCTTCGCAACGGTCCGATCGGAGCACTGGACTCGGTCAGACCCTTCCATGATGCTCTGCTTGAGGCGGCCCCCGATCGAATGATCTGGGGTAGTGACTGGCCGTTCGTGGGTATGCCTGGCGGCTCGACATCCAGTCGCATTCTGTATGACCAGTTCGCAAGATGGACCCCTGATGCCGATTTGCTACACGCCGTACTGGTCACTAATCCCGCCGAGCTCTTCGGCTTCTGATGGCTCAGGGAAACTCTCGGGCGGTACAAACACCGTGTCGTCGGCCCGTCCAAACCGCTGACTTCGCGGTTCAACGGTTCTGTGTCTCAAACTCAGCTGTCGCGATCGGAAGGCCCAATGGTCACCTGCCCGCCTGTTGACAGAAAATATTGGTCGCTGATACGTTAACCAAAATTGTATCCAATGATTGGGCACGGGTTCGATGTCTCGCCGCTCGCATCGTCGCGGAACTGATGCGCAATTGGCTGTGACCGTCACCTCGTGCTCGAGCAGGGAATATGACTTCTGTCGTCGAGAGGAAAATCGTGGATCTGGAGCTGGCAGGCAAGGCATTCATCGTGACCGGTGGGTCGACGGGGCTCGGACTTGCCGGAGCGCAAGCCCTCGTCGAAGAAGGTGCCAACGTCGTGGTGGTTGGTCGTGATCCTGATCGCCTCAGCACGGCCGTGGACTCGCTCGGCGATTCTGCCCGTGGTGTCGACGGCGACCTGAGCCAGGCCGCGACGATCGCGAACGCCATCTCTGTGGCGAAGTCAGAGTTCGGACGCCTTGATGGCGCATTCATCAGCTACGGGGGACCGCCGGCTGGTGGCGCCGAGACGTTCAGTGACGAAGACCTCCTTCTCAGCATGCAGCTGGTGGCGTTGAACCCGATCAGGGTCGCGCGGGAGGTGGCGAGCGAGCTGACCGAGGGTGGATCGATTCTCGTCCTCAGTTCGTCGACCGCCAAGGAAGTCACCGTCGGCATGACAGGTTCCAACATCGCACGTCCTGGATTGGAGGCGTACGCCAAGGAGCTGGCGACAGTTGTCGGCCCGAGGGGCGTCCGAGTCAACGTGATCGTCCCAGGCATCTATGCGACCGAGAGACTCGCGTACCTCGACGCTGCCCGAGGGTTCTCAGGGGCTGAGCGAGAGGCGCCGCGGGTGCCTCTGCGACGACTCGGTGAGCCGATCGAGCTCGGGCGGGTGGCAGCCTTCCTCCTGTCCAACGCGGCCTCGTACGTGAACGGTGCGAGCGTCACGGTCGACGGCGGCCGTCGCAACACGCTGTGAACAGCACACTGGCCGCATTGTCCGAGGCGACCACATCGACGGGTGCCAACCATGGCCAGTGACTCGGCACTGCCGCTGGAAGGCACGATCGTTGCGGACTTCACCCGGGTCCTCGCGGGACCGTTGGCGAGTATGACTCTTGCGGATCTGGGTGCCACCGTCATCAAGGTGGAGGAGCCCGGCGGCGGCGACGGGACACGCGGCTGGGGTCCGCCGTACTCCTCTACCGGCGCGACGTACTTCGAGGCGGTCAACCGGAGCAAGCAGTCCATCGTCTTGGACCTCAAATCCCCGGAAGGCAGACGGTTGGCCAGGGAACTGTGCCACAGGGCCGACGTGGTGATGGAAAACTTCCGCTCGGGGGTGATGGACCGCCTCGGCCTGGGCTACGACTCCGTCAGGGCATCGAATCCCAACGTCGTCTACTGCTCCATCACCGCATTCGGCTCCGGGGAGGGTGCCAATCTTCCCGGCTTCGATTTCGCAGTCCAGGCGATGAGCGGCCTGATGTCGATCACGGGTCATCCCGACGGTGAGCCGACGAAGGTCGGTGTCGCCATCGTCGATGTCCTCGCTGGTAAGGACGCCACGATCGGAATACTTGCGGCCCTGCGGAAGCGGGACCTGTCGGGAGAGGGCACTCGACTCGAGGTCTCCTTGCTGGCAAGCATTCTTCAGGGGATGGCAAACCAGACGCAGGCAGTCATCGGAGCCGGTGTGACGCCGCACCGACTGGGCAACGTGCACCCCTCAGTGGTTCCGTACCAACCCTTCAAGTGCGCTGACGACTACATCGCCGTTGCAAGCGGCACCGAAAAGCAGTTCATCGCATTGTGCGTGGAGCTCGGCCTCCCTGACCTCCCGGGTGATCCGCGATTTGCGGACAACCAGGCCAGGGTCGCCCACCAGAAAGAACTGGAAGTCGTTCTCTCCGCCGTGATGCGGGATCATTCAGCAGCCGACCTGGTCGATCGACTCATGGCTCGCGGTGTTCCCGCTTCGAAGATCGCCAACATCGCGGAAGCGCTGGAGCGCGCTGACGAGCTCGGTCTCGACGTCGTGACGAACGTGCCGTCGTCGCGGGGCCCCATCGCGCAGGTGCGGCACCCGGTGCGCTACTCCAGCCAGGTCGTGGCGCCCATGAGTGCTCCACCCGAACTCGACGCACAGGGCGCCGAGGTGCGTGCTTGGTTGAACCAGGTTTGGCCAGAGAGGGAAGCTCGTGAAGCTTGAGAACTACGTCGCCGGGTGGCGGCCGTCCGTCAGCGGGGCAACCGCTCAGAGGTCGAATCCGTCAGATTCGACGGTAGTCGTCGGCACCTTTCAGGAATCGACTGAGGTCGATGTCGATGATGCTGTCTCGGCGGCGGCGGAGGCACTTCCGAGATGGTCCGCCACTCCGATCTCGGTTCGTGCAGCGATTCTCTCCCGGGCCGCGATCATCATGCGTTCGCGCAGTGAAGAGATTGGCCGGTGCCTGTCCGTCGAAGAGGGCAAACCGCTCGCGGAGGGTGTCGGAGAAGTCCAGAGGGCCGCCGACACGTTTGACTACAGCGCATCCTTCGCCAAGCGTTCGGTTGGGTTGGTCATTC
>NZ_BAAAME010000022.1:0-12226 GCF_039529015.1 Aeromicrobium alkaliterrae
CGATCTGTACGAAGCTCGCATCCGCATCGAGAAGGTCGACGCCGTGACGTCGCAATTGCGACGACGCCTGACGATCGCGTACGAAGAATTGCTCGAAATCGAGCGCATGGGCGATCGATCTGACGTCGGCCTGCTCGTGATCGACCGGGCCGATGATTTGCGACGCCAGCTGTCCGGTTCGCTTCATGATCTGGCGCAACCAGTCCGCCCGGCGCTGGGGGTAGCCGAGAATGCTTACCTTGCCTGCGCGATCTCCGGCGAGATCGATGCTTCCCATGCACGAACCATGATCGCGGTGGTCCTGCAGAGTGCCCGAGAGACTCGCAGCATCCAGCTCGCGATCAATGACGCCGCGCGGTCCCTGCGGCCAGCCGTCACCGCGTCGCCGGCCGACCCGTGGCTACCGGAGCGATTGAATCGCTCACTGCAGCAGGCATCGAGGTCGCTGGATGATGCGCGCCGCGGGGCTCACCGCCTTAGTGAGGATCTACCGATGGTTGCGCGATCCTTAGGCGTCGACATAGCCAGCTTGGACATCGCCGAGCACCTGAGCATCGCCAGCCCCGCCGATCGCCACCGTGCTGCGCGCGCGCCCGAGCATCAGCCCACTCGCGTGACGACATCGGTAACGAGTCGAGGGGTGACTCCGTGACGACCGCGGGGCAAGCGATGCAGGCGACCGAGTTCCACATGAGTGCACAGCCGCCGCCGTCCACAGGTGACAAGGCCCTACTCGCTCTTCGACGCTGGCGCACCGCACGCTCAAAGCACCGACTGCCGAGCGAAGGAACCGTCGCATGAACGCAACCACCAAGGATCCGCACGTCTTCGATCTGGCCTACCGGCTCATCAAGACACTCGGTGCCATCCACCACGAGACCGCGCAATGGAACGCGACCGGGCAGAACCTCCATGTCACGTCGGAAGTTTCGATCCTTTCCTACGACGCTCTCGCGGCGAGCCACCGACTACGCCAGTGGGCCAGTCCGGAACTCGCCATGCCAGACGGCGAGGCCGCAGGGAACAGAGCTGACCTCGAGTCCTTGGCGCAAGAGTTCCTGAGTCTGGTCGCCGCGGGGCCAGGCATCGAGCTCGAGCTGGTGCTCGTGAGCATCGGCAGAGTCGTGAACGGGGTGGCGCGGTATGCCGAACTCACTTGACCACCTCAAGGACGCACAGATGCACATGCTCCGGGCGCGGACCACCAGTGGCCTCGACGCAGGAGAGCTCGTGCGCGGATGGGTGCTGATCGCGAAGGCCGCCCACGCTGCTCACGACCGGCTGCCGGCACCTGACCCGACCCGCACCGTTGAACGGATCGCCCTGATGTCCACCGCAATGGGGTCCTCGGAGCAGAGCAAGTCGTGGCCAGGAAATGCGAATCCCAGTCCCGCTCTCGAGCCGGTGCACACCGCGCTGGTCGCAGCGACCCGTGCCACGACCCCGGAATCTGCCTCCGATGTCCAGACAGCGCAACGACTTCTGAGTGCCGTGCTGTGGATCGGATCCGAGTTGGTGTCCGAACGCGCACGAGATCACGCATTCGATTTGGCCTTTCGCCGGGTAGCGGACTCGACGGCAGAGCAGGCCGCCGCACGAGTCGTGTCGCAGAGGCTCAAAGCGATTGAGACGCTCGCGCTGACCGGTTCCCTCCGACCGGACACTCCGACTGGCGAGCTTGCCGCCGCCCTCGGACGGTGGGACGTTGTGGCCCATCGCGCACTCATGTCCGACAGGTCCACAGTCACCCTGCATCACGTCGCCACCCTTGAGGTCGCAACCTTCGATGCATTCCGTGCGGCGACAGCGCGAGCGCACTCCCTCGGTGTGATCGACTACCTCACCGCCGACCGGATGGATCCTGCGATCGCCGGAGCAGCATCTGCCTGGCGAGACGTCGCGAAGGTGGCCGGCGACTTCAGCTTCGGTCATGCTCTGCCGTCGACAGACCTGCTGACCGTCGGCGACAACGTCCGGTCTCAGTTCGCTGATCTCGCGTCACCAACTTCACGCGCGGAGGACATCGACATCTTCGAGTCGTTCACGGCACATCTGGCCACCTCGATGGGACTCACCGCCGCCGCGCGGGACCTGATCGATGATCGAGAACTCCTGGCTCCCGCCCGGGCAATCAATCGTCAGCTCCGGGACCGGATCCCTCGGAATGGGTGCCTCGGCTCAATCGTCTCTGCTGCTGACCTTCACCAGGCACGAGCCATCATTCTTCCGGCCGTAGCGCGCGAGATCGTTCGCGAACCTCTCGACCTGGCGTATAGCGCCTCTGTTGAGGCCGTTCGTCGATCGGCGGCACTGGATCCGCTTCACCGGTCGGCCGCGCGCAACGGACAGGCACCGGCTGCTCCGGCGACGAGACGGCTCCCTGTCCCAGTCCCCACACCACCCGACGCTTCCCCGGCGCCCAAGCGCTAACGGCATTGGCATCGCAGCCGCCGGAGATCGACCCGGGGATTGCTTTATCGAGATGCGACAACTTCGACCCGCCTCGCGGCTTAGTGCCGAGACTCGCTGGCGAGTCGAATCGCTTGCTGGGAGGCAACCGCTACAACCCCACGAGTTATCCCGGCCCGCATGTCGAACGGTTGGGATGGCAACCGAACTGACGCCACGTCGCGCAACCGGTGACGATGTCGCCTGCCAAGCCCGTGCCGAGGGCTCTAGCCTCGAGGGCTCCGCCCGAATGGGTCGACGACCTTGATCTCGGTCCATGGCGAGCGGGGACCCGAGGGTAGTCAGGAAGTCGTCGTCGGAGAGCTTCCGAGGCGCGCCGGGAGTTCGGCAGGTTCACCCCCGGCAGAGCGCCGCCTCCTAGCGGCCGCGGCGGAATCTGGCTACAATCTGCGCCAGACTTGGAAGGGAGGCGCAAGCCGGTCAGGGCCGTCGAAGATGGGCGCCAATCGAAGGCTCCACGACAGTGGATCTGCCAGAGCGCCTGGGTCACGATGAATGAGCAGTGAGGCCATTGTGAAGCAACGGACAGATAAAAGGTCTCCTGCCGGATCGGCTGGTGGAGCCGTCGACTTCGCCGTCAGAGGTATTCATCAGTTGGTCAAGGACCTGACGCTTCTGCCTGGTCAGCCTGTCCGACAGGAGCACGTGGCATCGACACTGTCTCTGAGTCGCGCCCCCATCAGGGAGGCGTTGCGTATTCTGCACAGCAACGGGATCCTTGATTACGAGGCGAATGTCGGATACACGGTCCGCCGTTTGACCTCGATTGAGTTCGAGCAGGTGTACCTCATGCGCCGGGCTCTCGAAGACACGTTGATGGAATCGCTGCCGAGCTTCACGAAGGCCGAGATTCGACGGCTCCGCGGATTGAACAAGCAGATGAGCATCGCGGGCCAGAACAGCGATATCGTCAAGATGCGAGATCTGAACGAGGAGTGGCACTTCTTGATATTCAAGAAGTCGCCTCATCACCTGATCGTGGCGGAAGTCGAACGGATCTGGGGTGTGACGCACTCGTATCGATCGTTCTACCTCTATGACCCCGGTTCGCGGGGTCGAGTCGTGCTTGAGCACGAGACAATTCTCGATGCGTTGGAAGCGGGCGACAACCAGGCGGCGATGATCGCGATGGAACATCACCGAGGCGGAGTGCCCGCCAAGATGGAGGAAATGTACGCGAAGCTGCCGTTGCTCGGCAGCCAACGCCCTCGCTGACAAGCTCCGTTGCAAGTCGGCTTCGAGTGGTCAAGTCATGCGGCGCGGCGGAAGTGCCGGCAATCAGCCGCCGTGGGGCCTGGTTCGGGGCACGCAGTCAGCTGACTGCCTAATTCGACGTTCCTCGAGGTGAAGTGAATTGAGCGACCGTGACGCAGGCATTGCTGGGCCAGACTTCGAATCGAGGCTGGTTCGATACGCCCGTTGACCCGGTGGGAGGAATCTCAGCGGTGCCGGGTTTGACCAGGCTGCAATAGAAGGCGCCGGTAGCTTGACGGCATCAGTGCCCTCTTGCTCGCGCGTCGAGTTGCGCAGATCAGACCATCGCCACTGCGTGCACGTCAGTGGTCAAGTCGATCCTTGTCAAGTGCGCCAGTCCCGTAGCGCCGCGTGCCGGTCCTACGGCTCGTTGACCCCGACGCTCCGCGAGTGCTGGTCCGCTCGCGACCTCTCGGTGCGTGCGCCTGCGAGGGGCGTGATGCAGGCAACTCGGTGCGGTGGAGTGACTCTTGACACACCAAATTGGATCCCATACGATCGTCAATCAGGGTCAGAAACGCCACGGAAGTGTCGGTCGGCCTCACCACGTGCTAGCGGAAAACGCTGCAACCATCGACTACAAGCACCGTGTCGAACTCGTCTGAGCCGGGCACTGACTGGAGGACTCATGCACATCCAAGAGGTTCCGACCGAGAGCTCGACCGACAACCATGTCGAAGTCGCGCGCAACTTGATTCCCCTTCTGCAGAACGGCGCTGAGGAGACCGAGCGCGGCCGCAGATTGGCGCCTGAGGTGTCCGAGGCGATGCGGGCGTCAGGACTGCTCCAGGTGTGTGCGCCTCTGAGGGCCGGCGGGTCTGGAGGGAACTTCAGGGACCTGATCGAAGTCTCCGCTGAGCTTGCTCGTGGGGATGGATCGGCGGGATGGGTCGCCTTCATCGCCAATGCGGCTGCCTTCGCCACCAGCGCCTTCGCGGATGAGGTCCGAGCCGAGATCTTCGCTGATCCGTTGAACGTTGTCGTCGGTCAATATGGACCCAACGGCGTAGCGACGCGTGTCGACGGCGGCTACCGAGTCACCGGAAAGTGGCGCTTCGCGTCCGGCTGTTATCAAGCGCAGTGGACTCTCAACGGCGTTCGGATCGCCGACGACAACGGGGAAGTCGTGGCCCGAGCCTGGGCCCTGCTCCCGCTGGCGGAGCTCGAACTGGAGGACTCGTGGCACGTCGCCGGTATGAGCGGGACCGGGAGCAACACGCTCATTGCCAATGATGTGTTTGTGCGTGATGGATTCATGGTTGACCACGACACCTTCGCCGGCCGACGATTCGCAGCTTGGCACGACGATGAGCCCCAGTACCGCAGCTCCATGCGCACCGTCGCGCAGCTCGGAATCGTCGGGCCTCTCATGGGTCTCGCGGAGGCGGCCTGGGAGAACATCCTCGCGATGATGAACGAGGGTCGACCGATCATCCAGACGAGTTACAAGGACATTCGCGAGTCCCCCAGTTACCGATTGGCGCTCGGGGAAGCGCGAAATGCCATCGATCAGGGGAGTTTCCACGTGTTCCGCGCGGCGGACCGGGTCGATTCTGCTGCCCTCGATGGACGACATCTAGACCTGGGGGACCACGCTCGAATCTGGGGTGACGCCTCCGCTGCCACGAAGAAGTTCCGCGACGCTGTCGATCTGCTCCTGGACATTGGCGGCACTCGGAGCTTCTCGGTCGCCAATCCATTGCAGCGCATCTGGCGCGACCTCGAGATCGGCAGCAGGCACGGACTGAACAATCGGCTGGTGAATGCCGAGCGTCACGCGCTAGGGCTGTTGGATCTGGATCGTCCTCCGCTCATCGATGGCTAGAGAACCGGAGCGATACGGCATGCAGATCGAGGACGAAGCCAGCGAGAGCGGAAGCCTGGAAGGCACGCAAGAGATGGTCAGCAAACCCACGCTCGAGGACGTGTCTGAAAAGTCCAAGTTCGACATTCTGGATTGTCATCACCATTATGGGGACCTCGCTTCACTGCTTGGACCTGGTCCCAGTCAGGCTCTCGCCGTTCCTACTGACAGTGTTGAGTATCGGCGTGTCGAACTGGAAACCCGTCTGGCAGCAATGGACGAGCAAGCAATTCGCCAAGCGGTGATCATCCCAGGGCACTCCTACCTTCGCCCCCGTGGAATAGCCGACACCCGGTCCGTCAACGACGGCGTAGCAGAGTATCGTGACCGCATTCCTGCCCGATTCCCGGCTGCTGTCGGGATCGTCGAGCCCCTTCACGGGCGGGCTGGCTACGACGAGCTGGACCGAATCTCTTCCGAGCTCGGCCTGGTCGGGATATCGGTGCACGTCCGATTTCAAGGATTGTCTCTCGACAGCCCCTGGGTCCGCGACTACATCAAGCGGGCTGTTGACCTTGGGTTGGTTCCTTTCGTTCACGTGATCGCAGACTCATCTGAGAACGCGCTGTGGAAGTTTGAGATCATCGCGGCCGACAATCCCGAGGCAAAGATCATCGCTCTGGATGCGTTCACCAGTCATGAACAGGCTCGGCACGTACTGCGGATAGCCGAGCGGTTTCCCAACGTCCTGTTTGACACCAGCTTGGCTTATCACTGGAGCGAGGTCGAGCTGCTCGTGCAGCAGTTCGGGTCGGAGCGGGCTGTGTTTGGCACCGACCTGTACTCGATGATGCCGCACGGTGCCCACGTCCTCAGTCAGATACTTGACTCCTCCATCTCAGATTCCGACAAGGCCAACATCCTGGGTGGAAACATCCGTCGGGCTCTGAAGCTGATTCCGTCCAACGACAGTTGGTCTGAACCTGACGACTGATCTCACCTGCCGGCAGCGGATCAGCATCACTGAGTCGGCGACCGGCAGTTCCAAGCCCGATCTGGCAACGCCAGCCGGGTCATCAACCAGCGACCGTATGAGGTCGAGGGCACATCGTCGTGACGACCGCTTGTTGGTCGCCGTTGCTTCGTGTCACTGAACTCAGCGAAATCTTTCCGGAAAGGGAATATCTGATGAGCGTACGACGAGTGGTGAAGCGTGGGAGGCGACATATCGCTGTGGCGGCGTCGACTCTTGCTGTCATGAGCTTTCTTTCGGCCTGTGGCAACTCCGACGAGGAAACGACTGAGTCAGGGTTGACCAAGATCACGGTGCTTCGCTCATTGTCCTCGGGTTTTGAGCCGCTGTACTTGGCAGAGCAGGCAGGTTGCTTCGAGGAGAACGGACTTGAAGTGACGATCAAGCCAGGCGCGGGTGACACGGCACAGAACATTCCCTCGGTACTCCGCGGCGATGCCCAGTTCGCTATCACTGGATCCACCGGCGTCATCAACGCTGCTGCAGAGGGCCTCCCGGTCCGGGCGGTGAGCGGGCTCGTGTCGTCGCCGACGGATGATCCCGAGCAACCCCGCGTGAGCGGCGTGTTGGTGCCAGCCGACAGTCCCATCCAGGACATCACCGACTTGGAGGGCAAGACGATTGGTGTCACTGCGGCAGCCGGATACTCGGACCTCATGATTCGCTGGGGGATCGCCGAGGCCGGGGGAGATCCTCAGGATGTCGACGTTGCCGCGCTTCCCATGACGTCCTTGGTCGAGGCGGCCCAGACCGGACAGGTTGATGCCATCGGCGTCTTCGAGCCGTTCATGTCCGCAGGACTCGGCGCGGGCATGCGGGAGGTGCGAGGTGCCGACATCTCGGACCACCCAGGCCTTGTCGGAACGTTGATCTTCTCAAGCGACGAGTACCTCAAGGAGCACGCAGACACTGCGGAAGCCCTGGTCAAGGCCCTCGAATGCGGCACGGAAGTGGCGAACGAGGATCAGGACGCCCTTCATGCGGTGCAGCGTGAGTACACCGAGGTTCCGGACGACTTCATCAACAACCAGGCGCCCCTCAAGCACTGGACGGTGAACATCGACGGAGACCTGTTCGAGGAGCAGGCGTCCTTCATGGAGGAACTTGGCTTCATCGCCAATGCACCGGACGCGGACGAGATGCTCTGGAAGAACGCTCCGAGGCCCTGACGTGACCACCACGACCGAGCCTCCAATCACGAAGGAGCGCACCACTATGGCCGAATCGAAGTCCAGGAAAGCCGCTCGACGCCGCTACGGCCGACTCGCTCCGCGAGTCACCGTCCTGGCGGTGCTGCTCGGGGGTTGGTGGGCGTTCGCAGCCGCGGGCGTCATTTCCGAGGACCTGGTTCCGACCCCGCTTGGGACAGTGCGTGCGTGGGCTGAGCTGGTCGTCACGGCCGAGTACTGGAATTCGATTCTCGAGACCCTTCGAGGCGCGGCCGCCGGCCTGCTCTTCGCGATGGTGATCGGCGTGCCGATCGGGCTACTCACCGGAACGTACGCCGCGCTCGAACGTTGCACCCGGGTGCTATTCGACGTGCTCAGGACGTTTCCCGGCATCGCCATGCTTCCGGTGTTCCTGCTCATCCTCGGAGCGACATTCACGATGAAGGCCGTCGTGGTCTTCATCGCGTGTGTCTTCATCATCGTGCTGCAGGCTCAGTACGGTGCAAGATCCGTGACGCCCACCATCCGGGAGACCGTTCGTGCGTACCGAATCCCGAAGAGGCTGTGGTTTCGCCGCGTCGTGCTACCGAGCTCGATCCCTTCCATCATGACCGGACTCCGTCTGGCGGCAGCACTCTCGGTGCTGGTCGCGATCGGTGTCGAGGTGCTCACAACAGTCCCGGGGATCGGGTTCAGAGTGACCGAGGCGCAATTGGGCAACGATTCGTCGTCGGCGTGGGCCTACATTCTCACCGCTGGAGTTCTCGGATTCTTGATCGTCGTGATGTCCGAGCTCGCCGAGTCCCGGCTGCTGCGTTGGCGTCCCTCATCGCGTCTGGAGATGTGATCTATGAACGCGTACCAAAAGGTCAGAGCCGGCCTCGCGATGCTGTGGCTTCCCATCGCGGTCCTCGCGGCGGCATGGGTCGCCACGGCCGCAGCAGACTCATTCTACTTCCCGACGCCTCCGGTGATCCTGGAGGCCCTGATCGACGGGTTCAGACAGGACCACCTCTGGGACGACCTGGTTTTCAGCGTGCGGAACATCGGGGTCGCGGTCCTCTTGGGCTCTGCCGCAGCAGTCTGCGTCGGATTGATCATCGGCGAGAGTAGAGCATTGACTCACGCTACGGCCCCCTTCCTCACCTTCGCCCGGGCCACGCCGATGGTCGCATTCATCCCGATCTTCATCATCACCTTCGGAATCGGCGCCGCGCCGAAGATCATCGTGATTGCCATCGGTGTCTTCTGGCCCGTCCTACTGAACACCATCACCGGTATCCGTGGGATCCATCCCGCGGTGCGCGAGACCGCCGTGAGCTTCCGAATCCCGAAGCTGCTGTACCTACGCCGGATCGTTCTTCCGGGCGCGGCGCCACAGATCTTCGCCGGGTTGCGGATCGCCATCGCGGTTGCGTTGGTCCTGATGGTGGTCAGTGAAATCTACGGTTCGTCGGTGGGGCTGGGTAACTACATCCTCGAGAGTGGTGCCCGTTTCCAAGTTGCGGCTACGTGGGCGGGAACGGTTGTCATCGGTGCCTTGGGTTATGGCCTGTCGAGTGCCTTGATCCTGTTGGAACGGCGCGTTCTTGGTTGGCACCAGGAGCGCCCCCGCAAGAACTCACGACCGAAACGGCGGGGCTCGCCTGCCGTGTCCGGCGTCTTCGCCAGCCGCCGAGGCTAGCTCTTCTGCCCATGGGCACAACACCACACGTCCGATCGTCCACCGCGACGATCACCACCCCCGGGATAGGTCTACGAATGAACAACGTCCAAAGTTCAGCAAACACGCTGATCGTTGAGAAGATGTCCAAGTCCTACGGCAGCGGCGCTGATGAGCACCGTGTTCTGGAGGACCTCAGTCTGCGAGTGGAACCAGGTGAGTTCGTCACCATCGTGGGACCTTCCGGCGCTGGCAAGACAACCTTGCTTCGCTGTTTGTCGGGACTCGTCGCCCCGACGTCGGGCGTGGTCCGCTACGGCGAGGTCCCCGTGAGCGGACCTCTTGCCGAGATCGCCGTCGTTTTCCAGGACTATCGCGCATCGCTGATGCCGTGGATGACAGTCCGCGACAACGTCGCCTTTCCGCTGCAGGGGCGCAAGATCGCGAAGCGAGCCAGGAACGATGCCGCCGACGAGGCACTTGATTCGGTCAACCTGCCCGGTGTGGGCGACAAGTACCCGTGGCAGCTCTCGGGCGGCATGCAGCAGAGGGTGGCGATCGCACGAGGACTGGCGTACTCCGCCCCGGTGCTGCTGATGGATGAGCCGTTTGGGTCGGTCGACGCTCAAGCTCGCTTCGAGCTGGAGGATCTGGCGCTCGACCTGCGAAGCCGCCTGGGGATCTCTGTTGTCGTGGTGACTCACGACATCGACGAAGCCGTGTACCTGGGAGACCGTGTGGTGGTGCTGGGTGGTCGCCCAGCGCGAGTGATCGACACCATCGAAGTCGATCTGGGGCGAGACCGGGATCAGATTGCGACACGGGCGAAGCCGCGCTTCGCGGAACTCCGGACGCAGGTCATGACGGAGATTCGCGAAACATCGATCTCGTCGCGATGACAAGCGCCTTCACGGGCGGCGGTGGCTCTTCGGTGGAGCACCGAGATCAATGGCTGGAGACGGCTGCGAGCCTACTCCCTCTCCTGCGCCAGGGGGCAAATGCCGGAGAGGCCGCGCGACAGGTGCACCCCGCCAGCGTGGATGCACTGAGGTCGAACGGCCTCTTCCAGATGTGCGCGCCGATTCGGGTTGGTGGCGCCGAGCAGAACGCCCGCACACTCGTCGAAGTGGTGTCTTGTCTGTCCCGTGGGGACGCCTCGGCAGGATGGGTGGCGATGATCGCCAACTGCACTGCTTGGACGATGGGGCTCCTCCCGGACGAGGCCAGAATGGCGGTCTACGGTGGCGGTGGTGATGTGATTGCCATCAGCCAGTTCGGTGCTGGTGGCACAGCGACCCCTTCCGGCGACCAGTTCGTCGTAGACGGGCGGTGGCCGTTCGCCTCGGGTTCGGACCTCGCGAGCTGGACCATTGGTGGCGTCAAGCTGGCACTCGAGAGGGATGGGACTCCGGAACTTCGCTGGGCGCTGATGCCGGTTTCCGCCATGACCGTGGTGGACGACTGGAACGTTGCGGGAATGGCAGCGAGTGGGAGCAAGACCCTCGTGGCGAGTGATCTTGCTGTACCAGTCTCCTGGACTATCCCGTTCGAGCAGTTTAAGGGACATGCGTTCGCGCAGTGGCACTGCGACGAGACGGTGTTCAGGACCTCAGTCAGTGCCGTTGCCTGTCTCGCTCTGGTTGCGCCTCTGTGGGGGATGGTCGAAGAGGCATGGGACATCACCTACGTGGAAGCTCAAAGCGGGCGGCCGATTCGTCAGTGGAACTATGACGATGCCAGGGACGCTCCAGGTTGGCGGTCGGGTCTCGCGATAGCGCGATCCAAGATCGACACGGGAATGTTCCATCTGCTGAGAGCTGCGGATGACATCGACGATCGGGCCCGGCGCGGGGAAGTCTTGACGATCGCGGAGCGCTCACGGATCAGGAACGACCAGGCTGTCGCAACCGTCTGTTTCAGAACCGCACTTGACCTGCTGATGGACCTCAACGGAGCCCGCTCCTTCAAGCTTGACAACCCGCTTCAGCGAATCTGGCGAGATTTCGGAGTCGCTAGTCGGCACGGTCTCAACAATGTGCCCCTCAACCGTGACGTGTACGCACACAGCCTCGCTGGCCTGGATATGGAGCAGTTCTACGACCGTCTGTGATGGCCGCATCGCCGATAGTGAGGTCGCTGGGTTCTCAACAGCGGGGTCCGGTCAAGGCTCGGAGCCGTCGTTCGGGTGAGCGGTTGCAGTTCTCATTAATCGGTACGTAAGACACGGCATGGCATCTTGACCCCAGCGGGCGGGCATATCACCGGGAGGATCCGGCGGCGGTAGATCCGTCGGGGTCACGCGTCGATCGACTATCGCCGCTTCGCCTGGGTGCGCCACCGGGTGCTGGTATCAGAAGCTGGATCTCCCTTCCACCCGAAACTCCGTCTTCTAGATCGCCACGACCCTGGTCTGGTGCGAGGTGCGCAGCATGGTCAAGTCAAATTGTCGCGGGACATCGACCGTAGGCGAGGGAGCGGACGGACCGGTGACGGCCAGAACGAGCTGCTGGTCGACCGGTGGGCCCACCGCGGGTAGGTGAGACGAGCGGCAGGTTCGGGAAACGGCGACCGCCGCCGTGGCTGCCGGGCCTTCATCGGCTTGCCAAGCCCATCACATGACGCTGGCGGGCAGGGTCCGTCGGCGTAGTGTCTACTCGAAAGCTGACAGCTGCGTCGTAGCTAGTCGCGCGGCTTGAACGGTGCGTTTGCCGGCACAGCCTGGGAGATGTCGGGCGCGTTGTCGATGAGTCCAAATCGAGCTAGCTTCTCGCCGATCCGTTGCTCTTCGTCCAGGAACTCTCGCGTAGGCAGATGGAGGCCCCAACGGCGTGTTG
>NZ_BAAAME010000023.1:0-10388 GCF_039529015.1 Aeromicrobium alkaliterrae
CTCCTCTTCCAGGAGGCGCTCACGTGGGTCATGGGCCTCGGCATCGCCCTGATCGCCGGCGGTGTGCTGCTGGTCGAGATCGGCGCCTCGCACTGAGCCACGCCTCGACCCGGCGCACACCGAGCAGCGACGGTGGCAGACTGATCCCCGCCAGGGCCTCTAGCTCAACTGGCAGAGCAGCGGACTTTTAATCCGCGGGTTGTGGGTTCGAGTCCCACGGGGCCTACTCGTCAGAATCGGCGATTCTGACTGAAATTTCAGTCGATTCATCGTCACAGCAGACGCTCAGAAAGCCGTTTTGGGCACACTCTTCTGAGTATCCGATCGATCTGGGCGCACTCGGAGCGATGCTCAACGAGGTGCGCGCCACAGCATCGCGGCGTCATTCATGGCCGCAGCCACGGCATCCAGATCGTCGTCGAAGAGGTCGGCGTAGGTATCCAGTGTCATGGCCGCAGACTTGTGCCCGAGCATCCGCTGGACGGCCTTGACGGTCGCCCCGGAAGCGACGGCGAGCGAGGCCGCCGTGTGCCGCAGATCTTGATGGTGGCTTCACCCTCGAGCACGGTCCAGGTCTCGGTGTAGGGATGGCGGTGCAGCCCGAGCCCTTTCCCCCGGGGTCGATGCTGACCAGGAAGGACGAGACCTCGGCTCCGAGATCCCGGCCCTCGAAACGCAGCGAGCGGCTTCCCGGGATGCGGATCGTCGCGGTCGGGATCGCGCCACTCACTACACCTCCCGGACCTCGATGCAATTTCAGCCTCGGAACATCAACCCCGGCCGGCCACGAGACTCAACGACTCAACACGCGATGAGGGGCGTCGGAGTCGGTAGAGTTCGGGAATGGGAGGAGCCCAGGTCGTTCGTACTACTCGAAGCGGCGATCAGTACCACTACCTCTGGGCTTCCCTCCGCGCACTTCGCCTCCTCGACGATTCGACCGGCCTCGAGGCTCTCAGCATCGAGGGACCCTCGAATGGCGAAGACGTCGCCGCCGAAGAGATCATCGATGTCGCGGAGTACTACGGAGGAACAAACTTCTCTATTGCGGACCGTGTCGCGTACCACCAGTTGAAGCACTCATCGATGCGGGTCGACGAACCGATGACGAGTTCTGAGCTGTCGACAGTGTTGGGCAAGTTTTCGGCGATCTACCGCGAAGCCTGCGACCGAGGGAACGAGCTCAAGATCCAATTCAGTCTCGTCACGAATCGACGCCTCGCGGATCGAGTCCGGCAAACCATCGATGAGCTCACGAGCGGTCGTGACGCGACTCATGCCAACGAAGCGTCGCATCTGCAGCGGTACATGTCATTCGGACCTGACGAGGGCAGCCAGCGAGAGTTTTTGCAGCGATTCGAAATCAACGATCAGTCCGCGGGACTCGAGGACGTGGAGCGGGCGCTGGACCGCGAGATCGCATCGCTCGTCCCTGGAGGAGGCTCAGGAGCGGAGCTCGCCGAGCTGATGTACAAGATCTCCGCAATGGCGAGGCATGAGTCCAAGACGAATACGATCGGCCTCAACGATCTGCTTATAACACTCCGTACGACCCATCGGGCATTACTCCCTGCGCCCGCCAAGTTGGAGCGGCCCGACCACATCATCCGGACGGCTGACGTCACCACCGTCGCCGAACTGCTTCAAGCCGGGCAGGAGCAGAAACTTCTTGTCACTGCTCTCGGAGGCGTCGGGAAGTCCGTCTTCACGTCCCTGCTGGTCGACGAGCTTGCGGACCGTTCCACGAGCTTGGTCTTCGACTGCTTTGCGGGCGGCGACTACCGCGACCTCCACACGAAGCGACATCCCCACCACATCGGCCTGACACAACTAGCCAACGAGCTAGCAGGACAAGGGCTCGCCTCTGTCTTGATACCGTCACAGACCGCGAGCGCCGCCGACTACCTGCAAGCGTTCATCGCGAAGGTCGAAGAAGCATGTGAACGACTCGCGCTACGCCACGCCGACTCGCTGCTGACGGTCATTATCGACGCCGCTGACAACGCGGCTCTCGCAGCAGCGGACTACGGTGAGGCGCACTTCATCAAGGACCTGTTCACTGTCGAATGGCCGAGCAACTTCCGCCTTGTCGCTCTGTGTCGGCCGGAGCGGGCGGGCCGACTCTCGCTCCCCCGGAGCATTCGGCGAGTACCGCTCGTCGGTTTCGATGAGGACGCCACCTATGAGCACCTCCGCAGCGAGTTCCCAGATGCCACGCCAGGGCACGGACTGGAACTCCACGCATTGAGTTCCGGCAACCCTCGCGTCCAAGCGATGGCTATGAGCGGCAGTAGCAGCGCCGCATCGGCGATCGAGAAGCTAGCGATTGCACAGGCCCGCCCGGGCGAGACACTTGACGTCCTGCTCGCCGACATGATCGAACGTGTCGCGACTCAAGGGCAGATGTCCACTGAAGAACTCACGGCTCTGTGTGAAGCCCTCGCCATCCTGCATCCGACGATCCCCTTAAAGGACCTTTCAGACATCACCGGTCTCGAGCCGGATGCGGTACGGAGTTTCGCCGTGGCATTGGGCCGCGGATTGTTCTTCAATGAACACGCGCTGCAGTTCCGCGATGAGCCGACCGAGACATGGTTCCGCGACAATCATCTTCCGCCAGAGTCCGGAATGCGATCCTTCGCAAATCGCATCGCGCCATTGGCATCCGACTCTGCCTACATCGCAGCGGCACTGCCCCAGGTCTTCTTTGAAGCAGGGATGCTCCACGAGCTCGTCCAGCTCGCGCTGTCGGACGAAGGACTTCCAGGTAGCGCGGACGAGCTTCAGTCGCAGGAGATCTCTCGATCCCGGACCCGCTTTGCTCTTGGGGCAGCCCTCAAGTCACGGCGGAACTCGGATGCTGCACTTCTCGCGGTGAGGGCGGGCACGCTCTTGTCGGGCTACTCGCGGCGCATGAAGATGCTTCGCGAGCACCCCGACCTAGCCGCGAGATTCATGCAGCCCGAGGTTGTCGAGGGACTGACGACCGGCCGGGACCTCGCCGCAGACTGGCCAGGCTCAAACTTGCACGTCGAGGCGGTCATGCTGTCCCAACTCGACTCCCTGAAAGGAATTGCGAGATCCCGCGTCACGTCCTCGCTCAACACCATCCATGCCATCCTCCGACTGCGCGGCGAAGCAAATCATCACCTGCGCACGAGCGTTGGCATCGACGAGATCGCCCTCCTGGCGTTGTCGATCATCAATCTCGACGGCCCAGATGCCGCCGCTGAGTTCTTGAGCTCCTGGCGTCCGAAGCCCTTCGTGAGAGAAGCCGCAGCCGCGTTCTGCTCGAAACTCGCCGACGCAGACCGAATCGACGAGATCTGTCAGGTCGCCGCTTCTGCCTCGGCCACCAAGCATCTCCAGATCGGCTGCTTCGAGGTCTTGTTCGAGTATGCGGCAGTTCCTTCGGATGCCGCGATCGAGGCGGTGTGCTCGATGCTGAAGAAACGAAAGAAGCCGTTCAAGCATGACCGAGGACCGCATGCTTACGAGACGGATGTCCGAGCGGTTACATGGGCTCTGCTCCACGGGCGACGAGCAGGCTGCCTGAACGATTCGGAGGCGCGCCAAATTGCGGAGATCCACCTGGAAATCCTGCCGAATCACGTGGGGGAACGGGGCCACGGGTTGTCCCCCGTTGGGGTGATAGTCCTCCACGCGTTACACGCAAGGTTGGCCCGCCATGACTTGACGGTGGCCAACCTGATCAATCCGGATTTTCTGGCGACTCTCAGCGACGATCGATACGGTGGCAAACGGGATACTCGGTCGTTTCAGGCGAACATTCCTGATCTGATCCCGTGGGCCACTTCTCTAGTCAACGCCATCCTTGACGGGCCGACCGAGAGTGTCCGCCGCGACCTCAAGTCGCTGGCGGAGTCGGGCTTTCCAAAAGTCGGTGACTATCAGACCCCGTTCGTGCGCATCAACGGAGTAGCCGAACTGGCCGTGCGAATTCTCGCGGTGGTTCCGCACAAGCGGCTTCTAGGGGGCCTCGAGGCCTGGCATGAAGCATCGGACATCTATCTCGGGCGGTCTCGGATCCCAGTCGTCAGGGCGACGGCCCGCGACCAGAGCATGAAGGCTTTCGGCGTAGCGGTGGCCAATCGAGGGGTTGATCGCTGCCAGCAGGATCGGATCGATGCCGATCTTCGAGTGGACGAACTCCTCTCGCTCTCACGCGCTGTGCTCGCGTGCAGCGCGTTCGAGGCGGAGGCGATCTTCAACATCGCCGATCACGAGTCTGAACTGGTCGGATCCGACCTTGGCGCTCGGTGGTACGCCCTCACAAATTCCGCACGTGCGATAGGAAACGGCAGCGAGTCAGCACGTGCTCACCGTCTTCTCGAGGTCGGCGAAGCCCTTCACGCGAACGGAGGTCTCGATGCAGCACAACTGGCGACGCCACTCTTTCAGTTGGATCCGTCAGGCTACTACGCCGCAGCGTCACGACAGCGCGACCGCCGGGCGGTCGACTACGAGCGTCTACTCACCCCGGTGGTCCTTAGCGTCGGGTCGCCGGGCAGCCACGTCGGCACCTTGGCGCTGCTGGCTTTCCGGCCGACAAGTTCGTGGGCACAGGCAATTTCGGAGCTAGAGCCCGAGGAGGCCGAGACCGCCAGCCGGGTACTCGGGGAGCACTACCGGTTCGACCAACCAGCAGGTGAGCGTCCGCGGGAACCCGAGCAGACCTCTGGCTGGAGCGGCAAACCTCCGGCGAGGCGAGATCGGCCGAAACCCCGTCGCGTCGCGGCCGAGCACGACTTCACCACTGCCGCAGGCTGGGACCACGCGTTCAGAAAGATCGAGTGGTACAGCGAGAAGCGCGCGAAGCTGATGGCCGCCGCTTTGAGAAAGTCGCCGGCGGAACTCCCAGAAGTGCTTGTCGCGCTAGCTGCGGCGCCCGGTGCACGTGAGTCGGACTTTGTGACGGCCGCACGCATTGCCGGCCGTCGGCCGTCATCCGCGGGACTCCGCTCGGCTGTCGTGACCCTCGGCAATGCCTTCGCGACCCGATTCGCGTCCGAGATTTGCACGCGCTGGTACGACCGATCCGAACTGCGGGACTTCGCAGAAGCAGCCAGAGCCGACCCTCGAGAACTTTCGAGAATCTCGTTCGCGGAGTTGGGAAGCAGAGCGCACGCGTTGAAGCATGAGGAGTGCTTCAGCCTCGCCTCACACATCGCCCAAACCCTCCAACACGACGAAGCCGCCCGAGTCTTCGATGCGCTCGGCAGCCTGTTCGACGACCTTGCCCCGCCCGGCGGCTCGGCCGACGGAACGTTCGATCGGACCGCGTGGGAGATGCCCAGCCGCCACCAGGGCATCGCCGGCCTGATCTGGACAGCCTGCGGAGACATCGCGGCACGACGTCGATGGCAGGCGGCTCACGCCATTGTCCTTCTCGTGCAGCTCGGCGACGCGAGAACGCTTGAGCAACTCGCCTCGTACGCTGATGGCACTCACGACGGGCGGCACTTCGCGGATCCTAGATTCAAGCCGTACGAGCTCCACTCAAGGTTGTGGACCCTCATGGCCCTCGAGCGGGCAGCCTCGGAACCCAATGCCCACATGCTCGCACCATTCGTGCCGTGGCTTCAGAGCGTTCTGGACGGCCCGCCGCATGCGGCCAACCAGGTCACAGCCCAACGGGTCTTGCAGGCTCTCAGCGGGGTGCCTCCGCTTGCACCTCTGATCGCGGCAGACTCGCTGAACCGCCGCTTGATGCCTGATCACAAGCTGGTCGAGTGGGGGCACCGGCAGGACCACTCCGATCCCTTCGGCGCCGAGGGACCGGTCGAATCGAGTCGGCGTGCGTACCCGTTCTTCTACGACTTTCAGTCGTACTGGGGCAGCCACCTAGCTCGAGCCTTCGGCACCTCCGAAGCTGTCGTCGCCCAGAAGGCCGCGGCCATCGCCGAGGAAGTGACTGGGTTCGATGACGACGAGCGGGACGCCCGTAGATCGGCACACGTGTTCGAGAGTGGCTCCACGACCGACCACCGCAGCTGGCCCCGCGAGGAGGACTTCAGGTTCTACTCGGCGATCCACTCTCTCCTTGTCCTGGGGGCTCAACTCGCCCTGACCCAGCAAGCGCTGAAGGATCCCGGGAGCGAGCTCGATGACTACACAGCGTGGCTCCAGGAGTACCTGCCGACACGGCGGGACGGGCGATGGCTTTCCGACCGCCGAGACCCTCCACCATCGCCCTCGCCTGAGTGGAGGATCTCTGGCGCAAACCATGAGACTTGGCCTTGGTCTCTGGCTCGACAGGACTTCGCGCCAGTTGCCGGGCACGGCACGGATCGCATCACGGTGAGCGCTTCGTTCGAGTCCACGCTCGGTCGGCTCTCGGAGGAAGTTCGCATCTCGAGCGCGCTCATTTCCCCAAGAACCGCCCGTGCGTTCCTTGTCGCTCTCCAGACAAGTCAATCGAACCAAGGATCCGGCAGTCTCCCGACGATTCGCGACTACGACGACCTCGAACCGCAAATGCCACAATCAGTGTTCCGCCTGACGCCCTGGATCGACGACTCCCGATATCGAGAAGGGATCGACGAACAAGACGAGCTGGGTCGGAACCTGCGGTTCCCGCCCAGACGTCTGAGCTCAGAGTTCACGACGCGCTTCTCACTCGAACCCGACGTCGACCTGCGCTCGTGGCACAGGGATGGGAATTGCCTCATGCGCAGTCGGGCTTGGGACGCTACGGAGCAAGTCGCATCAGATCGCGTCACAGGAACCAAGGGCGAAACACTCGAAGTCGACCGGTTGCTGCTCCTTGAGATCTTGGCTGCCACAGGATCGTCCCTTGTTCTCTCCGTTGACTGCAGGCGCGAGAAGTACACCCCGTCCTACCGACGAAACGAGGACCCTGATGAGTTCCACTGGATCGAATGGTCCTCAAAGACCTATCTCATCGATTCGCAAGGACGGTGGACCGAATACTGATGCCGTCCTCGAGCTCGGGCGGATGCTCGCCGCAACGTTCGAGGACCACGAACTGACAGCGAGATGGATGGCACACCACCTGTCCGAACTCATCGTCGCCGCGGAGAGTGACACCAGCACGACTGTCGAGCAGCGAGCAACGATCGTGACGACGATCCTTGAGATCTGGGCAGCCCGACGAACCGCGCCAGGGGCGGTATCCGGCGTCGTGCTCGACCATGTTTTCGTCGCGCTCGACAGACTGGGCGACGAGCGTCCTTGGCACTTCAGTCGTCTCCGAGGTCTGGACGGACTGCCAACTAGCGAGCACGAAGCCCCGCTGGTCGCCATTGCTGTCGGTCTCGAACGGCTGTCGCGTGAAACGGCAACGGCCTTGCTCTGGCGAGCCATCAATGACGGCATCGCCCAAGACGCGCCGTGGATCGAAGCTGTGGGAGCCGTCGGTGAACAACTGGAACACGACCTACTTTCCGCGACGCGCAGCGTTCGGCACCGACTGCGCTTACTCGCAGTTGAAGAGGACGCTCCTGACACGGACCAGGCTGGCCAGAACGCTGGCAATGCCGAAGTCGTCGCGCGGCTGGAAAGGATGTCACGCGTGCTCTCCGATCTCGCCACCGCTATGGAGAAGGACTCAGGCGGCCCGTGAACCAACACGGACGTGAAGTGCCGCGCGTCCGCAACCCCGTACAGGCGGGAACCCAAAATCACGCCGTTCTGGGCAGCAGTCCCGGACGCCAAGTCGACCAGTTGCGTGTCAATCGCCTCACTCGTCCGCGCCTCAGCCCGCCGACTCCCCCACACACCTCTTTCACTCAGCGTTCCCCCTGACCACCGGGAGCCGTCTGCGTGGCCTTGAGGGTCGAGACGGTGTCCTTGCAGAAGCTGTCTGCCGGGTCGGGGTACGACTACCTGACGCGGCAGGTGGACTCACCGTGGCCGACCCGATGATCGAACAACTCCTGTGCCCGGAGTACTTCGCCGAGCACCTCGGCGTCAGCGAAGGACAACTCGCCCAGATGCGCTACATCGGCACCGGGCCGGCGTCCGATACGCGGCCTCCGACGTCGCAGACTGGCTCCAGGACCACCGACGAACTCGGACATGAGGAGGCAAAGCTTCACGTCCCCCCGGAGGTCGCACCACCCCAGCGAGCGCGCTCACCCGGGGAGCACGAAGTGCTGGTTGCCGGTGGCCGAGCACATGCGGTCGAAGTGTTCCTCGTCGACAGAGCGCATGAACTCGACCGCCCGACGCAACTGACGGTTGACCGTCCGACCGTCCAGAACGTCGGTGCTTTCACCCCCTTCCCCGTGGGAGAACCGATTACAGAAGTCGTAGACGTCTCTGAAGGGCTCGCCCTTTTGCGCGCTGACCAAGACCTCGAGCTGCTGCAGGAAGTCGGTGCGGTGAGGAGCCTTGTAACTGGCGAAGACCTCCAAGACTCGGCGGGCCGCATTGGGCAGAAGGAAGAGGCGTTCGTGGTCGTCCGGGTCGGTGATTCCCGATAGCACCATCGAGAAGAGGTAGGCGTACTCCGATGTGTTGTTCAGCAAGAACTTCGGCAGATGGTCGATGCGCGATCGCCGTTGCCCCCTACTCGTGTCCGCGAAGATCTCGAGGAAGGTGACTTTCGGGAACCGGGCCTCATCAGGGTCGTCGTTTCTGATCTTGCTCATCGACTTCCCCCAGGCGTTCTTGTGAGACTTCAAGAACAGACGAAGCAGACTGAAATCGTGAGTAAGCACGACGTACTGGCCATAGTCGCGGAGTCGATCGTGGAGCCACTGATGCGTTGCGAAAATTGCCTCCCTGTCGAGGGAACTCGAGGGATCATCGACGACCACCAAGCGCTTCGACGGGTGATCACCATGCGTCTGCTCATCTTCGAGGCTCCGAAGAAAGTAGAGAAGCGACAAGGTAGTCCGCTCACCCTCGCTTAGGTCGGTACCCGGGCCGTCGCTGCGACGACACTCGTACGACTTGCCATCATGTGTGACGGCGATGCTGAGGTGGTTCTTGCCATAGACACGAGCGAGGTCAGCCGTCAGCGTGTCAGCCATGTCCTTGGTCGTGAATCGAGCTTTGCGCAATTCATCCAGCCGACGGTCGGCGGTATCGGCGGCGCTCGTGAGGTCTCCGTGCTCTCGTCGGTGCGACTTCGCCTCACCCTCAAGTCGGCGGTACTCCGCGCTCTGAGAACTCACGATGTGGTCGAGGACAAGTTGCTTTCGATCCCTCGTGCTCTGAGCGTGCTGCCGCACGCGCTCATTGTGCAGCGCGATTCTGTCCGAGATCTCGGTCGTGGACAGAATCGTCTTGAGGCCGTCCCAGTCAGGCTCGTCAGGTGTATGCCCGGGGTCTTCAGATTTGCTTCGCAGAACCGACTCGAGGGAGTCGTAGATGTCCTTCCGACTTCCCAACTCTGCGTCTAGGTCTTCGAGGGCGACCGCGTACCCCGGCCGGAGGCCGCTATCAATCTTGTTGGGTTCCGGGAGCCGAATTCGCCACGAATCGATCTGCTTCCGTTCCTCGATCAATGACCTGAGCATTGATTGAGCTGAAGCTCTGATCTCCAGCCAACTTTCATCGAAGTGGCGTGCGAGAGCTTCACGGCGGGTGTGGTCGATCTGCCCAGTACAGAAGAGGCAGTGGTCTAGCGCAATATGAAGTTCGAGGCCCTGCTCGACCCAAGATTGCGCCGCGGAAGCCCCTTGCAACTCCTCAAGGGCGACGCGGGTGGGGGTCCGTTCCAGCAGTTCCTTCAGTCCCACCAGCCTGGTGACGAGTCCGGTCGGCGGGGACTGAGGCTCGCGGACCTCCTCAGATTCAGCTTCGCCGAGACGTTTCAACGCTTCGGCATGTGCGCTCTCATCCGGACCTTCCCCGGTGTGAGCACGGAGGTCTTCTTGCACTTTCGTGATCGTGAATCGATTCTTGGTGTAGTAGCTGTAGTCAAACTCTTTCAGCTCCGACACGATGCGGTCCTGCACCTTGCGGGCAATAGCGGTGGAATCGCGTTCAGCTGAGTTGTTCTTCGCGAGTGCAACTTCGGCCTGCTGCCGGAAGTCTTGGACTTCCTCGACGAGCCTGGACTCCTCTTCTTTCGCATCAATGGCTTCGCGACCGAGGGTGACGATTGCCGTCGCGCGGTCTCCACTCAGGAATGCATCGAGGTTGGCTTGGACCCACTTCTTCGTGAAGACAGCCATCGGCGCCGGCGCGGCGATCGGGCCCTGATCGAGGTTCACCGGGCGCTGCGAAGGGTCTTCCCAGACGACGCTTGTGGTGCAATCGCCCTCCGCTATGCCGAGAAGCATTTCCGCGAGGGTGGACTTTCCGCTGCCGTTGTGTCCGTAGATGATCGTCCGCGAACCCGCTGGGCGGTCGTCAGACCAGAAATCAGCGTCCAAGGACCGCCACTGTTCGCG
>NZ_BAAAME010000024.1:0-610 GCF_039529015.1 Aeromicrobium alkaliterrae
GGTCGAAGTATGAACCGGTGAGGCCCATCATGGCGTTCGGATCCTCTAGCGAATTGTACGAGAACGTCATGCCGATTGGGCCACCCAACGTCTCGACGGTCGGTGATTCGAACGAGAGGGCGGCGTTTCCGTTGGCCAGGTTCACACTGACAGGGCCGGCAGTGTCATAGGGAGATGGAGTAGCCAGACCCAACCGCATATCGACCTTGAAACTCTTCACCCAGGTAGCGTGGGCATTCCTGTTTACGCCGTCATACGGCCTGACGATCCAGTAGTAGATTCCTCCGTCTGTCAGCGTCCCTTCCGGGACCCTCCACGTGACGTTCTGGTCGAGCAGCCCGTCGCGCCCTGCGCCGACACCGTCGCGGATCAGACCCGATGTGACGACCTGCCCAGACTTCCCGTCGGGGCCAGTTGCGATCTTGAACTCATACTGCACCTCATATGGCGAGTCAGGATCACGAATGATGTTTGGCTGCGTAGGTGTCTGGAGGATGTTGACGGACAAAGTCGGAGTCAGCGTCGTCAGAACTTGAGGGAGGCCAGTTGCATTACCTGGCGACGCGCCTTCGACCCGCGGGATCCCTGGTACTTGTTGGGTCGTGAACTT
>NZ_BAAAME010000025.1:0-4624 GCF_039529015.1 Aeromicrobium alkaliterrae
GCACCTGCTTTGCAAGCAGGGGGTTAGGGGTTCGAGTCCCCTAGGCTCCACCATCAGCTTCATCGGAGATTCCGAGAGATCCGCTCGTCGAGTCTCGTCTGACGATTCGCTCGCTGTGCCTCTAAGGGACGGTGGGGAGAGCTCACCCCGAAATAGTTGCGTCCCGGAATTGCACGTGATTACAGGACGGACGCATCGCTCGCCCGAGCTGATGCTGAGGTCCACCACGTGCCATCGGCCGCTGTAGAGACGAACTGATCTAAGCGTTCGAAGTCGTGGTGCAAGTCTGTGTCCTGTCGATGAGTAACGATGTCCTTGTGTGGTTCAGCAGGAAGCATCTCGATCCCGTCTATCAGGTCGACACGGTTGGCCTGAGCCGAGTTCAGCAGATTGCCGCGTGCCGCGCGGCCCTCGAGTTCGTGCGACCCCGTGCGGACCGGCTTCAACTGGAAGTCCCATGGCAGTGGGCCGAATCCTGGCCCGAGGATGTCGTTGAGGCCGCGTCGATTCTCGCACCAAAGCGTGAGGCTTACGAGGTGACGGGATGGGTCACGCCCATCGAAGAGCACCACTGGAAGGCATTTGTCGCGCTCGCGCCCTTTGCCTTTACCGCCGATGTCTGGTCGTTCCACATGACCGAACTCGCCGACGTCTCCAACGAGGCGACGATCATCGTCGTCAGGATCCCGCCCCATGACCTCGCTCGGCTCAGGGATGCCGTCGCTCCGGCCCGCGTAACTTGATCCAGTCTTCATACGCATCCCAGCCCTCGCGTGCCGCGGTTGTGACCTAACTGCCGCGTCCCCCGGGGTGGATTGAGTCGGTTATGGCACTGGATCGAGCCGTTCCAATCGGACGCGAGTACGGGCCGGAAGCGCGCATCGTGGCCATCACGTCGCCTAATGTGTGCTCCACATCACCGATTGGAGCGTCATCGTGAGCGAGGAGACCTGGCACGCGGCTCGGTTGATACCGACGTCCGGCATCAACGGGGCGACCGAGCAGGAGCGCCGGGCAACATCTGCACTGCTCGCTGTCCTTGGCGTCGTTCCCGACTTCGCGAAGGCCCTGCTGAGTGGTCTCGGCGCTCCAGCGGGAAGCGTCACAACTTTCATCGAAGTGCCCTTCATGCTTGGCGAGAGTCGCATCTACCCCGACGGACTCATCCGGGTCCGCCGCGGAGCGCGAGAGTGGACCGCCCTGGTCGAGGTCAAGACCGGCAAGAACCAACTTGAGACGCAGCAGCTCGAGAACTACCTCGACATCGCTCGCGCGGAGGGGTTCGATGCGCTGATCACCATCAGCAACGAGATCCCGCCAACACCCGGCCAGCATCCGACTGCGGTCGATCGCAGGAAGCTCCGAAAGGTCGCGCTCGTCCACTGGTCGTGGTCTGAGGTCCTGGCGACGGCCATCGTCCAGAAGGAGCACCGAGGTGTCTCCGATCCGGAACAGGCGTGGATCCTCGGCGAGCTCATTCGCTACCTGGAGCATGAGCGTTCGGGTGCCCTCGACCTCGACGACATGGGACAGCACTGGGTTGCGGTCCGTGAGTCTGTCGCTGCCGGCACTCTCCGCGCCAACGATCCTCACGCCCCCGAAGTCGTCTCTCGCTTCGATGCACTCCTCCGGTACGCGTCCCTTCGCCTGGGGCAACGTCTTGGTACCGACGTCGTCCAGAACCTGTCACGCAAGGACCTAGCGGACCCCAAGCTCCGCGGAGCTGAGCTCGTGAAGTCGCTCGCCGACTCAGGCGTGCTCACCGGCTCCATCAAGATCCCCGGCGCCGTCGGTCCTATCACCGTCACCGCTGACCTCCGCGCGTCGCAGGTCTCCTGCCACGTGGACGTTCCCGCGCCCCAGACTGGTCGGTCGACAACGCGAGTCAACTGGCTGGTTCGACAATTGAAGGACGCCCCAGACGACGTGCGCATCGAGGCATTCGCCGCCCGAGTGCGCGGCGGTGGCGCGGCAGAGCTCCTGCGTGCGGTTCGAGATGAACCGAAGGTCTTGATCGAGGATCCGGCGCGCGAACTGAAGTCGTTCCGTGTGGCGCGCGTGGCGACGATGGGAAGCAAGCGTGGGCGCGGACGCGGTGCCTTCATCGACACAGTGCTCGACACCCTCGACGGGTTCTACGGAGACGTCGTCCAGAACGTGAAGCCCTGGGCCCCCGCCCCGCCGAAGCTACGGGACCCCGTCGCGCCGGACCCCGACACCGACAGCCTGAGCTCGACGGACCTGTCGTCGCAGGACGAGGAAGTCACAATCGTCACTCGCTAGGCGTCCGCGTTGTGCGGCTGACGCGATAGTCGAATCGAACCAGGGCTTCGAGGTCGTCGATCGCGCAGACACGTGTCGCCGTCTGAGGTTGGTGGCTCCCCGGTCGCAGCGACGACCCATTCGCGCTTGAGGGCACGTGTCGACCGGGACCGCTCACTACGATGACGGGCATGGCTCGCTCCGAACGATCGGTCCGCATGGACGAGGTCGTTGCCTGGAACGTCCAGCGGATGCCGCGAATCCGCGTGCTGGGTCTGCGCCTCTGGCACCTGTTGAAGTGGGTGGCCGTGATCGCGGTGAACATCCCCTTGGCGATCGGCGGGGATTCAGCCGGTGACATCCCGCGCCGGCGGCCGATCCGGCCCCGGTTGCCTCACGACGTTCGTGAGCCCTTGGACGTCGAACCTCCCCTGGTCGGGGGCGATGTCACGTGGCTGGGTAACCGGTGGACGAACAAACACCCCATCACGCTGTACGCCGACAAAGCGGAGATCGCTCCGCTCACGAAGGTCATCGACGTGCCGCTGGAGCACCTCCGGCTACTTCGCGCGGTGCCAAGCGGCCGGACGGGCCGGGACCCCCGAGCTCCATGGAGCCTCGACGTGGCGGACGCCCGCGAACCCCGAGCCAGCATCACGATCACCGGCGAGTGGATCAGCCTTGCGTGGTTGGGTCACCTCGCCGGATGGCCCGAGCCCGGGTCCGCCGGAACCCCGACGCTCCCTGGTGTGCGTGGTTCGCACTGACTTTCGATCGCACTTCGTCATCGAGACCGACGGTCGTCAGGTAGTGGAGCGGGCCCTAGGCTCCACCATCGTCGACGTGCTCGAACCCCGACAGGCGAACGCGTGTCGGGGTTCGAGTGCGTTGAAGGGATCGGAGCCCCTCGGACGTCACGACGCCCGGACCACCTCTTCCGACCCGTCCTCGTCGAGCTCGCCGAGGATGGTCTGTGAGAGCAGGTCCTCGGGTCCCTTGAGCGCGTCAGCGACCACCTGATCAGTCGGGAACACCATCTCGGCTGCGACGTTGTCCTGCACGATTCTGGCCAGGTTGTCGAGGGCCACGAACACGGGATCGGCGGGGAACTCGGCCGCCGGCAGATCGATGAGGTGGCTGTCGACGCTCCCGGGGTCCATGAGCGTCCGGATGATGATCGAGTTCTGGTTGAGAACCGACGTCGTCCATATGGAGAGGACGACGACGTAGAGGTCCTTCCAGCCCTTCTCGCCGATCTGCTTCTTCCACTTCTTCATGATCTTGCGGACTCCGCGGATCTGAGCGTCCGCGGCGAACTTCATGTTCGTGCGGATGCTGGGGTACACGCTGGCGGAGAACTGTTCGAACGAGGCGATCGAGACGTGCCCGTCGGCGACCGCCTTGTCGATGTACGCGATGCCGGCGTCCAGGATCACCCGGCTCGAGGCTTCGAGTCCCGACGGCATGTCCGCGTCACGCAAGCGCTCGCGAGCGGTGCGCAGCGTGCGTCCGAAGGCGGACAGAGGCTCCGCCCAGTCCGTCGTCTCCGCGCGATTGAGGTACGGAGCGATCACCGAGAAGATCCCCAGCGGGACGTGGGCCACCGACTTCGCAAGCTCGAACGTCCTCGAGATGGGGTGCAGCGACTCAGTCTTCCCGTTGAGGACCAGGGTGTACTCGCCGCCCCGCTCCTCGTTGTTGACGACGATGACTGGCGAGAGGTGCTTGATCAGCTCGGCCTTGAGAGCGGCGTAGCTGACCTGCATGTCGGTGTCGATCTGGACGACCGACTCCCGGGCTCGAACGCGCGGGTCCGACCAGAAGGCGGTCATGTCCAGGTCGTGCGGGTCGATCTCGTCGACATTGCGGTGCGGCGACCGCGAGAGCACCTTCGGGACGGGCGTCTGAGCGGCCTGGTGGTGACCGACCGGGCACCCCTGATCGTCGGTGGACATGATCGATACCCCTTTCTTCCGTGCTTATGACAGGTCGTCGGCCGTCTTGACGACGACGCCGTACAGGTCCGCGATCGTCGCCAGTGCGCTGTCGTGCAGCTGCTTCGCCGACACCGCGGAGACGACCGTCTCCAGCGGCCGGGTGGCCGATGCGTCCGCGACGACCGTGGGCTTCTTCCCGTTCAAGAAGCTGCCCTCCGTGGTGAACTGCACGCACATGTTCGTCATGAACCCGGCGATGACGACGTCATCGTGGCCGGCAGCGTCGACGAGCTCGCCGAGCTCGGTGCCGACGTAGGCGTTGGGCGCTGTCTTCGTCACGACCCGCTCGCCCTCGATCGGCGCGACCTTGGGGTGGATCTGGCCGATCTCGGCGCGGATGTCGTACGGGGTGCCTTCGCCGCCGT